>NZ_CP011391.1:1271243-2542486 GCF_001564455.1 Faecalibaculum rodentium
TCCAGCTGAGCACGGCAGTGTTCACGGACATAGTCCAGAGCTACATTGCCCTGTTTGTCTTCCATATCCTTGTCGGCACCGAACGCCAGAAGCTTTTCCACCAGGGAGGGATAGCCGCCGTAGGCAGCGCGCATGAGAGCTGTGCAGCCGTTGTTGTCAAACAGGTTTACATCTGCGTTGCGTTCCAGAAGCATGGCGATGGTATCACGCTTGAAGGCGATGCAGGCTTCCATCAAAGCCGTCCGGCCGGCTTCATCCTGCGCATTGATGTCGGCACCTGCATCCAGGAGCACTTCCACACAGCGGTCCTGGCCCAGCAGTGCTGCGCGCATGAGAGCTGTCCGTCCATTGTCGTCCTTCGCGTTTACATCCGCTCCGGCATCCAGGAGAGCCCTGCAGATGGTTTTGTTTCCTTTTTTCGCAGCTGCCATCAGAGCTGTTTTCCCTTTGTTGTCAGCAGCATTGACATCTGCACCATTGTCCAGCAGGACCTGCACCACATCTTTTCTGTCACGCTTTGCAGACCGCATCAGGGCTGTCCGTCCTTCTCCGTTTGCGTAATTGACATCCGCACCTGTCCGGATCTGGCTGCAGACCATCGGGAAATCTCCGTTGGCTGCTGCATCCCAGAAAACTTTGTTGAAATTCTGATCCATAGTTTTTTCCTCCCTGTTTCATGGTATGACTGGATTCATTGTCAGTAAGAAAAACTGAGATGCATTGACACCTCAGTTCAAAGAACCGTCGGAAGACGGCGGCAATCGGTTTTTGTTCCATAGAAGAGAATGCTTTTCTGCATGTTCACCGCCTCCTTCCTGAGCCGCTTTCATCATAAGTTCCGTAAGGGCTTTCGGCAAATCAAGGGCGAACATGGACAGATTTTGAACCGTTCTGGACAGAAAAACCACAGAATATTTCCGGAATGTAAGCGGATACGCAGAGTTTACATCCCTGTTTCATGCATAGAACCGCATCACGGCACGAAAAAAGACAGGAACGAACTGGGACCTGTGGTTCCTCTTTGCTTCTTTGCTTCCTGTCTCAAAAAGTACTGCCTATACCTGTGTGGCACCATCCACGGGAAGGATCGCTCCGGTGATGTATCCGGCTTCGTCAGATGCCAGAAACAGGAATGCATGGGCGATATCCGAGGGTTCCCCTACACGCCGCAGAGGGATGCCCTGCGAAATCCGCTCCACCATTTCTTCCGGAAGAGCCCGTACCATATCGGTGGCTGTTACACCCGGCGCCACTGCATTGACACGAATGTTGAAGGGTCCCAGCTCCCGTGCCAGGGATTTTGTCATGCCGTTGACTGCCCATTTGGACACAGGATAGGCCACACCCGCCGGCTGGCCATAGGTGCCGACCATGGAGCTTGTATTCAGGATCACGCCGTGTCCCTGGTCTTTCATGATCACAGCCGCTGCCTGGGAGCAGACATACGGAGCGGTTACGTTGAGCCGCATGATTCTGTCAAAGCGTTCCAGATCATAGTCGAGAAACGGCTGGCGGTCGGAGATGCCGGCATTGTTGATCAGAACATCCAGGGATCCTCTTGTCTCCGCGATTTGACGGAAATCCCGGCGAATGGCTTCTTCATCTGTCAGATCCGTCCATTTCCCTTCCACTTCCAGGCCATCCAGCTGTGCCAGGGCTTTGTCCACGGTTTCCTTTCGTGAACCGTAAAACACGACATGGTATCCGTTTTCTGCAAACAGGCGAACGGTTTCCAGACCGATGCCGCGGGTTCCTCCAGTAATGACTGCTGTTTTGGACATACTTGATTCGTCCTCCTTTGAGTGTCTCTTACATAGTAGCAGGTTGCCCCTGCCTTTGAATACATCTGGTCTCATCAGGACCCGGTCCGTGGACCATCTCCTCTGTCCGGATCATCAGACAGTTCCATTCCTCTGTCTGTGACAGAATCCTGTTTTTGTTTACAGACAATTTGTTTGGTTTTGCATGTTTCATCCTGTGAGTCCCTTGTTTCTGTTTGATGATTTCCTATAATCAAATCGGTGATAAAGATATGACATTGCAAAAAGAAACTGGTCAGCCAGTCAGGATCGCATTTTTCGACATCGATGGCACCCTGCTGCCATTCCGTCAGACACAACTCAGCCCCGGACATGCCGAAGCCCTCCGGCAGCTTCAAAAACAGGGTATTCTAGTCGTTGCGGCATCCGGCCGTCCTCCGTACATCATTCCGGACTTTGGCTTTGACGCACGCATCGCCTTCAATGGGGCTCTGGCTGTCACGAAAGACGGAGAGATCGCATATGAAAATGCCATTGAGCAGCCCCTGCTCGCGAAAGTATACCGGTTCCTGTCAGATCACGGCATCGGCATGATTCTGGCGGGAGAAACCAGCATGGGTGCCGACCGATATGATCAGAAACTGCAGGATTACCTGAGTCTTGCCAGTCAGAAAGTCGTCCCGGATCCCGGGTTCATGGTCCGGCTCTCGCAGCCTTGTCTGCAGGTTATTGCTGCGGTTCCGGGAGAACTCCGGGAGCAGATGCGGCGGGAAATACCGGAACTTGAAATCTTTGGATGGCATCCGCTTGGTGTGGACATCACCTCCAGCGGTGTGTCCAAAGGAGAGGCCCTGAAGGCAGTCTGCAGCTGGTATGGCATTCCGATTTCCCAGTCCATCGCGTTTGGGGATGCGATGAATGACAAAGAACTGCTCGAAGCAGCCGGGATCGCCGTGGCCATGGGCAATGCACAGGAGGATCTGAAACAGATTGCGGATACAGTCACAGAACCGGTGGAGGAAGACGGGATCTGGACGGAGCTTAAGCGCCGAAATCTGGTCTCGTGACCAGGATACTGTACGAACAGCGTCACACTCGTCCATGGCTGTCAGCGATGATGCCTGACCACCCGATCCCGTAAAACAAAAAGAAACAGGGACTTCTCCGTCGGTGGGTCCCTGTTTTAACTGTTCTATTCTTTTGCCTTGCCCTGGTTCTTTACGGCTTCTTCCCTGGCGCGAATGACCTCGGGATCCCCGAGATAATAGTGTCTCAGAGGATTCATATCGTCATCCAGCTCATATACCAGCGGAACGCCGGTTGGGATATCCAGTCCTGCAATGTCGTCATCGCTGATGTGATCCAGGAATTTGACAAGGGCCCGAAGTGAGTTTCCGTGGGCTGCAATCACAACGTTCTTCCCTGCCTTGATCTCAGGCACAATATCGGACTCAAAGAACGGCACAACCCGGCGGACGGTATCCTTCAGAGATTCCCCCAGCGGAAGTTCATCTGCAGGCACGCCTTTGTAAAGAGGATCCAGGACCGGATTCCGCTTGTCGTCAGAATCCAGCAGAGGGGGCCGTACATCCCAGCTGCGTCTCCATTCATGGACCTGCTCATCTCCGTATTTTGCAGCCGTTTCGGCTTTGTTCAGACCCTGCAGCGCACCATAGTGTCTCTCGTTCAGTTTCCAGCTGCGGGTTACGGGGATATCAGTTTCCCCGAGTTCGAGAAGTACACCATCCAGCGTATGATTTGCACGTTTCAGCACGGAGGTATAGGCCTTGTCGAAAGAATATCCCTGGTTTTTGAGCAGCTGTCCTGCCTGCCGGGCTTCTTCCCTTCCCTTCTGACTGAGTTCCACATCGGTCCAGCCAGTAAACCGGTTTTCTTTGTTCCATTCGGATTCGCCATGGCGAATCAGCACGAGTTTTTTCATCGTCGGTTCTCGCTTTCTGTCGTGCAGTCTGCACGATTATCGTTAGTGATAACTAACTTACAGGTATATGATACAGAAAACGGCAGGCTCCGGTCAACTCAAAAGCGCCGAGGCCTGCCGTTTATGATGCTGTTGAGTTTTTGCAGCAGGTGGTCAGCCGATGCTGTCAGACTTCCTATGCCAGACCGAAGGTGATTTTCCCTCTCGGGACATCCACATCTGTGCAGACAACATCCACTTTCTGTCCCATGCGATAGGTCTTGTGATTGTTTTCCCCTTCCAGGGTCATCGTTCCTTCGTCATACCGATAGAAATCATCGGTGAGGGAATGACAGGGTACCAGGCCTTCTACCGTGTTGTCCAGCTCCACGAAGAACCCGAAGTTTGCCACACCGACCACAGTTCCCTGATACCGCTGACCGACTTTCTTTTCCATGTACCGGGCAGCTTCGTAATCATTCACAAGGCGTTCCATGGTAATGGCTTCCCGTTCCTTGGTGGAAATGTGTTCGGCTTCCTTCTGGATTTTCCTGCGTTCACCCTTCATTTTTGTCTGATCGGCATTTTTATTGAAGAAATACTTGCGCAGCATCCGGTGAACCACAAGATCGCTGTACCGGCGGATCGGACTTGTGAAGTGTGTATAGTCCTCAAGTGCCAGGCCGAAATGACCGATATCCTCGGAATCATAACGGGCTTTCTGCATGGAACGAAGGGCCACCATGCTCAGGACATCCCGGCTGGTTTCATCTTCTATAGTGTCCAGAAATTTCTGGATGTCTTTCGCACTGACTTCATCCGGATAAAAATCCGCCGGAACATTCAGTGCTTTTGCCATGTTCAGAACCGTTGCGACTTTTTCCGGATCCGGGGTTTCATGGACACGGAATATGCCGGGGATCTTCTTTTCATCCAGGAATTTGGCCACAGCCACATTCGCCATGATCATCGCTTCTTCGATCATCTGTTCGGAAAACCCTCGTTCAGCCACGTAAATGTTTACCGGACGGCCTTTGTCATCCAGTTCAATGGTCGGCTCTTTTGTGGAAAAGCTGATGTATCCCCGCTCCTTGCTCCTGGCCTGGAGTTTGTGCGTCAGTTCCTCAAAGTTCTTCAGCATATCCCTGACATCCTGGTATTCTTCCTGGACAGCCGGGTCTCCTGCCAGAAGCCGGTTTACGTCATTGTAGGTGCATCGTTTGTCAGAATGGATCACTGACTCCACAACATCTGTATCCATCAGATTGCCGTTGTTGTCCAGATCCATGACAGCCGTCAGTGTCAGCCGGTCCACGTCCGGGTTCAGACTGCAGATCCCGTTGGAGAGCTCGAAGGGCAGCATCGGCACGACTCTGTCCACAACATAGACAGAGTTGCCCCGAAGGAGTGCTTCCTTGTCCAGCGGCGAATCCTCCTTGACGTAATGAGACACATCCGCGATGTGCACATACAGGCGGTATCCCTTGTCGGTTTTTTCCAGTGAAATCGCATCATCGAAATCCTTGGAGTGATCGCCGTCAATGGTGACGGTAAGCAGATCCCGGAAATCGGAGCGGCCTTCCAGTTCCCGGTCGCTGACCGTTGACGGCACTTTGGAGGTCTCAGTGATCACTTCTTCGGGAAACTCCATCCGGACGTTGTTTTCATACAGCATGGCTTCGATGTCCACGCCTTTCTGTGAGGCCGGGCCCAGAAGACGGATGATTTTCACACCCAGCGGTCTGGTGTAGTCTACGACTTTCACCACAGCCTTGGTGTTGTTGGCCAGGGAAAACTCTTTGGCGTTCGTCAGCCGGAAGGCCGTGTGCAGATCCACATCACTGCGGAATTTCCATCCATCCCGGGTCTTGAGGATGACGCCGGTGATATTTTCGATGCCTCTTTTGAATATGTGGATGATCCGGTTTCCGCCGGCGGATTTGCGGACCAGGACTTCATCCCGGTCAAAGGCATCCATTCCATTGGATTTCCGGACATACACTTTCTGGTCGCCGTTGACGACGAGAAACTCAAACTTGGAAATGTCTTTCAGGCGCCCGACAAAGTAGTCCTCGCCGATCCAGCGCCAAACATCGCCGTCCTTCCAGACAAGGCGTTCATCTTCCATCTGCGCCAGTGTGTCCTTGAGGTCCTCTCTCTGTTCCTTGTTTTCTATGTGCAGCTGCTGTTCCAGAGAAGACAGCGTGCGTTCTGGTGATTCCTTAAACAGGAGGATCAGCCGATCTTTCATGGGTGCTCCTTTCAAAAAAAAGGCCATCCGGCCTTTAAACAATCTGCAGTGCGAGTACCAGTCCGAAGAAGATGATGCCGAAGATCAGCGTCATGCGGCTGATCACCTTCTCAGGTCCCCGCTCTTTCTGTACCGCAAACAGATTCAGATCGCCGCTGCCGGTAAAGGCGGCGGACAGTCCGTCGGATTTCCCGCTCTGCAGCAGTGTCAGAATGATGATGATACCGGATACGATCATCAGGCAGATATTCAGTGTCTGTTCCATTGTAGTTCTCGCTTCCTAATCAAAAGGATCAAAGCCGGTCAATGCTGCCGTCTTCGATCATGGCAGTCAGTTCATCAAGAGAACCGATCACCAGGTCGGGAACCATACCAAGATGGTCGATGTCATGCCGGTTGTGTACCCCGGATTCCACCAGAACCGTCTTTACGTGATTATTGTATCCCAACGCTATATCCGTTTCCAAATTGTCGCCCACAAGAATGACATCCTCGCGGCGCAGTCCGTGTTTTTCCAGCATGAAATCGAGGATGGGAGCATGCGGTTTGCCAATATCCGGGCTTTTCTGCCCGGAGGCATATTCAAACAGGGCCACTACCGAGCCGTTTCCCACTTCGAACCCCCCTGGTTTTGCCAGAATACGGTCCTTGTTTGTTCCGATCAGGGCTGCACCATTCAGCAGATGACCCAGCGCACGGCTGTAGCCGGCATAGTCCATGGTTTTGTCCAGTCCCACAAACAAAGCCTGCGGTGCCCGATCCGTGATGCGGATCCCTTCCTGTTCCAGCGCTTCCCTCATGCCTTCCTGGCCTATGAACGCAGCGGTTTCGGTTCCCAGATTCCTGCGGGCCCAGGCCGCACTGGCCATGGCACTGTTGTAGAAATGCTCCGGCAGGATCCCTTCATAGCCCATTTCAAGCATGTGGCGGGCATTCTGCGCCGGTGTGCGCATGGAGTTGTTTGTCAGGAACAGAAACGGCCGGTTTTGGGCCAGAAGTTTCTTGACAAGACGGATGCCGGCTTCAATGGGCTCCGGCCCCCGATACATGGTACCATCCAGGTCGAGGACCAGCGTTTTCATTCGCCGACCTTCTTCAAATCTCCGTAGGGAATTTCCGTGCTGGTTTCCCGCCCGAAAATAATCAGGGAAACCAGGGCTTCCTGTTTCTCGTCATCCATGGACTCCACTTTGCCAGTGCTGCCTTCAAAGGCACCCCCGATGATTTCCACTTCATCCCCTGCTGCAAAGTCAGCCTGAACCGGCGTGCTGTCATGTCCCAGCCGCCGGAGAACGGAGTCGATTTCTTCCTGGCTCACCGGGAACGGTTTGGCACCCTTGCCGGACGATCCGATAAATCCCGTCACACCCGGGGTGTTTCGGACAACATACCATGCTTCGTCGGTCATGATCATCTGGACCAGCACATAGCCGGAAAAGAGGTTGTGGGTTTTCTCGACACGCTTGCCGTTTTTGTACTCCACTTCCTTTTCTTCCGCCACCACGATCTGGAACAGAGAATCTTCCAGACCCATGGTCTTGATCCGGCGCTCAAGATTTTCCTTGACGCGGTTTTCCTGACCGGCATAGGTATTGACCACATACCATTGTTTTTTCAGTTCTTCTGCCATAATGTTTCGCCCTCATTTCATTCATTCACGGTTCCCGCTGAACCGCATAACAACGGAAAACAGCACAGACGATGTCTGTGCATGTTCTCCTACAGACTGACAATCCAGCTTACCAGGCTGGAAGCGGCCAGTTCGCAGATGAAAAAATATAATCCAAACAGCAGCGTAAAGCCGATGACCAGTCCTGAAGAGGACATCAGTTCACCGAACCGCGGCCATTGAACCTTTTTCAGTTCGCGAAAAATGCCGGCAGGTGAATACACTGCTTCTTTCTTTTCCTTGCTCATGCTGTCTCCCTACTTTGTTTCTCTGTGAAGCGTATGCTTTTTGCAGCGGGGGCAGTATTTTTTCAGTTCAAGCCGCTCCGTGCTTTTTTTCTTGTTCTTCTCTGTGGAGTAGTTCCGGCTAAGGCACTCCGTACAGACCAAAGTGACTTTATCCGCCATAGTTTCACTTCCTTACAATCATTAATGATACCTTCTTCAGGCAAGCACTGTCAATTTTCTTCACATACAGCCAGGATCCGGCTTCTGCCTTTCCGCATCCCGCAGAATATACCGTACCCTGCCTATGGACAGGCCGGTCCTCTCGCAGATTTCCTTCAGTGTATATTCCATGGACCGCATGCTGAGAACCCTTGCCGCCTGCGCTCCCCTGTCTTTGCAGACAGACTGGTACAGTGCATCCAGCTGATACCGGGCCTGGACCTGCCGGGCTACATTGACCCTGGGATCTTCGATGGACTCATGCACCGAACGGTCACCGTCAGGCAGGACATCATCCAGACTTACAAATGTGGCGCCCGGATCCGGCTGCTTTCTGGCCCACTTGCGTCCCAGTGTCCGGATTCGGTTGACCAGGACCGACTTATAGTACGTGGAAAAAGAAAGATTCAGGTCCTGCCGCCAGGAGTTCAGACACTCGACCAGGACAGCATCGGCAACCTGGCGATAATCCTCAGGTTCCATATCCGGCGGTGTCAGGGACTGCAGACTGGCTGTCAGCGGATGATAGGCTTCGATCAGCAGAGCCAGTGCTTCCGGGTCCCGTAGATGATACAGATAAATCAGTTCATTGATATTGTTTTCCATAGTTCAGCCTTTCAGAGTACTTCCGGCTGAACCCGCTGCTACCGGCCTCGCCGGGCGGCTTCCACTTCGTACATCAGGATCGCCGCTGTCACGGAAGCATTGAGTGAAGTCACGCTTCCATGCATCGGCAATGTCACAATATAATCGCACTGTTTTTTGACCAGAGGAGAAATGCCCTTTCCCTCCGACCCGATCACCAGGACCGTCGGCTCTTCATACATGCCATCCCGGTAATCCCTGGCATCTTTCATATCGGTGCCCGCGATCCAGTATCCCTGATCCTTCAGGGATTTCAGTGCCTGCGAAAGGTTAGTCACCACAGCCACCGGTACTGTATAAGCCGCACCGGTGCTGGCTTTCACCGCAGCGGGTGTCAGCGAAGCAGAGTGATGTCTGGTGATGATCACTCCATCGGCTCCGGCACAGTCCGCAGTTCTGAGAATCGCCCCCAGATTGTGGGGATCCTGAATGCCGTCCAGAGCGATGTAAAACCCTTTGGCGTTTTTCTTTTTCTGCAGCAGTGTTTCCAGAGAATATGTGGGAATTTCCCGTACTCTGGCGGCAACGCCATTGTGTGCTGCGCCGCCAGTCAGCTGATCCAGACGGCTTCTGGGCACTTCCACGACCGGAAGGTTCAGAGCTTCGGCTTTTTTCCGGAATTCACGGTCTTTCAGTGTGGAAGAAACATACAGTTCCTCCACGGCAGAAGGATCGTTTTCCAGCTGACTGATCACATTTTTTCCGTATACGATCAAAGGGATTCATCTCCAATCTGTGCAAGACGTGTCAGCAGCATCTTCAGTCTGTCCGGGTGATGATACAGATGAAGGTACCCCAGAAGTGCTTCCAGGGCCGTTGCCTGAAGATATTCGCGTACGTCTGCGTTCTTTGCCTTTGTATGGATGCGGGCTGCCTTGCCCCGTTGCAGGATGACGGCTTCATCCTCCAGGAAGAAGCCTTCTTTTTCCAGCTGGCGCAGCATCCTGCTCTGCGCCTTTGCCGACAGGTATCGTGTGCTTTTTTTCTGCAGGTCATCCACCCGGGTATACCCTTTTTTCAACAGGTGTTCCCGGATGTACGTATTCATCAGTGCATCGCCCAGCCATGCCAGTGTAACAGCATTTTCCGTGACGATTTCCATCAGAGGATATCCCGCTGCTGCAACTCGGCTCTGCAGGCATCGGCAGTCCCGAACTCCTTTGCCTTGACCGCGGCTTTCCACCGATGCCAGAGTTCCCTGTCGCCTGCAGTCAGGACAGGGAGGGTGAATTCAATGCCCATGACATGCAGCATGCGGGTGAGCGTTTCCAGAAGCGAAGCCACCAGGTCACCATCCAGTTCCCTGGCTCTTGCCGCCTGGTTCAGTTTCTTGACAGCCTCAAAGATGACAGCCGCTGCATTGGGTGTATTCAGGTCGTCATCCATGGCATCCATAAACTGCTTCCAGAGTCCTTCCTCCAGATCAGGTGTCCTGCTCCAGTCAGCAAGCTGCAGTTTGACAGACGCCTGCTTCATGGCTGTTCGGATCTTTTCCAGTTCCCTGGCTGCTGCCGAAAATGCCTCTTCATTGAGATTCAGCGGGGCTCTGTAGTGGGTGGTGATCATGACCCAGCGCACCACATTGCCACCAAACTGCGCAATGAGGTCTTTGGCCCACCACACATTCCCGAGTGACTTGGACATCTTCAGGCCATCAATGTTGATCATGCCATTGTGTACCCAGACATTGGCCAGCGAAGTGTCATGCAGGCTCCGGCACTGTGCGATTTCATTTTCATGATGCGGAAACTTCAAATCCATTCCCCCGCCATGAATGTCGATCAGCGGTTTGCCGAACACATCCTGGATCATAACGACACACTCGGTGTGCCAGCCCGGACGACCTTTGCTCCACGGAGAATCCCATCGGATACCCTTGTCTGTCTGTTTCCAGAGCGTGAAGTCCAGCGGGTTTTCCTTGACGGTGCTTTCCTCGATTCTTGCACCGACTTCCAGATCCTCCGGCCGCTGATGTGACAGCTCACCGTACATGGGATCGCTTGAAACACGATAATATACATCGCCGCCGGCCTGGTATGCAGCCCCTTTTTCCACCAGATCGCCGATGAAGCGGATAATCTCATCCATGGTTTCGGTTACACGAGGAGAGACATCCGGCTGCTCCGCATTCAGATCCCGGCGGGTCTGTGCATAGGCTTCGATAAACCGGTCAGTCACGGTCTTCTCGTCTGTGCCTTCTTCCATGGCAGCCTTGATGATTTTGTCATCCACATCAGTGTAGTTGGAGACATAGTTGACTGCATATCCCTCTGCTTCCAGTGCCTTCTTCAATGTATCGAATACAACAATGGGCCTGGCATTTCCAATGTGCGGATAGTTGTAGACAGTGGGACCGCATACATACATCGAGACTTTTCCGGGCTCCAGGGGCTGGAGGACTTCCACGTTGCCGGTCCTTGAGTTGAACAGCCTCATTCTCCGTCCTCCACCGGTCGCATTTCCAGCGACAGATCCCGGAACTGTGCCAGGAGATCCTCGCTGATGCCGGCTTCCTTCATTCTCTCTATATACGCCTTGTCAAGATCATCCACGTCTTTCGTGAGTTCATCCCGTTCGTCGTCCGTGATGCGCTGCTTGATGGCCATACAATCACCTCATTTTTCTGTTGATTCCGTAAAATACCGTATCAGTTTCCGCAGTTTAATTCAACCGGCAGCCGGGTATGAAAAAAGGACACCATCCGGTGTCCTTCAGGAAGATCACTGTTTATGCTGCAGCTGCTTCGTGGTCCTTCTCGGCAAAGTACTTGATCGTACGAACCATCTGAGAAGTGTAGGAGTTTTCGTTGTCGTACCAGGAAACAACCTGTACCAGCGTGTTGCCGTCGCCTGTCGGAGTTGCCATTGTCTGAGTGGCATCGAACAGGGAACCGTACTTCATGCCGATGATATCGGACGAAACGATTTCTTCTGTGTTGTAGCCGAAGCTTTCTGTCTGTGCAGCAGCCATGGCTTCGTTGATCTGGTCAACGGTTACTTCGCCTTCAACTTCTGCAACCAGGATTGTGGTGGAGCCTGTGGGAACAGGAACACGCTGAGCGGAACCGATCAGCTTGCCGTTCAGTTCGGGGATAACCAGACCAATGGCCTTGGCAGCACCAGTGCTGTTCGGAACGATGTTAACGGCTGCTGCACGGGAACGGCGCTTGTCGCCTTTGCGCTGCGGGCCATCCAGAGTCATCTGGTCACCGGTGTAAGCGTGAACGGTTGTCATGATTCCGGATTTGATCGGAGCCAGTTCGTTCAGGGCCTTTGCCATGGGAGCCAGGCAGTTGGTTGTGCAGGATGCAGCGGAGATGATCTTGTCATCCGGTCCGATGGTTTCTTCGTTTACGTTGTAAACAATGGTCGGCAGGTCGTTTCCGGCAGGAGCGGAAATAACGACTTTCTTGGCACCGGCATCAACATGCGCCTGAGCCTTGGCCTTGGATGTGTAGAATCCTGTGCATTCCAGGACTACGTCAACATCCTTTTCGCCCCAGGGGAGTTTGGATGCATCGGCTTCCTTATAGATTTTGATTTCCTTGCCGTCCACGATGATGGAATCTTCAGTAGCGGACACTTTGTCGGCCAGCTTGTAGGTTCCCTGTGTGGAATCGTATTTCAGCAGGTGAGCCAGCATTTCAGGGCTTGTCAGGTCGTTGATTGCCACGATTTCGTAGTTGGGGTCGTCAAACATCTGACGGAATGCAAGACGTCCGATACGGCCGAAACCATTCAGTGCAACTTTTACTGTCATGTTCAGTAAATCCTCCTTTTAGTATCAATGTAATTATAGCGCCGCGCCTTCTTTTGTCAATGAGAGCCGTTTTCTGGAAGCGCTTACGGAGAGGTGTTTCCTTCCCGGCGGGTCTTCTTGCGGAGAGTCTTTTACAGGGTCTTCGCATCCTGCAGTCTTCCTGTGCAAAGTGGCTCTTCTCCCGGTCCGAACGGGTGCTGCGAGCGGCGATATTTCCTTAGTCCTGGAGTCGCAAAACAGCAGTCAGTCCTCCCACTCTGAAGTGCGCCCTGAAACCGCTTCCTGTCAGACTCCCCTCCTGTTTCAGGCATTTTCATTCTGTGCTAAAATGAAAACCATATCATCTGAAAAGGAGGTTCTCCATGAACACCAATGCCCTGCTCGATCTGCTCGAGAAAGATGCACGTCTCAGTGCGCGGGACCTTGCCGATATGCTTGATGAAGAAGAAGGCACAGTCCGCAAGGAAGTAAAGCGTCTCGAGAATGACAAGATCATCTGCGGCTATCATACCGTCATCAACTACAACCGGGGACTCAAGGACGAAAAAGTTATGGCTTTCATCGAGGTGGACTGTCGTCCCACCAGAGACCGGGGCTATGACAAGACCGCCCGTCTGATTGCCAGCTATCCGGAGGTATCCACGATGTATCTGCTGTCGGGAGACTGCGATTTTCTGTGCCTGGTGGAAGGAAAAACCATGTTTGAAGTCGCACGATTCGTATATGACAAAATTTCTGCCGTGGAAGACGTGACCAGCACCAAAACACTGTTCGTTCTCAAGGAATACAAGAAAAATGGCATCATGATGAAGGACGAAGACGAAAAGAAAAATGAAAGGCTGGTGGTGACACCATGACCAAACCGATCAACAGCACCGTGGCTGCCATGAAGCCCTCGGGCATCCGGAAATTCTTCGATCTGGCAAGTACCATGGAAGGCGTGATCTCACTGGGAGTTGGCGAACCGGATTTTCCGACTCCCTGGCACATATGCGAAAGTGCCATCGATTCCATGATTGACGGCAATACCCATTACACGGCCAATCGCGGACTGATCCAGCTGCGCAGGGAAATCGCCCGGTTTCATGAAGAACGCTACAGCCAGATTTACGATCCGGAAAAGGAAATCATCGTCACGGTCGGCGGTTCTGAAGGGGTGGACCTCACCATGCGTACCCTGGTGGAGCCTGGAGATGAAGTGATCGTCCTGGACCCCAACTATGTTGCTTATACCCCGGCCATTGAACTCGCAGGCGGTACGGCCGTTCCCATCCGCATTACCAAAGAACACGAATTCAAGCTGCTGCCGGAAGACCTGGCTGCAGCAATCACAGACCGGACAAAGGCCATCATTCTCAACTTCCCCTCCAATCCCACCGGTGGTGTCATGACTGCCGATGACTATGCAAAGCTAGTCCCGATCCTCCTGGAATCCGGCATTTACGTAATCAGCGATGAAATATATGCCGAGCTTCTGTTTGACGGCGAGTTTGCATCTCCGGCCCAGTTCGCGGAACTGCGGGAACAGGTCATTGTCATCAACGGCTTCTCCAAGGCCTTTGCCATGACCGGCTGGCGCCTGGGCTATCTGCTGGCACCTGCGGCTCTGTCTTCCATGATGAACAAGGTACACCAGTATGTCATCATGGCCGCTCCCACACCTGCACAGTATGCAGCCGTGGAAGCCATGAAAGCCGGAATTTCGGACATTGAACATATGCGGGAGGATTATCGCAGGAGAAGAAATCTGCTGGTTCGCAGGCTGAACCGCATGGGACTGCCCACCATTCTGCCGCACGGCACCTTCTATGTATTCCCCGACATCACATCCACCGGACTGAGCAGCGAGGAATTCTGTGCCAGGCTGCTGGAATCACAGAAAGTGGCCTGTGTCCCGGGTACCGCATTCGGCGATTCAGGCGAAGGCCATATCCGGATCAGTTACGCCTACAGTCTCGATCACATCAAGGAAGCCTGTGACCGAATGGAGCATTTTCTGGATGAACTCCGCATGAAGGACACTGTTCTGGAAGAAGAAACTGTTGAAATCATCGAATTCAGGGGGGAGTGATCCTCCCTTTCCTGTTTCGTTTCCCCCATATGGCTACAGCTGCAGACAAAATCCTGAAACGGAAAAGGGCAGACCAGCATCAATTGCGGTCTGCCCTTTTGTGATTCAGAGTATGGGATCGTGAATGAAGAGCTATTCCGCCGTTCCCGTCAGCTCAGCCATGGCCTGCTGGAATTTCTCTGTCTTTTCATGTGCATCTGCTTTGTCCGAACCCTTTACGCAATAGTAGAACTTGCACTTGGGCTCTGTACCGGAGGGACGGACCGCGATCCAGGAACCGTCTTCCAGGTAGTACTTCAGCACATCGGATTTCACGAAGCCGGTCAGCGGTTTCTTCTCGCCGTTTTCCTCGATGATTTCTTCCTTGTAGTCTTCGCTCTTCACGACAGGCTCTCCGGCGATTTCCTTCGGAGCGTCTTTTCGCAGATCGGAAAGGATCTGCTGGATCCGTTTTGCACCGGCTTCACCTGCCAGGGACAGAGCCACCTGGGATTCCTCATAGGTACCGTGTTTGGCATACAGGTCATTCAGGACATCCACCAGGTCCTTGCCCTGTTTCTTGTAATACGCAGCCGCTTCGGCCAGCATCAGGCAGGCCTGGGGTGCATCCTTGTCTCGTACAAACGGCTTGATCAGGGAACCATAGGATTCCTCGTAGCCAAAGACATAGTTTTTCTCGTGGGTCTGCTCATACTTGGCCACTTTCTCGCCGATGAACTTGAAGCCCGTCAGGGTCTTTTCTGTCTCCACGCCGTGATCTGCTGCCACTTTTTCTCCCAGATCACTGGTGACAACAGTGTTGAACATCACGGGGTTGTCCGGCATTTTGCCCTGGGCATGCAGCTGGGAAAGGATGTATTCGAGCAGAACTGCACCGGACTGGTTTCCGGTCATGACCACATACTCTCCATCGTGCTTTACACCTACGCCCATACGGTCCGCATCCGGGTCACAGACAAGAATGATATCGGCATCGTTGTCTGCGGCATATTTCAGGGCCAGTTCATAGGCACCCGGCTGTTCCGGGTTCGGAGTCGGGGTCTGCGAGAAGTCGGGATCCGGAGTGCACTGTTCTTCCACAGGAATATCGTGGTATCCGGTGCGTTTGTAGATCTCCCGTACAGGAACATTGGCTGTTCCGTGTTCTGGAGAGAATACGATCGTAATGTCTTTTTCCACATCCGGGTTCAGCTGAATGGACAGCACATTCTCATAATAGGGTTCGTCCACATCCTTGCCGATGACCTGCACAAGCTTCTTCTGGTCTTCTGTGATGTTGGTTTCAATGGCAAGTTCGTCGTCAATCGCATTGACTCTGTCAATGACCTGTGCAGCCAGATCGGGGACCAGCTGGCAGCCCTTGGAATCATACAGCTTGTATCCGTTGTACTCCTTCGGATTGTGGCTGGCTGTGATCATGATTCCGCCAAAGCAGCCCAGGTGACGGACTGCAAAAGACAGTTCCGGCGTCGGACGCAGGGATTTAAAAACATAGGCCTTGATGCCGTTTTTGGCCAGCAGGTCGGCACAGTCAAATGCGAGCTCCCTGGACATATGACGGTTGTCGTAGCCAATCGCGATTCCTTCTTCGCAGGCTTTTTCTCCATGTTCCTTGATGTATTCGGCAAACCCCTGAGTGGCTTTGCGGATCGTGTGGATGTTGATCCGGTTGGTGCCGGGTCCCAGAAGGCCGCGCATACCGGCGGTGCCAAATTCTATGGTTGTATAAAATGCATCGTTCTTTTCTTCCGGGGTCATCTCAGCCAGGACCTCTTTGTATCTGGGATCCAGGTTCGGATGATTTACCCATTTTTCATAGCGTTCTTCAACAATGGACATTCGTGAGTTCCTCCTACTCTCATATCGGTTACATTATAGCAAATATCATACACTTCTGACCGGCTGTCTTTGTACTCTCCAGGAAAATGAATACGCAAAATTGGACAGGGTCCACCCCCTTCAATAAAGCGACCTTAGGGTCGATCACCAAAGTCATAAAAGGCAGCTCCGAACCTTCATGGAGGTTCTAAAGCTGCCTTGTTTTGTTATAGTTGAATTAAGGAGTTATAGGGAGAGAATATCGAAGATTTCCCTGTGTTTATTGGTGAAAGTGGCTGAATGAAGATACTTTGGCAGTTCTCCGCTTAAGGAGGGAGTCAGTACCCCCTTCCAGTCACTGAAACAGTGATATCAGGAACTTTGTGATGAAACAAAAAAAGGAGCAGAGCCCAATTGATTGCCGTCAAGTTCTGCCGCTCCCTGTCTAATGACATGATTATGGTACCGGGAAATCACCCTGAAATCAATTCATCTTTCCAGAATGGATATCAAAAAACTTGTAACAGGTTCTTCGCTGGTACCAGGAAATGCCCTGATTGCCATGATGGTAAGCTGTACCGTCATGGTTCCTATCTCCGCAGTTTCGAAAGTCCCGTAAACGGCGTTCGTGACGAGGTGCTGATCCAGCGTGCAAAATGTTCCGTATGCGGTAAAACTCATGCCCTCATCCCCGCTGAACTTGTTCCCTTCTCCCGCGTTCCGCTGCTGGCACAATTCCTGATAGCGGTCAAGGCCGGCCTGTTCAAAGGCCCTGATCGCACTCTCCGTCAGGCAGAGTGCGAACTTGCCCGTTACGCTTTGCCTCCTGTCGTGATCCGCTATATCTCCAAACACATCGCCCAATACTGGTCTGATTTCCTTTCACTATTCTTAGACGCCACGCTGGAGGAATTGTGTCTTTTAGCCTGGAAAGACAGGAATAAACAGCTTTTCCAAATGTCTAGATATGAGATCGCACAAAGTTTTCCACCATTCCACACAGCTTTTATGACTCACCCCGTATCCTCTGCGATGATGACATCGTGAACAGGAGGAATACCGTGTTGAATGCAGAAAAAGAATTCATGGTGGACTTTTTCGGGCTGGAACCAGGGGAGATCGAGGACATCAGTTATACCAGACAGTCCGACAAACGTCCTGTACTGCGTGTCATTCTCACCAATGATCACGATCCATGCCCTGACTGCGGCTGCCCGCATCCCAGAGTGAAGGAATATATCCCAAAGAAGATCAAATATGCGGATGGAACTGGCAGGGACTGTATCCTGCTTTATCATGCCAGACGGTTCAAATGCCCAGCCTGCCACCGCACCTACTATGAGCCTTCTCCTTTCGTTCAGAAAAAGGGGAAGATCGCGGATAAAGTCGTATTCGACATATTGAAGGATCTCAAGGACTACAACCAGACCTTTGCTTCGGTAGGCCGCAAATACTGCGTTTCAGCCACCACGGTGTCCAATATCTTCGACGCCCATGTGGAGATCCCCAGGAAGAAGCTACCGTCACTCCTGTGCATAGACGAGGTCTATGCGATGAAGACCCAGGGAAGCAAGTATGTATGTCTGCTCCTTGATTTCGAAAAGCAGACACCTGTGGATCTGCTTCCAAACCGCTGGCTCCCTTCACTGCTTGAATATATGAGTCTGATCCCCGAGGAGGAAAGACTCGGAGTCAAAGCGGTCTGTTTCGATATGTACCCGGCTTACAGGAAAATGGTGAAAGCCTGCTTCCCCAACGCCATTGGCGTGGTGGACAGGTTCCATGTGATGCAGGAATTCACCCGCAGGCTGACAAAAGTCAGGATCCGGGTCATGAGCAGGACCAGAGCCAGGCGGGAAAGGCTGAAGGAAGAAATGAAGGCCGTGGAAAGCGACTTCCCAAGGGAAAGATACCGGGACGATCCGTGCTGGCAGAGGATATCCGCTGACTGGCAGAAAACCTCTGACCAGTATTATGTACTGAAGCATTTCCACTGGCTCCTCTCAAAAGATGAGGATCTGGATATCTTTGACCCAGGGAGAGAAGGACAATACAACCGACATTTTCAAAAATATATGACGCTCCTGCAGCTGCGGGAGATTCTTCTGGGTATCGACCCTGAACTGGAAGAAGCAGTGCGTTTGAAAAGGGTTTTGACTCACATGTATGAGTCGGGAACATATGATAAAGCAGGAGAACAGCTGTTCAACGAAACTTATGTAGCGTTCAGGAACAGTTCCATCAAAGAGATGAACGGATTCTCCAGAACGATGAAGGAATGGAGAGATGAGATCTTCAATTCCTTCAACACAGTGACTGTTGAATACATGGTCAACAGGAGGAGCGAATATACGATCAAAAGCGTAAGGCTCCACAACGGGATCATTGAGAACCGCAACAAAATGATCAAGTGCATGAAACACAATTCCTATGGCTTTACCAACTGGGTCAGGTTCAGGAATCGTGTAATGTATGTGCTCGATCCAAAAGCGACATATTCTCTGGAGCCCAGGTTCGGCAGTAAGGCTGTGAAAAAGAAGAAAAACAAGTAGAATCAGGGGCTGCCCACAAAGTGGACAGCCCCTGAGTGCTTACTGTGATGTTCAAACTCCAAAGCTCTGTAGGGTAACGGAAACCCTAAGGTATCTTTGGATGGGGTTAGTCTTCCTCCCTATCCAATTTTGGAGTGCCAGGAAAATCTGCTGCAGCCAGGCCAGAGAAAAAGGCTCGACAGGAGCCTTTTCTGTTCAATCTCAATTCTGGTATCAGGCAATGATCTTCTGAGCGCGGAGCACTTCTTCGATTGCCTCGATGGCAGCTTCTTCGTCGTCACCGGTTGCGGAGATCGTGATTTCGCTCTGTGTGGGGATGCCCAGGGACATAACACCCATGATGGACTTCATGTTCACTTCACGGCCCTTGAATGCAACGTTTACGTCGGATTTGAATTTGCTGGCTGCGTTGACTGCAACGGTGGCCGGACGTGCGTGCAGACCTACCGGATCGATTACTGTAACTGTGACTTGTTTCATGATTGATTTCCTCCTGTTTTACACTTCGATAATATTTTATGCTACTCGGTTTTCAAACTCAATAACGGGTTCGTCAAAATGCATCCGCTTCCAGAACCGGAATATTCGACTCTTTCAGCCTGGCAGCAAAGATCCCCTGTCCGGGAACCAGCTCGCCGCTGAAGCTGCCGTCGTGGACCTGAGTGGCTCCACAGCTTGGACTGCGCGGCTGAAGAATGACGAGATCGCAGTCTTTGACCTTCTCCAGGCAGCGCTGTGCACCCCGCTCATAGGCCACTGTATAGTCCATGCCGTCACGACCGATCACCCGGCCGTTTTTCAGTTCACACGGTACCCGCGGACAGCTCAGTCCGCCTTCACACTCAGGACAGACCAGGATACAGTCATGGTCTTTCAGAAATGCCTGTACCGCCGGATTGGCTTTCGATTTCCCGTCATACCGGCAGCGCTCTCCCATCAGGCAGGCGCTGACTCCCACTTTCACCGGTTAACCAGTTCGTTGTACAGCTGATTGTAGGTGGCCGCGGATTTCGCCCATGATACATCCGTATTCATGGCATTGGTCTGCAGCGTTTCCCAGTCGGCTTTCCGGTTGTAGTACACATCTGCTGCATAATACAGCGTATGCATAAGCTCGTTGGCGTTGTAGGAAGAGAAGCTGAATCCGTTGCCGGATTTGTCATATTCGTTGTAGGGCGTGACGGTATCCTTCAGACCGCCGGTTTCACGTACCAGCGGAAGCGTTCCATACCGCATGGAACAAAGCTGGGAAATACCGCAGGGTTCGAACAGGGACGGCATCAGGAAAAGGTCGCTGCCTGCATAGATCCGGTGTGCCAGGTCCTCGTTGTAGCCTCGGTAGAAGCACACCTTGCCCTTGTGTTCGTTCTCCATGTTGCGGAACGCATCCTCGATCTTCGCTTCACCGCTGCCAAGAATTGCCAGCTGGATCGGGGCGGCTGCAAGTGCGGAGAGCTGTTCCATGAGCAGATAGAATCCCTTCTGCCAGGTCAGGCGCGATACAACCCCCACCAGCATGACATTCGGATTGACTTCCAGGCCCAGTTCCCGCTGCAGGTCAGCCTTGTCCTTCGCTTTGTTGGCCTTGAGGTTCACTTTGTTGTAGTGATGTGGAATGGCGGGATCTGTTGCGGGGTTCCAGACAGACAGGTCGATTCCGTTCACGATGCCCCACAGGTCGTACTTGCGCATATTGAGTACCATTTCCAGGTGTTCGCCAAATTGCGGTGTCAGGATCTCCTGCGCATAGGTCGGGGATACAGTGGTAACTTTGTCGCTGTACAGAATACCGGACTTCAGGAAGGAAATACCACCGTCATACCGGACATTGCCGTTGTCCAGCAGGTACCAGGGAAGTCCCAGGCAGGAATCCAGCATTTCGGGACCAAAGTTGCCCTGATACGCCATGTTGTGCAGCGTAAGAACGAATTTCAGACGGCGGTACCGGTCATCGTGATCATGCGTTTCCCGTACCATGCAGGGAATCATGGCTGTCTGCCAGTCGTGGCAGTGCACAATGTTGGGCCAGTAGTTCAGCTGGTTGAACATTTCGATGACGGCCTTCTGGAAATAGGCGAAACGCTCACCGTCATCGTCATAGCCGTACAGGGAATCCCGTTCGAAATATCCCTGGTGCTGTACAAAGAAGAATGCCACAGGTCCCACCATGGTGCTCCAGATGCGGACAGGCACTTCATGATAGTTGATGGACACTGTGTATTCGCAGCAGAAGTACAGGTCGTTCATGTATTTTTCCGCAATCTTGCGGTACAGGGGAAGAACCACCTTCACTTCATTACCCTGGTCGGCCAGGGCACCGGGAAGAGAACCAATGACATCCGCCAGTCCGCCGGTTTTGACAAACGGGAGACCTTCGGAAGCGACCATGAGAACCGATGCCATCAGACAGTCTCCCTTCTGTCAATGTAGACCGGTTCATCCACAGTGCCGGCCAGGTCCTTCTTGTGGACAATGTGTGCGCCCTTGTCGATCACGACATTGCACAGGTTGGCATTGTCGCCGATTTCTGCACCGGGCAGGATGACGCAGTTGTCCACACTTGCATCCTTGCCAATGGTCACACCGCGTCCGACGATGGAGTTTGTGACTTCGCCGGCAATCTGACAGCCGTTGGAGACAAATGTGCGGTTGGTGCTGCCGCCGGGCAGGTAGGAAGCCGGTGCGGAATCATTGGTGCGGGTGTAGATCGGCCAGTCGGGATCGTTGAAGTCCTTGAAGTTCTCTTCGTTGAGCATCTTCAGGTTGCTCTGGAAGTAGGATCGGAGATCATAGATGGAATATACATGACCGCGATAGTTGACTGCCTTGATGTTCATGTCGGCACAGCTGGCATTCAGGATGTCACGGAACCAGAACATGGCGGAAGTGGCGCGCGCCTTCTTCACTAGGTCCACGAATACCTTCTTGCTCATGACATAGGTCATCAGGGACAGGTTCCGGTTCTTGTTCGTCCCGCGGTTGCGGTCGATCGCCGTGACCCTGTGGTCCTTGTCGAATTCCAGGATGTCGCAGTTGATGAACTCTTCCCTGGCTGTATCGATTTTCTGGTACAGAATGGATACATCCGCACCGGAAGCCGCGTGGGTATCCAGCAGGTCGGCGTAGTTGCATTTGTAGATATAGTTGTCCGGGGCAATGATCACGAACTCGTTCACATCGCGCTCGATCTGGTACAGGTTGTTGTAATACTGCTGTACATCGGGCACAGTGCTCGGACGCTGTCCGTCGGTGAACACAGGAATGATTCCTACGTGACCATGCTTGGAGTTGATGTTGTAGTGACGGCCGTCTCCCACGTGTTCAAACAGGACCTTGGGATCTCCGTTGGTATAGACATCAATGCAGTCCATGCCGGAATTGGCCATGTTGGAAACCGGGAAATCCATCAGCCGGTACCGGCCCAGGAAGTTGAAGGCCGCAATCGGACGGTGCTTTTCCAGCCCCTCCACGTAAATGCTGTTGTCGTTGTAGGCAACGATGCCAAGTGCATTGAACATGGCTTACTCCCCTTTCTTCACACGTTTGGCGACAAGCTTGATTTCCTTGCTGGAAAGAGACCCGACTTCCGCCTCCGGATCCACCTTGATGTCTTCGGCAACAATCGCACGGTATACCTTTGCACCCTTGCCGATGTGGACATTGGGCATCAGGACAGACTGCTCGACCACAGCACCCTCGTCAATGGTGACACCGTTGAACAGGACAGAATCCTTTGCAGTGCCATTGATCGTGGCACCCTGGTTGATGTAGCAGTGTTCGACCTTGCCCGTGGCTCCCACATAATGAGGAAGAACCGGTACATCGGAGGTGTAGATCTTCCAGTTGGGATCATCCAGGTCCAGGCCGCTCTTCTTGTCCAGAAGGTCCATGTTGGCTTCCCACAGGGAATCGATCGTTCCCACATCCTTCCAGTAGCCGTCAAACTGCCAGGCATACAGGCGCTTGTCCTGTGCCAGAAGGGCCGGAATGATGTCTTTGCCGAAATCGTGGGAGCTATCCTTGTTCTTGGCATCCAGCAGCAGTTCCCTGCGCAGCAGCTTCCAGTTGAAAATATAGATGCCCATGCTGGCCAGGTTGCTCTTGGGTTCCGCCGGTTTTTCCTGGAATTCCGTGATCATGCTCTCGTCGTTGACAGCCATGATGCCAAACCGGCTGGCTTCCTTCCAGGGGACCTGCAGGACCGCAATGGTGGCGTCTGCACTGTTGGCTTTGTGGTCCGACAGCATCC
The DNA here is from genome assembly GCF_001564455.1 of Faecalibaculum rodentium. Lineage (GTDB taxonomy): Bacteria > Bacillota_I > Bacilli_A > Erysipelotrichales > Erysipelotrichaceae > Faecalibaculum > Faecalibaculum rodentium. Next base: position 1,294,385 of record NZ_CP011391.1, read on the forward strand.
GGTCGTAGTCCATCTTGTAGATGTGGTCACCGGAGAGAATCAGCACATATTCGGGATCGAATTCATCAATGAAATCGATGTTCTGCGTGATGGCGTCAGCTGTGCCGGCATAGACATCGAATTTGGTTCCGTCTTTTTCCGAAGGCGGCAGTACATAGACTCCGCTTCCCCTGGTATCCAGGCCCCAGCGCTGTCCGGCACCTGCATAGGCATTCAGCTGCACGGGTTCATACTGAGTCAGGACGCCGACAACGTTGATGTTGGAATTGGCGCAGTTCGAAATCGGAAAGTCGATGATCCGGTATTTTCCGCCGAAGTAAACCGCCGGCTTGGCAGTCTTCTTCGTCAGATCGAACAGCCGCGTTCCGCGTCCACCCGCAAGAATCATTGCGAGCATGTTGTTCTGTTCCATGGTTCTTCCTCCTAAATCCATTTAACTGTGTTCAGTATAACACTATTCTGCCTTCCTGATGGAAAGCCCTGGATATGAAAGTGCCTACAAATTGACCAAAAACTGCACAAAAACAGCCCGGGGTCTGTCTTTGTGACACTACCCCCGGGCTTTGTACCGGCAGTCTCATGACATTCACACCACCAACCGGCAGGAAAACGCATTCACATACTCCCTGCATGCCCTGCTCAACCGGATTTTCAGGGAACCCGGTCACAATCCGTCCAGTCCTGTGACCGCACAATTTCCCCGGCTCTTGTCTTCCAGGCATGCCGGCTTGCCGGCATGCCATCTGCAGGAAACAGAGCTTATTCCGACCGCAGGGCCTGCACCGGATCCTTTCGGGCAGCCATGCGCGCCGGGATCAGACCGGCCAGCATCGTAAGCAAAAGTTCCACTCCGATCAGGATCACCGCTCCATTCAGGGGCATCTGCGCAATGCCGGCCACACCCGTCATGCGCTCGATTACCATCGAAATCGGGATATTGAGCAGCACCGTAAGTCCCACGCCAAGAAGTCCCGACAACAGGCCGATGATGAACGTCTCCGCGTTGAAGACATTCGTCACGTCACGCTTGCTGGCGCCCATGGCCCGGAGGATGCCGATCTCCTTGACCCGCTCCAGGACGGAAATATAGGTGATGATGCCGATCATGATGCTGCTGACCACCAGGGAAATGCTCACGAATGCCATCAGCACATAGGAAATGATGTTGATGATATCCGATACACCGCTCATCATGGTCCCGACTGCATCGTTGTAGGAAATGACATTCGCATCATTGCCTTCTGCCTGCTGCAGGTCGTTGTACTCTGCAATCAGGTCCCCGATCTTCTCCTTGTCCTCGAAGGTATCCGCATACAGGTCAATGGAGGTCGGAGTGTCGTCATTGAAGATTCCGAGTTTCGCCATGTTCGACTCATACGTGGCATTGGCTGCATCGTTGTAGGAAGCCATGTAGTCCATCAGCTCCTGCTGAGACAGACTTGCCAGCATCATCTGCTGCTCGGGGGTCAGATTGGCTGCAGTCAGCTGTGCGGAGTCCCCGAATTTCCGTCCGGTAAATACGTTCACATCCTGGTGTGCCTCCTGCTCCTTCACGATTTTGCTGCTCTTTCCCTCAGTCCGGATCCAGTTTTCCAGACTCCGGTCGTAATACACACCGCCCATGGTGCTTACAGGACCAAGAGATGTTTCCCGGGGTTTCATGATCCCGGTGATCTTCAGCGTCCTGCCGTTTGTCACAGCTTCCTGAACAAAGGCCTCGTCTTCCGATTCATCCACCCAGATGTTCCCCACTTTTTTATACAGGGCGCTGTTGGGCACGAGCGTGAATTCCATGCCCAGGAGTTCGTCCTTGGTATATGCAACCGGCTTTCCCGGCGTGATCTCTTCGGTCTTCTCCGCCTGCAGATCCTTGTAGTTTTCCACCAGTTCCGACTGATTCATCAAACCCAGGGAATACAGCGTGAAATCCGATATCTCCCCGCTGTCATCCACCTCCAGCATGACCTCATCTTCGTTTTCCGGCCAGTGACCATCCAGCAGTTCATATTCCCTGTCACGCAGGGAGGACTCCGCCGGAAGCGCCATCCAGACTTCGCTGCCGGGCATGGCAGACGACATGCCGCCCATGAACTGGTCACGCAGGCTGATCATGTCGCTCATTCCCAGCTCATCCATCAGACCGTTGGGAGACACCGCAACAAGCTTGTCCCCTACTGCCTGTTTGTTATAGACATGCATGGTGATGCCATAGTTGTACTCGATGGCGCTGGCTGTTTCTTTCAGCTCCTGTCCCCCGGGGCTGTTCAGGTATTTCCGGAACGCCGTCAGGTTGTTTTTCTCGGTATCCGCAATGGAACCCAGCAGCTTGTCCGCAAATGCCCGGGAACGTACCGTCCCGTCATAGGACTTCTTCTCCCCCTGCTCATCCCGGTCCATCATGGCGGACATCAGCACGCTCATGTCCATGGTGTTGTCCTCGATCGTGACCGGATAGCTTGTTATGGTATCCTGTTCCACCCGGTCGATATACCCCTGCATGCCACTGGACAGAGACATGATCAGCCCAATGCCGATAATGCCGATGCTGCCAGCAAAGGCAGTGAGCAGAGTCCGGCCTTTTTTTGTGAGCAGATTGTTGAAGGAAAGGGACAGGGCTGTGCCGAATTTCATGGAGGGCTTCTTCAGCGGCTTCTGTTCATCCTCCAGTTCTTCTCCTTCCCTGACCGGATCGGAATCCGAGACGATCTCCCCGTCACGCAGGCGGATGATCCGCGTGGAGTACTGCTGTGCGAGTTCGGGATTGTGTGTGACCATGATGACCAGCCGGTCCTTTGCGATTTCCTTGAGCAGGTCCATGATCTGCACCGAGGTATGGGAATCCAGGGCGCCTGTGGGTTCATCCGCCAGGAGGATCTCCGGGTCGTTCACCAGTGCCCGGGCAATGGCCACACGCTGCATCTGTCCGCCGGACATCTGTGTCGGTTTCTTGTTGAGCTGATCCTTCAGCCCCACTTTCTCCAGTGCGGCAGCCGCCCGCTTTTCCCGCTCATCTTTCGGCACATCTGTCAGCGCCATGGACAGAGCCACATTCTGCAGTACGGTCTGGTGCATGATAAGGTTGTAGCTTTGGAACACAAACCCGATCCTGTGGTTCCGGTACGTATCCCAGTCCTTGTCGGTGTAGTCCTTTGTGCTTCGTCCGTTGATGACGAGATTGCCGCTGTTGTAGTTGTCCAGGCCGCCGATGATGTTCAGCAGCGTGGTCTTTCCGCAGCCCGAGGGACCGAGAATCGATACGAATTCATTGTCCCGGAATGTCACTGTAAGATCCCGGATCGCATGGACGATTTCATCCCCCGTATAGTAGTCCTTGACCAGATGTTCCAGTCTGAGCATGATGCCTCCTGTTCTGTTGCCTGACCGGGCTGTCAGGCATGGCTGTACCATACTCTGCCTGCCCGGATACGGATGTCTCCTGTATATGAGTGGCTAAAGTATGTGCGAAACAGCCGCCACTTTCAAGGATGCAGGTCTGCGTTTTACCGGAATTTTCCTTAAAATGGTGGTGGTGATGATATGCAGAACTTCAGTCGTTTCCTGTCGGCCCATTCCCGGGCGGCAGCGGAATTTGTCTTCCTGTCCGGAGCCGGTGTGCTCATCGGACTCTCGGTTTCCCTGTTCGAAGTGCTTTTCGGATACGGACTGATCCTGATTGAACAGTGGAGGACCGCGTTTCCCCTCTGGACCTTCCTCGTCCTGCCGCTGGCCGGTCTTCTTGTCGTGTGGCTGTTCCAGAAATACGGCGGCCTTGCCTGCAAGGGCATGAACCTCATCTTCGAGGTCTCCCAGGGAAAACCCGAACGCATTCCCCGACGCACAGTGTTCCTCATGACCGTCTGCACCTGGCTGTCCCGGCTGGCCGGAGCCTCCGTGGGACGGGAGGGTGTAGCCGTCCAGATCGGGGCCGCTGTATCCTGGCAGTTCGGACATTTTTTCCACAAAAAACTGGACATCGAAAACATCCGGACGATTTTTCTGGTCACCGGCATGGCCGCGGGCTTTGCCGGGTTGTTCGGAACTCCGTTTTCCGCCGTTTTCTTCGCCCTGGAAGTCCTTGTGGCGGGAACACTGAAATACCGGGCCATGGCTCCTGCCATCTGTGCCGCGTTTTCCGCCTCCTGGCTCTCTGCCAGACTGGGGCTTTCGGCGGAAGGCTATGCCATCCGGATGCTGCTGCCGTTTTCCATTGAGACATTCTGGCTGCCGCTGCTGATGATGGGACTTGCCTTCGGTCTGGCTGGCGGATTGTTTGCCTGGGGACTGCGCAGAGTGAGAAAGACCGTTACGGACAGATTTCCCGACCCCTTCAGGCGGATCCTGATCCTGGGCACGGTCCTTGCCTGCCTCATGATCCTCACAGGCGGCCGGTATGCAGGTAGCGGTGCCGCACTGATTGCGGCTCCCTTTGCCGGTGATCCCATGTATGCCTGGGACTTCCTGCTCAAGGCAGGATTCACCATCCTGTCACTTTCCGCAGGCTTTGTCGGTGGAGAGGTCACGCCGCTGTTTGCCATTGGCGTGTCCCTGGGAACGGTGATCGGCCCGCTGTTTGGCCTGGATCCCATGCTTTCGGCCGCCCTGGGATTTGCCGCGGTGTTCGGGTCCGGCACCAACACCTTCCTGTCTCCGGTCATGATCGGCATGGAAGTCTTCGGTTTCCAGTGGTTTCCGTTCTTCTTTGTGGTCTGCGCCGTCAGCTACCTTGTGAACCGCGACCAGTCCATCTACTCCCTCCAGAGCCGGTACGGTCTGCACGATGTGTAAGTCCGGCAATGACCGGCACTCCCGGACAACAGAGCAACAGACAACGGGCGGATCTCACGCAGGGATCCGCCCGTCTGTTGTTCTGGTGACTGAATCTACTTGCTCAGTTCCACGTCTTTTTTCCAGAGACCGTGCAGGTTGCAGTATTCATATACAGATACTGTGCCTTCCTCGCCGGTTACATCAAACACCGCAACAGGCTCTTCACCCGGGTGCAGCGTTTTCTTTTCGACACGTCCATCGGGGTATTCCAGCCAGATGTTTGTGATCCAGTGCTCGGGGAGCATCGGGTGTGCCACAGATCCGACCTGAACCTTCAGTTCATCGCCGGCCTGCATCACTGCCGGAACGTGTTTTTCCTGCGCGGCATCTGTGGTGCCCGCCTGCAGTTCGCGTGCCGGCGTACCGTTGATGGTGATTTCCTGTACCGCTTCAGGTGCCAGGACCACTTCCACGATGGCACCGGTTGTATCGTCTTTAAAGAGTTTCATGTTCGAATTCCTCCATTCACTCTGTACCTGTATTATGGGCTTTCTCCGGCACAAACGGAACAGGAATGCTACCGCATTTGCATACATAAGCTCCCGGAACGCATCAGTCCCGGGATCCTCTTCCCTGCCGACCGGTGCAGACAGGCAGCCGCCTGTGCATGATGAGTGGCTGCCACATGGCATTGTCTGTCTGGCGCCGTATAATAATCAGGAGAGCAATGAATGTGAGGCAACAGAATGGAACACAACATACAAGTACAGACGCTGCCATCCGGTGACCTTCAGGTCCGGCTGGAAGAGCCCATGACCGGCGCGCAGCTGGTGGAGAAACTGGGCATCTCCAGGGAAAAGGACAAGACGCTGAAGATCCTGGAGAACGGTCAGCCGGTGGCAAACCGCGGCCGGATGCTGGAAAGCCGTGTGGTGACGCTCCGGCAGCCGGTTCCTGAAGAAATCCCGTACAGCTTTGAACCGGTGGATGTCATCTACGAAGACCAGTGGTGCCTGGTCGTTAACAAGCCGGCTTTCCTGCTGGTGCATGATGACGGACAGACGCCGGACAATCTGACATCGCGGGTAAACGCACATCTGGCGGAAAGCGGATGGCCCTATCCCGCACAGGCTGTGAACCGCATCGACCGCGAAGCCACCGGACTGGTCCTGTTCTGCAAGAACCCGCTGTTCCAGAACTGGTTCGACAGGCAGATGGAAGACCGCACAGCGCAGAAAGAATACTATGCAGTACTGGAAGGCCTGCTGGAAAGACGGCATGTGGATCTGAACAATCCCATTGGCAGAAACCGGCATGAGGCGGAAAAAATGATCGTGTATCCAAAGGGAAAGGCCAGCCACACACATCTGGAACGCATTGCAAGGCGTGGAACCCGGACGCTGGTGAAAGCACGGATCACGACAGGACGGAAGCACCAGATCCGTGTGCATGCAGCACACCAGGGACATGCGGTGGTCAACGATGCCCTCTATGGCGAGAAGGCGGATGACCGCGGCCTGCTGCTGCAGTCTGCACGGATCGTGTTCCGGCAGCCGGTCACAAACCAGCAGATCGAAGTCGAAATCCCGATGGATCCCCGGTTCCGGGAGTTCCGCAAGCCGCCGCGCAGGCCCAGGAAAGGGACCACTCACCGTCGCTGACCAGCATGACCGGCAAAGACAGGAAACCGTCCGAAGTTTCCTGTCTTTTTGCTGGTGTGCCCGGCATGGCATACATCTAGGTGGTGAAAGTCCACTATGGGAGCGTATCATCGCAACCGCTAACCATTAGCCTAAGGCAAGGGGCTCTCTGGTAACAGGAGTTCTGAAAGAAGCCCGACGGCAAAGTCCCGGCCTGAGGAACACTAATCGCATATAAGGCCACAGATGGAGACGAGCGTGCCAGACAGCGCAAATCGTAATAGTTGCGGATGACTGTCGGTGGTAGATGCGGCAGGTGTATGGAATGAAAGATGTATGACCTTACCCGGGGAGGTCCTGCCAGCGAGAGGAATCATCAAACCATGATGACCCCCTTCCCGCAGTAACAACGAATGGCAGGAAGTCAGCCGAGGCCATAGTAGCGAGGAAGTCCCTGTAATGGGGATGGAGTGAAGGGCCGAACGTACGATTTACTGCAAATATCAGGAATGCGTCCTGCACGAAAAGCCGAGGAAGGACAAACCCAGAGAGCCCCTGAAGATGAGTAAGGAAGGGCAGTGTGGGAACACGTGAAAGAGAGGAGCAGCCATGAACCAGACCAGACTGATACAGCCGGAAGACCTGAGTACTCAGGAAATCTTCTCCATGGAGAACCTGATCAATGCGTGCAGACAGGTACGGCGAAACAACGGAGCCGCAGGAGTGGATGGGGTCAAAGCCAGAGAACTCCCAGCGTGCCCCTGTCAGTACTGGGAACAGCTGCGGGAACAGATACTGGACCGCAGCTATAAACCGCTGCCAGCCAAAAGGACCGATATCCCGAAACCGGATGGGAGCATGCGGGGGCTCAATGTCCCGGCTGCCAGAGACAGAGTCGTGCAGGCCTGTCTGGCAAACTATCTGGATTACAGGAAGGACTTCGAGATGAGCAACAGCTCATACGGGTTCAGGAAGAACAGGAGATGTGAACAGGCGATACTGAAAGGCCTTGAGTTCATGAACGACGGGTATGACTGGATCGTCGACATCGACCTGAGGAAATTCTTCGATACGGTAGATCAGGACAGACTGATACGACTGATAGACAACCTGTTCCATAACAGGGACGTTACGTCGCTGACAAGGAAGTTCGTCAGAGCGGGAGTCATGATAGACGGCAGGCTGGTCAGGACAGAAAGAGGAATCCCACAGGGAGGACCTCTCTCGCCGGTACTGGCCAACATTTATCTGGACCAGGCCGACAAGGAACTGGAAAGCAGAGGGCTGAGATTCACAAGATACGCAGACGATATGCTCATCTATGTGAAATCGGAAGCCGCCGCCAACAGGGTGATGAAGTCATTCAGCAATTATCTGGAAAAGAAGCTGAAGCTGGAAGTGAACGCTTCAAAATCGAAAGTGGCCAGACCGGATGAAGTGAAATATCTGGGGTTTGGCTTCAAAAGGAACAAAAGGGAATGGAAGGCAATACCGCATGAGAAGTCCATCCATGAGTTCGAACAGAAAATAATGAAGCTGACGAAGCGGAACTGGAGCGTATCCCTTGAAGAAAGGCTGGAGAAAATCAATCAGGTCATCAGGGGATGGAGCAATTATTTCAGATGCGCATGGCTGTATAAAAAGAACATGCGGAAACTGGACAGCAAGCTCCGGAGAAGAATCAGGGCCATCATCTGGAAGCAGTGGAAAAGCATCAGGAAAAAAGAAGAGAGCCTCATCAAACTGGGATGTCCCAGAGACAAGGCTCACTCATATGCGTGTGCACGACAAGGATGTGTCCGTTGTGCAGTCACGTTCCTGAACAAGTATATCAGAAATATACACCTGAAGAAGAAAGGCCTCCTGACCATAGAGGAATACTTCGATACGGTGGCAGAAAGGTTCATGAAATCATTTGTACGAACCGCCCAGTGCCGAACGGCACGCTGGGTGGTGTGAGAGGGTCTGATGACACCTACTCGATTTTTCTGATTTTTCCGCAGTCATAGCTGCCTGTCCGCCGGATCCATGGTATGCTGAATCCAGGATAAAACAAACGGAAGGAGGTCCGTCATGAATCCCATACGCTTTGACCTGGATCAGGGAACGTTCTCCATCTCCAATGGCACAGAAGGCGCCTGGAGCTGGGAGGACATTGCCGGCTGTGAGGTGCTCAATGAAGAGGCACGGTTTCACAAATCTTCTCCCCCGTTCTCTCACCGCGTCTATGGAGGAGGCACAGCCATGCCGCTGTTTGCCTTCGGGGATCCCGGCCTGTATGTCGGTCTCCGGATCACGTTGAAGGACGGACAGGAGCTGGCTGCCTATGTCTCGGAAAAACCGGTACATCATAATACAGATCCGTATTTTGCGGACCGGAAGGAAGCGGAAAAAATCGCTGCAGCCCTGACAGCATCCGAACCGCATACGGCCTGAGCCGACTGTCGTCAGCAGCACAAAAAACGGAGACACCCGGTAAAGGACGTTTCCGTTTTTTTTCATGGAATGGATGGATGTTTTTTCCGGCCTGTGTGCTCAAGTCTTACTTCAGGTAATCCTTCAGGCAGTACCAGGTGCAGGCGAGAATGTACTCTGTCTCAAACAGCTTCCTGAGCGGTTCAAGCACCATCGGCAGGCGTCCGCCATGATGCACCAGGGCAGCATGAAGGAAACTGATGATCTGGTCATGGGAACTGCTCTGCAGAAGACTCAGCGACTGGCGGATCTTCCCGGGCTGCTTCAGGGGCGGGATCCGGTCTGTCCGGTCTTTGAGGCTCGTCAAGAAGTATTCCAGACTCATCAGCTGCACCGGCTCCACACCCACGGCCAGCGCCAGGGCTTCGATCAGCCGGCCGCCGGCGTAGTTGTCCGTATAGCGGTTGTTCAAAGGCGCGGGATCGTAGCCAAGGGTCATATGGAAACATCGGGCAGCCAGTGCATTATCCGGAGTGATGCCGTAACGATCCAGATGCATGGCCACATACTGACTGATCATGTACAGCCGCGGCCAGGATGGCTGAGTGAAGGTGAAGACATAGCCACAGAACCGGTCATACCGTTTCATGGTCTCCAGATACCCCAGGTGGAGTGACCGGATACAGGAGTCCTCCCGGAAATCCAGAAAGTTGTTCAGGTCGATCACCGGCTGCATGTACACCACCGAACCGTCAGATGGAAGCGGCTTTTCCCGCCCGGGTCCATGGACATCGATCGCCACGATCTTCTGCGCACCCATCTCCTGCGCCAGGCCAATTGGGAGATTGTCCTCCATACCCCCATCGATGTAATAGTCGTTTCCCATTTTCAGCATTGGAAAAGCCGGAAAGCACGAGGCACTGGCCAGGATCACCGATTCGGCGTTTTCTTCCGTCATGTCCTTCTTGAAGAATGCCTCACCCTGCATTTTTGTGACGTTGATGGTCATGCACGCAAAATCCACCGTGGATTCGGAAAACAGCGTCCAGTCAAACATGCGGTGAATGGCATCCTTCAGCGGGGATATGTCCGTTCCCTGCCGGATGTACTTCTGGAAAAACCGGACCAGTTCCTCCCGGTGGCTTCTGATATCCCGCAGGCTGTCGGGCATTTCCGGCATGCCTTCTGCGATCATCGCCGGGGACATGGTGTAGACGAAATCCACCAGGGGCTTCAGCGTGTGCTGGACATAGATGGCACCCACCAGCGCACCAATGCTGGTGCCGGCCACGCAGTCAAAATGTACGCCGCATTCATGAAATGCCTGCCAGGCGCCGATTTCATAACAGCCGCGGGCTCCGCCGCCGCCCAGGACCAGGCCGGTCTTGATGGGCTGGCTGTCCACCCGTTGGGCCGGGTTCTGCATGGCCTGGACATCCGGTGTCTGTACAGGGTCTGCAGCCACTCCGGAGGGAGTGGATTTGGAAATTGCTGATGATTCGTTCATGTCTTTGATGATACGTAAATCAATTCAGGACAGCAAGCACTACGGTTCCCGCTGCCAGGCAGGACACAAACGGGATGGTGTTTTGCGGCCGTACCAGGGAATAGAGCAGGCCAAAGCCGCACGCCGCCACGACCAGTCTGTAGAGTGACTGCCCGGCAATCAGCGATAGGACAAACAGAGCCGTGACATCCGCCGAGCCGATCCAGTCCGGCCGAAGGCGCCACAAAAGCAGCACCAGGGCACAGAACAGCAAAGAGCTGTCAGCCTGCCAGGGAACGATGGCCAGAAGGATGGCAGCCGGAAGAAGCCACCACCTGGAAAATGTGCGGGTGGAAAGGTCCTGGATGAACACTGCCAGGCACAGGGACCAGAAAAAGAGCTTTGTCATGTGCGAATCATAACAAAGCTCCTTTGTCACTTCACTTCACCTCAGGATACCGGGACAAAGCGCCGCTCCCTGTCACAGAAAAGTGTCCGGCAAACGGTCATTTCTGCGGTATTTCGATGCAGTGACCGTCAAAACACAGGCGACAGGCCTCCAGGGAATACGGCTGACCCGGCTGTCCGCCATACTTCACATCCCCTGCCAGCGGATGGCCGATGTACGCCATCGAAGCCCGGATCTGGTGGAATCTGCCCGTGAGCAGATGCACCCGGATCACTGTGTTGTTTCCCGCATGGCCAACCGGTTCGATGTCCATATCCGCATGCAGCCATCCGTCTTCCGGCGTGTCGCGGACCAGGGCCTTTGTGCCTTCCTTTTTCAGGAACAGCCGGAGTTCCTGCGGCCGGTCCACAACTCCCTCCACAGTGGCCAGATACTCTTTCTCCAGATTTCCCTGACGGATCATCTCTGCCGCTTTCCTGGCCCCTGCAGCCGTCTTCCCTGCCAGCACCAGACCGCTGGTGTTGCGGTCCAGGCGATGCGCCACAGAGGGACGGAACGACCGGTCGGTTTCAGGATTCCAGATACCCCGCTTCCAGAGCAGCGTACGCAGCCGGCTGTTCATGTCATCCTGCTTGCCCGGCTGGTCTTTCTGCGACAGCAGACCCCGTGGTTTGTAGAGGACCATGAGATCGTCATCCTCCCACACGACTCTCAGCGGCCGGTCATTGGGAACAAACGCCTCCTGTTCCAGTACATCCGGTGGCAAAAACAGCTGGACGATGTCCCCCGCCTGCAGCATCTGCCGCACCTCGCAGCGCTTGCGGTTCACCTTGATTTTTTTGTTTCGGACGGCCTTGAACATCAGGCTCCTGGGAAGAGCCGGCAGCGCCTTCTGGAGGTATTTCTCCAGTGTCTGCCCGGCATCGTTGTCCTGTATTTGCAGTTCAGTCATATCCTCAGTATAGCCCACCTGGCTGGTCATCGACAGCCGCTGCCCTTCCAGACCCGGGACCTGCTGAAACGGTCTGCTACTGCCGATGACGGCTGTGTCTGCCTGGTCCGTCCGGTGACAGGCTCGCGGTTGTGCATTTTTTAGCAAATCATGTGTTTCATTCACGGGATTTGGCCTGTATAATGTTGAAAGCAAACGGATTTAACGGAAACAGAGAGGGAGAACTATGCGAGGAATCTACAATTCAGTGACAGACATTCGCCGCAAGGTGTTTGCGGCCATTGCCAGAATGGCATACGAGGATGAAACGGATTATGCGAAGCGGATCGAAGAGATCCCGTACGAAATCCTCCCGGGAACCAAGGCCAAGTACCGCAACAGCATCTTCCTGGAACGGGCAATCATCGGCGAGCGCCTGCGTCTGGGCATGGGTCTGCCTCTTCGTGAAATGAGCGAATTCGGTGCCCTGTCCGACGGGATCGAGGAAAGCACCATTGCCGAGAAATACTATGACGATCCCCTGATCAACATCATCAAGTTCGCCTGCAACGCCTGCCCGGAAAAAGAGGTCATCGTGACCAACCAGTGCCAGGGATGCCTGTCCCACCAGTGCACGGAAGTGTGCCCCAAGGATGCGGTGCACATTGTCAACGGCCGGTCCTTCATTGACCAGGACAAGTGCATCAAGTGCGGACGCTGCATGGATGCCTGCCCCTATCACGCCATTGTGAAGATGGAACGTCCCTGCGCGGCTTCCTGCGGCATGAACGCCATTTCTTCCGACGGGGATGGCAAGGCACAGATCGACTACGACCGCTGTGTTTCCTGCGGACAGTGCCTGGTCAACTGCCCCTTTGGAGCCATTGTGGACAAGGGCCAGATTTTCCAGACCATCTATGCCATGAAACAGGGACAGGATGTCATTGCATGCATCGCCCCGGCGTTTGTCGGCCAGTTCGGTCCGACTGTGACACCGGAAAAAGTCAAGACGGCCCTTCTGGACCTGGGATTCGCGGATGTGGTGGAAGTTGCCATCGGTGCCGACCTGTGCACCATCGAGGAAGCGGAAGACTTCATGAAGAAAGTGCCGGAACAGCAGCCTTTCATGGCCACATCCTGCTGCCCTGCCTGGTCTGTTATGGCAAAGAAGGACTTCCCGCAATATGCCAGCTATATTTCCATGGCCATGACACCTATGGTGCTCACCGCGCGGATGGTGAAAAAAAATCACCCGAATGCAAAAATCGCCTTCATTGGTCCCTGCGCAGCGAAGAAGCTGGAAGCATCCCGGAAGTCTGTCCGTTCGGATGTGGACTTCGTGCTGACTTTTGAAGAAGTCATGGGTATGCTTGTAGGCAAGGGCGTGGATCTCGGTACCCTGCAGCCGGCAGAGGAAAAACTGGAAGCTGGCACCAACGCAGGCCGCGGATTCGCGGTATCCGGCGGAGTGGCCAAAGCCGTCAAGAGCCTCATTGAGAAAGAACATCCGGGTACCACCGTCAAGGTACAGGCTGCGGAAGGCCTGAAGAACTGCCGTACCATGCTCATGATGGCCAAAGCCGGACGGCTCAACGGCTACCTGCTGGAGGGCATGGCCTGTCCCGGCGGATGTGTGGCCGGCGCCGGTACCCTGCAGCCGATCACGAAATCCAGCGCCCTGGTAAAGAAGTATGCCACGGAGAACCCCATGACAAACTCCGATGAATCGGCGTACGCAAACCGTCTGGAAGAACTCTACGAATAGTTTTTTCAGGATGGAACCATCTGACTGAATCAACTCACAAAGGCACTGCTGCTCTTCTGGCGGCGGTGCCTTTTAATAATCACATGCAGAACCGCCACATGGTCTGGGCTGATGGAACACGCAGTCCCCCGGAAGTTCAGGAAAATTTTATTTTTTATGCAGGATGGTATTTCGTCTTAACGTATATGCTTCTGACAATACAGAAAGGAGCTCTTGAATGGTCATCAATATGCTGTTTCCCGCTTTTCTGGGCTTTCTGATTTTCGCACCTTTTCTGGCTCTCGTGTTCAACTGCCTGAAAGGTGCAGGACATCCCGCTTCCCGTCTGCATACAGCCGGGGTCTTTCTGTTCATGTACTATCTCTTCGGATTGTGGTGGATGACAGGCATCGGTCCGCTGCAGCCATTTATGCCCCGTCTCGTGCTGGTCCCCTTTGCCGACATGCTTCAGGGACCGGTGGATACGGCCCTCAATGTGGTGCTGTTTGTACCCCTGGGTTTCTTTCTGCCCTGGCTGTGGCGGACATTCGATGGTCTGAAACAGACGGCGCTGACGGGATTTCTGCTCTCTCTGGGCATCGAACTGCTGCAGGTTTTTGGACTGGGCATTACGGATATCAACGATCTGATCACTAATACTCTGGGCACCATCCTGGGCTATGGTCTGTTCTGCCTGGTGCAGCATCTCATGAAGCCGGCAACCCGGAAGAAGTGGCAGATGGGATCTTTGGCCGGTGTGCCCTCCGTGATTCTGCTGATCCTCTCTTCTCTGTTTGTCATGATGTGTCTGCAGCGGCCGTTTCTGCGGTTTGTGCTATTTCTGGCAGGCTTCTGATTGAATGACTTCTTTTCGTTTTGGCAGATGGACACTGAAGCTTTCCTGCAAAACGTGATACCATTTTTTCATGAAACGGTTTGATTACTACAAAGCGGCGGTCTGCACCCCGCCTGTTTCCATTGGCAACCCGAAAGCCAACGTCGATGAAATGCTTCGGATCCTGCAGTCTCTGGATCCCGATACCCAGCTGGCGGTGTTTCCGGAACTGGCTGTCACCGGTTATACCTGTGCAGACCTGTTCTATGAAGACCTCCTGCTGAATGAGGCTGTGGACCAGCTGGTCCGGCTGGCTGAAGAGGCACCTGCGAACATGGCTGTGATTGCCGGCATTCCCCTGAAAGCCGGGACCCGGCTGTTCAATGCAGCGGCCTTCCTCTTTGGCGGAAAGGTCCTTGGTTTTTATGTGAAACACCACCTGCCAGGCTACAACGAGTACTATGAACCCCGCTGGTTTTCCCCAGCCCGCGACCTGGATGTTTCCGATGTCAAGGTCAATGGGGTCGATGTACCTGTATCAGGGAAGATTCTCTTTGCGGATGAAACCACGGATGCCGTGATCGGCATCGAAATCTGCGAAGATCTGTGGGTGGCTGTCCCGCCTTCCTCCGGACATGCGCAGGCTGGAGCCAATATTCTCGTGAACTGCTCCGCCTCCAACGAAGTGATTGCCAAGAGTGGATACCGTCGTGACCTGGTTTCCAGCCAGAGCGCGAAAACCTACAGCGGTTACCTGTACTGCAGCGCCGGGCCCGATGAGTCCAGCACGGATCTGGTCTTTTCCGGGGCCGATCTCATGGCAGAGAACGGAAAGATCCTGGCTGAGACCGCATCTGAGGAAAGCATCTCCTGCGAGATCGACTTGCAGCATCTGAAAAACGACCGGCTGAAGTTCAAGACATCCCTGCAGGAGAATCGTGAGGGCTATACCGTTGTGACCTATGCTTCTGCCAATCTGGAGACCATCGAACTGACCCGGGCTGTGGAGGCCTATCCTTTTGTGCCGGGCGATCTGAACAGGCGCCTGGAACGCTGTGAAACCATTCTGGGGATCCAGGCGCAGGGCCTGGCAACCCGACTGAAAAAGATCGGCTGCCGCCAGGCAGTCATTGGCATCTCCGGGGGTCTGGACAGCACACTGGCGCTGCTGGTGACGGTCCGGGCGTTCCGGCTGCTGAGACTGCCTGTATCCGGCATCACAGCCGTGACCATGCCGGGGTTCGGCACGACAAAACGGACAAAATCCAATGCGGATGAGCTGATGGAACTGTTGGGCGTGACAAGAATGGAAGTTCCCATTGCGGCCAGTGTCCGCCAGCATTTTGCGGACATCGGGCAGGATGAATCGGTACATGACATTACCTATGAAAACGGTCAGGCCAGAGAGCGGACCCAGATCCTGATGGACCTGGCCAACAAAGTTAACGGCATTGTAATCGGAACCGGTGACCTGTCGGAGCTCGCTCTGGGCTGGTGCACCTATAATGGTGATCATATGAGCATGTATGCGGTGAACGCCAGTGTACCCAAGACACTGGTCCGTTATCTGGTGGAAAGCGAAGCGCTGTCCGCCAGAAAGGCCGGCAATACAAAGCTGGAACGTGTCCTGCTGGATATCTGCGATACCCCGGTTTCTCCGGAACTGCTGCCGCCGGACAAAGACGGGAATATCGCGCAGAAAACCGAGGAAGTGCTTGGAAGCTATGACCTTCACGACTTCTTCCTGTACCATATGCTGCGGTATCATGAAAGTCCGGAGAAGATCTTCGAACTGGCCAGACTGGCTTTCCCGCAGGTGGATGCGGGGAAGATCAAGGAATCGCTGCGGACCTTCTACCGGCGGTTCTTTGCCCAGCAGTTCAAGCGCAGCTGTCTGCCGGATGGACCGAAGGTTGGTTCCATCTGTCTGTCTCCCAGGGGAGACTGGCGGATGCCGAGTGATGCCAGTGCGGCCCTCTGGCTGAAGCAGGCAGAAGAACTGGATGTGTGAATTGTGAAAACCCACCAGTCAGAAACGAGATCTGACTGGTGGGTTTTGCAATATGGTCAAAAAAGAGCTGTTCCAGCTTACCTGACTGTTTTCTGAGGATGTGCAGGATGATGGAACCGGCACAGCAGGGCTGTTCTCCAGACGCTCAGCTCAATGATGGAGACATGGAACAAAACCTCATAATTCAAGGTATGAGCCGGATACAGAAACATCAGGAGCCGGATATCCGTTATCAGGTAAATCATCCAGAACAATGTGGAAATACTCAGGATGATGAGAGACCTGTATCCCACCCCGGCTTTGTTGAGAACCAGCAGAAACAGCTCGGAAAAGACAACAGAGAATACAGAAAGCCAGACGGGATGCACGACGCTGTTTCCAAACAGATGGCTTGTCGGGACAATAGAACTGCACAGAAAGCACACAATAAAGAGCAGCAGTGGTGCCAGAATAAGAACAGCTGTCAGCAACAGCTTTTTGATTGAATCAAACACAGGCAGATGCAGACAGACAACGGGATGAGAATCCATCGGCGTGATGGCTTCGTGAGGACAGGAATGCAGTGTGCAGCGGATTCATAAAATTCCCTTCTTTCCGGCAGGTTTCAGCCTGCTTCTGATTTGCGGTAAGCGTTTTGCCACCAAATTGTCTGATATTCCTGAAGGTGTTGGTTCAGGTGACTGGTCAGCATCGTCGAATCATGGAAACGGGTTTGACTGATATCTGACTAGACTGACCTGCGTGCAGGCATCCGTTATTGGATGTAGTCTCTGACTGCCATAAACTGCACAGTCAGTATTTTGCAGCCCGAATGGTCTGTCATCTGCGGGTCATGATAATGAAATTCCAGCAGTGGAGCTGCTTCTCTTGGAACCAGTCGTTCATCGGTTGACGGAACAACATAATTCCAGTCGGAATCCGGTGACTGAAGAAGTCTCTCGTTGGCTTCCCACATATCACCATGAAAAACGACATTATACGTTTCGGCATCAGTTTGGCTGATTTGAAGGGTCGACTCATCACTGTGCAATGTCTGTTCTGTCAGAAAAGAATAAGGATTGTCTCTTGTGTTGTCAAAATCAGTGAATGCCATACAGACTTTGTAAGCGTCAGATTCAGGAACAGAGATCTTCCACTCCCAGCTGTCTTCGCTTTCATTCGTGAGGACAATCCCGCAATCCGGTTGTGCCGCGCATCCGGAGAAAATCAGCGTCTGCAGAGATATAAACAGAAATCTGCTTTTCTTAGCGGTGTAACGCCTATATTTCATGGGAAACCTGTTTCTGTCTCCAGGATGGATACCAGACAGCATTGTATGGATACAGATCTGAATCCAGTCCCCTGCCAGCAGTTAACGTAAAGGCTGCAGCTTCTGATTCAACAGCCAAAGATACAGCGTGATTCATAGTTCTCCCTCTTTCCGGTAGGTGTGTTCCTGCTTCTGATTTGATGGTAAGCGTTTTCAATCACAAAATTGTCACGGTCTCCAGACTGTGATACTTTTTTTACAGAAAGTTGAATACCATGAATATTTTATTGATTGAAGATGATGCAATCTTGTCAGATACCATCTGCCAGTCCCTGAAGCCTGTGCGCTGCGTACAATGCAATTCCCTGTCTGGTGCATTTGATCAGACGGAAGAACAGTGGGATGTCATTCTGCTGGATCTTAACCTTCCCGATGGATCAGGCATGCAGTTTCTCCAGATTCTGCTGGAAATTTCAGATGTGCCGGTTATTATTATTTCTTCCAGAGATTCAAATCAGGAAATTATTGCAGGGTACACCGCCCAGGCGGATGACTATCTCGTAAAACCCTTTGGACTGGACATTCTCAGAGCCAAAACCGACCGCATCCTGTTCCGGACTCACACGCTGCGAAAAAGCGGCTGCATTCTGGTGGCAGACAAAGGCCTGCTGGTGGGAGATAACGACAGAAGCATTACACTGTCTCCCACGGAGACAGCCATACTGTCCTGCCTTTTTTCACGCAGCCTTTCCCATTACAGCGATCTGATCCGCCATATCTATACCCGGACCGGCAAGGAAGCCACTGTCAGAACAGTAAGTACCCGCATCAGTGAGCTGAAACGAAAGCTGGTGGACATTTCCCTTTCGATCATCGGAAACGCCAGTTCCGGCTATTCCGTGAAAAGAGATCTCTGATGCACAGATATTTGCCTGTTGTTTTTCTTGCAGTATCCTGCTGCGGAATGGTGGTTTTCTTTGGATCCGGGTGTCTGGAGCTCGCAGGTTTGTATCAGGAACCCTCAGTCCACGAAATCCAATGGATCATGATGCAGTCTGCCCGTCAGCCTGGTTTTCTGATCTGTGGTTTGCTTGCAGCTGTAAACCTGATCGCTCTTGTGTGGGAAATTCACTGGTTCAGCTATTTGGACAGCCGACTTGCAAGACATATAAGGAACCATCATTCGGATCCTGTCTTTCCACTGAGCTGCAAAGCATGGGAAAGCTCAAGAAGGTCTTTTGAGCAGAAACAGGCTGCTTTACGCCTTCAACTGCGAGAACAGCAATACCGCTATGAAAACCTGTGTCATCAACTGAAATCCGGTCTTTGCGCATTGCAGCTGCAGGCAGACATAAGCGAAAATCCGCCTATGATCCGGGCAGTCCGCCATATGAATGAACTCGTGGAAAATATGCTGAAAACTGCCGGTCAGAGCGCTTTGGAAAAAGGCATGACGTTTTCATCCCTCTCTCTGGACCGGCTTGTCACAAATATTGTGATGAATCATCCACACATGACACGCATCAAGACCAATCTTGCTCCTGTCCGGTTTCATGGGGACTGCTTTTACCTGCAGGAACTGCTGTTGACCTTGTTGGACAATGCCCTGGATGCCTGTTCGGGGAGGACAAAGTTTTCCTGCAGCTGAGATCTGCACAAGATCACATTTTTTTGACTGTTAAAAATCAGGGACTGATCAGTCAGGATCAGCTGGATGCAGCCTTCCAGAGATATGTGACCAGTTCTCCTGGCCATTTCGGCATCGGGCTTGCCATGGCTGGAGAAATTGCACAGGCTCATCACGGGACCCTCAGTGGCAAAGCATCAGATGGCTGGATCACTATGACACTGTCCTTTCCTCACTGCAGGCTGGAAAGAGAAATCCTGTGACAGTTCTGTAACTGGCTTTATGTATCCTCATGGAAAAGGTGGTGACAGTATGCTTGTACGGACAGAAAATCTCACAAAATCCTACGGTCTGACCCGCGCTCTGGATCACTGTTCTCTGAGGTTTACCGATGGTCAATTCACTGCCGTCATTGGCAGAAGCGGTTCGGGAAAATCCACTTTGCTGAAGATGATTGCAGGTCTGGAAAAACCGGATTTGGGAACCGTGTTGTTGGATCACTGCAACATGACTGAACTGTCCGAAGAAAAGGCTGCCTTATTTCGGGCTGACCACATCGGATTCGTGTTCCAGTTTTTTGCGCTGGTTTCCATCTGTATAATTCAGGAAAACCTGTCCCTGATCCAGGAAACAGGAACTTTCCTCAGAGATACAGACTGGGAGAAAGAAATCATTGACCGGACAGGCATTCGTCCGTTTCTGGACAAATTCCCTCATGAATTATCCGGAGGACAGCAGCAAAGGGCAGCCATAACTGCAGCTTTGATACGCAAGCCTGATCTCATCCTGGTGGATGAACCAACTGGCAATCTGGACAGACAATCCGGAATAGAGATCATGCGCCTGCTAAAACTGTGTCAGAGCGAACTTGGGATTACTGTGATCATGGTCACTCATGATTTGGACCTTGCCAAACAGACAGACCGGATCGTAGAACTGAGAGATGGAAAGCCGTGGCTGTATGAAACGACGGATACGATGGATTAAGCCTGCACAGATATTGGTATTGACTTCAACCTGTCTGTTTTCCTGCCTGCTCTTTGAATCAGGGTTGTACCTGCAGCAGATAGCCAGAGCCCAGGAGCAAAGGGAATCTGAGCAGTGGTATGGAAGCTGGGATGCCATGGCAGTGGATGTGAGGGAAAGTGATATCAACACCCTGAAACAGGATCCGATGATCGAATCTGTCGGGACTGTCAGAATCATTGATGTCCTTTGCAGTCATGTCCCCATCCGCTGTGGACAGGCGGATGTTGCTTTTTTCAAACAGGCAGAACTGAGACTGAAAGAAGGAAGATATCCACAAAAACCCGGAGAGGCTTTGATTGAATCATCCATGCTCGATGAGCTGAAGAGAAGTTATATCCTTGGACAGGAGCTGAAGCTTGAGCTGGAGAATGAAGAAATCTGGTTTGTGACCATTGTGGGGATCACAGATTCCTACAGGTCTGGCTGGACTTGGGGAAATCGTATGCCGTCACTGTTCACGACTCTGCCGACTCTGCAGGACAGCAGGGCTTCCCTCCTGCTTCAGTCTCAGGAGGGCTGGGAGCAGTCGCTGCCGGACAAAATGCGGTCTCTGAAAATGGTTATGAATGAACGGCTGAAACAGTCCCCTCAACCTGCCTCTACGTTGTCCTGGTCCATGGTCATCCTGGCTCTGGTCGCAACGGTCCTTTTCCCATGGATCTGGATGACGATCCTGACAAGAAAGCGTGAAATGGATCTGAGTATTCTGAAACTCAGAGGCAGAAGCTCCCGGCAGCTGTGTACAGACCTGCTTCGGATCCTGTATCTGGCAGAGATACCTTCGTTGATCATCACCATAGTTGCCTGTTTTTGGATTCCCTGGTCATGGATCTGGCTGGTGAGTTTGACTCTCATGCCCATCCTGATCATCGGAGTCTGTCGACATCAACTGCAGTCGATTCCATCCTCCATCAACGCCTACGGGACGGCGAATGCATTGCTTCCTGACTTGAGCGTTAGAACCGGGAATATGATGCAGACACATCAGCTTGCTTCCCGTCTCCGGCAAACAGGCATCCATAAACAGCGGATACATCTTCTGGCTCTCGGGTTTTGCATAATGATCTGCATGCTGTCTTTCTTTTGTGCCGGTCAGATACAACAGCAATACAATGACATCTGGGAAGTCCCCGATTTTACACTTGACGTACCTGGGACTGCTCACACAAATCATCAAAAGCCATTGTCTGCACAGCAGCTGGCAGCAATAGAAGCAGTCAGCGGTGTGAAAAAAACTGCAACTGCGATGTGTGAGAGCGGCTGGATGATGAACTGGGAAGATTGTGGTCAATCCTGCATCAGAGGTATCTTCAAACAGGATGATGCTTTCATCGGACTATCGCCCGACGAAAATGGCATTCCATCCTTGTATCCAGAACTGATTGTGCTGCAGGATGGACCGCTGAAGACCCTGGTATTGGATTTGGCTGATGTATCAGAGGATACGTTTGATTCTGGTGACTCGGCAATTATCTGCCTTCCTGCATTCCAGCATTTCTACCAGGAAGAATATGGTTCCGGTGAAATCAGGTATCACGATTTTGCTTCAGAGAAGGAAGTCTGGTCAGAAACAACAATACAGCCCGGAACACTAATCACTCTCAGTGATTCAGATCAGAAACAAAAAGAGCTGACTATTCAAGGTATCCTGAAAGAAGCACCGGCAATATGGCTGGATTCTCTTTCCCTGTGGGATCAGGTCCCAGGAAGCGGCGTTCCCTATTCATTGTTTGTGAATGAATCATTTCTGAAAAACGCGTATTCAACCGTTCATGTATGGACAGAGCGTGCAACAGGAAGCCTGACAGAAAAGCAGATCTCGCAGCTGGCCAGCCGTATGAATCTCAGTCTGAGAAACCGGTATCCAGAGAAAACGAAACTTCTGGACAGCCTTTGCTTCCAGTATCGTATGCTGTATCTGTTTTCTGCGGTATCTGCCCTTGCCTGTCTTCTGATCATGCTTCAGCTGCAGAGACAGCAGAATCATAAACTTGAAACACTTTGTCTGCAGCTCAGGCAGGTATTCATTCCACCATCTGCTGTCAAAGAACTGAAGAGCTGTTATAGAAGTCAGGTTTTGTTCAGAACAGCTGTTGTACTGATACTTGCTGCTTTCGCTGGATGGCTTTTGACACCTGATGATACGAATTCTGACCAGGATGCTGCTTCGTATTATCAGCTGTCTGTATCCGAAGAATATGATATGTCAGAAAGTCCTTGAGATTTGCCAGTATATCAAGGGATTCTTCAGTACCTGCCTGGTCTTTTCATATGGGTACAAACCAGAAATATGAGGATTGTCTGAAACCACCGCCATCCTTGTGAATCCGGTAAAAAGCCGGGCAATTCGCCCGGCTCTTTACTCTGCATGTCAGCTGAGACAGCTTATTTCTTTTCTTTGGCTTCTGCTGCCTCGATCTCCTTGTTTTCCTCGGTGATCTTGCGCTCGTCCTTGCCAATGTGTTCCTGTTTGCGCTCGATGACGTTTTCATCGTGCTGGATTTCCTTTTCACGGAGATCCTTCATGAACTTGGACTTGTCGTCCTTCAGTTCTTCTTCGTGTTTGGCGATATCTTTCTGCTTGCTCGCAACCACATCCACGTCATGCTCTTCAACATGCTCGAGGATGTCACGTTCCATTTTCTTGAATGCTTCGGCCATGGGAAATGCCTCCTTTGTCAAACCCATTATAGAGCCCGGGTTTCCGCCTTCCCACTCCCCTGCCCGATCCAGTCCACGGCCTTTCGCGGGGTGTCACAGATTTCAAACAGCTCCCAGATGTAGTCACCGAGAAAGTCCTGCTCGATGGCATTCGTCAGCATCTGGATCATCGGATCGAAAAACCCATTGGTATTCAGGACCACCAGCGGTTTGTCCGTCTGTTTCAGCTGTTTCAGGGTCAGGATCTCGAAAAACTCCTCATAGGTACCGATACTGCCAGGAGTCATGATGAATGCATCCGCAAGTTCTTCCATCATCTGTTTGCGCTGCCGCATGGTCTCCGTGAAGTAGAACTCTGTGCAGCTTTTCGCCAGGACGCCATCCACATCGAAGAATCGTGGCGACACGCCAATGGAGTCTCCTCCTGCCGCCTGGATACCGTCGAGCACAGCCCCCATCATCCCGGTCTGTCCACCGCCGAAGATCAGCGTCATATCCGCGTCCGCCATCAGGATTCCCAACTCACGCCCGGCTTCTTTATACACAGGCGCGATCCGGCTGCTGCTCGCACCATATACACAAACTCTCATGTTCATCCCTCCACGGGTTTCATCATACCATGCAGTCATTGTGTCGCTGATGCCAATGCTGGCAATCAGACATCAGATAAGAGTACAAAGTGGAAAAGGGCCTGTCCACAGACAAGCCCTGTTCTCTACGGGATTGGATATCCAGGCAGACTGCATCAGCCATCAGGAGAAGACGATGAAACAAACCTGACTCTGCGGAAGCATCGTTGCAGATGGCCGTACTTCAACCTGCACAGTCACATCCAGCACCAGTCCAAAACAGTCCACTCATCCTCTTATCATGACGCTTCGGCTGACAATTCTTTGGTATCACTTCAGAGGGAACAGCAGAATTCGAAACAGACCTCACTCCAAAGAAACATCGGTGCAGATGACTGTTCTTTGAACAGACATCTGCATGGATGTTACCACGCTGTCGCTATATCCAGCTGTGTGGGATTGGCAGCTGCGAAACCACCGGTATCACAGACAATGCCCATGCCCATGGATGTGGGAACCAGGCTGCCCCTTGGCCGCAGGCCAAAGTTGGCTGCCACCATGACATAGTCGCCCAGCATTTTGGCACCGTCACCACGCACCCAGTACGGGTCGTTGTTGCCCATTCCACGCATGATGGAAACCACGCCGCTCATGTCCAGATTGTAGTAGGTTTCACGGCCGGAAGGCCCCTGGACCACGCCCGCAGACGGAGACAGGACCGGGCCGCTCCAGCTGGTGGCCTGTGCTGCTGCTTTTTTCTTTGCAGCTTCTTCCTTTGCCTTCTCCTCTTCTTCCCGGCGCTTCTTTTCTTCGGCCTCGGCCTTTTTCTTTGCTTCCTCAGCTTCCTTTTTACGCTGTTCCGGACTCTTGTCCGTCAGGGTATTCTCATCTGCATACCAGGTCTTTCCCTGGTACTCCAGACGGGCGGTTCCGGTGCCGGACTCACCGGTGAGTTTGACCTTCGTATTGCCGGAAACGAGCACCGTTTCCCCCAGGTTGTTGGAAGGATGATCGGAGAATGAAGTTGTGGACTCCACCCATACCGTCTTGTTCATGTCTTCAAAATGATACTGGGGAAACAGCAGGCTCTTGTGTTCTGCTGCAGCCGCCGGCATGGAACCGGCGAGAAACATCAGGCAGGCGCCGGCAGCGCCCTGTATCGCTTTTTTTATCATACACTCTTCCTCGCTGTTGTTGAATTTAACAAGGAAGTGATTCAGGTGCAATAAAATGTGCGCTTTTCACATCCAATCACATTTGGTAACCGTTTACTGTGGGAAAGTATGTGCTCAACAAGTGATTTACCCGACAATCATCACATAAATGACACAATCATTGCGAAAACAGACAAATTCATGAAAGCGCTTGCCGCAAGTCCCGCACTCGTCCTCGTCAGACCGGTGAATGCAGCTTCGGGGATGTTTCCGGTCTGCACGAAAAAAGGAGAGACACTGCTCTCCTGTCCAGATATCCACAAACACCAGATCAGTCACGACCATTGCCGCTTCCCTGTTCCGGTCTCTGCTCCACCTCTCCCATCAGCTGCGCCAGTGTCGGCCCCTGAGGAATCCTCCTGCCGGCAGCCCGGTACATCAGCGAGATTCCATAATACATCCCGGTGATGCCAAACAGCAGCAGACACCAGGCACCGGCCATGTGAAGCCATGGTAGAGAAGCCAGCGTGCCGATGCTGGAGCCCAGGAACCCGAGTGCCACGAAGACGTGGGAGAGAAACTCATACAGCGGCATGCGTGTCATGAGCGGCAGAATGGCTGTCACGAAGAGTCCGCCCAGCAGGATGATCACCGCGCTGATCCAAGGATGAAACGGGATCCCCATGCGGTTGGACTGCACCATGACGATCTGGGTGATGCCTCCGGAGAATCCCAGGATGACACTCAGGACCAGATTCACGTTCGCATGCAGATCGCCCCGGATCAGCGCCAGGATGCTGCCGGCGAAGGCACCGGTTCCCAGGCAGATCTCTATGATGCCCTGGGTCATGGCACTGTCCTGCGGAAGTTTCGTCACGGTGGACAGCCACGTCAGGATACCGAAGGTGGAAAACAGGAACTGCAGGGCAGGATCCGGGGATGCTATGGTGGATTTCGTCTTCATCATCATGACTGTATTCTAAAAAGAGACGCCATGCGATTCATCCGTGGTGCCTGAAAAACCGCCGGCGTTTCATGACTCTTCCTCCGACAGCACATGCAGGCAGACACAAAAGAGGCACCCTGCCTGAATGGTGCATTTGCGTCCCATTCGTCAGAGTGCCTTTGTGTCTTTGCCTGCAGTGGATGGCTCAGGCCTGTTCAGTATTCGATTGTTCGGAGTTTTCCGCCGGTGTCATTGCCGACTCTTCAGCCACTGCATCAGATTCCTGAACCGGATCCAGTTCCAGAAGTTCACGGATCTTCTGTTCCACTTCCCGCAGCCCGGTCAATTCCACGCTGGAGACCGGCAGGATGTTTTTCACCGGGATCTGGATTTTCTTCGCAATGGCCTTCAGGTGGGCGGGCCGTTTGGTCTTCGGAACCTTGTCGATCTTGGTCGCCACTATGACCACCGGAATGTGCATCTCCTTGAAGAAACCGATCATATCGATATCATCAGCCGTCGGGTCGTGCCGGGAATCCACCAGCTGCACGACCGCCTTGATGTTCTCCCGGTTCTGGAAATAGTCATCCATCATCTGTCCCAGCTGCATCAGCTGGGATTTGCTCATTTTCGCATAGCCGTAACCCGGGACATCCACCAGCATCCAGTCGCCGTCAATGGCGAAGAAATTCAGAAGCCTCGTCTTGCCCGGGGTATTGCCGACATAGGCAAGCCGCTTCTTGCCGGTGAAGGCATTGATGAAACTGGACTTGCCCACATTGCTTCGCCCGACGACCACAACCTCCGGCAGTTCGGACTCAGGCCAGCTGTCCCGCCCGCTGCTGGAGACAACGAATTCGCTGTTCATCAGACCAGGGCCTCTTTCAGCACTTCCTGAGCCGTGGCAACGGGAACAAACCGGATGTGGTCCTTCACTTCCTGAGGCACGTCCTCCAGGTCCTTGACGTTGCCCTTCGGGATCAGGATCGTATCGATCCCGGCACGGTGCGCAGCCAGGCTCTTTTCCTTCAGGCCGCCAATGGGCAGCACATTGCCACGCAGCGTGACTTCACCGGTCATGGCGAGATTGGACTTTACAGGACGTTCCGAAAGGCAGCTCACAAGCGCCGTCGTCATGGTCACACCGGCACTGGGACCGTCCTTGGGAACAGCCCCTTCCGGTACATGCACATGAATGTCCAGCTTGCCGAAGCACTCCGGATCGATCCCGAATTCCTTCGCATGGGAGCGGATGTAGTCCAGCGCAATGCTGGCACTTTCCTTCATGACATCCCCCAGCTGACCGGTCAGCACCAGATTGCCCTTGCCTTCGAACTTCGTGGCTTCGATCTGCAGGACATCCCCGCCAAAGCTGGTATAGGCCAGACCTGTCACTGTGCCGACCTGGTCCTGTTCTTCCCGCTTGCCGTAGTCTGTCTTTTCATTCCCCAGCCACTCATGGACGAGGTCCTTATCCAGAGTGATGGACTCCTTGCCGTCCTTGAGGATCGCCAGCACGGTCTTCCGGGCAATCGCTGCAATGGTCCGCTCCAGCTGGCGGACACCGGCTTCCCTGGTATAGTACCGGACAAGGTACAGCAGCATGTCATCGCTGATGTGGAGCTGCTCCGGCGTCAGGCCGTTTTCCTTCAGCTGCTTGGGAACCAGGTGCTCACGGGCGATGTTCACCTTCTCCGCATCGGTGTAGCTGGACAGCTGGATGATTTCCAGACGGTCCTGCAGGGCAGGCGGAATGTTCTCCAGGTAGTTGGCCGTGGCAATGAAGAGTACGTTGGAGAGATCGTAATTCTCTTCAATGTAGTGATCTGAGAACACACTGTTCTGCTCCGGATCCAGCACCTCGAGCATGGCACTGGAGGGATCGCCCTTGTAATCCGAGGCCATCTTGTCGATTTCGTCAATCAGGAAGACCGGGTTGACCACACTGGCTTTTTTCATGCCCTGAATGATTCGGCCAGGCAGCGCACCGAGATAGGTCCGTCTGTGTCCGCGGATCTCTGCCTCATCACGCACACCGCCCAGGCTCATCTTCACGAACTTCCGGTCCAGGGCCCGGGCCACGGATCTGGCCAGCGAGGTCTTGCCCACACCGGGAGGACCAACCAGGCAGATGATCGGTGCCTTCAGGCTGTTGGTCATCTGCTTCACCGCCAGGTACTCCATGATCCGCTCCTTGACCTTTTCCAGACCGTAGTGGTCTTCATCGAGGATCTTCTGCGCATCGTTGAGGTCTTCGTTGTCCTTCGTGACCTGCCACCACGGCAGCTCCATCAGCCAGTCGATGTAGGCCTTGATCACCCCGGTTTCCCCGGATGCAGGCGGCAGGATCTCGTAGCGCGAGAGTTCATCCCGGACCTTGGCCTTGATGTACTCCGGATAGGGATTCTCGTCCAGGCGCTTCCGGATGTTCTCCACATCCTTGTCGATTTCCGCCACATCCCCGAGTTCTTCCTTGATCGCATGGATCTTCTCCCGGAGGTAATAGTCCTTCTGGCCCTGGTCAATGCGTTCCTTGACTGTTTCGTTGATCTTCTTTTCCACCTCGGACATTTTCTTTTCTTTTTCCATGTCCTGCAGCAGCATAACCAGACGATCGTTGATGCCCGGCGTTTCCAGATACTCCTGCTTGCGTTCGGTGGCCAGGGGGAATCCCTGCACGGCTTTGTCCGACAGGACATCCGCACCCACTCCCCGGGAGAGTTCCATCATGAGTTCCTTGGACATGAATTTTTCACCGGGATGCATCTGCTCGAAGGCCTGCGCGATCATCCGAACGAGCGCCACTTCCTCGGTTTCATCCTGCCGCTGGTTGGGAATCAGCTCGACTTCCCCCATATCAGAGGTCCCGTTGTCCACCCATTTTTTCAGGCGGACACGTTCCAGTCCGCGGAATTTCACGCGGATGAATTTGTCAAAACGGCGGACATGCCGGATTTCGCACAGAGTTCCCACCTCATAGAGGTCGTCCATACCCGGATCTTCCAGATCCATGCGTTTCTGGGAAAACAGGCAGATGAGATCTCCATGGTTGTCCTGTGCGTTTTCAATCGCCGCCAGACTGGCCGGCCGGCCCACGTCTATGACGACTTCCTGATCCGGAAATATGATCACCCCGCGGGTGCAGATCAGGGGATAGGTTTTCAATGTCATTGAGTCACCACTGTCTTTCTTTACAGAAAAAGACGCGAACGCGTCTTTTCCGGGTCTGATTTATTCCTGAGCGTTCTTCTTCAGGAGATCGAGCGCTTTCTGCTGCTTGAGCGTGAAGACGATCTGATCCGGGTAGATCACCTGACGGATCTGCTCCACAGGCATGTGATACATCTCGGAGAGCATCTTGTATTCGTCGTTGATCATGTCCTCGGTGATGTCGATCTCAGCCTGGTTGGCCAGTGCTTCCAGCGTCAGCTGCATCTTTACGCGATTTTCCGCTTCCGGCTTCATCTGGGCACGGATGGCTGCCTTGTCCTGGCCGGTTGCCTGCAGGAACTGGTCGGCTGTGAAGCCTGCCTGGGAAATGTTCTGCTCGAACTCGCGGTACATGCGGTCCACTTCGCCTTCCGTCATGACTTCCGGCAGGTCAATCTTTGTCATGGCCTGCAGCTGGTTCAGGATATCGTTCGTGAATTCATCCTCTGCGGCCTTTTCCTTCTGAGCCAGCAGGGCGTTCTTCGCTTCTTCCTTGTATTTCTCGACTGTTTCAATGCCGTCGCGTTTCAGGCGGACGATCAGCTCGTCGTTGATCTCCGGCAGTTCGCGGAACTTGATGTCGTGGGCCGTCACTTCAAATGTGGCAGGCTGTCCAGCCAGGTCGGCCACCTGGTAGTTTTCCGGGAAGGTCACTTCGATGGTGCGTTTCTCTTCCGGCTTGATGCCGACGAGCTGGTCTTCGAAGCCCGGAATGAAGGTGTTGCTTCCCAGAACCAGCGGATAGTTTTCGCCGGATCCGCCTTCAAAGGGCGTGCCGTCCTTCATGCCGACAAAGTCGATGGTCACCTGGTCGCCGATTTCAGCGGGTTCGCCGTCTTCCTTGAGAACCCAGTCGGCGAAGTGGTCCTGCAGGTGCTGCATTTCCTGTTCGATTTCCTCTTCGGATACTTCCACGGCCTTTTTTTCCGCCTTGATGGATTTCCAGTCACCAAGTTCCACGTCCGGGCTCACGGTGCAGGTGAATTCCAGCGTGACGGATTTTTCCGTGGCATCCTTGACAGTCAGAACCGGACGGGCCACCAGGTCCAGCTTGTATTCCTTTACGCCGCTGTCCAGTGCTTCCTGGGCAACCATGTTGGCAGCTTCTTCATAGACTGCCTGCGCGGGAATGGATTTCTTTGCCAGTGCATCAGGCACCTGTCCCTTCCGGAACCCTTTCAGGTTCAGGTTTGCCTTCATGCGGTTGAAGGCCTTTGCACAGGCCTTTTCCCAGGGCTCGCCTTCCAGGGTTACGGTCAGTGTACCCGTTGAATTTTCCTGTTTAGTCCAGTTCATATGGTGTTTGCTCCTCTTTTCTCGATGTTCAGGAGAAGATCTCCTGTCTCTGTCAGGCCGTTGGCGGCTGCAAATGCGTGCCAGCCGTCTTCCTGGCCCATCGCTTCATAAACCAATCGTACCACGCTTTTGGCAAGCAGCAGCGGATCGGTCTCTTGAAAGTCAAAGGGTCTTGCATTGAGCACTTCCTGCCGGAGCAGTCTGGTGCAGAACGCCGTCATGCCCGGATCCTGCGAAGAAAACCAGTGATCGAACAGTTCCATGGCACCGGTCAGACCGGCATCTTCCTGTGCCGGAACGATGGTGGCGGGAACAAATTCGATATCCAGGCCGTCCCTGCTGATGTGGAACGGTTCGTCGATTTTCTGCTCCATGAGGGATTCAATGAGTTCCCCCTTGAATTCATCCAGCAGATCCGAATCCAGCAGCTGCTGGACCTGCGGTCCAAACTGCCGCAGATTCATGCCTTCCAGCATGCTGACTGCCATTTCCTGCTGCACAGGCGTGCCATGGATCCACTTTTCCAGATCCTGCACACCCGGGATGCGGGGTGAAGTCACTGAAGCCTGGCAGTCCTGCCGCATTTCTTCCAGCACCGGCAGAATATCTCCCGGCACATACGGCATGTCCAGCTCCCCCTGGATCAGCTGCAGGGCAGCATTCCAGTGATTCAGCTGCATTTCTTCACGGATTTTTCCCAGCAGAGACTCGTAATAAGCGTTCACAATTCCTCCCTGACGTACCCGGACATTATAGCATTGCTTGTAACAGGGCGCAACGAAGGACAAAATACGCTATAATAAGGAACACCGAATGGAAAAGAAAGAGGAACAAACGGACAATGAAACGCATCCTGAAACTGAGTCTGCCCTTTGCGGCAGTGCTCCTGTTGCTCTTTGCCTGCCTGCCTGTTCAGGCCGCCGGTGACCTGCCCGCTGTCACGTCCTATGTGAATGACTATGCAGACATCATCAATCCGGCGGATGAACAGTCCATGGAAGACCTTGGCCGAAAGCTGGCTGACGAAACCGGCAGCCAGATCGTGGTGGTCACGACCGATTCCCTTGACGGCCTGGACGCAGCCCAGGCGGCAACGGCCATCGGCAATGAGGCACAGGTCGGATCAGGCAATCTGGACAACGGCGTCGTGATCCTGGTTTCCATGAACGACAAACAGCGGTTCATGGCCATCGGATCCGGGCTTGAAGGCACGATCACCGACATCGATGCCGAACACCTCCAGCAGGACTGGCTTGTCCCGGCATTCCAGGCCGGCGACTATTCCCGGGGCATGAAGGATCTCTACATGGCCACGGCGGAAGAAATCGAGTCGGGGATCACAAACGGCGAACTGCAAAGTGATCCGCAGAAATACGGATACCAGGACGACGGCCTGTCACTGGGCAGTGTCATGGTCGTAGGCGGCCTTCTGCTGGCTCTGTCCTTCGCGGTGGTTTCCCTGTTTGCCGGCGGAAGCAGCGAACTGCGGCTGATGACAGGAGAACGCTACCGGATGAAGATCCGGGGCTTTGACTTCGACCAGGATACCGTCACGGTATTCAGCAGCAATCCAGAGGTGGTGCAGGCGAGAGCCGACGGCTGGCTCACGGCAATGAAGCCGGGCCGGGCACAGGTCACGGTGGAAAAACCCGGATATGGCCAGAAGACCTTCAGTGTGCTGGTCTCCTCACGGAGAGGATATTCGGACCGCAGAAACGACGATCTGCTGGACGCCCTGTTCTGGGCCGGCTATGCCAGCAGCAGACGCCGCAACCGCTATGGCGGTTATGGCGGCGGATTCGGCAGCGGCCACAGTTCCGGCGGATTCGGAGGTGGCGGCTTTGGCGGCGGCGGGTTCTCCGGCGGAGGCGGCGGGTTCCGCGGCGGAGGCAGCGGCGGATCCTGGTGATCTGCCCTGGAAAGGAAGATACAATGAGTGCAGCACTGACCTGGCTTGCCGTGATCGGCATTTTCATCGGTTCAATCCTGCTCATGATCGCCCTGGGCTGGATAACCAGCAAACTCTGGCACATGGCAGCGGACCACGACTACCGCAATGTATCCCGTCACGATGACGAGGACTGAACACAAAGAAAAGACTGAAAGGATCAAACACTATGAAGAAAAAATTTCCTGCCTGGGGCATCGTACTGATCGTACTGGCCATCATCGCCCTGATATTCGGGGTTTCTGTTATCTCTCCCTACAATACAATGGTGAAACTGGATGAACAGGTCACGACCGCGCAGGCCAACATCCAGACGCAGCTGCAGTCGCGGCTGGACAAGATCAACGAGCTGATGCCCAGTGTCCAGGGAGTCATGGACCAGGAAGACGAAATCTACAAAGATATCGCAGCCCTGCGCTCCAATACCCCGGGTATCACCATGGATGCAGACGGCAACATGACCATTGACCCGAAGGCCAGCCTGACTGACCTGGAATCGGCAGATGCCGCCAGCAGCCAGATGGTCCGGGACATCAACGTGGCGATGGAAAGCTATCCGGATCTGAAATCCAGTGATGTGATGCGGGATTTCATGACGAGTGTGGAAGGTGCGGAAAACCGCATCAGCTATGCCAGGGAACAGTACAACGAGGATGTGCAGACCTATAACAGCTACATCCGCAGTTTCCCGCACAACCTGACAGCCGGCATGTTCGGATTCAGTCCCAGGGACAAATTCGAAGCCAGTGCCGCAGCACAGAATGCCCCCACGGTCAAGTTTGACTGAAGCCGGTCATCCATCACGAATGAGAAAACAGCCGCAGGCTTTCGGAAGGTCTATGAACCATCCGAAAAGCCTGCGGCTTTTCTGTGTGAAAACTGCTGTCTGCCGGCGTTCAACTCTCTGCCGGATCGCCAGGGAGAAAATGGTGCTGCTCAAGCATAGCCCTGGCCTTGTCCCACTGGTTTTCCGGGACAAAGACATAGTCTGTATTGAAGGTGGAGGTGGAAAACACCCCAATCCCGTTTCCAACCAGCAGCCGGGTCATTTTCGCGAAGTTGTCGACAAGATCCAGGTCCATGGTCTGGCGGACACGAAAACAGCGCCACGGACCACTGTGTTCCAGCACATTGTCCGGGATCCGGTCCTGTGGACAGATGAGGGAATGCTCCTGGTCGGTACAGGCGGTGAAACAGAACGGCTGGGTGGGATCCACGCGGGAGAAGTCCTTCAGGCTGCAGATGGCAAATGGCATCTTCAATGGCTCCACTGTCCCGTGGCGGCTGCGGTTTTTCTGGCCGGTATCAATGGCGAAGGTTCCGTCATGGATGGTGATCAGCGTATCCTGCCAGTGCACATGCCATTTTCGTCCCTTCAGGGTGATTTCCGCCCCTGGATCCAGCACGGCTTCCCGGACCCAGGTCACGGGATCCATCCGCACAAGCTCCAGATTGGCGCGCAGGCGCTGGGCAGCCATTTCCGAGGCGTGGATCCGGTCCGCGTTTTCCAGGAGTCTGTTCGTCATTCTTCTGCCCTCCTGTGACTCTTCACCTTTCTCCAGACAGCCTTGAGTTTCAGTGGACCCATCATGCCTGCAGGGATTTCATGAAGAATGGTTCCCCTGGGATCCTGCCAGCCGACAAACCGGCAGCCTTTGCGGATCGCGGGATACAGAGGGACTGGATCGCTGCTCCGGCTGTATCTGACCGGATTCCGTCTTGCGTTGATCCCGCCATCCGTGTCATAGGTGACGGGAAACCAGCTGGATTTCCAGCCGGCATACAGCGTGGTGTCCGCCGTCAGCGGTTCACTGAAATCGAAGGGCCACCGGCAGTCCGGATCCAGGTACCAGCCGGTGAATTCTGCACCGAATTTCATCGGCGGGCGGAAGGAATCGAGATACCCGTTTTCGTCCGTTTCCCGGTCTTCGATCCGCCCCCCGCCATCAGTTTCAAAATGTACCACGTACAGCGGTGCAAAGGAGGCATGCAGCCGGATGGGACGCGTGATCCGTTCGGGGAGGACGGAAATGCGCTCGCCTTCCAGGATCCAGCTGTCAAACCGGTATCCGGGTTTCCGGGCCGGATGCAGGGAGATCACGCCGGATTCCACACTGATGAACTGCGGGTTTTTCCGGGAATTGGTTCCGCCGTTCATGTCATAGGAGACCGGATACAGAATGGGTATCCACTTGTCGTACAGTGTAATGGCCGAGGGCAGCTTGCCCCCGGGGTTGATGCGCTTGGTTCTTGCTTCATCCACATACCAGCCTGCGAACTGGTATCCTGGTCTTTCCGCCTGATTGTCCATAAATTACCTTGCCCCTGTCTGTTTTCTCTGCTAAAATCATACATGTGTCCTTGTAGCTCAGTTGGATAGAGCATGCGCCTTCTAAGCGCACGGTCGGGGGTTCGAATCCCTCCAAGGACGCCATTTTATCTGTATGTACCTGAGACCGTCCGGAAATCCGGGCGGTTCTTTTTTGTCTTGTCCTGTCACGCGGGTGACAAAGTTCAGCTCTTTGTTTCGCGACAACCTGATTATACCCAAGAGAGCCGGCTCCGTCACGCCGGCATGGACAAAGAACCGGCACGAAAAAGGACGAGACCTGCCCATGCAGAAAATCCCGTCCTTTTCTGCGGAAAACAGCCAGTCTGTATCCGCAGACAGTCCATCCCGTTTCCGGTTTCCGGTCAGTTTGACCCGATGCAGGTCAGCGTTTCACTTTCGGAGGCTGCGCTGTTGCAGCGGCATCCTCTTCCTTCACGAACTCCCTGGCAGCAGTGAGCAGACTTGCCATGTTCTGCAGGTCGCTGGGCACCACGATTTTTGTGGCCTTGCCATCTGCCAGCTTTTCGTACGTCTTCAGTCCCTGGAGAGAGAGATACTCTTTGGAGGGATCCGCATTCCGGATCATTTCGATGCCCTTTGCTTCCGCCTCATAGACACGCTCCATGGCCTGAGCCTTGCCTTCGGCTTCCGCGATCATGGCCTCTTTCTGGGCATTGGCACGCAGGACCAAGGCTTCCTTCTCGCCTTCCGCAGTCAGGATCCGCGAACGCTTCTCACCTTCGGCTTTCAGGATGGATTCCCGCCGTTCACGTTCCGCCCGCATCTGTTTTTCCATGGCTTCCTGGATATCGCGCGGCGGAATGATGTTCTTCACTTCCACGCGCCCGACCTTGATGCCCCAGGGATCGGTGGCTTCGTCCAGAATCGCCCGCATCTTGGTGTTGATGATGTCTCTGGACGTCAATGTCTCGTCCAGTTCCAGCTCGCCGATGATGTTTCGCAGGGTGGTGGCAGTCAGCGTTTCGATTGCTGTCACGGGACCCACCACACCATAAGTATAAAGCTTAGGATCCGTGATCTGATAATACACCACAGTATCGATCTGCATGGTGACATTGTCCTTGGTGATCACAGGCTGCGGCGCAAAGTCCTGCACCACTTCCTTCAGTGTCACTTTGTTGGCAATGCGGTCAATGAACGGCATTTTCAGGTGCAGTCCTGTGTTCCAGGTGGTATTGTACGCACCCAGCCGTTCCACCACATAGGCGTTGGCCTGGGGAACGACTTTCACGATGGAAAACAGCAGTGCAGCCAGAAGAACGACCAGTACGGCAATGAAAATGATCTGCATCATAGAGATTCTCCTTTCACCTCGGTGACCACGAGCTTGGCCCCTTCAATGGCCAGTACGCGGACGCGGCTTCCCTTTTCGATGAGCCGGTGGTCTCTGTCCACCGCACTCCAGTACGTATGACCGGCATACACCTCACCCCAGCGGTCGGGGTCGATGGTCCTGGTCACGGTTGCGACCGTACCAATCACCCGGTCGGCATTGGTGGGTTCGATATTGCCACGCAGATATTTCGCCGCGATGGGCCGAACAACGAGCATGCACAGCAGCGACACGATCACGAAGACAGCGATCTGCACCCAGTCAGGCAAGTGCAGCACCGACAGCAGCCAGGCACACAGTGCACCGCAGGCAAACCAGATGCTGACGAGTGCCGTCGGCGTGGCCAGTTCCAGTATCACGGCAATTGCCGCCAGGCCCAGCCAGATCCAAAACATCATACTGATTCCTCCGTTTTCTTCAGGTCGATCACCAGGATACCATCTGCCTCATTCCATTCAGCGGGAAACTTTTCCCCGCTGGGCTGTCGCCCAATCAGACGGCTGATCTCCCGCACGGCTTCCTTGTTGGAGATCCTGGCATAGCCCTTCCCCACAGACAGTTTCTGAATCTGCCCTGCCGGTACGGCGCCGGTTTCGATCTGCCGTTTCTCCACCGGCTGGACAGCCATGAGCCACTGTTCCGGGTCCACGCCAATCCGGACGTACCGGCAGTTTTTCAGGGATGCAGCTGCAGCACTGTTGAGCGTAATGGCTGCTTCATTGATTGTGGCCTGCATGCAGAAGACATTCCCTTTCATCCAGTTGTACATGGGGGCGTACCTCCTGTGGCTACAGAATACACGTCTCCGCAGGTTTCTGCAAGTTCTGATTTTTCTGATTTTTCAGGCAGTCAGATACCTCGGCCTGCCGTTGATGTCTGATCCCATGAAAAAAAGTCGACTGCCAATCCTCAGAACTTGCGTTGTCCCGGATTCCATATTCATGCCTGTCAATAACAGTCCTCAACCAAAAAAGACCAGGGGGCCAGACACAGAAAACCGCCATCTGCGTCCATCCTGTCTCCGGCATGTCACAGTCTTCTCAAAACGTTGCACTCTCCTCATCCCCGAAGCACCTGTCTCAACATTCCACCAAAAAAGACCAGGGAGCCACACACAGAAAGACACTCGTCTTTCTGCGTCTGGCCGCCTGGTCTGGCCCTGTGCTCTATTGCCAGAACCAGCGCTTCTTCTTCCGGTCCGCACCCGAATCCTTCGGCCACTGGTCTTCGTATTTGAATTTCACCGAAATATCGCCATCTTCCGCTGTGATCACCGCGTAGCTCGCCGGCCGGCCATCCCGGCTCATCCAGCAGGATCCGGGATTTACCAGCCGCACAGAGCCGATCTGCCGGTCATCATGCACATGGGTATGCCCGTACAAGGCCAACGTACAGTGTTCTTCCCCCGCCTCGCGCGCAATGGCCTGCTGTCTGCAGGAATAGGGAAACGTGTGTCCATGACACAGATAGATGTGCAGTCCCTGAAACAGGATCTCCCTGGTCAGGGGCATGTCATACATCCAGTCATTGTTGCCTTTGACAAACAGCCACTGGGGATACCGCCTGGGATCATCCTCCAGGTCCCCGCAGTGCAGATACAGGTCCGCATCCGGTTCCCAGCGTACGATGTCATCCAGAATGTCCCGTCCGTGACTGTCACTGGCTGCCACGATTTTCATTGACTCTCCTCCAGGGTCCGGTCTGCTGCGTGCAGGTCCCGGGCCTTTTCCTGTCCCACATACCGGACCATGAACGGCTGCCATACATGCCCTGTGGATTCCTGTCCCGTTTCCGGCCAGCGGATGATGAAGCCGTACCGCCAGGCATTGTCCTGCAGCCACTGGATCCGCTCCTGTTCCTGCTCTGACAGTCCATCATATACGTTTCGGGCAGCCTCGACAGGCGTACCAGTGAATGCCGGATCCGACAACAGTGTCTTCATGGCCGACATCCAGGCGGCATGTCCGGTCAGAGCCGCTGTCCATCCCAGCTGCTGTTCATTCTGCCCCGCAGGATAGACCAGCTGGTCATTGTTCACGTCAAGGTACAGCGACTGGGCTTCGTCAAACCGCAGGTAGCCGGTTTCTGCCTCCACTTTGTCTTCATCCATGACCCGGTGGTATTCCTCCAGCATTTCCGTCAGGGAAGTCGCTGCTTCCGGCTTGAGATAGACGTTGCCCTGCCTGGTCAGGTCCGCCGGAATATATGTCCAGACACTCGCATGTGCACCCGGCATGGCAAACATCTGCGTCGGATCGGGAATCAGCGTCACGTCTTCATGCGGCTGTTCATACCAGTCTGCCAGCTGGGCATATGAATAGTGCCTGAGCAGCGTCTCCAGGTCTTTCAGCGGCAGGACATCCCGGTAGCGGTTGAT
The DNA here is from genome assembly GCF_001564455.1 of Faecalibaculum rodentium. GTDB lineage: Bacteria > Bacillota_I > Bacilli_A > Erysipelotrichales > Erysipelotrichaceae > Faecalibaculum > Faecalibaculum rodentium. Next base: position 1,332,375 of record NZ_CP011391.1, read on the forward strand.
GAAATGCACCACGACTTCCGGATCTTCGTTCTGCGTATCCATCGCCTGGCGATACCACAGCGCATTGTGGACATCAAATTCCGGGAGTGTCAGGAACTCCATGAACACCCCTGGCTGCAGCTGCTGGTTGATGAGATAGTCGATGTCTTCCTGATCCATATATGCCAGTATGGTCTCCCGCTGGGTTTCATCTGCATAGGGATAGCGGGCCAGCGGATCATACCCGCGGTTGACAGTATACAGACAGGTACCGGCCACACCCGCGCAAAACAAGATCAGGGCCCAGCGATATGGCAGTACAGATTTTTCCGTTTTCATCGCTTTATTTTACCATATCGGGCCGAGACTCTTCCCTGCCCGATTCCTTCTCATCAGACCCGGCTTCTTCCGCTTCAGGACTATCCGGATTCCTGGCTGCATCCAGTGCGGCCAGCTGAGCCGCCAGCGCTGCCAGTTCTGCATCTTCCGCATTCCTGTCATCCGCTTCGGGAGCGGATCCCATCGGCATCCCGGGTTGTACAGAAGACTGCTGCAGGCGTTCCTTCAGGCGCAGGGCCACATCATGCGGCAGCACTTCCTCCAGCTCCTCCAGCGTGGCGGATTTCATGCGCTTCATGCTTTTGAACTTCTTCTGCAGTTCCTGCTTCCGAGCCGGACCGATTCCCGGGACTTCATCCAGAATGCTGCGGGTCATGCGTTTCGACCGTCTCTGCCGGTGGTAGGATATGGCGAACCGGTGCACTTCATCCTGCATGCGGGTCAGCAGGAAAAACAGCGGCTCCTTCCGGTCCAGCGGGACTTCCGTTCCGTCTTCCCGGAGCAGACCCCTGGTGGAATGCCGGTCATCCTTGACCAGACCGCCAATGGTCAGGTCCAGCCCCAGGTCCTGTTTGATGGCTGATGCCGCCTGGACCTGCTGGAGGCCGCCGTCCACGAGCAGGAGATCGGGCATGGGCCTGTCCTGCTGGAGAAGGCGGAAATAGCGCCGATACAGCACTTCCTTCATGGAATCCAGATCTGAACGGTAGCCGTCCAGTTTGTAATGCCGGTACTGCGTCTTGTCCGGGGAGCCATCCCTGAACACCACCAGACCGGAGACATTTTCCGATCCCTGCAGATGGGAGTTGTCGAAGAGCTCCACGGTGTGGACCGGCTTGCCGAAGATCTGCGAGAGTCCGCTGTTGGCTTCCGCGAGTTCCTGGTCCTTTTTGTATGCCAGCTGGAACTTCTGTTCATGGGCTGTCCGGGCGTTCTCGGCCGCCAGATCCGCCAGTTTTTTCTTATCACCCCGCAGCGGGATGCGGACATGGGTTTTCCTGCCGCCGCCTTCTTCCGACAGGGCTTCTTCCAGGCCTGCTGCATCCGTGCCCTGCGGAACCAGGATTTCCCGGGGGACGATGTTGTTCTGATAGTACTGGAGAATGAACGACTCGAACTCCTCCTGGCTGTCGCCGTAGACCGGTGCCACGCTCAGGGTGCGCTCCAGGAGCTTTCCTTCCCGCAGGATCAGACCATAGATGCTCAGGTAGCCCTTGTCTTCATACCATCCGAAGACATCCCGGTCTGTCCGGTCCGCAAAGTCGATGGTCTGTTTCTCCATCACATGCTGCAGCGACTCGATCTGCGTCTGCACCTGGGCAGCGCGTTCGAACTGCAGCTCCATGGACAGGGCATCCCGCCGATTCTCAAGATCCTGCAGGATATCCCCGGCATCGCCTTTCAGGAACCGGATGATCTGCCGCCGGATCTCTGCATCCTCCTCATCGGGGATCTTCTGAACGCAGGGACCCAGGCACTGATGCATGTGGTAGTACAGACACACCTGTTTCGGGAGTGTCCGGCACTTCCGGATGGGAAAGATCCGGTTGATCAGCCGCACGATTTCAAAGGCGCTGGAGGCATTGGGGTACGGCCCGAAATACTGACTGGTTTTGTTCGTCAGCCGACGTGTTCGACGCACGGCGACGGGATTGGTGCCGGTCACTTCAATGTAGGGATAACTTTTGTCATCCATGAACATGATGTTGTACGGCGGCCGGTGAAGCTTGATGAGGTTGATTTCCAGCAGCAGGGCTTCCTTCTCGGAGTCCGTGACGATGAACTCGAAGTCCCGGATGTGCGAAACCAGCCGGGTGGTTTTCATGTCATGCGCGCCATGGAAATATGACCGCACCCGGTTTTTCAGCACTTTGGCCTTGCCAACATACAAAATTGAGCCGTTCTCGTCCTTCATGATGTAGCATCCGGGTTTGTCGGGCAGCAGCGAGAGCTTGTGCTGCAGATGTTCTGTGATCATATCCGGTTCCTCCTTCCTCTGTCTGTTCCGGCTGTGTCCGGTTTTTCGGCAGTCTCTGTCTGATGTCAGTCCCCCACAGGTCTTGGGACAGGTGTCAGCGGTCTGTCAGCGCAGGGTGACGATGGTCGCTCCCAGGCCTCCATCCGAAGGGCCCGCCGCTTCATAGGACTTGATGGTGCTGCGCTTCGAAAGATCCTTCCAGACCGCTGACCGCAGGCGCCCGGTTCCCATGCCATGGATGATCCGCACCACTGTGGCGTGATGCACCACCGCCTGGTCGAGGTAGTGGTCCAGGGCGTCCAGTCCTTCCTCCACCCGCATGCCGATGATGTTGAGCTCCGACGGAAAGCGGCTTGCCACTGCATCAACCCGATGGGTGCGTTCCGGTTTTCTGATTACGGGCCTGGCCATGGGTTCCAGTTTGGAAAGCTTGACTCTGGTCCTGATGCCATTGGCCAGCACTGTGGCTTCCTTGCGCCGGATGTCCACGATCTCGCCGTGTGTATTCAGACCTGTCAGGCGTACATAGTCGCCCACATGGAAGACATGCGGTTTCGTGGAGGCGGATGTCTCCGGCTCTGCCCCGTCCGCTTCCTCATCCTGTCCCAGGCTGTTGAGTTTTGTACGGTCAGCCACAAGCTCATGCAGTTTTTCCTTGCCCTTCAGGTCCTGGATGATCCGTTCGGCTTCTTCCCGTTTTTCGTCCAGCATCGAGTCCAGGTTCGCCGCATATTCCTCCCGGATCCGCTGCCGGTCCTTCCGGGCTTTTTCCTTTTCCTGGTCCGCTTCTTTCTGCAGGCGGTGCGCATCGTCGATCAGGGACCGGAACCGCTCTTCCTTGTGACGTACGGTTTCCTGGAGACGCTCGAGGTTCTCCAGTTCGCGCTGCACCTGGGAGGCTTCCTGTTCCTTGCGTTCCCGGGCCCGGTCAATGACGGAAGTCGGCAGACCGCAGCGGGCTGCAATGTCAAAGGCATAACTGGCGCCGGACACATCTTCCACATACCGGTAAGTCGGCTGGAGTGTCTCTGCGTCAAACTCCATGCTGGAGACGAGTACACCGTCAGCTGCCTTGCCCCAGGATTTCACCTGGGAATAGTGGGTGGATGTCAGCACAGTGGCTCCTTTGTCCATCAGGTCTTCCAGCACCGCGACGGCCAGACTGGCCCCTTCCAGGGGATCAGTGCCATTGCCGACTTCATCCAGCAGGGCGAAGGTTCCCCTGCCGGCGCTGGACACCAGGCCTGAAATGCGTGTCATGTGACTGGAAAACGTCGAGAGATTCTCGGAAATGGACTGGTTGTCGCCAATGTCGAACCACATGGATTCATACCAGGGCAGCAGGGCTTCATGGGCCGGCACCGGAAACCCTGCCTGGGCAAGAACCACACAGATCCCCACGGTCTTCAGCGTCACGGTCTTTCCACCCATGTTGGGGCCCGAGATCATGAGTACCTGCTGACGCGGCTTGAGGCGGTAGTCGTTGGCGACGGCTTTCTCCCGGTCCAGCAGCGGGTGGACTGCATGCACCAGCCGCAGGGAGCCGTCCCGTTCCTGGAGGGAAGGAATGACACCGTCCACGTCCAGGACCCAGCGTCCCTTGGCCAGGGCTGTATCGATTTCCGTCACGGTTTCGAAGTCGCTTTCCAGGGAAAACGCCGCATTGCCCACCCGTTTTGTCAGATCCCGGCAGATCCGGTGTTTCTCTTCTTCGATTTCCGCCTGCAGGCTCTGGACATGGGAGTTGGCTTCCACGAAGGCAGCCGGTTCCACATAAAAGGCCTGTCCCGACTGACTGGACCCGTGAATCATGCCCCCGAACCGGTATTTGTCCTGAGCCTTGACCAGCACGCAGAGCCGGCCGCCAATGGAGGTGGTCATGTGCTCCATGAGCGCAGGGCTGTTCATTTTCACGAACTCCCGGCCGCGGGCAGCCAGGGAGGCCCTGGACTGTGTGAGTTCCCGGTTCAGGCGGACTAGCGCCGGACTGGCATCCGGTTTCAGTGTCCCGTCCATGCCCACCGCATCTTGTATGGCGCTCTCCAGGCGGCTGTCTGCCACGAGGGAGTCCGCCAGCTCCGACAGTTTCGGGTACAGCCCGGCATCAAAGGCCCTGGAGAGGCCATCCACGGCACGAAGGAACAGATATACCTCCAGCAGTTCCTGGGTCGTCAGGACCTGTCCTTTCTGCGCCATCTGCAGCACGCTGCGGATGTCTGTGATCCCGGCCAGAGAGGCGGACTGTCCATTCTGTGTAAAAGTCCTGGCCTCCTGTGCCAGATCCAGCTGCTCCCGTACAAAGATCCGGTCAGTCACCGGCATGGCTTCCCGGATGCGGGCGGCTGAACCACTGAAGGATGCATAGCCGGCAATCCGGTCGAGTATGTCTGCGTAATCCAGGGCCTGGTTCAACTCCTGGCGAAATGTCTGGTCGTTTCTCAAAACACATCCTCCTAACCGATTCATTATAAAGGATAGCGCAGGGCATTGCCACAGGAGTCCCCGGCCATGGCACCACCTGATTCTGGTGAAGGCCCGGAGACTGCCGAGGCCTGTCCCCTGTCTGCCGGCATCGGCAGAGGGATGACAGAGAGTGGTATCATACTGGCATGAGTACACTGGTGAAACAATGCGACAGGGCGCAGATCGAATCCCTGTATACACGAATGAAGCCGCTTTCTGTCAGGGAGAGCCATCCGTCGTATACCCACTGGCAGCTGAAGCTGAAGGATATGACAGTGACGGCCTACACCTCTGGCAAGGTGGTGTTCCAGGGCGCAGACCTGGAGTGGCTTCAGGAGGAACCGGCTGAACAGGACAGTCAGACCGGCAGGAATGCAGGCTCAGCTCCAGCTGCTGCCGGCTCTTCCATGTTTCCGCAGGCCGGATCGGATGAAGTCGGGACCGGTGACTATTTCGGGCCGGTGACGGTCGCGGCCTGTTATGTGAGCGAAGAAACTGCGCCTGTGCTGCAGAAGATGGACATCACGGACTCCAAGAAAATGACCGATGCGGCGATCCGCAAGGCGGGTCCCATCATCCGGGATCTGTGTCCCCATTCGCTTATGGTAGTGCCCCCGGCAAAATACAACGAAGTGCATGAGCATCACAACATCGTGGATATGAAGGCAAAGCTCCACGACCAGACCTGGAAGCATCTGGCCGGCCGGGTCAGGGTCATGCCGGAACTCTCGGTGGTGGACCAGTTCGTGCAGGAGAAATCGTACTACAAGTATGCCGGAACCAAAGCATATCGGCCTCTGAAGTTTGAAACCAAAGCCGAATCCCGGTATCTGGCAGTGGCTGCGGCTTCAGTCCTGGCCAGGGAGGCGTTTCTGAAGTACTGGGACAAAATGGAAGAGGACTGGGACATGTCCTTTCACAAAGGTGCCGGACCGGCAGTGGACCGCTGTGGCCGGGAGTTTCTGGCCCGCTATGGGCGGCAGAAACTGGGCGAGGTGGCGAAGCTGCACTTCAGGAATACAGAGAAGATCAGCCACTGAGAACGCACTGAGCGTGAAAGCAGAGTCCTCAGCCGCCTGTTTTCAATGGTACAGCCTGAAGGAGGAGACTCGTTCGTACCGGTGAATGCCGGTTTTGGAGCTGCTATCCTTCCATGACAGTCGATGAACTGCAAAAAAATCCGCACTGGCGGATTTTTTTACGGCTCTTATGATGGTGACAGCGTCTGTACCTTCCTCTCAGTACACGCCGTTCAAGTCGTCATTGGTCGGGTCAATGGTATATGTCTGGCCATTGATCTGGTACTGGTTCCAGGCGTGATTGCCGCCTTCCACCTTCCAGGCCGGAATGCCCACACTGTTGCACATATCGGCAAACATCTTCGCATACTGGTAACACTGCCCCTGACCGGTGGCTGTAAAGTACGGCATATAGGCGTTGTCCACCAGGACATACGTGCAGTTCCGGCACAGCCAGGCATCAATTTCCTGTACCAGGGTTTCATCGCTGACAGTCAGGTTGATGGAACCAAGGGCGTTTGCGACACCCTGGCGATAGCCGCCCCATGCGCTGTCTGCACTGGCCACGGCACTCTGGAGCCGGGCAGCGGATTCCGGCGTCAGTTCCAGATAGGCACCGTTTTCATCGGCCCCGTTGTAGTAGTATCCCCCGTCTGCCAGGCCGCAGTAGTCATATACCACTTCGCCAAGCGCCCAGTCTGCATCTGCGTCACTGCCGCTGTAATAGAGATATGCAGACCCGGACCGGATCTGAGACAGGAAGGAAGGCGTCAGCGCGAATTTCCACTCGGGACCCACACCGGATACATCGATTCCATGAGTCCGGACCAGAGAGCTGCTTGCGGCCGCTGCGGGCTGGTCAGTTCCGGCGTCTTTTTCGCCGGTGTCTGTCACTTCGGCCTTTGGATCAGCCCCGGTCTGGGCTGTATCTTCCTTGTTTTCCTCTATGTCCTGTTTTGGATCAGCCCCGGTCTTCGTTTCTGTCTGTTCTTTGTCTGTATTCTGTGAAAAGGATTCCACAGCCTCCAGGTCCGGCTGATTGAGTGCCAGAAATTCGGTGATGTCCGGATCTTCGGGCATGGTTTTATCCCTGGCTTCGGCGGGCATTCCCGCGAAGCTCGCAAGCGCCAGCGGCGCCAGTGCGATCAGGCTGCATAGTCGTTTCAGCATCATGTCCACCTCTTTCATACTCATCGTAATGAGTTAACCAGAGTAGGACATTTGCGTTTGCAACGCCATTTCGAAGGAATTCCCGGGTAAAGAGTCTATTCACAAAACGAGCCGGTTTGGCCGCAAAAAGGTGCATTTTCAGGAACTTTATTTGAATTTTTACCGGAATACGGCCGTAATTACGCTCATACTCTGCAGCATACGGGATGACCAGGGTATTTTACTCAGTGTTTACTCAGGTACGCCTGCGATACCAAAGGAAACACCGGAGTAAAGCCCGGCTCTGGATCAAAGAGGCGATACAGACTGCCAGACACCAGGATCCATGAGACAGTCACTGGCAGCCATTCCTCCATGTTGTCATTCATCGGCCGCGGACAGCCTGCACAAAGGAAAAACCGGCACACCTCACGGTCTGCCGGCTGTTCTGTTTTATCCTGCCTGTCACACAGACACCCCGACGGCGTCTTTGATCATGCTTCGGACAGGACCTTCACATCCACTTCCACGATGCGGTCCATCTTTTTCAGCTGCACACCGGCATCCCGGAACATCCGCTTGCTGGCAGCGTTGGCCTGAGTCCCATCGTACTTGTCCTGTTCGTACACCACCTTCGTGATACCGGACTGGATGATGGCCTTGGCACATTCATTGCAGGGAAAGAGCGAAACGTAGATGGAACATCCCTGGAGCCCCCGGGTGGAGTTCAGGATGGCATTGAGTTCTGCATGTACCACATAGGGGTACTTGGTCTCCAGGAAGTCCCCTTCCCTGTCCCATGGATAGGACTGATCGCTGCAGCCCATGGGAAACCCATTGTATCCCAGGCCCACCACCCGTTTCTGGGGATTGACGATGCACGCGCCGACTTTTGTGTTCGGGTCCTTGGACCGGAAGGCAGCGAGATGGGCCATGGCCATAAAGTATTCATCCCAGTCCAGGGGTCTCATTGGATGACCTCCGATTCCAGGTCCTGCAGGATCTTCGCAAATTCCGGTTCCAGCGGGGCTTCAAACCGCATGTGTTCGCCGGTCCTGGGATGGTCCAGCTCCAGGGCCGCAGCGTGAAGCAGCTGTCCGTGGCTTTCCAGCGTTTTGCGGGGACCATATTTCGGATCGCCTGCCACCGGGTGTCCGATGTATTTCATGTGCACACGGATCTGGTGGGTGCGTCCGGTTTCCAGCCGGCAGAGGACATAGGCGTAGTTCCGGAAATTTTCCAGGACCTCAAAATGGGTCACAGCCGGTTTCGAGTTCTTTGCGGTCACCGCCATGCACTGCCGGTCTTTTTCATCCCGCCCGATCGGGGCATCGACGGTACCATGAGTGTGCGGAAAGGGATGATGCACAATGGCCCGGTACTCCCGGTGGGCGGTTTTCTTCGCCAGCTGGTCCGCCAGCGACTGGTGAGCCATATCATTCTTCGCCACCACCAGCAGACCGCTGGTATCCTTGTCGATCCGGTGGACGATCCCCGGGCGCATTACGCCGTTGATCCCGGAGAGGTCTTTGCAATGCGCAAGCAGGCCGTTGACCAGCGTCCCGTTCACATGACCCGGAGCCGGATGCACCACCATGCCCGTCGGCTTGTTGATCACGATGATGTCGCTGTCTTCATAGATGATATCCAGATCCATGTCCTCCGGCAGCACGTCCAGCGACTGCTCCGGTGGCCTGTCGACCGCGATCACATCCCCTGCCTTCAGGTCTGTCTTCGGCTTCACGGGTGTATCCTGCAGCAGGACCCGTCCGTCGTCAATCAGTTCGCGGCTTCGGGCCCGGGAGATGTCCATGAGCAGACACAGCGCCTTGTCTGCCCGGCCGGCCTGGTCTTCGCCGATGGTGAACGTCTGTATGTTCCCGTCCGTCATGTCTTCCGGGGTATCCGGCACCTGTGCCGTCACATCGTTTCTCTCACTCATATCCGGTTGTCCTCCTTCTGTCTGTATCCTCTGCCTGACTCATGCTTCCAGCGCCTTGCGCTGTTCGTGTTCTTCCCGCAGCATGTCAATGACCAGGAACACGAAGCCCAGAGTGATGCAGATGTCTGCGATGTTGAACACGGGAAAACTCCACCCGAAGATGTAGAAGTGGAAAAAATCCACCACATAGCCCAGTGCCATGCGATCGATGAAGTTGCCCAGAGCGCCGGCGAATATCAGTGCCAGGGACATCTGGAGGCCCGGGCGCTTTGCCTTGATGTAGGCCCACAGCATGACAGCCATGGCAATCACCGTCAGCACGGCAAAAAACGGCTTGCCGTAGCCCTCGAAGATGGAAAACCCCGCGCCGGTGTTCTGAAGATACGTCAGTTCAAAGAGCTTCGGGATGATCACGATGGACTGTCCCGGTCTCATGTGGGTGGATACCGCCCACTTGGTCCACTGGTCAAGGCCGGTCATCAATGCGACCAGGACCATGGACCCGATGTAAATCTGTGTTCTGTGTTTCATGCTTGTCCTTTCATAAAACGGCTGGCTGTCAAAACGGCTTGTTTTTCTGATGCAGGAATAGCATCTTCACGAACAGCCACATGGACATGCAGAAGGCGATGAAAAATCCGGCAAATCCCAGCAGCGGGATACCCAGGAATTCTGGTTTCATTTTCGTTGTGCAGATGATGCTGCTGGACATCAGCAGGGCCACGATGAGCAGACACACAATGATGCGGTTGATCATGCGGTCGAAATTGGCAATCGTGGAATCCGCTCCCTGCAGGTCCAGGTTCACCTTGAGCTGTCCGCGCCGGACCATGGACAGAATGTCCGAGAGCTGGACCGGCATGTTCAGCATGTGGTCCGCATCGGCCTGGAGCCTGGTCAGCACATGCTGCAGATCCCGTCCCCAGTCACTGGAGAGCAGGCTGGCTTTCTGCGTGCTGATGATTTTCATGGCATTCGTGGAGGGATCCAGCACTTCGATGGTTCCCTCAAAGGTCACCAGGGACCGGGCCAGCATACTGATGCCCTTGGGCAGTGCAATGCCGTATTCATGGCAGATCGTGAACAGGTCCTGGACCATGGCCGGCAGGTCAATGTCCTCCAGGCTGTTTTCGCAATAGATGCTCACATATTCCTCGATGCTCTGGGTCAGGTTCGCATAATCCGGCGGGCGTTTCACCACTCCCAGTGTCAGGATCGTATCCGTCAGCTTGAGGGTATCCCGTACCGCCAGGGCCTTGATGGCCTGTTTCATCAGCCGTCTGTCCCGGTCGGTCAGGGTGCCCATCATGCCGAAGTCGATGTAGACGATTTGGCCGTCGCGCACCCGGATGTTTCCGGAATGGGGATCGGCGTGGAAAAAGCCGAAATCCGTGATCTGTGTTATATAGTTGGTTCCCAGGCGCATGGCGATTTCGTGCCGGTCGTAGCCTTCGGCATCGAGCCTTGCATCATCGTCGATTTCACAGCCGGAGATGTACTCCATGACCATGACTTTCCGGCTCGTGAGATCCTCATAGACCACGGGGGCCGAAAGCCAGGCACAGTCTTCGTAGTCCCTCCGGAACCGGATGGCGTTCTGTGCTTCGTTGGTGAAGTCCATCTCCTGCTGGGCGCTGGTCCAGAATTCATCCAGGACCACGTTCACGTCCACGACCGAGGAGAAGACATCCGAGAGTTTCAGGATCCCGGAGGCCTTGCGCAGAAGGCGGATGTCCTCCTCCATTTCCTGGTAGATACCGGGCCGCTGCACTTTCACGACCACCATCGGCCCGTCCTTGAGCCAGGCTTTGTGGACCTGGGCAATGGAGGCCGATCCCAGGGGCGTTTCGTCTATGCGTGTGAACACCTTGTCCAGATCCGGTCCATAGGCTTCCGTCAGGACCTCCTTCACGGTTTCAAAGGGCATGGGTTTGACATCCGACCGGAGTTTTTCCAGTTCGCTGCAGTAGCGCTGGGAGAAAATGTCCTGGCGGGTGGCCATGATCTGGCCGATTTTCACATAGGTAGGGCCAAGGTCTTCCAGGATTTGCCGGAACTTCACGGGATCCATGCCCCGGGTGACTTTGTGTTTCTTCAAAATCCGCAGGATCTGGCCCAGCCGCCTAAGCTGTGAGGGGGCTGTATCCGGGTGCCTGTCGTCATTTCCCTGTTTCGGGTCAGGCTGTGGCATCGGATCCGGTGAACCCCCGGGATCGGTTGTCTGCGGATTCTGCTTCCGGATGTTTTCCTGCATGATCCGGTTATCCCGGCTGTTTCTGTCAGCGGCTGTCGGCATGCGTTTCTGTGTGACCGGCCACGCTGCCAGGTTTCGACTCGACAGTGGTTTCCGTCACGCTGACCGATGCGGCTTCGCTGTGTTTCAGCGGTCTGTTGTCGGTCCCGCCGTCTTCCAGCAGGATTTTCGCCACGTTCTGTCCATAGCGGGCTGTTTCGCTCAGGATATCTGCGGAAACCTGGATGGACCGGCGAACCAGTTTTTTCAGGTCCAGGTGACTTGTTACAATCGTTTCTTCTATTTTCATATCTCTTATTCTATCACGTATGGTCCGCAAAGGCCGGGCTGCTGAAAGAGGAGCCGGACTGGTGTCTGCATGGAATCAACAGCTCCCGGAATCCGGAGGCACTGTTCAGTACCACATATACGATGCCTTCTTCGGGCAGCGGTTCAGATCGATCATTCTCCGCAGGAAACAGACCACTTTCGCGAACGTATAGATTCCATCATATTGTTCCTCCTCCCGGTTGTACCGCCTGTACAGAATTTCCCGGTCACACCATCGAGGACCACCAGGCCTCTGTCCTCCGGATCACGATAATAGTACCTGGCCGTCAGTCTGCCCCCTTCTCCTGTCACGTTGTCAGCTGTAGGCATTTCCATTCCCCTTTTTTGTCCCATGGGATCCGGTCACAAAAGGCAGCAGCCCCAAGAAGCATATCTCCTGTGCTGCTGCCATGATCTCTGTATCAATGACTGTCTCGTTCAGTCTGTGAATTTTCCGTAGTATTCCATCTTCTCCAGGACGGAGGTATCCAGGATGGGGTTGTCGTCCAGACGCAGCGCCTGCAGCAGTTTCAGATCCTTCAGCGGTGTCACGTCCGTGATGTAGTTGGCCTTCAGGGTCAGGCTGCGCAGGTACTTCAGCTTGGCCAGCGGTGTCAAGTCGGATATCGCGTTGTGGTCCAGACGCAGGTAGGAAATGAACTGCAGAGTCTCGAGCGGCCGCAGGTCTTCGATGATGTTGTTGTAGAGATCCACGATGCACAGGTTGTGCAGGTCCTTGAGCGGTGCCAGGTCCTTTACGTTGTTGTTTTCCAGCGACAGGATCGCCAGCTGGTCCATGTTCCGCAGGGAGCTGATGTCCTGTACCTGGTTGCGGCCGACGTTCAGGTTCACCATCTTCTTGCAGTCCTTCAGGCAGCCGATGCTCCGGATGCGGTTCGTGAACAGGTCCAGCACCTCCAGGTTCGTGGCATCCTTCAGGAAGTTCACATCTGTCAGCTGGCAGAACTCCGCCTTCATGATCCGCAGCTTCTCCACGTTCTGGAAGTCTTCCGTGTGATGCAGTTCATTCTTCGAGACGATCAGGACCTCGAGGTTCTTCATGTCGTTGAGATCCCGCATGTTGTGGAATCCCACCTGTTCCATGGAAATCGCCTTCAGGTTGTCCAGGTCCCGCAGGAACTCAAAGCTGGTGGGGTGATTGTAGTCGATGTTCAGGGACTCCAGCTTCGGGAACTGCTTCAGGATCGAGTAGTCTGTCAGGTACGGGTTATTGGCGACATTGAGGATCCGCAGGTTTTTCATGACCAGCAGCGGGGAAATGTCGCTGACCAGATTCGTGTCCAGGTTCAGTTCCTCAATGTGCGTGATGTAGTTCAGGTCATCCACGGTGAACCGCCGCATGCCCGACATGTCCAGCTTCGTGAGCTTCGGCAGTGTGCCCAGGACCGCATAGCTGAACGGCCCGTTTTCGGTGTTGATTTTGAGCTCCCGCAGCTTCTTGCAGTTTTCCAGATATTCCAGGGAATCCACCTTGGATTTTTTCAGGTTCAGGACCTCCAGGTTCAGCATCCCCGCCACGCTGGAAATGTCCATGGTGTACAGATTGTTACGGGAAATGTTGAGCTTTCGCAGCTGGCGGTAGCCATGCAGGGCCTGGATGTCGCGGAGCTGGTTGCTGGATACATCCAGTTCCTCCAGGCTGTAGAGATCCTTGATCGGGTCCAGGGTGTGCAGATTGTTCCCCGATGCATTCAGATACTCCAGGTTTTCGGCTTCCTGCAGCCCTTCCAGAGACTTGAGTTCCAGATCCGAGATGTCCAGCCGGATCAGGCTCTTCAGTTTCTCGGGCGTGACTTCATCGGGCTTGCAGTGCAGATTGCGGGCCAGGGCCTCCCGCAGAGCGTCGTCTTTGATGAACATGGTATTTCCTCCATATCGTTGCATTCCCCTTCATTATACTCTGAATGACAGCAGCTTGCCTTCGACAGATGGAATTTGCGTTCCCGCCGGTGGCTCACAAAACGGGAAACACCCGTCCGGCAGCAATGTTACAATTATTGAACCAACGTGCAAATCTTTAGATTTGACAGGTGGAACAACGAAAAATTTGACGTTTTTGGCTCGTTGACACTAATTAAAACGCAATCTATAATGAAATCGATTACAGACAGTATTGGAATTCGATGAATTGTTCCCGTCATTCTGTGATCGGGAGGTATCAACAATGAACACTGGAAAAGTGAAATGGTTCAATGCGGAAAAGGGATATGGATTTATCACCGGAACCGATGGAAAAGACATTTTTGTCCACTACTCGGCCATCAATTCAGATGGCTACAAGACGCTTGAGGAAGGACAGACCGTCACCTATGATGTTGTCCAGCGCGACCGCGGTCCGCAGGCCAGCTCCGTGACAGTCGTGACTGCCTGAGGGCCGAAAAAACCAGGGATGCGATGCATCCCTTTTTGTTTGGACCCGGCCGGCATCGACCATACAATACAGATATGAACCAGTCACAGTACGAAGCTCTGGAAGAGCAGATCCTCGACGCCTTTGCAGCCCTCTCCCATCCCGTACTCCGGCGGGAAGCCCTGCGCCACACGATGCGCGTCATCGACATGATTTCCCTGCTGCACACAGACACGCCCCTCTGGGACAGACGAACTGCTGCTCTTTTGCATGACACCGGGAAATACCTGAAAAACAGCCCGCAGCATGCCAGGACATCCGCCATTCTCTGCGAACAGCTGCTGCCGGAAGAATCCGGGATCGCCGAAGCCATTCTGCATCACAGTGAAAAGGACCGCATCCATTCTCCCCTTGCAGAGGACCTCAAGGACGCAGATGTCCTGGCGAGGTGGCTGGATGACCCGAACCGGTATCAGCATCCCAGGCTGGTAACTGCCCGAAACCGCCTGCGTGCAGCCACCATCGACAGCAGGAGCACAGAAAAACAAACAGACTGAAGCACGGCGCCTCAGTCTGTTTTTCTGGTGTGCCCGGCATGGCATACATCTAGGTGGTGAAAGTCCACTATGGGAGCGTATCATCGCAACCGCTAACCATTAGCCTAAGGCAAGGGGCTCTCTGGTAACAGGAGTTCTGAAAGAAGCCCGACGGCAAAGTCCCGGCCTGAGGAACACGAATCGCATATAAGGCCACAGATGGAGACGAGCGTGCCAGACAGCGCAAATCGTAATAGTTGCGGATGACTGTCTGTGGTAGATGCGGCAGGTGTATGGAATGAAAGATGTATGACCTTACCCGGGGAGGTCCTGCCAGCGAGAGGAATCATCAAACCATGATGACCCCCTTCCCGCAGTAACAACGAATGGCAGGAAGTCAGCCGAGGCCATAGTAGCGAGGAAGTCCCTGTAATGGGGATGGAGTGAAGGGCCGAACGTACGTTTTACTGCAAATATCAGGAATGCGTCCTGCACGAAAAGCCGAGGAAGGACAAACCCAGAGAGCCCCTGAAGATGAGTAAGGAAGGGCAGTGCGGGAACACGTGAAAGAGAGGAGCAGCCATGAACCAGACCAGACTGATACAGCCGGAAGACCTGAGTACTCAGGAAATCTTCTCCATGGAGAACCTGCTCAATGCGTGCAGACAGGTACGGCGAAACAACGGAGCCGCAGGAGTGGATGGGGTCAAAGCCAGAGAACTCCCAGCGTGCCCCTGTCAGTACTGGGAACAGCTGCGGGAACAGATACTGGACCGCAGCTATAAACCGCTGCCAGCCAAAAGGACCGATATCCCGAAACCGGATGGGAGCATGCGGGGGCTCAATGTCCCGGCTGCCAGAGACAGAGTCGTGCAGGCCTGTCTGGCAAACTATCTGGATTACAGGAAGGACTTCGAGATGAGCAACAGCTCATACGGGTTCAGGAAGAACAGGAGATGTGAACAGGCGATACTGAAAGGCCTTGAGTTCATGAACGACGGGTATGACTGGATCGTCGACATCGACCTGAGGAAATTCTTCGATACGGTAGATCAGGACAGACTGATACGACTGATAGACAACCTGTTCCATAACAGGGACGTTACGTCGCTGACAAGGAAGTTCGTCAGAGCGGGAGTCATGATAGACGGCAGGCTGGTCAGGACAGAAAGAGGAATCCCACAGGGAGGACCTCTCTCGCCGGTACTGGCCAACATTTATCTGGACCAGGCCGACAAGGAACTGGAAAGCAGAGGGCTGAGATTCACAAGATACGCAGACGATATGCTCATCTATGTGAAATCGGAAGCCGCCGCCAACAGGGTGATGAAGTCATTCAGCAATTATCTGGAAAAGAAGCTGAAGCTGGAAGTGAACGCTTCAAAATCGAAAGTGGCCAGACCGGATGAAGTGAAATATCTGGGGTTTGGCTTCAAAAGGAACAAAAGGGAATGGAAGGCAATACCGCATGAGAAGTCCATCCATGAGTTCGAACAGAAAATAATGAAGCTGACGAAGCGGAACTGGAGCGTATCCCTTGAAGAAAGGCTGGAGAAAATCAATCAGGTCATCAGGGGATGGAGCAATTATTTCAGATGCGCATGGCTGTATAAAAAGAACATGCGGAAACTGGACAGCAAGCTCCGGAGAAGAATCAGGGCCATCATCTGGAAGCAGTGGAAAAGCATCAGGAAAAAAGAAGAGAGCCTCATCAAACTGGGATGTCCCAGAGACAAGGCTCACTCATATGCGTGTGCACGACAAGGATGTGTCCGTTGTGCAGTCACGTTCCTGAACAAGTATATCAGAAATATACACCTGAAGAAGAAAGGCCTCCTGACCATAGAGGAATACTTCGATACGGTGGCAGAAAGGTTCATGAAATCATTTGTACGAACCGCCCAGTGCCGAACGGCACGCTGGGTGGTGTGAGAGGGTCTGATGACACCTACTCGATCGTTCATTCTTTCGCTGAGCTGTCTTCTTCCGGGACCTGCGTGACCTGGGTCCCCTGGTCCTGGCCGGTGATGCCGAAGGGCTGATAGTGCAGCTCCACTTTGTCGTCCAGCTTTCTGCGCAGCTGTTCGAATGCTTTCAGGAACTTCGTGCGGTCATACACGATCCAGTCAATGTAGGAATAGCTCTTGCCCATGGCACCGCCCACGACCTGGCCGGCATGCAGCTCGGACATCGTTTTGTCGAGCTGACGGGAGAGTTCCTGACGGAGCAGTGCATCGTCTTTTCCGTTGAAGGGATTGGCGTAGTATATATAGCCATACTCCCCTTCCTTTGCTTTCAGGTCCAGCAGCACGTCACTGCCGGATCCCAGGGTCTCCTCGGCGAGCAGCGGATGGGTCGTGAAAATGATCTTCATGTCCTTGCGCAGGGAGTCATGGGCGAAGTCCTGGAACGGCTGGTAGACGGAGTAGATCTCCAGGGGCGACTTGTAGGTCTTCCAGTGATCCCGCTCCACGACCGTCATGATGGCTTCGTAGAAATCCACCAGGCCGCAGAAGTCCACGGCTTCCTTCGGGGGCTCGTTTACAAAATCCACGCTGCCGATATACGCTTCGTAGAGCGTCTGGCCGATGGCGAGCTCCAGCAGGTACATGGACATTTCTTTTTTGTTTTCCTCATTGTCGATCAGGCTGTATCCCGGGCAGTAGACCCGGGTCTGGAAGGTCTGAGCCTTCTGGTCCACGGTGTAAAACACATGGAAGTCCATCAGGGTATAGACATGGTCCCGGATCTGGACCTGCGCCTCGACGGCTTTCTGCGACAGGGGCATCAGGACGGGGTTCACGATCCATTTTTTCAGGATCTCTGCCGGACACAGGTCCGTGAAATACCGTGCCAGATACTGCGAGGTCTTGTTGGGGCCTGGATCGAAGGTCATTTCAAACTGATCGGCGGCATCTTCGACGAAGAACCCGCAACCGGTCAGGTTCATGGCAATTTCCTGCAAGGGTTCCAGGGCTCTGACCAGCCCGGGATAGTCCCTGGATGTCAGCGCCTGTTCGATCTCCGGCTGTCTGGAAGAAAAGTGTTCCCAGAAATTCTGTGCATTTTCATATACGCTCATGTTTCTTCTCCCGATTCTGTCCGTGTTCCCGTCGCCTGCAGGTGATTCGCGTTCTCCTGCGCACCCTCTGCAGTCCGGCGGATGTCTGTTTCATTATAGTCACCCGTCGGGATGCCTGCGTCGGTGATGACCATATCCATGTCCACATCCCAGGCCGAGACCGGAAACCGGGCTGCCTGTTCCCGGAAGGCAATGCCAATCTTCAGCGCCTTTGTCCGGGGCAGAAACCGGTCATAGTATCCGCCGCCATACCCCAGACGATGCAGGCCGTCAAAAGCCACCATCGGAACAAGGATCACGTCGATGTCCTCCGGTTCGACAAACTTTGCTGTGTCCGGATCCGGTTCCATGATTCCGTATGGTCCCTGCCGCAGCCTGCCGGTCCCGAAGCGCAGGGAGTGATTGACCGGATTGGTCAGGGGAAGAAGCCAGTCATCCTGCAGGATATCTGCCTCCTGTCCGATGGCGTGGTAGGCCGCCACGGTTTTTCCCTTCACAAAAGGAGCAAGCCGTCTGAGGATGGCCTGCTCCTTTTCCCTGCGGCCGGTGATTGACTGCCGCTTTCCAGTCATCTCCCGGCGAATCTGCTTCCTCAGGGCCTGTCTCTCGGTTTCAGAGTGCGCCAGGTCACTCCCGGCAGCAGAGCCGGGACGGCTCTCGTCAGTGTATGACCGCTTTGTCTTCATGACGGATCAGCCGATCGCTTCGCTCATGTCCAGCTTCAGCAGCTGGTTGAGCTCGACAGCGTATTCCATGGGAAGTTCTCTGGTGAAGGGTTCCAGGAAGCCCATGACGATCATCTCTGTGGCCTGGGATTTCGTCAGTCCACGGCTCATGAGATAGAACAGCTGCTCCTCCGAAATGCTGGAGACCGTCGCCTCGTGTTCGATCTGGCTCGTGGGATTCATCTGCCGGTTCAGCGGGATGGTGTCGGATTTCGATACCTTGTCGAGGATCAGCGTGTCGCACTCCACCTTGCTCTTGGCGTAGTCTGCATTCTTCGAATGTACGACCCAGCCGCGGTAGTTCACGATGCCGCCGGTGCGGGCAACGGATTTTGACACAATGCTGCTCGTGGTATGCGGTGCGTTGTGGATCATCTTCGCCCCCGTGTCCTGGTACTGTCCACGGCTGCCGACGGCGATCGAAATCGTGGTCCCCTTCGCATACTCGCCAGCCAGGATGCAGGCCGGATACTTCATGTTGATGCCGGATCCGACGTTGCCGTCGATCCATTCCATGTGGCCATAGGCATCCACCTTCGCCCGTTTGGTCACGAGGTTGATGATGTTGTCGGACCAGTTCTGGACCGTGGAATACCGGCATTTGGCGTGTTCGTGGACAAAGATCTCGACAACCGCCGCATGCAGGGAATCCGAGGAGTAGATCGGAGCGGTGCACCCCTCCACGTAGTGGACATCGGCGCCTTCGTCGACAATGATGAGCGTGCGTTCGAACTGCCCCATGTTCATGGAGTTGATCCGGAAGTAGGACTGCAGCGGCTTGTCGAGCTGGACGCCTTTGGGGACATAGATGAAGGATCCGCCGGACCACACAGCGGTGTTCAGGGCCGCATACTTGTTGTCGGCGTAGGAGACGAGTTTTCCGAAATATTTCCGCACCAGATCGGGATGTTCCCGCAGGGCAGTGTCTGTATCCAGGAAAATGACACCCTTTTCCTCCACTTCCTCCAGCATGTTGTGATAGACGACCTCGGATTCATACTGCGTGGAGACACCCGCAAGGAACTTCTGTTCCGCTTCCGGGATGCCCAGCCTGTCGAAGGTTTCCCGGATGGTTTCCGGTACGTCTTCCCAGTCGCTGCTCTGCCTGTCGGAGGGCTTGATGTAGTAGGTGAATTCGTCAAAATCGATGTCATTGAGGTTCGGGCCCCAGGTGGGGTTCGGGAGTTCCCGGAACTTGTGGTAGGCCTTTAAGCGCAGATCCAGCATCCACTCCGGTTCGTGTTTCATGGCCGAAATGTCCCGGATCGTCTGTTCGGTCAGGCCCTTGCCGGTGTTGTAGACCGTTACATCCTCGTCATGGAAGCCGTATTTGTACTCTGAACCCGGCAGGTTTGCATCACTCATTGCCTGTGGCCTCCTTGTCCTTTGCCGGATCGCCCGGCTTTCTGTAGTCATCCAGGATTTCCTCCATGGCATTCCAGCCAATGGTGGCACACTTGATGCGGTTTGCCTGCTTTCCCACGGTGGAAAAGGCAATGGCTTCCTCCAGGATGTCATCGTCATAGTCTTTCTGGTCGATCATTTTCCGGTAGTTGTCAATGATCTGCTGTGCCTCTTCCACGGTCTTCCCCTTGACCAGTTCACAGAGAATGTCTGTGCTGGCGGTGGAAATCGTGCAGGCCACGCCGTCGAAATCCGCATCCTGGATGACCCCGTCTTTGATCTTTGCCTGGACAGTGATGTCGTCAATGCAGGATTCGCTCGCCATATGTTTCGAGTCATAGTCCTGTGACTCGGTGAGTTTCTTGTTCCGGGGATACTGGTAGTGATCCATGATGATCTCCCGGAGGTATTTTGGATCGATGCTGGACAACGCTTCGCTCCTTTCTATCTAGAAAAAGATATCGAGGCAGTTGGTGAAGGTGCAGTCCTTGAGTGCTTCCACCAGTCTGTCGATGTCTTCGAATGTGTTGTAAAAATAGGCACTGGCCCTGACAGTTCCCGGCACGTCGATGAACTCCCCGAGCAGCTTGGCGCAGTGTTCACCGCTGCGGACCGCAATGCCCCTGGAGTTCAGGAAGCTTGCCACGTCCTGGGGAAAGATCAGCTTGCCGTCATCATAGACATTGAATGTGATGATACCGCTTTTTGCCGTCGGGTTGTAGATCTTCACCCGTGGCAGTTCCTGGGCTGCCCTCTTCAGGAAGTGCTCCTTGAGTGCCAGTTCGTACTCATGAATGTTCTTCTTGCCGATACCGTCAATGTAGTCCATCGCTGCCTTCATGCCCAGGGCACCCTCGATGGGCTGTGTCCCGGACTCGTACTTGAAGGGTGTCTTCTTGAGCACAAGGTTGCCGCAGCGGTTGAAACGCGCATTGGATTCCCCGCCGAAGAACACCGGCGTCAGCTCTTCGAGCAGCTCGAAGCGTCCGTAGAGCACGCCGATGCCGGTGGGACCGCACATCTTGTGGGCCGAGAACACGAAGAAATCCACATCCATGTCCTGGACATCCACCGGCAGGTGGGCCACGGACTGGGCACCGTCAATGACGGTCAGGATGCCTTTTTCCCGGCAGATCTTCGCGATTTCCTTTACAGGGGCTTCGTAACCCAGGACATTGGAGACCTGGGCGATGGCCACGACTTTTACCTTGTCATCCAGGACCGACAGGAAGTTTTCGACTGTCACCCGGCCCTCGGGAGAAAGAGGGATATAGCGGACTTCCACGCCCTTGCCTTCCCCGGCTTCAAGCCAGGGCAGCACGCTGGAGGCATGTTCGG
This sequence comes from Faecalibaculum rodentium, assembly GCF_001564455.1. Lineage (GTDB taxonomy): Bacteria > Bacillota_I > Bacilli_A > Erysipelotrichales > Erysipelotrichaceae > Faecalibaculum > Faecalibaculum rodentium. The sequence continues at coordinate 1,353,263 of NZ_CP011391.1, forward strand.
ACTGTGTGGAAATCACCACATCCCCTTCCTGCAGGACCTGGTTGGTGATGGCCATGGCCAGGATGTTCAGGGATTCTGTGGTCCCGGATGTGAAGACGATTTCCTTTTCGGATTTCGCATGGATGAACTGTGCCGTGCGCTTGCGCGCTTCCTCATAGTGGTAGTCCACCTGGGCACTCATTTCATAATCTCCACGATGGGCGTTGGCCCCCAAGTAGGTATAGTAGTTGACCACCGCATCGATCATCTGCTGCGGCTTCAGGGTCGTGGCGCAGTTGTCCAGATAATCCACCGGGTAGCCGCTCATGGTCCGTTTGAGGATCGGGAAATCCGCCCGGATCCGTTCAATGTTATCCCTGATGTCCATACAGTCCTGCCTTTCGTTCCAGATCCTCGCGCAGTCTGTGGCGCAGATCTTCGCTGCCAGCAAGGGAGATCACCGGCATGAAATAGCCAATGGAGAGCAGGCTCATGGCCTGCAGGTTTGACAGGCCGCGGCTTTCCAGGTAGTACATCTGGTCGGCATCGGGCTGTCCGACAGTCATGGCATGGCTGGCCTTGACTTCGTTTTCGTCTATGTACAGGATCGGCAGCACACGGGTTTTGTGGTCGGCATCCAGTGTCAGGACCCGGGTTTCCTGGTGACTTTCGCTGCCGCGGGCTCCCTTGACGATCTTCCCGGCTGCGACCATGTCATAGTCCGCCGCCCGGTGCAGCACCGCAAAGTTGTGCATCTTGCCGAAGGTGTGGTCTGTTTCACTCACCACCTGCAGGTCGTTTTTCTTCCTGGCACCCTCGCCGACCAGTTCCCCGGTGTACAGATCTGCACTGGCACCGGGCTCCTTGAGGCGGATTTCGCCCCGGAATTCCAGGAAACCTTTCTCCAGGTCCAGCAGGCCGATTTTCAGGTCCGCCTGGCTGTGCACGTCCGCTGACAGCGTGAGGGTCAGGTCATCGGATGATTCCCGCAGGATGAGGACCCTCAGTTCACTGTCCCTGTCGCAGCGCAGTGACAGATCCAGTGTCCGGACCTGGTCTCCGGCTTTCAGCAGCAGGGCGCCGTGACTTCCGCTTTCGGCCATCAGCTCCAGCCTGCCGTTTTCGGCCTGCAGGGTGCTGTCGTGACGCCCGGTCAGTCTGCGCTCCATGTCACTGGTCCTTTCTGGCGCCGCAGGTACCCAGGCTGATGGGACGGGACTTCTCTTCCCGCGCTGCCTTCACGCCGGTTTCCTTTTCGATCCAGTCGTAGCCTTCGCCGTCGACTTTTTCAATCAGTTCCGGTCCACCGGACATCACGATGCGGCCATCCACCAGGATGTGGGCACGTGTCGGGTGCAGGTAGTCCAGGAACCTGGCATAGTGGCTGACCACGATCATTCCCAGACCGGTCTCTTTCTGGCATTCCCCGATGGCGTCTGCCACAATGCGCAGGGCATCCACGTCCAGGCCGGAATCAATTTCATCCAGCATGGCAAAGCGGGGTTTCAGCAGCATCATCTGGACGATCTCGTTGCGCTTTTTCTCGCCCCCGGAGAACCCTTCATTCAGGAACCGGTGGGCCAGGTCGGGTTTCATTTCCAGTTCGGAAATGGCACGGTCCATTTCCTTGATGAACTTGAACAGGGAGATCGGTGTCTCGCGGCGCGCGTTGATGGCCGTGCGCAGGAAATCCGAGTTGGTGACCCCGGGAACCTCCGAGGGATACTGCATCCCCAGGAACAGTCCGGCGCGGCTGCGTTCATCCACCGGCATGGCCAGGACATCCTGACCGTCGAGCGTAACTGTACCGCGGGTCACTTTGTATTTCGGGTTCCCCATGATGGCTGCCAGCAGTGTGGACTTGCCGTTGCCGTTGGGGCCCATAAGGGCGTGGCGTTCACCGGATCTGACGGTCAGGTCAACGCCTTTCAATATCTCCTGATCTTCCACGCTGACGTGGAGGTCTCTGATTTTCAATTCGGGCATATACTACCTCTTTTCACTACTGCTAATCATAGCAAAGCAGTATGTGAATCTCAAACCGCCGCCACTGCGATACATTGCTTTCCAAATCCGGGCTCTGTATAATTTAACAGTTATTCTCAGAGGTGGATTTCACTATTATTCGTTCTTAATCAAACCGTTATTTGCGTTAAATCAATGTTTTTCGCTGCATTATTTGAGTTTCAGTCATAATCATTACCGAACGTCTTTCCAAAAAATGCTCCAAAAAGTGCTCCAATTTTGTATCTGCCCACTCTGACGTTAATTTGATGCAGATGTTCGGATGATGAGGCATTAAAAAACGCCCCGGGTTTCCCCGGGGTTTTGTCTTATGGTCTGTCAAAATCCTCGTTAAGTTCTCTGGGAGCAAAATAGCCCTTGATACAATTCGGATTTTTAACTGCTATCTGCGTATGGGTACGTTCCATAAGAAGAGAACCCTCTGCGATTGGATCCCCTTCAAAGAAGAGACCTCTAACGAAATCAAACGGTGGCTTATCGTTTAGATCTTGAATTTCGTGGACAGCAGCTATAATGGCACAATCCAAATTTCTTAACAGTAAATCTCTACCATGGTTTTCTGGTAACGGAATTTGATGGTCAGCGCAGGCTTGCACTAAATACTCATACCCTTGCCTCAGGATGGGCGTCGCAAATTGGTCTGTAAGATTTAAACAGTATCCCAAATCTAACGCTGCTCCGAGAACTCGGCCATTTTCTTTGTACCGTGCCTCCGCCCATTGTTTTGCTCGTTCTAGATTTCCTTCCCAGAAGTAAATACCAGGCCCGAGCCAGTCATAAGCGTTTGTGCTCTCTTTGAGGTCTTCTTTTCCAGATAACACTGCTTCGTAAACATCTTTATGGCATCCGTGAAAGCCGAACACCACATTTGGAAGTTTTGAATACATTTACCAGTTAATACCCTGTGTAACAATCTGTTTTTTCGGTTTCCCGTTTTCTGTTATTCCCGATCTCTCTAAAAAACTAGCAGCCTGCTTTTTAGCCGCCACTGGGTTGCTTTTAGATAACTGCTTAAAAGCTTCTACCGTCTTACGCGCAGCATCGACATCTTTTTTAGTTACTCCATAAGCTGTCATACAAGTTCCTCCTTCACATTCTCCTTTGTTCATACATATTATTACATAACGAACGAAGACGCGAGGTAACAATGCATTATTGGGGAATTTGTCAACTTTTTTAATCGTTAAAAAAAGCCCCCGGGTTTCCCGGGGTTGTTTTTATTTAAATGTCGCCCAGGGGTCCTTACCCTGTGTCTCGCTGCCGCTTACTGCCACGCAGCCATAGCCGCCGGATGCTCTGATATAGCGCACCCACCGGTGGCCCTTGTAGGCACATTTTGCGATGTACTTGACGCTCTGTCCCTTGTTGTATGTCACACCGGGGATGACTTCACCATCCGGATTATCCTTGTGGATTCGGATGGAGTCTTTGGTAAAGGTTGCGGTACCATTCTCAGCTACCCATTTGATAGATCCAGTGGAACCGCCAGTCTTCACGTCGGCTGCTTTTTTCCAGCTCATACCATTACCGTTGCGGATGGTCACACCATCAACCACGCAGGCTTTGTCTGCGCTGATGGAGTTGTGCAGGCAGTAAATTCCGTACCGGTTCGGGCCATCGTAAGGCCTGGAATAGCGTCCTTTGGCAACTTCAAAATGACAGTGGTTCCCTGTCGCCCGGCCAGCGGTGCCCTCATCGCCAAACTCTTCCCACTGAGCAAAAACATGACCTTTATTGGCCAGTGCCAGGATGTCTCCGATGTAGTTATCGTGGATAAACATAAATGTCGCGTAATCAATGGTGCCATCTGCGAACATCACTTTATTCACAGACTCAAAGAAAATCGCGTTGCCGTTGGCTGCCGAGTCATGCCATTTATAGCGCATGGAACAAGGGGCAAAAGTCGGCTCAATGCCTGTGTCCTTGCCCGCAATGTCCAGCGCATTAACGCCCTGGTGCGAATACTGCCCATTGTTTCCCTGGGTGATGGTCATCGTCTTCATGGGAAATCGGATGAGTTCGTAAGTCTTTCCGTCTTTGGTTTTTGTGAGTGTCATTTTGTTTCTCCTTTGTTCTTAAACATTTCTAAATAGGGATTGCCCGGGTGCAGGTCATCCCGCACAGACAGAGCGCAGATTTCCTCTTTCCAGCCCTTGGCGGTACCATTTCCGCCTTTGGCTTTGTAGATTTCATACGCTTCCAGAAACTCCGTCAGCTGGTGGCTGGTGATGTAGCCCTGGATCATGTACTCGGCATGATAGCGCTGCAGCATGTAGCGCATGATGACTTTGAAGCCTTCGCCGTTCGTGTCAATGCCTTCTTTGAGCTTTTCCATGATGTCTGTAAGAGTCGCCAGTTCCAGGTCATGGTCTGCCAGCTTCGCGGTGTTGGCTTCGATTCTGGCCATCCGCTCGTCTGACTTTGCCCGGTTGGCTTTCCGGTCTGCATCTGCCGCCTGCAGCCGCCACAAGATGATGCCAAAAAGGCCCGTGACAGTCACAGGCCCGATGGCGTTCAGAAACTCAAGCATAGGCTAGGCGTTGGGGTCTACTTCCGGCAGACCGCCCAGAGAGATGAGGTAGGATACTACGGCTGCCATGCAGGTGACGGAGGCCAGGTTGACCCAGTCCACAGACAAGATGCCCACAGCTCCGGTGCCAATCATGGCGACTGCTGCCTCCGCAGCGGTCTTGATGGCCCGTACAGTGGCCTTTTCCCACCAGTCTTTACTCATCAGCTTGTTCATAATCAGATTCCTTTCCAGCCGCTACTCTGCGGCTTTTTCCCATGCATCCGGAAGTTCTTCCGGGGAGTGTGCGGTATTGTCCGCCTTACAGGTGTAGTGCTCACCTTTATAGGTCGTCTTATCACCTGCCATGTAAACATCATGAGCACCAGTCGGCTGACGGAACTCCGGCCATTCTTCCGCAGGGTCAGACAGCACGACATACAGGGACGGCGTGGCGTCCGGCAGCCAGTCAGCCTGAGACTTGTGGTCCTGCAGGACTTTGACAAATCCGCCGTCACCAAACCGCAGGCGCTGTCCGGTTTTGTAGTTCTGTCCTGTCTGCCATTCGGGATACAGCGGGGCCATCGTCAGGGCTGTGTCATCGTCAACGCCATCCAGCATTGCATCCCGGCTGACTTCGGCCAGTTTGGCTTCCGCTTCGGCAAGGGCAGCTGCTTCCTGTTCCTGCTTGATGCAGGATCTGTACTGCTCCTCATCAAAGACAAGATGATTGACACCGGTGTTGTCGGCCTCCAGTTTGTAGCCGGAAATTTTTTCCGGATAAAGCGGGCCGGTCACCTCTGCATCCACCTGCACGTCGGCGGTGGAGCACGTGGAAAAAGCGGTGACTGAACCGTCATCGCCGATTTTGCAAAAGATTTTCATGTGATCCTTTCTAGGCTGTTCTTCGCCATGCGTAGATGACTTGGTAGGGCTGGACAAGGGAAATCATGGCATCCCTTTCTTGGTTGTATCCGGCCGCCTGCTTGCGGACGATACAGCGGTCAGCATAGTTCGCCCCGTTTGAAGGGAAGCCGGACAGGGCTGAGTTGGTCGTGTTGATTTGGTCAGAGGTATATCTTCCACCCGTCGCCCCTGCCCCGAATGTCTTGCTTGTAGTACCGTCGCTCCCGGTACCCTGTCCAATCAGGACACGGCCCTGTCCAAACTGCACCCATGTGCCGCCCATGTTTGTAGATGGGTTCACGTTATCGTACGTGATTTTGACAGAACCAATCGGGTACCCTCGGTTGTCGGGCGTTAGATTTCCCATCGTCTGATTTGCTCCCGTTGGTGCATCTGTCTGACACTTGCCTTCAACTTCTACTTCACACTGTGATTCAATTGTGAAAAAGCCAGAAGAATATGCCCATGGCAGATACAGCCATATCTCACAGGAGGATGCAGAAAGCGCGATGACCCGGACATGGATCCCTGCGTGATAGGTTCCGACAACGTTGTAAGAGCCGCCAAAAGCATCGGTCGTTGAATGCGACGATTGGAATGAGTCTTTGACAAAAATTTCAACTTCTGTCTGCTGGTTTGCGCGGGCGTTCCATCCGTCTCCGGTATACACATGAACAAAAGCACTGTCGGAATCGCTGGAATTTTTAAGTGTACAAACTTTAAGCCACTGGGGTGTGTTTGTTACAGCGATGAATTTTTTCGCCGTATATCTGACACCGCCTGATACAAAAGGGAGCCCAGTCTCAAACGTTCCGTTGTTACTGGACAACATCCCAATCGCAAGACTCTTGCCCCCAGCCCCCAGATTCATCAGCGTGAATGTCGGACCGACTTCCTTCTCTACGATGACGGAAGTGAAGTAGTCCTGAGCCACAAACCGTACCTTTGTCGTTGCGTCCACACCAAAAATGGCTCCCGAAGTGACGGAGCCGGATTTTGTATAGACATCGGACATGCGGGTGATATCGGTCCATGTGGAGCCATTCAGGTACTGGATGTAGAACGCCTTTGTGTTCTTGTTGTTAACAGAAGCAATAGAGAAGTTGTATGTACAAACGGCTGTTGTGGCTTCATCGCTCGTTCTGGCCACACTGCTGACAGTTATCTGCGGGGGACTATAGGCCAGCACAGAGACATTCTGCGTCTTGCTTGCCTTCCTGCCCCTGGAATCGGTCACTGTCAGAGTGACAGCTACTGTTCCGGAAGCAGAAATGGCAGCAGACGTGATATCAGCACCGTTGTACTTCCTGCCCTGAATGGTGACAACATAGCTGGAAATCGTTGAGCCATTACTTCCCGATCCCGCTGATTTGACTCGCAGGGTGCTTTTGCCCTGCACATATCCGCCAAACTGTGTTGCCAGATTGGCAGTGGCTTCCGCAATGCTGGAAATGGTTGCCGTCGGTACCCATGATGTCAGGGCAGTTGCCGTGAAACCAATGTCCTTGTATCCGATCACCGTGCTGCCACTCATCGTTTCCACTCTCAGGACTACCCAGACGCTGGTGCTATTTGGCATGTAGCTGCCCAGATTCTGGACTGTCCACACAAAAGACGTTCCCGCATTTGTGGTGATAGTACCCTTGTCCTTACCGCCGATACGATAGCTTATCCGGTGCGTGAAACCGGATGCGTGCCGGGGCAGGTTGATGGTGAGATTGGAGCCGCATGCCACGGAGGCTGCCGACAGCGTTGGAGTCGTTGCCCGGGGGATGGTGGGGATTTCACCATCGATGTTGAATGCTGTCCAGCCAACAGTCGGAACATTGTGGCTGGCAAGAGGGACGTTGAATCTCCACCAGCCGCAGACTTGACCAGAAGGCCACGTGCCGTCCGCATTGTGCGTGACTTCCGAGTGACGGTGCGTGCACTCTATCTCCGTTGTGCCGCCGCCTCCGACAGAGACTGCCCGGGTTTCGGGAAATTTGGTGCCGTTGAAGTCACCGACACCAGTTTCGCATGCTGTGTAGTTGAATGAGTAGTAGCCGTTAAGCGACGCAACTCTCTGCCCGCACATGGCGATCATGGTTTTGTTGTTTTCGATGTCCTGACAGAAGTCCCATTTAACGTCAATTCTGTAGTAACCGTTGTTCCAGACTGTCCGCCAGCGCTGGCCTTTCCATGGACCGTAAGCCATCAGTCATCCTCCTTTCCAACAAAAAAGGCGCCCATTTAGGACACCTTCTTCAGGTCCAGCGAACCATTGGCCCGCGGGACCCATCCAAAATAGCCGATTCTCAAACTGTGGGTGATTCTCGCATCGGTGATGGTCAGCTCACTGTTTGACAGGTAAGCCACCTCCTGACCGGACTGTGCAAAGGAAATCCGGTCATTCTTGATGGTCAGGATGATGGGGTTCTGCGCCTGACCCAGAATGATGTTTCCATCCACAAAACGGATGTACTTTGACCAGTTTTGAAACTCTGAGTCAGTGCTTGCCTGATTGGCATTGACCACGCTGACCAGCTTGTTGAAGTTCATCTGCCATCCCTCAGCCGTCTGGGTGAAGGCGGTGCTCACCTCCTGAATCAGCCTGTTGGTTTCATCCTTGGTGAAATACTGTTCAGTCACCGTCTGCTGGATTTGCTCCTGCGACTGCAGGATTTGTGTGGACAGCCGCTGTTCCAGGGCCGTTGCGTTGATGATGGTTTTGTCTTCGAGGTCCTTGAGTTCGCCAGAGAAATCTTCAAGCTGGATACTCGCTCTCGCTAGAGTCGCCATTATCCTGCCCCCTCTGTCAGCACCACCGTTTCATCATCTTCCGGTGCCGGAGTGTACGGATAATCTTCATCACCGTAAGTAACTAGGATGTTCCGGATATACAGGTCTGCGTCTATATCACGGAGATAAGCCGGATAGATGGTAAGCGCACTCGCATATCCAGCAGACACTTGGTACCTATAAGTAAGTCTCTGGTGAGTCCAGTCTTCGCACGGTCGGAACATCCGATTCCCAGTGATACCTGATTCCCCGAACCACTTTGGTTTTTGGGTGGTTTCATCAAAGATATATCCATCTGCATATATATGACGCATCGGATTTGTTGTACCCGTCTCTCTCAGGATGAGGATGTAATCAAAAGACACAGTAAAATGCGTTTCTCTTCCTACAGGTCCCACTTTCGCAAGCATGTTAACGGATGGTGCGTAATAGGTCCTCAACCCACAAGACCACTTCTCACATTCATGCCCTTTGTAGGTGGTCACATTCACTTTCGGTCTATCCCAGAGGTTCCGCCGCTTCGTATACATCGTCCCATCTGGGAGCGTCCCAAACATTTCGCTGTTCATCACACGGCCTCCGTTGGGTTCGGTTCATCTTCTGGCGCAGAAGTCCATGGGTAGGGTTCGTCTCCGAAAATCAGATTCATTTTGCGGTATTCAATAGTAGCTCCCACGTCTGCGGCAGTCATTACCGCGTTCCCAAAAATGATTAGAGCAAGAGGTCTTTCCTCAACATTCTTCACTGTGCAAGAAAGACGGTGCCACTTGCCGTTCATCTCAGGTTCAATCCACATGGTATCGCTAACGATTCGATTTTGCTGATCCCGGCTTCTGATTTGGAAAGTCACAGGAACTCTGGTCGCAAGACCTGTTGCCTTGATGTCAATCCCAAATGTCAAATCCGTTTTGCTAGATGTGATTTCTCTCGCCCGTTCTTCAGGCACTGGGTCAATTTTGTAGGCATTCCACTGTCCGGCTCCTGTGACTGTGATTTTTCCCGGCTCCATTTTAACGGTCGTATAATAGTCAGAACCGTCAATGGTAATGCCTCTGCATCCAACCAACAGATTCCTACCCTTTGTATACCCGTCCCCATTCACCAGTGTTCCCATCCCCGGCTGCCCAGCCGTCCAGATATATCCGGGTAGGGCAGAATCAGCAACTGCCGGCGTGATAGTTGCGCTGTTGTTTGCCCGAAGTAAAAGCCCAATGTAGGCAACACCGGACGGTAAGACGATGTTCTGAGGGAGAGAATCCCATGTGTAGAATCCTGTGGTGATCCCTAAATAGGTCTGAGAACTGTCGAACATCGCAAAGCAGTATTCGTACCCAGACACAACGGGAATGTTGACTGCCTTGCTGACAGGTACCAGAGACTTTGTGCGGATCCTGTTTGAGGACGGGTATTTAAGGTTATCCCATGTTCCAGTCCGGCTCTCATCGATTGTCCCCTGCTCAAAGTCAGCAGAGGTTGCTTTTGTTTTTGCCCAGTCCATCAGTTCACCTCCTCGTCTTCTGGTGCAGGGGAATAGGGTAAAAGTTCGTCCCCGTATGTCATGGATAAGTCCCACACTTTGGCTCGTTGTATTTGCGTCCCATCGCTGTAGGTGTTGAATCTGAAATTGCAATACGAGAAACTGTTTGGAATTTCTACCGTGGCATACCATCTGCCATCTTCTGCCTGCTTCAAAGTGTTCATGTATATTGCTTGTGCCCATGAACCTGTCGCAAGAGTATCTGTGGTTTTGTAATAGTAAAGCCAAATGGTTGGGTCTATCACCTTTCCGGCAGCGCCACCATGAACGTTTCCCATGGTTCTGTCGGTTCGGAACGAAAACATGGCGGTACCGCCTGATGGAAACTCACAATAGGCACCCGGAATAATTTTGCATCCATCTTTTGCATTCGATTCGTGAGTATATGGGTTATCTTCCGTCCACAGTCTGCCATGAACCAGATTCCTGCCCTTCACAGCAAGCGACCCATCAGCAAGAGTAATAAATTCAGGCATTAGGCCACCCCCCCCCGGATTCGAGTCTGCATTCTACTACCTGTTTTGTACCAACTGTGCGTGTAAGTTGTTTGCCGTTGGAGATGAAGGTATCTCCCGAGTACCATTTCAGGGCACCTAAAGCAATGACCTGAGTGTCCGTCAGCTCCACTCCACCCTTAAACACATGTGCAGTCAGGGTGCAACTGTTTCCGGACCATGTCGGCGTGATGGAGATGTGCATGGCGTCTATACCATTTGTCCCGTCCTTGCCTGCAACACCTGTCAGCCTTGCCGGGCTGGACTCAGTGCTTGCGCCGCTGACGTAGGTCGTCTTGATCTTCTGCCAGATGTACTTGCCCGCTGTTTCGGCGGGCTTTGTTGTGCTCCAGCTTCCACCGGTGCAGGAGTCGGGGCTGGTTGACAGGTAGTAGTAATATTCCACCTTCTGCTGCTGCAGACCATTGACCTTGTTGTCCACCGCTGTGACATTGGATGTGATTTCATTCGCCTTTATCGTGATTTTTGAATCGGCGTAGTCTTTCGCACCCTGCACTGCCGTGTTGACTTCCGTCTTTGTGGCCCGCAAGGCAATCTCGGTGGCATTCTGCGTGATGTTGGTCTCTGCCGTTGTCACTCTGGAAGTCAGGTCTGTGATGTCACCCTGGATGTCAGAGATATCATTCTTGACCTTTCCAATTTCGGTATTGGCCTTGTCCACATCACCCTGTGCCTTATCCACAGCTGCCTGTGCTTTGGTCACTGCATCCTGAGCGGCCTTAAGCTGGGTGTCTGTGGCTGTCTGACTAGCCTGCAGGTCACTCACTGCATCCTGTGCGGCTTTCAGGTCTGCCTCTGCTTTGGCCAGCTTTTGAGCTGCTTCCGACTGGCTGGACTGCAGACTGGTGAGTGTCGTCTGGGCACTGGTCAGGTCTGAGTCCAGATCCGCCAGCTGCCCGTCTATTTCGGCCTTGTTCTGCTGGTAAACGGTTTCGCTGACTTTGGTTGCAAGCTCGGTTGCGTTGGCTGCTATCTGCGCCTGCAGGTCACCGGTCAGATCTGTCACATCGGATTTGCTGGCGTAGGTGTCAGCAATATCCAGCAGCATCTGTGTGGTCTTGTCTGCGATCTCCTTCTTTGCTTCCTCTGCAGCTGTCTTGGCCTCCTGCACTCCAGTCTTGATAGGCGCCAGCTCGGTCTGCACAGCGTCTGCTGTGGCCTTTGCTGACTGGGCCTGACTTACTGCATCGGCAGCTGCATTTGACGCCGCTGTGGCGCTGGAAAGGGCTGTCTCTGCCTTGTTGATTGCCTGTCCTGCAGCCAGCCATGCTTTTTCCAATTCTGGCGTTGTGTAGGCCGTTCCGTTTGGATCCTTGTAAACCGCTTTGATGCGCACCCAGAGGTATTTTCCATCGACATAATCCGGATAAGTCGTCCCCCAGGAACCGCCTGTCTGGGCAGTATCAGATGTCGAAAGGTAGTATTCGTTGGTCAGCGAAACCAGCTTTTGTATGGTTCCGTTGGCACCATCGTCACCTTTTATCTTGGCCCATGTGTATCTGGTGGGGTCAGGAGAATCCACAGGATTGCTGTCGTGATACTGACCAATCCAGTCACCATCCGGGGTGGAGAAAGTCTGGCCGCCGTCATTGGAGTATTTGATGTGCAGATAGTCGGACACACCATCTGCAACATTGGCAAAAGTGAGCTCGTACTCGCCTTTGATAGAGCCATCTGGTCCAAAAGCCTTGAATCCATAGACAGCCATGTCATCAAAGTCCGTGCTGGAAACGGTCAGCGTCTTGCCATTCCCGCACTCAGCTCCGGCCTTGTACCAGCGGATCGTGAATTTGTCAGTCACATCCGTCACACCATCCCGGACAAAGGCTGTCAGGGTGGTGGTTCCGACACCGTTGACAAAGATTGTCCCGGCTGTGGAAGAGATGCCGCATTGGTAGGTTTTATACTTTTCCACCAGCTGCTGGACCTGAGCCTGAATGGTGCTGGAAAGCTGTGATTTTACCTCGGTAAAGTTGTCGAAAGTCGTCTTGCTCCGGGATGGGTCCGTGAAGCAGATTTCCTGTTCAACGACCCTAGCCTGAACGTACAGAGTTGGCTGATAGGCGTCATCCTCAATCGTGAACCGGTCACCGATGGCACCATCCACAAAACCGTCCACCTCGTACTCCAGCTTGGGCACAGAGTTCTTGCGCAGTTCGGCCAAAGCCCTGCCGTACAACATGGCCTGGTCTTCCACGTCACAGTCCCAGTAACGGGCAATGTACCCCTCTGCCTTATCAGGATTGAGCGCTGGAAACCTGTCTTTTGCAGACGGGTTCAGGATGTCTTCCCCTCTCAACCAGCAGCCGTCTGACTCTTTGGCATGGGAATATCCAGCAAGAGTCAGACCATCCTTGCCCCTGGGACGGATGGCGGTGTACAGGTCGGAAACGTCAGAGGTCTTTTTGATTCCTTCGATTTCCTTTCCATACCGCAGGATTTCGCCTGTCCTGTCCTTGCCGGTCTGCTTCACGATGTACAGGTTCATGTGGGACAGAGAAAAATCCCGGTTCAGGACTGTCTGAAAATCCAGCTCCACATCAAAGTTGGTGGCAAGAGAAAAGAGACGCTTGAGTATCGTCTCCCGTCCTTCCCATTTCAGTTTCAATGACCTGTCCGCCACCTCGTTGTGAATGATCCTGAGGTCCATCGTTTCGGCTCCCCACTGCTGGATGTAGGCGGCAAGGGTCTTTGCTTCCGGGGCTTCGTACTTGTCCACTTCCTCGTTCAGGAATTCAAAGGTGAGGCCGAAGCATTCAAAGGATGTGTACACCTCATCCTTTTCCGTTTTCACGATATTGAGATAGTAATCTTTATTATCGTGACGGAAAGACAGCTTGTTTCCGACTTCTATCATCTGAGAATCTTCGCTGGTCAGTGCTTTACCATCAAACGTATAGGCTGACCCGGCAAGATACAGGTGCAGAGTCTCGTCGAAATAGTGGACTGCTCCCGGGCGGTCATTATCCAAAAAGCCCAGGACTTCATCCCGGGCGTTAAGGACTGCGATTCTAGGTGTCATAGCCATGCCTCCCTGATGCGTGCGACTACTGTCGGTTTCGGACTACAGAAGGAAGAGAAATACAGTTTGACTTCCGTCTCCCCCGGCTCAGCTTTGAACCATTTTGTCCCGAGGATCTCATCTTGCGGTTTGGGCATCCCAGCCACCAGAAACTGGCCAGTGTTGCCGCCGATTTCCAGCTTGCTTCCCTGCCAGTAGCGGTTAGGGACATCACGCCATTTTGATACGTTGCACTTGTAAAAATCCAGAGTATCAAAACCATGGATATACAGAGTCTTGTTGCTGGCTCTCCATGCTTTGCAGGATACTTGGACTTTGGCGGCTTTAAGATTTGCGATTTCAGGGATATTGAACGTGTGATACTGCCCCCAATAGAAATAGGTTATTTTAGACCCTTCTTTTTTGAGGTCCACGTGTCCCCAGTCTCCATACCATGGGTTGAGTTCATGCCGATGGTCTGTCTGATAAGCAAAGGACTTGAGTACTCTGCCTTTCATGGCATCGTTGTCAGTTCCAGAAGGATTGTAGACAACAAAATCATAGTAAGCGGTATTGCCACTCATATCCGTTTTGTTCCAGTTCAGCCCTGCAATCAGCTTGTTGTCAACTGTCAGGACGCTGATGCTCATCTCGCCAGTCTGGCCCATGACGTTTGCCCACATGATCAGATGACCATACAGGTACCAGTTCAGACACCCCGACTGTCCATTGGAATCAGCCGGTATGGTCAGAGTTCTCATGCCACCATTGGCGGCCCCGACAAGAGTGCCGACTGTACCCAGAGTCAGGTAAGTCCTACCTGCCCATGACTTGGTGGTCAGGGTGCCTTTGGTGCCATATGTCGGATGCATGGCGTCCTTACTTGTTGTGTCATCAGATGCAGATACAAAGTCTGAGATGGACAGCAGGTGTTCCATCTGCTGATAGGTCTGACCGTCAGCTTCCTCCCGCTTTCCAAACTCCATGGCGCCGTGCTCGGAAGCAATCCCTACATAGCCATTTTCGTGGTTGTGGGTGATTTCGTAGCGGATGGGGACCGGGACGGAGCCGGTGTTTTCCACCATGATGGTGCCGGTGGAATCCATCTGGAAAGTCTTCTCGGTGGTGGAGTACTTGAATGGGTCAGAACAGTGGAACACGATCTTGCTGCCGTCAGCCTCAGCACTGGAAGCGATGAAGTATTTGTCCAGCTCGTCGGCAAAGATGAGCTGTGCTTCCCGGGCTTTAAGGAGACTGTTCAGTTTGTTCATCCTGATCTGTCTGGCTTCCAGCATTGGAGCGCACAACCGATAAGTCACTTCAATGTCTCTGGAACCGATTTCGGAGCCAGTGTAACTAGCTCCGTCGATTCCTGGTATTTTCTTTTCATTTACGTCGTAGGACATCAGCTCACGGCCAGAGACTGAAATCACCTGGAATCCAGGCACCTGAGCTTCGAGCCATTTGCCATCAAATTTGATGTTCAGCATTCTACCCTCCTGCCAGTTTCTTCCGGACGGAAGCGTCAAGGTCGTTCGCTTTGGCAACATCCGATGCAACGAGCTTTCCAACTGTCCGTCTGTCCATCACGATCTGCGTGTCTGCCGTGTTCTTCGCGATGGTGGAAAGATACCCGTCAAAATCAACTGCAGTAAGCCTTTCCATCAAGGAGTCCATCTTCCTGCTGAGATTTGCTATCTGCATCTGATTTCCAGCCATGACGCCTCGCTGTGTGTCGATTGCGGACTGCAGAGCCGCCGTTGTCGGATTGACAGCATTGCGTGCTGCATACCCCATGTTGGACTCGTTTGCTACAGGATCAGCGGAAGCTGAAGCAAAAAGCCCGGCGGGATTTGCCAGACTCATCACATGGAACAATGGTGAGTTTGCTCTCACAGTCCTGTCGCCTTTGGTCTCGACCGTCTTGACTTCCTTGGTGACTTTGACAGTGAAACTCTGGCGGGTCAAAGACTGAATTTGGTCAATCCAGTATTTGGCATCGTTGTAAGCTGTTTGAGCTGCAGAGGGGATACCGGAAATGTTCCGCTGGAAAGCAGATGTAGCGCTGGATCCCATCGTGCCAGCCGCCCCAGGAACGGAAGAACCGCCAAATCGTGAAGCAGTGTCAGACAAAACTGTGCCTGTTTTCCCAGGCATCGTATTGATCCCGGTGTTGTACTTCGTCGAAGCCTGCTGACCTTCTTTGCCGGCAGCATTGGAAATTTTTCCACTATTAAATGCTGATGCCCCGGCAGAAGCCGCCTGATCAGAACCTTGCTTAACGCCTTGAGTCTGAGCATTGTTGTAGGCGTTCGCGTTACCGGCACCTGCAGCCGCAAATTCTCCCTGCTTGTTCAGTCCCTGTGCTGATCCGCTGCCCAGCTGCTGTATAGCCTGGTCCACTGAAACCGCACCGGATGCAATACCTGCAGCCAGATCCGCAGGAATTTCAACACCAGCAAGATTAGCCTGTGTCAACGCCTGTTCAAACTGAATGAGATTGTTCAGCATGTTAGCCGCTTCCTGCGCTGACCCAGCATTGGCGATGATCCCGCTCGCCACACTCAGAGGTACAGAAGTTCCGCCTTCACCAGCTGCCGCCACCATATCCATGTAATTCATCATGGACGTCATGTAGTTTATGGCTTCGGTCGGAGCCATGGAGCCGGATTCAATGCCCTGTTTGATGTTTTCTGGGATTTGAATACCTGCCTCACTTGCCTGCTGGACCATGTTCTGGAACTCGGTGATCAGTGTCTGGTTAAGCGTAGATGCCTCTCCGCCCATCTGGTTGATGGTGTTGAAATAATCTGACCAGCTGATGGTGCCTTCTTCCAGACAGGCACTCAGTGCCTCCTGTGCCCTTCTCTGCTCTTCCGTTGCCAGATTCATGGTGTGCATAGCTGCCATGGCTTCATCTGAACTCTTGCCATATTTCTGACTGGCTTCGGTCCACGCAGCAGTGCTGTCTTTCACTTCCTGATTCCAGAATGTTAGAGATTCTTTTGCGCTGTCATAAGCCATCTTTTGCTGTGTGATGGCTTCCAGTTGTTTCTGACTGGCTTCGATGAGCGCTTTTTCCTTTGCATTCTTCTGAGCCTGTGCCAGATTCTCCCGCAGTGATTCGGTATTCCCGTCTATGTGACCTGTGTTTTCGTCTACGGAAATGTTCAGTTCCGGATAAATCGCATTCAGTTCCTCTACAGCCGCTTTCAGTTGCTGCTTCTGGATGGTAGACAGGTTTTCCTTTCCGTTCAGGAATTCAATCTTATTTGCAAGTGTTTCAGCGTACCTGGCATTCGATTCATACCCCTGAATCACCTGGTCAGCAGCGTTTGCCTGATTCTTCGCTTCCTGTGCATACTCTTTGCTGGCATCAATGAGCTCCGCGTTCTTTTGAATGACACCTCCCATTGCCCGGGCTTCCTTGTCAAGATTGTCCCGCAGCATGTTGCCGGCAATGAAGCCGACTCCCGCCATTGCGCTTGCCAGTGCCACAAAAGCTGTGCCGGCAAGTCCTGCGGGGCCAATCAGGCTGGCGATGGACGTTACAGTCCCATCCATTCCGGCATTGGTCTTTCCCAGTACCTTGGAGAGCTTTTCAGCTGCACCGGAGCCTCTGAACAGGAACTCTATCATTCCCTGTCCTTTGGATGTGATTTTCTCTATACCCTTGGCGACCGGAGCTGCTGCAGCTCCTAACAGCAGCATCTTTGCCACCGTATCCTTTACAGGCTTCGGCAGTTCAGAGAACCACTTGGCTGCATCTTTGACCATGAAGGCAACGTCTTTCAGAGCCGGTGCAAATGACTCTCCCAGACTCGCACCTGCCTGCTTGATGGCTTCCAGCGCCTGCAGCAGAGCTGTTTTGGTAGTTCCGTACCGCTTTTCAGCTTCGGCCATCATGGCAGTATTGGATTCCCATGCGCTGTCTGCCCTTGCCAGAGCGTCGGTGTACAGGTCCGTGGACTGCGCCAGCGCACCAGTGGCGTTGGACATACGAATCTCTTCAATGCCCAGCTCAGCCAGCTTACCGGTCACATCACCGCTTTTGCCTATGCCTTCCAGGAATTTGGCAAAAGCTGTACCGGCATCATCCCGCCATGCTTTGGCAAACTGCTCAGCGCTCATTCCGGCAGTCTCGGCAAAAGCTTCCAATCCTTCGCCGCCCTGTGAAACGGACTGCTGAATCTGCTTGATGAGCTTAGACATGGAGCCGCCGCCTTCAGCCGCTTTGATGCCCATGGATCCAAGAGCTGTTGCAAGGGCCATGACCTGCGGGGTACTCATGCCGACCTGTCTGCCAGCTGTAGCCAGCCGTTGTGTCATCTGTACGATGTCAGCCTCCGTAGTGGCAAAGTTGTTGCCCAAGTCAACCACCGTAGAACCGAACCGGGAGTAGTAATCGGCTGTCCTGTCTCCTGCATCCACCATGATATTGGCAATCTGAGCAAGGGACTGTGCTGCTTCCTCACCGGCAATGTTGGTTGTGTCTCCCAGCATAGCGACGGTCTTTGTGAATGTCAGCATGGAATCTGTGGCAACACCCATCTGACCGCCCAGCTCAGCAAATCCGGCCAATGTTTCATAGCTTGACGCAGTGTTGAGAGCAAGGTCTTTCAGACCGGCGTTCAGGGCTTCCATCTGCTGGGGAGTACCATCAACTGTCTTTGTGACGCCGACCCAGGCGTCTTCAAATTTAATGGTCTGGGCTGTAGCTGCAGCAATGACCCCTGCACTGATCAGTGAAATCGGCTTCAGAGCTTCATACGCTTTTCCTGCCGCGGTTGCAACATTCCCCAGGTGCTGACGGAAAGTAATCATGCCTGTTCCGCAGGTCAGAACAGACTCTCGCACCGCATCCATCCGACTGTGAAGCACAGCCAGCTCGGACTCAAGATACTGAACGTTCTGTGCAGCCGATTTGGTCCGCTCGTCATATTCGCCGAATGCCACCAGATTTTCCTGATAGCTTGCTTTGGTGGCTTCCAGCGCCTGTTTGTAGGCATGTTCCTGCTTTACAAGGTTCGCATACTTGGACTGCAGCAATCCCTGCTTTTGGATGAACAGCTCGATTCCGGTGTCCTTGCTGTTGAAGCTGGACTTCATGGCCCGGCCGACTTTGCTCATCTCCTTGTCCAGGCCCTGTGTCTCTGCCTTTATCTTGCGGAGGGTTTTCTCAAAACCTGACCCGTCACCATTGATTTCAATTGTTATACCTTTTGTGTCAAAGGCCATGTCTTTCCCTCCCTAGAATGCGTCAAAGTCTGCTTGTGTTGCCTTGCGGACTTTCGGTTTTTTCTCGGCTTCTCGTGCCCTCTTGTTCATGTTTGCCTGTGCAGTGAGAAGGTCTACCAGATATCCCGGGTCCATGTCGTCGATTTCAGACAGGGAATATCCGGCCTGTCGAGCAATAACGACTACAGTACTGAAGGGGACTACTTTTTTTTATCTTCGTCTTCCTCCGTTTTGTCTTCAGCTTCCACCAGGGGAACATTACCCACCATGTGGTGATATACCATTGTGGCGTTGTACAGGAATGTCTGGTAATCTTCAATGCCATCCAGCCATTCCTCAGGAAGTGGTGTAGACGGGTTCTCGGCGGCAACGGCTGCCCAGCTGAGTTCTTCCAGATTTTTCGAACCGATAGCTTTCAGCGATACACCGGCAAGTACTGCAGGGTTTTCAATGTCCATCCCCTGGATGTTCTGAACATCCGCCACAGCCGGCAGGAAGGCTGCAGAAATATCAGCTAGTGTTTCAAAGATGTCTTTCCTGAACTGCTCGCGGTACAGTCTGGCAGTCTTGCCTGTATATCTGGCCGGAACCTGTTTTCCATCGATCATGATGTTGAATCTCATGTCTGTCTCCTTATCTCAATACAAAAGAAGAGCCGGATCATCCGGCTCGGTTTTACGCTGCAGGGGTAGCAGGCAGCTTCACTGCTCCAAAGAATGTGTCATAAGAAGCAGCCCCCTGAGGCGCCTTTGCCTTTGTGATCTGCTTTCCATTGTGCTCAATGGGAATCGCGGTGTAGGAAATGGTGGCTGTAGTCGGTTCGATGGACTCACCTTTGGTGTTCCGCTCTTCGCTTCCGCGGGAGAATGTAACGTCATACATCACATGACGTTGGTTCTTCGCATCGCCACGGCACTGGAACAGCAGCGCTCCCTCGTTGGGCAGCAGGTCTGCGCGTTCAACCAGCAGTCCAGTGGTTTCGTCAACCTCATCCTTGAACAGCAGAGTACGGATCTGGTCAGTCATTCGAATGAATGTCAGTTCTCCGGTATATCCGTTGTTCGTGGTGGTTGTGAAATAAGCAATGTCGTCGGCATAGAATGTGTTACTTTCACCCTGCGGTTCAGCAGTCAGAGACTGAATACCTACCAGAGAAACAGGTGTTTCGTAGTTGTAGGTTACGGATCCGTCTGTTCCTACCGTTTTGGTCAGCGGTGCAAAAAAGGCCTGAGACAGGCCGTATTCGATTTTGTTTGTATCAGTTACAGTCGGCATAGTGCCCTCCTTTTCTTAAAACTTGATGTTCTTGAGGATGTTCTGCGCTACATGAGCGTCTGCGTACTCCTCGCCAGTTTTCCAGTGCTTGAAAGAGCCGGTCATAACACCCGGCTTGTTCCATAAGTGGTGCCCATTTTCCAGCAAGTGAGTGAGTGAATACTCATGTCCACTCGCATATATTTGTGCTTCACACGTTATCCCGCGGGTGTTGAACCGGTAAGTGATGGACTTTCGGTACTTCCCGCCTCTGTTCGTACTGGTGTCAGAATACCCACCGCTCTCTCTGGTGATTTTTGCCGTTTCCTTAGCTGTCTGCTTTACCCCGGCGTTTACCCCCATCCTGACCTCATTGGTCACCACGTCAAGGATCTGGCGCAAAGCGGCTCCGGCTCGTTCCATGGAAACGACGATATGATTCCCGTATCCATAACGGTCAGCCAAGCATAGCCACCTCCCATTCCTGGCAATAGACTTTTTCGGTTTTCACATACTCATCTGTGATTTTCGCAAAGCCTATTTCCAGAGATTCGAACAGTGCCTCGATGGTGTCTTCCAGCACGAAGTCTTTATGATCTGTCACCAGTCTGACGACGTACTTTTCGATTTCAATGTAACGATGGTCATCTGCGTAGTAGGACTCCCCGGGTATTTCCCCGTAGTTTCCATATGGCAGATGCTCCGGCCGGCTTTCATAACCTCCGTAGATGAACCACTGTTTTCCAAGGATGTTCTGCATCCCTTCAACTAATTGAGTTCTGCCTGCCATGTTCCTGCATCCTTTCTGAGATAAAGCTCGACGTTATCGCCTTCTACGTAAGTCCGATACACAGAGTATTCGATGCCTTCGTATTCAACACTCAACTCTCCGTCGTAATCTCCGTAGAATACGGTGATTTTCCATGCCGGCTTGATACCAGCCTGGAATGCTGCGTAGGTATCTCTCATATACAGACTGGAGACCTTGCAGAAGACCTCGTTGCGTCGGATTGTTTCACCGGTCACAACTCCGTTTTCGTCAGTTTCGACAGACTTTTTCAGCAGCACACACCCAGACTCACAGATGGTGGCCTCTCGGGTGTATTCATACGGCATCGTGGTACCTCCTGCCGTCCAGATAGGTCTGCCGCAGAGTATCGTGATACATCCGTTGCCAGATATCCTTAGGCCCGGGGTCCGAGTTGCCAAAGTATCCCTTCGTTTTCAGGATGCAAAGATGAGCGACTTTATCAACGTCCTCAAGGGAAATGGAAAGGCGGTCCAGGTCATCCAGAACCGCCTTGATATACATTTCCAGCTCGCTGTCGTACAGCGTGGAGGCCTTGATTCTCATCGCCGCTTTGACTTTCGGCAGGATGGTTTTAACCTCCATCATGAGTTACCTCATGCTCCAGTTGTGGGCTTCGCGACCTTTTTGATCTGATAAATCAGGTCAGGACGCAGCACCTTACCATCGTTGATGACCAGCGCCTTGGTGACTTCCTCGTTCTTTTCGTGGTCCATGTAACGGACAGTGGAGAACTGCATGTTGGAGTTGATGGCGTAAGCTTCACCCGGTACCCACAGAACAGCAAATACCTTGCCGGCTGCAGCGGTATCGAAGTCGGGCAGCAGCTCAGGTTCAACCAGAGTCACACCGTGGCCTTTGATGCGGGCGTCTACCCAGCCATCAACCGGGTTGACGGTCTCCGTATAGACAGGACGGTTGTTATCGTCCGCCAAAGTCATGATGTTGCCTTCAAAGGTTCCGTTGGACATGATGTACTCATAAGGCTTGTTCTTCATGCCCAGGGGCAGCTTTGCCATGATCTTTTTCTGGAAAGTCTTCCAATCCTTCATCTCGTCCTCATTGATCTCGATGGTCTTGATGCCGGTCTTAGTCAGGATGCCTTCCAGCTGCTGCTTGGTAGGGTCGCCAGTCAGGATTTCTTCATCCATGGCTTTGACATAAGCCTCGGCAATGACTTTTGCCAGTTCAGCTTCAAATGTTGGAACAGACAGCACGGTCTGCAGCAGAGTGCGAGACAGCCGGATTTCACCGATGTTGTACTTGAAGATAATAGAACCGGTGATACCGCCAGGGTTCTGCCGGTCAGAAACAGTGGTTTCAGTGATCCGTTTGAATGTGGCTTCGAAGCTTCCAATCGGGTACTCAACGCCTCCCGGCAGGTTCAGGTGCTTGACTTTTCCATACAGCCGACCGTGAATCTTTTTGACTTCCTGGATGATTTCCTGCTGAACATGATTTGGGATCAGCACTCCAAGGTTAGAAGATACACCGGCTGCATCAGCCCGCTGCAGGACACCAGCCTCCGGAGTTTTTCCAGAAATGACGTAGTCCATGAAGGCTTTGCGCTCCAGCATGTCATCGTCTTCCTTTTTCGGAGAAACGGGATTGGCAACCACTGTTCCCTCATTCAGTCGGTTAAGCAGCGCGCTGCGCTTCAGTTCCTTTTCCTCTGCTTCGGATTTCAGCTCTGCCTTGCGAGCCAGCAGCTCATCAGCTTCGGTGTTCAGAGCGTCCAGATCTGCATCATCCTTATCCATTTCGGTCTGGATCTCTGCAAGTCGGGCAATGATCTGCTCGACGCTTGCTGTTTTGATGTTTTCCATATTTTTACCTCTCTGTGTTTACTTTCAGTTTGAGTGCCAGTTTCTTCCGCTGGCGCTCGTTGTCGAATTCGTTCACCTTACGGGCAATGATCTCTGTGTGGTTGTTTGCGGGGATAGAAACCGCGGACACATCAATCAGTTTGGAGACCCGTTCAATCGTCTGCGTCTCACCATCAAAGGACGTGGCAGCCCGACATCGGATTGACATCTGTGTGATGTTTCCAGCCTGGATGTCTTCATACAGCTGTCTGGCCCGACTCGTTCTGGACAGGTCTGCCCAGATAAACAGGCCATGGTCATCCACTTCGATGCCAAGCGAACCATTGCCTGTTCGCGCATAAACGAACTGGTCATGGTCAAACTGGAAGAGAACGTCGCTCATGTCCGCCCCATCAAAAGCGTTGCGGGCGACTTCTTCATAGATCTTCCGGCCATTCCGCTCCATCAGGACATACTTGTCAAATGTTGTGGCGTACCCTTCGACATAGTAATCAGACTCGATCCTTTTCTTTGTCTCGGAGTTCACGGGCAGAAACGTCAGGCTTCGCTGCATCACTTCCTGGGTCGTTTCCTGTGTCATCGTTTTCCTCCTTTCTCTCGCTCTTTGCGGGAGTGCCTTCCTGCCGGTACTCGCCGCGGATATATCTGTGTGCTCCCTCGCCATTTGGCAGCGGTGGCAGGTTCAGGATGTCCAGGCTGGAGTCCATGGTCGCCATACCTCTGTCATAAGTTCCGAAAGCCACATCAATTCTGGATTTAATTGAGGCATACTGCAGCCGGTTGGATGCCATTTCGACGGCGTTTCCATCCATGATCTGGTTCCTGGAGAAAACGACCTTTGTCAGGACTTCACCTATCTGTATCAGGATAGGTTCGATTCTGGACTGGTAAAAGCCGTTCCATTCATCCTCCGTGTAGGCATTCTGTAGCAGCTTTTCGCCGACCCCCCAGTAGCTGTAGGCCATATTCTCCATCTGCTTGATATCGTCAGGAGACATGATGCTGGTCTCTTTTGAGACCTGGTCCATCCGGGTATAGCGGTTGTCATACAGGAAGGTGCCGGTTTTGTTCCCTTTCAGGTTCAGCCTGTTCAGTCTGTCCTGTTCTTCTTTCAGAGCCTCATCATCCAGGATAGGCGCATTCAGCTGACCGACCCACTGGACAGGCGACTCACTGGCCGCCAGTTTCTCCATGGATTTATCAATGTCCTGCTCATAAAGCGCAGCCACTTTTTTGAATGGCATATTGCTTTCTCCCATCAGCGTTGACTTGTTCTGCATCGTTCGAAGATGACCGCACAGCTCGTACTCAATGATCTGTTTCTGGCCGTCCCCGGTTTCGTACTTGAGCCACAGCTGTCCGTACACATCCACGATTTCGCAGGAGTCAGGTCTGGCAGCCCACAGGCCGGAAGTCTTGCCGAATTCATCCAGGATCGGGATAACATAGGCGTTGTTCTCTGCCAGCAGGATGGTCACCAGCTGGTAAATGAACTGACTTGCCGTCTGGTACGGGTTCGGGTATTTGCTCACGAAGTACTCCACCCGCTTATTTGGCTTTGTCAGCACAGGCGTAGCTTTGGAGCACTCTGTGGCTATCTTGTTGATGCAGGCCCTTGCCAGTGCCAACTCATAGATATCCTTGCTCAGATACTTATTGCCGGTCAGGTCTGTCTGTATCTGCCCACTCAGCATCTGCATCAGAAAGTCCGGGATGGTGATTTGTGTCCCGTATGGCATCTGTTCCCCTGGTGCGGGGTCTCTGTTCCTTCGGTGTCGGAACATGTTGGTCAGGAAGTTATTCACGTTTCTTGTTGCCCTCCAGTATCCACTTGTATTGATCGTTGTATTTCGATTTGACGGTCAGCGCATCAATGAGTGCTGCCATTCCGTCAATGTGTTTCGTTTCGCTTATCTTGAGCATCCGCATACGCTTGCCGTCCGCTTCCCGTTTGATGGCGGTGTTCCGGATATGCGACTGCAGCAGGCCGTTCGTTCCTGTCTGGATGAGCCCCTGCATGATCAAGCCTTCAAACTCGGTCAGTATCGGACTCAGGTTCGTGCCCTGATTGACGTCATCCATCAGGAACCCCTGCTGCTTCATCTCATCGACGAAGTAGGTTGAACTGTAACGGTCATATCCAATGACAAGGATGTTCAACTTGTATTCCTTGCGGAGATCCACGAACCATTTGGTTACATCTTTGTAATCCACAAATTTATCGCCGGACAGGCTCAGAAATCCATGTGATACCATCGCTGAGTAATCAACGTTGTCCCTCTCTGTCAGGTCCTTGAGCCTGCCTGCCGGTATCCAGAAGTGCGAATATACATAATTCACACCCTCGAAGTTGATGACGACGCAGGCGCTGGTCAAGTCGGTGGTCTGAGACAGGTCCACTCCTCCGACACACGCCATTCTCTGGAAATCTTCGGGCTTTATGACATCCCCCTGGGAAAGCCTGATTGCTTCCTGCGGGATCCATGCAGCTACTGTGTTCATCTTGATGTTGCAGTATTTGCAAATGAACTCATTTTTATAGCTCGGGCTTGCGTGAGCCTTTCGGATTTCTTTCTGGAGGTTCTTCTCAAAGAAAGAAACGCCAAGGTTTGGCAGCGCCTTCTTCAGCTCCTGAACGTCGTCCCATTTCTGGATGTCATCGATCATGAACAGGAAAGGCAGCAGGTTCTCTTCTTCAGAAGTCCCCAGCAGTACGGAGGTGCACCTGGGAAACAGTTCATCATACAGACCGCCGTCAATGAAGTTCGCCGTCGAACATGCCAGGTTAATTGGATCATGCCGCCCGCCCTGAGCTGACAGCATAACGTTCCACATGTCTACCGCCTTGACACCTTCCCACGCTGCAAATTCATCGAAGCAGGCAAAGTATGGGTTGAAGCCGTCTGACTTCTTGGAGTTGAAAGCCAGCGGGGAGATTTTTGTGTTGGTCTTTGCAATATAGAAATCTGAGCGTCGCTTTTTCCCCAGTTTCGAGGCTGTCTTGTTTTTGGCGATCATCAGGAGAGTCTGGTCATAGATGATGTTTGCCTGCTGCAGCTTGGGAGCGAGGTTGTACAGCTGCATACCCAGCTCAGGTTCTGTATAAGCAATGGTCATTTCCAGAGCTGCTGCGAAAGTGGATTTCCCCTGCTTTCGCCCGATGATGAGCACGATTTCCGTAAAGTGCCGGAATCCGTCTTCATCCACCAGACCGAAAATGCAGGCTACGATGTATTTCTGCCAGCTTTCCAGCAGGAACGGGCCTGATCGCCCTTCAACATAACGACACTGCGTTTCTATGAACCGGATCTTCTTCTCTGCTTTCAGTGGGTCATACAGACATTTACCTTCTGACAAGCACTTTTCCACATACTGGATATTGAGCTGCATCCACTGACCCAGAACATATTTGCCATCCGCTATGTCCTGTTTGAATTCCTGCAGATAGGTAAATTCATCAAGTGACGAAGTCGTCAAAGTCATCGCTCTCCGTATCCAGAGAGATATTCAGCTTCTTTGCATCCGTCGGGGTCAGTCCCAGGGATTTCAGGTATTTCAGTATCTGTTCACCGTACTGCAGGTTGTTGAGGTATCCGGGGTGTTTGCTGATGTTTGTGGCTCCGGCTTTGTTCGTGTAGGGGATGAACTGCGCGAAGCCGTCAGCCTCTTCCCATTGCTGCAGGTTCAAGTCTCGCATGTAATAGGTCATAGCCAGCTGTTCTATCTGCTGGTCAAACTGTGGCCGATAGATCCCCAGCTCTGTCATGTCCTTGATGATCCTTTTTTTGTAGAACTCTTTGGATTTCGCTTTCACAGTATCAGCCTCCCTTCCATGTCGAATTTCGCCTTTTCGTTGCCACTGTGCTCTTCGCCGTGGCATTTTCTGCACAGACTTTCCAGATTCTCGTCGCTGAACAAAATGTTCTGGTCATACTGGTTCTCTTCTGTGATGTGCTTCTTGTGATGCACCAGTTCCGCCGGAGTATAAAGACCTTTTGCCAGGCACCGTTCGCAAAGTGGATGCGCCTGTCGATAAGTCTTTGACTTATGCTTCCACGCCTTCGATTTATAGAATCTCAGGGCAAAATTCCGGGCGCCTCTTGTTCTCTGTCCCATGTCTGACCTACTTTCAGATAAATAAAAATCCTCCAGTCGGAGGATGAAAGGAAATCGTGAAGCAAGGCTCCTGCCTTTTTCTTCGCTTACATCATCTCATGGATTTCCCTTAGGAACTTCCTAAAATGGCCCAAGATTACATCAGATTTTCTTAAACAAACCCCCTTTGTTATAACATTTCAGCGTTTTTCCAAACTCCCCCGCACCGTTCCCCCGGAAGGTGCATCATTTCTACATATAGGGGGGTTCATTAACTTTTTATTAAAATAATTTGTGTAAACTTCGGGGGTCGACGGACTCGGTACATTAAATAACTAAATAATTGATTTACCATCGTCTTCACCGTCCGTGTCTGTCCTTTATCATTTGTTTATCATTCATCATTCTTTGATCATTCATATATCAATCAACGAATGAATATATTGTTATATCATTATTATCTATTTATTCCCTGCTCTTCTGATGATTCCACTGTCTGTCTCTGCTCCGCTCAGTCTCTAGCATCAGAACCACCGTAGACCAAAAGTAAAACCCACGACCACAAACAAGCCATGGACATATGAGCATGGTAATATGCTTTATTGTATTTTGATAAAAAAGTGAAAGTTATTTGATTTTAGCCGTTGACAGTAATCTAATGTGCATGTTAAATTGACAATGCAATCAGGGTTACATCGGAAAGCTAGAAAGGAAAACGGCTCATGAAAAGAACAGAGAAAAATAAAAAGCTCTACACTGAACTCCAACAGAATCGTGAAGAGCTTGAACAAAGAGCCTCTGAACCCAAGCCTGACAGGCTGGCTAAACTTGTAGCTTGGATTCAGCTCTCTATCTGGATAAAAGACCTGATAGAGTGGCTTGTGCATCAGATGGGCGGGTAAAGTCCCCGCCTGTCTGATATGATTATTATGACTGGAGGGCAACATCATGGCAAACACATTTCAGATAGTAATAGCGGTTATCGCTTTGATTCTTTGCATTATTGCTTGGCTGATATTGGGCATCGACTTGCTCAACGGTTTCGGGAAATCGTTTAAAATTGGCAAATGAAAACCCAAACGGACTATAACAAAGATTACCGAAAAAAAGCCGGTATCATTTCAAAATCATTCACGCTTAACAAAGCGCTGTGTGATGATTTCAAAGCTGCATGCGATGCCGCGGGCGTAGGTCAGGCGGCAACCATCAGCGCATTCATGAAAGACTTTATAGCAAAACACCCGGTCAAATGACCGGGCTTTTGTTTTCGGATTCCAGGGATCGCATCTTTAATATTTTAAGAAACTTCTCTTCCATTGTTGACACGTTCAAATCCCTTCGATCGCCTTGCGGATATGGTAGTCGATAGCTCCTCGGGAGCGGAAAAACTTTTTCTCCATTTCTTCCCACGTGCTTCGGTTGAAATACTTTTCCTTTACATAGTCCTGTTCAGGACTCGTTAAAGAGAAAACAAGTTTTTCAGTCTCTTCCAGCCGACCGTTGACGACGGAAAGCCTTTCAACAGCTTTCTGCTCTTCGGTGATGAGACTGATCAGGATCTTGTCCGTGCCTTTCGGATTCTGACTGTGCCCGGATTCTGAATCGTACTGAATAGCGGAAGGAGAGTACAGATCCCGCTTTTCCTGCTGGATGCTTTCCAGCTTCTGTTCCAGGAAAAGTTTTTCTCCTTTCAGTGCAGGGTATGCAGTGAAGTCACAAATAGCAATGATTGGGTTCATGATTACCTCCCTTTCCGCAAAACTTTCAAATCAGCAAAACTTTCTGAAAAATATAGCGGGCCGTGTCGCCCGCTATTCTTTGGGGTAGCTTTTACCCAAGTCAATTATGTAATAAAAATTAGTTCCTGCGCCTTTGAAATCCTGAAAACAGTAATAAAAATGCGCATAAAATGCAAAAAGACTCTTGCAGATATATGCGTAATCATATATACTATAGATGTAAGGAGGAGAGAACATGGAAAAAGCAATTGCCATGATTCAGGCAACGCTCGGTATCATCGAAGCTCTGGTCGGGATTTCAGCGATACTGATGTGGATTGCTGACCACAGAAGGGATTAACTCCCTCTCTGTGGGTCTCTCCTTACACTCTCATTTTAATCGGAGGTGAACGAAAATGAAAACCATGAGTCTGATTTTATCTGTTGTCCTCGTCATTGCAGCATTCATCACCAACACAACAGCTGAAAGTCCGCTTCTTCGGGCATCGTCCTTCTTCCTTGGAATCACTGCTGCATTTGCTGCAACGTCCAAACTTATCACCGGTATCAAAAATGGTGGCTGAAGCTCAGAAGAAGGCAACGGCCAAATACAAAGCCAGGTCCATCGTCCAGAAGAAACTGGATTTCAACAAGACCACAGATGCCGATATCCTCAAGTGGCTGGAGGGAAAAACCTTCAGTACTTACATCAAGCAGCTTATCAGAGCAGACATTCAGAAAAACCCGGGCAAATAGCTCGGGTTTTATTTCCGCTGTCGTCAACTTTCAAGTGAACGAGCCCGGTTTTCTAAAATAGCTTCATTATAGAGAATAGTCAACAAGATTATTGATTGCTTATAGCAACGGAGAAGAGAAACCATGAGAATAAAAACATACAGGCTACTGGATATTTCTTTTGAAATAGTTATGATTCGAGGTCCCATAAACTCTGAAACAAAACGACCTGCACCGCCAATCCATAAATAATAGACTATTGACATCGCCAAAAGGATAAACATCCCACGTACCGTTTTAAGCAGATTGTTCCGCAATACCATCAATTGTGACAAGTTTTTGTAAATCGGATGATCGGCGGAAACCATTTTTCGGGTAGTGTATCGTCCATAAAGGTTGCAAATCGCAGTCACAATAAACCCAAACAATACAGAGATAACTGTCATAGTCACCCCCACAAATCCCTCGTTTAGAGTGAAATGTATGTTCAAGCAATTCAATAAGCACAGAACAGCAATTAAAACGATAATGCAAGCGCTTTTCATCCACTTTTGTTTAACCATTTTTTTATTTCCCTTTGTAATTTTTTCATATCACTTTTCCCATCCTGGCCAGTATCAGAGTGCAAAGTTCTTGTGTCTGTAATGTATTGCATATCGAAAATTCTAGACATCCCAGATTCGTCTTTTCCTGTGATTTTTAGCTTTTCAAGCGCATTTTCTTCCTCAAAAACTGCTTTTCCTTTTTCTCCCTTTCTGTCCCTGCTTTACTCCGTTCCAGTCCACTGCGGTTTCACACACTTTACAGGATACCTCTGAGAAGCCCACAGAGCCCCCACAAACGCCGCAATGATAAATTCTGATATATTCCTTGCCGATGAGCTTATCGACCAGAGCGTGGCTTATTTTCGGCCGTACAGCCTGCACTTTTTCAGTCATCTTCCATTTCCTTCCGGTTTCGTCGCGACAATCGAGATATGCGGATCCACATCCCAATACTTGCTAGCGGACTCTTCGACGACCTGGGCATCGTCCCACCAGAATCCGCAGGCAGTCATGCAGTCCTTCAAGGTTTTCATCAGGTTGTCTGTATCCGGTTTTGTGATCTTCCATAAACCGCTTTTTTTCTCACTTTTTGTTCCGTAGGCGAATGCCACAGACAGAGCCACGGGCCCATTCCATGGCGCTGACGGTGCGTAAGGCTTCAGGGCTTCCATCAGTCGGCTTTCCACTTCCCGCAGCCCTGCGTCCTTGTACGTCCGTCCCTGGCCGATATGTGTACCACTCTGATGAGTCTTCCGGTAAGGCTCTCCTGGGATCATGATCCTGATCATGTCACTCATGCTCGTGCCTCCTGCGGCTCAACGTTTTCGCTTTTTAAGCAGATTATTACACTTCTCATTTCGCTTTTTCTCCTGTCATTTTGCACATAGACGGTGACGGTCAAGGAACAGCCCGCGTCAGGTTTCCGGCTCCCATGGGCCGAAACTGACTAGGGCGCTAGACCGAGCCGTCAGGCGAGATGGTCAGTTATCTGACTATATATAAGGGAAATTGACCACCAAAATTGACCACCTGACGTAGTGGTCAGTTTCCGGGAAATTGACCAGTTGACCACCGCCTTGGTGGTCAGTTTTTTCTGATTCGGAAATTGACCACCTGCCTAGTGGTCAGAAAAGTGGTCAATATGCGGGATTTTGACCAGTTGACCACCTATCAAGTGGTCAGGTGGTCAATCTTCGCTGACCACCGGCTGACCACCAGCTGTCTGGTCCTGATTTTCCAGCTCATCAAGGTAAAGGATCGTGCCGTTTTCCAGCCGTACCAGGTCGGCCTGACGCTCCACCCAGAGCTTTACGGTATTGCGGGCACATCCGAATTTCACCTTGATATCGTTGACCTTGACGGTCTTTCCTTCGTCCCTCTGCTGGTCATACCACTCTCGCTTTTTATCTGCCCGACGTTTCACTTTTTCTTCCTTCTTCTTGTTCATAGCTGCGATGTCGTTATCTCCTTCCAGAAAAGTATTTGCCAGCACACCCGTAGGGTCTGCGACATGCTTCGGGAACTGGAAAAACACATCGGTGTCATCGGGGCTGGCGAATTCCCGCAGCGTCATACTGATGCGATAAGCCGGGCAGTCCCCCAGTTTCTGGGCCTCTGAGAGCGTTCTTTCAAACTCTTCCTTCCTGTCCGGGAACAGCTCAAAATGCTGCCTGATAAGCTCCTGCTTGGCTATACGGTCTGCCAGATCCTGCGGATGTATCTTCTGCAGGTTGTCCCATTGTCCGGTCTCGTGCAGCTTGTCGTCATAGACTTTCTCAGCCAGTCTGGCTTTGATCTCTTCCCGGTCTGCATCTGTGATATCCAGCCTGGTCATGTCAATGATGGCGTCCGGATCCCGAGCAAAGACACCGGAACCGCTGGCCCTGTCTATGGCATTTTTACTGGCTTGTGAGCCTTTGCTGTGATGGTGACAATAAGCGACGGCGCACTCCCCGGACAGGGAAATCCTGTCGAAGAGATTGCAGAACTTTCCCATATCAGAGGCGTTGTTTTCGTCTCCTGTGATGACTTTGTAAATCGGGTCAACGATGACCAGAGAGTAACCCCGGTTCCGTATCCTTGCTTCCAGCTTGGGCGCGAAGCTGTCCAGCGCCTCAGCCTTCCCACGCAGGTTCAGGATCCGGAAATTGTTCGGGTGCTCCACTTTCCAGCCGTGAGCGTCATACACATCCTTGATGCGCTGCATGAAGCTGCGGCTGTCGATTTCGAGGTTGATGTACAGGACCTTTCCCTGCTCCACCTGGTACCCCATCCAGTCCTTCCCTTCGGCCATGGCGACAGCCAGAGAAGTAAGCGCATAACTTTTACCAGCCTTGGACGGGCCGGAAATGAGCATCTTGTGCCCCTTTCTGAGCACTCCATGGATGAGCTCCGGAGCCAGTGGTGGAAGGTTGTCGCAGACATCCGCAAAACTTTCTATCTCCAGCTCCTTGGCGTCTTCCTTTGCCTGTGCCAGCTTTCGGAACTCGTCAAACTTCATTGGCTTTGCTGTCTCCAGCAGAGTCTGTTTCTGAGTCCCCCGGTCAACGCCGGGCAGCCGGCTCATCCGACTGGGGTTCTTGTTCTGCGTGTCTACAGGCAGTCCGTTGGCTGTGCAGTAACCGAACAGCCATGAAACTTTCTCCTTGTAGTCCGTCAGGCTCTGCCCGTCCACCTTGACGATGGCGTGCACGCTTTTACCGCCCGAGTAGACCAGCGCCCGGTAAGGCAGTCCCAGTTCCCTGATGAGCCTGATCTGTTCTTCCGGCGTGTAACTGTCGCACTCGATAAGAGCGTTCTCGAACCTGGTGACGTTCTTGTCACTGATACCCTTCTGCCCTTCGGACAGAGTCCCGGAGATGGGGTTTACTCTGACCCAAACGCCAGCTTCGTGATTGTAGGCACCGAAGGTATCTTCGAACCAATCCTGACTGTCAGCACTCTTTCTGAGACTGTCACAGTACTCTTCCACTGTGATGGTCATCAGCCCGGTGCCGATAGGTTTCCGCTTACCTTCTTCATCCACAAAGCTGCTGGTGATGACATTGATATGATCATCTGGCTGAAATACGGCTTCCAGATAATCTACGATCTGGAACACATCTTTCCGGCTTTTGTCTGGTCTTGGAGGTCTGATGGTCTTCTGGACAGGCTCCACACCATCACTGGTGATCTCGTCGCCCCAGTCCATGAAGCCGTCAGAAGCCGGGAACGGGTCCATACCCAGATTCCGGGCCATCTGTGTCAAAGTCGCCCCGGTCACAGTCCCAGAACCGCTGTTCTTGAAACTGTCCCAGACCTTCCGAGTCACTTCTGAGCCTCGGTACTGGTTCGGCCTAGAGTCCCCTGCACTCCAGCGGTCAAACATCTCAAAGGGACAGCCTTCCTGCTTCAGGGCCATGCCTACCTGCACCCATTGGTTCCTGTCTGTGACAGACGGTGGGATACAGTCCAAAATCTTCTGATAATCAAATTCCATAGCTACCACCTGCCCATGGCCTTCTGCTTCGCCAGGGCTTTTCTTGCTGCCGGAAAGTTCATACCGGCGATTTCTTCATCTGAATAGCCCAGCTGGCTTAACCGCCAGCGCATGGCGTTGGAAGGCATTTTTTCAGCCTCTGCAGCCTTGAGAATGGCATCTGCCTGACTGTAGGTCAGGGCTGTGGCATCCAGCTTGAGAGCCTTCAATTTCCGTTTCTGGCTGTCTGAACACGGAGGGTCAAACAGCTCGTTGGCTGGAGCATTCTCCAGTACAGACCGCCATTTGTCGCTTTCTCTGGGGTCCTGGTATTTCTTTGCCGCCTTGTCCAAAGCCTTTGCCAGCCGCTGCTCTGCATCTGTCTGCTGTCCTCCGCCTGTCATCCACGGAGCCATTCCTCCGCCACCTGAGCGCTTGCGGTTCTCCCCCAGAATGTCCTTCGGACTTGCCAGCGTGAATTTGTCGTTCTGGAAAAGTAAGTCGATAAGCAGACAGTCTTTCTTGCCTGCAGCCAGACGAAGGCCCCGCCCCACCATCTGGACATACAGCGCCCGGCTCATGGTGGGCCGCAGCACGATGACACAGTCTGTCTCCGGGCAGTCCCAACCTTCCGTCAGCAACATGGAGTTGAAGATGATGTCAAACTCACCAGCTGCGAAAGCTGCCAGCTTGTCCGTCTTTTCATCGTCTTCTCCGGCTGTCCAGGCAGCCCTGAAACCGTAGTGGCTGAAAATCTCCGCCGCCTTCTTGGCCGTCCTGATGAGTGGTACAAAGCACACGATGCGTCTGCCTTTTGCCATGCCACGGGCTATCTCGGCGATCTGATGGAGATACGGTTCGATGACACTTCCCAGATCTGAAGCATCCATGTCTCCCCGACGCTTTCTGACCTTCGACAGATTGATGGTCAGCGGTGCTCTTTTGACTTTGAGCGGCACCAGATAACCATCGTCAATGGCCTGCTTGATGGTGTACTCGAATGCCACGGAGTCAAAACAGGAAAGCTTCTTTCCGTCAGCTCTGTCAGGAGTCGCAGTCACTCCCAGCACCCGGGCATCAGTGAAATGTTCAAGGATCCGCTGGTAACCGGCTGACATGGCGTGATGCGCTTCGTCTATGATGATGAGCCGGAAAAAGTCTGGCGGGAACCGGTCCAGTCGTCTCTGCATTGTCTGCATGCTGGAGACGGTAACTGGTTCAAGACATCCTGTCTGTCTGCCCTGTTCCCGGAATACAGGCAGCTCCATGACCGTCTGAAATTTGTCAGCTGCCTGGTTAATAAGGATGTTCTGGTGTGCCAGGATGAGGACCTTGCCGCCTGTGGGGTTCCGGTTTCTGTCGTATGCAAATTTATAAGCTATGCCAGACAGAACGATGGTTTTTCCTCCCCCAGTTGGCAAAATGAGCAGGGTCCTTTTCGTTCCCTGCTCGAATTCTGCCATGATCGAACGGCAGGCCTCAGACTGGTATGGTCTGAGCTTGTACTTCATCAGAAGCCGAATTCCGAATCATCCGATGCTGAGGCATTCACTGTTTCCGAAAGCGGCTCGTAGGATTTAATTTTGCAGAATACATCGATCCCGTGTTTCAGGTTGTACTCCACTTCCTCCGGCGTATAGGTCTTGTAGTTCTCATCCTTGCCGGACTGACAGAAGACTGTGATGGTGCAGCTTTTACCCATGGAATCAAGGATCCTGTCAGCTCGTACCGGCTCTCCTTTTTCCTTGAGCCCGAACGCATGCAGGTACTGAGCGATCTTCCACTCTAGATTGCGTGCCAGGAACAGATTGTCAGAAACATAGGCTTTGCCACCGTTGTACTCGACTTCCAGCGTGACCTTCGCCAACGGGCAGCCGTTCATCTTTCCACCACTTTCGCAGCGCTGTTTCTCTATTTTCGTGACTTTTCCGGTGTACTTGCCTGGCATGAGAGTCACGAATTCCTGAGCATCAGCGGTGACTGTGTCATCCCACTTGAAAAAGTTGTCATCCATAATCATTTACCTCTTCTTTCTTTAAAATGGCAGATTGTCTTGTCTTGCGATGTCGAGTTTGGGCCCCCATCTTGTCTCAAATTCAGATGTGAAGCTAGTCCAGAACTTGGGTGGTACCTTCGCCAGGTCAAAGTTCGGAGTTTTGACTATATTCTCGTTGTAAAGCAGCCTCTGGATATCGTCTGGCATGAATGAGTTTTTCTTGCAGATGTCCCTGACTGTTTTCGGAACGCTGTCTGGCCATGTAACTGCCAGGCTATCTGTGTCAAACACTTCGGTTTTCATCGGCTCTTCTTTCACCGGTTCCGGCTTCGGTTCCTTCTTTTTCGGTGCAGGCTTTACCGGTTGAGCTTTCGGCTTCCTGTCAAAGATTTTCGCCAGCTGCTTGTACTCCATGGGCATTTCTGCCGGCAGTCCGAAACGATTCTTTGCGTCCCAGACAGCGGAGTGTTCCGCGTACATGACACGCTCTTTGCCGCCAGTGGCCTTGCCTTTTTTCGTCATACCACTGGTGACGCTCTCCACATATGTCTTGTAGTTGCAGAACAGGACCATGTCAGCCCATTCCTTGACCAGGGCAGACGTTCGTGATTTAGTCTTCGATCCCAGTTTGAGCCCGTATTTGTCATATGCACTCTGTTCTTCAGGGAGCTCTATCTTCTCTGTCTGTGCGTGACAGTTCAGAACAACATTGATACCTTCATCAACCAGCTTCGTCTCCAGGTACCGGAGGAATCCGCCAATGCGTTCAGCTGATTCGGTGAAACCCTTTCCGTATCCCGGGGACTCGATGGACCGCCAGCCGTTCTCTTTGCAAAGGGCATCAACCTCGGCCATTTCGGCCCAGTCGAAGGTGTCAATGACCAGTGTCTGACAAGGCTTTTCCTGGCTGACCCAGGCGATCATATCCTTCAGTTCTTTCCAGTCCAGCGGCTTTGGAAGTCGCTTGATGTTGTCAAAGTGCGTTGTGCTGCCCTCAGTGTCGATAAACACCGGGTCCGGAAACTGGCTGGCCAGCGTTGTCTTGCCGATGCCTTCTGTTCCATAAATCAGAGTCTTGATGCCCTTTGTGGTGTCTTTTCCACTTGTGATTTCAAACTTCAAAAGTCAAATTCCTCCCCCGCTGTCTCGATGCGCTTGATGGAAAAGCGCCGCAGCGGCCGCTCTTCGTAGTATCTTTCAAAAATATCCGGTTTTTCCTCTTTCAACTTTTCGCTGTTGAATCTGTGTGTGGTCCCCCGCTTGTAGTCAACCTGGTAACCAACCGTGATGCCGATGTCAGCGTTTTCCAACATCGACTTGATCCCTTTTTCCAGTGGCTCTTTGACTTTTTTCAACCGCTTGACTTCCTTTTCCATCTTGCTGATCCGGTCGTTTATATCACAGAGTCGGTCCAGATTTTCCTCCTGACCAGCCAGATCCAAGACGTCGTAATCGGTTACTCCGTTCATACAGTTTCTCCTTCCAAAAATTCATAACGCAGTCCCCGGCACTTCCTGCCAGAATAGGCCGCGAGCTGAATGGTTTTGTAGCTCACACCGGTATCTTTTGCGCAGCTTGTTATGTCGGTCCATGTTTGCCCAGTGTCAACACATCGCATCCCACAGCCGCTGGGCGGCCCAGTGATAACACATCGCATCCCACAGCCGCTGGGCGGCCCAGTGATAACCGGCAACGGGTTGAGGTCAGCTAACTCAGCATTAGCTGCCACCTCAACAGGAGCCAGGTAGTACAGTGTCCCATTATCCGCCCTGGCTTTGATGCAGTGCTCCCCAGGGGCGCTCCTGATTATCGTGACCGGAACGGGTTCCTGAATCTTGTTGCTGATACTGTGACCAACAGCAAACGCCCGCTGTCCTCTGGTTAGTCCGCAAGACTCCAGTACCTTGTCCGGATACTCAGGACTTCCGGGGTCTTCCATCCATTTTTGCAGCTCTGGAGGTATGGCAGATACGCCATTTTCCATGCGCTTTATCCAGCCGTGTGTGTGACCAAACATAGCGGCCAGCTCACCTCTTGAGATGTCTTCCTGTTTTCTGATTTCCCTGAGTTGGCAACCGAGAAGGGGCGTTCTGTCCGGTTCCAGGTCTGCAGCATCAGCCGGTTCCCAATGGTAGCTGAAGCAGGTTTGCCCCGTTCGAAGAGCGCTCTTGAATCTGTCCGCCGTGTAACCGTTGTATCTCCCGGTCATGTCAACGATTGCCACCCTCTGTGATGGATAGACCTGACCCGTCTCTACACATCTCACAGGCTTGTTGTTATTCCCGGGCATGGTCTATTTCCTTCCATTTGATTGCCATATTGAGCATATTCACAGCTTTCCGAAGATCCTGCAGTTCATCATTTCCATCATTTTTATATCTGGCTCGCAGGATATACTGGACAGCCTGAGCTTCATCTGAATCAAGGTTCCATAGATGAGTGATGTCATTCACCTGGATTTCAACATCCTTGAAAAATCGCTTGTAGTAGTCAGGTGTAGATCTTCTCACTTTTTGAGAATGTTCCGGTGATGTTCGCATTTTTTCCTGATTTTTGTGAAGGACCAGCAGCAGGGCTTTCACTTTTTCGGCTGCTGCTTTGGCTTCTTCCTCAGTGCGGAAGCAGTTGCCGGATTCGTAGTAGTCACCATCGAGAAGGAAGTTTTCCCATTGGTCTTCACGAGGCACCATATCGGAACCGACAAACCAATACCACTCGCCCTTTTCCGGTTTCCATCTTTCAGTCATCAGTACCCTTCCTGGATCCGCTGGAAATTCACAGCATTTTTCTTTTTGTATGCTTTATGGATCTCAGCGATCGTGAAACCGCACCATCTGGTCAGATCCGTAAGCAGGACTCCTGCACTCACGAACGCCTGTGTATTTTCTGTGAGCCACAGGTCAGAGCGGATAAAGCCCCGCAGGAAATCACACGGTGTTGTACAAGATTCTCCGGCGCTTGGATAACCCGCTCCTTCCAGGAAAGCCTCCCGGCAATCCGGGCGCTTATCTGTCAGGTGCAGGATGATCATCAAAGCGAAATGCCAGACATCTGCCAGCTCTTCCAGCACCTCATCCCTGTCCTCCGGCGCCTGGGTCTTCTTCCACCAGCACCAGCGGCTTTTCATGGCGTGATTCAGCTCCCCGACTTCATCCAGCAGGGCAGCCTTGAGTCTGTCTGACCCAAGGGCCCTGATCTGGATCCCGTGAGCCTTTTCAATGGCCCTGTCGTACTTGTGCTGTCTTTCCAGCATGTCGAGTACCATTTCCTGGTTTGTCATCTGTATCCCTTTCTGCATTTCAGGACAGCCTCGAATCCATCAGGATCGTGACTGTTGTAAATCTGTCGTTGCACATAAGCGTGCTGGCAGTTCCCACAGCTTTTCTTCCTGCAGGTTCCTGCCTTTTTCGCCGTCCACACATTCTCGTCTCTGTCGCTTTTCAGCTCTCCGTTTTCCAGCCAGTGCCTGGTTGACACCCGGTTGTCCATAGAGATTTCCAGCGGTCGAGGCTTGCGTTTCTCAGTCATCTGTCCCACTCCTTGGCATAGGACTCGGCCCGTCTCACCGCATCCAGGACCTTCTGTCTTGGCTGGATACTTGATCGATTGATGCACCTGTATGCTCCAAGTGCAGCTTTCAGACAGTCAAAGTAAGCGACATGGTGGCCGTCCTTCAGTAAGCTGTATAATGGTGATTTTTGCCAGTCGAGACGTTCAACCATGAAACCGTCTTCCAGAGGCATCATCCCGTCAGTTAGCCCGGCCATATTCTTTGATTTCCTCGACAGTGAACCCCAGATCTTCCAGATCAACGTAGGGGTATGGAAGTTCTGTCTTTGCAGCTTTCAGGATATCCTCTCTGGTGAATCCACCGTGCAGCTCCTCCAGACTCTGCAGGACCAGGTCAAACATCTGGTCCACTACTTCTTTGGCATCCGCAGACAGAGAAGCCGCCTGCCAAAAGCCGTCGATGTAGTACCACAGGTTTTCCAGCCTTTTCTGTGCTTCTTCAGATTTCGTCATTTCCTTTCCCTCCTTTTATTTCTCTTCTTTTCTGGTGATGTCAGTCATTACATAGACCCCGTTGTTTCGCTTACCCAGAAATTCAGTCAGCTTTTCCAGTTCTTCGCATGCCCGTTCAGGGCTCCAGTAGTAGCCAAGGTCTGTACGCAGCTGACAGTCTTCTGTCTTGGCCCTCACGATGTAGCGGTTAGAATCAGCGGGGCGCTCAATGGCGAAGATCTGTACAGAATCGGCATTC
Source organism: Faecalibaculum rodentium (assembly GCF_001564455.1). Classification (GTDB taxonomy): domain Bacteria; phylum Bacillota_I; class Bacilli_A; order Erysipelotrichales; family Erysipelotrichaceae; genus Faecalibaculum; species Faecalibaculum rodentium. The sequence goes on from NZ_CP011391.1 coordinate 1,392,449, forward strand.
ACGACCTGTCCGGTGATAGTTTTGATCAGCAGCATGGGAAATCCTCCTTAATGTCCAAGTTCAACACTCCAGCAGCTCGCAGCTCGTTGAGTGCCTTGATCTGTGCTTTTGTGAATGTGACGGCTCTGATGAAATTCGACCATACGCTCACGCAGCCGCTTTCCTTGCAAAGCCAGGTCATGTAATCGAAGTAGTAGGCTTTGGGACAGCGCTTCTCCAGTTGTCTGGGGGTTATCCTGTCCCGTCTGCAGATGAAATTGATCATGTATTCCTGGTGACTAGGTACTGCGTAGTGGATTGAACCATCTGGATGTATGATCACTTCCAGGTAATCTGTGAAGTGCTTTTTGTGCTTCCGGACATCGAAGTCCGAATACACGCTGTATTTATCTTTCATGTGATCCTTTCAGTGCCAGGCCCGTAACGCCGGGATATTGTGCCCGGAGACGGATAAGAAAGAGGATCTATAAACAAATCAACGAACTGTAAATCAGCGAGCACGTTTTATTTGCGTCTCTCTATATCCCGGCCTTACCGGCCTGACACGATTGTGTTAAGATTTAGTCGGTTAATTGGTTTGTCCTGACGATGTCAGGACTTTTTTATGTATTCTTCAATGATCGCTTTGGCTTCCAAAAAGCCTTCCAGTCTGCCCTGGTTGTATTCGCTGATATAGCCCTGGTTGAGATTGTCGTCGGCCCACATCTTTTCCCAGGTATCAAAGTCAGTCAGGATAGGATCAAAGATTTCGTTCATCTCAGTCTCCTTTCACCTGTGCTGCAAAGATCATCATGTTCAGTTTCTTTTCCTCCGCCATCATTCTCCGGCGGAGCTTTTCGATTTTGGCCAGACTCGATCCGTGGATCTTCGCCTGGTACAGTTCGTGGTGCAGCCGGGCTATGACAGCCCGCTGCCTTCCGATTTCAGTTTTCATTTGTTACCTTTCTGTTATGCTCTCCTTAATGAAAGGAGGGTTTGGTTATGAGCAGGAATTGGGAATCTGATCCGAGTGTTTGATTAGGTCTGGATTTTCAATCAGTTCCCTCAAGACCCCGCGCATTTCTTCAAGCTGTTCTATCGTTGGCTTCTTACTGAAAACAAAGCTCACACCGTCAGCTGCTTTCTGTTTCCAGCAAATGCCGCGGAACATCAGTTCAATTCTTGTGGTATTCTCAGAAATCTCATTCTCTGCTCTCTGAGAAACACAAGTCATGTATTCCCCCTCAGTTGCTGCTGAGGGGTTTTTCTTTTCCTTTGTCATCTTTCATCCTCCAGCCATAGCTCTGACAGTGGCAGCTTCCGGTAAAGTTCGACCCGGGCAAGTGCTGCTTCGGAGTAGTCGTCGTACAGATTCAGTGGCTGCATGTAATCAAATCCCATCGCCCATCCTGCGATCCGTTTGTGCTTCCAAGTCCGGAATCCACCAGGCTCCTTGATAATCTGGTACTCGGTCATACCCCGTACCTCAGAGCCGCCAGCATGAATGCCATGACCAGCAGGACTCCAATACTAAGACAGAAGGTCAGGCCCAGGCCGTACTGGAAACCACGGATAAACTCTGTCAGTCCAGGTGACAGCTTGTAGCGCTTGTTTCTGATGGTGATGATCATGCCTGTGTCCTCCCCTGCACTGCTTTCCGTGCATCCAGTGCCCGTTTGAGATTGCACACGTTCTGCCCCAGGTATTCCTCCTGGAATCTGGCCAGTTCTCCGCTGGGGATGACTGTTGCCTTCCCCGTCTTGATGCCCTGTAGGATGCCTGTTTCCAGCCATGTGTTCACAGACTCCCTTCCGCAGTGCATGAGCCCCGCTACATCCTCAATGGTGTAGGTCATGAGCGGGTTGAAATATGTAGCTTCCATGAGATTTCCTTTCTGTTATCCTTTCTGTGAAAGAAAGGAAATAGAATCGATGAATGAAGATTTTTCAAACCTGAACCTTTTCTGGCCTGAAAGAATCCGATTATATGTGCTTTACCGATTTCGAAGAAATGCTGATGTTCTGGGGCCGTATGAAGCCGCCCTTCTTCGGGAAAAGCTTGTTGTAGTCCGCTATTCGTTTCATGACACCCTTGCAGATAAGACTCCCTCAGCTGACCGCAAGGCCTATGTCACCACTCGTTATATGCGGTACCTTCGCTGGAAAAAGAATCAGACGATCTCACGCATTTTTGGTTCGGTTCTTCTACCCTTTGTTGTGGCAGTCCTATCCACCATAGCCACACAACTAATACAGCAGTGGCTAGAATCAGGAGGGTGCATGCCCAGGCCTTGACTCTTGTATTCGCCTTGATGCGCATCATGTAATTCGCACATTCAAGATCTGGCTTTTCCGGGCAGCCAGGCGATCTGTCCTTGCATCGATACAGACAGTAATTTTCCAATCCCTCGGTCGCCGCTGAGGGGTTTTCTTTTTCTTCCATGAGATTTCCTTTCTGTTATCCTTTGTTGACGGAGGTTTGATTATGAAATCCAATATTCCATCCACTAGAAGGCTGTTGAAATTCGTCTTCAAGAACCCGAACTGTTCAGCCGAGGACGTTGCCCACAAGTTCCAAATTGAACATATGGATGCCGTCTGTATTCTTAACGGAGTATCAGACTGCATAGTTTCGAAGTTCGTAACTCAGGATGGCTTTATCGTTGATCGTAGTGACATTCAGCTAACTGCTGTTGGTCGTCAGTATCTCGAGGACAAATCATGGGATCGCCTGCTGGTTACCGCTTCATTCCTGGTTTCTCTTGCCTCATTGATTGTTGCCGTCATTGCAGCTTGCATTTCCTACCAGACGAACACTGCAAGCCCCGACAACAGCAGCGCAACTACCGAGAATACCAATGCCAGAAATGACATAAATTTTGACTCACCGTCTTCGTAAACGACGATTGGCTGCCGTCTCTCTCGTTCCCTCATCTCTCTCTGGAGCTTCAGCTTCTCCAGAGTTATGTATCTGCCGTCAATCACCTTGACGGCTTCTTTTTCTGTCATTCGACTCTCTCCAATGCGTGTGTGATCGCCATCCAGACGACCTCGCTCGCGTCGTTCCAAGTGTCCGCTCTGGTTTTGTCAGCCTTGTTACCTGATTTTTGATAATCCATATGGGCAATATTTCTCTGGCATAGGAATTCTTCCCCGAGTTCGTAGCGGATACCGTTGATGATTCTTATCACGTCGTCTTTGTCGTACATATGTGTCCTTTCATTCAGTTGCAAACAGGTATTCAAACGTTTTTCCGAAACGTTCGCAGTATTTCCGACATTCCAGGGCCGTGAATTTTCCTGTTCTGAGCTTTTGTTTATATGCCTGTCTGGTCATTCCGATAACTTCGCCCATCTGCGCGTCAGTCAATTTGTGATACGCCTGTTGGCCTAAAAGGTTTGGGAACATTTTGTTATCACCTCTTTACCCAATGTGAGTTATAATTAAATTGATTAAAGAAAGGCGGATTTGTTTATGACTAACGTTGAACGCGCCCATTCTCTTGCTATGCATTTTCTGGATAATGAAATCGAAAGATCCCGAAAGGATGCGATTCAGGCAACCGTTGAACAAATAGGTGTTGAACCAATTGATGTCACGGTTGACCCGGTGGCTGTTTATCGGATTCTGTTCGACAAATTTCTGAAAGAGCTGTCTGAGCAATTCCCTAACGATTAACTCTCTGTGGTTCAACCCAGGCCTTACCGATTTCGATTCCATTTTTCACAAAGACGACATTGTGCTTTTTCTCTTTATCTTTCAGCTCAATGACCGTCACAGCCTCCTTTCGGAGGCTTTCTTTTTCTTCTTCCATGTGTGTCATTTCATTCACCCGTTCCGTCGCAGATACTGCCGGTAGATCTCCGTCGCTCTGATCAGGCTCTCGAAGAAGGAAAGCTTCCGGCACGTCCCGTCTTCCGAGTCGTGGTCATAGGCGATAGCGAAACCGTCCCGCAGTTCCAGCAGTGCGATTTCTCCCGCCATGTAGTAGGGCTGAAAGCTCGCCAGTACTTTTGATTTCATGTGTTTCTCCTTTCCTGGGTGTGTGTCCTTTCTTTAAGTGTTGTGTCTTTTAGGACACTTCGCTTTTAAAAAAAATTCCAGCAGGCGATTCAAGACCTAGAAAATCCAACGTTTCTTGAATTTCTCCAAGAGTAAATTCGGTGATTCCGTTCAATTTTCTATACAGAGTGGAACGGCTCATGCCTAGCTTTTGGGCTAAATCATGCATCGAAATACCCTGCTTACGCATTTCATACTCCAACCGATACTTATCCATCTCAAGCTCCTCCTTTCGTGTCCTTTTGGACACTTGCACAATACACCTCTGTGACTTTGGATGTCAACAGGAAATGTTTCTTTAATGACACTCATCTGTCTCATAGCGCTTCTTGTGTTGCATAAATGACACGCAAGCGGATATAATGATTTCGAATAATGAGGTGCAATCATGTTAGAAGATACAGGAAGAAGGATTAAAGAATTAAGAACCGAAAAAGGATGGACACTTGAGCAATTGGGCGATGCTGTTGGAGTCAATAAGAGCACCGTCCGAAAATGGGAAACTGGAATGATCAAAAATATGCGCCGGGACAAACTGGCCATGATCGCCAAAGCCTTGTCAACCACTCCTGCTTACCTCATGGGCTGGCAAGAAGAGGGAGCCGGAGACCCTAAACGAGAACCCGGCAACATGCTGCCCCCTGAACGGTTGCAGATTCACCTGAATACCGTCCCAGTCTATGATCCGATTTCTTGTGGGACTGGAAAATGGGTTGATGAGCAGCCGGTGGACTATCTGGGCGTACCGGATACAATGGTTTCCAAAGCCTGTCATTACTTTGCAAATCCTGCTTTTGGTGATTCCATGGAGCCCCGAATACAGAACGGTGACTATGTCGTTTTTGAGCAGACCTCAACCATTGACCCAGGGTCCATTGGCGCGTTCAGTCTAAATGGGGAGTATTTCTGCAAGAGATTTAAAAAGCTCCCCGATGGGAGCATGTGGCTATTTTCTGAGAATCCAAGGTATGAACCTATACCGATACAGAAATACGATGACTTCCGTGTGCTTGGAAAGTACAGGATGCGAATGACAGAATATTAAGAAAGGATTTTTGATTATGAAGAAGAAACTACTTACTGCAGGATTGGCGGCCCTTATGCTGGCCGGATGTACTGGTACTAAAAAAATCGAATTGACTCCTGATGGAACGGCTTTTAATGCTTCTGCATTAGATACTGCAAAAGCCGTCCAAAAAGCACTGCCTTCAGATGCTAAAGCAACTTTAGATACAAGCAATGATTATCCTGGAATTGATATTGTGGGACCTTCAGGCGATGAAACTTCGATTGTCGTCTGGGACAAATACGATAAGAGCAGGGTTGACGCTATAAATATATCAGCAATAATACCTACCTCAAAAAATGACCAAAGCGTTAAAGACTACTATATGTACGAACTTCCTAAAACGGTTTTGAAAACGCTGGACATAGATGATGCTGAAGGGTTAGCAAAAGCAGCCTATCGAGATAGCGTCACTCACTACACATATGGAAGTGCAGAAGTTGACGGCATTAAATGCGCGGTTTCTCAGCAAGCAACGGATGATGGATTTGTTTATATGACAGTAATAGCTCCAGAAACAGGTTCTTTCTGGGAATACTGATAACTCCCGATGACGAATTCCCCGTACTTGGTAAATATAAACTCAGGATCACTGAGGATTAAATAATCAAAGCTCTTTACATGCGTATATTTAGGCGTATAATATAGCTATAAGGAGGTTGGAGATGACATACAGGGAGATAGAAAAACTGATACTGAAGGATGGCTGGATGGTCACCAGACAAAGAGGCAGTCACAGACAGTACAAGCATCCTGAGAAAAAAGGACTCGTGACCATTGCTCCCCACAGCTGGTCAGACGAAGTCCCTAAGGGAACCGCCAACAGCATTCTTAAACAGGCGGGGCTGAAATAAGCCCTCCTGCCCTGTATATCTTCGAACGAATCATGAAAACAAAAACCTATTTAGCCGTTATGGAGCCCTGTGATTCAGGGTATGGCGTTTACTTTCCTGATTTCCCAGGGTGTGTAGCATCCGGAAAAACCATTGATCAGGCCGCCCGTATTGCAAAAGACGCTCTCTCCATGCACTACTACGCTTTGGAAGAAGAAAGCGAAGAAATCCCGGAACCTTCTCAGTCTCTGAGCGCTGAGGACACAGCTGGTAATGTCGTTACCCCTATCACGATTTATCCGGAGCTACTGCACGAAGAATACCGGAACCGCAGAGTTAAAACCAATACCACTATCCCCGCATGGCTTAAAGCTGCTGCGGAAGAAAAAGGAATCAATTTCAGCCGTGTTCTGGAAAATGCCTTGATGGGAATGATTAACTAAATTATTGAAGACACAGGCGTTCACTGATAAAATGTGAATACATTCAGGAAGAGATCATATCTGCTTCCATCGCTCCTGGCCTTCGAGTAGGGAGCACGGCTGTGAAGCCACACACGAGCCCCAGCGGCTCCAGCCCTGTGTTTCTATAGAGACGCAGGGCCTTTTGTTTTAATGATTTGAACTCTTTCCATTTTGGAAACGGTTCACAGCCACACCATTTTCGTCAAGCGTTGAAAATGGTGTTCTGAGCATTTTGTATAGAACGCAATTTGCTACCTGGTCGATTTCGACTCCTTTAACAACAACAAAAAAAAACTCCCCCGCCGGATGCAGCCAGCGAGGGAGGCAAAGGATGGTATAACCAACCTCAAAGCATTAGTGATTGTACCATCCTGACGAACAGAAAGGATGGTTTTTCTATGCGATTTGATAAGCGAGAATCGAAGAAATCGAAGTCCGGCTACACATGGCGGGTCACTTTTGAATACAAGGACCGGTACGGGAAAAAGAAGAAGTACAGCAAGTCCGGCTTCGCGACCAAGAAGGCAGCGCAGGTACATGCCCTTGCAGTCCAGTCCGATCTGGCCAAAGGGCTGGTGGTGGACAACTCCGTTCATACAGTTGATGAGCTTTTCCAGCAGATGATCAAGCTGCCGGGATACTCCCCGAACACGATCAGCCTGTATAGGGACAATTACAATAAACACATCCTGCCTGTTCTGGGAAACGCAGATATCAAAGATCTGCACTACCCAGAACTGCAGAGCTTTTTCACAGATATGTCGACTGTGGGAAAATCTGCCGTCGCAACTACCAAAACCGTACTGACCGGGATTGGGAATCTGGCTGTCAAATCCGGATACATCGCCAGCTGGCCAATCAATCTGGTACAGACCTCCGGCGTCAACAACAGCAGAAAGAAAGCCGGCAGCAGCGACTACCTTTCGGAGACAGATTTCAAATCGCTGTTGAATCTGGTATCACACGCGAAAGACGAGTTTACTTCCGGATCTAAAGGAGTGTTCCTGATGCTTGGTTACTATTTGGGACTGCGAATCGCAGAAGCCTGTGCTCTGACATGGGATGATGTGGATTTCCAGAGCCGGACAATCCGGATAAACAAGCAGCTGACCTACACCAGGCTAAAGGTCAAAGATTTCTATATTAGGGATATGACGAAGACAGAAAAACCGAATGCCGTTTTACCTGTCCCTGAACCATTGATAGAATCCTTGAAGGAATGGAGAGACTACAACCCCTATCCCCTGATTCTCTGTACAGAAGAGGGACGTTGGCTGCATCCGAGAAACACCGGTAATACAATCAGGACTGCAGCGCAAAAGCTTGGGTTTGATTTCCATCCGCATATGCTCCGGCACACTTACATCACGAATCTTGTGCTGGCCGGGACTGACTTGAAAACAGTTGCTGATTTGGCACGCCATGCATCAGCAGCAATGTCTCTGCAGGTCTATACAGAGACAACTGATTTAAGGAAAGCGGAGGCTATCGCAAGGGCTTTTGAAGACGAAATCCCGAACATTCTGGCGTAGAAAAATGCTCCAATTTTACTCCAAAAATGAATGAACCTCATTAAAAATCGTCGAATCCCCTTTAGGTAAAGGGGTTTTTGACGGAAGAATTGACGAAGTGTATAATTTAACAGTTGAACACACAAGGAGGACAACTATGTCTGATTGGATCAGATCGAACTGGTTCGTGGTCGTGATCATTGTGGCCCTGGCAGGTGCCACCGGCTATTTTATTTACGACGCAAACCGGAACAACGTCCCGGGCCGTCAGGCAGACGGCAAGGACGTGATTGCTTCCCTTGCAGAACGGGACATCACTGCCGATGAACTGTATGACCAGGGAGCGCCCTTTGACGGACAGCTGCTTTACAATCTGTATAAAAATGCCGTGGTTTCCCAGTCTGTGCAGACCACATCGGACCTGGAGAAGGAAGCGAAAGAAATGGAGAAAACCATTGACCAGAATGTCCGGGGACAGAGTTCGGATAAATACAAGGAAGCCATTTCCGCGGAACTGGCCTCCTATGGCTTTGCGAGCTATGATGACCTGTACGACTACTGTCTGGTCAACGTAAAGGAAAAGGAACTGGACCGCACCTATGTGGATGCGCACTTCGAGGAACTGAAGAAATCCCTCAAGGACAAGCAGCCGCGGACGGTATCCCAGATCAAGGTCACGGTTTCCAACCCCGAGTCGCTGACAGAGGACGAGCAGAAGAAAGTCGACAGCATTGACAAGGCACTGGAATCCGGCACCTTCGCAAATGCGGCCACTGCCTTCTCGGATGATACAGCCACAGCAGACAAGGAAGGCTTCGCGGGGTACATCGATGCGGATGATGCAGCCCAGGGCAATGGAGTGGTGGCTGCGGAAGCCGTCAGCGCCGCGCTGTCCCTGAAAAAGGGCGAGACAACAGACTGGATCTCTGTGACAGATGCGTCCACAGGCGCCAAAAGCATGGTGAAGGTCACAGTGGATGAAGACAATGTGACTGCGATTCACGAGTCTGACAATGAAGACGTCCGGGATGAACTGCTGTATGCGCTGCTCGGCAGCGATACCGGTCTGTCCATGAAGATCATGCAGGAGGCGGCATCCAAACTGAAGATCACGTTCGAGGACGAACAGACACAGGCCCGTCTGGACAACTACATGAAGACAGCAGGAGATCAGGCAGATGCGGAATAAATCATGGATCGCTGCGGGTGCAGCCGGCCTGCTGTTCCTGGCGGGGTGTTCCGGAGCCACGGCTTCCGTGTCCGATCCGGACAAAGAGCTGATGACCATCGGCGATGTCACATACACCCGCGGGCAGGAATATGAATACATCAAGAAATCCACAGGCCCGAACCTGGTGATGCAGATGGCTGAAGAAGTCATTTACGACAAGGAAGTCCCGGTGACGGATGAGATCCGGAAACAGGCGGAGGACAATTACAACGAATACGCCAAAACCTCGGACAATCTGGAAAGCTATATCCAGAGCATGGGATACAAGGACCGGCAGGATTATATTGACAAGGTGCTGATCCCTGCTGTCCAGGCGGAAAAACTGCTGACAAAGTGGTTCACCGATGCTCAGGAGGAAATCGTGCAGGAGTACAAGCCCTCCCGGGTGCAGATCATCCAGACGGATTCCAAGGATTCCGCCAACAAGGCGCTGCAGGCACTGAAGGACGGAAAGAGCGCGCAGGATGTGGCTGGTCAGTACCAGACGGAGGGCACAAGCTACAACGGGACGGCGACCATCGTCACTACGATGGATACTGTGCTTCCCACCCGTCTGATCAACACGCTGTCCAGTGCCGAGAGCAAAGCCGGTGTGGTGAACGAAGTGTTCGAGAGCGACGACAAGACGCAGTTCTTCGTGGCTGTGCTTGTCAGCAACAACTATGATGACATCAAGGGCGAGCTGGAGAGCACACTTAAGAATGACTCCACAGTCACGGAGAAATGTCTGGTGAGCTACCTGACCAAGTATGATTTCCGGGTGTTTGACCAGGACATCTTCGATTACCTCCGCGTCAATTATCCGCAGTATCTGGTGACCAGGCCGGATCTGATGGAAAGCGCGGACGCGGAAAGCTGAGCCAGAGAAAAGCGGCAGATTTGACTGTCTGGCCATGATGAAAAGACCGGTTCCGGATGTGGAATCGGTCTTTTCGTGTGCCTGGGCTATATCGATACAGGCGGTCGGGCAGTCATCTAAGGATGCAGCGAATCAGCAGCCAGATGTCAGCGTTCCTGTTTGCGGATGAATGTGGACGTGATCTCATGATACATTTCGGGATATTTTTCCTTCAGCAGGTCGAGCCGGGATCTACGTCTGTCATTTTCGTTTTTGAGGCCGTCGTTCTCGGATTTGAATCCATAAATCTTCTCGATAGATACATCCCGTTCCGCCTTCATCTGGTGGTATTCCCGCTTCATCTTCGGATCCGGCCAGACGACCTGGGCTTCATTGCAGTCATTCAGCTGATCTATGGTGTGGGCTGTTGCTGGAACTCCCTCCTTCTCCAGGTATCGAATCTGCTTTTCCGGTTCGATGGACTCTCTGAAAAAATGACTGAGGCACTGAATGGCTCCGTCTCCCGATTCATCCCGGTCATTTCCGATTGCGAACACCTTGATCCGTATAAAACCATCCATGACATGACACAGATTCTGTCCTGCATTTCCTGTATCACTGTCAGTAAAAACCATTTCAGCGCGGCTTCTGCAGTCAATAATAAAACTGTGTTCCATGAGCGGCATGATCCTCAAGGCAAGAATCGGTTTCGCATTCCGGTATTCATCTCCGGAACAACCACTGACATCATTTTTCTGCGATGTCAGCAATACACCGATGCAGTAAAAGAACCGTCCTGCCAGATGCCTGGATCCTGGATTCGTGTTCTGCCTCTCGACATCGATCAGAAGTACATTCGGATCGGCTGTTTCACAGACATACAGAACCAGTGAATCAGACTTGCCGTGGCTTTTTCTGTTTCAGCCAGCTGGTCCTTCAGACATTCGCTCACACCCCCAGTATCTGCTGCCATCGATTTCCTGAAGCGGCATGCTATATCCTTCAGACTGCCCGAAAACAGGTCCGGTACAGTTTTCTTCAGATTCAGCGCACACAGATATGGCAAAGACAGGATTTCCTTTGCGCTCTGTCGTATCTTGCCTTTGCTTCCTCCGGGGAGATGACAGCCGTGAGTTCTTCGCTGATGGCCCTATGGCCATGTGGGATTCCATCCTTCCTGTCTTTTCTGTTTTTGTCCATCCTTCTCCTTTCTTTCCAGACCGCCCGATTTTATCTGGACTCTTTCTTTCCTTCCCGGTTTTACCGGGCATTTTCAAAACACCCGGATGCAACCGGGTGTGAAAGATGAAGAACTGGTTTATCTCTGTTCCCGTTCAAGTCATGCAGACTGCCGGGAAAAGTTTTTATTCGTGCAGGGTATCGTACTGTTCTTCCAGCACACGACGGAAGCCGAATTCCTCCTGATCCTGCATGCCCACATACCAGAGCAGATCGATATCGTCATGATTGAAGAGATACAGCCGGTCACTGCGGATCATGCCTTCCGGCCAGAGGACGCCCGCGTAGTCATACAGGATGTCATCTCCTCCCCGCTGGATCCGCCCGACGGTCATGAGCTTCTTGGACCCTTCTTTCAGGGTCACGACGCTGCCAAGCGGCAGCCATTCCGGTGTCTGTTTCATGTTGTTTCCTTTCTTGTTGTTGCTTGTTGCCTTTCTGAATTGATTCGATTCACTCTGACCGGTCCGGATGATTCAGGTCCAGGGGATGGCCAGTCACAAATACGAGTGCCATCAATAGCGGACATTCACCTTGAATCCGGTGCCCGCAATGAAGCCAAGCTTGCTGCCAAACTCCCACTCCCGGTTCATGTGCCGATAGGAGAGGCCGGCTTCACAGCTGCCAACCGAGCCTTCTCCTGTAATGGTCACCGTACAGCCCAGAAGAGAGAACGCCAGGGAACATTCTCCCCGGAACGCCGCAGCTCCCACAGATGCTTCCAGTGTCTGTTCGTCTTTGGACAGCACTGCCTCGGCTTTCGCATAGACAGCCCCGGTCTCACCCCTGACCCGCAAAGACCCGGACATACCTGTTCCCGAAAACACCCTGTAGTTTCCCGTCACACAGGCAGCACTCATGGATGCCTCTGCCTGGATCCTGGCTTCGGGACTGAATCTCTTCTTTTTGTCCCAGAGCTTCAATCCCACACTGCCCGAGGCCTGTGTATCAAATACCCGGACATCGGTATCGAATCTGTGATGCGCTCCACTGTGCGTGAACCGGGCTGCAGCCAGAGACGTGGAGACGGTTCCGCTGAAGGTGGTCGTGACCGGCTTCTTTTTCAGCTGCTGTCCCAGGTTCCATACCTCTGTGTGACTGACCTGCATCGTTCCGGGTTTCCAGACCGAAGTAACGGAAGCCAGAGCCGTCTCCGTCTGCTCCGCCTGCGTGGCGGCTGTCTCAAACCAGAGAGCCAGCCGGTTCAGGCTGTTCTGGACCTCCAGGTGTGTGCCATACGCTGCACTGCTTCTGTACCCCCAGGACTGAAGACCCCGAAGACTTGCCGAATACCCCTTCAGGGCATCAGTGTCGGTCCTCATCCTGTTTCAGGGCAGCCAGGATCACTCTTGCCTGAGACTGCATCAGACTGAGGCGGCTGCACACCTGCTGACGCTCCTGTGCACTCAGGCAGGCAGGAATGCTGTGCTTCATGGATTGAAGACGGCCAATCAGGTTCTGATAGTAGACCTGTTCCCTCATGAGGCCATGCCGGCAGCAAGGATCTGCTCGGTTTCCTGATAGGATGCGGCTGTCTGGTCCAGATAGATTGTGAAGGCTTCGGTCACTTCACAATAGTTTTCATACAGGGGAACCAGCGTCTCGTATTCGCTCGCGAATGCCCGGCTGGCCGGTGAACTCCATTCACCTTCCATAGCCCGGATCCGGCCGGTCACTGCCGCAAACAGGGCACGCATGTCATTGAGCTGGGATTTCATCGTGGCGGATCTGGCCGCCAGTTCCTGACTGGAAATCCGGATCATAACAGCCTCGCAGCCTGTGCGGCTCTGTCCTGCTGCAACTGACGATAGATCTGTGCTGTGCGGATCAATGTATCACCATACTGCGACATGATTTCAGTCAGACGGATCAGGTGCGGCTGCAGGCTCCGTGCCTGCGACAGGAAGGTCTGGCAGTCTTCGCCCTGCCAGATTTCCGCCGTCTGTTCCATGGTTGCAGCCAGCTGCCGGATACGGCTCCGGCAGTCCTGTGCCTGCTGCTGAAGGTTTTGTCCTTCCTGAAGAATGTGGTCATAGTTGGCCTGTATGTGCATAATCAGTTTTCCTTTCTCGTGAATCATTGACGCAATGCCGGCCCTTCAGGCCAGCAGCGCAAGAAGATGTGTCCCAAACGGACATTCCAGCAGCCCGGACGGCAGTGAAGGATCCAGCACCTGCCTTGTCACGGGATCCATCAGCCAGAGAATCCCCAGATCTGCCGGAGCGGTTTCCGGAGAGAGCCAGAGCTGCAGCGTGTCTCCTGTCAGGACATCCGTGATGTTCAGCAGCCAGTCACTGTGCATGGATCAGCGGTATGAGGCCCTGGCATACGGATTTCTTCTGCAGGATCCATGGTTCCGGCACAGAAGGCAGGCCCAGTGTCCAGGCCCTGGGTTTCCAGCCACCTGTATACAGTCTGCTGCAGGGTGCTGTATGATCTTCCGGTTCCACCAGCGGCTTTGGCCAGTCAGGACGCCACTGACAGAGCCTGGCTGCCACCACCATGGCCTCATTGCCATAGACAGCGAGCGGTTCGCCATCCCAGAACACCGGCTCTCCCTGATGCAGGCCGAGCACAGGCTGAGTGAAAACCGCAGCCCAGTCCTGCGGCTGGTCAAAATCCGGCAGGACCATATCATCCTGCGGATCCAGCCGGTCCTGAAAATGAAGTGGCAGCCCGTCTGGTTCAAGGCGGCCTGTCGGGAATGGCACATCGTTCCGGAATCCCCCGAACAGGCTCAGACTGGCGGCACTGCCGGTCACAATGGTCTGATCCGGCGAAACAGTCAGTCTGTCAGGCCTGGTCTGGATCAGGATCAGACGCACATCGGGATGGATCCATAATGCCGGGTCTTCATCCAGCAGGACCACTGTCCGCTCCCCCTGCAGATGCAGGGCAAACCAGGCAGTACCGGCAGTTGGCAGGACCATGCCCGGATAGACAGTCTGCAGAACGGTCAGGACCTGATCCCGGTTTTCCGGTGCCAGGATCCGGGTGAAACTGCCGAGAGGCGGATCCAGGATCCAGAGTCTGGCTGCGTACGCATCCAGCACCTGCGCGAGTCCCGGCCCATCAAACGACCCGGGCATTCCGGGGAGCAGGAGATCGCAGCATTCCCGGCCTTTGGCAGCGAGTTCCAGGGTTTCTTCCATCCAGGTCCTGACTGGCAGCTGCCGCAGGATTTGGCCATCTGCTTTTTGCAGACAGCCGCCGGCGCTGACAGGCCGTCTGGCATAGAGTGCCTGAAACCGCATCGGTCCAAACCAGCCATCTCCTGCCCCTTTCAGGTCCGCGGCCCGGCCATCATGCAGCACTTCCTGGCTTTCAAACCGGTCTCTTACCTTGAAACACAGCACATAACCCGTATTTGCCAGGATCTGGGCATCCACGATTCCCTGCGGACGCTGAGTGGACAGAAGGAGACAGATGCCCAGAGACCGTCCGACCCTGGCCAGGGACTGAAGAAAGTCCATCTGCATAGGATACTGTTCCCGGATCTGCGCAAATTCATCTGCGACCACCAGCAGAAGCGGGATCGGGTTTTCCGGACAGAACCGGTTCAGGGTGACAAAATCCGGTGTCTGCGCCGGGTACAGAGTCTGGAAGTCATGCATGCGCTGCTCCCTGCGTTTCAGTTCCCCTTCCAGGGCCAGCTGCAGGGCGTCCATCCCGGTTTCATCCAGATCCGTCATGATGCCTGCACAATGCGGCAGTCCGGAAAAGGGAGCCGCAAAGGAACCACCCTTGAAGTCCAGGATCACAAACCGGAACCAGGCTGGGTCGTTTTCCTTCATCAGCTGCGTCAGAAGCGTGGCCATGGCTTCCGATTTCCCGCTTCCCGTGGTTCCTGCGACCAGGCCGTGGGGCCCGTCTGCCAGCAAGTCCAGGAAGACTGGCTGCTGCTGTTGATTCGTGCCGATCTGAACCCGGTAGCAGGGACCGGTCCCGACTTTGGAAAGTGGTCTTGTCTGAGGTCGGGGAGGACAGAACCGGAGGCTGTTCAGGTTTGTCAGAGTCACCGACAACCCCGTATCTTCCCGGATATCCAGTCCATAGACCGCCATGCCCGGCAGCTTTCCTGTGACCCGGCTGTGGTCATGCCACAAATGAGGATATTCTCCGGCCACCGGCTGCAGCCCGCCCCACTTTACCCGTGCCGGATCCTGGCTCCAGATGGTCATCGCAAACAGGGCTTCCGGATTTCCCGATACAGGTGCTTCCATGTCCTCGTACCGCAGAGTCCGGACAGGAATGGCTGCTTCTTCCAGAACAGCTTTCACAAAGGCAAAGAGGGGGTGACGACGGTGCTGCCAGCTGAATGATGATTCCCGGATTTCAACCGGCAGCCCGGTCTCGGTCCATCCGCAGGGAACCGGAAGTCCGCTTTGAAACAGGACGGGATCAAGGTTTGACCAGAGCTCAGCGAGCTTCTCCTGCTGTTTTGTGATTTGCTCCCGCAGCTGTCTGAACTGCATCTGCAGGCCGCATAGATACTGGCGGTAAGCCTCCAGTCTGCCGTCTGCTTCTGCCTGCTGCTGTTTCCAGGTCATGCGGCGGGAAATCAGGCCATAGACCAGGAAGCTGCCGGCCATGCTCAGCGACATCACAAGACTTGTCCTGACGGTATCTGCGGTTCCGGCTTGTGTGACCTGGAGCAGGGCTGCCGACAGCAGGGATCCGGCACACATCAGCAGGCTTGACCCGCAGGACAGAAACAGGCTCTGGGGCTTCACCGGTTCCTGCAGTGTCCAGCTCTCCAGTGTCTCCTGCAAAGGGTCCGGCATCACTGTCCAGCCGGGAAGGGATTTCCAGGACTGTGTCCTGTCCGGCTGTCGTGCAGCGTTGACAGGAATGGCGGATACCGGCGGTCCATGCTGGCGAAAGCTGCACAGAAAGAAGGACCCCACCCATAACAGGCTGCAGCGTGCACACTGGATGCGGTCCAGGAAATGCAGCGTTTCGCGCCGGATCCTGCGTCCGTTGACGTAGGTTCCATTCATGGAGTCCAGGTCTTCCAGCACATAGTTCCCGCCCTGCCGCGTGATGCGGAAGTGTTCGATGGATACAGCCGGATCGGGTGTTTCCATGAGCTGCCGTCCAAAGACAAATCCGTCATGTGCCAGCAGAAGGCTCAGGTCATCAGGACCAGGACGGGCTCTGGCGTAATACACCGTGTCGCCGGCAATCCGGGCATGATTCAGCGGGACTTGTATGGACCGATGGTCATCCTCCATGACCACAGCCCCGTTTCTTTCCGGCAGCTCCAGGCTGGAAAAGCGGTTTTCGGTAAAGCACAGCAGCTCAGCCATGGTGTCTTCTCTTCAGCCAGAGTACAGGGGCCAGCAGTATGGGCCACAGACTGAACCAGTTCATGGACTGACTGCTGCCAATCTGGTGTTCCAGCAGAGTGCCGGTCGAAGTCAGGGCCCGGACTTCCCGCACGGTTCTTCCCCTGGGCACTTCGAGCAGGGTGTTTCCCTGTTCATCCTTCTGCACCGGAATGGGTTCTCCATCCACCTGGGCTGACAGAATGCTCTGTTCGGGGGGCAGGCGAAGCTGCACGGTATCCGCAGTTTCCTGCACTGAAAAGCGTACCGGCGGGGTTCTGGTTTCCAGGATCCGGAGTCCTTCTTCCTGGTCCCAGTCAAAGAGAAGACCGCCGGATTTCACCAGGTGACCAGAAGACTCTGCTTTGAGGCTCTCTGCAGACTGTTCCGGTCCCTGGCGTTCCCGGTTCTTTTCCCGGGCAATGACCAGACCGGTCTGTACTGTGATGTCAACCCCGGTTTCGATCTGACTGGCCGATGCTGGCTGTGTCAGGTCTGTACCGGGTGTCCCGGGCTGAATCAGTGTCTCTCCGGCTCCAGCAGGGATGGGCTCCGGTACAGGAGTCGGGGCTGTCAGGATGGGCCGGAGTTTCTCTTCCATGGATCCAGACGCAGAAACTGCGGGATCCTGAAGCCCGGTGCCCGTGACAGTACCGGATACGGGAGCAGATCCTTCCGGTGCCCGGGATTCTCCTGATCCGGACTCTTCCGTCTTCGGTAATTCAGAGGGTTTTGCCGACGGAAAGAGCAGAGCCGGCGTCTGAATGCAGCCAGTCGGCTTCTCCTGCACAGACCCAGCTGGTTTCTTGTCCGGATCCTTGTCGGCAGGTTTTTCTCCCGGACATTCCGGCTGGCTGTCATCGGATGCGCCTGGCGCAGGATCAGCACAGCCCTGTCCTGCGGAGTCCACAATCTTGTCCGCAGCATCCGGATCTGTCTTATCTTCTCCGTCTTTGCTCTCTGTATCCGTCGCAGGATCGTCACTGCTGTCCGGATCCTCCGTAAGGCCGGGACTGATTTCAGGATGTGTGCCGTCTGCCGCTGTCTGATAGCCCGATTCTCCTGAACCCGGCTGGCTGTCGTGTTCCCCGACACCCTGGGTTTCCGCTGTCTCTTCGGCTGCTGCCACCGGTTCCGGCAGTTCCCGTTCCCCGCCTGAACCGATGCCTGCATCCTGATCCATATCTGTTTCGGTCTCCGGTCCTGCACCTGGATTCAGGTCTTCTTTCTGCGAAGATCCATCCGGTTTTGAATTTTCCGGGATTCTGCTGTCACTGGCCTCCATCTGTCGCAAAAGTCCTTCCGGCGTCCTGATCCAGACCCGGCGGGATGGCTGTGTCAGGATCCCGGGATCCTTCATGGTGCAGATCTCGCAGATCGTGCCGGCATCTACCGGCGGCTGTATATGTTCAGTCATTCACTGTCTCCTTCCATTCCATCAGCTGTGACACATCAGACCCGAACCGGTCTTTCCACTCCGCCGGCAGGGTCATGTCACAGCCTTCTGTCTTCATTCGCAGAGCGTATGCCGCAACACACAGCGCATCCTGCTCTGTCCGGACTTTCCGGCACACCTGTTCCAGCACCCCTGCCTCCAGCGGTTCGTCCAGGTCCTGCAGAACCTGCAGTCGTTCACTTAGCGGACGGCTGTCATCCAGGAGCACCTGACGGACGAGATCCGTTTCGTGCATCTGAGACCCGGGCAGCTGCAGAACCGGAACACAAAGTCCGGCCGCGAAGACAGACACTGTGATCATCCAGATCAGAACACTGCCCGGGATCTTTCCAGAATGCAGGGGATCCCTCCGTCGCCCTGGGTCCAGTTGCAGGCACCGGCGTCGCTGCAGGGGATACAGATGCCAGCGTCTGGCCAGCATCCCCCAGGCCCAGGCATCCGCTGCCGTGGTTTTCGGACAGTCACCGGCCAGTTCCGGTGCCATGCTGTCCAGTGTGGCGAAAAAGCACTGACGGCTGCCGGCCTCCAGCACGCCGTCATAATCAATGAGCACCACCCTGTCATCGCACAGAAACAGGTGGTCTTCCTTCAGGTCGAGATAGAGGTAGCCCAGCTGATGGATCCTTTCCAGAATGCGGGCCGCTTCCTGTAGGACCCGCCGTTTCTGCGCCCTGCTCAGCCCGCCGGCGGGTGTTCCCTGGATGTATTCCTCCACCAGGACACGCTCCGTCTCCGTTTCCCGGCACTCATACAGGCACGGTGCATTCCTGCCCTTGAGCTTCAGTAGCAGATCCGCCTCCCTGGCAGACTGACGGCAGGCCAGGATATCGCTTTTTCGGGCCCGCCGCAGGATGACAAGCCTGCCGGTCTCTTCATCCCGTGCAAGTTCCGTGCAGCACAGATTGCATCCAAGGACTTTCAGACGCCTGTAGCGGTTCACTGTATGAACTGCAGGATATGCGCCCCCAGCCGGAGTTCCATGCCATTGCGGAGCCGCATTTTTCGCCTCACCTGTTTCTCCCCGAGCCAGGTCCCGTTTGCGGATCTCAGGTCCTGGATATAGAACCGTCCCTGATCCGCTGTGATCCTGGCATGCAGCGCAGATACGCTGTCATCCAGGACCCGGATGTCGGCCTGCATCCCCCGGCCCACGGTCATGGTTTCAAACGGCAGTTCATACCGGCTGTCGCCATCCACCAGACAGGCGGCAGCTTCCGGCACCGGCGCCAGGATCTGGGTGGCCTGTGTGAATGCCGGATTTCCGCCGCTTTCTGCCCACCTGTCACCCGGGTCCGGCTTCTCAGATCCAGGGATCGGCAGTGGCGGCATCAGTGCATCGTATTCGATCACCGGCAGGATCACCTCTTCACGTGTCCGGAAGGGTTCTCTCGGCTTCGGGGGCAGAAAGGGAAACCGGCGGGGATGGTAGGTCCGTTCCAGTTCCCGCAGTCCCTGGATCACTGTCGGCAAAGAGAACTGGTCACTGCTCTGTGCCATCTGGAGCCAGCCGGGAATTTCGTAATCCGTCGATGTCCGAAAGGCCGAGCGGACAGCTTCCACGAAGTCCCGCATCTCTTCCCGCTGCAGCAGCCAGGCATCGGTTTTCAGTGGCAGGACAGCAAAGCGGAACTGGTCTCCGTACCTGGAACAGAACACCGTACGGATATCCAGGTGCAGCGGCTTGCCCCTGGCCGTTCGAATCGAGGATTCAAAGAGTTCCTCCAGGAATCCGTAACCCTCCCGCTGCACAAAGGTGTATTCCTGCAGAAAGGCATGGATGTCCATGAGTCCCGAAATGTCATACTCCAGAACCACCGGATTCCTGCAGACCACCCGGCACTTCAGACACCCCGGATCGAACGCCGCCTGCTCCAGCAGTGTTTCATCAAACATTTCCTGTTCATTGACCTGGATCCGCAGCACCGAAGCGCTGCGTCCTGTCACCGTTACATGGTCTTTCATCGGACCTCCTTTCCATGGGGCGTACTTGTATATACGCGGATTGGACTGATTTTTGATGAAATCCGACGAAAATCTGTATACTTTTAAGATGTGTGTAAGATTTTTGTTCTGACTTTGTTGTGGCTGCCGGTTTTTTTCACAAACCCTGTCTCCCAAAACATCACGGCTCTCCAGCAGCACTGCCTGTGGCTGTACATTCTCTGGGGTCTGCTGGTTCTCACACTGCTTGTCCGCAGGTACAGACCCGGTCCCTGGCTGGTATGTCTGGCGGCGGGATTCGTGATTCCCTGGAATGCGGCCGGTCCGGGATGGCTCAATGACCTGCATATCTGGCTCCAGATTGCCGCCATCATCCTGCTGTCTGTCGAACAGCTTCGGCTTGTGTTGTATGTTCACAACAAAAAAGCCAGGACCTGGTTCCTGGTCCTGGGCATCAGTTTTGTCATCATGGCTGCCTGTGGGCATGTCAGCGGACTGGCCGAAATGGTCTGGGCTTCCGGGATCCTGCTCCTGGTTCCAGCCCGACCCGATTTGAATTCTCCTCATGATTCCAGTTACTGACCCGGTGCCAGGCCGGGCTTTTTGTTACCGTTTTGTCGCAGTCTGCCAGTCTGCCGATGGCAGCCGTACCTGTCGTCCATGACGCGAAACCCGGTAATTCAGGCATTCCGGAGTTTTTTATCAAAAACAGCGCCCTCTGGCGACTATACAAACATGGGGCGCTGGACAGGAGAACAGAATGAAAGGAAAGACAGACCGGAAAACAAAGACAGATCCGCAATCTGCCAGTCTGAAAAAACCGGAATATTCATCCCTGGAAGAAACGCTGGAACCTGCACTGGATGAGCTGTGTCTGATGGATGACGTCTACCGGAAAGCAGCCGCGATCCGGCTGCCGGAGGACAAAAAGAAAGCATTCAGCATACTTCTGCACGAAGCCATATTTGGCCAGACCCTGAAACCCGACAAGATCACGGTGTCATTTCAGACACCCATCCCAAACCATGCCGATCTGATGACGGGCAAAAACTCCATCCTGGATATGCTCATACAGGTGGAAGGAGAAAGTGTCAGTGTTTATGACTTTATCCAGTACGACATTGAACCCGGACGTGTACTCCGTTATTCTGAAATCGCATCACAGTTTGCGGTGCGAGCGGGCAAACCCTGCAATGACAGGTTGCAGACCAACTGTGTGTTCATCACAAATGCAAACCACTTCAAAGGAACCCGACTTAAGATTTTTCCGCACGATGAACCGATCCGGATCATGGAAACGGTGACAGGCGATAAAACGACATGCTTTCGCTTTGATATTCACCAGGTATTTGTAAACGCCGGATTTCGGGATGACTCATTTCCGGGTCATCTCATGCAGGATCTCAACGAACCGGATCCCGAAAACATCACCATACCTCTGCTGCAGGATATGGTGAAGACCATAAAACGAAAGAAAGGAGCAGAAGCTATATGAGCAGAGTACTGCAGGAAATGCTGGAAACCCGGGAACAGTCTGCCTTTTCTGCCGGGATACAGAAAGGAATACAGAAAGGCATGCAGACCGGAATATATGCCGAACGAAACCGGATCGTCACCAGAATGCTGAAAAAGGGAGGCAGCAGTCTGTGCAACATCGCTGAACTTGCCTCCATTCCCCTCAGCGTAGTCATACTGATCAAAGACTGCCTGGAACAGGCACAGGACGCCGGAGAAACCGTTCTGAACTGAATATCGAAAGCCATCAGATACAAAACCCACCCGATATCAGATTGACTGGGTGGTTTTTCAGTTCATTTAAACAAACAGACATCCCCTGCTCTGTGGCAGTCATGAAAAGAGGAGAACAGCATCCAGCCATGTTCTACTTCACTTTTCTGTCCTGTTCGATCTGGCGACACTATATTTCCATGATTATTTCACCATCGAATCCTGTGTACGCCAGTCCGGACTCAGCAGCCGCCGCACAATGCCGACATGACCAGCCATTTCCCGCAGGATAGCTGCCCGTACCAGGCCGGCCACAGCGATTGCCACGCCAACAACGGTCATCACACTGCACAGCTGCAGCAGGACCGGCAGTCCCAGCGTATCCTGCAGGATCCCCCCAAAGAGGTTGCCTGCCATACCACCCAGTCCTGTTGTGGCAATGGCGATCCAGCTCTGTCCCGTCAGTCTGTCCCCGGGCTCCAGGACCGATCCCGCATATTCGGTGATCACCACCGTAAACAGCCCGAAACTGATTCCCTGGCACATTAGTCCGGTCAGCAGCATGGCGAAGGATGTAGCCTGGGCCACCAGCAGATTCCGGCATCCGTAGCAAAGCGCTGCAGCCAGAAGCAGCGGCAGGGATCCCATTCGCTGCCTGATCCGCGGGGTAAGCACCATCACCGGCAGTTCGCTGGCGGCCATCAGAAACAGGCTGATGCCCAGCAGTGACGGGTCCAGGTGCATGTCCTCCAGAATATTCACCAGATAGGTCTGCATGCAGCTGGCCACCATGTAACACAGGCCAAACCCCGCCAGCAGCACAAAGAACAGCGGGTATTTCCCGAACAGGCAGCCCTGTCTTTTCCCAGTGACCTGTGCAGAGAGTTCCGAGTCCGCTTCAGCTGCCTGACGACAATCGTCACCGGCTGCATACACCTGCGGCATCCACAGCAGGACCACACTCAGGCAGGCAGTTCCCGCTGCATAAATCCAGCCCAGGCAGCCGGGCTCCAGCCACGAAGAAAGCTGTGCAAGGATCATAGCCGCAGCCGCAAAGGAGATGGATCCCACTCCTCTTGCCGGCCCGAACTTCAGCCGCAGTCCCTGTGCAATGCAGTTCATGGAAATCTGCGAGAGAAACGGATTCATGGCCAGAAACAGGCAGAATGTCATCCCGTATCCCGCCATGATCAGCCAGTCCGGCAGAGGCAGAAGAGCCAGCAGTGCATAGAGCAGACCGCTGAGTCCCAGATACATCATCATATATACCTGCAGCGAGATCCCGTTCCACCTGGCAGCCACTTTTGACAGCAGTGGTGACACAAAGTACGAAGCCAGAGAGGCAAGTCCGGCCGTCAGACCGATTTCCGTGTTGCCCAGTCCCCTGCTCTGCAGGAACACCGCTGTGAATCCCGTCAGGGCACACCCTGCGCCTCAGTACAGTCCCTGTGCCAGGCTGTACTGCACCTGCAGCCTGGAATCTGTTTTCTCCTGTCTCATCGTTTCTCCATCCCTTTCCGCAGCCGGTGCCTCCCTTATGGAGATTCGCCGGTTTTCTCTTTACACAGATGATACGAAATGGATCCCGGCATGAAACAAAATGCAGGACACTTTGAAACACCATTTACACACTGTTCCCTGCAGACAGCCATTCCAGAGAAACGTCGTTTCATTCACCGGTTTCCCTGCCTGCCGCAACAGACAGATAACCCGGCAGATGAAAAGAAAAGCAAAAAAAGCTGCAGGCAGCCCTGACAGGATCCGCATCCGGAATCATGTCATGCTGTCTGCAGCCAGTCTGTCGATTTATTTGTCTTCGTCCGGATCGTTCTCTCCAGAGCTGCCTTCCGGTTTCGCCGGCAGATCTGCAGGGCCTGTTTCAGAAGGAGTGCGGGTCCCGTCACCCGCATCCTCAGAAGATGCCTCCGGCTCCTGAACATCCACCGTCACGGTTTCCGACTCTGTTACAGCCGGAAGGGCCGGCAGAGAAGCCTGCTGCTCCTGTGCCTGATCCATCGCATCCAGTTCCTCGATCTTCTCCAGATAGCCTCTGGCATTGTCCACGAAATACAGCTTGCCGCCGGTCTGGATCACCTGCCGGAAATACATGGCGGCCAGACCGTAGTCCTGCTGCACAAAGGAAATCAGGCCGATGTAGTACGCCGCATCCGCTTTCTGGAACGGGAACACCGCTGTCTTCAGACTCTGCAGGAAATACCGCTTGCATTCCGAAAAGTCGCCGTTCATCAGATCCAGACGGTTCTTGATGGAATTCAGTTCCTCGCTCCGGATCATCACACCCGTGTTGCCGAAATTCAGCCGCACCTTCGTTGCCTCTTCATAGCTTCGCTCCAGGCCCGCCTGGTCCTTCATCAGGTAATAGATGTAGGACATCAAAGACCAGTATGTGAGCACACTCGCTGCATCCTTGCGCGGGAATGTGATCAGCACATCCTGGGCCAGCTGCGGATCATTCAGGTAAATCAGGCACTGGGCCAGAAGGGCCTGGTTGGTCAGGCGCACCTTCCCCCGCCGCGTGGAGTAGTAGATGATGGCCGAAATGCATGCTTCCGGATCGCACTGTTCATAGAGCAGCTTTGTGATCGGAATCATGCAGCTGGCGCGATATCGCGCGATGTAGTTGAAAATGATCATGTACGCCATGATGGCCAGCATCATGATCAGGATGTTGTTCACGAAAAACAGCACACACATCACCGCCACAATACCCAACGCATAAATGGAAGCGGCGCGGTCTGCATTTTTCCGGCACTCTTCCGCCATGGCTTTGTATTGCGGATCCAGTTTGTGATGCAGCTCATAGATGCGCACCAGCTCCGCATCTCCGGTGATCTTTGCCCGGCGGAATGCGGAATCCCGTCCCGTTTTCAGCTGTATGAGACCCACGATACTCAGGATCACCATGGGGATCACCAGCGCTGTCCCGATCAGGATCAGGTACGAGGGCATCAGGAACAGAAACAGATAGATGAATATCGGAGAGACCTGGAACTGTGTCATGAGCAGCTGTCCGATCAGGATGATATTGGCAATGCCTGCGACCACCAGCCCCCCCGATACACACATTGCGATCTTGTTTCCCACCGCATACGCCGCCAGTTCCGGCGGAAGAAACGACAGAGACGCATTGGACGGATCGGCATACAGCAGGAATCCGAAGGCAACGGCACCACACACAAAGGCAAGCGCCAGTGTAATCAGCTGCGTCTTGCAGCGATATTTCCACATACCCGGTTCATTCCCCTTTCTGCTTCGTGATGATCCGTGCAGGCATGCCCACAGCCGTCGCATGATCGGGCACATCCTGCAGCACCACTGCATTGGCACCCACCTTGCTGGATTCTCCCAGCGTGATGTTCCCCAGGACCTTCGCCCCGGACCCCACATAGGCACCCTTTTTCAGCGTCGGATGCCGCTTGATGTCCGTGGTCCCCACACCGCCAAGCGTTACCCCGTGATACAGCTGACAGTCATCCTCCACGATCGCAGTCTCCCCGATCACGACCCCCATTCCGTGGTCGATCACAAGTCCCCTGCCGATCGTGGCACCAGGATGGATCTCGATGCCGGTCTTCCGGCGCGCCCGGTTGCTGACCCACCTTGCGAGAAACCGGTGATCGTTTTTCCACAGCCGGTTCGCAATTCTGTAAGAGCGCAGCGCCTTGATATGCGGATATAAAAGCAGGACCTCCCAGGGCGATTTCGCCGCCGGGTCCAGGTCCATCGTTCGCTTTACGTTATACGTTTCAGCGTCAATGAATTCTCGGATTGACATGAATAAATCTTACGTTTTTTAAAGACCAAACTCAAGACGGAAATCCCGGCTTACGGGCATCACACAACCATCCCACAGTTCGCCTGTTTTGTTGCACACAATATCTCCAGCTATGTCACATTTTCGCCGAAAGTATAAAGAACAGCCGGATGCCGATGCTGGCAGAGAAGGACTGCCAAATGAAACTGGCCAAGGCTGGAACCCGCAAAAGAAAGGGACTCTTCATTCAGGATGAAGAGTCCTCCTGCAGGATTCAGCGGTATCCCAAACCCGTTTGACTGTATTTAAAATCACCAGCATGAACCGGTTGCATCAAAACCTGACATCCCCTCCCTACGTGACAGTGCAATCGTTCAGACATCCTCCCGTCCGCTTCACATCTCCAGAACCAACAACATACGCAAAACCCCATGCGCCAGGGCATGGGGCTTTGTTGTCTATTCGGTTGTATCGTGCTTCAGGCCAATCCAGAATATCGCAGCCAGCAGCAGAGATCCTGCAGCAAGCCACATCCAGGGATTCATGGAAGAAGATTTCGCCGCTGTATCGGCTCCTTTATCCTGACCCGGCAGTATTTTGCGCTTCAGCACCACCGTGACTGGTTCCTTGGGCTGAGCGTCAGCCGGTTTGTTCCAGTCACTTGCAACGATCACCGCTTCCATTCCGGTATCTCCATTGAAGACCGTGATTTCCACCTGGAAATCCGCGAGTCCCTCAATATATTCGCTGGATGGATCCGCCGGTGCGGCCTGCAGCCGGTATACATAGGTATCCGGCTTCGGCAGTGTCACAGCCGGCAGGATGCTGCCGTTGCCTGCAGCCAGTCGAAGTCCTGACTGCGCTGGTGCAGGTGCTCCCTCTACTGGTGTCAGAGTGAAGAGCACATCGCCTTTGACAGCCGGTGTATCTCCGGACTTTACCTGTACCGGAATGCCCACGCTGATGGAAGTCTCCGCCGCACTGACCGGCAGTATGGTGAAGGTCATGACAAACAGGAGCAGCGCCAGCCATAGAATTCTTTTACTTCTCATGTTCCACCACCTTTATCACCCAGGCGTACAAAATGGTGCGCCCGTCTGTCTGGGAACTGTTGCACGTACTCAAGGCAAATACCTTTGGAGATTTTTCTCCTGGTTCCCGGAAATATCTGGCTTTGGACCGCAGCATGTCGATCAGAGCACTCGTATCGCCGCCGGATACCAGAGCCATGGAATATACATCGGGATCCATCGCGTCCGTTTCCATGATCGCAAACACCTCGAGCTTGTATTCCGTAAACTCTTTTGTCAGAAGAGATCCGGTCTTATGCCCCCCGAAATACTTTTTGTCCAGAAATTCCATCACATCCCCGAACATCCCACCATTGTCCATATGATGCCCATACAGAATGTTATAGGGATCCGAGAAATCCGGCTTGTTCAGCGAGGACAAAAAGATCGCACCAGACAGCGACGGCTTTCCGTCCGCTCCCTTGTTGATGTATTCCAGATCGTCCTTTCCCTGGACGACTGGCTGATCAATGCGGGTCTTGTCGATGGTCAGCCAGGCAATCACGTCCGGGTTGATTTTCAAAAGTTCATCAAAGGAGAGCGGATCCTCGGCATCGTGCTTGAACTGAGCCATGGATGAGGACAGGCCTGCCTGCGACTGCCTCCAGTCATCAAAGAGACAATAGAAGCAATAGAGACAGCCCACTGTCATGACCATGATGGTCAGCACCGACAGGATCCGGTTGCCGATATCCGCGGCTTTCGCCAGTCTGTGAATGCCTGTGGATGAGTGATCAGCCGTTCTTTTTCTTCTTTCCGAACATTGCATAGCCTAATCCGCCAAGCAGAGCAAGGCCAGCCACATACGGACCGTAGGTTGTGAAGAAGGCAGTGGGGACAGTACCCGTCTTCTTGTTTTCTACAGTGCAAGCGGTATTCTTTGTAATCGGTTTTGCTGTAGTTCCAACTGAGATCTTTCTATTATCAGTATCAATATCTGCAAGGTTCGTTTGGCCCGTTTCAGTAATAGTTGTTACGTACGTATCTTTTGTCAACGTGGCATCGGTTTCCTGTACTGTGAAAGAATCACCAACAGTTAATCCATAAACCGAGAACGATTCGCCATTGCCAAGACTGATCGTTTCAAATCCTGTTCCCGCATTAGAATACTCATTGCTTCCAGATACAATATTAAACACGACGTTTCTGTTATCAACTTTGGTCATAGCGAAGGTGAACTCGAATTTTTTATTCATATTTGCCTGATTACCGCTAATTGTTTTTGAAACCTGTGTAGTATAGGTCGTATAACTGTTCTGGAAATCAAGCTGTGTAACTTTCGCCCCTCATGGACTTTCGACTTTACATGCTCATAGGTGCAGAAATGCGCAGAATTACTCCTGGAATTACAGTATTTGCTTCCATATTGGTCAACGTTGTCAGGATTAAATACGTATAATGTGCAATGAACAGTGCTTTGTGAAAACTATGTGAATACTGTGTTGCCACTGGATTGCATCGATTTCCTGTTACCTCATCAAAAAACGAGAAAAATCAGACAGCAGTTCATGCAGTTTTTTGAAAATCTCTTTGACAAGAGGATATATCCAGGTTATTATAACTAAGCGTTCAGCAAGAGCTGAGGCATGAAATCGACCTGGAGAGTTGTCCGAGCGGTTTAAGGTGCAGTCTTGGAAAGGCTGTGTAGTCGAAAGGCTACCAAGAGTTCGAATCTCTTACTCTCCGCCAGTTGAAACCACACCCCTTTTTAAGGGGTTTTTTTGTCCTGAAACAGAACAGGACCCCCGAGCCTGTCCTTTGCCGGGACAGTTTCCGGGGTCCTGTTTTGTATGCATGTACGCTGCCGAAGAACCTTGGTTCGTACACCGGCTGGCTGAAAATCGAAATCCCCGACCCTTCTTCAGACTATGCCCCAGTTTTCCGGCAGCTCCGGTTCATCTGTCAGTTTCATGATCCGCTCTACAACTCTGGAAACCAGAAAGATCAGAATCAATGCCAGGATACTTGCCAGAAACCGGATCAGAAAAAACCTCTGAAAATCGTTCACAGTATCACCCTTTCCGTTGTTGGTAAGACAAGATTGAAATAAAAAAAACCATCTGAATCTTTCATGCGAAAACCTGCGCGGCCTGAAATATCCTGTACAGGCATGTCAACAGCTTTCCCGGCTGTTTGAATCCATACTGAAGACAAAGCATCACAGCTTGATCAGCCATCGGTCACAGCCGGTGGACACCATGGAGGAAAACAATGACACAGAATTATGAACCGCAGCTTGTAACAGGTCCTGGATCCCTGCAGGAGCTGCCACTGCTGCTGCAGGGACAGAAGGTCCTGCTGGTGCACGGTCACCGACCAGTGGAAGACGGTCTGCTGCAAAAAGTCCGGGTATTGCTGGAACAACATGGAATTGCCCGGGAAAATATGGGACAGATCCTGCCGGATCCCACGTTCAAGTCCGTGAAACGCGGGATCAGCCTGTGCCGGAAAACCGGCTGCACCATGGTCCTGTCCCTGGGCGGGGGCAGTACCCTGCAGTGCGCAAGAGGAATTGCCCTGGGAGTGCCGTACAAAGGAAAAATCAAAGATTTCTGGAATGGGAAAAAGAAACCGAAGAAGGCCTTGGCAGTAGCGGCGGTGCTGACAGATCCTGCCACCGGGGATGAACTCAGTGACAGCTGCACTCTGGTGAAAAAAGGAAAACAGAAAAAGTTCCGTTCACCCATGCTGACGTGCCGGTTTGCCATTCTGGATCCGGAACAGTCGCAATATCCGCCGTATCCGACGATGAATCAGGGATTTGTACTGGTGGCCAGGCTGTTTGCCTGTGCACTCGATGCCCGGGACCGGCAGCTGCCTGCATGCAGGGAGATCATGGACGGGCTGCTGGAAAGCATACAGGGGCTGGAAACAGACATCCACAACATGGAAGCCAGAACCGGCCTGTATAAAGCCGGGGTACAGGTCCACAGACTCCCGGTATCCGACAAAAGCGGGCTGACAACCCTGGCAGGAGATCTGGCCTTTGCCTGTTCCCTGCCCCTGGGAACTGCCTTGTCCGCACTGTTTCCTGCCTGGTGGGATGTCATGATGCAGAAAAACCCGGCGCAGATGCAGCGGATCAGTCATATTCTGCTGGGCTGCGGGGCGCAACAGGGCCGCCAGCGGATGCTGAGCCTGATTTCTGAGATGAACCTGGCTGCTTCCCTGCCAGAAGCGGGTCTGGAGCTGACTGCCAGTGACATCAAAGGGCTGACTGAGGATTCGATGCTGCGTACCGTGCTGCAAAAGGCAGCCAGGGACTGAAACCTCTTCATTGTGAATTGCGGGCTTATTGCACACCCATAAAACCGGCCGCAGTTTCTGCTTTGGTAGGTCTGCGGCCGGTTTTCACTTGTCCTGGCTGTAATTGTAAGGCACCGCAAAATCATAGCTGTCCACCAGAAACAGACCCTGTGCCCTCCGAAAGACATCCGGCAGTCCGTTGACCTGTCCAGTTTTCTGGTATTCCTTCAGTCCCGCATAGTACGCCGGTTTCTGGCTGTCCCGGACAGTCACCGGAATCATGCCATGTTTCAGGGATTGCCGGAACAGAATGATCTGTCCGGTTCGTCCATTTCCATCCTGAAAGGGATGAATGGTTTCGAATCTAGCATGAAGCGCTGCCAGATCCTGCAGGGACGGTTTAAAATTTCCCGGGACTCACAGATCAGTCTGGCCATATCCGCTTCCACTGCCTCCTGTGGTGATGCAGCCAAACCGCCCACCGTATTAGTTCAGATCTTATATTCACCGGCAGGTCTGTTGTTGATGCAGTCTTCCCAGACACTGGATTTATCCTGATGTGTCCTTTCTTCCAGAATCTGCGGGTCCATCAGTCTGAGATATGCGTCAATTTGTTTCTGCGTCATGACTGCCTCCCAGCTGTCTCATTCATTCTTTCATAGTCTAACCTGTACCGGCTTTTCTCCGTTCCGGATTGTCCGCCCTTCCCGGCTTCGTCCGGTGTATGTCTTCATCGACACCAAAACAGCGTTCATCGCCAAACGGCAGCAGCCCTTCATGAGCCGCTGCCGTTTTGTCTGTCTTAAGCTGTCACTGACCAGAGCACACCCTGGTATATCAGGGGCGACAGCGCTGGATGACCAGTCCGGATCCCGCTTTCGCTTTCACCGGTTATTCCAGGTCTTCGCCCTGGGAGGCAATGACCTTCTTGTACCAGTCGTAGGAATCTTTTTTGCGTCTGGAGAAATCGCCTGTACCGTCATCATGACGGTCCACATAGATGAATCCATAGCGCTTGGCATACTGACCCGTCCCGGCAGATACCAGATCAATGGGACCCCAGGTGGTGTAGCCAATGAGGTTCACGCCATCCTGCAGGGCTTCGGCCATGGCCTCGATGTGGCCACGGAAGTAGTCGATCCGGTACTGGTCGTGAATTGAACCGTCTTCCTCCACTTTGTCAAAGGCGCCAAATCCGTTTTCCACCACCATCAGCGGTGTATCGGGGTACCGTCCAGCCAGGACATTCAGCGTGTAGCGCAGCCCATCCGGATCGATCTGCCAGCCCCAGTCGCTTGCCTTCAGATACGGATTCTTCGCGCCAAGCGTCATGTTGCCGGCTGTCTTCTCTGCATCTTCATGCACTGTCACACAGTTGGTCATGTAATAGGAGAACGTGTACATATCCACGGTCCCTTCCTTCAGGATCTTCCTGTCCTCTTCGGTAATGAACGAAGTGTCAATGCCGTTTTCCCGGAAGTACCGCCACATGAAGGCCGGATATTCGCCCCGCACCTGTACATCGCCGCAGAAGTTGTTGTGGAAGTTGTCCACATCCAGGCATGCAAGCACATCCTTCGGATCCGGTGTCAGCGGATAGCTTGTCTCATGGGCGATCATGTTGCCGATCATGAAATCCGGGTTGATTTCATGACCCAGCTTCACGGTCAGGGCGCTGGCTACAAACTCATTGTGCAATGCTTCAAACACCCGCTGTTTGTCAACCTTGAGCTCCGTCAGCGGGATCCGGTGATCCGAATTGATGTCCTCTTCCTCCATTACACCCAGGCCATACAGCGCCGACAGACCGCCCAGATGCATGCAGGGAATGTTGATTTCGTTGAACGTCAGCCAGTACTTCACCTTGTCTTTGTACCGGGTCATGACCGTTCGGGCATACTTCAGGAACAGGTCCACCACGTCCCGGTTGGAGAACCCGCCGTATTTTGTGACAATCGACCAGGGGATCTCATAGTGACACAGAGTCACGACCGGTTCGATGCCATATTTCGCACATTCATCAAAAACAGCATCGTAGAATGCCAGACCGGCTTCATTGGGTTCTTCATCGTCGCCGTTGGGGAAAATCCGTACCCAGTTTATGGACAGCCGGAAGCAGGTGAAACCCATGCCGGCCAGAAGTGCAATGTCTTCCTTGTACCGATGGTAGAAATCCACGGCCTCATGACTGGGATAGAAGGCGGTCGCATCTTCCCGGGGCAGAAAGGTGCGGGGTGTGTTCACATCACCTCCCAGCAGCATATCGGGGACAGAGAGCAGCTTGCCATCCTCCAGATAGGCGCCTTCACACTGGTTGGCGGCCACTGCACCGCCCCACAGAAACTTTTTGGGAAACCTCATGATCGTTCCTCTCTTTCTGTACTCAGGATACCATTGCCGAAGCGGTTTCAGCGAGACTCTATGGGATTCGGTTTTGCCACATCCAGCCGGCAAGCAGACTAAAATTGCCGGAATGCTGTGGAAGACACCCCTCCAGACAGCCTGCTCCCTGCAGGAATCCCCTGCCTGAACCGGATAGTCCGGTGACAGAATGCCACCCTCTTCCTGGCCACAGCCGGAAACCCCGAAAAGCGAAAAACCGCATCTGTCAGGATGCGGTCTGAATACAGCAGGAATGCAGCAGGGTCATGCCTTGAGCGTTTCCTGGAACTTCACGATGAGATCCTTCTGTTCGTCGGTGAGCGTTTTGGGCAATGTGACTTTGATGGTCACGTACTCGTCGCCGGTGGCTTTGGAGGTCACGATGCCTTTGCCCTTCAGGCGGAACTTCTGACCAGGCTGCGTACCGGCCGGGATCTTGAGGGAAACCGAACCGTCCAGTGTCGGGACATCCACTTCGGTGCCGAGCATGGCTTCGGTGAAGTTCACGGATACAGTGGTCAGGATGTTCATATCCTCGCGGGTGAAGACCGGGCTGGAAAGGATGTTGACCTTCAGCAGCAGGTCGCCGGCGGGACCGCCGTTGTATCCCGGACCGCCTTTTCCGGCCAGTCGGATCTTCTGGCCTTCCTTGATCCCGGCTGGAATGTTGATGTCATAGGTGACACGCTCGCTCTGTCCATTGGCACCGGTCATCATGAAGGAGACAGTCTCGCTGCCGCCCTTGACGGCCTTCATGAAGTCAATGGAGATGTCGGCGTTCAGGTCCTGTCCCTTCTCGGGCTGCGGCTGGTACTGGTCATAGAAGGAACCGTAGTCCCCGAAGCCCTGGGTCCGGGCTCCGCCCATGCCGCCGCCGAACATGCCGCCGAAGATGTCATCGAAGCCAAACGGCCATTCCTGGCCCGGACCGAAGGGGTTGCTGCCCCCCTGGCTGCCCCAGGAATACTTGTAGCTGTTCAGGACATCCTCGTTGAAGTCCGCCTCAATGGCCTTTTCACCGTATTCGTCGTACAGCTTCCGTTTCTTGTCATCGGTCAGGATATCATGCGCCTTGTTGATTTCCTTCATCTGCGCGGTGGTATCCTTGCCCGGGTTCAGATCCGGGTGATACTTTTTCGCCAGCTTCTTGTAGGCTGACTTGATTTCCTTCTTGTCCGCCGTTTCCGGCACACCAAGAATGTCATATAACTTTTTGGCCATGGATGCCTCGCTTTCTAAAGAGAACTGTATAGGATCTGCCTGCCGGCACAGGATCGGTCAGCAGACAGGGATTGGGCTGTATCAGTCGTTCACTGCCTCGGACAGCGTCCTGCCAATGGAGTCCCGGATCACCAAATCCGCCCGGTCGTCATAGGGAGTGGCATCCCGGTTGATGAGCACCAGGTGCCTGCCCCGGAAGTACTGCAGAAGACCCGCCGCGGGATAGACCACCAGGCTCGTGCCACCGACAATCAGCGTGTCGCAGTGACTGATTTCATACACCGCCTGCGACAGCACTTCCTGGTCCAGTCCCTCTTCATAGAGCACCACATCCGGCTTGATGATGGACTGATCCAGCTCACAGCGGGGAATTCCGTTTTCGTCCCGCAGCTTCAGCACATCCTCCAGGCCATAGTACTTCCCGCAGGTCATGCAGTAGTTGCGCAGCACGCTGCCATGGAGTTCCAGGACATTGACACTGCCGGCCTTCTGGTGCAGCCCGTCGATGTTCTGGGTGATCACCGCCGACAGCTTGCCTTCCTTCTCCAGTTTTGCCAGCGCATAGTGCGCCGGGTTGGGCACAGCGTCCAGTGCGATCATGCGGTCGAAGTAGAACTGGAAGAACTCCTTCGGGTGGCTGTCGAAGAAGCTTCTCGACAGCATGACCTCCGGTGGATACGGGTACTGGTTTTTCTGGTTGTACAGACCGTCCTGGCTCCGGAAATCCGGGATGTTGCTTTCGGTGCTCACGCCTGCACCGCCAAAGAACACAATCCGGTCCGATTCGCGGATGATCTGGCGCAGCTGTTCGATTTCATTCATGTGATTCCCTTCTTTCCCGTTGTGCTGTTCCTGCCGGGTCTTTCCTGGCAGGCCAGCCTGGTTTCACGACAAACAGAGGCGGTCGCCCGCCTCTGAAGTGTTATCTGTCTTCGCCGAATTTCTCGATCCGGATGTCGTACTGGCCATCCCGGATGTCGATTTTGATCACGGCATCTTTGAGGGCGCCTTCCGCGATCATCTTCTTGGCAATGGCCGTTTCGATGTTTCTCTGGATATAGCGCTTCATGGGACGCGCACCGAAGACAGGATCCAC
Organism: Faecalibaculum rodentium; assembly: GCF_001564455.1. Taxonomy (GTDB): domain Bacteria; phylum Bacillota_I; class Bacilli_A; order Erysipelotrichales; family Erysipelotrichaceae; genus Faecalibaculum; species Faecalibaculum rodentium. Next base: position 1,426,913 of record NZ_CP011391.1, read on the forward strand.
ACCGTTTTCGGCGATCTTGTCATAGACAGCATCGGTGCACTCCAGCCGGATGTCCTTTTCACTGAGCCGGTGCTCCAGCTCGCCCATGAACTTCCGGGCAATCTTGGCGAATGCCTCTTCACCCAGTGCATTGAAGATCACGATCTCGTCGATCCGGTTGATGAATTCCGGACGGAAGTGCTTCTTGACTTCCTCCATGTACTTCTCGTGCAGGATCTCCGGTTCCTTTGCGTATTCAAAGGCGTTGGCTGCGCCAAGGTTGGAGGTCAGGATGATGATCGTGTTTTTGAAGTCCACCGTCACACCCTTCGAGTCGGTGATCCGGCCGTCGTCCAGGATCTGCAGCAGCACGTTGAAGACATCCGGATGTGCCTTTTCCACCTCGTCGAACAGGACGATGGAATAGGGGTTCCGGCGCACGGCTTCCGTCAGCTGGCCGCCTTCATCATAGCCCACGTATCCAGGAGGCGCTCCGATCAGACGGGACACCGCATGTTTCTCCATGTATTCCGACATATCGATCCGCACGATGTGGCGTTCGTCGTCAAAGAGCTGTTCTGCCAGGGCCTTGGCCACTTCAGTCTTGCCGACACCCGTGGGGCCCAGGAACAGGAACGAACCGATGGGACGGTTTTCGTCCTGGATCTGCGCCTTGGAGCGCAGGATCGCATCCACGACCAGGTCGATGGCGTGGTCCTGACCCACGACGCGCTTTTCCAGCTCGTCCTGCAGGTGAAGCAGCTTGTATCGCTCGGACTGTTCCAGACGGGACACTTCCACACCCGTCCAGCGGGAGATGATCTTGGCGATCAGTTCCTCGTTGACGGTTTCCTGAATCATGCCGGCTTCATCCTTCGGCAGACCTTCCTTGTTGATTTTCGCTTCCAGTTCCGGAATGATCTGGTACTGCAGGCGTGCGGCGTCTTCATAGCGCAGCTCGCTCTGGGCCTTTTCCAGTTCCAGCTTCGCCTTTTCCAGTGCCACTTTGTCTTCCTGCGCCATGGCCAGTGTGCGCTTTTCGTCCTCCCACTTGGCGTGGAGCTCGTTGCGCTTCTCTGTCAGGCGGCCCAGTTCTTCCTCGATCTCTTCCCGGCGCTCGACGGTCTTCTTGTCGTCCTCGCCCGCCAGGGAGGTCTTTTCGATCTGCAGCTGGGTGATCTTGCGTTCCATCTCATCCAGCTCCTGGGGCATGGATTCCATCTCCACCTTCAGGGTGGCGCAGGCTTCATCCACCAGGTCGATGGCCTTGTCCGGCAGGAAGCGGTCCGTGATGTATCTGTCAGACAGCGCCGCTGCCTGTACCAGGGCATCGTCCAGGATCTTTACACCGTGGTAGCCCTCGAAGCGGTCCTTCAGTCCACGCAGGATGGAAATCGTGTCGTGCACATTCGGCTCGGATACCTGCACCTTCTGGAACCGGCGTTCCAGGGCGGCATCCTTTTCGATGTATTTCCGGTATTCGTTGAACGTGGTGGCCCCGATCATGTGCAGTTCGCCACGTGCCAGCATCGGCTTGAGCAGGTTGGCCGCATCCATGCTGCCTTCCGTTTTGCCCGCTCCCACAAGGTTGTGGATTTCGTCAATGAACAGAATGATCCGTCCATCCGACTGCTTCACTTCATCCAGGATGGATTTCAGACGTTCCTCAAACTCGCCGCGGTATTTCGCACCGGCAATCAGGGAACCCATGTCCAGTTCGATCAGGATCTTGTCCTTCAGAGAATCTGGCACGTCTCCCTTCATGATCCGCCATGCCAGGCCTTCCACGACGGCGGTCTTGCCGACGCCGGGTTCGCCGATCAGCACGGGGTTGTTCTTGGTCTTCCGCGCCAGGATCTGCATGCAGCGGCGGATCTCTTCGTCACGGCCGATGATCGGGTCGATCTTGCCGTTGCGGACTTCCGCCACCAGGTCACGGCCATATTTCTTCAGGGCCTCGAGGTTTTCCTCCGCATTGGGGGAATCCATCTTCCGTCCGCCGCGGCGCTCCAGTTCTGCCTGTTCGCACTGCTGCTGGGTAATGTGGAACATATTCACCAGCTGACGGGAGATATAGGACTTGTTGAACATCAGGAAAATCCACAGCGTTGCCGTGCTCAGGTAGATCTCGTCATGCTGACTGGCCCACTTGGCGGCTGCGTCGATGGATTTCTGTACTTCGTTGGACAAATTGATGTTGGCGGAGCTGGACTTGGCGATTTTCTTCTCTTCCTGGGCAATGACCGTCAGCGCAAGCTTCTTGTCTATGTTCAGTCTGTCGAAGAGGCCGTCCAGAATTTCGCTTTTGAACATCGCTTCCAGAACATCGATGGTGTCGACAGACGCATGCTGGCTTGCCTTGGCGTCGTTGACGGCATTCATCAGAATCTTCTGGAGGTTTTCGGACATTTTATCGAATTCCATGGTGTCCTCCTTTAGATACGTTTTCAGGTTATCCGATTCAATTATAAGTTTTGGCCGGGACCGGCACCAACAGTAATGCCTTAAAAGCGCACAGGCAAAAGGCGCAGAATCCGGCGCCAGATGCTCAGTTGGTGACGGCTGCATGACAGTTGTACCAGATTTTGATGTCACTGACATGCCACATCGACGAAATGTGCCGGAAACAACAGGCAAAAGCCGGACACAGACAGGACTTCCCCGCTGCATCCGGCTGTTGGCTGTATGGTCTGCTGTCCTGCAACAGTCAGGAGTGCGGCCGGCCTGCTTCTTCGACTTGCGCCGGAAGAAGGCAGCCAGACCGGCAGCTGCAGCCGCGGCGGCGGTCCACAGACCGGCTTTCGTTGCCGCGGCGATGGTCACATTTGCCTTGTCAAGGCCGGCGGGCTTTTTGACAGCCAGCACCCTAAGCGTGCCCTTGCCGTCCCTGACATCCTCGCCGTTCAGGCCCATATCCATGGCCGCTCCGGCCCGTTTGCAGCCTGCGGGCATCGCCTTCGCGATCTGCTCACTGGTCAGCATCGGCTTGTCCGCCGTGACGGTAAAGGTCTTCGTTCCCACGACTTTGCCCTGGTTTTATCCTTGAACTGCAGGGTGATCACGGCGTTCTGCGGTGTCTGGGACTGGACGGTTTAGCCCTGGGCCGTGGCGGTCATGCGGCGCATGAAGAGTGTTTCCACCGGTACGCCCTGCGCATCGGAGAGGGTCTTGCCGTCGGCTGTACCTTCGCCCCAGAGGGAGACGGTGGCTGCCGGTGCCTTAGACGGCCGAGCCGCAGACACTGCTTTTGAGCTGGGAACTGGTGACGGTGAAGACAGCCGATCCATCCAGTTCCATGCCATTCATATCGGTGACGTAAGAGCCGCCTTCGATGACAAAGTCCGGGCAGTCATGCAGGGTCACATCGGCCGATGTTTTCATGTCGACGGTACCGGTAGTCGATTCACCGGTGATCGTGCCGGTGATCGCAGCCATTATGCCGTTGACACTGACATGCGAACCGGTGGCTGCCTGGGTCTCCGGTTTGGATTCCTCTGCCTGCGGGGCGGGTTCAGAGGCTGTTTCTTTCTTACGGATCAGCCGTTACCGGAGCCGGCTGGTGCGCCGTCTGAATCTGGTCAGCTGCTGCAGGGTGCCCTGCGCCGGTTTTGTCAGTATCGGCTTTGTCTTTGTCCAACTCTTTGTCCTTGTCGGATGTCCTGTCTGTTTTGTCCGTCTTTTTCCTGTCGGACTTCGTTTTCCTGTCCGTCTTGTTCTTTCCGGCTTCTTCCTGCCCGCTCTGGCTGGACTTGCCGGAATCCGCCGGCGTTTCTACAGTCGCCAGCATAGGTACGGCATTGGCTGCAACCATCGCCGCAGCCAGTGAAGCAGCTGTCAGCGACTTGGAAATTTCTCTGTATTCATTCACTGTCTCCATTCATTCACTGTCTCCTCTTCCAGTCTGCCTCTGGTACTTTGTCTCAGGAAAGCACAAAGGCATCACTTTCAGTGAAGAGAGTTCGGGCGATAAAAAAAGATACCCATATCACTCGTAACAGTGAAATCAATCGGCGATTATACAGGAAAACCGAAGCTTTTTGGAACATAATTCCCCATTGGCTCAAGATTCAAAAGCAGCAAACAAAAACGCAGTTTCCTGCGTTCTTAAGTTTCTTTAATTGCATTCCTGGGCCGGAGTGTATCCCATGTCGAGAAGCTCCTGCCGGGTTCCCCGGAAATAGTCCCGGTTCTGGGCAGAGATGTCCGCTGCCCTGGGGCAGTCCATCGTATGGAATTTCATAGACCGGGTGTTCAGGATGAAGTCCAGGACCTCTGTATAATACTGTTCCTCTTCCTCGGTCTGGTCCGCTGCATGACTGGCACCATCCGCATAGTCGATCACGACCCCGGGCTGCACGTTGTAGCAGTAGACATTGAACTTGATGCCCCGTCCGTCATCTTCCACGCTCCAGGCCTCCATCTGCACACCGTCAGCGAGCAGGTTGTCGCCGGTGTATTCCGGTGTCACTCGATACAGCACATGATTGCCGGTCTGCCGGATGTAGTCCAGGACTTCCATTTCAAAGGGCAGCATCCCTTCTGTGTTCATGTACCGGGTGCCGGTGATGAGGTTCTGCGGGTTCGCATTCTCCCCCGTCAGGCTCCAGGCCAGCAGGTGACAGCGGTTGTACAGCTTGCCGCCTTCGATGAAGTCATAGCTTTTCTGGTCCCAGCCGGGCGGGTAGATCATGGAAATGTCCTGGCGGTCGTCATCCGGCAAAAGCTCCGGACCGAGGACCGCAAAAGCCTGTACCGGGCGGCCGAATTTGTCCAGCCCCTCAAATTCCTTGTAGGCAGTGGTGCTCAGATCCACGTCGGAGAAGGCCGGGATGCCCTCATTGACTTCCACATACGGCGAACCGAAATATGCAGGTATGTCCTGTGCACCCGGATCGGTTCCAGGCTGCGGCGCAGCGTTCTGACAGCCTGCAAGCAGGACCATCAGACAAAGAAAAAACCCCTTCAGCATTCGTTTCATTTTCTATCTCCCAAGGAAAATGTACACGCTGAAACCACTGATTCGCAAGACGAAATCACACGAATTTTTCCGGAAGATTATCCAGAATTTACCCGGTCGCACTGATTGGAAGCATCAGGCCGATGAACGCAGAAAAACAGGGATGCTGGAAGGTGGATGTGGTCCGTAAAACACACTGACTGGGTGGCGGTTTCAGCTCCAGCCACTCCATCCGCAACAGACCACGATCCAGCGTTTCTGCCTCAACTGATTCCATTCCGCTGCACCCTCTGTACTCTGGAAAACGGGAGGCAGCTCTGCTGCCCCCCGTTTTTGCAGGTTATACCGCTTTTTTGCCTCTGCACCAGCAGGCGACTACATCGTAGTCACTGTTCAGGACCACAATATCCGCATCCTTGCCGGCCTGCAGACTGCCCTTCCGGTCATCCACACCCATCATTTTTGCCGGGTTCAGGGTGACGGCGTTGATGGCACTCTGCCAGGGGACTTCCGCTAGTTCCACCATGATCTGCAGACCGCGGTTGACATTCAGCGTGCTGCCCGCCAGGTTGCCGGCACCCACCAGGTGTGCGGACCCATCCGGGAACAGTTCGATGTCGTTGCCGCCGAACTTGACGATCGTGCCTGTCGGCAGGGATTTCACCATCAGCGAGTCGGTGACCATGATGCCGTGATCGGGACCCTTGGCCCGGAAGAAATCGTTGATTGCCGCCGGGTGCACGTGGTTGCCGTCGCAGATGATTTCACCATAGACTTCCCGGAACCGGAAGGCTGTGCCCACCAGACCGGGTTCCCGGTGATGGAACTTGGACATGCCGTTGTATACATGAGTCATGCTCATCGCACCGTTGGCAATGCCCAGCACAGCCTGTTCATACGTTGCACCGGAGTGCCCCTGGCTCACGACGATGCCGTGATCCACCAGGAAGTGCGTCAGTTCGTAGTTTTTGTCATGCTCTGTGGCCATGGTCACCAGCTTGATCAGGTTGTCGCTGGCAGCCAGGTAGCGCTTGAACTGCTCCACGTCCGGCATAACGCAATACTGCTCCGGCTGTGCTCCCTTGAAGGTCTGGTCCAGGTACGGGCCCTCGAAGTGAATGCCCATGATTTCCGCACCTTCATATCCTTCCTTCACCACATTGGCGACATTTTTCACCGCTGCCGTGAGGACTTCCTCGCTCTGGGTGATTGTTGTGGGAAACAGCGATGTAACGCCTTCTGTCACGATCCGGCTCGTCCAGGTGCGCAGGCCTTCGGGCGTAGCATCATTGGTATCCCAGCCATAGGCACCATGGCAGTGGATGTCCATGAATCCCGGGATGATGCGCTGATCCCCGAAATCATAATCCGGGTTTTCCTGCATTGGCAGAACCGCTGCAATTTTGCCGTCTTCGACCTTGAGCGCTGCGGCCATCCAGGTATCCAGGACCCAGACTTTTGTACTTTGAATGATCATGTCATTTCCTCCATTGACTTGTGCCCCCATTATAAGCGTTTGCATTCCTTGAATCCACGGACATGGCAGGCAGAGTGCATGCAAACGCTTTTCTGTACATATTCCGCCTTCCATGCCGCATGACTGGCCGGTGTCTGCCCATCATCGGCACAACATAAAAACCGGCTCCTTCCGGAAACCGGCTTTGAGTGCACCGGCTGAAGTCACACCAGGCGCTTTTCGTAGTTGCCGCGGATCGGCGACCCGTCGTTGAGGATCACGAAGGCATCCGGATCCAGTGTCTTTACGAGTTTGCTCAGCTGCCGGACTTCGTACTTGTTGATGCACGTCACCAGGATCTCCTGCTGCCGGCCGGTGTAGGCCCCGTTGCCGTTCCACCATGTCACGCCGCGTCCCATCTGTTCATTGATCTCATGCTTGATTTTCGGGTTCACGGTGATGATCAGCGCCCAGACGTCAATGTTCTGGATGTGCACGCGGTCGCTCACGAAGTAGCAGACCATGACAAACAGCAGCGAATACAGGGCCGACTGCATACCGAAGAGAATGCCGTTCCAGGTCAGGATCACCGCATTCAGCGCATAGGACAGCTTGCCGACGGAGAAGTTGCGCCGCACTTTGGAAAGATACACACCCAGAATGTCCATGCCGCCGGCACTGCCGCCGGAGCGCAGGCAGAGGCCCACACCCAGTCCCCCCAGGACGCCGGCCAGCAGGGCGTTGGAAATCACGTCCGGCAGGATCATGGTCTGCGCGACAGGAATCGACTGCATGGCCACGGTCTGGATCACCAGGGACAGCACGGTTTTCCGGATGAATCCCATGGACAGGTTTTTGTATGCGAGCCAGAACAGCGGGATGTTGAAGCAGAAGTTGATGATACCGGCAATGGCTGCGGTGCTGCCCATGAACAGCCAGGAGAGGATCTGTGCAAAACCGATCAGTCCGCCGGAGTTCAGCCCCGCCGGGACCAGAAACAGATTGATGGCGACGGGATACAGCAGACTTCCCACAATGAGTTCCAGATATCGAAATGTCTTGTTCATGCTTCCTGATTTTCCTTTCTCTCAGTCACGGTCCCATCTGTCACGGATCCGGCTTCCGGCAGCCTGACATGACTGCCCGCCAGCAGCCGCAGCCCCTTCGGCAGCTTATTCTTCAGGACCTTGCCGGTGCTTTTCGCAAATCCCATGGGCTGTCCATGCCAGGTCACCTGCACATACCCCTTTTCCATGGGATACGCCAGTTCCTGTCCGTGGAGGAAGGCATCCAGCTGTGCATCATCCAGTTCGGCTTTCCGGGCACAGTCGGCGGCCATGAAAAAGGCATGGGCAGGTTCAAACCGGGTTTTGACCGTCTCGCCAATGAAGACCCCCTGCCGCTTCCAGGTCCCCTTCAGAAAGGGCTGGTTCATGCCGTAGAGCCGGGTTTTCTCCCGGTAATAATACGGAAAGCTGACTTGCATATCCTGCAGAAAGGCCTGCTCCAGGGCTGTCAGCCGCACCGTTTTCTCCCGCGAAGGCTCCCTCCGGTCCTCCGGGTCCCCCGCCTTGCGCAGCCTCGCTGCAAACTGCCCTTCCCCGCCATCCATGGGGAAGATCCGCAGTCCGCCGGCCTGGTCAAAATCCGGGCGCCCATAGGGCTTGTGAATGGGTTCCTGTGTCATGTCCGGATGCCGTTGGAGAAACGCCCGGACCTGGTCCTCGTTTTCTTCCCGGGCATACGTGCAGGTGGAGTACACCATCACACCCCCGCATGCCAGTGCCTCATACGCCGCATCCAGGATATCGGCCTGCCTGGCTGCACAGATGCGGATGTTCGCCTCGCTCCACTCCGTCAGTGCCAGGTCGTGTTTTTTGATCATGCCTTCCCCCGAACAGGGGGCATCCACCAGCACTTTGTCAAACATGCCCGGAAACCGCCTTGCGGTCCTGCAGGCGTCATCCCTGCTCAGGGCAAAGTCCACGGCGCCTGTCCGCTCCAGATTCGACAGAAGCACAGAGGCCCGTTTCGGGTCCAGTTCGTTGCAGACCAGAAACGAGGGCTTTTCCCGGAGGATCTGCGTGCTCTTGGAACCCGGTGCCGCACACAGGTCAAGCACCCGGTCGCCCGTCTGCACATCCAGAATGTCCACCGGTGCCGATGCGCTCGGTTCCTGCAGATACATGGCCCCCGATACATGCAGAGGATGCAGTCCCCAGGAACCGGACACGATCCAGGCATCCCTGGTGAAGGGGCTCTCCCTTTCCAGGTCCAGGCCGGACTCAGCCAGAAACCGGTCCCTGTCCATGCGGCGGGTATTGAGCCGGACCGATCTGGCAAAAGGTCTGTCCATAGATGCCAGGAAGGCCGGATAGTCCTCTTTCAGACTGGATTTCATCCGTTCAAAAAAATCCATGAAAACCTCCTGTTCTCCCGGGATTGCCGGGCACAGTCTGCCTGCAGTATACAACGCCGGTCGTCCGGACCCAACCTCATTTGACATGGTCTGTGTGACAGCCGTTGTTCAGGATGCCGGGAGCAGCTGTTCGGGACGCATACGGCAGGCCATCTGACTGCAGGCACCGGGTGTGTCCCAGCCGGTGCCAAAGGAGAAGTCGGCTGTGTCCAGAAAATACGAAACCGCCTCTTCCAGCGACATGGTGAGTTCACAGATCTCGACATGGGTGTGGGGGCCGGTGGAATTGCCCGCATTGCCCGAGAGGGCGATCACATCTCCCTGGCGGACGGACTGTCCCGGCCTCACATGGTGGATGTTTGACAGGTGGTACAAGGCAACAGAATACAGACGGTCCTGGACCGGACACAGCAGCAGGATGGAGTTCCCTGCTCCGCCCGGATAACCGCTTTGGTTTCCGGGATACCCGGAATCCGCCGGCTGGCCGGCGGACTGGTACAGAACCACCCCGTCTGCGGGGGCATGGACGTCGGTATACAGAGGAGCCGCCAGATCCAGTCCCAGATGGAGACCGCCACCCGGATAGGACCAGGTGCCTGCGCTCACATAGGCGCCTGGTATGGGATGGACAAAGGCATCCGCTGCCCGCAGACCGGAAACATCAAAGGCAGGACAGACAACAGACAGCCAGGCATCCCAGCTGCCCTCTTCTGCAGCCCCGCCAGCCGCCGCTGGCAGGCCGGCCGTTCCCCGGATCATGGCCTCCGGTACCGGATCTGCCGCATAGACCGGTGCATCCGCCGGGTGCAGGGCGTCCATTTTCTCCTGCCGCCGGGAGATCCTTTCAAGGGTATCTGTACAGGCCTGTCTGCCCCGCTGATGCAGGGTTTGCATCCCTTCCAGGCGCTGCACCTCTGTCCAGAGATCGTCCAGGTCTTCCGCCCGGCAGTCCGGGTGTCTCTGCACCCAGGCAGGATCCAGCCTTGCCAGCCGGTCCTGCAGCACTGCCCGGGTTTGCTCCAGTATCTCCTGCAGGGAGCCCTCCGCATCCAGGCACTGTTCCACTGCCATCAGGATCCTGCGGTCCATCGCATTGGCAGCCGCCAGCTGCTGTGGTGACTCGCATTCCGGCATGCCGGAAAAAAGAAAAAGACAGCACATCAAAAAAAGGTTCATTGATTTCCTTTCTTCAGTGTCTGTCTTCGCTGGTTTTATTGTACAGGATTCACCATCTGGTGCAACCGCCATCGGCATCCAATCGGGGGTGACCCGCACCGCTCCTCATCGGCCTTTGGGGAAATCATGCAGCAGGCAATGGTCAGGCTGCAGTCGCTGCCGGCTGTGTGACGGGTTGTTTCCACATGCAGGAGGCATTGGCCACCATGAGGAAGGTGATGCCGGTGACAGGGAAATTCAGGGTGAAATCCAGAAGCCCGAGCACCAGGGCGGTGAAATAGAAGGAAATGATGAGGGAGAACGTTGTGGGATGCTCCTGCATGATGCCCATGGTTTCCCGGATCAGGGTGACAAAGTAGCCGGTGATGAGTGTCGTTCCGACCAGTCCGTAGGAGGTCAGGGATTCCAGGAGCAGGTTGTGTGCATGAGGCGCCTTGTGAAATCCCATGGTTCCGTACATGAATCCATAGGTCACCGGGCCCATGCCGAAGAGCGGATGCATCTGGATGAGGACCACGGCTCCGTCCCAGATCTTGATGCGGGAAAACAGCGTGGAGAGGTTGGATCCCCGGGGGATGATTTCCGGAAAGGACAGCACCAGGATCAGGGCGAGGATCTCCATGCCGACGGAAAAGGCGAAGAGTTTCTTCTTGCCGGCGAAACCGAAAAACAGCGGAAAGATGAACAGGAACGGCAGCAGCGCGGTGCGGCAGCCGGTGAGAAACAGCATGAAGAAGTTCAGCAGGGCGGTCACGACGTAATACAGCCGCAATGGCAGGTTCCGGTGCCTGACGTATTCATAGACGCAGAAGAGAATGAACCACACACACATGGTGGCGTAGAAATTGGCGTTCATGAAGGTGGAGTTGATGCGGTCTCTCGGGCTGTTCTGGATGACGAAGTCAAAGAAGTCATACCCCTTCCGGGCGGAAACGGCCTGGAATTCCACCAGTCCCCAGAATGCGGCGAGCCAGGACATGGCGATCATGAGCTCCAGCATAATGGTGAACAGGTTCCTGGTGAGGTTCTGGCGGTAGACGGCGATATAGAGCGCAGCCAGCAGGTAGCCGCCGGCATTCAGGCAGCCCATCCAGTTGCCGTAAAAGGCAGAGACAGCCAGCTCCAGGATGACGAAGGCATACAGCCAGTGTGCGCCGGTCTGCGCACGAAGGGCGGCGGGGATCCTGCCGCTGACCAGGAAAAACACCAGGATCAGGGCCAGAGAAGCCGCCGCAAACTGGAAGGGCAGAAACAGGGCGGCGGTGCCGGCCAGCAGTGCCCATTCATAACGGTTCAGGGACCGCAAAAGGCTTGAAACATGATTCATGACTTTATAGTAGCATGGTATTTTCAACAGAATCGAAAGGGAATCTGAAAGTGGATGTGCAAAGAGTGTGGACTGCCATGACCCGGAGGGTAAGAATACAAAAAAGACCGGAGAAAACCGGTCCTGGAGTTTCGATGGTGCGGACAACAGGACTCGAACCTGCACGCCGAAGCACCAGATCCTAAATCTGGGGTGTCTGCCAATTCCACCATGTCCGCGGCACAGTCAGTGAAGCACCGTGGGATGTTCCTGTGCAAAGAGTCTTTCCCGCAGTTCGTCCTCCACACGCTTCAGGAGACCGTCGTCCAGGGGCATACCGGCAATGGTCACCGGTTCCGTCGAATCCGTCCAGTAAAACCTGGGTTCGGGCACCGTTTTCATCGGCTCCCAAAGCCCGCTGTGTTCCATGGCTTCGATGGCTTCTAGAATGGAACGGGAAAGCATTTCCACAATCATGTTTTCATCCATAAAGCAATTCTATCATGGTCTTCCGGAAACAGACAGGGGCAGTTTGACACCTCGCGTTTATTCTGTCCCGTTCATGGTAGAATAACTCCATACGGAGATACGGGAGGAAGCAGATGAACGATGAAAAACGACCTGGCGAACTGGACCAGGACAGTCAGGATGATCTGGATGCGTTTGCCAGGGCCCTGCTGAACCGCAAGACCGAAATGCGCATCTTCCGGGATGAAACCGGCGATGAGGTGGAAATCGGCTTTTCCGACAACGAGCGGGAGGCCGCCGAAAAGACCATGTCCCAGGCCCTGGACACCCTGCGCAAAAGCAGGGGCCAGAAAACCATAGAAGAAGAAGAAACGGCGTTCTGGTTCGAGGAAGAGCCGGAGACAGGCAAAGGCAGCGAAGAGACCGCCAGACCTGCCCCCCGAAAGTTCCGGGAACCGCACCCGGTGCGAAAAACCAGGAAACCGCGAAAAGCGGAAGAGACAAAGTCTTCCCGGCCGGAGAGCGGTTCCAGCCGGAAACCCCGGAAAAAGAGTGCAGCCGGAAAGAAACAGACCGATTCCAAAGGCACCGGGACCGATGCAAAATCGAAGACTTCCATCGGTTCCCGGACTGAAAAGCGCCGGACAGCGGACAAGCCAGATCCGGTCGTCCAGTCGGCCCGGCCACAGAAAAAGCCCGCATCCCGCAGGCCGCATGATCCGGCCAGACGGAGAATGGTGCTGGCCATCCTTGCCCTGTGCCTGCTGGCAGCCGCCGGTCTGGGGGTCTACTGCTGGAAAGTCCTGGTGTGGAACCCGGAAAACCTCACCACGGAGGTCCAGGAAGCCAGCTACCGGAAACTGGTGGACTATGCGGATGAATACGGGTCGGGCCTCATGTCGGATGCGGAACAGGCCGAGATCCTGGACCTGAAGGCCGACTACGATTCCCTGGCACCGCGCCAGAAAAAGGAAATCGATGCCTACTTCGCGGAACAGACCCGTTCCGGTGACTACCCCAATGGCCGGACCTTTGAAGAGATCTGGCAGGAACAGACAGAGAAAAAGCAGGCTGCAGAAGATGCAGCCCAACCGCAGTTCCAGGAACTGACCTCCTTCCTTGCCAACTGGAATGACAAGACCGACCAGGAAAAGCGCCAGATCGTCAACTACAGGGATTTCTACAAGGGACTGACGCAGTCCCTGAAGACCCAGGTGGATGACCAGCTGCGGGCTGCCACAGGACAGACGTTCTCGCAGCTTGTCAGCGAACAGGAAGAAGCCATGCGCAGCGAACAGGTGGCACACCAGGAGCAGGTGGATGCCCAGAAAGCCGAACTCCAGGCACAGATCGATGCCTTGAACCAGGAGCTCCAGACCTATATACAATATGGGACGTCGCTGAGCGAAGAACTCAATGCAGCCACGGTGGCAGGCCAGGACACATCGGAGATCGAAGCCCAGATCACAGCCAACAATGCCTATGTGCAGGAGCTGTCCGGCCAGATTTCCTCTCTGGAATACCAGCGGGATTCTCTTCAGTAACCCTTGATTTCACGCCGCAGGTAGTATATTATCTGTGGCAGATGCCGACTTAGCACAGCTGGTAGTGCAACGCACTCGTAACGCGTAGGTCGTAGGTTCAAGTCCTATAGTCGGCACCATCCAGAAAGCCAAAGAGCCGGAGACAAGTCTCCGGCCCTTTTTTTGCATTTGCCTGTCCTGACGAATGTCCGCCTCTGGCGGGGGTATACGGTCGGTCAGTGTCCAATGGTGAACTCCTGTCCGCAGAGATTCAGCTCCGCCGCCTCCAGGCTCAGACGGGTCACATCCCGGGATGGCAGGCCGCCCTCTTCCTGGACCCAGAAACAGAGACTGACGTGTCCCTGGGCAGCAGACAGCTGCCGGTCATGGTCGCCAATGGTGGAAAACACCACAAGACCCAGACGGTCGGCTTCTTCCAGCAGCCGCGCAGCGGGCTGTCCGGATCTGTCCCAGACGGCGTTGTATCCCTGTGCCAGGATATCTTCCAGTGATTCCGGTTCCTCCAGCACCTTTCCCTTCAGCGGATAGGGATGGCCGTTGAGCAGGAAATTTCTGCGGCTGTCCAGGGAGTAGGTGCGCAGTCCGGTGAACAGCCGGATTTCATCCTTGACCATTCCCCGCCGGCGCAGCTGGGCCACAAGTTCCAGCCGGTCCGGCTGTGTAGTTCCTTCCCACAGGACGTTGCGGGTCGTGACCAGGTCCACCGGATCCAGCCGGTCGGCATTGACCTCCACCTGGTCCAGTATTTCTCCCTCCGGATCGCGGAGGATGAGCCGCAGGGTGTCCCCCGGCAGGATGTCCGCAAGCTGTGCCTGGACTTTGAGGATCCCCGACCCGGGGACCCAGGAACAGCTGCAGCCAAGAGACGGCCGGTCTTCTTCATGCACCCTGAAGTGACTGCGGGGTGTTACCAGCAGGCTGATGTCCGGGTGGCCGCTGCCTCCTCTGGTTTCCAGGCAGTTGCGCCCCGGACGCAGATGTTCTGACAGGGAGATGTGACCGGCTCCTCTGTCCCGGCTGCAGAGGTATTCGCCATTCAGGAAAAACTCTGTCGGTTCGCTGCAGTCACAGGCGATCCACGACAGATCCCCGAGATAGACCACAGGACAGGCGAATTCCGTCTGCCACCCCTCCTCTGTCCGCTGCCAGTCGGTATTTTCAAGCTGTGTGCTGTTTCTCATGTCATCACCCCGGACATTATACCGGGTTTCCGGCAGCGCTGAAACCGCTTCCGCATCGATTCAGGCATTCCGGCGGTTCCGCATGGTCTGGCGGTTTTCCCCGGTTCAAACGACTGCCCGCAGACAGAAAACCGGACTCTTTCCGCTGACGAAACGAGTCCGGTCCTTCATGACTGCAGCTGGTCCCTGAACTGTTCCCAGGTCCCGGCATTCTTTTCCAGCATGGACCAGGTGACTTTCTGCCCGAGATCGGACAGCTGCCACCGGACCTTGCGCTGTCTTGCAGCGTCCGCAGGATTCTCCTGCACATAGCCGCGGCTGTTCAGGCTTTTCATGGTCCGGGAAATCTGGGCCTTGTCCCGCTCCGAGGCGCCTGCCAGTTCGATCACCGACAGTCCATCCGGGTGATACATCAATGTCTGCAGGCACAGGATTTCTGCGCTCCGCAGTCCCAGATCTCGCAGCTCGGCATTGGCCGACTCTCGGTATTCCTTGACCAGCGTTTCCATATTCAGGAACAGCCGCTGCATTGCATCTGCTGTCATATCATTTTCTCCTGCCTGTCTGCATACAGTGTAGAAAATGTTCAGCATCAGGACAATTGTTACGCTTTCAACAATACATTCAATGTGTCCGACTGGAGTTTCGCCTGCAGATGCAGGCGACCCGTTCTTTACAGCCCCTGTTTCCGTTTTGCGATGATGTCCCGGATGTCAAAGGGCGTATTGTCCTCCGGCACACTGTATACATCCACAAAGGGCACATCCTCCACCGTCCGCAGGGGAAATCCGGACTTGTCCGTTATCTGGTCCATGGGACAGGTGATCTTCAGCATGTACATCGCCGGCGCCCGGTGCTCTGCCAGCGGCTCCATCGTTCTGTCGTTGCATGTCATGAGCATTTCATGCGGATGCCCGAATGCCTCAAAGGCCTTGGCCAGTCCAGGATCTCGATGGTGCCCTTCGCTATCACCGACCGGCAGTCGTGCTTGTGGCCTTTGTACGGCCGGTCCGGAAAATCCCGGAAGGCATGAAACTGCAGCGTACACGGGCATCCTTTCGCATGAGGTCCGGCTTTCAGCCGCGTCTGGCGATGCACATAGACCGTCAGGTTTTTCTCATCCATCTCAAAGCCATGGTTGGGATAACCGTCTTCGCCGTTCAGCGACAGCCCCACGTCCTTGAAGCTGTCCAGCATCGCCGCAATGAGTTCGGGTTCTTCACTTCCCGCTCAAAATGAATCATATGTTCCCTTTCCTTTTTCCCCTGCCTGCAGGGGGCTTCTGTCCCGATTATACCGGCCCTTCGTTCTGCGGAAAACCGGGATTTCATCCTGTACGGCTGCTGCCCGGGAAATCGAGTAGGTGTCATCTGACCCTCTCACACCACCCAGCGTGCCGTTCGGCACTGGGCGGTTCGTACAAATGTTTTCATGAACCTTACTGCCACCGTATCGAAGTATTCCTCCATGGATAGAAGGCCTTTCTTTTTCAGGTGTATATTTCTGATATACTTGTTCAGGAATGTGATTGCACAACGGACATATCCCTGTCGTGCACACGCATATGAGTGAGCCTTGTCTCTGGGACATCCCAGTTTGATGAGGCTCTCTTCTTTTTTCCTGATGCTTTTCCACTGCTTCCAGATGATGGCCCTGATTCTTCTCCGGAGCTTGCTGTCCAGTTTGCGCACCGTTTCTTTATACAGCCATGCACACCTGAAATAATTGCTCCATCCCCTGATGACCTGATTGATTTTTTCAATCCTCTCCTCAAGAGATACGCTCCAGTTCCGTTTTGTCAGCTTCATTATCTTCTGCTCGAACTCATGAATGGACTTCTCATGCGGTATCGCCTTCCATTCCCTTTTGTTCCTTTTGAAGCCAAACCCCAGATATTTCACTTCATCCGGTCTGGCCACTTTCGATTTTGAAGCATTCACTTCCAGCTTCAGCTTCTTTTCAAGATAGTTGCTGAATGACTTCATCACCCTGTTGGCGGCGGCTTCCGATTTCACATAGATGAGCATATCGTCTGCGTATCTCGTGAATCTCAGCCCTCTGCTTTCCAGTTCCTTGTCGGCCTGGTCCAGATAGATGTTGGCCAGTACCGGCGAAAGCGGCCCTCCCTGCGGGATGCCTCTTTCTGTCCTGACAAGCCTTCCGTCTATCATGACTCCAGCTCTGACGAACTTCCTTGTCAGCGACGTGACGTCCCTGTTATGGAACAGGTTGTCTATCAGGCGGATCAGTCTGTCCTGGTCTACCGTATCGAAGAATTTCCTCAGGTCGATGTCGACGATCCAGTCATACCCGTCGTTCATGAACTCGAGGCCTTTCAGTATCGCCTGTTCACATCTCCTGTTCTTCCTGAACCCGTATGAGCTGTTGCTCATCTCGAAGTCCTTCCTGTAATCCAGATAGCTTGCCAGACAGGCCTGCACGACTCTGTCTCTGGCTGCCGGGACATTCAGTCCCCGCATGCTCCCATCCGGTTTCGGGATATCGGTCCTTTTGGCTGGCAGTGGTTTATAGCTGCGGTCCAGTATCTGTTCCCGCAACTGTTCCCAGTACTCTCCGGGGCACACAGGGAGTTCTCTGGCTTTGACCCCATCTACTCCCGCCGCTCCGTTGTTTCGTCGTACCTGTCTGCACGCATTGGTCAGGTTCTCCATGGAGAAGATTTCCTGAGTGCTCAGGTCTTCCGGCTGTATCAGTCTGGTCTGGTTCATGGCTGCTCCTTTCTTTCACGTGTTCCTGCACTGCCCTTCCTTACTCATCTTCAGGGGCTCTCTGGGTTTGTCCTTTGTCGGTTTGTTGTGCAGGACGCATTCCTGATATTTGCAGTAAATTGTACGTTCGGCCCTTCACTCCATCCCCATTACAGGGACTTCTTCGCTACTATGGCCTCGGCTGACTTCCTGCCATTCGTTGTTACTGCGGGAAGGGGGTCATCATGGTTTGATGATTCCTCTCGCTGGCAGGACCTCCCCGGGTAAGGTCATACATCTTTCATTCCATATACCTGCCGCATTTACCCCAGACAGTCATCCGCAACTATTACGACTTTGCGCTGTTTCGCACTCTCGTCTCCGTCTGTGGCCTTATATGCGGTTCGTGTTCCTCAGGCCGGAACTTTGCCGCCGGGCTTCTTTCAGAACTCCTGTTACCAGTGAGCCCCTTGCCTTGAGCTAATGGTTAGCGGTTGCGATGATACGCTCCCATAGTGGACTTTCACCACCTGGATGTATGCCATGCCGGGCACACGGAAAAAAGCAGTGCTAGATCAGCACTGCTCTGTCATCCGAGAACTCCTCGTTGGCGGCCTCCCTGAACTTCTGGTGCAGGGCCTCCACCGTGAGCTTCTGTTTTTCCTCATCCCGGACATCCAGGATGATTTTTCCGTCATACATCATGATCAGCCGGTTGCCGATGCGGATCGCATCGTTCATGTTGTGCGTGATCATGAGCGTGGTCAGGTGCTCCTCCTGGACGATTTCCTCCGTCAACTCCAGCACCTTGCGGGCCGTCAGCGGATCCAGCGCGGCAGTGTGCTCGTCCAGCAGCAGCAGTTCCGGCCGCTGCAGGCTCGCCATCAGCAGCGTCAGTGCCTGTCTCTGTCCGCCCGAGAGCAGCCCCACCTTGGCAGTGAGCCGGTCCTCCAGGCCGAGCCCGAGCCTGGCCAGCTGGGACTTGAAGTCTTCCTTTTCCTGCGCCGTCACATTCCAGCGCAGCCCCCTGGGCTTTCCCCGCCGGTTGGCCATGGCCATGTTTTCGTAAATCGCCATGTCCCCGGCTGTGCCCATGAGCGGGTCCTGGAACACACGGCCGATGAAGCGGGCCCGTTTGTATTCCGGGTCCGTGGAAATCTCCTTGTCGTTGAGGACAATGTGGCCGCAGTCAATGGGGTACACCCCGGCGATCATGTTCAAAAGCGTGCTCTTGCCCGCACCGTTTCCGCCCACGACCGTCACGAAGTCGCCGTCCTCCAGCCGCAGACTGATGTCATCCAGCGCCTTCTTTTCGTTGACCGTGCCGGGATTGAATGTCTTGGAGACGTGTTTCACTTCAAGCATTGAACGGTTCCTCCACTGAATCCGCGGCAGCCGTCAGCCGTCTGTATGTCGCGCTCTGCCGGCGTTTGTCCAGAATGACCGGAATGGTCAGGGCCACGCCCACCAGGATCGCCGTGAACAGCTTCAGGTTGTCGGCGTTCAGGCCCAGCTGCAGCACCACTGCCACGATGATGCGGTAGATGATCGATCCCACGATGATGGAAATCAGCCGGCGCAGGAATCCGCCCTTGCGGCCGAAGATCACCTCGCCGATGACGATGGACGCCAGGGCAATGACGATCGCGCCGATGCCCATCTTCACATCCGCGTACCCCTGCTGCTGGGCAACCAGGGCACCGGACAGTGCGATGAAGGCATTGGACAGGATCAGCGCCAGGATGTTGGTCCGATTGGTGGAGACGCCGTTGGCCCGCACCATGTTGGCGTTGTTGCCCGTGGCCCGGATCGTGGCCCCGGTCTCGGTCCCGAAGAACCAGTATGCAAAGCCGATCACCGCCACGGCAAACAGGATCCCGATCAGCAGGCATACCAGGTTGTTGGTGGTCAGCCAGCGGGAGATGGAACGCGGCAGGTCAATGGCGTCTGCCAGGCGGCTGAACATCGTGTCGACCTTCAGCAGCGGCAGGTTGGATTTGTCCATGATCATCAGGTTGATGGAATACAGCCCGATCTGTGTCAGGATCCCCGCCAGGATCGGCGGGATTTTGCACATGGTATGCAGCAGTCCCGTGCAGGCACCGCACAGGCACCCGGCCACGATGGCGGCCGGCAGCGTGATCCAGGGATCCACGCCGTTCATGATGAGAACCGCCGAGACAGCGCCACCGGTGGCAAAGCTGCCGTCCACAGTCAGATCCGCAAAATCCAGGATCCGGAAGGTGATGTATACACCCAGGGCCATGATGCCCCAGAGAATGCCCTGTCCAATGGCACCTTCGATGGAAAGAAGAACGCCCATTTTACTCCTCTTCTGTAATGAACTCGGCCTTGTCCTTCAGGGAAGCCGGCAGCTCGATGCCAAGACGGTCCAGTGTGGACTGGTTGACGATCAGCGTGCACTTGTCATCCGGGTAGTAGGCAATGGCCATGTCCGCGGGGTCACTGCCGTTTTCCAGAATGTCGATGGCCTGGTTTGCGGCGAGAACGCCCAGTTCGTAGTAGTCGATGCCGTTTGTCATGAGACCGCCGGAGGTCACCATGCCTTCCTCGCCCACGATGGTCGGGATCTTGTGTTCCGTGGCGACTTTGCTCAGTGTGCTCATGCCTTCGGCCAGCAGGTTGTCGGTGGGGACATAGATCGCGTCCACCTTCCCGATGAGGGATTCGGTCACCTGCTGAATCTGGTTGGAATCGGTGACTGTCGCCACCTGGTACTCGAGACCTTCCTTCTCACATGCCTTTTCAGCCAGTTCCGCCTGGATCCGGCTGTTGTCTTCCGCATTGCAGTACATGATGGCGATCTTCTTCGCATCCGGCAGAGCTTCCTTCAGCAGCCCGATCTGGCTTTCCACCGGTGTCAGATCGCTGGCGCCGGTCACATTGCCGCCGGGCTTGTCGTTGCTTTCAGCCAGGCCGGATGCAGCGGGATCGGTCACGGCGCTTACCACAATGGGGATGTCCGATGTCTCATTGGCCGCTGCCTGGGCTGCCGGTGTCGCGATCGCATAGATCAGGTCGTCACCGTCGTTGACGAAAGTCTGCGCGATGGTCGTGCAGTTGGACTGGTCGCCCTGCGCGTTCTTGTAGTCAAAGCTGTCCTCGGAATAACCGGCCTCTTTCATGGTGTCGACAAATCCTTCATAGGAGGCATCCAGTGCCGGGTGTTCCGCAAACTGGACGATGCCGATCTTCGCGGTCTTTTCGCCGCCCTTTGCGTCTGTCTGGCCGTCGGCGGAGCCGCCGGCACAGCCTGTCAGCACCATGGCTGCACTCAGGATGGCAGTGCATGTGATCTGTTTTTTCATGAAGTTTCTCTCCCTTTCATAATTTTCAATGGTTACATTCTACTCTCGAATGCAATGTTTGTATAGAAATCTCCCGGACTTTTCCAAAACCGCCGGTTCATGAACTGTCATCCTATTATATGTAAGCAGATGCAAATGCCTTTGACATTTTCAGTATTGCCGGTAAAATCACTGAATGAAAATTTCAGGAAAGGATTTGAAATGATTTTCAATGTGTCTATAATGTTGACATACGTGTTCAACTCGTGGGCACGAAAGAGGAGGAAATACGAGATATGAAGAAGTTTGTATCTGCGGCCTGCACCGGTCTGGTCTGCCTGTCCATGGCAGCCTGCGGATCCGGTGGCGGGACTGGCGGAACAGACAGTGGATCTGAGTCTGGCAAGAAGCGGATCACGCTGGCCAAGGAAAACGATGTCATCTCCATGAACACAGCCTACGCCACAGACGGCATGTCATTTGAAATGATCGCCGCCACAGTGGACGGACTGGAAGCCATGGATGCGGACGGAAACGTTATTCCGGCCCTGGCAGAAAGCTATGACCTGTCAGACGATGAGCTGACCTACACATTCCACCTGCGGGATGCAAAATGGTCCAACGGCGAACCTGTCACCGCCCAGGATTTTGTCTTTGCCTGGAACGAGACAGTCAAGAGCCCCGAAGCGGAATACTCCTACCTGTTCACGCAGGACGGCGCCTGCATCAAGAATGCAGATGAAATCGTCTTCGATGAAAACAAGGATCTCGACCTGGCCGTCAAGGCAGTGGACGACAAGACCCTGGAAGTGCAGCTCTCCAAGAAGTGCCCCTACTTCCTGTCCCTCATGACATTCCCGGTATTCTACCCGATCAACCAGGAATTCTTCGAGGAACAGGGCGATCAGTATGCACTGACACCGGATGCGCTGCTGGCATGCGGCCCCTATGTCCTGACAGAATGGACCAAGGGCCAGAGCCTGAAGCTGGACAAGAACCAGGACTACTGGGATGCGGACAACGTGGCCATCGACGGCATGGATGTCAACATCGTGCCGGAAGTCTCCACCTCCGCGCTGGACTTCGAAAACGGCAACACCGACTGGACGAAGCTGAACTCCACGCTGGTGGACAAGTACAAGGACAACGAAGCCTATGACACCTTCCTGGAAGGCTACCTCTGGTACCTGCAGTTCAACCTGAACAACAAGTACCTGGATAACGCCAACCTGCGCAAGGCCATCGGCACCGTGGTTGACCGCGACAACCTGGTCAACAACGTCCTGAAGGACGGTTCCATCAACATCGGCGGTTTCGTGCCCCAGGAATTCACCACCGGACCCGACGGCAAAGACTACCGTGCCACGGCCGACAAGTTCTACACCGAAGTCGGCGAAGACGGTCTGAAGGCTGCGCAGGAATACTGGGACAAGGCAAAAAAAGAGCTGGGCGTCGACAAGATCACGCTGAAGCTGCTGTACGAGCCCTCCGATCCCGCCAAACCGGCTGCCGAGTTCATCCAGAGCGAGATCCAGAAACTGGACGGCATCACCATCGAGATGGTCAGCCAGGAAAAGGAAAACCGCATCGAGAAGCAGAAAGCCCGCGACTTTGACATCGTGCTCACACGGTGGGGCCCGGACTATGCCGACCCGACGACGTACCTGAACCTGATGATCACGGGCAACTCCTACAACTATGGTGACTACCACAGCGAGGCATATGACGCCAAAATGGAGGAAGCTGCGAATGCCGCCACGCCGGAAGAGCGCTGGACGGCCCTGCAGGAAGCCGAGAAGATCCTCATGGAGGATTCCCCGGTTGTCGGTGTCTTCCAGGTCGGCGGCGCTGCACTGAAGAACCCGAAAGTCACGGGCATCGAAGACCACTCCTTCGGTGTTCCCTATATCTACAAGAACGTGAAAATCGAAGAGTAACGATCAGGGTGGATCAGAGCTGCCAGTCGGCAGCTCTTTCTTGTTATGTAACGATCAGAAAGGAAAATCATGGACAAGTCAACGATCAAGTATATACTGAAGCGTCTGGCGATTTCTGTGGTAACTCTGCTGGTGATCGTCCTGGTGCTGTTTCTGCTCATGAAAATGATGCCCGGCACCCCGTTCAACGACGAAAAACTGACAGAGACACAGAAGGCCGCCATCTACGCTGCCTATGGTCTGGACAAACCGGTACTGGAACAGTTCTGGATCTATATCTGCAACATGCTGAAGGGCGACTTCGGCATCTCCTATGCGATTCAGCGGAACATGAGCGTCTCCTCTCTCGTGGGCCCGCGGATCGGTGTATCCTTCGGCCTGGGCATCGGTGCTGTCATCATCGGCACGATTTTCGGCATCCTGCTGGGCATTGTCGCCGCGCTGAACCGGAACACCTTCTGGGACACATTTGCCACGGTGCTGTCCGTCATCGGTGTCTCCATCCCCTCTTTCGTATTCTGCCTGCTGCTCCTGATCCTGTTTGGCGTTGAGTGGCCGGTGCTGCCTGTTCTATATAATTCCAGCAATGCCTTCCAGTCATCGATCATTCCCATGGTCGCCCTGAGCATGGGCGTCATTGCCAACGTGGCGCGGTTCACGCGGTCTGAAATGATTGAGGTCATGGGCAGTGAATACATCCAGCTGGCGGAAGCCAAGGGCATTTCCCGCCGGCACCTGATTTTCCACCACGCGATCCGCAACTGCCTGATCCCGGTCATCACGGTGCTGGGACCCATCATTGTCGGGCTCATGACCGGCTCCATGGTCATTGAGAAGATCTGCGCGATCCCGGGACTCGGGTCCCTGCTGGTCAAGGCCATCGAGGTGCGTGACTACAACGTCATCCTGGCCGTTTCCTTCCTCTACTCGGTTCTCTACATCGTCGTGATGCTGATAGTGGACGTGGCCTATGGCATCATCGATCCGCGCATCCGGCTTGGAAAGGATGAAGCATAATGGCGAAAATTGTCCGAACCCAGAAAGATCTGGATGAATTCCTGGAAGGCTACCATGTGATGCCCCAGGACTATGAACTGATTGACATTCCCACACGGTTCGATCATGACGAAGTGGCTCCTTCGAGCACGTTCATGCATGATGTGTGGGTGCGGTTCAAGTCCAACAAAGGCGCCCTGATCGGTGCGGCGGTGATCCTGGTGTTCCTCGTTCTCTCCTTCTTGTGCCCGGCTGTCTCCAGGTACACCTTTGACGGCGTGGATACTGCCCAGCAGTCCATGTCTCCCCGGATCCCGGGCCTGACGTGGATCCCCTGGTTCTCCGGCGGATCGGGCATTGTGCAGTATACCGGCGACTTTGCGAACACCTTCCACTACTTCGGGACAGATGTCCTGGGGCGCGATTTGTGGGTGCGGTGCTGGGAAGGCTGCCGGATCTCCCTGTTCGTTGCGGGAACCGCGGTGCTGGTCAATGTCTTCATCGGCATTCTGTACGGCATGATCTCCGGCTACTTCGGCGGCTGGGTGGATTCCATCATGCAGCGGTTCCAGGAAATCGTGAACTCGATCCCGACCCTGGTCATCCTGACGCTTCTGCTGCTGGTCATGAAACCGGGCCTGTATACGATCATCGTGGCGCTGATCCTGACGGAGTGGATCGGCATGGCCCGGATCACCCGGGCGCAGGTGCTGAAGATCAAGGAACAGGAGTTCATCCTGGCATCCCGTACCCTGGGTGCGTCGGGATTCTTTATCATCTTCAAGAAGGTTTTGCCCAACATCTTCGGGCAGATCATCATCATGGCGATGTTCTCGATCCCCAACGCGATTTTCTATGAAGCGTTCCTGGCCATGGTCGGCCTGGGCATTCCCGCCCCGCAGGCATCCCTGGGTTCGCTGATCAACGACGGCTTCAAGTCGATCCTTGTCACGCCGTACCAGGTGGTGATTCCTGTGATCATCCTGGGCATCCTGATGCTGTCCTTCAACATGATGGCCGACGGACTGCGTGATGCCTTCGACCCGAAGATGAAAGAGATGTAAGGAGGATATCATGGCTGACACACAACCCATTCTGAAGATCCGCGACCTGGACATCTCCTTCAAGACCGACGGAGGCAATGTCAAGGCGGTGCGCGGCGTGGACCTGGACCTGCACAAGGGCGAGACCATTGCCATCGTGGGTGAGTCCGGTTCCGGAAAATCCGTCACCACGAAAGCGGTGATGGGCATCCTGGCGGGCAACGGCACGATCAACAACGGAACAATCGAATATACCTATGCCGACATGAGTCCGGAGCGCATTGCCGAGGTCCAGGAAAAGTACGACGGGGTGATCCCGGAGGGGTACCTGAAACCTGAGGAAATCAAAACGGTGGATATCGTCCAGAGCGCCCCGAAATTCATTCAGTCCCAGATCCGCGGCCGGCGCATTGCCATGGTGTTCCAGGACCCGATGACATCGCTGGATCCCACGATGACCATCGGCAAGCAGGTGATGGAAGCCATGCGCTTCCACTACAACACCCCGAAGCAGGAGGCCTGGAAAAAGGCCGTCCGTCTGCTGGAGCTGGTGGGGATCACCGATGCGGAGAAGCGGATGAAGAACTATCCGCATCAGCTGTCAGGCGGTATGCGGCAGCGTGTGGTCATTGCGATCGCGCTGTCCTGCGATCCGGAGGTGCTGATCTGTGATGAGCCCACCACGGCGCTGGACGTGACGATCCAGGCCAAGATCCTGGAGCTGATCAAGGAGATCCAGAAGAAGAAGGACCTCTCGGTCATCTACATTACCCATGACCTGGGTGTGGTGGCCAAAGTCGCGGACTATGTCAATGTCATGTACGCCGGGCGCATCATCGAGACGGGTACGGTCAACGAGATCTTCTACGATCCGCGGCACCCCTACACCTGGGGTCTGCTGGCGTCCATGCCCGATGTGGATTCAAGCGATGACGAACTGTACACGATTCCCGGCACCCCGCCCAACATGCTGCATGAACCGGTTGGCGATGCCTTTGCGCCCCGGAACCGCTTTGCACTGCAGATCGATGAAAAAGTTGCGCCGCCGATGTTCGAGCTGACACCGACGCACAAAGTCGCATCCTGGCTGGCGGCACCCAATGCCCCGAAGGTGGAGATGCCGGAGGACCTGAAAAAGCGGATCAACCGCATGAAGAAGGAGGCGGATCTCAATGTCTGAACGCATTCTGGACGTCAAGGGACTCAAGCAGCATTTCCGGATCAACCGGAAATTCACGGTGAAGGCAGTGGACGGCATCGACTTTCACATCGATGAAGGAGAAACCTATGGCCTGGTGGGAGAATCCGGGTCCGGCAAGTCCACCACCGGCCGGTCCATCATCCGGCTGTACGATCCGACAGACGGCGAAATCACCTTCTGCGGCCGGGATATTTCCGGGAAGATGAGCAAGGACGACGAGCGCTTTCTGCACACAAACATGCAGATGATCTTCCAGGACCCCATGGCGTGCCTGAACCCGCGGGAAAAGGTCATGGACATCATTGCGGAGGGTCTGGATATCCATAAGCTGTACAAGACGGAAGACGAGCGCCGGCAGAAAGTCTACGACATGCTGGAGCTGGTGGGACTGTCGAAGGAACACGCCAACCGCTATCCCCACCAGTTCTCCGGCGGACAGCGCCAGCGGATCGGGATCGCCCGGGCGCTGGTCATGGACCCGCAGCTGATCATTGCGGATGAAGCCATTTCCGCCCTGGATGTGTCCATCCAGGCGCAGGTCGTGAACCTGATGAAGAAGATCCAGAAGGAATACAACACAGCGTTCCTGTTCATTGCCCACGACCTGTCCATGGTCAAGTACATCTCGGACCGGATCGGTGTCATGCATATGGGCCATCTGGTGGAAACAGGCACCACGGAGGAAATCTTCCGCAATCCCATCCACCCATATACAAGATCTCTGCTGTCGGCCATACCGGAGCCGAACCCGGTGGTGGAAAAGGAACGGATCTCCCTCTCCTACGACCAGAAGGAAGCCGGTGTGGACTACACAAAGGGCACCAGACACCTGGTGGATGGCGACCACTATGTGCTGGCCACGGATGAGGAATTCGAGAAGTGGACCAGAGAGGCGGCCGGTGAGCCTGCCCTTGCCTGAGTTTCCCTGTCACACAGCCTGTCTGTCAGATCCTGCGGGACCTGCCGGACAGGCTTTTTCGTGTCCTGCAGGCATGCTGCAGTCCGCAGCTGACAGGGCTGCGTTTCCCTGCCTGTCCACGGCTGTCCGAAGCAGTGTGCGACAGCAGGTATGGTAGAATCTGTGTATGGAAGAAAAACGATACCCATTCACGCAGAACCGGGAAATCTCCTGGCTGCGTTTCAATCAGAGAGTGCTGGAGGAAGCCTCGGATCCCCGTGTGCCGCTGCTGGAACGGCTGAAGTTCCTGGCGATTTTCACGAGCAACCTGGATGAATTTTTCATGGTCCGCTGCGGCTCCCTCTATGACCAGATGCTGTTCGGCCCTGACCAGGCGGATGCCAAGAGCGGCATGACGCCCAAAGAGCAGCTGCAGGCGATCTACCTGGAAGCCCGAAAGCTCTACGCCATACGGGATGCGGTGTACCGGGATGTGAACAAGACGCTGCAGGCGCTGTACCTGGCCAATGTCTCGCGCAAGAACATGAGCCGGAAGCAGCAGAAGTCCCTGCAGCAGGAATTCGAGCACAAGATCCTGCCGCTGCTGTCGCCGCAGATCATCGACGCCCATCATCCCTTCCCGCACCTCATCAACAAAGAGCAGTACATTTTCTGCGAGCTGCAGCTCAACAACGGGAAGAAGCGCTTCGGGATCATTCCCGTGCCCTCGTTCCTGGATCGTGTGATCCCGGTCCCCGATACCCGGGATGACTACATGCTCGTGGAGCAGCTCATTCTCCAGCATGTGGACAAAGTCTTCCCGAAATCCCGGGTGGTGTTCAAGACCATCATCCGGGTGACGAGAAATGCCGACATCAACCTGAATGACAAGGACATCGACGAAGACGAAGACTACCGGCAGTACATGAAGAAGATCCTGAAGAAGCGCAGCCGGCTGTCGGCGATCCGGCTGGAGATGTACAAATACACGAACCCGGAAGCCGTTTCGTATCTGTGCAGCCACCTGCACATCGAGCCGGAGCAAGTCTTTGTCTCTCGCGTGCCGCTGGAACTGAAGCACCTCTTCCAGGTCGTGGGTTCGGCTCCGTCCTCCCGCACAGCTCCCCTGCTTTATCAGCCCTTTACGCCGGAGACTACCACGCAGCTCGATCCGGAGAAGCCGCTCATCCCACAGATCGCGGACCACGACGTGCTGCTGTTCTATCCCTACCAGGACATCGACCTGTTTCTGAAGCTGCTCAAGGAAGCGGCCTGGGACAAAAACGTCGTCTCCATCAAGATCACCATCTACCGCCTGGCGGACAACTCCAAGGTCGTGGACTATCTGGTGCAGGCGGCGGAAAACGGCAAGGAGGTCCTGGCGCTCATGGAGCTGCGGGCGCGGTTCGATGAATCCAACAACATCCGCATGGCCGAGCGGCTGGAAAACGCCGACTGCACCGTGATTTACGGATTCGAGAACTACAAGGTGCACTCCAAGATCTGCCTGATCACCTACCAGAGCCACGGCCAGATCCGCACCATCACCCAGATCGGCACAGGCAACTACAACGAAAAGACAAGCCGGCAGTACACCGACTTGTCGCTCATGACCGGAGACCCGGTGATCGGGCAGGATGCCATCGCATTCTTCCAGAACATGCAGATTTCCAACCTCTCGGGGTCCTACAAGAAGCTGCTGACCAGTCCGCGGCAGCTCAAGCATGCGGTGATGGGCAAAATCGACCGGCAGATCGAGCTGGCAAAGGCCGGCAAGCCGTCGAGGATCATGCTGAAGATGAACTCCATCACGGACCTGGACCTGATTGCCAAACTGCAGGAGGCGGGCATGGCCGGTGTACCGGTGACGATGGTGGTGCGAGGCATCTGCTGTCTGCTGCCGGGGATCCCGGGACAGACGGAAAACATCCGGATCTACTCCATTGTCGGACGGTTCCTGGAACACTCCCGGATCTACATCTTCGGGCCGGATGAGGACATGGAGATGTACATCTCCAGCGCGGATTTCATGACCCGGAATACCGAACGGCGGGTGGAAATCGCCGCACCGGTGACCGATCCTGCCCTGCGGTTGCGGATCCTGGCGTATTTCCAGTCGCTGCTCAAGGACAACCAGAAGCGCCGGGAACTGCTCCCGGATGGCACCTACAGCCCCATTGACCTGGGCGACGGCAGTCCCTACGATTCGCAGGCTGTGTGCATCCAGAAAGCCGAAAAGGACCGGTTTGTCCCGAAACCTGCACCGGATGGATTCATGCACCGGCTGCGCAAACGGCTGAAACGGCATAGATGACAGAAGTTTTGCCGGCTTCTGTCAGAGTCCACCCGGCTGGTCTATTCACAACTTCATACAGCAAAAGCTGCGGCTTCTCTGACTGACACAAATCAGCCGGAGAAAACCGCAGCTTTTTTCGGATTGGAGAATGTGACTGGACTGGCAGGTTCCATCCACGCTGATCAGCAGGCAGGAGCCATCTGGCGCACAATGGCGACTTTGGCATCACCCGGATACAGCCGCCGGGCACAGTCATCCAGGACCCGCTGAACAATGGCTTTGGCATCCAGTCCGTACTCCTGCATCAGCGCTTCAACACTGCCGCTTTGCCCGAACCGGTCTTCGATGGCAATGGACCGGATCTTCTGCGGTTCCCTCACCGCTTCCCGGATGGCGGACCCGATCCCTCCTGCTTTCAGGTGTTCCTCAGCAACGAACACGACTGCATACTGTGTGATGATCTCATTCAGCAGATCCGTATTCAACGGTTTGATCACCGGCAGATCGTAGACAGCGGCTTCAATGCCCATGCCAGTCAGACGGTCAGCAGCAGCCAGGCATTCCCTGACCATGACACCACTGGCAATCAGCGCCACAGTTTCTCCGCTTCGCAGTTGGGGAATGGCGGCGGGATCAAAGACCGGTTCCTGTTCATACACCGGATCCACCGCCGCTCTGGACAGCCGGAGATAGGCAGGTCCCTCATATGCTGCAAGCCACTTCACCATGGCGGCGGTTTCCAGACCATCCGCAGGCTGCAGCACCATCATACCAGGGAGCATCCGCATCAGCCCGATATCTTCCAGACACTGGTGGCTGCCGCCGTCTTCGCCCACGGTGATCCCCGCATGGGTGGCGCACAGCTTTACATTGAGATGCGGATAGGCGATGGAGTTCCGGATCTGTTCATAGGCCCTGCCGGCCAGAAACATGGCAAAGCTGGAGGCAAAGGGTTTCAGTCCGGATACGGCCATCCCCGCTGCGATCCCTGCCATATTGCCTTCGGCGATCCCCACCTGTACAAACTGTCCGGGGGCCGTTTTCTGTGTTTCTCCGGTTTTGGTGGCCGGGGCCAGATCCGCATCCAGCACGATGATGTCCGGATCCTGGACTGCCAGTTCTGCCAGTGTCTGTCCAAATGCTTCTCTTGTTGCCTGTCTCATTTTCCTGTTTCCTCCAGTTGTATCAATGCTTCCTGCAGCTGCATGGCATTGGGCGCCTTGCCATGCCAGCCGGCCTGGTTTTCCATAAATGACACGCCTTTGCCCTTCACCGTGTGACAGAGAATGGCCGTCGGCCGGCTGTCAGCTTCGGCTTCCAGCACTGCCTGTTCAATCTGTGCAAAGTCGTGACCGTCGATTTCAAGGACCTGCCAGCCAAATGCCTGCAGTGCTTTGCCATACTGGTTGTCCCCGCCGATTTCGCTGACAGCCCCCGCGATCTGAAGACCGTTGAGGTCAACGAACAGCGTCAGATTGCCCAGGCTGAATTTCCCTGCTGCCATGGCCGCTTCCCAGATCTGGCCTTCCTCCAGTTCTCCGTCACCGCAGACACACCAGACCCGGCGCTCAGAACCCTTGTATCGGTCTGCCCAGGCCATGCCCACAGCCGCCGAGAGTCCCTGCCCCAGGGAGCCTGTGCTCATATCCACATCCGGCAGGTCTTCCATGTTGGGATGTCCCTGTAAAGGAGAACCAAGCCGGCGCAGAGTCAGCATCTCATCCCGGGTGATCCTGTCATGCACAGCCAGCTGTGCATAGAGTGCCGGCGCTGCATGTCCTTTGGAGAGCACGAGACGGTCGCGGTCAGGCCGTTTCAGGTCAATGCGGCTGTCATACAGCCAGGTCAGGATATCCGTGCAGGAAAGTGAACCGCCAGGATGTCCGGACCCGGCTGCCGCCACCATTTCCACAATGTTTCTGCGCGCCTGCCGGCTGTGCGAGTCCAGAAGATGCATATTCATGTTTTCGATTCTCCTTTTCGTTTATTTCCGTTTACACCCAGAATATACCAATATACGAAAATTCACGCAATACTGTTTTGCCTATTTTTTCGTTTTCGGAGAAAAAGAAAAGAGGGCTCAGCTCTCTTCCAGAACGATGAAGTTGTCCGGGATATCAGGTCCGGCTGCGTCCGTCACGATCCCGTCAAACGCATTGAGGTCCGCAAAACTGCAGAACCCCTTGACATGCTGCTTTGCTCCATTGATGAACAGAAACGATTTCTCCGCCAGCTCCATGGCCTTTTTCTTTACTTCTGCGGTCTCCAGCTCGGCCGTATAGGCTTTCCGCCGGTTCAGGTCGATACCCGCACAGCTCAGGAACGCATACTGGAAATTGAAGGATTCCAGCTGCGCCAGGGCAATAGGCCCCAGATTCATCTTGTACTGCGGACTGTAGCTGCCTCCGATGACAAACAGCTCTCCGTTGTCTTCCCGAAAGGAATCCACCACGATCTGACTGTGTGTAACGATCCGGATCCGCTTCCCCTTTAAATACGGGAGGATCGTGGCAAAGGTGGTCCCTCCGTCGATGAAAATACAGTCGTCTTCCTGCACCAGAGAGGCCGCATAGCGGCACAGCCGGTCCTTTTCCTGTTCGCCAACATTCTGCCTGTCATCCATGGCTTTCTCCAGGGACCGTGTCAGGATCCCCTGTGTCTGCCGGCTTTTGGCTCCGCCATGGACCCGGATGATCCGGCCCTGTTTCTCCAGTTCCCGGCAGTCGGCCCGGATGGTCGGTTCGCTGACCTGCAGCAAAGCCGCCAGATCCTTCGTGGAGACATAGCCTTTGTCATTGGTCATCGTTTCAATACGGTCAAGCCGTTCTTCTGCCATCATACTGTTCCTCCTGTAGCTGATCTGCTGTATTCTCCGGACGGCTCCCGGTCACAAACATTTCGCAGACCAGCTTGTCTGTCCAGAGTTCATTGTATCGTGACTGACGGCAGTGTCCATCCCAAACGAAAATCTGCGAAAACCGGCAGCGTTCAGAACCACAGCAGAACAGAGGCTGCGTGCTGACCGTCGTCAGGACTGCAGCCTCATGCAGGAGTTCGATGGCATGGACCGTGCTGTGACTATGCAACAGTGTCCATATACAGGAGAGATTCAGGGTAAGAGGTGGCGCAGCGGATCATTTCCCGGATACGCCGGCAGACTGCGGATTGCCCGCTGTCTGCCCGTAATAGGCATGAGGACCATGCTTTCTCTGGAAATGTTTCTCCAGCAGCACTTCGGGTGCCGGCGGTGTCTTTGCGTTCAGCTGATAGGTGATCGCGGCCATTTTCGCCGCTTCCTCCAGGACTGCGGCATGATACACCGCCTGGACTGCATCTTTGCCCCATGTGAAGGGACCATGGTTTTTCACCAGCACCGCCGGGGTATGCTCCATGCAGATGCCGCGGCTGGCAAACGTGTCCACGATCACCTCTCCGGTATGCCGTTCATAGGCACTCTGGATCTCTTCCGCTGCCATGTCTCTGGTGCAGGGAACCGGGCCGTGGAAGTAATCTGCATGAGTGGTTCCCAGCGGCGGCAGATCCCGCCCGGCCTGGGCAAAGGCCACAGCCCAGGGAGAATGCGTATGCACGATACCCCCAATGTCCGGGTCGGCCGCATACAGCGCCAGATGCGTCGGCAGATCTGAACTGGGCCGCAGGGTTCCTTCCACCACATTGCCCTTCAGATCTGTTACGACCATATCCTCCGGCTGCATCGTTTCATAGGGAATACCGCTTGGCTTGATCACCACCAGGCCGGTTTCCCTGTCAATGGCGGAGACATTGCCCCAGGTGAAGAGGACCAGTCCCAGTTCCTTCAGCCGCAGGTTCTCCTTCCAGACCGTCTGTTTCAGTTTCTCAAGCATTCTGCAGTCCTGACTGCACTTCCGTTTCTTCCACGGTATTCTGCACTGCCTGGGCTTTGGCCCGGCGTGCTGCCCTGCGGGCTTCTCTCTGACGCTGTTTTTCGTCTTCCTGCGCCTTTTCCGCCTTTTCCTCTTCCAGGATCAGTTTGCGGTTCCAGACTGCCAGGGCAATCGTGGCCACTACCACCAGCGTTACCCAGATCCAGCCGTGGTTGACTGCCTGCACAAGGAGCCAGGGAATGGGGTTGGATCCATAGTCAATGCTCGAAATCAGGTTGGCACCTTCCGGGATCGGGAAATGACTCGCTGCAGCCGCGCTGGTGAACAGCGGCGCAAGACTGGTGCCGATCATGAGACCCATGCCCATGACCACCACGCCAATCACGAAGGTCCGGAAGAAATCCCCTTTGGTCACCGCCACGATCAGCGGGAACTGGAAGCAGATACCGCACAGGCCCACCAGAGGCAGGAATTCGTTGCCGGGAAGAATCACAGCCAGCAGCAGTGTGACAGGAACCATGATCACGGACATGGCCAGAACCACCGGATGCCCGATTCCAGCTGCGCAGTCCAGCCCGATATACACCTTCCGGCCGGCGAATCTCTTCTGGATGATGGACTGGATGCCCTCGGACACCGGAATGATGCCTTCCATCAGAATGGCAGCCATTTTCGGGGTGATGACCAGAACCGCCGAAACCGTGACACCCATGACCAGGATCTGTGCGACTTTGTCCGAGGTGGTCAGATCCGGCATGAACGCGAATCCGGCAACGCCCAGCAGCAGGCCGACAATGAGACCCAGAATGGCGGGATCCCCGAACAGGCCCATCTTTTTGTTGATGGCCTGCTCATCCAGATGGATTTTATTCAGACCCGGTACCTTGTCCATGGCTTTGTCCATGACCCAGGCAATGGGCACGAAGGAAGCAGCCAGACCATGCGGGAAGGTCACGCCAGGCAGTCCCAGCACTTCTTCAGTTGCCTTGGCCATGCGGTCGGCAATCACCATGATCACCACCATATTCACCGAAGCCAGGATCAGGGACAGCACCATGTTCTGCGTCAGGGCATAGACGATGGAACCGGAGAAGGCGAAGTGCCAGAAATCCCAGATGTCCACATCCACGGTCTTTGTCGTCTTGGTCAGCAGCATGATCACATTGATCAGGATTCCCAGGGGGATCATCGTCACACCCACGGCTGTGCCGAAGGCAATGGCTGATGCACTGGGCCATCCCACGTCAATGACCGTCAGGTTCAGGCCGAACAGCTCGACCATGTTGTTGACAGCCGGCTGCACCACATCTGTCAGGATGGTCACTGTCGCATTCAGGCCAATGAAGCCGATGCCTACCAGCAGGCCGCCCTTCAGGGCCCGCAGAAACGGCACCCGGATGCACAGGCCAACGATCAGCATGATGATGGGCATCATGACCGTGGGGCCAAGATCGATGATGAACTGAATTGCATTGGTTACGACAGACATGTGGTTTCTCCCTTCACACAGTGGTCCAGAAGATCGGCAATCACTTCCGGATCGGTTTCCCGGCTGAGCCGGTCCATAAGCTCTCCATCGCCGAAACGGGCCATGAGCCCGGACAGCAGCGGCATCTGGTCTTTTTTGTCCTTGACCAGGAGCAGGAAAATCATTTCCGCATCCACCGGATCCCCGGAGCACATCTCCTGGAACGCCAGCGGGTTTTTCGGGCGGACAAAGACCAGCCCGGGTTTTTCGATGTATTCACTGTCGGTATGCGGAATCGCCAGCTGGTGCCCCGGCACCTTCAGGCCCGTGGGAAACTCTTCTTCCCTTCGGCACACCGCTTCACGGTAGTCCTCATTGACATAGCCGTTGTCCTTCAGCCAGCTGCCCATGGTGTGAAACAAGTCATCGCGGCTGCTGAAGTCCGCATCCAGAAATACAAGACTGGTATCCATGATCACAGCCCCAGGACGTCCAGGATCTCATCCACACAGTCATCCATGCCGATCTGTGTAATGAAAGGCAGTCCGAAGACAACCGGAGTCCCGTAGTTGCCCTGAACACGGGATGTGGTCACCACCACGTCGTAGCTGCCGGCGTTCATGGGCAGGTCCGCCACCGAACACTGTCCATAGGTGACCTGGTCCTTCAGCCCTTCCTCTTCCAGTTTTGCCTGCAGTTTCTGAAGAGCCACTGTGCTGGTGCAGACACCTGCGCCGCAGGCCACAAGTATTTTCTTTTTCATAATGTATCCTCCTTGTCGAAGGCATCCTTCAGCAAATCCGGATGCCGGGTCTGTATCATGGTCCGGATCAGCGCCGGTGAAGCCAGGCGCCTGTAGAACCGGAGAAAAAATCCGTTTTCCTTTCGCAGAAATTCGTGACTGACGGCAATCATGCAGACCACCTGCACGGGACCGAATTCCCAAAGGACCGGTTCTGTGAGAATGGCCACAGCCACCGCCGGCTGTCTGACAGTGCCTTCCATGCAGTGCGGCACCGCCACCATGTTGCCGATTTCCGTGGTGCCCAGGGATTCCCGCTTCGCAAAGGATTCCCTGGCTGTTTTGTCGATCCATCCCTGCCGATACAGCTGTTCTGACAGAAAAGCCAGAATCTCTGACCGGCTGTCCAGGTTCAGGTCCGGGAAATACAGAGAGGGATGGAACAGTGACTGCACCGGTGCGGCAAACTGTGTCTTTTTCAGATAGTCCGTGATGACCGCCATATCCCTGTCTGTCATGAGAGGCGTGATCTGCAGCCAGGGCAGCGTCACTTCCCGCGGCAGTCTGACCGTGGACAGGATCACATCGGCATCTTCCCTGGTCAGTCCCGCCGCCTGCCGGATCGTGAAGGTGCCGGTGACATCCAGGTCCTGCCCGAAGCGCTCGCTGATCCTGGCCAGCAGCAGAAGGCTGGTTCCCATCCCGGTGGTGCATACCACAGCGGCTTTCTGCCGGGATTTGCGGCTGTTGCCTGTTCTCACCAGAGAACCTCCGATGTGCACCGCCAGAAAACCGATCTCCGTCAGCGGGAACCGGCACCCCAGCATCTCCTGAAGACCGGTCGCCGCCAACTGGGCGATTTCCATGGCATAGGGATACTGAGAGCGGATTTCCTTGAGAATGGGATTGTCGATCACCATGCCATGGTGCAGTCTGACCAGTACCACGCTGAGATGCGCCGTCAAGCCGTTCAGCAGCACGGAATCTGCCGCCAGCTGCGTTCCATAGAGTGCATCGGCATCCTTCAGTGTCGTTTTCAAAGCAGACAGAAGCATCCGGTATTCCTCTTCGTCGATGTGCAGGGCACCGGACTGTTTCTGCGCCGCAATGTGCCACGCCAGGTTTTCCGTTTCCCCCAGCGGGAATTCCAGAGACCAGATGCTGCCGGCTGTCTGTGTCATGGCGCTGGCCAGCTGCCAGAGGTCCTGCGGCACGGTATCAGTGTCTGTCAGGACGCGGCCGGAGCGGATCCGGCTCGCCGCGATCTTCAGATGCAGCAGCAGATTCTGGATCCCGTATTCATCCAGACAGGCGCCTTCTGCTTCCAGTAAATCCCGGATCCTGTCCGAGAGCAGCTGTGAAGAAGCTTCGTCAAATCCGAAATCCGGTCTGATCTTCCCGGATCTTGTCCAGTAAATCAGGCAGTTCCGGATCTGTTCCTCCGGTCCACTCAGCCGCAGTCCTTCACTGCATCGGGTCAGAGTCAGGTGGAATGGTTTCAGTTCATTTTTCAGAACATTCAAATCGTTTTTGACAGTGGATTCGCTGATATACAGCCGGTCAGCCAGAGACTGTACCGTGGCGGTTCCGTTCATGAGAAACCACGTGGCGAGCCAGTCCACCCGCTGGGCCTGTGTGTCAGGGATCCCGGTCTGTGATTCAAACAGCGCATTCACTGCATCGCGGGAAGGAACCTCCAGGACAAACGTCCCTTTGTGAATCTTTACCGAACTGTCCGCATCCTGCAGGAGTTCATTGAGACGGATCAGGTCTCTGCGGATCGTCTTTTCGGAAACATCCAGTGCCAGTGCCGCTGCGTCCAGCCGCATGGGTTTCGGGGAACTGTCCAGCAGTTTCCACAACCTGGCCATTCTGTTTTCCGTCTGGTTGTTCATCTCGGTTCCTCCTTTGACACATGCATTATCACAGGAAATCGCTTTCAAAAACAGACATGATTTGTCTGTCTGGCGGGACAGAAACTGTCCCAGTTCCCGCTCCTGTCGATGCAGGAAATCAAGGCCGGCTTCCTGGTCTCACAGATTCCCGGCGAAAAAAAAGACCATGGACTTTCTTCCATGATCCTCTTTGTGTATTTATCTGCAGCTGGAATTATCCGGTTACTGCCTGTTTGTCAGTCTGGCAGCTGTCCGACCAGCTCCGGCAGCTGCATCAGCTGGCTGCAGTCTGCACCATCCGTTCCATCCATGCGAAACCACAACGCATGCATCCCTGCATCTCTGGCACCCCTGACATCCGCTGACAGGGAATCTCCGATCATCACCACCTGGCCCGGCTTCAGATCCGGCAGAATTTCCCGCATCCTGTTCATGACATAGTCATAAAACTGTGCTGCCGGCTTGTTCGCTCCGGCCGCTTCCGAGGTAAAGATCCCCTGCAGATACCGATCCAGCCCGGCCAGATGCAGTCTGGTTTCCTGCTGCCTCTGACGCCCGTTGCTCGCTGCATACAGAATAAACCCCTGATCAGACAGGTCTTTGAGGACCTGCGCAGCGCCGGATACTGTTTCATGGGTCGTATCCAGCGCCCCGTGAAATGCCTGTTCAAAGGCCTGCCCATCCGCATCGATCCCAAGCCTGGCAAAGATGCGGTTCCAGCGGATCTGCCAGAGCTGGCGCAGTGTCAGCTTCCCTGCCTCGATCTGCTGCCAGAAACCGGCATTCATCTCCTGAAATGTGTCAAACAAAGACCGTGACCAGGGAACGCCAGTGACCTGGCAGGCCTGCTCCATGGCTTTGCGGGCACAGGCATCAAAATCCAGCAGGGTGTCATCCACATCCAGCAGAATCACACGGATGGGCCTGCTGTCCGCTTTGTCTGTCATTGCCCTGACAGACCGCTTTCTACATCAGTTCCTGGATCCAGTCGATGGCCTTGAGACTGGCATTGTCCAGCTTGTTGTGCTCGAACGCCTCGCCCTCTTCGATATCCAGCTCCGGATAATGGGTCTTGAGATCGTCCACCGAGTGCTGCATCCCTGATCCATCATTGATGACAAACGGAATGATCCGCTTGCCGATCAGCGAGCCGTCCTTCATGTGTTCATCCAGAAACGAGAAGACCGGCATCGGGGCCGTGCCGCACCAGTTGGGGAATCCCAGAATGATGGTCCGGTAGGGTTTCACATCAATGGAAGGTCCTGCCAGGGCCGGCCGGGCATCCATGTCCTTGTCCCGCTGCGCTTCCTGGACCACGATGTTGAAGTCCTTCGAATAAGGGTTCTGGGGCCGGATCTCATACAGGTCCGCACCCGTCACGCTCGCCAGGTTTCTGGCAGCATCTGCCGTGGCGGATTTTTTCGGGTCGTTGCCGGAAAAAAAGACAACCAGTGTATCGTTCATTGATTGATTCCTCGCTTTCAACACACCCATTATAGGCTTTTTCCGTCTGTGATTCACGGAAGGCAGACTCCGGCGCGCTCCTCTCACCATGCCGATGGTGGCCAGACTGCCGACGGTGGCCTGACTTTCTGCACCTCAGATGGAACAGTGTATGAGAACCCGAGATATCTGGCCAGAAGCGGAAGGAAGCTCAAAAGAGAACAGAAAAAGCTCTCCCGCAGGCAGAAAGGTTCCAATCGATATAACAGACAGAGACAGAAAGTGAACCGTCTGCATGCGAAGGTCCGGCACCAGAGACAGGACCAGATCCACAAGATGACGACCGGAATGACGGAAAGATACGATGAGAGCGTGATAGAGGACCTGAATGTGAGCGGGATGGTCAAAAACCATAAGCTGGCCAGATCCATCTGTGATACAGGGTTCCATCAGATCCGTCGGATGCTTGAATACAAATGGGCCCAGAAAGGCAGGAAGCTTTCAGTCACCGATTGATTTGAGCCTACATCAAAAAAGTGCAGCCATTGCGGGGAAGTGAAAACCAAACTTGCCCTGAGAGACCGCACATATGTGTGTGAAGCCTGTGGAATGGTCATGGATCGTGACCAGAACGCAGCGATCAATAGACTGGCCGCCGGGAGTGCCCCGGAGGCCGAAAACGGACGTGGAGAGGATGTAAGACCGGCATCATTGGCAGACTTCTGTGAAGCGTCAACCAGCCAAAGACTGGAGCTGTCCCTGGCAACGGGGGCATGAACACCAAAACAAACTGGTTTTCAACGGAATTCAAGCAATGGCAGTCCTGATGCAAACGGAGAGCCCAGGCTTACATCCGCTCAGAATCGCCCGTCAGACTGCATCTCCCTGACAGGTGCAAAGGTTGCCGCAGGATCTCTGGTAGAACTCACCGGAAAATTCAGTGAAGATTCCGGATATCCCGTTCTGAACGTTACATCCTGCACAGTTTTACAGAATACAGGAGGTGCCATCTCTGGTCCGGAAAACGTCACCAGACCAGATGATATTCCCCACCTGTCCAAAGGCAGCAACAACGATGCCCTGACTGTTGGAAGCCTTAAGGCAGCTGCCAGTGGGTATACATATACCTTCAATGTGGATTCCTGTGAACTGATTCAGAGTCTGCAGGCTGATACCCAAAATTCGAAGCAGAACTTCTGAAAACCAGGAGGCGGCATTCACTGCCTCCTGGTTTCCTTTCCCGTTTTCCTGGAAAATGCCCGGCAGTTTCCTGCAGATGTGGGTTTGCATGGTGTGGATCTGTCCGCCGATGGTCATGACTGCCACTGTGCCCACATGTCCCGAGTCACTGGGATTCTCTGAATCCCCCTCCCCACCTCTCATTCCAGGCACGCCAAAAAGCTGCTTGCAGCCCCTTCATACGGAAACTGTATGCAGCCTTTTCTGTCATTTTCGCAGTCTTTCAGCCAGCATCGGCATCGGCATGAGAAGGTGTCTTATCTTGCAGACACCACCTGGGCGCCAAAGGGCATGAGTGCCAGCTTGGCGAATTTGAAGCACTGAAGACCCAGCGGAATGCCAATGATGGTCACACACAGCGCCAGTCCGTTGAGGACATTGCCCAGTGCCATTTCCAGGCCTCCGAAGATCAGCCAGAGAAGATTCATGAGAAATGACACACCGCCGCCGCTGTAGACAATGGTTTTGCCAAAGGGAAAGGCCACAAATGATGCGAACTTGAAGCACTCCGTGCCAATGGGAATGCCCACAATGGTGATGCACCAGACAAGACCCACGAAGATCCAGCCAAGGGCCATCCACAGGCCGGCGAAAAGAAACCAGAATATATTGGCAATCGATGACACGAATATCACTCCTTCAAAAGCAGACCATCACACGCTGCATCAGCCTGTCGGATGTCTGTTTTGTACACCAGCTACGATACCACCATCAGGACATCAGACGGGTTATGAGACAAGGCATTTGTGTCAATGACAGACCATGACTTCGCTCAGTCCGGGATGTACAGTGCGGCAGTCCGGACTTGCGGAACCATTCAGAAAAGGGCCACAGTCCGGTTGCAGCCGTACTGTGGCCTGTGTCTGCCTTATATGGGACTGCGCCTTAGCGCTTCTTTCCTTTTCGAATACGCAAAATTGGACAGGGTCCACCCCCTTCAATAAAGCGACCTTAGGGTCGATCACCAAAGTCATAAAAGGTAGCTCCGAACCTTCATGGAGGTTCTAAAGCTGCCTTGTTTTGTTATAGTTGAATTAAGGAGTTATAGGGAGAGAATAACGAAGATTTCCCTGTGTTTATTGGTGAAAGTGGCTGAATGAAGATACTTTGGCAGTTCTCCGCTTAAGGAGGGAGTCAGTACCCCCTTCCAGTCACTGAAACAGTGATATCAGGAACTTTGTGATGAAACAAAAAAAAGGAGCAGAGCCCAATTGATTGCCGTCAAGTTCTGCCGCTCCCTGTCTAATGACATGATCATGGTACCGGGAAATCACCCTGAAATCAATTCATCTTTCCAGAATGGATATCAAAAAACTTGTAACAGGTTCTTCGCTGGTACCAGGAAATGCCCTGATTGCCATGATGGTAAGCTGTACCGTCATGGTTCCTATCTCCGCAGTTTCGAAAGTCCCGTAAACGGCGTTCGTGACGAGGTGCTGATCCAGCGTGCAAAATGTTCCGTATGCGGTAAAACTCATGCCCTCATCCCCGCTGAACTTGTTCCCTTCTCCCGCGTTCCGCTGCTGGCACAATTCCTGATAGCGGTCATGGCCGGCCTGTTCAAAGGCCCTGATCGCACTCTCCGTCAGGCAGAGTGCGAACTTGCCCGTTACGCTTTGCCTCCTGTCGTGATCCGCTATATCTCCAAACACATCGCCCAATACTGGTCTGATTTCCTTTCACTATTCTTAGACGCCACGCTGGAGGAATTGTGTCTTTTAGCCTGGAAAGACAGGAATAAACAACTTTTCCAAATGTCTAGATATGAGATCGCACAAAGTTTTCCACCATTCCACACAGCTTTTATGACTCACCCCGTATCCTCTGCGATGATGACATCGTGAACAGGAGGAATACCGTGTTGAATGCAGAAAAAGAATTCATGGTGGACTTTTTCGGGCTGGAACCAGGTGAGATCGAGGACATCAGCTATACCAGGCAGTCCGACAAACGACCTATACTGCGTGTCATTCTCACCAATGATCACGATCCATGCCCTGACTGCGGCTGCCCGCATCCCAGAGTGAAGGAATATATCCCAAAGAAGATCAAATATGCGGATGGAGCTGGCAGGGACTGTATCCTGCTTTATCATGCCAGACGGTTCAAATGCCCAGCCTGCCACCGCACTTACTATGAGCCTTCTCCTTTCGTTCAGAAAAAGGGAAAGATCGCGGATAAAGTCGTATTCGACATATTGAAGGATCTCAAGGACTACAACCAGACCTTCGCTTCGGTAGGCCGCAAATACTGCGTTTCAGCCACCACGGTGTCCAATATCTTCGACGCCCATGTAGAGATCCCCAGGAAGAAGCTACCGTCACTCCTGTGCATAGACGAGGTCTATGCGATGAAGACCCAGGGAAGCAAGTATGTATGTCTGCTCCTTGATTTTGAAAAGCAGACACCTGTGGATCTGCTTCCAAACCGCTGGCTCCCTTCACTGCTTGAATATATGAGTCTGATCCCCGAGGAGGAAAGACTCGGAGTCAAAGCGGTCTGTTTCGATATGTACCCGGCTTACAGGAAAATGGTGAAAGCCTGCTTCCCCAACGCCATTGGCGTGGTGGACAGGTTCCATGTGATGCAGGAATTCACCCGCAGGCTGACAAAAGTCAGGATCCGGGTCATGAACAGGACCAGAGCCAGGCGGGAAAGGCTGAAGGAAGAAATGAAGGCCGTGGAAAGCGACTTCCCAAGGGAAAGATACCGGGACGATCCGTGCTGGCAGAGGATATCCGCTGACTGGCAGAAAACCTCTGACCAGTATTATGTACTGAAGCATTTCCACTGGCTCCTCTCAAAAGATGAGGATCTGGATATCTTTGACCCAGGGAGAGAAGGACAATACAACCGACATTTTCAAAAATATATGACGCTCCTGCAGCTGCGGGAGATTCTTCTGGGTATCGACCCTGAACTGGAAGAAGCAGTGCGTTTGAAAAGGGTTTTGACTCACATGTATGAGTCGGGAACATATGATAAAGCAGGAGAACAGCTGTTCAACGAAACTTATGTAGCGTTCAGGAACAGTTCCATCAAAGAGATGAACGGATTCTCCAGAACGATGAAGGAATGGAGAGATGAGATCTTCAATTCCTTCAACACAGTGACTGTTGAATACATGGTCAACAGGAGGAGCGA
The DNA here is from genome assembly GCF_001564455.1 of Faecalibaculum rodentium. Taxonomy (GTDB): domain Bacteria; phylum Bacillota_I; class Bacilli_A; order Erysipelotrichales; family Erysipelotrichaceae; genus Faecalibaculum; species Faecalibaculum rodentium. Next base: position 1,469,583 of record NZ_CP011391.1, read on the forward strand.
ATATACGATCAAAAGCGTAAGGCTCCACAACGGGATCATTGAGAACCGCAACAAAATGATCAAGTGCATGAAACACAATTCCTATGGCTTTACCAACTGGGTCAGGTTCAGGAATCGTGTAATGTATGTGCTCGATCCAAAAGCGACATATTCTCTGGAGCCCAGGTTCGGCAGTAAGGCTGTGAAAAAGAAGAAAAACAAGTAGAATCAGGGGCTGCCCACAAAGTGGACAGCCCCTGAGTGCTTACTGTGATGTTCAAACTCCAAAGCTCTGTAGGGTAACGGAAACCCTAAGGTATCTTTGGATGGGGTTAGTCTTCCTCCCTATCCAATTTTGGAGTGCCTCCTTTTCCCGGCCTGCGTCCCGGTTTCATACCCGAGAAACCACCCGGGCGTCCATGCCCCTTCACCGGTCTGGCCGGCCGTCCTGCCACTGCCGATTTCTTCGAAGGATACTTTCCTTTTTTGATCCCCCGATACGTCAGCAGACACACCGTCTCAATGTGATCCGTGTTCGGGAACATATCCACGGGATAGATCGTATCCGTCAGGTAGCCGAAGCGCTTGAACTTCACCAGATCCCGCGCCTGGGTTCTCGGATCGCAGGAAATGTACAGGATCTTCTTCGGCTTCAGACCGCAGGCCGCTTCAATGAAGGCCTCAGTTGTTCCCGCCCGCGGGGGATCCAGCACGATCGCATCAAACGAAGAATGGAACTTTCTGGCCTCCAGCATGAACTGCGTGGAGTCCATGGCCACAAACCGCGCATTGCGGATGCCATTCTGCCTGGCATTGTAGATGGCATTCTTCACCGCATCCTTGTTGATCTCCACACCCGTGACCTCGCTGCAGGCATCTGCCAGCGTCAGCCCAATGGTGCCCACACCACAATAGGTGTCCAGGACCTTGTCCGCCGGCTGCAGGTCCAGCAGCTGCTTCGCCAGTCCATAGAGCTTCTCGCACTGATCATGGTGGATCTGGTAGAAGGCACTTGCCGTGAAGGAAATCTTCAGACCACAGAGTTCGTCCGTGATCATGCCATTGCCATACAGCACAATGGATTCATCCTGCAGCACCACACTCGTGTCCCGGGGATTGATGTTCTGGATCACCGTCTTGACCTGCGGGAACTCCTTCACCAGGGCATTGACGAAATTCCGGCGCCCCGGGAGCTGTTTCGAGCTCGTGACGAGCACCACCATCACCTCACCGGTTTCCTTCGCCCACCGCAGCAGCACATGGCGCAGGATACCGGTCCCGGTGTGTTCGTTGTAGAGCTCATACTTCATGCCGGAGACCGTTTTCGTGATGAAGTCAATGATTTCATTCAGCAGCTGCGGATGCATCGCACAGCCGCTGGTGTTGATCACCCGGTGGCTCTTTGGCGCATACAGCCCGCTGTAGATCTTCTTGTCTTTGTCCTTCGCAAATCCGACAATCACCTTGTTCCGGTACCCGATGGCACTCTGCGCCATGATCACCGGCTCGACCTTCACCGAAAGATTTGCGTTTTTCATGATATCCGTGACCTGTTCCTGCTTCAGTTTCGCCTGTTTGACACTCGGCACCGACAGCAGCGAACAGCCGCCGCATAATTTCTGTACATTGCATCGCATGGGATGACACCTCTGTTTCCTCATTGTTCTCTCTGCAACCCCAGTCAGCAGGCCGATGGATGCAGACAGCATGCAAGATCCCGGAACCGCTGCAGATTTCACCGCCTGCAGGAACCGGACTCTGTTTCATTATAAAAGCTGGCGGCCGCAAATCTCCATGGTTTGAACCACGCCTTCCGCTTCAGTCTGTTTCCAGGCCGGCAAACGGCACGACTTCCCGGGGGGTTGCCGGATGATCCGACAGGTGTTTTTCCATCCACACCATGTCATACCAGCGTCCGAACTTATAACCGCATTTCTCAAATCGTCCCACCAGCCGATACCCCAGGTGCGCATGAAAGTGCATGCTGTTGTCATCCAGCCAGGGATCTTCCACCCCCGTCTGCGGTACTCCGATGCAGGCATTCAGATTGATGATCCCCTGTTTTCGCAGCACATCCTCCAGGGCTTTATAGAGCCGACGTCCCAGTCCCTGGCCTTTGACTGACGGGTGCAGATACACCGTGGTTTCCACCGCCCAGTCATAGGCCCGGCGCTCTTTGAAGGCCCCGGCATAGGCGTACCCCAGCAGAAGACCGTCTTTCTCTGCCACCAGCCAGGGATAGCGTTCCATCGTCCGCAGGATCCTGCCCCGGAACTCTTCCTCCGTCGGCATCTCCCACTCAAAGGTGATCGCCGTATGCTCCACATATGTACGGTAGATTTCCAGCAGCTCCCTGGCATCCTTCGGCTTTGCCCTTCGAATTCTGACCATAGTCTTTCCTTTCCTGTCCCAGCCGATCCCGGAAACCAGGTATGGCTTTCCTGACCGGCAGTCACCTTATCAGGATAGGACGGATTGGTGACACTTTCCACACAAATATGGCTGTTCCCCTCAGGAACAGCACTGTCCGGACCCTCCAGGCCGATGGTGGACCCCCGGTCTCCCTCGCTGCTTCCTGTTACTGCTTCCTGCCGATATGCACCCTGCAGCCCTGACAGCAGACAACAAAAAAAGCGATGGGTCAGGATGCCAGCTGCAGGGCCTGGTGGACCATCGCCTGGGGATTCATCATGGCAAAATCCATAGGCTGAATCACGCCTGTACGCCGCCGCTGTTCTTTGGGCAGCTGGTGGAAAGCCGCCGACGCCTGCGGGGCATACAGCACCACATCCGCTTCCCGGCTTTTTTCCGGTGCAAATACCGCCGCACAGGAATCCGCCTCGATGTTCCACCCATGCTGGGCAGCCATTTCGTTGATCGCGTGCGCGGCAACCGAGGAGGAGAGGCCGGAGCTGCAGATGATGAGCAGCTTCATGGGATGGCTGGTCTGCATGAGCCAGTTGTCACGGACATCCTGCCGGTGCAGGGCTTTGAAGAAGGCATGGATGTGATCGAGAAACAGGATCGCATCATCGCCGTCAAAGTGGGCCCAAAATCCCAGAGCCGGGATTTCCATTTCCACGATGTGACCTTCCCATAGGCGGATGAACCCGCAGGTCCCGTCGCTGACAAACCATATTGACTGCATTGTTTCACAGAACAGTGCACCTGGCAAATGGCGGACCTGGTCGAAGGTCGCCCTGGCCAGCGCACTGGTATAGTCGTGTTTCATGATGCCTATCTTACGAATTTGGGGCAGTCTTGTCTATACATTTGCACACCTGTTCAGCCAAGTGAATACAGATATCGCAGAGAAAGCGCTGACAGTCAACCGTGCTGGCTGGGCTGCCAAAGGCAGCCCATCAGCTCCGTTGGCTGTAACCGATTGATGATGAAGGGTCGCAGGTGAGAGTTATCCGGGTTTCAGATTGTGTGATGTGTACCTTGCTCATGCCTGTATCTGAAATCAGAGCACAGCACTATTCTGCACATTTCGCCTTCACTTTAGAACATTCCACTTCATCCTAAAGCGGCGAAACGGGTCAGCAGGACCTCCTGCCGACCCGTATTGGCCGCTTTATGCGATCAGTTCCGTGACTTTTCTTGCATAGTCAATGGGATCCTTGACCGGGAAGCCTTCGATCAGCAGCGCCTGGTCATACAGCACCTCGGTGATGGCCTTCGCCTTCTCCGGATCGCTCTGCCAGGTGTTCTTCAACAATGCGAAGATCTTCGAATCCGGGTTCACTTCCAGGATCCGGTCTGCCTTCAGCGGCGGCATGCCGGAATCCTGCTGTGCAGCCATCGCCGCATAGACTTTCTCCATCTCGAACGACAGCCCGTTGCCGGCCACCAGCATCACGGGATCATCGGCGAGTCGCGCGGACAGACGTACCTCGGATACCTCCGGCAGGGCCTCTTTCATGAACGAAAGCAGGTCCTTGTTCTCCTCCGAAGTCTTCTCCAGCTGTTCCTTTTCTTCCTCGCTCTGAAGATCCAGGTCAGCTGAAGAAGCATTGGTGAAGGGGTGATCCTTGTACTGACCCAGGGTCTGCATCACGAACTCATCCACTTCAGCCGTAAGGATCAGTGCCTGGTAGCCCTTCTTCTGCAGCGACTTCACGACCGGCAGCTTCGCAGCCGCTTCGGTGTCCTTCGCCGAAACATAGTAGATGTCCTTCTGGTCCTCCGGCATCGCAGACACGAATTCCTGCAGTGTGACGGGCTTTCCGCCATCTGTCGTATAGAACAGCAGCAGGTTCTCCAGCTTGTCACGGTCAGCCCCGAAGGAAGAGTAGATGCCGAACTTGATGTCCAGCCCGAAGTTCTTCCAGAACTTCTCGTACTGCTCCCGGTCCTTCGCCAGCATCGCACCCAGTTCATTGAGCACCTTGCGCTCGATCCGGTTTTTGATCAGACGCAGCTGGTGGTCGTGCTGCAGCATCTCACGCGAAATGTTCAGGGACAGATCCTGCGAATCCACGAGCCCCTTCACAAACCGAAGATACGGCGGCAGCAGCTCCTCGCAGTGGTCCATGATGAACACACCCCGGGAGTACAGCTGCAGACCCGGTTTGTAGTCCTGGGAATAGAATCCGTCAGGCACACGACTCGGGATATACAGCAGCGCCGTGAAATCCACGTTGCCTTCCACATTGAAGAAAATCGTCTTCATGGGATCCGTGAAGTCAAAGAAGTGCTGTTTGTAGAACGTCGACAGCTCTTCCTCCGTGACCTCCGCCTTGGGGCGTTTCCACAGCGGCACCATGGAATTCAGTGTCTTTTCCTCCGGCACGGTCCTGGTCTCGCCATCCACTTCCTGCGTGGTCTCCACCGTCATGCGGATCGGGTAGCGGATGTAGTCAGAATACTTCTTCACCAGATCCTGCACACGGTAGCTCTGCAGGTATTGCGAGTAGTCCTCCTGGTCGTCATCTGCCTTCAGGTGCAGCACCAGCATGGTGCCCCGTTCTTCCTTGTCACAGGCCTCGATCTCATAGCCATCGGCTCCCTGGGACTTCCATTCCCAGGCCTCTTCGCTGCCCGCCGCGCGGGTATAGACCGTGACTTCATCGGCCACCATGAACGCCGAGTAGAAGCCGACACCGAACTGGCCAATGATATCAGACTGGTCCTTGTCCTGTTTCTTCAGCTCTTCCTTGAATGCCAGGGTGCCGCTCTTGGCGATCGTGCCCAGGTTTTCCTCCAGTTCTTCCTTCGTCATGCCGATGCCGTTGTCGCTGATGGTCAGCGTGCGGTTCGTTTCATCGAGTTCGATCCGGATCCCGAGGTCTCCGGGTTCCTCGTGGTGCTCCAGCGCCCAGTGATAGTACTTGTCAATGGCATCCGAAGCATTGGAGATCAGCTCCCGCAGGAAGATCTCCTTGTGTGTGTAAATGGAATTGATCATCAAATCCAGCAGCCGCCGGCTCTCCGCCTGAAATTCTTTTTTCTCAGCCATGATTGTCACCTCCATGATGTGAGTCAGTATACACCTGTTTTTGGCATATTCAAGTGTTGAGTGCCAAACGGGTGTTCCTCACCTAATTGTATCCCGGCAGAACATGGGTCCGATGCCTGATGCCCGAAGAGAGCCACTGCGAAAAACCCGGCTCCCTGTCCGAAACCGGCGTGGTGACAGGGCTGGCAGATCCGGTCCCTTTTCCTCTTCCTTATTTCCCTTCTGTTTCCCGCAGCACCCCGGTGACGATCCGCCAGTCATCCTCCGACTGCTCCTTTGTATGACCGGCATATTCCCCCATATAGGGCTGGAATCCCAGGCGGCTGTAGAGCTTGATCGCTCCGTAGCTCTGGGACTGCGTGGAAAGATACAGCGGGTACTTCTCCGGCATCCTGTCGTACTCCTTCGCCAGCGCCGTGATGATGGACTTCGCCAGACCCCGGTGCTGGTGGTTCAGGCCCGTTGCCACCCAGTGCAGCCGCAGCCGGTCCGGGAAATCGTGTCCCGGGAACAGACCGGCGGTTGCCGCCAGGTCACCTTCTGGTCCCAGAACAAACCGGAAGTGTTCCCGGAGCATCTCCGGGGCCTCGTTCATCATTTTGTCCCACTGCGCCAGTCCCGCCTCCTGGTCAGGCACGAGCCCGGTTTCAACCATCAGTGCGGCCCAGGGCTGGCGGAAGGATTCCCGCCAGGGGGCATACGTGTAGCCTTCGTGCAGCGGGGTTTCCGTATGGATCGTCTTGCGGGGCAGGACCATGAGGACCTTGGTAAACGGTATATTGGTATCACATATTGTCATGCCCTGATTGTACCAGCCGCCAGAGGTCCCTGTCACCGGCAATTCTGGACAGGAGCCCTGAGGTTCTGGATGCAGATGGTGGCAGGTACACTCAACTCCATGACCGCCCCCGGCTGCTCATCCCGGAAACATGACAAATCCGGAAGGACCGTCACGAAAAAAATCCGAAAAACCGTAAAAAACAAATGTTATATCATTTAATTTTGTGCTATTATGCCTTCGGAGGAATTAAGAAATGAATACTGAAGCACTGACTGAAAAAACACTCGCGGCGATGTTTGACCACACGCAGCTGGCGCCGGACGCCACGGAAGAAATGATGAAGAAGCTCTGTGACGAAGCCCGGGAAATCGGGACAGCCATGGTGGCCATCAACCCGTACTGGGTTCCCTTCTGCAAGGAACAGCTGAAGGGTACGGACGTGCATGTGGGCGCTGCCATCGGCTTCCCCCTGGGTCAGAATACTCTGGCAACCAAACTGTTTGAAACCCGCGATTCTCTGGAGGAAGGTGCGGATGAGATCGATTATATGATCAACCAGAGCAAGGTGAAGGCCGGCGACTGGGACTATATCGAGAAGGAAATGCGGGAAATCACGGAAATCTCTCATGAATTCAACGCGCCGTGCAAGGTGATCTTCGAGAACTGCAACCTGACAAAGGACGAGATCCGGAAGATTGCGGAGATCGCGAAGAAAGTCGGCATCGATTATGTCAAGACGAGCACCGGCAAAGGCAAAGGCGGTGCGACGGTGGAAGACGTGAAGCTGATGAAGGACACGGTGGGCGACACCTGCAAGGTGAAGGCTGCCGGCGGCATCCGTGACTGGGAGACATGCAGGGCCATGATCGAAGCAGGCGCCGAGCGCATCGGAACCTCAGCTTCCCTGAAGATCCTCGAGGAATTCAGACGCTCTCGTGAACAGTAGTCCGAAGGACTGCTGTTCACTACAGCGTCTGTAAAGTTCGCGCTTTGTTTCCGGGGTGAGGCAAAATGCCGGACTGTGGCTCGATCCATCCGGCTGGACCATCATCGGCAGGATCTGTATAAGCGCGTCCGATGATATCCCGGGATATCTATCGTTGATTACACGCATATCGCAAGAAAGGAATGCAATGAGATGAAACCGCTGATTCTTGGCAGTCTGCCTGATTACACGATCTGGGGAGCAGACAACATTTCGAAGGCCCGTGGTGAAGACAAGGCGTACGGGACGTGGTGGGAGGTATCGGCTCACCCGTACTGTCAGTCGCCTGTCCTGAACATGCCGGGCAAAAATCTGCTTGAGGTGATTGAGGAGAATCCGGAGGAGGTCCTGGGACCGGGGCTGGGTCTGCATGAAATGCTGCGTCTGGCATGGCTGGACACGAAGGACCGTCTGTCGATCCAGGTGCATCCGCAGGATGACAATGCACCGGAGGGAGATTTTGGGAAGTCGGAATCCTGGTATGTGCTGGATGCCAAACCCGGCGCAACGCTGGTGGCTGGCACAAAGACAACGGATGCTGATGTCATCCGGAAGGCACTGGAGGACGGGACGCTGGATGAATATCTGGTAAAATGGCCTGTGAAGAAGGGCGACTTCATATACATTCCGTCAGGGATGCTGCACGCACTGGGGGCGGATATCACGGCAATCGAAGTGGGAACCAATTCCAACACCACGTACCGGTTCTATGACTATGGCCGGACAGATGTCCAGGGCAACCCCCGGCCGCTGCATTTGAAGGAGTCTTTTGAGGTCACGGATTTCTCCCTGAAGCCGGTGTTCGTGCCGGCTGCGGATGAAGACCATGTCCTGGCGGATGCACCGCAGTTCACGGTCACAGAGCGCTTTATCGGGGAGGAACCGGTGGAAATAGAAACCGGTGAGACCTACTTTGTTCTCTCCAACATGGGAGAAGACACAGATGTGATCTGGAACGGTGAGGCGTTCCCCCTCAAGGCACTGTCCAGCGTTGTGATTCCCTGGAGTGCCGGCAAAGTAACATTGAAGAACGCACACGTTCTGGAAAGCAGACCCAAAAAATGAAAACAATTTTAGTAACAGGCGCCAATGGATATCTGGCAAGCTACTGCCGGATGCTGAACAGTGACAAATTTCACTGGATCTGCATGACGCGAAAGGATGCGGATCTGTCGGATCCCGAGAGTGTGAAGAAATTCCTGGAGACGGTGAAATTCGATCTCTGTTTCCACACGGCTGCGAATGCAACGACAGCCCTCTGTGAGGAGAATCCGGATCTGGCACACAAGATCAATGTGGAGAGCACGCAGATGATCATCGACGCGTGTCGGAAGCAGAATGCGCGGCTGATTTTCTCGGGCACGGAACAGTCCTTCAATGGCAAGGTCGAGCACGGTCCCTTCCAGGAAGATGAGCCGATGAATGCCGTCACGGTGTACGGGCAGAACAAGGCTGAATGTGAGGGTCTGATCGAATCCCAGCTCACGGACTACGTCATCCTGCGCTATTCCTGGATGATGGGTCTCTCCTTCCCGGGAATCAAGGCAAGTCCGAACATCATCGCGAATGTGATGAATGCTTTGCTGCACGATACACCGACGCTGTTTACCTGCAACGAGAAGCGGTGCATGACGTATGCAAAGCACCTGGCCGAACAGTTTGTGCAGATCACCGAACTGCCCACGGGTGTGTATCACATTGCGGCGGACAACGACATGACGACGTACGAGAGTGCGGTCTATGTTGCAAAACAGCTGGGTGCCAGCGAAGAGGCCATCAGCCGGCTGATCCTCCCCAACCATGACCGGTACGCAGACCGCTTCCGCGACTACCGTCTGGATGCTTCCAAAGCTGCATCCCATGGACTGCATTTTGGCACCTTTGACGAAAATGTCGCCGAAGTGCTCAGGGACTTCAACTGGAAGAAATAGCCTGCAAATCGGGCAGGCAGCCGGATTCCGGAAACGGAATGCGGCTGCTTCCCCGTTTAAAAGAAAGGTTTGATTGTATGTCTCTGGTGGAATACGGAGAAAAATACTACAGAGAAGGCGGCTTCAACTGTGCGGAATCCGTGCTGCATGCCGCCAATGAATACTATGGTCTGGGTCTGCATGAACACGATATGCGATGCATGGCCGGTTTTGGTGGCGGTATGTTTGTCGGCAGTGTCTGCGGTGCCCTGGTGGGAGCCCAGGCTGCGCTGTCGGCCATGATCATCGAAGTGAAGGCCCATGACCAGATGGAGGAGATCCGCCCGGCTTCTCAGCGGCTGCACCGGAACTTCCGGAACGCCTACAATGCGGTGGAATGCAAGGATATCAAGAAAGACTGGCACACCAAAGAGCTGAAATGCTGGAAAACCGTGGAACAGGCCTGCCGGGTCCTGGAACAGACCGTGAATGAACTGGAACTGCCGCAGGCAGCAACCGAATAACAGAATCAGCCGCAACCCCCTGCCGGGCTGCGGCTTTTTCCATGAATCATGCGGCTTTGCCTTGCTGCGGCATCCATCCGTCAGGGACCGGCGAAAGCCTGGATCCTGTTCAGACAACGCCGGAGGCAGCATAAGGGCCATCATTCTGCCGCTGCTGGTTATTCGGGCAGCGTTAGGATCTCTCCGACAGCCGGGGGATTGCCGAAGCAGTCTGTCCAGAACGCCTCATCAGCTTCCAGTCCCTGGTCTGTCACCGTGCCAGTCCCGCTCCCTGTAGACCAGTTCTGCAGTATCCAGTCCTCTCCTTCTCGTTTCAGTGTGAAGGAGAAGTCATTTTCCACCGGGAAAATATTGCCGGTTTTGGAGAACCGGGATTTCGAGAGGGTGGATGTCAGTCCGTCCCGGTCCGGGATCGTCCAGTGCACCGTGACAGTCGGTGTCCCCTCCGCATCCGTTCCTGTCTCTTTCCAGGCAGCAAAGGAGGAAGGATATGCTTCCATAATCTCCAGGCCATTGCAGCTGATGGTTTCTGACAGCGGCCTGGCCAGCATGTCTTTCGGGGTTCCGTTGTATACAGGATCCCGTTCAAAGACATTTACAACCGCCAGCTGTCCCTGACCGGTTCCGGATGCGTTGATGTTTGTCTGGGTTTTTCCGTCACTTGCAAGGGCCGGGACAAATGTGTTGTTCCAGTCCCCGGTGTACGCATCCAGGTCGGTTTCGATGCGGTAGAAGACGCTGCCATCACAGAATACCAGCACGTCCCTGGCAAGACCTGTATCCTCCTGCTGAAGGACGCGGAAGCCTGAATCCATATAGCGGGCTGCCGTGGCTGCAGCTGTGCTTTTCATCAGCTCAGGCAGGACTTTTTCATCGCTGGATACAGCCATATCCGGCGTGGCTGGCAGCTGTTCCAACAGTTCTTCGGCAGGCCTGGTCGGCTTTTCAGGTGAAGCGCATCCCGCCAGCAGCATGGCTGCTGCCAGGATGAATGTCCATGCGGATTTCTTCATGATCTGTTCCCTCGTTTCACGTTTACTGTATCATAACTGGGTCAGATGCTTAAGGATTCCTGCGGAAAACAGCCGGCACAAACCCGCAGGCAGAGAACTGTCACAACTGGACCGGTCCGCCGCAGAAACTGCTGAAGCACAGCTGACAGTGAATTTGTATCTCCTTTCTGATAAAATCATCGGGAGGTGATTTGATATGAAAATCGCATATTTGATGCATTATCTCGGAGAAGATTATGAAGAAGTCTCCGAAAACATAGACCAGATCCTGGAAGGCGGTGACCACGTCTTCGTGATGCTCAACGATGAAAAACTCCGGGACGATATCTTCATCGCCTATGCCTCGGTGCCGGAATGTCACGTGAGCACCGTGCAGTCGGCAGCGCTCCATGGCGACCTGTCCCTTCCTCGGGGCACCATCCTGCAGATGAAGGATGCCCTGGAGTACGAGGAAGACGCAGATGCGGACTTTGATTACTTCATCAACCTGACAGACGGCATGCTGCCAGTGCGCAGCCGGCAGGAAATCGTCCAGGTGCTGGAACAGCTGGATGGCCGGGACAACTACATTGTGACTGCCGACAGTGAAACCAGTGAAGACCTGAAAAAGCGCATGGAAGAGTACGCTTTCTTCACCAACTCCCTGAATTTCCAGAAAAGCAAAATGCTGCAGGGCATGAACTCTTTCACGAAAAACATCGTGAAGAACTTCAAGAACCGGGAAACGGATGACGTGGTGGTCCAGACCTGGCCGTTCTTTGTCCTCAGTCATGACAGTGCCGAAGCCCTCGTGGACAACCTGGCGTATTGCTCCAACCAGTTCATGATGTGCCTGTATCCCGAAGAACTGTGTTTTGGCACCATGCTTCGCAAGTTTTCTCCGGCACAGCATCAGGAACGCAGGCTGTGGATCACGGGACAGGGCGACTATCAGGAACAGGCGGTGATCCAGCCTGTCACCATGGACCAGGTTCTGGAAAACCCAGAGGCTCTGTTTGCAGTTCGGGTCAAGGCAAAGGAGAACCTGCCGGTCTACCAGAACGTCTTTGATGCCTACAACAGCTGAGGCCTGAAGCAGCAAAGACCAGGAGCCGCCGTTTGATACTGAACGGCGGCTCCTTTTGTGTGCCAAGCCGCTTCGCAGCGGGCTCAATGTCCCTCGCCCCCACCCTTGGACTTAGAATACCGGAATTCCTTTCCATGTACCAAATCTACGTCAACAATCATGCCAGTTCATCCTGCATTCAGCAGAATGTAAAGATTGAGCCAGCTAATTGCCGCTCAGTAACAGAACGCATATGCGTTCTATTATGCTATAATCAGCTTAGAAAAGAGGTATGACTATGATCTCAACAACGAAATCCACGACAATTCGTTTTGATTCTGAAGTTCTAAACCTGATCCACAAGGAAGCAGCTCTGAATGGACAGACAGGAACGGAATTTATGAGAAATGCCGTTTTGGAAAAACTGGAGGACAGTCTCGATTATCGGGATGCAGCAAAAAACCTGAAGGAGTCAGGTGGTCGTTCACTTTCAAGAGAAGAAGTCATCCGTAATCTGGGTTTTTAGCATGAAATATACCTGGAGATTTAACGAGAAAGCATTTAAACAGTTCAAAAAGGAAATTGACCGACCTGTTCAAAAGCGAATCATCGAATGGCTTGATTCTCATATTGAAGGGAGTGACGATCCTCGAAAATGGGGAAAAGCCCTTGAAGGAAATCTCGGAACGTTCTGGCGTTACAGAGTGGGCAGTTACAGGATTCTTGCTGATATCCAGGATCATATGTTTACAGTAGTTATTGTAAAAGCCGGCAAAAGAAACGATATCTATAAGCGTTAGGGAGCCGCCATTTAAAACTGAACGAGCGCCTCCTTTTCCTGTTGTGGATGACACAAATCGAGTAGGTATCTTTTCCCTCTCTCACACCAACCAGCGTGCCCTTCGGTACTGGGCGGTTCATACATGTGTATTCATGAACCTTACTGACTCCATATCGAAGTATTCCTCCATGGATAGAAGGCCTTTCTTCTTCAGGTGTTCATTTCTGATATACTTGTTCAGGAGCGTGACTGCACAACGGACATATCCCTGTCGTGCACACACGTATGAGTGAGCCTTGTCTCTGGGACACCCCAGCCTGACAAGGCTCTCTTCTTTTTTCCTGATGCTTTTCCACTGCTTCCAGATGATGGCCCTGATTCTTCTCCGGAGCTTGCTGTCCAATTTGCGAACCGTATATCTATACAGCCATGCACATCTGTAATAATTGCTCCATCCCCTGATAACTTGATTGATTTTCTCCAGCCTTTCTTCAAGGGATACGCTCCAGTTTTGCTTCGTCAGCTTCATTATCTTCTGTTCGAACTCATGGATGGACTTCTAATGCGGTATTGCCTTCCATTCCCTTTTGTTCCTTTTGAAGCCAAACCCCAGATATTTCACTTCATCCGGTCTGGCCACTTTCGATTTTGAAGCGTTCACTTCCAGCTTCAGCTTCTTTTCCAGATAATTGCTGAATGACTTCATCACCCTGTTGGCGGCGGCTTCCGACTTCACATAGATGAGCATGTCGTCTGCGTATCTCGAGAATCTCAGCCCTCTGCTTTCCAGTTCCTTGTCGGCCTGCTCCAGATAGATGTTGGCCAGTACCGGCGAAAGCGGCCCTCCCTGCGGGATGCCTCTTTCTGTCCTGACCAGCCTGCCGTCTATCATGACTCCCGCTCTGACGAACTTCCTTGTCAGCGATGTGACGTCCCTGTTATGGAACAGGTTGTCTATCAGGCGGATCAGTCTGTCCTGGTCTACCGTATCGAAGAATTGACCTTAGAATAATTTACGGACAGTCCATTTAGAGATTCTAAGAATACCGGTATCTATGTCATAGAACTACAATCACTATGAAAGAGGAAAATCTATGGCAAAGAAACGTAAAACATTTACAGATGAATTCAAGCAGGATGCGGTTCAATTTTTGACTAACCATCCAGAAATGACCGTTATAGAATGTGCTGAAACACTTGGTGTAGGCCGCAGCACCCTGGAAAGATGGAGGGCAGATTTCAACCGATCCGGTCTTTCAGCTGTGACAGCTCATAATAATGACAAGGAAGAAAAAGACCTTCTCAAAGAAAATGTCAGGCTTCAACGAGAACTCAGGGACTCACAGGAGGCTTTGAAGATTCTAAAAAAAGCCATAAGCATTCTGGGAAACTGAAGCAGGTCGAATACGAACTTGTTGCCGAGGATCATAAAGCTGGAATCCAATTCTCGGTATCCAGGGTGCTTCATAAACTTGGTCTTTCAAGATCTGGCTATTACGACTATTTAAAGCGGAAACCCAGCCACCAGGAAAAGCGCAGGCATGATGTGAAAAAGGCCATCCTTCAGATTTATGAAGACAGCCACGAAAACTACGGAGCGCCAAAAATCGCTAAAATCCTGAACTCAGGAGGGATCTCCATTACAGAAAGGACCGTTGGTGTTTATATGCGTCAAATGGGGATCCGAGCACAGTGGGTCAAGCCTCATACACAAACCACAATACGAAGTGATTTCAGTGGAAATCTGAAGAATCTTCTGGATAGAAACTTCTCTCCGGCTCACCCAAACTGCGTATGGTGCACAGATATCACCTATATCCACACAAAGCTGGACGGATTCGTTTACCTTGCCTGCATCATGGATCTGTATTCCAGAAGGATCATTTCCTGGAAGCTTACAAAAACGCTGGACACAGGTCCAATTCTGAAATCGATCGAAGAAGCCAGAAAACGCCGGCCGTCCCAGGAACCGATAATGATTCATACGGACCGAGGAATCCACTATACCTGTGATCTGTACAGAAAACTGACCAGAGGAATGATTCGCAGTTATTCAGCAAAAGGAGTTCCGTATGACAACGCCTGTATTGAATCATTCCACTCCCTGATCAAGAGGGAATGGCTGAGCAGGTTCGATATACAGAACTACAGGCATGCATACCGACTGGTGAGTCAGTATATAGATGACTGGTACAACCCTGAACGGATACACAGCCACTGTGGATATATGTCCCCAGCAGAATATGAAGTAATGTTCCAAAGGACCAGCACTGACTGAGAAAGAATTCTGGAGCGCCCTTTACAGTGGGCTATCCCCTGGTAGACTGATGAGCCTTCAGCCAAGAACTGTCAGATATTGACTCTTTGGATGAAGGCAAGAGAAAGGGGTCCAGGGGATAGTGGGCCCCACTGTCAAGGGAGGAAGCGGAGGAAATCTTTCGTAGAATTGGCAGTATCTGCCGACTCTCTAAAATCAGTGTCCGTTTTCTTGACATAGGACCAAATTTCCTCAGGTCGATGTCGACGATCCAGTTATACCCGTCGTTCATGAACTCGAGGCCTTTCAGTATCGCCTGTTCACATCTCCTGTTCTTCCTGAACCCGTATGAGCTGTTGCTCATCTCGAAGTCCTTCCTGTAATCCAGATAGTTTGCCAGACCGGCCTGCACGACTCTGTCTCTGGCTGCCGGGACATTGAGCCCCCGCATGCTCCCATCCGGTTTCGGGATATCGGTCCTTCTGGCTGGCAGTGGTTTATAGCTGCGGTCCAGTATCTGTTCCCGCACGGCCCCTTCCTTACTCATCTTCAGGGGCTCTCCGGGTTTGTCCTTTGTTGGTTTGTCGTGCAGGAGGCATTCCTGATATTTGCAGTAAATTGTACGTTCGGCCTTTCACTCCATCCTCATTACAGGGGCTTCTTCGCTACTATGGCCTCGGCTGACTTCCTGCCATTCGTTGTTACTGCAGAAGGGATGTCATCGTGGCTTGATGGTTCCTTTCGCTGACAGGACCTCCCCGGGTAAGGCCATACATCTTTCATTCCATATACCTGCCGCATTTACCCCAGACAGTCATCCGCAACTATTACGATTTGCGCTGTATGGCAGGCTCGTCTCCGTCTGTGGCCTTATATGCGATTCGTGTTCCTCAGGCCGGAACTTTGCCTCCAGGCTTCTTTCAGAGCTCCTGTTACCAGAGAGCCCCTTGCCTTGAACCAATGGTTAGCGGTTGCGATGATACGCTCCCATAGTGGACTTTCACCACCTGGATGTATGCTATGCCTTTCGCACAGAAAAGGACCCGTCTTCGGGTCCTGTCATCTATTTGTCGTCTTCCAGATCCTTCCAGTCGCTTTCCAGCTGGGCTTCGGTCTCCGAGGTATCGTATTCGTCGGATTCCATCTCCAGGCGGTTTTTCTGCTGTTCCTTCAGCCGGAGCCTGGCCATGAGCATCCGGGCCCGTTTCTTGGCATGCTTGAGCATCCGCGCATACTGGAGGAACACCACGAGGCAGATCACAAAGAGCACAGCACAGACGGCGATGCCCCAGAGATAGCCCTGGAATTCATACTGAAGGAAGGCGGTGATGAGGCAGCAGACCATGCAGATGAAGACCAGGAACATGGTGCTGCGGCAGGAGTTCGCGTATTTGCGGAAGAAGCGGTATTTCTCTTCTTCGTTGTCGATCACCTTTGGATATTCACCGGCTTCTTCCGGGTGCCGGAAGATGAACCAGCCGGCCTCCTTCTTCTTGCGGGCAGGAGCCTTGGAGACCAGTTGCCAGCCGTCTGCTTCCAGTCTGCGCCACTGGTCGTTGTCCGGTTCCTGCCGGAAGTAGTCGATGGAGTAGTAGTACTTCTGAGGTTCTCCCTTGGTGAAGTAATACTTGTGGCCAGTGTGACGGACATAATGATAGCCGTCTGCCGACTGCTCTGAGAGGTAGTCCTCAATGATGGGATACTGGCTCAGCAGGAAGTGTTTCTTGTCTTCGAACAGATCCGGCTCGTCATCATAATACTCGCCATCTTCGTCCTCTTCCTCTTCTTCGTCCTGATCCTCGTACTCATCTTCATCATCGTCTTCGTACTCGTCCTCTTCTTCGTCTTCGGAGTCCTCCTCATCCGCCTGGCCGGTGCCCAGCTGGGCCTGGGCGGTTTCTTCGGTGATTTCATCCATGAGGACATCTTCCGTGACAGTGGTCCTGGCCGAGGGTTCCGGTTCTGCGGCATCCGCCTCCTCCGGTTCTTCCTCGTTGTGGTCCATGAGGCTTTCTTCTGTCACGGCATCCATTTCAATGGTGGGCGCTTCCCCGGAATCCGGGCCTGCGCCGGTTTCTGTTTCCATGACAGTTTCCTCACTCACCGGTTCCTCCTGCGGCATCTGTGTCTGGAGCAGTTCGTCCACAGCCGGCGCCACATCTTCGCTGGAAGAGAACACCGTGGGTTCCGCTTCCTGTCCAGGTTCTTCCGTACACACGGCTTCTTCCTGGATTTCCTGTCCGTCGTCAAAAATCTCCCGGCGGATCCGGACCGTGGCCTTGCGCCTGGAGCGCTTGCCAAAGAGGGAGCGGCGGGGTTTTTCTTCTTCCTTCAGCTCGAAAATGTCCGAGGCATTGAAGGAGTGAAGCTCCGGTTCATTGAATTGTATCTGGGAAATCCGGTCCTGCTGGGTGAGTTCTTCAAGCTCTTCCAGGCCGGCGTTTTTCTGGTTTTCAGGTTCCTGTGCCATACTGTACCCCCTAACTGTATCATTATAAATCATCGGGGAAGGCAATGCCACAGGATGCGTTTCGGGCTGCCCATGCCTGCTGCACACTATTGGTGTGCGTGCGCAAAAGGATCCGGTTCTTCCGGATCCGCTGGTTTTGATTTCAGATACGCATGCCTGACCGGAGCCCGTTGACCAAAATCAGCGGGCGTGCCGGAGAACGACGTTCAGCCCCAGGACCAGGGCGGCAACAAAAAACAGCACCTGCCCGACAAACAGAAAGACAGAAAGGCACAGCAGGGCGAGGATCACTTTCAGGACCAGGCTGCCGCCTTTTTTCAGAACCGCCAGTGACAGCAGGATCACCGCAGCTGCTTTCAACATAATGCAAACTCCTTTCGCACCTGCAGGATATGGCAGGTGGATGCCAAGCCATATGAAACGGCTTTCCTTTTCTGTCTACATCATACAGGAAGAGCGTCGTGTGAATCTTACGGTTTTGAAAAGGCTGTGTCCATACAGTCCGGCGCTGTATATGCAGTTCACAGTCTCCATAAAATGTGAAACTCTCATAAAATGAAAGCCACGATTAAAAGGCCTCCTCTCGGGAGGTTTTTTAAATTTTCTGAATGCTTACATATTGTCTAAATCGTTGATATCGCTCCAGTTTGATATTCACATTGAGCAATTCCTATCTGGGCCAGTAACTGCTCTATCTTGTGTTTCATCTCATCATCTGTATTCTGCAGCATCTCTACGATCTCTTTTGCGGTCCTGATAATTGCTGGAGCATCTGTTTCCTCTGCTGATGTCTCCATACTCTGTTCCCGCTCACTCTGTTCTTTTTCCAATACCGCCGGGATCTGTTTCTTTCTCTCTTGGAAATATTCACCTGTCTGGAACATATGATAGGCAAGAACCATCATCTTTCTCGCAATCGCAATCAATGCGCGTTTTTTACCGCGTCGGGCTGCGATAGCCTCATACTTCCCCTTGAAATATGGGTGCTTCACTGCGTTCAGAGCACATTGAATCAACACAGGCTTTAGATAATATCCGCCTTTTCCAATTTTGACCGATTTATGTTTGTTGTTGCTCTGATTGCTTTGAGGGCACAGTCCACACCAGCTTATGAAGTGCTTCTCGTTCTTGAACTGTCCCATGTCTGTTCCTGTTTCGCTTAGTATCTGCATCGCCGAAAGCCCGGAGATTCCCGGGATGGAATCAAGCAAATCAAGATAGGACTTGAATGGTTCGAGAATTTCCGTCATCATTTGTTCGTAGCGTTGGATTTGCGCAGTGAGTCGGTCAACTCTTTCATACGCATTTTCAAGCTCGAATTTCTGGACGGAGGAGAACTTTGCACCAGCGAATGCTTTGCGAAGTTCTTCTTCTTTTTCTTTGCGCTCTTTATGGGTGGAGAACCGCATGATCCGGCAGCTTTTCCGTATCCGCTTTTTCACTTCCTCCAAATCCGGTTCCTCTGTCGTGAGCAGGTATTCGATCACACTTCGGGCCGACTCTCCTTCGATCCCGGAAAAAACAAGATCCATACGGATATTCGCTTCTGTCAGAATATTCCGGATCCTTCGGATCGTATCCCCTCTTTCCTGTACCAGTTTAGTTCTGGACCGTGAGAGCCTTCTGGATTCCCGAAGCTCCCGGACCGGGATATATGACTCTCTCAACAGACCGTTGGCCCCAAGTTCAGCGATCCAGGCACAGTCTTTCTGGTCCGTTTTTTGTCCGGCTATGGTCCGGACGTGCTTTGGGTTGACGATATGGGGTTTCAATCCCATTTCCTCACAGACATCAAAAACAGGGGTGGAATACTTTCCGGTCGATTCCATATAAACATCTATCGGCCTGTCTTCCAGATCCGGAAGAGTTGTATAGATCCATTCACACATTGAGGCAAGATCTGAATGATTTGAGTCAAATTTTTTGGTGACGAACACAAGCCCGTCTTTCCCTTTGGCCGGATCTTTGAAGGTCACACAGGCCCAGACATTATTTCTATGGACATCCAAACCGACACAGACCGGTTTTCTGTTACGAACAGCCATGGTCGAAAACTCCTCTCAAACAAAAAATGCCGGAGTGGAAGTTGATCCATCCATTGAACTTGTCGAGAAAAAAACCGACAGCCTATACAAAATGTTCAGAATATTCGTGATGAATTTCTACCCAGGGATACTATTTAGATCAACGGCGACTTATAAAAAAACAATCTCATGAAGACTGTGTGAGAAGTCCGCATGGAATAAATGTGTATCGTGCTCTCACCAGCTCCGGCAAGATAAATATAACAGGGGCCGGAACGGCCCCATCTAAGTTTCACTTATCCAAGGGTGGACCTCGCATGCGAGGTCCATGAATGAAAAAAAGAGGAATCAGGACCATTTCCCGGCTGATTCCTCTTTCCTTTTGCGTTCTTTTTCTTCCCGGAGCTCACAGCGGATCTTTTCCCAGTCCACCTGCCCGCAATGGGCACAGTCACCGCTGCAGCCGGTTTTTTTCTTCCTGGATGCGCTGCGGAAAATCAGCGTCAGCACGAGTGTCAGAACAAGAAGGATCAGTATATCACCGGCGCTCATTTTCTCACCTCCTCCAGTTTCGGATAGTTCCTGCCGGAACACACATCCTGTCCCGGCGACAGCATTTTATTTTCCGGATTCCAGCGCCATGGCTGTATGGATCGTGTCATCCCTGCCACTGTATCCCTTCCGGAACAGCAGGACCAGCAGCAGGCCCAGCAGGGCGAAGGCCACCACACTGAAGACGCTGAAAGTCACTTCCCCTGTGAACAGTCCGCCGATCTGGTACACGATGAGCGACACCACATAGGCGAATCCGCACATATAGCCAATGGAGGCCAGGGTCCATTTCCAGTTGTTCATCTCCCGCTTGATGGCACCCATGGCCGCGAAGCACGGAGCGCACAGAAGGTTGAAGATCAGGAAACTCCATGCCGTGACGGCACTGAAATCCGCAGCCACCGCCGCCCAGATTTCGGTTCCTTCTTCGGAGACTTCGCCCAGCCCGGCATACAGCACTCCGAAGGTGTTGACCACTTCCTCCTTGGCAATGAGACCCGTGAATGTCGCCACGGTGGCTTTCCAGGCCATGTCTCCCGCCCATCCCAGGGGCACAAAGATCCATGCCAGCATGTGGCCCAGACCTGCCAGAAGCGAGACATTGTTGTCTTCCACCAGCGACAGCGATCCGTTGACGATTCCAAAACTCTGCAGGAACCACAGAATGATGCTGCTGGCCAGAATCAGCGTTCCGGCGCGTTTGATGAACGACCAGCCTCTTTCCCATGTGGAAGCGAGCAGGCTGGTCAGTGTAGGCCAGTGATAGGCCGGCAGTTCCATGACAAACGGAGCCGGTTCTCCGGCAAATACCTTGAATTTCTTGAGGATGATGCCGGAAACCACGACCGCCCCAATGCCGATCACAAAGGCGCTTGTGGCCACCCAGGCGCTCTGGCCGAATACCGCTCCGGCAAAGAGGCCAATGATGGGCATTTTGGCGCCACAGGGGATGAAGCCCGTGGTCATGATCGTCAGCTTCCGGTCCCGGTCCTGTTCAATGGTGCGGCTGGCCATAATGCCAGGCACGCCGCAGCCTGTGACGACAAGCAGCGGAATGAAGCTCTTGCCCGAAAGGCCAAAGCGCCGGAACAGCCGGTCCATGATGAAGGCCACACGGCTCATGTAGCCGCAGTCTTCCAGTATGGAGAGCAAAAAAAACAGCACCAGGATCTGGGGCACGAAGCCCAGGACCGCGCCGACACCCGCCACAATGCCGTCCTGGATCAGCCTCGAGAGCACCTCGCCTACGCCCAGGGTTGTCAGCAGCGTTTCCACCCCATTGGGGATCCATTCCCCGAAGAGCACATCGTTGACCCAGTCCGTGCCCATGGTGCCAATGGACACTACGGTTTGGCCCATGGCAATGGTATAGATCCCCCACATGATGAGCACGAAGACCGGCAGAGCCAGCCAGCGGTTGGTCACCACCCGGTCGATTTTGTCCGACAATGACAGGCTGGAGGCCGTCGCCTTTTTCGTGAAGCACCCTGCCAGGATCCGCTCGATGTAATCGTAGCGCTGTGTGGTCAGGATCGACTCTGCGTCATCGTCATACTCTTTTTCCACCTTTGTGACAATGGCTTCCAGCCTGCGGGTCTGTTCCGGATCCAGGTGCAGTTCTTCCAGCACCCGTTCGTCGCGTTCAAAGGCTTTCACCGCATACCAGTACAGCGACTGGGGCGGGACCTTGTCTGCTAGAAGCTTCTGGATTTCTTCAAGAGCCTGCACAACCTGCGGTTCGAAACTGTCCGGACAATGTCCTGTGGGCTGCGGCTTTGCCAGCTCGGCAGTCAGTTCATCCAGTCCCTCTTTTTTCAGGGCAGAAATCGAGATCACCGGGCAGCCAAGCACGGCTGAGAGCTTTTTCAGATCCAGTGTATTGCCGCTGGCCCTGACCATGTCTGCCATGTTGACTGCCAGCACCACCGGCAGATTCAGTTCGAGCAGCTGTGTCGTGAGATAGAGATTGCGCTCAATGTTGGTGCCATCCACGATGTCCAGCACCATATCCGGCTGTTCCTTCACCAGATACGCCCGGCTCACGACTTCTTCCAGCGTGTAGGGTGACAGGGAGTAGATTCCCGGGAGGTCCTGAATCAGTATGTCCTCGTGATTTTTCAGGCGTCCTTCCTTTTTCTCCACCGTGACACCCGGCCAGTTTCCGGTATGCTGTCTGGAACCGGTCAGGGCGTTGAACAGCGTGGTCTTGCCGCTGTTGGGGTTTCCCGCCAGTGCAATCGTCTTCATGCTGCCGCCTCCTGGGTGCTGCCGGCTTCCCGGACTTCAATCATGACTGCATCCGCTTTGCGCAGGCTCAGTTCATAGCCGCGAACCGTGAGCTCCAGCGGATCTCCCAGCGGTGCCACTTTCCGGATATACAGCCTGGTCCCCCTGGTCAGTCCCATGTCCATGATCCGGCGCTTGACGGCTCCCGATCCGGTCAGTTTCGTGATCTCCAGCATGGCGCCGGGTGCGAACTCGTTCAGTGTCATGCCTGTGCCTCCTGGACCATGATCCTTCTGGCCATGGAAGCGTCCAGTGCCAGGCGGCTGCCCTTGACCTCCACAATAAGATTTCCGGCAATTTCCTGCTTGACGGTCACCAGAGACTGAGGGGAAAAGCCCAGATCCGCCAGGTGGCTGCGCACCTTGAGCGGCCCGGATATCCGGCAGACTGTCATGGGTCTGTCTTTTTCTGCATACATCAGCGGCATCATATGTCTCCTTCCGAATTAGCTTTCTCTAACTAATGTTAATATACACTAATTACGGTTAGATACAACAAACATCTTGGGAATGTCATCCCATTTTTCCGCTTTTTGGCCTTCCAGAAGCTGATGATGCTCCAATTCCGGGACGAATTCATGTCTGATATGGAGACAGGACGCCATTCTGACCGCCGGGGATTCAAGCCGGGATTCCACCAGGACTGTGTGGTCATGACACGCCAGGGGCTTTTGAGCATCCGGCCGGCCCGATTACAGTATATGGATGCCGGACTCAGGAGGATGTCTATGATTCTGGACGCCAAAATCACCGGTACACACATTGAACTGCTTCATGAAGACAAAGCCCGGAAGAAAGCCGTGGAAATAGTGCCGGTACAGGCCCGGCACCGGAGTGACAGTGCGTTTCCGGCCGGTGCTGCCCTGATGGACGAACAGCCGGAATCTTCGGATATGTCACTGCTCATGAACCTGTCCCGGTCCTTTCTGCAGGATCTTTCCGAAGATCAGTTTGTGTACACGAGAAACCGGCACGGTGCCGCACTTTCCCTGCCTGGAGCATCAGAAATCGGCGAGAGTCTGGATGACGGGATCCATTCCCGGTTTCTATTTCCGGAAACTCTCAATACACTGTACCGGGCATTCTCCGAAGATCTGCAGCGATAGGCCAGCCGGTCAACATTCCTAAGCCTGATCCGGCTGCTCCGGGACAAAAACCTCAAGCAGATCTGCGACCAGATCGTTTTCAGGTCGTCCTTCTGTCCGTTCGTGCTCATCCGACAGTAGCCGATGACCTTTCTGTGGGGCTGGATCCACCGTGTGCCCGTCTCCTATGATCTTGTCCACCATCAACTGCACTCATGGAATGGCATCTTCAAAAAAAACAGGTTCATGCAGGCATCGTTGAACAGGCTGGCCTCTTTCAGCGCCTTTTCCAGAAGTGAGCGCCATTGCTCATCGCTCAGGTGTTTTCGTGCATTACGCGAACCAGATTCAGGTGGTGCCCATTGTTTCTCTTCAGACTTCACATTCAGTTTCCTTTCCTGTCCTGCACTTCAGGCATAACCATTATCTGGTTCAGGCACCACTATTATCTCACCTGTTGTTGCCGATAATAATCATAATTCATGCTATAATCCTCTATTAGTTTACACCGACAATTCCATTTATGATTACTGATACCGAAAGAGAACACAAACCTGCGCACCATGCTCCGCCCCTGTGAAGCCAAAAAAAAACACCCGTTGCCGGGTGCGGTGTTCTGCTTACGCCTTTTCCAGAGCAGCCTTTGCCTCGTCGCAGACCTTCGTGAAGCCTTCTGCGTCGTGGATGGCCATTTCGGACAGCATCTTGCGGTTGATCTGGATGTCAGCCAGCTTCAGACCGTGCATCAGCTTGTTGTAGCTCATGTCGTTCATGCGGGCTGCAGCGTTGATACGCGCGATCCAGATTTTGCGCATGTTGCCCTTGAGCTTGCGACGGTCATTGTATGCATACTTGAAAGAATGCATGACCTGCTCATTGGCAGTTTTGTACAGTGTGTGCTTAGAGCCGAAGTAGCCTTTGGCCAGCTTCAGGACTCTTTTTCTTCTTCTGCGGGATACAGTTCCGCCTTTTACTCGTGCCATTTATAGTTCCTCCCTTGCTTATTTCACCAGCAGCGACTTGATGCGCTTGTAATCCGTCGGGTTTACCAGACCGCTCTTGGCCAGGTGACGGCGCTGTTTCTTGGTCTTGCCGTGGAAACGGTGGGATGTGTATGCGTGGTGACGCTTCAGTTTGCCGGACCCGGTCTTTTTGACCCGCTTGTTCAGTCCGCGGTGGCTCTTCATCTTAGGCATTGTCAGTTCCTCCTTGCTTATCCGTTGTTTTTTTCTTCTTGGGCGCCAGGATCAGGGACATGGTGTTCCCCTCCATGGACGGACGCTTCTCGATCAGATACCCGATCTCTTCATCCTTCGCCAGTTCATCCAGGAACTGGTTCATGATCTGCCGTCCAACCTCCTGACGTGTCATCATCCGGCCACGGAACCGCATATCAACCTTGACCTTCATGCCCGATCCCAGCCATTTTTTCGCCTGCTTCACCTTGGTTTCAAAGTCATGGGTGTCCACGACCGGAGACAGACGGAGAGCTTTCAGTTCGACAGTGTGCTGCTTGCGTTTTGACTCTTTGGCTTTTTTCTGCTGTTCGAAGTGATAGCGTCCGTAATCGAGGACCTTGCAGACCGCCGGACGCGCCTTCGGGGCAACGCACAGCAGATCCAGGTTCTGGCGGTAGGCGATTTCCAGCGCCTCCCTGCGGGGCATGACCCCCAGCTGATTTCCATCTGCGTCGATTACGAGTACTTCTCTGAAGGGAATCTTTTCATTGAACATGTCAGTGTTGACATTGTTCGGGGCAACTCTTCTGTTATTGATATCCGATACCTGCCTTTCGTTAAAAAAAACGGGCACACGAAGGCACCCTGTTAACTGCAAAATCACATTGATCTGGCATTGACCCATGCGCCTAACGCATCAGGTGAGAAGGGGTGCTTCTGTCTTTCCATTTCTTTACCTGTCAAGAATACCAGAAACCCACCACATCTGTAAACCTGAAAACACCGGTTTGTGCAAAAACTTTGGCTGATGAATTGCCAACGCAGCCGCTGCCCCAGGCCATCCTTCATGAAACCATACACCTGGGACTGTCCGGGGCGCGTCTGGCACGGCCATGGTCATCCCATGTCTGTGTCAGTGGCAGCCCCCATGATCCGGGCCACCAGCTGTGTACGCCGAAAGGGCATCATGATGTACCAGCCGTCACAATACGCATCCACTGCCCGCATCACATCCAGACTCAGCCTGAGCGCCAGGTCCTCGGATTCTTCACGATTCAGGCCCGCATACAGCCCGGGGATCCGCTCATCCAGCTCGATGCCCGACACTTCGTTTTGCAGGTACAGAGCGTTGCGTTCGCTCACCACCGGGAATATCCCTGCCAGGATCCGGCAGTCCAGTTCCTCATGCGCCCGCTTCAGGTTTTCCAGTCCCCGTTCAGACAGCACCGGCTGTGTCAGCAGCACCTGCACCCCATTGGCGATTTTCTCCTTCGCCAGCCGCAGCTGGATGTCGAAATTCCGGGCATTCACATTCAGTGCCCCCATCACGCACATCGGCGTCTGCAGGACGGTTTCGTTCAGGACCTGAATGTATGCAGCCAGGCGCCGGGAGTTGAAATTGTACACCTGGCGTACCTCGCTGCGGTCTTCCTCGCACACCGGATCCCCCGTCACCACCAGACACTGATGGACCCCGAAGGCCGACAGTCCTGTCACCAGGCTGCGGATCGCGTTGCGGTTCTTGTCGCGGCACGCAATGTGCGGCAGCATGAGCATGTCTTCCTGACTTGCGGCCAGGGCCGACAGCATGCACGAATCCGCCCTGGGTCTTCCGACGGGGTTGTCCGATACCGTGATCACATCCGCTCCGGCGTTTTTCAGGCGCTTGACAGCCGCCAGCCACGGCAGGACATCATCCGTGGCAGGGGGATCGGCTTCCACAAATATCGGTTTGCTCTCTCTTTCAAACAGCGCCATGAGGGCGTTGTCCGGACAGCGCTTCACAAAGCCGGCATCCTTCTCCGGTTCCGGCAGATCATCCTGCTGCCAGTCCGCCTGGTCCAGAGACCGCGACAGGGCCTGAATGTGCTCCGGTGTGGTGCCACAGCAGCCACCCACAGAAATGCCCCTGGCATAAAGCGGGGCAAGGACCTGAGCAAAGTAGTCCGGCTGAGCCGTGAAGGTCATCCGGTGGCCGGTCACCGACGGGCTCCCTGCATTGGGCCGCACCACCAGAGGCCTGTCCCAATGCAAAGACTCCACGAGTTTCACCATCCCGGCCGGTCCCTGCAGACAGTTGAGGCCCAGGCCATCCACCAGCGGCGTGGCTTCCTCAAACAGGGGCTGCACTTCCAGACCCGCCCGGGTGAGCCCATCTGCTTCCACCGCGAAGCTGACAACGATCTGCGCCCCAGGAACCGTCTCGCGGATCCGGTCAATCGCCGGACGAAGCGGAGCCAACTCGGCCTGTGTCTCGAACAGGAACCGGTTTACACCGCACGCCGCAAAGGCATCCACCAGTGACAGCATCCGTTCCGGATGCCCCGGATCCGCCGGACCCAGACTCGCATAGAGCGGCACCGTGCATCCTGCTTCTGCCATGGCCACCCGCGCATTGTTCACCGCCGCCGATACCAGGGGCAGGGTCATTTCAGACTCCACCAGCGGCAGGGCAAAGGTATTTGTCAACAGGCACTGTGCGCCCGCCTCCAGGTATCTGCCATGAATCGAGCGGATCGCCTCCGGGTTCGTGGCATTCGCCGCCTCCACCAGATCACTCGACATCCCTGTTGACTGTGCATACAGCGTACCCATTGCCCCGTCAAACAGCCGCGGCAGTTCTTGTGCCATTTGTTCCTTATATATATCCATGATCGATTCCTTTCCCGTTTCCCTCCTGCCGATGCTGGCATCCCCTCCGGCTGACCAGCCCTGCTCAAGGCAGGTATGGTCAGCTGCAGGGTGCGGATGGTCGAACGCCTTCCGGTTCTTCTCTGTCTGCGAATGATGTCAGGATGTGGCTGGATTCACCCTTTGTCCTGATCACCGGCGAACACTTCCCTCGCCGCTGCGCAGTCCGCCATGGCGTCTTCGCAATAATACTCCGCGCCAATGCTCCGGGCGTATTCGGGCGTCACCACTGCCCCGCCCACCATGATCTTCGGGGGATTGTCCAGGGCTTTGAGCCGCTTCACCGTTTCTTCCATGGCCGGCAGCGTGGTGGTCATCAATGCGGAGAGTCCGACCAGGCGGATGTCCTGTTCCAGGACCGTGTCCACAATGACCTGCGGATCCACATCCCTTCCCAGGTCCAGCACCTGATAGCCATAGGTTTCGAGGATTGTCGAAGCGATGTTTTTCCCGATATCGTGGATGTCCCCCTTCACCGTGGCCATGACGATCTTGTGACCGGAACCGGCTTCCTGTCCCAGTCCGGCATTTTTTGCCTTGATTTTGGCGAATACCGCCTGGGCAGCCCCGGCCGCCTGGAGCAGCTGGGGCAGGAAGATGCGCTGCGCCTCATAGTCCTTCCCCACTTTGTCCAGCGCCGGAATGAGTTCCCGTTCCGTCAGTTCCAGCGAATCATGTGTCTGCAGATAGTCTCTGGCCAGTTCGGCCGCTGTTTCCTTCAGCCCTTTCCGGATTGCCTGCGAGAGCGGGCTGCCATCCGTCAGATCCGCCGCTTCCGGTGTTTTTTCTTTGGATACAGCCTGCCCCGTTTCATGGGGACTTGCCGCGATGAAGTGTTCGGCGTTTTCGTCCTGCCCGCTCAGGACCAGGAAGGCATCCAGGGCGTTGCGGATCGGTGCCGAATTCACATTCACGATCGGCAGCCGCAGTCCCGCCGTCATGGCCATGGTCAGGAAGGTACTGGTCAAAAGCGGCCTGTCGGGGAGTCCGAAGGAAATGTTGGACACACCCAGCGTGGTCTGGATCCCCCGTTCACCCAGGACCCGGATGGCGTTGAGGGTCTCCATGGCCTGTTCCTGCTGGGCGGACACGGTCAGGGACAGGCAGTCGATCCACACGTCTTTTTCGCTGATGCCCATGTCACGACAGGCATCGAGGATCTTCTGTGCATTCTCCAGCCGCTTTTGTGCCGACTGGGGGATCCCCTCTTCGTCCAGCGCCAGTCCCACCACTGCCGCGCCATAGCGTTTGACCAGCGGCAGTACTGCCGCCAGTTTTTCCGCTTCTGCTGAAACAGAGTTGACCGACGGCTTTCCGTTGTAGACACGCAGGGCCGCCTCCAGCGCCCGGGGGTTGCTGGAGTCCAGCTGCAGGGGGACATCCACCACACTCTGGATGCGTTTGACGGCCTCCGGCAGGAGTGTCACTTCGTCGATCCCGGGTGCCCCGACATTGAGGTCGAGAATGGCAGCCCCGGCCTCCACCTGTTCCAGTGCCTGGGACACAAGATAGCCGAAATCCCGGTCTTTGAGTGCCTGCTGGAAGCGTTTTTTGCCCGTGGGATTGAGGCGCTCACCAATGGGTCGCACGCCGTCCACCGTTACACCCTGCAGGGCCGAGCAGACAAAGCTCTTTTCCTCATACGGAATGCGGGACACATCGATCCCCTGGCCGATGACGGCAGACAGGGCCCGGATCGTATCGGGGGTCGTGCCGCAGCAGCCGCCGACGACTGTCACGCCGGCTTCCAGTGCCGGAAGGATGCCTTTCACAAAATCTGCATCCGCGAGCGAATAAGAGCCGTCCCGCGGATCTGGCAGTCCCGCATTGGGTTTGGCGGCTACGGGCAGATGGGTATTGGCCAGGACTTCTTTCAGCAACGGGACCAGGGTATCCGGTCCCGCGGAGCAGTTGATGCCCAGGCAGTCTGCCCCAAGTCCAGTCATGGTTCGCGCGAAGATCTCCGGTGTGGTGCCTGTAAAGGTGCGCCCGTCTTCCTGGAAGGTCATGGAGACCAGAACGGGCAGATCGGAGTGTTCCTTCGCCGCAAGCAGGGCGGCTTTCGTTTCATAGAGATCGGCCATGGTTTCGATCACGATCAGGTCTGCGTTCTTTCCCGCTTTTACCACCGCCGCAAATCTCTCATATGCCTCTTCAAAGGACAGAGTTCCCAGGGGTTCGAGAAGCTGTCCCAAAGGGCCAATGTCCAGGGCACAGAGGCAGTCCGGGGCGGCTATGCGCACATTGCGGATCGCCGCCTGAATGACGTCTTCCAGGGAATAGCCGGTACCGGCAAGTTTGTCGGGATTGGCTCCGAAGGTGTTGGCATAGACAATGTCGCTCCCTGCCCTGGCGTAGTCGCGGTGCACCGACTGAACCAGGTCCGGGTCGGTGATGTTCAACAGTTCGGGAATGGTCCCGGGTTTCATGCCCCGTTTCTGCAGCATGGTGCCCATGGAACCGTCGAGGATCACAAAGGGTTTGTCCTTCTGGTGGAAGAGATCGGGTTTATTTGACACAGGTTTGTCCTTTCTTTGCGAGGGCGCAGGGATAGAGGTCGCAGACGCCACAGCCGCGGATGGTCTGGGGCTGCGGAGAGTCAAAGACCCCGGCGAGGGCCGTGATGGATTTTTCGGGCACCATGAGCAGTGTGTCCATGAGGTGCAGACCGAGTCTGGCGGTCAGGTTCAGTTCCCGGAAGAGCACAGTCTGGTATGACAGGGGCAGGTCGCCGTAGCCCGGGGAAAAGCGGTCAGAGAGGTAACATCCCAGTTCCCGGCCGATGGTGGCCTGGACTTCGTCCAGTCTGGCATCCACAAAGGCTGCCCCAGCCGCATTGAGAAACAGGGAGCGGGTCATGTCTGTCACAGCCAGACGGCGGACATCCCGGTCAAAGGCCGGTCCCAGGGTGATGGCCATGAGGACCACCGAAGAAGCTCCCTTTATATAGGAGGCAGCCATATCGCTGGGAAGTGGTTCCCCAAAAAGAAGAGGACTGTTTCCGTCCCAGTCCAGGGGGACCTGTTTCCATACAAAGCGCGGCGGGTACTTCTTTGCCACCTCGGAAAGGATGGAAGCCATGAGAGTCCGGGACTCCGTATCCTTTGAATCGATGCCTGCATAGGCGCAGGCAGTTTCAAACACTTTCATAATATTTTCATTATACTTGCAACGGAGAAATGGGCCAGTAAAATTCCGGGCTTTGTGAGTGGAAATCTCATCCAATGAACTCTATACTAAAGTCATGAAGAACAACAAAAACAGGCGAAATTCAATTTATGACCCGATGAATGCCCGGGATGTGGAACAGCTTTCCAAAATTATCATCTTTCGTGAACTCGACCTCTTCGACGTCCATGACCTTGTCTCCATAGACAAATACGAGAATGGTGCCCTGCTGGAGCGGTTTCCCACCCTCGAAAACTGTTTCTGTCTTGTGCGGGATGGCCGCCTGATCTGTGTCCTGGGCTGTTACCTCATAGAGGATACGGTGGGTGAATACCCGGAAATGGTGGTGAATGTGTTTTCCGCCAAAGGGCTCCAGGATGCGGAAATCGCAGACTCTGCCCTGATCTGGGACAAGGGGATGGAGTTTAGGGCTGTAAACAGTAACATCCAGGCATGAATGTAAGCGTTTGAGTAGAACACTTTCATTTCGTATGGTAAGCTTTAGCCATCTCCTTCTAGACCATACATGAGCAGGGCCGGCATTGCCGGTCCTGTTTGTGGGTGATGATGACGAAAGCCCCGTTCAGCTGAGCGGGGCTTTGCGCGTTACCGGCTTTCCTTGCGCAGGTTGAAAAGGAGAAGAACGATGAACACAAGTGACAGCAGGAGCAGTCCTGCATACTGCATCCAGCCTGTTTCTGTGGAAGTGGGCGTCTTTCCCGGTTTCTGCGGTGTCTTATCCTTGGGAGGAGTGACCGGCAGTTTCTTCGGGTCCGACTTCGGCGTGGCAAACACGTCGTATTCATACACAGGGATCTCGCTGCCATTTTCATATATGGCTCTTGGCAGCGAGATTAGGAAAGGAGGCATGGCTTCATACCCCGGAGCTGCCTCCGGCTGGGTCACCAGCCACAGACCCAGAGAAATGTCATGATCAGCTGTGGAGAAATCCGCGATCCCGGTTTCGGGAACCTGTTCGGATTCACCAGCATACTTCTGTTTCTGTGCATACTCCATCAGTTCCCGGGACAGTTCGTGATTGACATCCAGATCATGATTGGCAAGCTGTTCATTCAGCCGCTCATTCGTGACAATCCCTGCGAACTCGGGTACCGCTTCAAACTCGTAGCCGGACGCCGTCTGTACGATATTTGCGACCTTATATATAGTGATCGTACCGCCAGGGACAGGCTCGCCTTTTGGCGTGTGGACCTCAAACCTCAGAGAAGCGGGATGATCCAGATCTATATAGTCCAGCTGTTCGGCCTGGACAGGCAGTCCCATACACAACAGCAATGCTGCCAGGCAGGCTGCCAGTTTACGAATCACTTTCATCAGGTTCTCCTTTCGATTTAGGCTTCCTAGTTTTTAACATAAGACAGAGGAACAAGAATATCAGTATTGGAATGGCAACACACATTGCCACGACCTTCGTATCGATCTGGCCGGCATCCGAAGCGGCTTCCCACTCCTTCAGGTTTTCCACACGGTGTCCCGTAATCAGAATCCGGTGAGTATTGATTCCATAGGGGGTACAAGTTACAAGTGTCAGCAGATCCTTTTCCGGATCGATGGCAAGTCCTTCAATTTCCTTCGGCTCGACAATACGGATTGTATCCACCTGATACGTCAGAGTTTCATTCAGCACCTTCAGGATCACATAGTCATCTTCCACAACCTTGTCCAGGTCCGTGAACAGCAGAGCTGATGGAAGTCCACGGTGACCGGTAATGACGGTATGGGTTCCAAGGCCACCTACCGGAAGAGAAGACCCTTCCAGATGACCAGCACCCACAGCCAGGACTTCCTCGGAAGTACCATGATAGATGGGAAGCGAGATATCCACAGAAGGAACAGTGATAGATCCCATGATGTCCGAACCACCAACGGACAGCTGTTTTTCATATTCTGCGTGTTCAGAATCAGTGGGATTGAATCTGTCATTGCTTTTTATCAGAGAATCGTTATATAGCTTTGCATTTGAAATTAACTCATCATATTTATGAGGAGCAAGGTTTTCTACTACATTTGAGTAATCATTTATTACTCGACTTCCTAGCTGAGTATTCCACCAGTTTGCCACTGTCGGATAGGCCAGCAATCCAAGACCCACCACAAATACGATGACAATGACAATCGTAGATAAGTGTTTTCTTATAAACTTCAAGTCATCATCCCTTTCAGCAAAGCCTGGAAAGCCAGGAATGTATTCCTGGCTTTCCAGGCCGAAGGAGAAACCTCCTTCAGCCTGAAAACGAGATTTAGAAGAAGAGATTAGTCTTTGCGAGTACGCTTGTTCGTTACGTAGAAGACTGCAGCACCGGCTACCATGACAGCACCTACGCCGTAAATCACGGTTGTACCCATACCACCGGTTTCGGGCAAGTTAGAAATTTTGGAGTTTTCTACTGTAACAGCCGGGTTGCTGTTTTCATCTAAAGTAACAACGCCTTTGTTCTGGCTTTCTACTGTAACTTTTTCATGTCTATCAGCATTAATAGTAATTGTTGTTTCGCCATTTCCGGGAATTGTATAACCACTAGGAGCAACGGTTTCTTTCAGTGTATACACACCTTCATCAACTCCATCCACAAACAGTAAACCGTTCTTATCCGTTACGAGTTTAGTTTTTTCGGTCTGACTCTGTACCCAACCAGCGAATTTATAAATCGTTTTAACATTCTCACCTTCACCAGTTGTAGTTACATTAAATTCTGCGAATTGCTGGTCACTATTTTTCAGAACGAACTGAGCACCTTCAAGTTTTTCATGATCTTTATCTTCCTTCGTTACTTGAATTTCATAGGATCCAACAAATACGTCATGGTGCTCTGTTTTACCAGTTCCACTTGTGCTTGGGTTATTCGAATATTCCAAGTATACTTCGTTTTTGTTTGTAAATTCAGTATTTGAGATAATTGCATTTTCATTCAAGGAGGCTGAATATTCCACAGTTACCACTATTGTACTGTTGTCAGAAAGGCCATCAACATTTTCAATTTTTGCCTTCAAATCTGCAATCGTAACCTGCAATTTATCTGTTGTATCCTCTGTTATCTGATCACCACTCTTTATAATTGCATCTTTAATGGGGATAGTTGTGGATGTTCCATTCGTGGTTACTACAGCATTAACGGATACTGTATCGTCACCGCCGTAAGTGATACCATCACTCCATGTATCGTGGAATACCAATTTGTAAGCATCATAATTTTTTATGTTATACCAGGTTAAGCTATTTGCTGTAAGCCTGAACTTAAACGATTTATGTAAATCCATATCGGCTGTGTAGCCCCAATCGCCATTAGTATCTTTTGTATCCTTGTTATCGTTATCTTGTACTTCCTTATCAACACCCGGTTTGTTGTTTTTTGGAGCAATGGTGATATCTTTTGTAGCTACCTGCAGAATACTAAGGCCAGCGTAATCATTCAGACCGCTAACATTTGTAGTGTCTACTAACAGCCAGTAACCAGTTGCCAGCTTATTATTTTGGCTTAGATCCTGAGGCGTTCCCAAAAGGCTTTTATTATCATCAAGAACCTTTGCGAATTGTCTTGCCACACTGTCTTTGTTATTAGCTGTAGCAAGTTTATCTGCTAAAGTCGAGGCACTCGTTGCACCGTCCAGTCCTTTAATTTCCACTGCTTTTTCAAGCAGTTTGCTTCTGTTTTCTTCAGGGATTTCATCTGCCCACTCGATCTGAGTCAAATCAGTCGAATCTGGAACTACTGAACCCTTGAATATTTTATATGCTACATATGAGTGATTTGCAGGTTCAGTTGGCAGTGTAACAGTAGCATCAGCAAATACAGGCATTGCATTGAGAAGGGAAGCTACAGGAGTCATTGCCATACTGAGAGCGAGTGCACCAGCGGCGAGGAGTTTGTTTGTTTTCATAAATTTCCTTTCTAACAATCTGTTGTTTGTTATGAATGATTCAATTGATGGAGGGGTTTGGGGAGGGTTAGTGAGCTTCACCTCCCTTTCTTCTCCGTCTCCGTTTATATCTGTACAGACAGGTACCGGTTAGGAGGAGGATCGTACCGGTTGCTGTATAGACCTTGGTTCCAGCACTTCCCGTTTCGGGGAGTTCATACTTTTGCAGTTCGTTTTCAATTTTTACCGAACTGAAACGAATGGTCTGAACATTTGCATCAACTTTTGTTGTATCTAAATTAATAGTTATTGGCTTTGAATTTTGTAATCGCAACAAGTAGCCTTCTGGAGCTTTTGTCTCGACAAGCGTGTACACACCTGGTTGAAGATCACTGAATATTAAACTACCGTTTTTGTCGGTTATTCCTGTTCTTAAGGGATTTGTTTGTAAATCCGTACCAGAGTATAAGTTGAACACAGCCCCTTGAAGTTTTTTATTACTGTTGGCACTATCAACTTTTTCAACCCGTAACTGATAAACAATCTTAGTGTTGGTAATCGTAAATTTGATTGGTTTTGTCGAATTATCAACATTGATTTCAATGTTTTCGAGATGATAGAAAACCGGATAGTGTGGATTATTATTATGTTTCCGACTTATCCCGAATGAGTTTACATCTGGATTTGAGTTGAATGTGACGAAATCGCCTTTAGGCCCCTCACCATCCCAGCTATACAATGTTGCTTTATTACCGTCATATAAGAAACCATTCAAATCGTTACTATTACCATATTTAGAGCTAAACTGGATTCCGTTATCAGATTCATAAGATCCAACTAGATAATGACCGTTACTCCTGGTCATCATCAATCCCGTTCGCCCTGATATATTTTTGGCTGTAAGTACGGCTAGATTATTCTGCTGTAAATACCCTGATTTTTGACCGTCAACCGAAGATACTTTATTGGTCAGTTTAACCGTGTCGTTAGAATCTATATCATGTTCATGAGTTGTGTTCTTTAAACTCTGATCAGTAGATTCATCTACAAGCAGATACTGTTTTCCAGCTTCAATGCTATTTGCCTTAACCCATACTTGTTTTTGTTCTGTCTGAGGGCCATCAATAACAGTTTGGTATGAAGCCACATATCCAGGAATAGATTCCTCTTCGACAGAGTAAATATAGTTTTTACCGCTAATATCAGAAGTTGGCATTGCACCCCATTCATACTGCCAATTCGAGTCTTTATTCAATTGCACTTCAGAGACTTTTTCTCGACTGGAATCATCCTCTCCATCCAATTTTCTGTATAAAGTGATTTTAATATTTTTATCTGTATAATCTGTTGAGTCCCCTACCCAGTTCTTCTCAACTCTGATTTTTCGTACTGGAGTTTTAATATTTACAAATGTTGCTGGGCTTCGAACATTAGATAAGTCAATTGTCCACCCAGTTATATGTGTAGTTCCATTGATTGGATCAACTACGATAGAGTCATGTGTAATGGATGGAGTAACTTCAATATCATCTGGGTATTGAGAAACTGTTATTTTGTTTCCATTCGAATTATGTTGAATAGTTGTATTGTATTCTAATACTATTATCTTTACTTTATCTTGTGTTATTGGATCAACATATTCTTTCTCTATCGGTTTGCTACATGATGTCGAATATGGAATTCGAATCTCATAGGTTTTAGTATCATAACTAACATCAGTACGATTACCGTTAATCTCTTTTAGTACATAACTGGCAATACCAGAGGAGTTACTATCAATATCTGGTTTAGGATCGGGTTGAATTGCTATTCCATGAAATATAATGTTTCCTTGTGCATCTGATGTTCCTGTAGAAATCAAGGTTGTTTCATCTGAGCTCCAGAGTTGGAAAATAAACCCAGATTTATCACTTTCTTGAATGGCGCCATCCTTGTCCGTTATGGCTTTAGTTGACTTAATCGAGATAGGCTCAGAATTAAAAATCTCTTTTACATTACCTCCAATCATATAGCCATTAATTAGAATCCCACCTCCATGCATATCTGAACGGTTACCCTCAATTATCAGTTTTGATGGTCCTTCTTTTAGATTACCGGCTGTTAAACCCATACAGGTCTTAGAAGTCAGCCATCCACTTTCGACGTTAGTGACTACACCACCATCAACATTTCCTGTCCAAGAGGCTCCCTGATCTCCGAACATGCCATAAACACTTGCAAAGAAACATGTAAAGTAATCATGAGCCTGGTCCTTGTTAAGCGATATTGCTGTTGAGTAGGTACCGTCATATGGTTTTTCTCCTGCTGACCATCTTTCTCCGTTACCTAATTCATTTTTATTAACTACTACTTTTTCATCTACTGCGATTTTTCCAGTCGAACAGCCAGCAATTCCGCCGCCATAGACATAAGCCCAGTTATTTTGAACTGTAGCTCCTCTCGGCAAAATCAGATTCGCAGTGTGGCCAACGAATATTCCACCTCCGCCCCACTGATTATTAGTCTTTGTGATATTTCCGGCAATTTTACCTTCAAACAGAATTGCTGTAGCATATCCATCGAAATTGCCACTACTGTCTTTTGCTTGTAATGACAGTCCTCCGCCTTCATTCAGTCGTGCAATATTATTGCTGATTTCACCATCGAGCATATATAGGGTGGTATTGGTATCAGATAAGCTAATCCCGCCACCAGAATTGTCGGTCATATTACCGTGGATTAATGCACCTTCACGGAGATAGACACTGGCCCCAGATTCAGCCTTAATTCCACCACCAGTCGCCCAGGACCCAGATGGATTACCTTGAGCGCTATATACTGCGTTTGCACAAATTTTTGCGGAATTTACGTTCAGAGTGGCTCCTGACTTTACATTTATTCCGCCGCCACCATTGTTTCTCGTACCTACAAAAGCATTTCCTGTACCTGTTTGTGTGATATTTCTGCAAATCTCGACGCCACCGTCTAAAGTCACAGTTGTTGTTCCTTGAATAAGAATTCCTGCACCTGGTTCTTTTATACCAGAAGCACTTCCATTGGAATTATAGTCTCCAACATGGTCAGTAATCGCACCACCATTCACGTTTAGAGAGCCATTGGATATATTAATTCCGCGATGACCACCGGCAATAAAAGCATCAGTCAGTTGAATGTTTCCAGCTGAACTGGATACAATCCCGGTTCCTTTTTTGGTGTAGAGGACAGCCTTAGATATTTCAAGGCTTCCATGGCCGGATATAGTGATTGCATTCCCATCTTCACTTTGCAAAATGCCAATACGATTTAAGCGAGATTGTTGCCAGTTTTGATTTACTGTTTGCGACGGATCGTTAGGGTTCTCATCAGTTACGTAAGAACTCTTACTATTCGTATAAACAAAACTACTGTTAGTTCCCTGTTGTAAATTTGTTCCAGGGGATCCCCCACGGAAATTTTCATCATTTTCATATCCGTTGGATCTTGAATCTATAATTCGCAATTTATGATTCCCTGATACTTCAAACAGCGAGCTATTTCCTTTAATATAATGGCCTTGCAAATCGATTGTTGTAGTACCCTCTCCACTTAACTTGTGGTTATTATTACCTTCTCCATAGTTTAAGGACCAATTATCTATATTTTCGGATACGTAATTCTCTTGGCCCCAGTTTATATTTTGATCGTTTTGACTTAAGGATTTGGGTGTCCGAGATTCATTAGCCAACGTATACACTGTAAAGCTGTTACCCTTGAATCTGATACTGTCAGTAGTCTGAGTTGTTTCCAGCTTATCCTTGGTTTTCTCTATAGATTCGATCTCACCGTTCTCAAAGAAGTGGAAGATACTGGTCTTGTCTTTATTTGATTTATCATCACCTTCAAACTCAATCTCCACATGCACCGGCTGCATAGGTTCCACTTTCTGGAGCTCCATGTTCTCATCCCGTACGTAGAAGGTCAGGTCATAGTTCCTGAAGGTATAGCTCTTGTCTTTGTCCAGCTGTTCCTGGACTTTTTTCTGTTCCTCTTCGGTCAGTTCGACTTTCTTTGCCTGGAAGACTACATCTTCGGTTTCAAAGGTGCCTGCATTCCAGCTGACTTTAATCTTCGCTCCGTCTTCTGCCTCGACTTCCTGTGTGAAGTCATAGGTCACAACAGTCTCTTCATCTTTGGGTTCCTCAGCCGGCTTTTCTTCATCGGCTTTCGGATCCTCTTCCGGCTTCTGTTCATCTTCTGTCGGTACTTCCGGATCGGTCGGTTCTTCCGGCTGTTCCGGATCGGTGGATTCTTCTTTCTGGATGGCTTTCCATACGGAGTGAACATCCACGTCAGTTTTGCTGAAGGTTTTCTCCCTGACCTGATTATCCCAGTCGCCCATCCAGGCCTTGACTGTTTCTTCCATCACTTCATTGACAATGCCGGCCTTGAGCTGGTCTTTTTCGTCATAGACGAACAGGACATCTCCAGCCTCGGCTTCATCCACGGCTTTGAGCTCGCCTTTGTCATGTAGCTGTTCCAGCCAGTCGGATACATGCTTTTTCGCATCGGCTGTTTCAATACCTGCATAGTGCAGGACAAATCTTGCATAGGCTCCGGCCCAGTCTTCATAGGGATCTTCATCCCACTGTGACCTTAGAATAATTTACGGACAGTCCATTTAGAGATTCTAAGAATACCGGTATCTATGTCATAGAACTACAATCACTATGAAAGAGGAAAATCTATGGCAAAGAAACGTAAAACATTTACAGATGAATTCAAGCAGGATGCGGTTCAATTTTTGACTAACCATCCAGAAATGACCGTTATAGAATGTGCTGAAACACTTGGTGTAGGCCGCAGCACCCTGGAAAGATGGAGGGCAGATTTCAACCGATCCGGTCTTTCAGCTGTGACAGCTCATAATAATGACAAGGAAGAAAAAGACCTTCTCAAAGAAAATGTCAGGCTTCAACGAGAACTCAGGGACTCACAGGAGGCTTTGAAGATTCTAAAAAAAGCCATAAGCATTCTGGGAAACTGAAGCAGGTCGAATACGAACTTGTTGCCGAGGATCATAAAGCTGGAATCCAATTCTCGGTATCCAGGGTGCTTCATAAACTTGGTCTTTCAAGATCTGGCTATTACGACTATTTAAAGCGGAAACCCAGCCACCAGGAAAAGCGCAGGCATGATGTGAAAAAGGCCATCCTTCAGATTTATGAAGACAGCCACGAAAACTACGGAGCGCCAAAAATCGCTAAAATCCTGAACTCAGGAGGGATCTCCATTACAGAAAGGACCGTTGGTGTTTATATGCGTCAAATGGGGATCCGAGCACAGTGGGTCAAGCCTCATACACAAACCACAATACGAAGTGATTTCAGTGGAAATCTGAAGAATCTTCT
This sequence comes from Faecalibaculum rodentium, assembly GCF_001564455.1. Lineage (GTDB taxonomy): Bacteria > Bacillota_I > Bacilli_A > Erysipelotrichales > Erysipelotrichaceae > Faecalibaculum > Faecalibaculum rodentium. The sequence continues at coordinate 1,509,017 of NZ_CP011391.1, forward strand.
GGATAGAAACTTCTCTCCGGCTCACCCAAACTGCGTATGGTGCACAGATATCACCTATATCCACACAAAGCTGGACGGATTCGTTTACCTTGCCTGCATCATGGATCTGTATTCCAGAAGGATCATTTCCTGGAAGCTTACAAAAACGCTGGACACAGGTCCAATTCTGAAATCGATCGAAGAAGCCAGAAAACGCCGGCCGTCCCAGGAACCGATAATGATTCATACGGACCGAGGAATCCACTATACCTGTGATCTGTACAGAAAACTGACCAGAGGAATGATTCGCAGTTATTCAGCAAAAGGAGTTCCGTATGACAACGCCTGTATTGAATCATTCCACTCCCTGATCAAGAGGGAATGGCTGAGCAGGTTCGATATACAGAACTACAGGCATGCATACCGACTGGTGAGTCAGTATATAGATGACTGGTACAACCCTGAACGGATACACAGCCACTGTGGATATATGTCCCCAGCAGAATATGAAGTAATGTTCCAAAGGACCAGCACTGACTGAGAAAGAATTCTGGAGCGCCCTTTACAGTGGGCTATCCCCTGGTAGACTGATGAGCCTTCAGCCAAGAACTGTCAGATATTGACTCTTTGGATGAAGGCAAGAGAAAGGGGTCCAGGGGATAGTGGGCCCCACTGTCAAGGGAGGAAGCGGAGGAAATCTTTCGTAGAATTGGCAGTATCTGCCGACTCTCTAAAATCAGTGTCCGTTTTCTTGACATAGGACCACTGACCGTAACGGGTAATGCCCTTTTTCTCTGTTTCGTTTTCGACAACGTAGTTTCTCTCGGATTCCTTATAGCCCTTCTGGCTTTCCGCAATCATCAGGACTTTTTCCGTATCAGACTTGTCCTTCAGTGCTTCTTCATCAGGAAGGGTCTTCTTCCAGTCCTCTTCGGTTTCCTTGTCGGCTTCGGGATCGGAGAAGCACTCCAGGCTGTGGGTGTGCTCTTCCTCTGTACATTCCAGCAGCTCACGGTAGCATTCATCGGAATGCGTGTGTTCTTCCAGCGTGCAGGTCAGGTTGCCATCGGCATCGTAGCAATCCATTCCGTGCTGGTGTTCTTCCCTGCCGCAGGACTCGATTTCCTTGTAGCACTGCTCTGTGTGTTTATGCTCACTGCTGCCGCAATAGGCCTGGGCTTCCTGCGTAATGGCCGGAAGGATCAGGGCGTAGGTGGTGCAGAACACCACAATGCAGGACAGGATCCGCACAATGCGTTTCCAGGCCTTGCCTGAAAATAACTTTCCCTTTCTCATATGTTCACCTTCTTAATTGACACTTCCCAATTGCGACAGTGGCCAGATCGTGTAGACCAGTTTTCCGACCACCTGTTCAGCAGCGACAGGACCAATGGACTTGTTGCGGGAATCTACCGACACACTGCGATGATCCCCCATCACAAACCACCGTCCGTCCGGAACCTGGTAGGGCAGATCAATGTTGGTATCGCCATAGGCAAGTTCATCCACATATGGCTCTTCCAGCTGCTGCCCGTTCACGGTCACCGTTCCGTCTTTGGTGATATCGACCCAGTCACCGGGGCCGGCTATGACGCGTTTGACGAGAATCTTGTTGTTGTAGTAGAACGCAATGACGTCACCGGTCTTGAAGTCACCGGACTTCACGGCCGCAACGAGATTGCCTTCCTGGAGGGTGGGTTCCATGGATCCGCCGTAAACTTCCAAAACGGGCATCCACAGGGTGGCGACCAGAATGGCGAAAGCCGCCACGGTCACGAGGACATAGATGGTGGACTTCAGGGTGCTGCGGTACATCTTCCCGTGCTTCACCCGGTCCAGTTCTGCCCTTACCTCATGACTGCTCGGGCGTTCCATCTGACAGCTCCTCTGCCTCACTGACAGACACTGTGTCTTCTGAAGGACTCTGATCTGTCGGTGGTTCACTCTGCTCCAGGTTTGCCTGGTAGATCTTCAGGGCTTCGTTGGCGGCTTCGAAGATGCCTGAGAGCTTCAGGGCTGCCTCTGCGAGAGACCCTGTGTTCTGGCAGATTAGCCGGCGGGATTCAATTTCCTTACGCAGCTCTTCGTTTTCGTGGCGCAGCCGTTCGTTTTCTTCGGTGGCATCCAGAAGCATTTCCAGAAGTTCCTGCCGGGAACTCTTTCTCAGTCGTTTGCTGTCCATATCCACCGCCCTTTCTCTGTAAGCACTTTCTTGTTGGAATCTATCGTGGAAACGTTTACACCCTTCAGGAAAATAAAAGGCAATAAATCAGTTTAACGAAGGGTTCCGACATCAACTTTCTTTATGCAGTTACAAATTACCACATTTGTTTCCAACCAGAAACCCCTTTCAGTAAAAAATTCCAACTTTTTGAGCCAATTGCTTGCAATTTATTGTATAGTCATTTGTTTGTTTTCAAATTGTACTTATTATCCTGTTTTGTGTCATGAAACTTACTTTACTTGAGGAAATTATTGGGTAAAATTGACAAATATGCTGGCTGTGTAAACGCTTCAATCAACTCTGGATTCTCGAAACAGTCAATGATTTCTGTCTGTTTTGGAATTTATTGTCCCTTTTATTTCCGGTGAAAATCTCATAAACTGTACCCCGCTATGTTCCATTGTTTTACGTTTCGCAACTGTGTGCCAGTCCTGACAGGTACCATATCAGACTCCTGCTCCCCTGCTCCTTTGTCTGTCCAGGTTCTCGATTTCCTGAATCTGAAGTGGATTTTTCCTCTTTTCTCTTGCCTTCGGATACCGGTGGTGATAAGATAAACAAGCAGTCACGACATGGATCCTTAGCTCAGCTGGCAGAGCAACTGACTCTTAATCAGTGGGTCTAGGGTTCGAATCCCTAAGGATCCACCATTGTAAAAAACTGCAGCCCGTCTCGGTCGAGACGGGCTTTTTTTCGTCCATTTTTCACGGTTTGGACTGGAGAAGAGTTTTACTCTTCTCCAGTCCAAACCGTGAAAAAATAGGATAGTGATGTGTTGAAGATTGTGTAAATACGAAAATAACCAGACAGGTGTATGTCTGGTGTCAGAGAGATTGGTTGTGGTTCCCTGGCAGGAGCGGTTTTGTGCAGGAATGTTCGAGATACCGGAGGTTACGTTACGGTTCCCGGTCTGCCTGAATTCAGTGAGATACATTCTATATACAGTGGTATCTGGAAGTGAACAAATTACGCTGCTGTCGTTTCGTTGCAACACTGGAACAATGACAGCTGCGGATCTGCACGACTTTCAGTCCTGCCGCTCCGTCTCTTTCGACTGATTTTTCTTCCGGATTCTGATAACCCATTCCACATCTTCCTGCGAAGCTGTGAGTCTGCATCCCGGTTTATTCAATGTGCATTCGAGATTCTATGCGGTTATACCTGGCATAAGCAGAAGCACACCATCCATAGGTCAGACTCCTTTCTTCCGGTGCCCGTCATTGGATTGGATGGGGTGCATGTTTGCCTGTACTGACAGAGAACCGAGCAGAGCCGCGTAAACATGAAAGACCTGGGTGTTCAAGTATCCAGGTCTTTGTTCTTTCTGCGGTATGATCGTTTTTCCTCCTATACTCGGACTAAAGCGCAAGGATCTGGCCGTGTTCCAAAGCGGACTTGAGGTTAATGATCTTTACTCCTCTCCGTTTAAATCTGATCATGGCCCGGTCATGATCCAGCCGCTCGATCTTACCATGGCCGAATGTCCTGTGGCAGACAGGATTTCCCTCCCTGAACCGGCTCAGCAGCTTTTTCAGCTCTGTCGGTCTGGCTGTTTTCCTGGATACAGGTTCGGATTGCTGAATCGGCTCTGCATCCACCTCGTCAAACAGCCTGTTGAAAAACCTGCAGTCTTTGTTTGTGTTTTTCCCCAGCTGCGGTATGGCCATGCCATTGATCAGGCAATGCTTTTCGGCGCAGTTGCTGCAGGTATAACAGGAAGGGCGCACATCGCCATCTCCGTCATAGAGATTGATGATTGTCTGTCCGCAGCCGGTCCCGTAGCTGCCGCCTGCTGTCCTGTATTTGGCATAGTTCACCCGTCCATGTCTGCTCATGTTCTTCCCTCTTTTGAAACCACTTTCATAATCTAAGTATAAAGCAGTTTTCGCTTTACACAATGAAAGTCTGGATTTACAGTCAGCCGAGTACGGGCATTGTGTCAGAGTGAAAAACAGAATAAAAAAGCGCACCGTCTGGTGCGCTGCAGTTTCTGAATGGTGGATCCTTAGGGATTCGAACCCTAGACCCACTGATTAAGAGTCAGTTGCTCTGCCAGCTGAGCTAAGGATCCATGTCCAACTGCCTGACTATAATACCACGCCAGGCAGTGTATGTAAAGCCTATATCAGTCGTTGATCGAACGCACCACGGTACGGACGGGCTCGGTGTAGAGTTTATCTACATCGTCTTCAGAACAGATGATGTAGTCTCCCGGACGCCCGATCTTGCTGCCATCAGCAGCAGCCACAATTCGGTCTGCCATTTTGACAAACTGCTTCTTGATCTCGTTTTCCGTTTCTTCGGAGGTGTTGCAGGAACCGTCTGCGATGCCGTCGGGGCTGAGCACATACAGGTCGGCTTTCATATCTTTGATGCCTTCCAGAGCCCCTTCTCCATGCCAGGCATCCTGACTGGCGTCATACTTGCCGCCGGCGGTGAATACCGTCATGCCTTCCACGGGTGCCAGAAGCATCATGGTTTTGGCAGAGGTGGTGATCACGGTGCACGGGATCTTCTGCCTGGCGAGTTCTTTCGCAACGTAGTAGCCGGTGCTGCCCGCATCCAGGATCACGGTCATATTCGGCTTGATTTCGCTGCTAACGAGCTCTTTTGCGATCCTGGCCTTGGCATCCTTGTGCAGGTTCAGGCGGGCAGCAACGGAGGTGCTGCGGGCCTTTCCTTCACAGGACATGGCACCGCCTTTGACCCGCTGCAGGTATCCTTTTCCTTCGAGGTATGCCAGGTCATTCCGGATGGTCGCGATAGATGCTCCGAAATGGGCGCAGAACTCGTTGACGCTGACGACTTCCCTCTCCTGCAGAATCTGCCGGATTTCGGTTTGTCTTTCTCTGGCGCGTTTCGAATTATTCAACTTTAGGTCCTCCTGTTGTCATATGGATAGATTATACACCATTCGCGCAAAATCCAATAAACATATAATTAATTTGTATATTTAGATTCCCTTTATCAAGAAACAATCACAGACTGGAGAATATTCACGGTTTCTTCAATGCCCAGGCTGCTCGTTTTCAGGCACAGGTCATAGTACCAGGCTCTGCCCCAGGAGTGTCCTGTGTAGTATTTATAGTACGAGGCACGCTTCTTGTTCTTTTCCTTGAAGCGCCTGTCAAAGTCTTTTTCGTTCTCGCCGTAGATCGTCTTGATCCGGTCCTTCTTCCAGGCTTCATCGGCGTAGATGAAGACATTGAGGACATCCGTCCTGTCTTCCAGGATATAGTCGGCGCAGCGTCCCACAATGACACAGTTCCCCTTTTCCGCCAGGTCCAGGATCACCTTGCGCTGGGCGAGAAACAGCGAGTCCGAGAGGGAGAAAAAACCCATATTCCACATATTCCAGGACGTGATGTCCTCTCCATGCCGCTCGATGTACTCCGGGGCATAGCCGCTCTGTGCGGCGATCTTCGCAATGAGGGAATAATCGTAATACTCCCAGCCCAGCCGGTTCGCCAGTTCCTTTGCGATCGTTCGGCCGCCTGACCCGAATTCCCGGGTAATTGTGATCACTCGTTTCATACTTGTTCCTTTCTTTCTGCACATTCTGTTGTAAAATGCGCTTTTTTTGACACAACAGACCTGGATCTGAAACTCTCTCTCATTCCAGGCATTCCGCGCTACCTGCCTCCGCGACGCTCCGGATCCACGGCTTTGCCGTAATCCGGAAGGTCGCGGGCAATGTCGTAGACCGTGACCATGCCCTGAATCCGTTCCTTATTGTCCTTGACAAACAGGATCGCCAGACGCTGTCTTGCAGGTTTGCAGAAACGGGCTTCCAGGATGTGTACCGGGTCGTTTTCGTGACAGAACTCATAGCGCTCTCCATCAGGGTGGTCCAGCCTGACGTCTTCCAGCCACTGACTCATGGTCTCCTGCCGTTTCAGTTGCTTTCCGCTGACCAGCCGGCGGAACACCGCATTTTCGCTGAATACCCCGGCCAGCTTTCCGTCTTTCCGGATGGGGATCCGCTTGACATGCTTCGTCTTCATCAGATCCAGCAGCTCTCCCACGGTGCTGTTCATGTCGCCCCACAAAATGCCGGTCGTCATGATGTCTTTCGCCCGGGTGGGGTTCTCCACGCGGGCAATGACATCCTTCAGCTGTTCCATGAGCACAGGCTGTACGACAAAACCCGGCTGTCCCTGGATCTCCACATTGTTGTGGACGAGGATGTTGCGCAGGCCGCGGATTGTGTGAATGGTTTCCCGGTGGCTGTCAAAGTCCTCCAGCCCCGCCAGATAGTAATAGGGCGAGTCCTTGTCCTCCAGGTCATAGCGGGCCCGGACCAGGCTTTCAAAGGACTGGCAGAGGTTCAGGAACGATTCGTTGTCCTGGTTCATGGGCGTTCATAGCGGACATGGCGGTAGGCCAGCCCGTTTTCCTCCTGTCTTCCAAGTTCGGTGGCTTTCCAGGCATTGGCATCGAAGGCGGGAAAGTACACATCGGCGTCTGCATCGGCATCCACTTCCGTGAGCACCAGTGCACCGGCATATGGCAGCATCTGTGCATACAGACTCGCCCCCCCTATGCCGTAGACCAGTTCGTCCTTCGGGCCGTAGGCTTCAAGAAAGGCCTCGAGACTGTCGAAAATCTCGATGTCGGGATCGTCGCTGGTCATGGTCCGGGAAATCACCACATGGTGGCGGCCCGGGAGTTTGTGCGGGAGGGAGTCGAAGGTGTGTCGGCCCATGACAATGGTGTGGCCTCTGGTGGTCCGGGCGAAAAATTTGAGGTCTCCCGGGATGTCGAAAATGAGGTCGTTGTCCCTGCCCAGTTCCAGGTTCCGGCCCACGGCCGCAATGAGTTCCAGTTTCATGGCGGACCTCACTGTGTGAGGGCAAAGCGCAGTTTGCCCATGTGTTCATAGTTCTCCAGCTTCACGCTGGTGCAGGCGGTGCTGGAATCGAAGTCTTCAAACTCCGTTATGGCCGGGTCGATCCAGAGGGTCGGCGCAGGCTTCGGCTCTTCCTCCTGCCAGCGGCGGAGCTGTTCCTTCATGCCCTCGACCTGGTCCACGTAGATGTGGGCATCCTTGATGGACCAGTCCATGGTTCCCGGCTCCAGTCCCGTGACCTGGGCGATCATCATGAGCAGGACGGCATACTGGGCGACGTTGAAAGGCAGGCCCAGGGGGACGTCGCAGCTGCGCTGGTGGACCCACAGGTTGAGCTTGCCGTCGGTGACATCCCATTCGGTACTCCAGACACAGGGGGGGAGCACGGCGGTGTCAAGTTCGCTTTCCTGCCAGAGGGAAACGACTCTGCGGCGGTCTTCCGGGTCGTTGCGCAGGCTGTCAATGAGGCGCTGCGGGAGCCGGTATTTGTCCATGACGTAGCCATAGGCGGTGCCGATCGTATGGGCAAAGGACGGATCGAAGGACTTCAGGACTTTGCCTGTGTCTTCGTCGATCCACTTCCCTTCTTCGTTGATTTCCCACTTGTCCCAGATGTGGACATTGCGGTCCTGGAGCCAGCGCACGTCGTTGCTCCGGGCCTGCCAGATCCAGAGGATTTCCAGCACGGCCTGACGGATGAAGAGCTGCTTGGTGGTCAGGGCCGGAAAGCCGTCTTTAAGGTCAATCCGGAAGTGCCAGGACGGGATCTTGATGGAGTCGGTTCCGGTGCGGTTGTGCACGCGCTGGCCGTGGTCCAGGATTTCCCGGGCCAGGGTGCAGTACTGATCATCCCAGGCGGGCATTGGCGTCGTGCTCCAGCCGGTCGGTGTTGGCGGGCAACACCACGTTCTCGACGAAGTGGGCCAGGCCGTCCTGGTCGTTGGTTTCCTTGAGAACCACATCGGCGATTTTCTTGAGTTCGTCACTGGCGTTGGCCATGGCCACGCCCAGACCCACGGTTTCGATCATGGCTTCGTCGTTTTCCGCATCGCCGAAGGCCACCACGTGATCCGGGGTGATGCCGTAGTGCTTGCAGGCCTTTTCAATACCGAAGCCCTTGTTGATCCGGGGATCCATGTATTCGTAGAGGTTGTCGGCGGTCTGCATGCTGGTGTAGGCGGGATCGGAGAAGGTCGTGGCCCGTTGGCGGACAGCGGGCATGAGTTCCGGGTCCAGGAAGAGGATCAGCTTGTCGATCTCCCGGCCGGGGAGGAATTCCTGGAGATCCACCTCGTGTTCGTGTTCGCAGAAGAGTTTCGCATGGGCCCTTGTCTTTTCGGTGGACTTGCTGACAAAGCGGTCATTGCCGAGCATGCACTGGAAGATGACGTCCATGTCCTTGAAGTGCTCCATGATTTCCAGGATCTTGTCGCCGGAGAGCGGGTAGTATTTGTGTTTGGCTTTGGTGCGCATGTCGTAGAGGGCCCCGCCGTTCATGCCAATGAGGAAGGAAATGTCGTTTTCCAGGCCCCAGTCATGGACGAGGATCTGGCCGGATTCCACGGGGCGGCCGGAGGCAATGCCAAAGAGGATGCCGCGGTTCTTGAGTTCCCGGAGGACTTTGCGGGTTTCTGCGCTGACCTGTTTGTGGCTGTCGAGCAGGGTGCCGTCCAGGTCGGTGGCGATCATGGTCACCAGGGGTTGTTCTATGTTCATGAGTTTGGACTCCTTTCAGTGGTTGTTTGTTTCTATTGTACCATCGACCATGCCAACGTCCGGCATTGCGGAAGGTCCGCAGCGTCGATTTGAGAGAGTGGTTCGGATAAAGCAAGTGCGGGGTAGGACCCGGCATCGGCATATGATATCTTTGGCTGCATTCAGAAAAAACAGCCCGCAAACGCAGGCTGTATGATTGTTCTTTGAATGGAAGAGGCTGTCAGTCCCGGAAAAGCACAGGCATTTCCTGACTCCATCAAAGGGAACGAGGCTCAATGTGACGTGTCTGCCGTCCACTGTCATGGCCGGGAAACTGGTCACTCCATATTCTGCAGGAAGGCCAGGCAGGCTTTTTTGGTTTCGTAGAGGTCGGCCTTGGAGCTGACTTCGAAGGGGGCGTGCATGTTCAAAAGGGCCACGCCGCCGTCAATGACCTGCATTCCGTAGTTGGCGAGCAGGTAGGCAATGGTGCCGCCGCCTCCCAGGTCCACTTTGCCAAGTTCCGACATCTGCCAGACGACGTGGTTGTCGTCGAAGACCTTCCGAAGGGCTGCGACGAACTCTGCACTGGCGTCATTGGAGCCGGACTTGCCGCGGCTGCCTGTGTATTTGCCCATGGCGAATCCGCCGCCGAGCACAGCCTGGTTGCCATTGGGGCTGGAGGCTGCGGCATAGTTGGGATCGTGGGCTGCGGTGACGTCGTTGGAGAGTGCCGTGCTGTTCTGCAGGGTGCGGTTGAGGGCCACGAGGGAGTCGTTGCCCTGTGCGTGGAGCAGTTCCGCGACGAGGTTATCGAAGAAGCGGCTCTGCATGCCGGTGGCACCCACAGACCCGATTTCTTCCTTGTCGGCGAGAATCGTCATGGCGGTGCGCTTGACGGGTCCGCATTCGAGCTGGGCAATGAGGGAAGGATAGGCACAGGAGCGGTCATCCTGTCCGTAGCCCAGGACCATGGACTTGTCGAGGCCCAGTGTGCGGGCTTTGCCCTGGGGCACGATTTCCAGCTCCGCGGAAATGAAGTCCGCTTCGTCAATGCCGTAGGCATCCTTGAGCAGCTTCAGAATATTGGCCTTCACCGCATCCTTTTCCTGTCCCTTTTCGGGAATGGAACCGAAGAGCACGTTCAGGTCTTCCCCTTCTACGACTTCCGGAGCGGGTTTCTTCATCTGCTCGGCAGCCAGGTGCGGCAGCAGGTCGGTGACAACAAAGACAGGATCGTCTTCGTGGTCGCCAATGGCCACATCCATCTGGGTGCCGTCCTTGAGCACGATCACGCCATAGAGGGCCAGGGGCAGTGCGGTCCACTGGTATTTCTTGATCCCGCCGTAGTAATGGGTGTCCAACAGGCACAGTCCGTCGGCTTCATAGAGCGGTTTGGGTTTCAGGTCCAGGCGCGGGGAGTCAATGTGGGCACAGAGAATGTTCATGCCCTGTTCCAGCGGATTGCTGCCGAGCTGCACCAGGGCAATGGCCTTGCCCATCATGTTGAACCAGACTTTGTCGCCGGCTTTCAGGGTCTCGTGGTTGAAGATCACCTCATTCATGTCGCGGTAACCAAATCCCCTGGCCAGGGCAATGGCCTGGTCCACCACACGTCGTTCGGTTTTCCCTTCGGAAATAAACTGCATGTAGTTGTCGGCGAATGTCATGACGGTATCGAGCTGTTCGGGTGTATAGGTGTCCCAGGCGGTTTTCGCGGGTGTTTCCTTTGTCATTGGTTGTCAGTCCTCCAGTCTGTCATACAGCTTCCGGGACAGGTCCAGCTTGTCCGGGTCGCTGTTTCTGAATTCTATTTTACCACCGGCGTCATTGAGACTGCCGGCGAGCACATCCTTCAGGTGCCTGGCAGTACCCCGGTTGCCGTCTATGAATGTGACGTTGGGGAACAGCTGCTGCAGGCGGTCTTTGTAGAAGACAAAGTGGGTGCAGCCCAGGACCACAGCATCCGGGTGATCCGACCGGGTCATGCAGTCCTGCAGGACCTGGTCCACGGTGTCGGTCTTGTCCAGCCGGTCCTGCTCCACGAGCTCCACGAGTCTGGGACAGGGCACTCGGGTGACGGGGATGTCCTTTCCCCATTTGTCCATGAGGTCCTGAAACTTCTTCTCCTTGAGGGTGAGATCCGTGGCCCACACCGCAATGCGTCTGTTGGTGTGCTGGTCCACGGCGACTTTCAGGGCCGGCTCCATTCCAATGATGGGGATGTCATACTTGGCCCGCAGGTATGGAACGGCGGCACTGGTGGCGGTGTTGCAGGCTATGACAATGGCTTTGCATCCGGCATCCACGAGCTGCGCACAGATGGCATCCGACAGGTCCCGGATGGTGTCTTTGTCTTTGGTGCCATAGGGGTTGTTGGCGCTGTCCCCGAAGTAGACCAGGTCTTCAGCCGGCAGTTCTTTATATACTTCATGCAGGACGCTGATGCCGCCCAGTCCGGAATCGAAGAGTCCGATGGGGTCCTGCTTTCTGTTTCTGGTAGTCATCGGATTTATTGTACAACAGGGCTCAAGGACGGGACAGGATGTAAAAAACAGAGAGCCGAAACTCTCTGCGTGCTTTGCTGTCCACTTTGGGGATGCGGTCCGCCTTTCCTGAAATCAGTCGTCAGTTGTCATAGTCAGCTGCTGGAATCCTTAAAATCGGAAAGATCGACTGGCTCAGATACTTTTCCCGACTTGCAGTTGCGAACAGCCTGATCCATTTCCCTAAGTGTCCGTTCCGAAATCTCTTTGGGCCTGGTTATTTCCATGCGGGTGTCTCCTTTGAAGTGGGATATCCCACACTCCTAAAATACCAGATTCTAATCATTGTCGCCTTTTTTGTATTTTTCCAGCTGGCCGACAGCTGTTATGAAGAAAATACCGCTGGAGCTGACAAATCTGCTGTAAAACCTGCCATACACAAAATGCGGACCCGGCGATCACCTGCCGGGTCCGTTTTTTCTAGTAGTTGGTGACAGGCTTTCGTTCTGCCTTCAGGTTGTGCTTCTTGCCGCTGCGGCGTTCCAGCTCCGCGGAGATCTCCTCCAGCGTGATGCCTTTTTCCACCATCAGCACGACCATGTGGTAGAACAGGTCGCCGAATTCGTTGATCAGGTCCTCTTTGGACTGGGACAGGCTGGCAATGATCACCTCGGTGCATTCCTCGCCGACCTTCTTCAGGATCTTCTCCTCGCCCTTTCCAAACAGGTAGCTGGTGTAGCTCCCTTCCTCGGGACTGGCCTTGCGGTCCAGCACCGTTTCATACAGTACGTTCAGTTCTTCCATTCCATTTCCTCCAGGACCCGGTAAAAGCAGCTGCGGTGACCCGTATGGCAGGCGGCTCCGTCCTGGTGGACTTTCACCAGCAGGGTGTCTTCGTCACAGTCATAGCGGATTTCCTGCACGTGCTGGAAGTGTCCGCTGGTTTCTCCCTTGCACCACAGCTCCTGTCGGGACCGGCTCCAGTAGGTGGCCAGCCCTGTTTCCAGGGTCTTTTTCAGGCTTTCCTCGTTCATGTATCCCAGCATCAGCACTTCGCCGTTGTCCGCGTCCTGCACAATGGCCGGGATCAGTCCGTTTCCTTTTGCGAAGTCCAGTGTCATGGCCGGACCTCGATGTTTCTTTCTTTCAGGTAGTCCTTCACGTCCTGGACCGTCAGTTCGTGGTAGTGAAAAAGACTGGCAGCCAAGGCGGCATCTGCCGCATCTTCTTCAAAGACTTCGGCGAAGTGCGCCAGGCTGCCGCACCCGCCGGAAGCAATCACCGGAACCGGGACGGCGTTTCGCACCGCTTTGCACAGTTCAATGTCGAAACCCTGTTTTGTGCCATCCGCATCCATGCTTGTGAGCAGGATCTCCCCGGCGCCCAGGGCCACGGCTTCCTGGACCCACTCCAGGACATCCTTGCCGGTGTCGATCCGGCCGCCGTTGATCACCGCATGCCAGGATCCGTCTTCCTGCTTTTTCGCATCCACCGCCAGGACGATGCACTGGTTGCCGAACATTTCGGCCCCCTGCCGGATCAGGTCCGGGTCGCGCAGGGCGGAGGAATTCAGGCTCACCTTGTCGGCCCCTGCCCGCAGCATGCGCTTCATGTCCTCCAGGGTGCGGATCCCGCCGCCCACGGTAAACGGGATGCAGATCTGCCGGGCCACGTTTTCCACCACGTTCACCATGGTGTCGCGTCCTTCATGGGTTGCGGTGATGTCCAGGAACACGAGCTCATCGGCCCCCTGGTCGTAGTATTCCCTGGCCAGGGTCTCCGGGTCACCCACTTCTTTGATGCCCACAAAGTTGATGCCCTTGACGACTTTGCCGTCGCGGACATCCAGGCAGGGAATGATGCGTTTACTCAGCATCCTTTGCGGTCTTCAGCGCCTCTTCCAGGTCCAGGGTGCCCGCATAGAGGGACTTGCCTGTCACAGCGCCATACAGGCCCAGGTTCTTCAGGGACTCGATGTTTCCCAGGTCGCGCACGCCGCCGGAGGCCACGATGTCCAGGTTCACGGCTTTCTTCAGGTGGTCCAGCATTTCCAGGTTCGGTCCCGACAGGGTGCCGTCACGGGAGATGTCGGTGAAGATGATCGTCTTCACGCCCAGGCGTTCCAGCACGCGGGCAAACTCCGTGTAGTAGAGGTTGGAAGTCTGGGTCCAGCCGGTGGTGCACACATAGCCGTCCTTGCAGTCCAGGCCCACGACGATCCGGTCACCGTACTTGTTCACCGCGGAGCGCAGGAAGTTGGGATCGGAAATGGCCTTGGTGCCCAGGATCACGCGGTTCACGCCGTGCGTCAGGTAGTAGTCAATGTCTTCCATGGTGCGGATGCCGCCGCCTACTTCCACCGGCACGTCCACCGCATTGGCGACTTCGCAGATCAGCTCGCCGTTGATCCGGCCGCCGTCCTTGGCGCCGTTCAGGTCCACGAGGTGAATGTAGTCGGCGCCCTTTTCGGCAAAGCGTTTTGCGAGAGTCTTGACATCGGCACCGTCACCCACGCTTTCAGCTTTGGCGTAGTCGCCCTGGTACATGCGGACGGGGTTGCCGTTGAGGATATCGATTGCGGGTAAAATGATCATGATTGCATTTCCTTTCCAAAATATGACAGGATCTTCAGCCCTGTCTCGCCGCTCTTTTCCGGATGGAACTGACAGGCCAGCAGGCTGCCCTTTCCGGTCAGTCCCGGGATCGTGTATTTCCCGTGGCGGGAAACGCCCAGGATGGTGTCCGGATCCAGGTCACATCCGTAATAGGAGTGGTCGTAATACACATACGGGTGATCCCCCAGGATGTCCTTCAGGGGATGATCCGGCGCCACCTCCAGCTCGTTCCAGCCGATGTGCGGCACCCGGATGGCGGGGTCTTCCATCTTCTCGAAATGCCCCGGCATCAGGCCCAGGCACTGGACGCCGCCGTTTTCGGCGCTGTCTTCAAAGAAGGCCTGCATGCCCAGGCAGATCCCGAGCAGCGGTTTGGTCTGCGCCCTGAGCCACGAGTCCAGCCCGGCTTCCTTCAGCGCCTTCATGCAGTCCTGCATGGCCCCCACCCCTGGCAGGATGAGGCGGTCGCACTGGTCGAGGACCTGGCTGTCGCTGGAAATCACGTGGTCGAGCCCCAGGTGATCCAGGGCGTTTTCCACGCTGCGCAGGTTGCCCATGCCGTAGTCAATGATCCCGATCATTCCAGGACTCCCTTGGAGCTTGGCACCGCATTCCCTTCGATCTTGACCGCCGCCTTGAGGGCACGTCCCAGGGCCTTGAACACCGCTTCGATTTTGTGGTGGTCGTTGGTGCCGTAGCAAACATTGACATGCAGGGTGATTCCCGCATTGAAGGCGAAAGCCCGCAGGAATTCTTCCAGCATCTCGCAGGAGAACGTCCCGATGGAGTCCCTGCTCAGACTACAATTATAAACCAGATAGGGGCGTCCCGAAATGTCAAGGGTTACATTTGCGAGGGTTTCATCCATCGGCAGCTGAAAACTGCCGTAGCGGGCAATCCCCCGCCTGTCGCCCAGGACCTCGCGGAAGAGCTGACCCAGCACGATTCCGATGTCTTCAATGGTGTGGTGGTCGTCCACATCCAGGTCTCCGTCGGCCTTGACAATGAGCCCGAAGCCGGAGTGAAAGGCCAGCAGCTGCAGCATGTGGTCGAAGAATCCCACGCCGGTTGCCACGCTGCAGGTCCCGTCCGGATCATCCAGGTCCATCCAGCAGTAAATGTCGGTTTCCCCGGTCTGTCGTCTCAGTTCAGCATTGCGCATCAGTCTGTCCCCTTTCTTTCTGTCGGTGTCAGTTCCCGTATCGCTGCCAATACCTGGTCGTTTTCTTCCGGCAGGCCAATGGTGATCCGGATCTGGTCTTTGCCCGGCCAGGTGCGGACAATGATCCCGGCTTTCTCCAGCCCCTGTCCCAGGGCTTCCATGCCCTCGCCCTGCAGAAACAGGAAGTTCGCCCCCGAGGGCTGCACCGGCAGGTTCATGTCCTTCAGGGCTTCATAGAGCCTGTCACGCTCCGTGCAGATCCGGTCGATGCGGTCTTTCGCCGCATCCGCCATCTGCAGCAGGACCGTTCCCGCTGCCTGGGTGAAGGCATTCACGCCATAGGGCACTTTGTAGGGCCGGATGTTTCTCATGTTCCGGTCGGAGGTCACGAGAAATCCCAGCCGCAGGCCGGCTGCTCCCAGTGCCTTGGAGAGGGTGCGGGTCACGTAGAGGTTGTCCCAATCCTCGATTTCATCCAGCATGCTCTGGTCGCTGAAGTCCATGTAGGCTTCATCCACCACCACCGGGGTATCGGGCAGAGCTGCCAGGATCTGGCGGATCTGTTCTCTGGACAGGGTCAAGCCTGTGGGGTTGTTGGGGTTGGAAATCACCACCAGTCCGGCGTCCCGGCCTGCTGCGCTCAGCGCCTGGATGTCTCCCACGGGCACTTTGCGGATTTCGGCTTCCTGCATCGACGCATAGTAGTCGTACATGGAGAAATCCGGGTCCCAGGTGACAAGAGGCTTGTCCCGGCTGGTGAAGAGCCCGATCATGAGCCCGAGCATCGCATCCGAACCGTTGCCTGCGAGCACCTGTGACGGCTGCAGCCCGGCCCAGGCGGCATAGGCCTGATGCAGGGCGGTGCAGTCATCATCCGGGTACCGGTTGAAGGCCATGGCATCCAGCGCCTGATGGATCCGGTCCATCACCTCAGAACTGAAGCCTTCGCTGGCTTCATTGGCGTTGAGCAGCAGGCCGCCGGTCTGCCTCGCTTCGTAAAGTTCGATGTCCCGCATCACTGCGGCTCCTTTGCATCGGCTGCCGCCCGGGCTTTTTGATCATCGGCGGTGATTGACGGGGTGCGGATGGCCGCGGCTGTGGCGTGTGCCTGGAGGTGTTCAGCGGTTGCGAGGGTCTGGATCGCAGCGCTGTCCTGCTCGAGCTGTTCCTTCGTGTAGTGCAGGAAGCTGCTGCGCTTGACGAAGGCATCCACGCCCAGGGCGCTGGAGAACTTCGCGGTGCCCGAGGTGGGCAGGACGTGGTTGGTCCCGCCGTAGTAGTCGCCAATGGATTCACAGGTGTAGTAGCCCAGGAAGACACTTCCGGCGTGACGCACCTGGCCAAGCCAGTTCATGGGGTTTTCCACCATGAGTTCCAGATGTTCCGGGGCGATCTGGTTGGCAATCTCGAGGCACTGCTCCATGGACTCGCAGAGGATGCTCCGGCCATAGTTTGCCAGGGAGGCTTCGACGATGTCCTTTTTCGGCAGGAAGGCACTCTGTTTCTGCAGCTCTTCCTTCACCTTCCGGATCAGGCCGGCATCGGTGGTAACGAACATCGCACTGGCGAGTGGATCGTGTTCGGCCTGGGACAGCAGGTCGGCGGCCACAAACGCCGGGTCGGCACCGGAATCCGCAATGACCAGGATCTCGCTGGGTCCCGCGATCATGTCAATGTCCACGGTCCCGTAGACGAGTTTTTTCGCCGCCGCCACGAAAGCGTTGCCCGGACCCACGATCTTGTCCACCGGGGCGATGGATTCCGTGCCATAGGCCATCGCCGCAATGGCCTGGGCCCCGCCGGTGACGTAGAGTTCCGTGATGCCTGCGAGCCTGGCGGCACAGGCGATGTTGGGCTCCACCAGGCCGTTGGCTGCCGGCGGAGTCATCATCACGATGCGCTTCACGCCCGCCACTTTGGCGGGGATCGCATTCATCAGCACGGAGGAAGGATACTGGGCGCGTCCACCCGGGACGTAGATGCCCACCGCATCCAGGGGAATCACCCGCTGTCCGAGGTAGACGCCATTGGGGCGGTTGAGGAGGAAGCTGTTCTGCTTCTGCGCCTCGTGGAATTCCAGGATGTTGTCCCGGGCGCCTTTCAGGGCCTTCACGAAAGCCGGATCGGCCTGGGCGGCGAGTTCGTCGATCTGCGCCTCTGTCAGCCGCAGGGTATCGATGTCGACCTTGTCAAACTGCTTCGTGAGATCCTTCAGGGCCTGGTCTCCCTGTGCGCGGACCTGGTCAATGATGCCCGCCGCAGCACCGTAAATATCGGCGCCGATGGTCTGCGTGCGGCTCTTGAGCCATTCCTTCAGTGCCTGCAGGTCGCCGGCGTTCAGTTCTGTCAGCATGTTCCCTCTTCTTTCTCTTTCTTCAGGGCCTGTTCCCGGTCCACTTCCCGGGAGAGGTCGCGCACGAGTTCCAGGATCTCCTGTTTCTTGGTCCGGAATGCGGCTTTGTTCACGATGAGCCGCGCACTGACGGGCGCCACATCATCGAGCACCACCAGGCCGTTTTCCTTGAGCGTCGTGCCGGTTTCCATGATGTCCACAATGCCGTCACAGAGCCCGAGCAGCGGGGAGAGCTCGACGGAGCCGTCGATTTTGATGATCTCCACATCCATGCCCCGGTCGTTGAAGTACTTCGTGGCGACATTGGGGTACTTGGTCCCGATCCGCAGGTGGCCGTCGCGGTTGAGCAGGTCCGTTTCCGGCAGCGCCGCGACGATGAACTTGCAGACGCCGATCTTCAGGTCGAGCACCTCGTAGTAGTCCTTCGGCCCTTCGAGGATCGTGTCCTTGCCCACGACCCCGGCATCTGCCACACCGTGCATGACATAGGTGAGGCAGTCATTGGATTTCACCAGGAAGTACTTCAGGTCCTTCTGGGTGTCCTCGAACACCAGCTGCCGGCCCTGATTGCGCAGGGGTTCGATCCCGTAGCCCGAGCGTTCGAGCATGTCCACGGTCTTTCGCTCCAGGCGTCCTTTGGTGAGTGCGAGTGAAACCGTCATTGGCGTACCTCCAGTCCGTTCTCTTCTCTGTATTCAATCACGCAGGGACCCGTCTGCCGGATTTCGTCCGCCAGTTTCAGTGCCTGCACCAGGGCATCCGGTCCGGCTTCGATCACCGTGGCGGCCTTTGCCGGTTTCTCCGGTTCGGAGTCCGTGAGATAGTCCAGCTTCACGGAAAAGCCGCAGGCGGGTTCCGCCGCCCCGAATTTCTCCAGGAGCCTGTCATAGCGCCCCCCGGACAGGACGCTGGAGCCGATACCCGGGAAGTAGCCCTCGAAGATCAGCGACGTATAGTAGTTCAGGTGCGGGATCTTTCCCAGGTCCACGGACAGGTGACCGCCGTATCCCAGGGCCTCCAGCTGGTCCATGAGCCTGGCCAGCCGTTTCACGCAGGCTTCCTGTTCCGGCGTGAAGGCAATCTCCAGGGCGGTTTCCAGCGTTTCCTGTCCCCCGGAGAGCAGCGGCAGCATGAGGAAGAACTCCCGGTGGCCGATGTCCCGGTCCTCCAGGTAGGCCTCCAGGTCCGGGAGGCTTTTGCGGTCAATGAGATCCGCGAGTTCGGCTACGGTGTCCGGGTCCAGGCCCAGGGTTTCCACCGCACTCTGGAAAAACCGGATGTCGCCGGTTTCCAGGATCCAGCCCGGGCGGCCGATGGCGGACATCACGTTGCAGGCCAGGGCCAGGATCTCCAGGTCTCCCTGGGGCGGCAGGCCGATCATTTCCACGCCGCAGTCCGTGACCTGGCTGCGCTTGCCGCCGAACAGACGGCGCTGCTTGAAGACATCCTCGGTATAGAACAGCCGCAGGGGGCGTTCATCGCGAAGCTTGGTGCTGGCGGTCCGTGCAATGGGCACCGTCATGTCCAGGTGCAGCACCAGGGTGTCGCCGCTGCCGTCCTGGAAGCGGAACATTTCGGTTTCATCCGCATCCGCGAAGGCGGTGGTGTAGGTGGACAGGTATTCCATGGCGGGGGTGCTGATGGGGCGGCAGCCGCTGTTGGCAAACACCCGTTCAATGATGTGGCGGAGACTGCGCTTGCGCCGGACTTCACCGGGCATGCAGTCCCTGGATCCCGCCGGGATCTGGATCTGGTTCATAGTGTCTCCTTTCCGGGTCCGCCAGCAGCCGGACCGGCTGGTTTGTGTCATGGGTATGGGGTATATACGCAAAAAGCCCCCGTCCTGCAAAGGACGGAAGCTCGTTCCGTGGTCCCACCTCTGTTCACGGCTTTCTCGCGAAAGCCGCCTTGAAGAGTGCCTGCTGACACTCCGGTCCGGTAACGGGGACTGCCGTCCGCCACTACTGAGGGCCCGCCAAACTGTGAGGGCTCCGTTGGTGACGGCCGCTGGCGGAGGTGTTTCGGCAGGGTCAGCCCGGTCCTTTCACCAAACGGACCGTCTCTGAAGACTGACTGGCTGCGTACTGATTCCGGTCATCGCGTTCTTTTCAAGACCATACGGTCTGCGCATTCTGTTGTCAATTTATACGACCAGTGCCAGCATCCTGATGTTCGGTCAGGACCGGTCATCAGGAGCCAGGCAGTGTAATGGCTGGAGCGCCTTCACCTGAAGCACTCTCGCATACAGACAGCGTCTGAACTGAGTGGTCTTCGCCCACTCAGTTCAGTGGCTGGCTGTTTTTTATGAAGTTCAGCGCACCGCCGTGCTGCAGGAGGACGAAGTCGTCGTCTGTGATGTCGCAGTCCATGACATACTCCGTGCCCTTCGTCACATTCTTCACGCTGACTTTTCCTGTTGCGGCCTGGGTTGTGTCTTCAATCGCCAGGACATCCATTTCGTCGATGTCGTCATAATCCGCCGGGTTCCCGAAGGTCAGCGGAATGATGCCGAAGTTGATCAGGTTCGCCTTGTGGATCCGGGCAAAGCTTTTGGCCATGACGGCCTTGATGCCCAGGTACATGGGTGCCATCGCGGCGTGTTCCCGGGAACTGCCCTGTCCATAGTTCTCCCCGGCGACAATGAAGCCGCCGTCATTGGCCTGGCATACATCGGCGAATCCTTCCTTGTTGTTGCGGAACACGAACGTCGACAGCTTTTCGATGTTCGAACGGTATGGCAGCACCTCGGCGCCCGCCGGGGCGATGTGGTCCGTCGTGATGTTGTCCGGCAGCTTGATGACCGCCTTCTTCTCGATGTGCGCCGCCAGGGGCGTGTTTTCCGGCAGCGGCTTGATGTTCGGCCCGCGGATGATCTCCACGCTTTCGGGATCGTCGCTTGGCTGGCAGATCATGGAATCATCCACATAGGAAGGTTCGGCCGGGATCGCATCGCTGTAGTCCACCGTGGAGGGATCCGTGAAGACACCGGCCACGGCACTGGCAGCCGCGGTTTCCGGAGACACCAGGTAGACCCCGGCACTCAGCGTGCCGCTGCGGCCGTAGAAGTTCCTGTTGAAGGTCCGCAGGGACACGCCATCGGTTTTGGGAGACTGGCCCATGCCAATGCAGGGACCGCAGGTGCATTCCAGGATCCGGGCTCCGGCCTGCACGAAGGTGGCCAGCGCTCCGTTTTCAATGAGTTTCGTCAGCACCTGCCGGCTGCCCGGGGACACCGTGAGACTCACATTGGGTGCCACGGTTTTGCCCTTCAGCACATTGGCGGCTTTCATAAGGTCCTCGAATCCGCTGTTTGTGCAGGAGCCGATGGATACCTGGTCGACTTTCATGCCCGCCAGTTCGGACACCGGTTTCACGTTGTCCGGGGAGTGGGGGCAGGCCGCCAGGGGCTGCAGCCCGCTGAGGTTGATGACGACGGTTTCGTCGTAGTCCGCATCCGGGTCGGCCTCCATGGGCATGTAGTCTTCTTCACGCTGCTGTCTGGCGAGGAATGCCCTCGTGGTTTCGTCACTGGGGAAAATGGAGGTCGTGGCGCCCAGTTCGGCACCCATGTTGGTGATCGTGGCCCGCTGGTAGACGGACAGGTTCTTCACACCGGGGCCGGTGTATTCAAAAATCCGGCCGACACCGCCCTTGACGGACAGGCGCCTGAGCAGTTCCAGGATGATGTCCTTGGAGCTCACGCCGTGGGGCAGTTCCCCCTCCAGGCGCACATTGACCACTTCGGGGTACGTGATGCGGTAGGTCAGGCCCGCCATGGCTTTGGCCACGTCCAGGCCGCCTGCACCCATGGCAATGGAGGCCATGGCCCCGGCTGTGGGGGTATGGGAGTCCGAGCCGATGAGTGTGCGGCCGGGTTTCGCAAAGCGTTCCAGGTGCACCTGGTGGCAGATGCCGTTGCCCGGGCGGGAGAACAGCACGCCGTGTTTCGCCGCGACGGACTGGAGATAGGCATGGTCGTCTGCATTCATGTAGCCGGACTGCAGCGTGTTGTGATCCACGTAGGAAACGGAGAGTTCGGTTTTGACCTGGTCAACACCCATGGCCTCAAGCTGTATATAGGCCATGGTGCCGGTGGCGTCCTGTGTCAGGGTCTGGTCAATGACCAGCTCCACCGGTTCTCCGGCTTTGGGGGTGCCGGAGGCAACATGGCTGTCAAGAATCTTCTGTACCAGATTTTTCGGCATGTCTGTTCCTCATTTCTTCATGAAAAGCATTATACCAAAGGCAATCCGGATTTTGTAAAAAATTTTCAGTCCTGCAACAAGTTTCATGCTTCGTGCTATAATGTCAAAACCACAGTCATGCCGCCCGGCATCGGCATGATGACTTGCAAGGAAGGAAACTGTATCTGTATGGAACTGGAAAAAGATGACCTGCGGGCGCTGTACAACCGGAGCGCAGAGAACAACCTCATCGACCCCTCGCTGTATGCCCGGTATCGGGTGAAGCAGGGGCTGCGAAACGAAAACGGCACAGGCGTGAAGGTGGGCCTCACGCGGATCTGTGACGTGGTGGGCTACCAGATGATCCACGGACACAAGCACGACACCGAGGGACAGCTGATCTACCGCGGGTACACGATCGACGAACTCGTCCGGCGGCAGAAGGAAGCGGGCACGGCCATGGGTTATGAAACGACGGCGTTCCTGCTCATCTTCGGCCACCTGCCGGATGAGCAGGAGCTGCAGGCATTCCGCACCACGCTGCTGCACAACATCCACACGGATTTCATTGCAGCGAAATACCCCACCAGCAACCTGCTCAATGCCATGCAGATCGAGGTGCTGAAAATGTACGCGCAGGACGACAACCCGGACAACGACCGTCTGGAGGACCGGATGGTGAAGGGTCTGTCCATCCTGGCCTCCCTGCCCCTGTTCGTGTTCTCGTGCCACACCAGCGAAAAGCTCACGGCCTATCCCCTGCCAGACGGCTCACTGGCGGAAAACATCCTGTATATGGACCGGCAGGGCGGCTCCTTCACAGCGGAGGAAGCCAATGTACTGGACATCCTGCTCATGATCCACGCCGACCACGGCGGAGGCAACAACTCGGCATTCACAGACGTCGTGCTCACAAGCACCGGCACAGACATCTATTCCTGCATTTCGGCAGCCATGGGATCCCTGAAAGGGCCCAAGCACGGCGGGGCAGCGAACAAGATGGCGCAGATGTACGATGCGATTCTGGAAGAGACAGGCATCACGACGGATCCCGCTGTGCTGGAGGATGTGTGCTGGCGGCTGCTGTCGAAGGACTTCGGGGACAGAAGCGGCCTGATTTACGGGATCGGCCATGCAATCTACACGAAAAGCGACCCCAGGGCCCGGATGATCCGGGAAGCCTGCCGGCAGCTGGCGGCGGAAAAAGGCGAGGAGGAAGCCTTCGCCATGATGGAGGCGCTGGAACAGACCGCCTGCCGGGTGATGAAGAAAGCCAAGGGCGTGCAGGTGTGTGCCAATGTGGACTTCTATTCGGGATTTGCCTACCGGATGCTGGGCATCGAGCCGGAGCTCTTTGTGCCGCTCTTTGCGATTTCCCGGACCGCAGGCTGGATCGCCCATCACCTGGAGAACCGGCAGAACAACCGGAAACTCATCCGGCCGGCCAACATCTACGTCGGGGAACGCCTGTAGAGACTGCGGATCCCGCCTGGACAAAATCACAGAGAAACCCATATCACGACAGGATGGACCTTCGAATTCGGGTCCGTCCTTTTTCTGTGCGGATTCGTGTTTCTGTTGAGATCCATATCGGCTCCGCGCTGCCTGCGGCCGGAACCTGGAGCCAAGGATTGCGGATTCTGCGGTCAAGACACACAAAAAGCCGGGTCCTTTGTGGCGGTCAGACCCGGCTTTGTCATCATCATGTCTGCTGTCGGATGGTTTCTGCCCTGTCTCAGGCAGCGGCTTCCATTTCGTCGCGGATGGCTTCCAGGAAGGCCCTGGAGTCCAGCTTCTGTGCCGGCACATCCCCGGACCACAGGCCCACCAGGTCGCCGGTCATCTTACCGCCTTCAATGGTGCGGATGCACGCAGCTTCCAGACCTTCGGCAAATTCCACCAGTTCCGGGATCTCGTCCAGTTCCCCGCGTTTGCGCAGCGCCCCGGTCCAGGCAAAGATCGTCGCCACGGGGTTGGTGCTTGTGCTCTCACCCTTGAGCCACTTGTAATAGTGTCTTGTCACGGTGCCGTGGGCTGCCTCGTATTCATAGTTGCCTTCCGGGGACACAAGCACGGATGTCATCATGGCCAGGGACCCGAAGGCGGTGGAGATCATGTCGCTCATGACATCCCCATCGTAGTTCTTGCATGCCCAGATGTAGCCGCCGCGGCTGCGGATCACGCGGGCAACGGCGTCGTCGATCAGCGTGTAAAAGTAGTCCAGGCCGGCTTTCCCGAAGGCTTCTTTGTATTCCGCATCAAAGATCTCCTGGAAGATGTCCTTGAAACGGTGATCGTATTTCTTGGAGATCGTGTCCTTGGAGGAAAACCACAGATCCTTGCCCTGGTCCAGGGCGTACTGGAAGCAGCTCCGGGCAAAGGAGGCAATGGAGTCGTCCTTGTTGTACTG
The DNA here is from genome assembly GCF_001564455.1 of Faecalibaculum rodentium. Lineage (GTDB taxonomy): Bacteria > Bacillota_I > Bacilli_A > Erysipelotrichales > Erysipelotrichaceae > Faecalibaculum > Faecalibaculum rodentium. Next base: position 1,532,974 of record NZ_CP011391.1, read on the forward strand.
CCCCTGGAGTACACCGGGTCCCTCGAAGCGGAAGACCACGGCTTTTTCCGTGCTGCCGGAATCCGATTCGAAGACCAGGCTGGCAGTACCGGGCTCCGTGATCCGCATTTCCTGGTTGCGGTACACATCCCCGTAGGCATGACGGGCAATCGTGATGGGTTCCTTCCAGTTTTTCACCACCGGCTCGATGCCTTTGACCATGATCGGCGTGCGGAACACCGTGCCGTCCAGGATCGCCCGGATCGTGCCATTGGGGGATTTCCACATTTCGCTCAGGTTGTACTCCTCGACGCGCTGCGCATTGGGGGTGATGGTGGCACACTTCACGGCGACACCCAGCCGCTTGCTGGCCTCGGCGGCATCCACCGTGATCTGGTCCTTCGTGGCTTCCCGGGCGGGCAGGCCCAGGTCATAGTATTCGGTCTTCAGGTCGATATAGGGCTCCAGCAGGATTTCCTTGATGTCCTTCCACAGGACACGGGTCATTTCGTCCCCGTCCATCTCCACCAGAGGGGTTTTCATCTGAATTTTCATGCAAGTCTCCTTTACGTTCTGAGGGTAGCACCGCGTGAAAAGTTTTTCAAGAAAACCTGAAAACGGAGGGCCGCTTTCACACCGATGACTGCCGAAGCCGGTGGCCATCAGATGCTGCCAATGCCGGCCATCACCGGCATGTCAATCGAGTAGGTGTCATCTGACCCTCTCACACCACCCAGCGTGCCGTTCGGCACTGGGCGGTTCGTACAAATGTTTTCATGAACCTTACTGCCACCGTATCGAAGTATTCCTCCATGGATAGAAGGCCTTTCTTTTTCAGGTGTATATTTCTGATATACTTGTTCAGGAATGTGATTGCACAACGGACATATCCCTGTCGTGCACACGCATATGAGTGAGCCTTGTCTCTGGGACATCCCAGTTTGATGAGGCTCTCTTCTTTTTTCCTGATGCTTTTCCACTGCTTCCAGATGATGGCCCTGATTCTTCTCCGGAGCTTGCTGTCCAGTTTGCGCACCGTTTCTTTATACAGCCATGCACACCTGAAATAATTGCTCCATCCCCTGATGACCTGATTGATTTTTTCAATCCTCTCCTCAAGAGATACGCTCCAGTTCCGTTTTGTCAGCTTCATTATCTTCTGCTCGAACTCATGAATGGACTTCTCATGCGGTATCGCCTTCCATTCCCTTTTGTTCCTTTTGAAGCCAAACCCCAGATATTTCACTTCATCCGGTCTGGCCACTTTCGATTTTGAAGCATTCACTTCCAGCTTCAGCTTCTTTTCAAGATAGTTGCTGAATGACTTCATCACTCTGTTGGCGGCGGCTTCCGATTTCACATAGATGAGCATATCGTCTGCGTATCTCGTGAATCTCAGCCCTCTGCTTTCCAGTTCCTTGTCTGCCTGGTCCAGATAGATGTTGGCCAGTACCGGCGAAAGCGGCCCTCCCTGCGGGATGCCTCTTTCTGTCCTGACAAGCCTTCCGTCTATCATGACTCCCGCTCTGACGAACTTCCTTGTCAGCGACGTGACGTCCCTGTTATGGAACAGGTTGTCTATCAGTCGTATCAGTCTGTCCTGGTCCACCGTGTCGAAGAATTTCCTCAGGTCGATGTCGACGATCCAGTCATACCCGTCGTTCATGAACTCAAGGCCTTTCAGTATCGCCTGTTCACATCTCCTGTTCTTCCTGAACCCGTATGAGCTGTTGCTCATCTCGAAGTCCTTCCTGTAATCCAGATAGTTTGCCAGACAGGCCTGTATGACTCTATCTCTGGCAGCCGGGACATTGAGCCCCCGCATGCTCCCATCCGGTTTCGGGATATCGGTCCTTTTGGCTGGCAGTGGTTTATAACTGCGGCCCAGTATCTGTTCCCGCAGTCGCTCCCAATACTCTCCGGGGCAGGCAGGAAGTTCTCTGGCTTTGACTCCATCTACCCCTGCAGCTCCATTGTTTCGCCGTACCTGTCTGCACGCATTGGTCAGGTTCTCCATGGAGAAGATTTCCTGTGTGCTCAGGTCTTCCGGCTGTATCAGTCTGGTCTGGTTCATGGCTGCTCCTTTCTTTCACGTGTTCCTGCACTGCCCTTCCTTACTCATCTTCAGGGGCTCTCTGGGTTTGTCCTTTATCGGTTTGTTGTGCAGGACGCATTCCTGATATTTGCAGTAAATTGTACGTTCGGCCCTTCACTCCATCCCCATTACAGGGACTTCTTCGCTACTATGGCCTCGGCTGACTTCCTGCCATTCGTTATTACTGCGGGAAGGGGGTCATCATGGTTTGATGATTCCTCTCGCTGGCAGGACCTCCCCGGGTAAGGTCATACATCTTTCATTCCATATACCTGCCGCATTTACCCCAGACAGTCATCCGCAACTATTACGACTTTGCGCTGTTTCGCACGCTCGTCTCCGTCTGTGGCCTTATATGCGGTTCGTGTTCCTCAGGCCGGAACTTTGCCGCCGGGCTTCTTTCAGAACTCCTGTTACCAGTGAGCCCCTTGCCTTGAGCTAATGGTTAGCGGTTGCGATGATACGCTCCCATAGTGGACTTTCACCACCTGGATGTATGCCATGCCGGGCACACGAAAAAAACCGGACGCTCCTGCAAGAAGCATCCGGCGTGTATGGGGGTCTGTGGTCAGTGACAGCGCCTCAGAACAGGCTGTTGAGCTGGGAAAACAGCATGATGGAAAGCTTGCCGGGGTTTTCCAGCACCAGGTCCCCATGATTCATGCCCTCCTGAACCTCCAGGGTGGAATTGCGGAGGTGCTTGAGCAGCAGCTGGCCTGTCTGGCGCACCCCCTTGCCTTCGAGGCTGCCATGCACGATCCGCGTGCGGGCTTTTCTCGACAAAACTCCGGGGGCTGCCAGGCACTCATGGCACGGAAGACCGGCTCCAGTTCCCGGAACGGCGGGATCTGGCCGACCTGTTCCCGGATCCGGGGATTGCGGTACAGCGCCCGGTAGCGGAACTTCAGGAAGGCCGACGGGATCAGGGGCCTGGCCGGTTCCTGGAAGGAGACGCCATCCAGAAACAGGTTCAGGTTCGAAAAGGGCATCCGCGAGGCGGTTTCCAGCGCCACCATGCCGCCCAGTCCCGAGCCGCCGATGAGCTCCACTTTCCCCTTGAATTCCCGGCGGATGAACTGCATCAGGGCATCGGCTTCTTCCTCGATGGACACGAAGGGACCCCTGGCATCACCATGGCCGGTGAGGTCTGGCAGAACGACGCAATAACGCCGTGCAAGCATTTTCGCCGTGGCGGCATACTGGTGATGGTTGAGGCCGGCATCATGGAGCAGGATCGCCACGGGACTGGTTCTGTCGCCAATGATCCTAAATTCCATGTGCGCCACCTCCTGCCTGCGGGTCTGCGGGCTGTCCGGATCCTGCCGGATGGGGTGTGGCTTGTGCCTGTCCGCTGGTGGCTTTGTGCAGATCCTCCGTTAGGGGTCTGTCCGGATCCGCTGCCTGTCCCGGTTCTGCAGGTGCATCTGCAGCCGGCTGTGTCCCGGCCGGCCGGGTTTCTTCCGGTTCGGGATCCAGTGTCAGGAGCACACTGGGGTCGTCCATGAATGTCCGGACCACGGTGCCGCAGTTGAGGCACAGGATGTGATACAGACTCCCGGGTTCCAGTGTCACGATCTCGCTGTAGACCAGCCTGCCATCCGGCCGCTGTCTGGCCAGCACGAAGTTCTGCCCGTGGCAGTATGGACAGATGTCCTGATGATACATCTTCTTCACTTCCTTTCCCTGTCTGGTGTCTGTCCGGCTTTTCAGCCGGTTTCACCGGTTTGTTTCACTGTTACATTATGCCATGTTTTTTCGCTGCCTGCCCGTCGTCTCCCCATCCGGTCCGGGGACTGTGCCTGACCAGGGGATGCTGTCTGCGGTCATAGATAAAGAAAAGACGGGAATCACTCCCCGTCTTCTTTCTTCGGCCTTGGGTCTGGAGCCTGGGTTTTCAGCGTCACAATGTATGTGCCGTCCTTGGGGTACGGGCTGGTGTCCTTCTGGTCCGAGAGGATCTCCAGTTCGCAGGGAAAGCCGGCTGCTTCCAGCTCTTCCAGGAGTTTGTCCTTCCCCAGTTTCTTGGTCAGCGCACGTCCCACGGCGCAGTTTCCATACTGCTCCAGACAGTGCAGGACCCATTCCGGGATCGCGTTCTTTGCCGTCATCCGTTTCTGTGCCTTCCCGTGACTCAGCTCTCCAGGATCTCGATGATCCGGGGATAGTAGTCGTAGCGGCCGTCCACGAACTGCAGGGCGCTGTTGGCGATCGCCTTGGCCTTGTTCATGTCAATGTTGCGGTAGACATCCGCGAACCGGAAGTAGATCTGGTCCTTCAGCTGGTTCTCACGCAGGATGTAGTTGTAGTTGGCATCGCCCAGGCCGTAGTCGCCGTGGCGGATGAACAGGTCGGCCACGTCCATCATGGCACGGTTGTCATAGCCCTGGTGCAGGTCTTCGAACTGGCTCAGCACGGCATAGATGAAGCCTTCGTAGTACTTGACGTCCTTATACTGCCAGGTGGGCAGGACAGCGTAGGCGACATCCATGAACTTGTTCAGCAGTGCCATCAGGTCAGCGGGAATGGTTTCGTTCAGGACCGCGAAGGAATCGATGCCCTTGTTCTGTCCCATGACCAGCAGACGGCGGACGAGGTCAAACAGTGTGTTGTAGACATCCGCGTTGTGCATGCCGTCGTCTGTCAGCTGCAGCTGCAGCGCGGCTTCGATCTCCTGGGCTATGGTGGCAAAATCCGCAGCCTTGACGTCCATGCCTTCGGCGGCTTTTTCCAGCACCACGGGCAGCAGCGTCAGGTCGTAGCCGTTGGCTTCGAAGTCCTGGTCCTTTTCGGCTTCCGGGTATTTGGCCAGGATGTCCGCCAGGATCTTCTGTTCGTCGGCCTCCTTCATGAGCAGTGCCTGGTAGTCGTCCAGGTTCATGTCAATGCCCATGGCCTTCGCCATGTCCACCAGGGTATACACATCAAAGGCCTGATAGGATGCCTTTTTCTCCTCATCGGAAATCTCGGGCTTCTTTTCTTCCTTTGCGGGTTCGGCCTTCGCGGCTGCCTTTTTCTTCGGGGCGGCAGTCTTCGCAGCCGGCTTCTTTGCGGCGGTTTTTTTCGCCGGAGCCGGTTTTGCCTTTTCCTCTTCGATCTCCCTCTGGATCCGGGCGCCGTCCAGCGCTTCCTTCATGAGGGTCTTGCTGGCGGCATTGGCCTGTGCTTCTGTTGCGGCGGCTTTGGCGTTGTCAGTGGCTTTGGCGGGTTTTTCCGTTTCGGACTGCACACTGATCTCTTCCTGGACCTTTGCACCGTCCACGGCTTCCTTCATGAGGGTGGCATCCGCAGCCTTCACCTGGGCGGCATCCGCAGCCGGTTTTCCGGCTTCGGGCGCAGCGGCCGGCTTCCCGGTTTCAGCCTGCACGTTGATTTCTTCCTGCACCTTTGCGCCATCCAGTGCCTCCACCATCAGACGGGCGTCTGCGGCTTCTTCCTGTGCCTTGTCGGCAGCGGGCTTGGCCAGGTTTTTGGATTCTTCCGGCTTTGCCTTCTCCACGTCAATGTCCTTCTGCACGATGGCGCCATCCAGCGCTTCCTGCATCAGGATCTTCCGGTCCCCGGCCTGCTGTTCGGGAGAAACCGGCGGCTTTGCGGTCTTCGCGGCAGTCTTTTTCGCGGCTGTCTTCGCAGCGGGTTTCTTCGCGGCGGTCTTTTTCACAGCGGCCTTTGCAGCTGTTGTGCCCTTTGCCGCAGCAGCAGTGTCAGCTGTGAGCGTTCCTGCTGTTTCTGCAGCAGCTGCAGCCTTCGCGGAAGTTTCGGTTCCGTTCTTTCTGCCTTTTGTTCCAGCTGCCTTTGTGCCAGTTTTACGACCAGCCTTTTCAGCACCTGCACCAGGTTTCTTTGCAGCTGCACTTTCGCCAGCTCCAGCAGCTTTTGTTCCAGCTGCGACCGTTTTCGCCTTTGTGGCGGTTGCTGTTTCCTTCTTCGTTTCATCTTTCTTTGCTTCTATGTTTGCGGCTGCCGCAGTCTTTGCGGCGGCTTTCGTTTTCTTGACTGCCATTCAATGACCTCCTGTAATCTATTCAAGTATATAATACATCGTCTCCTTTGCCAAAATGGCTCAAACAACTGAAATGCCCGCTGAAATACACATCCGTTACCGGTGTCACTTTTACGACGGCATCCCCTCTCCATGTTCCCGGTCTGCAGGGCATCACGGGACTCTCTGCGCGCCGGTGCCTGATTCCAGGACCTCCGGTTTCCGGCCCTGATTTGCCTGTCATCCGGTCTGTTTTCAGACTTTTTTCAGCTTCGTGCATTAAAATAAGTCCGTATACAGCAACAAAGAAAGGAACTTCGTATGAATCAGTACAATCAGCCTCCCCGGTTCCGGCAGAAATCCTCCGCCGGAAAGTGGATCCTCGGCCTTCTGTGTGCGGCCCTGCTGGGTGGTGCAGCCGGCTACGGCGGCAGCCTTCTGGCCATGAAAACAACCGAACCGTCCAAAAGCCAGTCCGGCGTGAACATCACCCAGGGTTCTTCCCCTGCCACCGGCCGCGTGGAAGCCGTGGATGTCTCGGATGTCGTGAACGCTGTCCGGCCGACGGTGGTGGAAATCACCACGGAATCCGTCACCAGCGGCAATTCCCTGTTCGGGCAGTATGTCTCCCAGGGCGCCGGCTCGGGTGTCATCATGTCCAGCGACGGCTACATCATCACCAACAACCATGTCGTCGAAGGCGCCCGGTCCATTGCGGTGCGCACGGCCGACGGCACGGAATACGATGCAAAGCTGGTGGGGACCGATCCCTCGACGGACCTTGCGGTCATCAAGGTGGATGCACAGGATCTCCAGCCGGCGACCTTCGGCAACTCCAATGACCTGAAAGTCGGGTCGGCGGCGATCGCCATCGGCAACCCGCTGGGATCCCTTGGCGGTACGGTCACCACCGGGATCATTTCCGCTCTGGACCGGGAGATCGTGATCGACAACGAAACCATGGTGCTGCTCCAGACCGATGCGGCGATCAACCCGGGCAACTCCGGCGGCGGCCTGTTCGATGCTTCGGGCAACCTGATCGGTATCGTGAATGCGAAGCAGTCGGCTTCGGGTATCGAGGGACTGGGCTTTGCGATCCCCATCAGCGATGCGGTGGATGTGCTGCAGGAGCTGATCGAAAACGGCGCCGTGACCTCCAGGCCGCTGCTGGGTGTCTCGCTGCAGGAGATGAACGACGGGATTTACATCATGCAGGTGTCCGAAGGCGGATCCGCGGCGGAGGCCGGCCTGCAGACAGGGGACAAGATCCTGTCCTTTGACGGGCACGAAGTGGACAGCGTGGCACACCTCAAGCAGCAGCTGCGAAAGCACAGGATCGGCGATGTGGTGAGCATGGAAGTCGAGCGTGACGGCCGTACGAAAACGGTGGATGTGACGATGAAGGGACAGGACCAGCGGTAAGGCTGCGGACAGTCTGTAAGTGCTTTCAATCAAGGGTAATTCCAGTATTTAGCGCGTCTGCGGACGTGCTTTTCATTTCGATTTTTCATCACTCGTTTTATAATCGAAGATAACAGGAGGAAAACAGTTATATGGAAAAAATTGCCAAGCGTAAAATCATGCTCATCGGCACCGGCATGGTGGGCATGAGTTTCGCCTATACGATGCTCAACGAACGGGGCATTGACGAACTGGTGCTGGTGGATGTAAACACCGACAAGGCACGGGGCGAAGCCATGGACCTGAACGACGGTCTGGTCTATGCGGCGTCCAAGATGAAGATCAAGGCCGGCAGCTATGAGGATGCAGCGGATACGGACATCTGCGTACTGACAGCCGGCGCAGCGCAGAAACCGGGTCAGTCCCGTCTGGAGCTGGTAAAGATCAACGCCAGGATCACGAAAGGCGTCTGCGAGGAGCTGAAGAAGAACAACTTCCGCGGTATCCTGATCGTGGCCAACAACCCGGCGGACATCATGACGTATGTGGCTTACAAGACGCTGGGTCTTCCCTCGAACCAGATCATCGGCTCCGGCACGGTGCTGGATACCGCCCGGCTGCGCCACGCCCTGTCAGAGTTCCTTGGCTTTGCGGATTCCAACATCCATGCCTATATCATGGGCGAGCACGGTGACTCCAGCTTCGTTCCCTGGATCCACAGCTACATCGGCTGCAAGTCCCTGCTGGAGTACCTGGATGAAAACGACATCTCCCTCATGGAGCTGCAGAACATCTATATCGATGTCCGCGACAAAGCCTACAAGATCATCGACCTGAAGCGTGCGACGTACTACGGCATCGGCTATGCCCTGAAGCGCATCGTGGATGCGGTCCTGAACAACGAGCACTGCATCCTGCCGGTATCGAGCTACCAGAACGGCGAATATGACCGGACGGGCCTGTTCATCGGCACGCCGACGGTTATCGGCTCCAGGGGTGTGGAACGCGTCATGTCCCTGCCGCTGAACGAAAACGACCAGGCACGCTTCAACAAGTCCTTCGACACGCTGGAAGCCACCATCCGGGAAAACCTGGGCGACATCATCGATCTGGACTGATTCCCCCGTCCCGCACAAGTCCGCAGTCATGTGACTGCGGGCTTTTTTCGTCCGGCATCCCCCGCCGAAAGACTGCAGCCAGATCCTGGTGATGTGCTGCTGTATCTGTCTGGGAGACGAATTGTCGAGTTAAACTCCAGTTATGTATTTAGTGTTTGTTTACCTGAGAGTTTCTGCCCATGTCGGCGGCGGACAAGCGGCGGACCGTCAATTCCCTGCTGGTGAACAACGCCATGTACATCATCATCGCGCTGGTGGTGATCTTCATCGCGATCCGCATGCCGGCCTACCGTTCGGTGAACTCGATCGTCAACATCGTCAACCTGACCGCGGCGAAGCTGCCCATAGCCCTGGGCATCGCCGGATGCATCGTCCTGACCGGAACCGATATTTCCGCAGGCCGCATGGTCGGACTGGCGGCGGTCATCGTGGCCAGTATGTCCATCACCGCCAACAAGATCTTCCCGGGTCTGGAGCCTCTGCCGATCATCATCCCGCTGCTGGCGGCAATCGCTGCCCGTGCAATGATCGGATTCATCAACGGGTTCTCCGTGGCGAAATTCGACCTGCATCCCTTCATCATGACGCTGGCCACCCAGCTGATCACGTACGGCATCATCCTGATCTACCTGAAGATGGGCACGAACAACGGACAGACCCTGTCGGGCTTCGATCCGCAGTACCGCGACCTGGTGACTGGAACGCTGTTCACAATTGCCGGTGTCCGCGTACCGATGTACGTGCTGTACTCCCTGATCCTGGTGGGGCTGATGTGGGTAGTCTGGAACAAGACCACCTTCGGCAAGAACATGTTCGCAGTGGGTTCCAACAAGGAAGCCGCCGAGGTCTCCGGTATCAATGTGCACCGCACGATCATCCTGGTGTTCGTTCTTGCGGCTGTGATGTATGCCCTGACGGGATTCATCGACGGTGCGCGTGTGGCATCTGTCAACGCCAATACCGGCCTGAACTACGAGTGTGATGCGATTGCGGCGTGCGTCATCGGCGGTGTATCCTTTGTCGGTGGTATCGGCCGGATTTCCGTGAAGACACTCGACAAACTGATTATGGGCGGGATCCTGGTGATTGCGCTTCTGATCATTGTCGGGGTATCCCGGGGCGACGGCTACCGCGTGACGTACGACTCCAGGGGCGGGAGCGATGTTGCCTGCCAGACGTATCTCTATGACGAGCCACTGGAGACGGAGGTGCCGCAGCGCGAAGGGTATCGCTTCGAGGGCTGGTACTTCGATGAAGGCTACGGCCGGCAGGCGTTCGACGGCATGAATGTGCAGTCGGATCTCACGCTGTATGCGAAGTGGGTACCCGCTGCGGATGATGACGCTGGTGCCAATGATGGCACAGGGGCCTGCGACCAGGAGTGACGCAGGGCCTGAACTGTAGAAGACGCGGGTACGTCATGAGAAACTGAAAAACCGGATCGCCGCATCCTGTCCTGTTTCTGCACAGGATATCGGATGCCTGATCCGGTTTTTTCTTCTGTCAGTCTTTCTGCACTCACTGCATGCGGCCTGCGTTTCATCGCTTTGGGACTTTGTCTCGGATGAATCAGAGTTCCTCGTCTGTTTTCTGCGGTTTGGGCGGCTGCACTTCGCCGATGGTCTTCAGTTCGTTTTCCAGGTCTTCCAGCAGCACGACGCGCTCAAACAGCGTCACGCACGGCCGGTTGTTTTTCGTGTGGATCCAGTCCCCGTGGTAGTGTCCCGTGAACCACGTGCGGTAGTCCAGACGGTCCACGATATCATCCAGGTATTTCTGGATGTCCTGTCTGGATGCATCGTAATGGTCCATGGACTTTTCGTATTTGCCTGCCATGGGATGGGATTCATAGACATCATGGGTCAGGACATAGTCGACCTTCCAGTTGCATGCGTTGAGGTTTCTGTACCCGTTTTCGCATTCTTCCTTTGTCGGCAGTTCGTCCTGCCACCAGTTCAGGTGCTCCGTCCGGTACTGGACATCATGGCTGAAGGCACCGCCGAAGGTGAAAAACGACCGTCCGCCGATGTCATAGACTTCCCCCCGCAGCAGGTGAAAGATGTTGCTGCGGATCTGTCTCGCCTTCCCGCCCTTGTAGTCCACAATGGGGTACGTGTTGAGCACATCGAAGTTTTCGTGGTTTCCGTCAATGAACAGCGTGTTCCAGGGCAGTGATTCCAGCCAGTTCAGCCAGAACCGGTCACCCGATCCTCCATCCCAGATGCAGCCGAAATCCCCGCATATGATGACATAGTCATCCGGTGTCAGGTGGTTTCCCGCTTCAAATTCCCTGGGATTGATTTTGTGAATGTCCTGTTCGCGGTGAATGTCACCTGTTATATAAATCATTTCAGCCCCTCCGAATTTTTATTGTAACAGACTTGAAACGCGACAAAACAAAAACCGGGGGTGAAACCGGTTTCAGGTTTTGATGATGGACAGACTGTCAGATGGTGTCCGGATTCAGGCCGCTTCCTTGTCCTTTGCGTGCTCGAAGGCCAGGCAGGCTGCGCCCAGCAGGCCGCTGTCTTCGTTCAGTGTCGAGGGGCGGACTTTCACGTAGGGCTTGAGCTCCGTCAGGACTTTTTCCTTCACGCGGTCTTCCACTTCCTGGACAAATCCGGGGATCTTCAGGGCCACGCTGCCGCCCAGGATCACGATTTCCGGGTCGGTGATGGCAATCAGGATCGCAATGAAGTTTGCCAGGTATTCCTTGGCATCGTCCATGATTTCCATGGCCGCTTCGTGGCCCTGTTTGGCCATGTCATTGACTTCCCCTGCATGCTGGACTTCCAGGCCGGCTTTCTTTGCCCGCTCCGTGATGGCAGTGCCAGAGCAGATGGCTTCCACGCCGCCTGGGTAGATCTTGCCGTGCTGCGGACCGTTTCTCCACAGAGGAGCATAGGCAACCTCATGGCCGTAGCCGTGGGCACCCTGATAGATCTTGTGGTTGATGACCTGTCCGGATCCCAGGCCGGTGGAGATCGTCAGGAACTGCACATAGTTGTAGTCGCGTCCCTCGCCGACCACGGCTTCCGCCAGGGCAGCCAGGTTCGCATCGTTTTCCAGGTATGTGGGAATGCCCGTCACTTTTTCGATTTCACCGGCAATCGGGAAATCCTGCCAGGAATCGTGTAGATTCGGGGTGTTGAGCACCTTGCCGTTGATCAGGTCCAGGGGACCCGGGCAGGATACGCCCATGCCCACCAGTTCCTTGTCGCCGGCCATGTCCTTGAGCGCCTCCGAGAGACGGACAATGGTCGGGATTGGATCATGGGCATCTGTGCGGAACTGTGTCCGTTCCACGATGTTCATGTTTTCGTCCACCAGCGCAATGCGGCTGTTAGTGCCTCCAATGTCCACGCCAACTGCGTATTTCATGCGTATGTATCCTCGCTTCCTATTGCTGGGTTCATTATACCAAATCAGTGGTTTTCTATCGCACCGCGGTAAAGAAGATGCGGTGAATTTTCACCAGAATGTGACCGTTCTCATCCATCTGATACGCTTCACCGACCCGCTCCTTCAGTTCCTGAGCCAGTGCCTGCACCTTCTCTTCCTCCAGGTCTGCCTGCACAGGCTCCAGTCTTGTGCTCACAAGCCAGTCCATGAGAAGGTTCGGGTCGAATTCACTGTAGTAGTAATCCGTTTCCCAGTAGTCAAAGGACGAGGAACAGCCTTTCAGAATGCGATGGTAGTCGGCAGCGTTCAGGGCATTCCAGCGGCTGTGATCCGGGAAATACCTGGCGATGAGTTCCTCCATGATGTCAAACAGCGGTTCCCCTCTGGTATCGGGAAAGCCGACAGCCAGCACACCGTCATCCCTCAGATGGTGCATGAGTCCGGGAATGGCCTTTTCATGATCCGGTATCCACTGGAGGGCGGCATTGGAGAACACCAGGTCATACTGGCCCTGGAGCTCCATCATGTCCAGTGTCAGAAACTGACACTCCGGATGCCGCTGCCTGGCCAGGCGGGTCATTTCCGGATTCCGGTCGATGCCCGTGACTCTGGCTTCATGAAAGATATCGTTGAGGGCCCGGGTGCTCTGCCCGTATCCGCAGCCAAGGTCCACAGCCGTGCGGACCAGGATATCCACCCGCTTGGCCAGGTCCTCTGCAGGCTGACTCGACTCCTGTGCAAACTGACGGTATTTATATACATTCCAGTTCATCTCATCCATCCCTTCCTTCCCTGCCTGATGCTCTCTGTGTGCTGCATCCGGCCGGTTACAGTCCTATCATCCCCCTGTACTTTACCGCCGTCAAAGGTTACCGGAGTTAACCGGCACATACTTTGAGCATCCTTTGGGCCATCAGATTGTCATCCGATGGCCCAAAGGATGACCGGACTTGACAGGGGCAGGAGCAGGAGAGAAATCAGCGTGGCAATCATCGGCATATTCACAGAATCCAGACCGAAAAAGGCGACGGCGTCTGCCAGCGCAAACATTCCATCGCCTCATCCACACAGCACACTATCTGATGCGGGCTTCGGTCGAGACAGCGGGTCATACCTGTATAAACACTTTCACCAGAACTGCTCAGTCCTGAATTGATAAGGGCGACGGATTTGGCGCACAGATACTCTGTCCGCCAAACCGGTCACCTATATCAGCAGGAACAGCCGGAATTTCTCCATGAGGTGCCAGCCCCAGGCCAGGTAATACGGCAGCAGATACTTCTCCCTCAGGATCCCGAATTCCTTCGGAAGATGGCCGTTGAATCCCTGGATCGCGGAATGGAAGAACACCAGCATATCCTGCAGTCCCTTCATCTCCATGGCATGATAGAGCATTGGTGTCCGGGTCTTGTTGGGATCGGAATCAAACGCCGAGAATTTCTCCAGGAGCTCCCGGATGAAATCATTGAAATGCATCTGCCGGTAGGGGCTGATTCCTGCAATCAGGCCCATGCATTCGAGGATACGGCCGAAGATGAATTCATGCGAGTACTTGTTTTCCAGTTTCCGCGGAACGTACCCCAGGATGAACTGATAGATTTCTTCCATGACCGGATCCATTTTTTCCAGCATCCAGGACTCGCCTTCCGCCGCCACAAGTTCCATCGCCGAGGTCTCGAGCCGCTGCATGTGGTTCCAGTCCCCGGGATAGAACGTATACAGATATCCCGGAGCGAGGTCCAGATATTTCAGGGCATCCAGCTGCCCCAGTGCCACCTGGTTTCTCAGCGTAACTCCATCGAAATCGAGATAGTACGCCAGTTTCCAGATCGGCCGGATCAGCAGGTCACCGGAATTCAGCACGGGATCAGGCACATCCATATCCTGGACATCCACGACCACGAGCGAGTCTGCTCCGAGTTTCTGCGCCGCCTGCACGGGATTGGTTTCCGCAAATCCTCCGTCAATGTAATAGTCCCCATTCAGCGTGACGAAATTGAACGCCGGAAAATACGCTGCGCTGGCCAGCAGGACGTCGATGGCATTGTCGGCTGTCATGTCCAGTTTCGTGAACATCTGCGGCTTCTGTTTCGTGACGTTGTATGTCATGCACGCGAAGTCTTTGGATGATGAAGCAAACGTTTTGTAGTCAAAGAGCGACTCGAGCTTCTGGCGCAGGGGCTCGACCTGCGGCCCGTTTTTCGAGAACGCCGCAAAGAAGGATCCTGCATCCTGGAACGGTCCCTGTGCACTGGTGTACTGCGCCGGGAACACAAACAGGTTTCTGGCCACGGAATCCTGGGTGAACCTGCCGATCCAGTCTGTGAGATGATCCACGCTTCCCTGTGTATAGAGCGCCCCGCAGATCGCTCCAATGGATGTGCCCGTCACCACGTCAAATGTCCGTCCCTGGTCTGTGAGCGTCTGCAGGACCCCGATCTCATAGCTGCCTCTGGAACCACCGCCTCCAAGCACAATGCCTGTCTTTTCCGCCTTCTGTACTTTCTCTGTTGATTCTGTCATGTCACTGCCCCCTTGTTTCCCCAAGGATACAATGACTCCCACCGGATTGCCTGCAGCCTGCCTGTGGAGTTTTTCGTGCTATGCTGACGACACAATCACACGGTGACTGTATGACTGGAGGAATGACTATGAGACTCTTCATCGCCATACATCCGGACCCTGACTGGATCCGGCATCTGACGGGCTGCCAGCACCAGCTTGTGCAGGCCGGTCTGCAGGGACGGCTTGTTCCCAGGGAAAACCTGCATATGACGCTCGCATTCGCTGGCAACTGCACACAGGATCAGAAAGACACCATCCTGCACCTCCTGCAGACTCTTTCCTTTCCTGCCACCGATGCACGCTGCCTCGGTTATCACCGGTTTGGCAATACCCGGGTCCTTGCCTTTCAGGCCGATCCGGCCATGACATCCTTTGTACAGGAACTCCGCGAGCGTCTTCGGGACGCCGGGATACCTCAGGATGACAAGCCCTGGAAGCCGCACATCACCCTTGCCCGCGGCTGTGCCCCTTTGCAGCATCCCTTTCCTGCTCCCGAGTGTCCATCTCTGATGCCCCTGTCTTCCCCCGTGCTGTACGAATCCATACAGACACGGCAGGGTGTGACATACCGCCCCCTTGGCAGGGACTGAGGCCAGGCCTCATCTCTGTCTGCACGTACGAACCGGGCAGAATTTCGTTCCCTGTCCGCCTGTATCGACATACCACCAAAAAGGCACCTGCCCATATCCCTTGCGGATGGCAGGTGCCTTTGTGTCTTTCTGATTCAGCTGCCGGCAGAAGGACAGAACGTTCCCTCAGCCAGGTCACCGGATTCGATACTCGCCGGCACAACCCGGAAAACGCCGCCCCAGGGGCCTGTTGCCAAAGTGGCGGAGAGTATCCTATTCTACGCCAATGATGAAGGAGTAGACCGGCTGTTTGCCGTTGACGATTTCGACCTCCGCATCGCTCTTGTCCGCGATGTAGGCCTCCAGCTGCTCTGCCTGTTCCTTCATGGCATCCTCGCCGTAGATCAGCGTCACGACTTCACTGTCTTCATCCAGCATGGAATCCAGCAGGTTTCTGGCTGCATTCATCATGTCGGGGACACAGGTGACGATCTTCTTGCCGGCAATGCCCATGAATTCACCCGCACGGACATCCAGTCCGTCAATGGTGGTGTCGCGCACAGCGTATGTCACTTCACCGCTCTTCGTGTTTTCGATGGCTTCGTTCATTTCGCTCAGGTTGGTTTCCAGGTCTGCATCCGGGTTGAACATGATGCAGGCTGACAGTCCCTGGGGAATGGTCTTGGTCGGCAGGACCTGAATGTCCTGATCCTCCAGCACATCCGCCGCCTGCTGAGCTGCAAGAATGATGTTGGAGTTGTTGGGCAGGATCAGGATGTGGTCGCAGTTGAGTTTGCGGATGGCCGATACGAAATCCTCCGTGGAGGGGTTCATTGTCTGTCCGCCACCGATCACGGCATCTGCCCGAAGGTCCAGGAACATGTCCCGGATGCCGTCTCCGGCTGCCACGGTGATCAGTCCGTATTTCTTGTGCTCCGCCTTGCGTGTGATGGTTTCATCCTTTTCCAGGATCTCCTCATGCTGCTCGGTCATGTTTTCAATCTTCAGCTTCAAAAAGCTGCCCTGGCGCTTTGCCATGCGGATTGCCGTGGCAGGCTCCAGTGTGTGGACGTGTACCTTCACCAGGTCTTCATCCTGCACGCAGACAATGGAATTGCCAATGGTGGCCAGTTCATCCCGGAATGAAATCTCCGAGAAATGGCGCATGCCCTGGTCCGAGAGATGCAGGATGAATTCCGTGCAGAACCCGAATTCCTCTTCTCCGCCTTCCACTTTGGTCTGTGCGCTCTCGCCGGCAGACTCCACGGTTTCCTTTTCCACCGGCTGACCCTGCATGGCTTTCAGGAAGCCCTCCAGGATCACCAGCAGGCCATAGCCGCCGGAGTCCACCACACCGACTTCCGCCAGGACCGGCAGCAGCTGCGGGGTGGTGTCCAGGGATTCCTTCGCTTCCTGGACCATCCGGGCCATGACTTTCTCGCAGTCCGTGATGTCTTCCGTCATGGTATAGGCATAGGTGTAGTCCGCAGCCTCCCGGATGACGGTCAGGATCGTGCCTTCCACCGGCCGCATGACGGCTTTGTAGGCCACACGGCTGCCGTTGACCAGCGCATGTGCCAGCTGCACAGCATCCACTTCATTCAGGCCTTTGACCGCCTGGTAGAAACCGCGGAAAATCTGGCTGGTAATGACACCGGAGTTGCCCCTGGCGCCCATAAGAAGGCCCCGGGACAGGACCTTGGCGATTTCACCCACATTGTCCGAAGGACACGCCAGTGCTTCCTTCACGCCGTTGGAAACTGTCAGGTACATGTTCGTGCCCGTATCCCCGTCAGGGACCGGGAACACGTTCAGTGCATCCACTTTCTGCTGCTGATTGCCCAGGTTGTTCATCCCGGACCGCAGCATTTCCTTGAAAAGCTGTCCGTTGATTCTATCCATTCAACTTACCTCGAAACCCGTACGCCCTGTACCCAGACGTTCACTTCCTGTACTTTGACTTCCAGTGTCTTTTCCAGCACATATTTGACACGCTGCTGGGCTTCATGGATGACTTCTCCCAGCTTGATGCCCTGCATCGCAATGATATACAGATCCAGGATCAGACCGCCGTCGTTCTGGCGGACGATCACACCCTTTGCATAGTTTTCCCGTTTAAGCAGTTCGGCAAGGCCGTCCTTGAATGTCTTCTGACTGGCCATTCCGACGATCCCGTAGGATTCCGTGATGGTGCCGCCAGCCAGCGCTGCGATGGCATCCAGCGAAATCTGGATCGTGCCGAATTCTGTCGATTTGTTGATAGGCATAATACCCTCCTGTTCAATTCCCGGCCTTGCAGCCTGTCATCTACTGAATTATAGGTCTTTGAAAAGTCTTATTCAACGACCGTGAAATCCTGCGCGGCTTCATCCCATTTCAGGAAAAGCCCCTGGTGCGGATCATAGTACAGATCCGAAGACGGTGAATACTGGTAGTCAAAGATGTCCGTGGCCTGCCAGTCGTCATAGGCCTCGTAGCCGGGCACCTGGGTTTCCGGCTGCTGCGCATCCTGTCCGGTAGCAGGCTCTTCCTGCTGTCCATCATCGGCAGAGGCATCCGTTTTCTCACTGTCGGTCTCTTTGTCTTTGTCCTGGTCCTTTGCACTGTCTTTTCCGGTGGCTGCCTGCTGTTCCTTTTCCGCTGCCTTGCGCTCCAGTTCCTCCTGAAGCTGTGCCCGATACGCCTCCCGCTCTTCCTGGGACATGTTGAGGTAGTCGCAGGCCACTTTGTTGATGGCGGAATTTTCACGGTCCAGCAGCAGGCACACACTCTGGCCCCTGAGCTGCTGCAGCATGTCCTCGTAATGCGTCATCATGGCCAGATCATCCATGCTGGAGAAGACCACATTGCCATCCTGCATGGTGATGCGCAGCATATTGTCATCATAACTCGCCTTGTAGGGGACGATTTCCGCGATCTGCGCCGTGACATCCCGGGTCAGCCAGTCGCTGTTGTCCCGAAATTCTCTGGCGATCTGCTCCAGCTGTTCGTCGGTGAAGTCCGACAGCAGCGGAAAATGCAGGATGCTTCGCAGATAGGAAGGGTCGATGGGCACCGATTCGCCGTCGTTTGTCAGCATGTAATCCTGTCCGTCCCGGACGTAGTAGCCGATCACGTTCTTTTCGCGGATCTCGAAACTCATCCGGTTGCCGCTTCTGGTCACATTCGCTGTCTCGATCAGGGGATTGGACCGGATCTTTCCTTCGATCCAGAACCCCGGTGTCAGCCAGATCCGCGTAGAGGTGCTGACACCGGCCATCTGATAGATCTGGGTGTCGGTGAAGAGATAGTTCCCTTCGCAGGCCAGCACCTGCACACGGGAATCCGGGGACAGATAATAGACCCCCAGGGCCGCCAGCAGCATGATCAGTCCGCTGAGCAGGTACAGCCGGCGCACAGGCCAGGTCTTGAGAAGCCGCTTCAGGCGGTCCATTCCGGGATCTCCACTTCCGGGATCATGTCCACGTCAAACACACGCCTGGCTTCTGTTTTCACCAGGTCAATGAGGGCCATGACATCCCGGCAGGTGGCACCTCCGGCGTTGACAATGAAATTGCTGTGTTTGTCGGAAATCCTGGCCCCGCCAATCTGGCGCCCGCGCAGTCCCAGACGGTCAATGATTTCCCAGGCAGGCATATCCCCCGGGTTGCGGAATGTGCTGCCGGCACAGGGCTTGTCCAGCGGCTGGGTATCCATGCGGCGCTGCTGGCGGCTTGCCATCAGCTGACGGATGTGGTTCTGGTCGCTTTTTTCCAGCTGGAACTTGGCGGCCAGGATGGTCCAGTCCCGGTGTTCCTGGAAGGCGGAATGCCGGTAGCTGTAATCCAGATCCTCCCGGCTGACCCACTCCACTTTCCGGTCCCGCAGGATCAGGACCTCCAGGAGAATGGAGGACAGGTCGCTGCGATAGGCACCGGCATTCATGTACAGTCCCCCGCCCAGGCTCCCCGGAATGCCGCTGGCAAACTCCAGGCCGCTCATGGAATGCTTCATGGCTTCCACCGCCAGGGCCGGGAGTGCACAGCCGGCCTGGGCATACAGGATGCCGTCCGGTTCAAAATAACAGTCGTTGAATGTGTAGTCCAGGTTGATCACCGCCCCGGGCCACGCACCATCCGGCACCAGCAGGTTGCTGCCGCGCCCCAGCACGATCCAGGGAATGTTTTCGGCATCCAGCAGCTGCATGATCCGCATGAGCGCTGTCACGCTCCGGGGCTGGATGAACCAGCGGGCGGTTCCGCCGATCTTGTAGGTGGTGTGTGCAGACATTGGCTCGTGTTCCTGCACATCCCCATAGAGCTTCAGCAGGTCTGTCAGGTTCATCGGCTGCCTCCGCACAGGATGCGCATATCCTGCAGCATATCGGCGGCTGCCTGGGGCTTTCCCAGCCGGGCAGCGTTCGTTGCGGCACTTTCCAGGATCATGGGGGAACCGAAGAACCCGCGGATCGTGTCCCGCAGCACTTCGGGGTTTTCCAGCAGGGTCTTTTCCTCCACCAGCTGTGCCGCCCCGGCGTCCTTCAGTACAGAGGCATTATAGAACTGATGATTGCCTGCCACATAGGGGCTTGGGACAAGAATGGCCGGAATGCCTCTTGCGGTAAGTTCGGCAATGGTGGTGGCTCCCGCCCGGCAGATCATGCCGGAGATGAAGGGATAGATGGCCAGTGTGTCCACATAGGGCACGACCTTCACATCCGGACGGCCTTCAAATGCCCTGCCGGCGTCTTCATTTCCCCTGCCGGTGACGAACAGAAACTGCAGGCCTTCCACCGGACGGTCCAGCACCTGCTGCATGATGTCGTTCATGGTCGTGGACCCCAGGGAGCCCATCATCACGAGGATGGTTTTTTTCGACGGATCCAGGCCCAGACTCTCCAGGACCTGCCGGTCGCCTACGGCACTGGCAGCCACGGATCCCCGCGGATTGCCGAGAAGCTTCACTTTTCTGGCCGGAAACTGTTCTCCCGCTTTTTCATAACACGTGACGATTTCATCCGCGCAGCCGGCGGTGACTTTGTTCGCCTTGCCGGCGATGGAGTTCTGTTCGTGCATCATGACGGGAATGTGTCTGGCATGGGCTGCCCTGAGGACAGGCGCAGAGACATAGCCGCCAAAGCCCACAACGATGTCAGGCCGGAATTCATCCAGGATGGCACCGGCTTTGGGAATGGCGCGCATGAGGGAAATCGCGGCTTTCACTTTGTCCAGGAGGCTGCCCTCCAGGCCGTGGGTGTCCAGGGCCGCAAAGTCGAATCCGGCCTCCGGCACGATCCGGGCTTCCATGCGGTCGGCGTTGCCGATGAACAGAATCCGGGTATCGGGATCCTGTTCCATGGCGCTTTGTGCCAAGGCCAGGGCGGGATATATGTGACCGCCGGTTCCGCCGGCGGCAATGCAGATTCGTTTCATGAAACTGTGGTCCCCTTTATTTGTGTCGTATCTGATGGTTGATGGTGTCCGGCTGATTGCCGGACAGCCGGGAAACTGTCAGTCTGCCAGTTCCACCGGCTCGCTCCAGGGTTCCAGGACCGCGGTCAGCGCCAGCCGGTTTTCGCTGTCAAACCCGTAATCCAGGTCACAGGTGGAGAGCGTGATCATGGGCCGTCCGGCCGGATCGACATCCCGGCTGTATGTGGCCTCGGTGAGCATCCGCGCTTCGATTTCCGGACGGTAGTCCCCGAAATCGGACTGGTAAAACGATGTGCCTTCGGTGGTTTTCGCAAAGGTCCGGATATCCGCCCGGTAGTTTCCCTGTGGTGTCAGCAGGAAAAAGTATGGATTGGCGTCGAAGAAATCCTTGTTTTCATATTTCTCGAGATCGGTGAACATGCCGCCGACATCCACGGAGTGTCCATAGACAATGGAGTTGTTGCCGCTGAAATCGGACGGTGTACCGGAGTCCAGGAAAATCGCCCCTCTGTAGTTCTCTGCGCCGGCATAGGTATGGTTCAGGTAATAGCTGTTGTCGCTTCCCTGTACCACGGGATAGGAAAACCCGAGCTGTGGGACATAGAGCCAGGCGATGATGTCCGGGTTTTCGGCTTTCAGTGCAGCCCAGTCCGGTTCCAGGTATTTCTGGCCCCCGGTTTCTTCCTGCTTCACGGCGTGTTCCTGCAGGGATTCGGTTTCCTGTTCCACCTGCCGCGATCCGCTGTATATATCGTAGAGCCGGTATGCACAATAGGCGAAGACGCACAGGCATGCCAGCATGAGTATTCTGTAGATCCATTTCTTCATGTCTTTCATGATAAGCAATCCGGGGCGAAAAAAAAAGGCCGCCGAATTGCGGGGACAGGAGGTCCGGCCAGTCTGCCGGCCTCGCAAGGTGACAGAAAAGTGAATTCACATTTTTGTCACATCGTTGCATAATGGACAGGTCCGGAGAATGAAAGCGCTTCCGGATATATGAAAACAGAACGGCAGAAGGGAGCAATTGGAAATGAAGCAGAAAAGCAGAAAGGACAGACAGTCCGGGTCTGCGCAGCTGACAGCGCGCAGACTGTTTGAAGGCGGTCTGGTCCTGCTGACAGTCCTTGGCATCGTCATCGGCGGCAATGCGTTCAGGGAACACCGGAGAGTGGTCGGGGCCAGAGAGCAGGCAGTGGCAGCCGCCACAGACCTGATCGCAACCACATATGTCTCCAGGGCCGGGGTTGAAGACACGCTGGCAGAACAGGCGCTGGCCCTGGAATGGCCGGAAGACACTGTGGACTGGGCCATGGAACAGCTGGCAGAAACAGACTGGACCGCAGAAGCCCTGGAAGCAGCTCTGGCACAGGGCACAGAAGAGGACATATCAGAGAAGGCGCTGGAAAACCGCCTGATGCAGCTGCAATTCACGACTGCAGAGACAGAAGCCGCATTGTCAGGTTTGTCCGGCCGGTTTGACTATGATGCCCGTGCTGTCAGTTCCCTGAAGCACTGTGCAGAGGACCTGGATGGCAGTCTGTCCCGACGTGATGGCCGCAGCCATCTGGAACACGCCTTGTTTACAGAATCTCAGGTGCAGATGGCGCTGGACTCTGATGCGGTCAACTGGCAGACTGCAGCAGAAAAACAGGCCGGGGAACTGTTGCAGGATCCCCTGTCCCGCAAGGGACTGGAGGCCGGTCTTTCACAGGCGGAATTCACCACACAGGAAATCCGACAGGCTGTGGATGCGGTGGATCCGGATTTCGCACTGAACTGCACCCGGTATCTGCGAACAGCCGATCCGGGCAATTGCCGGTCTCTTGTTCGGCTCAGGGAGGCTGCGCAAAGCCGGCAGTTTGAAGAACCGCAGATTGCGAAAGCACTGGAGTCCAGGGACTTCCGCTACAATGCGGTGCGTCTGGCCAGGCAGCTGACTGCCAGCTGCAGCGAGGCCATGAGCAAAGAGGATCTGTCCAGGGAACTGAAAGATGCAGAGTTCACGGACGAGGAACAGGCATTTGTCCTGAAGTACTACGATGAATCCACCGGTGAAATGCCCGGAGAATCCGCCATCAGAGACAAAATCCGGCAGGAGGAAGAGGCGAAGAAAAAAGCCGAAGAGCAACGGAAAAAGGCTGAAGAAGAGGAGAAAAAGAAAGCGGAAGAAAAAGCCAGGAAAAAAGCGGAAGAAGAACAGCGAAGGGCACAGGAAGCCGCACAGAAGGCAGCCGAAGAAGCGGCAGCTGCTGCCCAGGCACCATCCACGCCGCAGACAGACGCCGCAACTGTCTGGATCCCGCGTACAGGCAGCAAGTACCATTCAAACCCGAACTGCTCCAACATGAAAAGTCCCTCGGCAGGGACCTTCGACCAGGCCATGGCCTGGGGATATGACCGCTGCAAAAAGTGCTGGTGAGTCTATCAGGAAGTGAAGTTTTTGTGACAGTCCAGGCAGAATGACTCCGGATCCCGGTCTTCTGCCTTTTTTGTGTTCCGGGACAACCTGCGTGCATCCGGACGCTGCTGGCGGGTACAAAAAAGGCCGGGTGAGCAATCCGGCCTCTTCGTGTTTTGTGTCTGATGGTCTGGCAGCAGCCTACTTTGTCAGCTTGCTGGCGGCTTCCTTGTCCAGGATCACCGTGACCTTCGGGTGCTTCTGCAGAATGGAAGCAGGGCACTCTTCGGTGACTTCGCCTTCGATCATGGCCTTTACGGCATCCGCCTTGCCGGCACCGTTGGCAATCAGCAGGATGCTGTCTGCATCCATGACGGTGCCGATGCCCTGGCTGATGGCGTGTGTCGGGACCTTCGTGATGTCGTTGTCGAAGAACCGCTTGTTGGCTTCCCGTGTACTTTCGGTAAGCTCCACGATGTGGGTGCGTGCATCAAAGGGTGTGCCGGGTTCGTTGAAGCCGATGTGGCCGTTGTTGCCGATGCCCAGCAGCTGGATGTCCACGCCCTTGACTTCGTCGTCGTAGGCTTTCGCATCCTCGGCTGTATCGCCATAGGGAACGTGCGTGTTCGCCGGATCAATGTCTATGCCCGAGAACAGGTTTTCGTTCATGAATGTCCAGTAGGACTGCGGATCGTTCCGGTCCAGGCCCACATACTCATCCAGGTTGTAGGTCTTCACATCCTTGTAGCTGGTTCCGTTTTCCTTGTGGTCCTTCACCATTTCCTGGTACAGTCCCACGGGGCTGGATCCTGTCGCAAGGCCGAGTACGGCCGCCGGTTTTTCATCGATCACTTTTTTCATGACCTTGAACGCGGCTTTTGACAGATCGTCGTAGGTATCGCAAATCAAAACTTCCATTGTTTGAATCCTCCTGTAAAGCTACAAACAGTATATCATTCTTACTTTTGAGAAGGTACCGGAAAGGCGCCTTCCGGCGCCTGGGGAAGCGGTTACATATACAGATGAACCGCCACTGTTTCTTATTTTGTCAGAGCGTCCGCGTTTTCCTGCGCAGCCCGGGGTACCCGCTGAATGAAGAGCTCTGCCCCGGCGTCCTTCATCTGCCGGAACAGGTCCCTGTCTGTGTCATCCACAGCCACGGTCGTGGCGATCTGGTGCTTGCCTTCTGCCATGTGCATGTTTCCGACATTGATTTTCTTCACAGCCGGGGATTTGTCCATCAGGCGCTTTGCATCGAGCGCGTCCGCCACGATGATGAATACCTTTCCATCCGGTCCGATTTCGTCGAGCACGGTGTTGATCTCATCCACCGGCACATAGCGTGTCTTCACTGCGGCAGGAGCGGCCATGTTCATGAGCTCCTGGCGGAAGGTGTCTGCAGCGGCTTCGTCATTGGCGACGATGAGCGTATTGGCCTGGAGTTCCTTGGCCCACTGTGTGGCGACCTGGCCGTGAATCAGGCGGTTGTCGATCCGTGTCAGCAGAATCTCGGGTGTTGTCATTTGATTGTCCTCCTTGCATGAATGTATTGTGCATGATCAGCTTCATCATACAACGTTGAGGCGTTCTTTTCCCTATTTTTCTCTTTACACAAATTAAACGCCCGTTTATACTTTTCAACATAGGCACGAAGGAGAATTGAATGCTCAACAGAACAACAAGTTACCCCTTTCAGGCATATGGCGATGTCCTGTATCAGATGCCACCGGCCAATGCAGACATGGCAGAAAGCACCCATTCCATTCACAACAAAGACTTTGACACGTCCTTCATCAGCACGGAACCTGTATATCTGGAGTGTCCGGAGGGGATTGCCCTTCTGGCGGTTTCCGTGGACGGCATGTCGTTCGAAGAATTTGTGATGGCCCGCACCGTGAAGCTGAAAGCCGGTGTCCACTTCAATGTGATTTCCATTTCCGGCAAGGCGAAGATCCGGATCCGATATGTCCCGCAGACCATGGGCAGTCACCCCATGGAGACCAGTGTCAGCTACGATCCCATCATTTCCAGGCTGAATCTGAAGGAGATCCTGTCCAGCTACTACCAGATCCGGAAAGGATCCTATCAGTCGGGGCGGGAGAAAAACAGTTTCTACGAACTGATTTACGTGGATCACGGCGAGATGGATGTCACGGTGGACGACGAAACCTATCATATGCAGAAATATGACCTGATGCTGTATCACCCCGGGCAGAAACACAGTCTGGAGACCACGGAAGACAGTTCCTGTTCCTATATGTCCATCGCCTTCACCATGGATACCGGCATCAAGGGGAACCTGAAAAACCGGGTGTTTCATACACGGAAAGACCTGTACCAGACGCTGACCAGGTTCATGAAGGCGATCCAGGAAGACACGCCGCTGAACATGGAACTGGCCATGCTGCACCTGAAGGAGGTCCTGATCCTTCTCTATCAGTTTGACGGAGAGGAAAAGCCCGCCGGGCAGGAAACAACCCTTCAGTCGCATTACGATGACACGATGCTCAACGAGATCCTGGTCTTCATCCACAACAACGTGTATGCCAGCTACACGGTGGAAGACCTGTGCCAAAAGTTTTCCATCTCCCGCTCCAGCCTCCAGGCCCTCTTCCGCGCCAATCTGGGCATGACACCCAAGCAGTACATCTCGGAACTGAAGCTGAATGAAGCCAAGAAGCTGATTTCGCAGCACGAGCATACCATTTCGCAGGTCAGCGACCTTCTGGGATTCACCAGCATCCATTACTTCTCCCGCCGCTTCAAATCCTATTTCGGCATTGCCCCCAGTGAATACGCCAGGGAGCACTGAGAGAAACAGAACAAGGGAATGCAGACAAGCCCCCTGCAGGACACAGTCTCTGTGCACCTGCAGGGGGCTTGCTGCATAAGTCCTCAGCCTGTCCAGGATACCCGGTCAGAGTCGGGCAGCTCCACTCTCTGCCGGCTCAAAGAGACCCAGGGATTCAAAGGCCTTGTACAGTCCGTCGTCGTTGACATCCGCTGTCACCAGATCGGCTGCTGCCTTGATTTCAGGGCCGCCGTTGCCCATGGCCACATTGTATGCACACAGCTCGAACATGGAGAGGTCGATTTTTGCGTCGCCAAAGGAAATGGTGTCCGCGGCATCGGCCCCCAGGTGAGTCAGAAGCACCTCGATGGCATGTTTCTTGGTGATTCCCTCGGGTCCCAGATCTCCATACAATGCATGTTCTCCCTTGCCGCCCCAGGTGTTGGCAATCAGGTCCGGAAACCGGGTGGCGGAATCCAGGTGGTCCTGGTAGGCCGAGAGAATGAAGCTGATTTTGTTCACATCATCCCGTCCCATGTCCTCATACGGGAGGTGAATCATCTGTGAGAGAAACTGCGAGGAGCTGTCTTTGGCCTGGGAGAGATCGGCGCCTTTTCCCATGGTATATTTCACCATTGCCTCGGGACCCTGGACGATCATGTTGTCGTCACAGAACATCCCGGCATTGCTCTCGAGGTACAACCCCAGTCCCCGCTTTCTGCACCAGTCCACAATATCCCGGGTCTGCTGCGCCGTAAGGCCCTGGTGCATGACGACCTGTCCGTCATCCTCCACATAGGCACCGTTGCCGCCAATCATGCCGTCCAGTGCCGGAAGATCCCGCTGCAGAATTTCCGCCTTGGAGCACCCTGTGCAGATATATACTTTGTGTCCTGCTTCCCTGGCTTTCCTGACTGCTTCCTTTGCGCTGTCCGGACACTTTGCCTCGTAGTCGATCAGGGTGCCGTCCACATCCAGAAACACAATTTTCCGTTTCATGATCTTTCCTCTCTTTCTTCTGCTTTCCTCCCGGATCCTGCCCGGGAGGCAATCTTATCGTACCCTTGCAGCATCTGGCGCATAACGCTTCCGTGTTCCTTCCTTTCGGGACTGATTCCGCCCGCTGAAGGAACACCGTGCCCAGTGACGTCAGTCTGCAGGATGCAAAACAGGACGGCAGTCCGGTAGAGTGCCGGGGCTGCCGCCCTGTGTCTGGCTTCAGGCTGTCGGACAGTCTTTCCGCCTGTGTCTTTTCTCAGACCCGGCTGCAGTCCATTCAGTCGGTCAGGTCTTCTCCGTTGGATTCGATGACTTTCTTGTACCACCAGCCGGAATCCTTGATCTGGCGCTCCATGGTGCCCAGGTCAAAGTCTTCCCGGTCCACATAGATGAAGCCATAGCGCTTGCGCATGCCTTCATGTGTGGAAATCAGGTCAATGGCGCTCCAGGGGTTGTAGCCCAGCATTTCGGCGCCATCGGTGATGGCTTCCTGAATCTGTTCGATGTGACGGCGCAGGTATTCGATCCGGTAGGGATCGTGGACCTTACCGTCTTCGCCCACCTTGTCATAGGCGCCCAGTCCGTTTTCCGTCACCAGCATCGGCAGGTCATAGCGCGAATCCATTTCGCGGATCGTCGCCCGGAAGCCGACGGGATCGATTTCCCAGCCAAACTCCGTCTGCTGCAGGTTGGGGTTGCGGTAGGACTTGTACATGCCGGCCACACCGCCGCCATTCTGCTGATCGCCGCCGAAGGGGCTTTCTTCCACGCTTCCGTCATCGGCCTCCACTGTGCCGGTATTGTAGTAGTTGAAGCCGATGAAATCCGGGTGGCCGTTTTTCAGGGCTTCCTCATCGCCCGGTGCGAAGGTCGGGCAGGCATCGTTCTGTTTCAGCCACGCCCAGACAATGGAGTTGTAGCGGCCGTATACCGCTGCATCCAGGTACAGCCAGTTGCGGACTGCGTTGAAATTCTGCGCCGCGATGACATCCTCGGGCTTGCATGTGGCGGGATATACCAGGGAAATGTTCGGAGCCGGACCGATCTTGGCATTCGGCAGCATTTCGTGACACAGCACCATGGCCTTGCTCTGGGCCACGAGCATGTGGTGGTTCTGCTGGTAGATTTCCTTCAGGACATTTTCCGTGCCTTCCGGAATCGTCAGGGTGCCGATCACCGGACCCACCAGTGTCAGCATGTTCTGTTCGTTGATCGTCAGCCAGTATTTGACGCGGTCGCCGAAGCTTTCGTACAGCACCATGGCGTAGTTCACAAACCATTCCACCGACTCGGGGTTGCCCCAGGATCCACGGGCATCCAGCGCTGCCGGCATGTCAAAGTGGAACATCGTCACGATCGGCTCGATGCCGTACTTCAGGCATTCATTGATGACGTTGTTGTAGAACTCGATGCCCTTCTGGTTGATCTCGCCTGTGCCTTCCGGCAGGATGCGTGTCCAGGCAATGGAGAACCGGTAGGACTTGAAGCCCATGTCCGCCATCAGCTTGATGTCTTCCTTGTAATGGTGATAGTGATCGGCACATACAGTCAGGTCGGAGGTGCCTTCCGGCACTTCCTTTACATCCTGACAGGACGGGCCTTTGCCGTCTTCCAGACTGGCGCCTTCCACCTGATAGGCGGATGTGGAGGCTCCCCAGAAAAAGTCTTCGGGGAACGGTGCAAGTTTGCGTTCTTTCATTTCAATGTCTCCTCATACTTGTGTTGTACTGATGAATCTGCCGGCCAGGATGACCGGACATCCAAAGAAATAGCGGCAGGTCAGCAGGCATTCTGCCAGCCGATGCCTGCCGCAGTGCATATCAGGATTATGCTGTTTCAGCCTGCGCTTCCGCTTCCGCCATTTCCTTTTCCTGTTTGACAAGCGACTTGTCATAGGCTTTCAGGAAAGGCCAGTAAATCAGGAAGGCAAATGTCACCGTGATCAGCGCCAGCAGTCCACCCATGAGGTTGGCTGTGCCAATGAAGCCGCCCAGCAGAGCAGGTGTCGGCCAGGGAACGTTGGCAATGACTGGCGGGAACATGCCGGAGTGAATGGCGAAGTAGGCAATCACGGAGGACAGGGACGGAGCCAGGATGAAGGGAATGATCAGGTTCGGGTTATAGATGATGGGCACACCGAAGACCAGCGGCTCGTTGATGTTGAACAGGGCCGGACCAATGGATGCCTTGCCCAGTACGGACAGCTGTTCGGATTTCGCGCAGAAGCACATCCAGATACACATGCCCAGAGTCGCGCCGGAACCGCCGCAGACAACGTACATGTTCTGGAATTCACCGGCAAAGGTCGTGTATTCGCCGGAAGCGCCCTGCATGATCTTCATGTTGGTATCCAGGTTGGCCAGTGTGATCGGGGAATAGAAGGCAGAAATGATGTTCGCACCGTGAATGCCCACAGACCACAGAGCGGAAATCAGGAAGTTGATGATGAATACGCCATACCAGGTGTCCGCAATGCCTGCAACGAAGCCGAAGGGTACGGATACGATGGTGAACAGGTCATAGCCGATGCAGATCAGCAGACCGTTCAGGATCAGTACGACAAATGCGATGACAAAGCAGGGAATCAGGGCCGTGAAGGAGCGGGACACACCGGAGGGTACCACATCCGGCAGCTTGATGGTCCAGTTTCTTCTGACGCATTCCTTGTACAGGAAGACCGCCAGGGTTGCCATCAGGATGCCCACGAAGATGCCGGATGATCCCAGACGGCTGGCAAAGTCGCCATAGAGCACGCCGTTGATATAGTTTTCGCCTTCCTTGAGGGTGAAGACGCCGCCATCCGCAATGGTCAGTTCGGCCATGGTCATCAGGAACGCCATCATGCCAAGCAGAGCGCCGTTGAGCGGTGTCAGGTTCAGCTTGTATTCCTGTGCCTTGATCTGTGTCAGCTCAAAGCCCATGACAATGTTGAAGTACAGTGCCAGCACACCCATGGTGAAGCGGTTGGCCAGCATGTACAGGGCGTTGATCTTGTCGAAGGAAACAGCCCATACACCTTCCAGGAAGGGGAACGCCTGAGGCAGAATGCCCAGGATCAGGAATGCGGATCCCACGATGGTGAAGGGGATCGTTGCCATACCGGCAGCCATGATGGCGCGGACAAACTGTTTCTGGGACAGAATCCCCATCGGGCCCATCAGATACTTGTCCAGAAATTCAAAGACCTTGTTCATATGTAATCTCTTCTCTTATATTCCTTTTGTCAAAGAATGCAGATTCTCCGGGAATGAAACCGGGTTTCGTGCCGGCCGAAACGGCTGGTAGCAGCGTGTCCGGTCAAACATATGTCCATTTCCCGCAGGAAGTGCATAATGGTGGTTGAACAGCTGTACCGGTCATTGTCAGTGGTGGGTGCAGACTGTCATGCCCGGCTGCGGATCTCAGATCTGCAGCCTGTATTTTTCTTCGAAGAAGCGGATGCGTGCCAGCTGTTTGTCCCTTCCCGCCTCGATTTTGTCAAGACGGCGCAGGCAAAGCACACAGAGGACGCCGCCGGCTGCCAGCAGCACAGTGGCCAGGATGCGGGCGGCCAGCACATCCGCAAAGAATGGCAGCACACTGCTCATGGGCGCCATCCAGCAGACCAGGCACAGGCCGCAGTTGAACACCAGCTGGACCATGTAGTAGCGGCGGGTCCATTTCACCGACGGTTCGGCCTTGCCGTACATGTTGCCCAGTTCCCACATGGGAAGTGCGGCAAATACCAGCAGAGCAGCAGCGGCATATCCAGTGAAGGTCTGCCAGGACAGGAATGCCAGGAAGAAACTGGCAAATACCATCACAGCGAGTATGTACCGAACCATGAGAAACCGGTTGAAGTACATGGTTTTCAGGCTGGAAATCTTCTTGTTTCTGTCCAGCTGGGACTGCGACAGTTTCTGTTTGTTCTTCTTGGACATATCCTTATTCCTTTCCCGCTTCCGGCGATCCGGGATGATCCCGGCTCTCTACTCTTCTTCCAGCGGCAGCACGCCGGCTTTTTCCAGACCCTTGCAGAGCATTTTCATCTCCTGGGCCACTTCCTTGAGTGTCATGGTGGTCATCAGGTGATCCTGTGCGTGGACCATGATGATCTGGATTTCGATTTCAGTTCCGTTGGCAAATGCGTGCAGCAGGTCGGTCTGGGCTTTGTGGGCCTGGACAAGCTGTTCATCTGCCTCATTCAGTTTTTCATCCGCAAGCTGGAATTCACCTTTCCGCATCGCTTCCATGGCTTCGTGCACCAGGGCACGGGCCATGCCGGAGTAGGAAATGATGGTGAACGCGACAAGCTGGGATTCCTGTACGTCCATTTTCGGCATAGAGTTCCTTCCTGATTCGTATTCCCTTTCTGAGTCATGCTTGAGATTGGTGCCTGTCAGGCGATGTCAGGCCGTCTCGATCAGAGAACCGAGAATGCGGCCGAAGACATCGAATGACTGTTCCTGCAGGATCTGTTCCTGCAGAACGGGTTCTTCCATCAAAGAGACAATGGCGCCGGTGACTTTCGGCAGGTTCCGGTTCTCCACGTAGGAGGGAGACATGAGGAACACAAACCGGATCGCCGGATGGGATTCGTTCCAGTACATGCCTTCCGGAATCAGCGCCAGGGCCAGTCTTGCGACCTTTGAGAGCGGTACGGCCGGATGCGGCACGGCAATGGTGTCACTGAACACCAGCGATCCCATCTGGGACCGCAGCCGGATCTGTTCCCGCATGTGGTCGGCAAAGCTGTCCTTTTCATAGCAGGCAAGTGTCTCCACCAGGTCGCTCAGTACCTGATCGCGCTCCGGATGGCCTTTGTAGACGCGGAAATCCTCTTCCGAGAAATAGCAGTCGAAGATCTCCTTCTGGCTTTTTGATGCCGGTCTGGCGGCTGCCGGCTCCTTCTTTTCCGGTCCGGCTTTTTCCTGGTCGATGAAGCGCTGGATGTTCTGCACGTCTTCCTCTCCGAGAAACACCGAAACATGAATGAAGGGAACCCCGAAAATGACCGGTCCGATATTCACGCTGGAGATGATGAGATCGATCCCCTGGAGAATGTCGTCACTCATTTCGTAATAGCCGGTTTCCGTGACAATGTGCAGGCTGTCGGAGAAATGCTTCATCAGCCGGGACTTCAGCAGCTGGCTGGACCCGTATCCCGTGGCACAGACCACCAGGACCTGCAGTTTCCGCTTCTCTTTCTGCCGTTCCAGCGCTGCCATGATATGCAGTGCCAGATATGCCCATTCGTCGTCGTCAATGTCATACCGGCGAAGACAAGGCATGGCGCCGAAGTACTTGCGGATGACTTTCATCAGATCCGGCTGGTCACGCAGGATGTCCTGCGTCAGGGGATTCTTCTGGGGAAGTCCCCGCATCAGACGCACCACCATCGGACGAAGGTGTTCCAGCAGGCTGGAGACCAGCTGCGGATCCTCGTCCAGCTGCATTACGTCATCTTCCGCGAGCTGGGACAGGACCGTTTTCACCTCCTGTTCCAAATGCTCGCCCTGCGCAGGCTGCCTGGTTGCCCAGCTGCCTTTGCCGGAGAGATGGAGTGCCAGATAGGAGACTTCTTCCGCGGGATACTCCCCGCCGGTCATTCCCGACAGCCGCCGGAAAATGGCGCTGGATGCCTGATATTCCGAGCTCTGTTCGAAGGCCGGCGGCAGCACTGCGTGCTCGGGCCTCAGCCCTGCCTGCATGCGCTTGACGGACAGAGCCAGATGCAGAAGCACATTCTGCACCATGATGTCCGACAGCCGGATCCCGAACTGCCTGGATTCATCCAGAACCATCCGAAGAAGCTGTTCTGTGGGAATGTCGTCAAAGTACCCGGAATGATCCATGTACTCCTGGATGGAATTGAAGGTGGAGGAGCGGAAGAAATAGTCCATGATCAGCGCCCGCTTGCTGGTTTCATCTCCATGAATGCTGATCCCTGCCGGACCGGAGTCAAACACCAGTCCGTATTCATCCAGCATGCCCCTAAGCTGATAGAGTTCCTTTTTCAGGGTGCTGGTGCTGACATACAGCCGCTCGGCTGTCTCTTCCGCCTGCAGGGTCTCTCCGTTGAGGAGAAGACGCTGCATGAGATACCGCCGCCGCTCCTGTGCGCTGTCAGGAGTCTGCGCCGTTTTGCGGGTGGTTTCTGTTCCCGGTGTGCCCGCCAGCACGGCAAACTGAACCGGGCGCCTGAGCAGGAGCCTGTAGCCGTTTCCCTGCTTGGCCAGGATTTCCCCGCCGTTTTCCGTGATCACCGGCTCCATCCGCCGGATGTAGCTGCGTACTGTCCGTTCGGATATATGCAGAGCCTGGGCCAGCTCCCTCCCTGTCAGAAACCGGTTCTGATTCTGATACAGCAGGGACAGAAGCTCTTTTTCTTTCGGCTTCACACGCCGGGTCCCTGTCGTCAGATTTCCTTGACGACCAGGTCGTGCATCTTGGCGATGCCCATGGGAACAGGGATGTAGGCCTGAGGAGGAATCGGGATGACCTTGGAGCCGACTTCTTCACCGATCTTCTGGAAGTTCTTCAGGTACATCTTGGTCTGGGGACTGATCAGATACAGGTCGAATGCCTTGTCCTTGATCAGCTGTTCGCCTTCGATGACACCCACTGCAGTCACTTCCACATCGTGGTTCTTGGCCTGCAGGGATTCTGAGGTTTTCTTGGCGATCATGGAGCTGGACATACCGCCAACGCAGATAATCAGAGCTTTTTTCATAATGGTATCCTTTCCGGGGACTTCCTGATCTTCCCCTGGACCACCGGCCGCTCAGTTGCCGGGGCCTGTGTCAAGGGCCGCATCACTGCCGCTCTTTACAGCTTCATGATAATAGCAAAGCGCTTTCAAATCATCTATAAAATTGCCGTTTCGATACGGCAAAAACTGTAACATTATGCGGCAGTCTGACACTTGACTTTCCGCAGTCCTCTGCCGGTGTTTTTTGTGTATTTCCACGGCCGTCTCCTCTCGTTTCAGGGCCGGATTTGTTCTCTGCAGGGAAGGATCCGGGCAGTCCTTCCGGACTTTTGTTCCAGATGAACCACCTGCGGCGGCCTGAACGCTTTCCGTATGCCCGCTGTACCGGAATTTGCCGCATTGCAGGAACAAGGATTGCCGCATCGCCGTCTGACAGATTGCCGCAACCTGTTGCGGACAGCAAAAAACTGCCGCACCGGCAGCATCGCGAAGATGTGCCGGTGCGGCAGTCTTCTGTTTTCATTGCAGAAGATGGATCCATTCGTTCTTCTCACTTCTGTCCGGTCAGGGACAGCAGGCGGATGCCGTCATGGCCGGCCCGCATGGCGGTCTGCATCAGATCCGCAGGATCCTGACCGCTTTCCAGCATCGGCAGGATTTCCAGCAGCATCGGCTGACTGGCACCGGCCAGGATCCAGGCATTGTCCCGTCCGCGGCAGGTCAGTGCAGCAACCTGAAACGGGGTGCCGCCGGCCAGGTCGCAGAACACGAAAACCGGGTCAGTCCCGTCCAGGACCTCTTTCAGCCGCAGGGTCAGACTGTTGGTGTCACCGTCGAAATCCACAGCCTGCAGGCAGTCCCTTTCCCCGGCCACCATGTCCAGGCCGGCTTTGGCTCCGCTGGCCCAGGTCCCATGTCCGGTCAGCACGACTCTGATCATGCGTCGATCACATCCTCCAGCCTGGCTTTCTCCATCCAGGAATCCAGGCTCATCCGGATGTCCCGCGGACCGTCGTCCAGGGAAATGTTGTGCTTCGCCGCCGTGAAGACCACCAGCACTTCAAACACCGTCAGGAAGGCAAATGCCGCATACACATTGTGGCGCGCCATGAGCAGCTTCAGGTCCAGGACACCGTCGGCACGGATTTCCTCTTCGTGCCTGGCTTCCACAGCCAGCACCAGCTGACCCTCCCGGCGCAGGACACGGGTGAGTTCCACCTGCTCTTTTTTCAGGGACGGGTCATCCGGAAAATACAGCAGGTTCAGCGGCTGTCCGTCATAGGGCAGGCCGGTATACGGTGAAACAAAGGCGGCTTTCATGACGCCGGTCATTTCCTTCATGCCATGGCGCTTCTGTCGGATGTTGAAGCCCACAGCCCGTATGGCCGGATAGCTGTGGTGGTCCGCAAAGTCCTCCAGCACCGGGGCATTCTGGTTCAGGACCTGGCTGGCAGAATGGATCATGTCATCCAGCTGCAGGTCGTCCAGGATTTCCAGGTGCAGAGTCATGAACGCAGCCAGGATCAGGCTGGTGAGTCCGGCTTTCGGTACCACCAGGCCATACATGTTGTGCAGGCCTTCTGCTGCCCGGATCAGCGGGCTTTTTTCATCCCCAGTCACGATCACGTGGAGCACGGGCTCCGGCTGCCTGTCAATGACTTCCGCCAGCTCCATTGTGTTGCCGTCGGTTTCCAGGCTGATCAGAACGGTGTTTTTGTCAGCCGGCAGCGTTTCACCCTGTGCCAGCCAGCGGGTTTCGTATTTTACGTCCGTGTCCGCCCAGTCAAACACTGTCTTGGTGAGCACACCATCCAGTCCGCAGAAGGCAATGGTCAAATCCGGTCTGGGCAGAGCAGGTTCCATGAAGGCCCTGAGGGCATCCTTCTGGTCCCGGACCTGTTTCTGCGTCCGTTTCCATGCTGCGGGCTGCGCGCAGAGCGCCTTGACGGTTTCGAGACACTCCTTTTCCTCCCAGTAACTGTTTTTCTTTCCCAGCATGGTCACTTCACCTCAATGGAATATCCAGTGGTCCAGGTATCACCGGGTTTCAGCATCATGGTGCCTTCCCGCCTTTCAAAGGGAACATCCAGTTTTTCCAGATCGGCGTGCCCGTACCAGGGTTCGATGCAGACAAATTCGCTGTCCTGCGGATGTGTCCAGACCGCCAGGTACGGAAACCCCGGAAACTTCACGGTCACCACAGCCCGGCCATCCTGTGACAGCGTCACCTGGTCTGCCCGGAACTCCTTCCAGATGAGTGTCCGTTCCCGTCGTATGAGTTCTCTGTCCAGCTGCAGGGTGTCCAGCTGCACGGATTCATATTCGACAGGCCGTCCGTCCTCAAAGGTGTGAAACATCACGGCCTGTCCCGCAGGCTCGAACTTCAGTTCGCAGTTCTCAAACGGATCCGTCGCAAATGCCGGATGAAGTCCCAGGGTGAAGGGCATCTCTTCGTCGCCCGTGTTTTCGATCCGGTAGCCGATTTTCACTTCCCTGCCCTCCAGACGGTATTCGATCGTGAACCGGAACGAAAAGGGATACTGTGCCCGCGTCTTTTCGTCATCCGAAAAGCTGAAAGCCAGAACATTCCCATCCCGGCTGCCTTCCATGACAGCATACCGGGCCAGACCATGGTTCTTCATGGCATACTCCTGGCCGTCAATGGTGTAGCTGCCGCTCCAGGTGCTGCCAATGACGGGAAACAGGCTCGGATTCTGGTCCTTCCAGCCCTGGTCTCCCTGGTACAGGATTTCCTGTCCATTGGCTTTGTTCACCAGAGACTGCATCTGTGCCCCCTTCGGGGTGCACACAAGTTTCAGGTGCTCATTTTCCAGTGCAAACATTCACATTGCCTCTTTTCTGTCAGATGTCCTGTCCGGATCCAGAAACGCCCGGATTTCCCCCAGACGCTCCAGCGTCTCAGCATAGCCCAGCTTGAACCAGGCATCCAGTTTTTCGCGGTCAGTGGTATAGCGGGTGATTCCGTAATCCTGGTGTGGGCGCAGAACCAGCGCCTTTCCCTCCTTCTCGAGATCATGGATGATCTGCCATTGCTCCTCATAATGGATGTGACGGTTCCGGAAGTCCTCCGTGATCTGCCGGTCATGATACACCAGCCGGGCTCCCATCAGCTGCCACCAGGGCGCCTTTTTTCGGCGGTAGCCCTCTTCCTTGGTGGACACCACGATCACCTTTTCGCAGCCGGCCTTCAGGGCCTGCGAGACGGGGATCATGTCTGTGAGCCCTGCATCGATCACCGTGTTGCCGTCAAACTGCTTCGGCTTTGACAGCAGCAGCAGGCTGCAGCTGGCAATCAGCAGATCATCAGAGGCATCCACGTACTCCTTGCCGTAGTACCGGGTCTTCCGGGTTTTCATGTCGTATACCCCGATATCCAGCTGGGTCGGGGAAGAAAAAAACGTCTCGTAGTCCAGCGGCATTTTTTCCTGGATGAACTGTGCCGTTTTCTCCAGCGCGAACAGACTTCCCTCTTCCATGATGGGCTTCAGGCCGATCAGGCCCTTCTGACTCGCGGCATCCACGCCGGTAAGCCGCAGACGGCCCGGCTGCCTGGAAACATAGGGAAGCAGCATCATGGCACCGGCAGAAATTCCCACACAATAGGGGATGTCGATCCCCTGTTCCAGAAAGCACTGCAGGACACCGCCGGTATACGCGATCTTGGTGCCGCCGCCTTCCACCACCAGTCCGGTTTTCACCCGCCGGTCCTCACGCATGACGCACCACACCGCTCTGGACGGCAGCCTGCGCCACAGCCCGGGCAACCCGGTCCGCCACACCCGGTGTCAGCGCACTGACGATGATGTGATCCGGCCGAAGGTCCTCTTCCGGAATGCAGGAGGATATCGCGCTCACCGCCGCCTGTTTCATGGCGTCGTTGATTTCCGTTGCCCCGGCATCCAGGGCTCCCTTGAAGATTCCCGGAAATGCCAGCAGGTTGTTGATCTGGTTGGGATGATCGCTCCGTCCCGTGCCGATGATGTATGCACCCGCCGCAGCTGCATCCTCCGGCTCGATCTCCGGCGTGGGATTGGCCATGGCAAACACGATGGGTTTCTCATTCATGGACCGGATCATGTCCTGAGACACGATGTGTCCGGCGGATACACCGATCAGGACATCGGCACCTGCCAGCGCATCCTGCAGGGTCCCGGTCCGGCCCGAGGGGTTGAGCCTGTCGATCAGGGCGCGCTGCCCGCTGGTCAGCTCCATGTCCGGTGTCAGGATCCCCTGCCGGTCCACCAGAATGACATCTTTCTGTCCCCTGTCCAGAAGCAGCCTGGCAATGGCACATCCCGCACTCCCGGCACCATTGATGACGATCCGCGGGTTCTCTTTTTTCGCCAGCTTCAGGGCATTTTCCAGCGCGGCAGACACCACAATAGCCGTGCCGTGCTGGTCATCATGGAATACCGGAATGTCCAGCTGTTCCTTCAGGCGCCGCTCCACTTCAAAACACCTCGGTGCCGCGATGTCCTCCAGGTTGATGCCGCCAAAGGACGGTGCCAGGGCGGAAATCACATCCACCAGCCGGTCTGTATCCTGGGTGTCCAGCACCAGCGGGACGGCGTCCAGGCCGGAGAGAGCCTTGAACAGCACGCATTTTCCCTCCATCACCGGCATCCCGGCTTCCGGGCCGATGTTGCCAAGCCCCAGCACCGCCGAACCGTCGGAGATCACCGCAATGGTGTGACCCCGGCCGGTGTAGACATAACTCAGGGAAGGATCCCGGGCAATCTCCAGACAGGGCGCTGCCACACCCGGTGTATAGGCTATGGAGAGATCGTCGGCTGTTTCAATGGGCATCTTGTTCACTGTTTCCAGCTTGCCCTGCCACTCCCTGTGTTTTTTCAGCGCCTCGCTCGCTGCATCCATCAGTTGTCCCTTCCTTTCATGAGTGTCTTCACGATGTTCTTCATCGTTTCCATTTTCTGCACACTGGCGAACTCATACCGCCCGTGATGATTCCAGCTGCCGGTGCCCAGGTTGGGCGTAAACAGGCCCTTTGCGCTGAGCATCGCACCGTCGGTCCCGCCTCTGACCGGAACGCTCTCCGGTTTCAGTCCCTGTGCGGCCACAGCTTCCCGGGCCTCCCGCACGGCTTCCGGTTCCCCGTTCTGCGTGACAGGCGCGAATCTGGCCATGTTCAGGTACTGGTCATGGATCCGCAGATCCAGACAGCCCGGATGCTTCGTTTCAAAGCGGGAAACCAGGTCCTGCACGAACGCCTTGCGTTCTTCGAACTTCTCTGTATCGTGATCCCGGATGATCCAGATGGCATGGGCTTCCTCGACGGTTCCGGCAAGCTCCGTCAGATGCCAGAATCCCTGGCGGCCTTCTGTCTCGGCCGGTGTTTCGTCAGCCGCAAACGCAGCGGCAATGTCCGCGGCGATCTGGACTGCGTTGACCATTTTTCCCTTTGCTTCCCCGGGATGGATGGCCACACCATGCACCGTCAGATCCGCACAGGCTGCATTGAAGGTTTCCCAGTCCACCTGGTTCACCGCATCCCCGTCCACAGTCCAGGCCCACGCGACGGGAAACTGTTCCAGGTCGAAATGATCAGCGCCGCGTCCGATTTCCTCATCCGTCGTGAAAGCCGCATACAGTTCCCGGTGGTCTTCCTGGCGGATTTCGTCCAGCGCCTGCATGATCGCCGCCACACCGGCTTTGTCATCTCCGCCCAGCAGTGTCGTGCCATCCGTAACGATCAGGTCATCGCCGATGACCTGCGACAGGGCCGGAAACTCCGACGGTGCCATCGAGACTGTGTCGTTCAGCCGGA
The DNA here is from genome assembly GCF_001564455.1 of Faecalibaculum rodentium. Taxonomy (GTDB): domain Bacteria; phylum Bacillota_I; class Bacilli_A; order Erysipelotrichales; family Erysipelotrichaceae; genus Faecalibaculum; species Faecalibaculum rodentium. The sequence goes on from NZ_CP011391.1 coordinate 1,572,178, forward strand.
TGATTCCTCCGTCATACGACGGAATGATCCGGGGTCTGACATTGCGTCCTGTCAGCTCCTCGGCAGTATCCATATGCGCCAGAAACCCCACAGGCTCCCCCCGGCCGGGCCCTGTGGCCGGCAGATGGGCATAGACCACACCATTGCCGCAGGTATGTTCGATCCCCAGTTCAGCCAGTTCCCGTTTCAGGATCTGCGCCAGTTCACACTGCCCCGGGGTACTGGGAACCGTATCGCTGGTGTGGTCGGATTGTGTATCCACACCCACATACCGCAGGAACCGGTCTGTCAGGCTCATTCGAGCTCCCTCGCCAGACCCGGCACGATCTGCTTTTTCCGGGACACGAATCCCTGGTCTTCAAAGCGGTCCAGCACCGGACGCATCCGTGCGGCCTCCGGACCCGCTGCCAGGAACCTGGACCCGCGTCCTTCCACATTGGTGAAGGTCATGAGGAAAAGATCCAGGCGCCGCGACTTGGCCTCCTGCCGCATATAGTCCAGGAGTTCATCGCGGATCGCCGGGATGTCATCATAGTTGAAGACAAAGGTCTGGGAGATCGCCACTTTGTGCCCGCCGATGTTGAATTCCTTGGAATCCGTGCCTGTCAGCTGCTGCACGGTCTTTCCCTTGATGGATGCCGTGTTCGCAAACAGCTCCTCCGCCATGGCATTGATGTCAAAGCCGTACTCCGTGGCAATTCTCTCCGCCAGCATCCGGTCCACCGGTGTGCAGGTGGGAGAATTGAAGTTCATCGTGTCGGAGATCATGGCGTAGATCACAAGCTTCGCGATATTTTCCGGCATCTTCAGGCCGTATTCCTGCCACATCAGGCCCACGATCGTGCAGGATGACCCCACGATCATGTTCCGGAACTGGATGGGCTTGTTGGTGGTGATGTCACCGATCCGGTGGTGGTCCACGATTTCGATGATCTCTCCCTTGTCAATGTCGTTGATGGTCTGCTTCTTCTCATTGTGGTCCACCAGGATGAACCGCTTGGGCGTGCTCTTCAGCAGGTGGTACCTGGCCACCGACCCGGTGATCCGTCCCTGAGACACCACGGGATAGCTGGAATGACGGGTCTTGAGCATCTCGCGCTCCACGTCCTCCAGAAACTCATCCCGGGAAAACTGGACCATGTCCGAAGCCGGCAGCATGATGCTTTCGATGGGGATCGAGCGGTACACCATCTGCACGATCTTCATCAGGTTGTACGGCGTGGTGATCAGCGTGACTCCCATGTTGCGGGCCATGTCAATGATGTAGTCATTGGGAACAAAGTTTTCCGCAATGAGGATCATCGCCGCACCCTTGGCCATGGACTTGATCATGGAATCCTCATGGTCGTTGAGCACCATGATCGCACCCTCCAGATTGCGGTCCATCATCTTCTTGTCGGCAATGCGCACTTCTCCCGACAGGGGTCTCGTGCCCTCCAGCAGGATCGTTCCGCGCAGTGCTGCCCGGAAGTTTTCCACCGGTGTGACCTTGAGCAGGTCCCGCGTGATGTTCAGGTCCTGCATCTGGATCTTGGAGATGTCCCCCAGTGTGACCAGACCGCTGTAGTTGCCTTCCGAGTCAGTGGCATACAGCGTCTTGGCGTCATTCTCGATCAGCAGGTCCCACCCGCGCCGCAGGGTCGCGCCCTTGTCCACGGTCACCGCCTGGTCGATTTCGATTTCCGCCAGCGTGCTTTTGGCGGTGTTGATGTGCAGAGGCGGTTCCATGCCTGCCTTCTCCAGAACGAATTTCGTTTCAGGATTGACATGACCGATCCGCGCTGCCACGGCATTCTGTCCCAGCTGGCGCTTCAGTTCCGCCAGGGACAGAGCCGCACAGATGGAATCTGTATCCGGATTCTTGTGTCCGATGACATAAATGGGCTGTTCCATACATGCTCCTCTTTTCAAAGTTTCAGTCTGCTTTCATGATAGCAGTCCACCGGGTATCCGGCAATTGCGCAAAACAGGGCCTTCGCCTCACAGCAAAACAAAAAAGGAGAGCCTGCCGGTCCCCCCTTTGAATGACTCTGATTACTGCAGTGCGTCCTTGAGCGCCTTGGCAGGCTTGAACTTGACCGCCTTCGTGGCCGCGATCTCGATTTTCTCCCGCGTTGCCGGGTTGATCCCTGAACGGGCCGCACGCTCGGTCACCGTAAACTTGCCGAAACCGAACATATCCACTGTCCCACCATCCTTCAGTGTATTCGTGAAGGCATCCAGCATGACATTGACAGCCTCCGCCGCCTGTGTCTTGTTCAGCTCCAGTCCGGCTTCTGCCAGCAGATCCGCCAGATCCTTTTTCGTCAGTGTCTTTTCCATATGCAATCCTCCTGCAGACCGCAACATCGTAACAGAAAACACAGGCAGTGTAAAACCGGCGGCAATCAGCGGATGACATGCAGGCAGGTCAGGTGACAGACACCGGAAAAACAGCGGATGCCGGCAGGGTGGACAGAGGGACGAAGGCCCGGGCACACATCGAGTAGGTGTCATCTGACCCTCTCACACCACCCAGCGTGCCGTTCGGCACTGGGCGGTTCGTACAAATGTTTTCATGAACCTTACTGCCACCGTATCGAAGTATTCCTCCATGGATAGAAGGCCTTTCTTTTTCAGGTGTATATTTCTGATATACTTGTTCAGGAATGTGATTGCACAACGGACATATCCCTGTCGTGCACACGCATATGAGTGAGCCTTGTCTCTGGGACATCCCAGTTTGATGAGGCTCTCTTCTTTTTTCCTGATGCTTTTCCACTGCTTCCAGATGATGGCCCTGATTCTTCTCCGGAGCTTGCTGTCCAGTTTGCGCACCGTTTCTTTATACAGCCATGCACACCTGAAATAATTGCTCCATCCCCTGATGACCTGATTGATTTTTTCAATCCTCTCCTCAAGAGATACGCTCCAGTTCCGTTTTGTCAGCTTCATTATCTTCTGCTCGAACTCATGAATGGACTTCTCATGCGGTATCGCCTTCCATTCCCTTTTGTTCCTTTTGAAGCCAAACCCCAGATATTTCACTTCATCCGGTCTGGCCACTTTCGATTTTGAAGCATTCACTTCCAGCTTCAGCTTCTTTTCAAGATAGTTGCTGAATGACTTCATCACTCTGTTGGCGGCGGCTTCCGATTTCACATAGATGAGCATATCGTCTGCGTATCTCGTGAATCTCAGCCCTCTGCTTTCCAGTTCCTTGTCTGCCTGGTCCAGATAGATGTTGGCCAGTACCGGCGAAAGCGGCCCTCCCTGCGGGATGCCTCTTTCTGTCCTGACAAGCCTTCCGTCTATCATGACTCCCGCTCTGACGAACTTCCTTGTCAGCGACGTGACGTCCCTGTTATGGAACAGGTTGTCTATCAGTCGTATCAGTCTGTCCTGGTCCACCGTGTCGAAGAATTTCCTCAGGTCGATGTCGACGATCCAGTCATACCCGTCGTTCATGAACTCAAGGCCTTTCAGTATCGCCTGTTCACATCTCCTGTTCTTCCTGAACCCGTATGAGCTGTTGCTCATCTCGAAGTCCTTCCTGTAATCCAGATAGTTTGCCAGACAGGCCTGTATGACTCTATCTCTGGCAGCCGGGACATTGAGCCCCCGCAGGCTCCCATCCGGTTTCGGGATATCGGTCCTTTTGGCTGGCAGTGGTTTATAACTGCGGCCCAGTATCTGTTCCCGCAGTCGCTCCCAATACTCTCCGGGGCAGGCAGGAAGTTCTCTGGCTTTGACTCCATCTACCCCTGCAGCTCCATTGTTTCGCCGTACCTGTCTGCACGCATTGGTCAGGTTCTCCATGGAGAAGATTTCCTGTGTGCTCAGGTCTTCCGGCTGTATCAGTCTGGTCTGGTTCATGGCTGCTCCTTTCTTTCACGTGTTCCTGCACTGCCCTTCCTTACTCATCTTCAGGGGCTCTCTGGGTTTGTCCTTTATCGGTTTGTTGTGCAGGACGCATTCCTGATATTTGCAGTAAATTGTACGTTCGGCCCTTCACTCCATCCCCATTACAGGGACTTCTTCGCTACTATGGCCTCGGCTGACTTCCTGCCATTCGTTATTACTGCGGGAAGGGGGTCATCATGGTTTGATGATTCCTCTCGCTGGCAGGACCTCCCCGGGTAAGGTCATACATCTTTCATTCCATATACCTGCCGCATTTACCCCAGACAGTCATCCGCAACTATTACGACTTTGCGCTGTTTCGCACGCTCGTCTCCGTCTGTGGCCTTATATGCGGTTCGTGTTCCTCAGGCCGGAACTTTGCCGCCGGGCTTCTTTCAGAACTCCTGTTACCAGTGAGCCCCTTGCCTTGAGCTAATGGTTAGCGGTTGCGATGATACGCTCCCATAGTGGACTTTCACCACCTGGATGTATGCCATGCCGGGCACACGAAGAAAACCCGCCTGCCGGCGGGTGGATGATCTGAATGGTGCCCGTACGCGGAATTGAACCACGAGTTGATCCTTACCATGGACCTGTATTACCTTTATACTATACGGGCGGTACGTGTGATATATTACCCTATCACACGGCGGTTGCGCAACCCTTTCTGCACAAATAATCGAGAACTTCTTCCACTTTTTCCATCGGAAGTCCCACAACGTTGCTCCAGGAGCCGCTGATGCGGTCCACAAACCCGGAATCCTGGATCCCGTAGGCACCGGCTTTGTCCAGCGCACGGCCTGAATCCGTATATTCCAGGATTTCCTGGTCCTCCAGAACCCGGAAATGCACATCTGTGGTGTCGGTGAACGTGATTTCCAGCTCCGGTGTCAGGATGCACACACCGGTCTTCACCTGGTGCGTTTCTCCGGACAGCCGCATGAGGTAATCACAGGCTTCCCGGTCATCCGACGGCTTTCCCAGGATCTCGCCTCCATACACCACAACCGTATCGGCCGCGAGAATGGTTCTGTCAGGAAAAGCCGGCTGTACTGCACGGGCCTTGTCCAGCGCCAGGCGCTCCAGGGCCTCATCCAGGGGCATTGTCGTGGAAATCGTCTCGGCAATTTCTGCCGGGTGAACATCAGCCTTATATCCCTGCTCCTCGAGGAGCTGCTTTCGCCGCGGGGACTGACTGGCAAGGATGAGTTCCATGAATCAAACCTTCCGCATGCCTTCCTTTCATGCCGGAGGTCTCATCAGCAGTATAACATTGTGAATGGCCTTTTCAACGCCTGCCACTTCGCAGCACCAGCCAGGATACAACACCCCCGGTCACTGCAACCGCTGTGATTTCCAGCACGATGCGGATCACCAGGTCGAAGAACAGCGATTCCGGACAGATGCGGATCATGAAATCCGTGGCGGGATCAAGCAGCCACAGGTCGTTGTTGAAAAACAGCTCGTGGAAATGCGTCCAGAAATCCGTGAATCCGGTTGCAGCCCACAGCCCCAGGAACGCCAGCAGGAACAGCCAGCAGAGCCCTGCCTGCAGATACCCCAGGGCCAGCGTTTTCCAGGCTTTTTTCCATCCTGCGATCACAACGCCCAGACCCACAATGGCCCAGGCAGTGTATTTTGCGGCCATTGCCTGTTCATACAGATGGCGCACATCCTTCATGTGCGCCTTTTCCCGTGCATTGTAGACCTCGCCGATCCCCGCCAAAGAGCCGTCCATGGTGCTTCGGTCCCCCCTGACATACTCCAGCATCATGGACATGGCTTCCTCCAGGCTTTCTTCCGGCACATCCAGCCTTTCTGCCAGGTCCGAGTGGCGGTACCAGTCATCGTACCAGCCTGTGTCCAGCGCCTGCAGGTCGACGATTGTCAACAGCATCGCCAGGATCGCCGCCATGCCCCAGAACCAGGCCGCCAGCCGTCTGAGCGTCACTCCACTGCCACCAGTTCTGTCCGGCTCACCGCCGGCAGATCCTGCAGCACCCGGATCAGGTCCTCGGGACTTGTTTCCAGGTCCGCCATGTCAATGGTGATCGTCAGGCTGGCAATGCCGTTGATCGGTGCAGTCTGGTTCAGGGACAGAATGTTGGCCTGGGAGCGGCTGAGCAGGTTGATCACCTGGGCCAGCGCCCCCTTTTCATGGCGGATGACAAAGGAAATGATGGCTTTGCGCGTGGACTCGTCCTGGGAGAAGCTGAACACCGCATCCTTGTATTTATAGAACGTACCGCGGGAGATCCCCACTTTGGCCACGGCCTCGGAGATCCGGGTGGCTTCCCCGGAATTCAGCAGCTGGTGGGCTTCCATGACCTTCTCCAGCACCTCGGGCAGGATCTCGCTGGAGACCACATAGTACTTACTCATGGAAGATCTGCAGTCCTTCCCGGTCGGGGTTCGTGAGCCGGCTGTCCAGGCCCATCTCCTTCCGGACCCATGCCTGCATGCTCTCCAGCTGTGAGCGGTCCCGGCTGATGGCCAGCATGGTGCTGCCCGAGCCGGAGATCCACAGGGGGACCGCATTGGCTTCACAGGCGTCCTTCAGCCGACTGTACTGGGGAATGAGCGCCTTTCTCCAGGGCTCATGGAGCACATCCTGACACGCAGCGCAAACCAGCTGCTGGTCACCGCGTTCCAGTCCCTGGACAAACAGAGCTGCCCGCCCGGCCTGAAGGGCCGCTTCCTTCAGAGATACTGTCGCCGGAAGCACTTTCCTGGCCTCGGCGGTGGAGACTTCATTTTCCGGCACAATGGCCAGTGCATGCCAGAGACTCATGTCTGTTGCACACATCACCGCCTGGTCCCGGTCCATGACCGTCGTGCACAGGTTGCCGAAAATGGCCGGCGCCACGTTGTCCGGGTGTCCTTCCATGCCTGCAGCCAGGGCCAGGATCTCATGTCTGGGAGCCGGCTGGCCGTGGACTTCCCACGCCGCAGCCAGACCCGCCACGATGCACGTGGCACTGGACCCCAGTCCCCGGGCAAAAGGAATGTCAGACTCTATATGAATATGGAGGGGATCCGGCGAAAACCCGCCGGCCTCACATCCCGTCAGGTAGGCTTTCCAGATGAGATTGTCCTCTCCGGCATACGCCTCGGGACAGCCCGTAATGCGCAGGCTGTCAGCCTGTTCGAACAGAAACATCCCCCGCCAGTCCAGGGCCAGTCCCATCGTATCGAATCCTACCGAACAGTTGGCGCTGGTGGCCGGTACACTGATGCGGATCATGCGGTCTCTCCGTTTTTCACCAAAGAGCAGGCCCCCTGCACGGCTTCCTTCATCCCCGGAACCCCGATAACAGCCTCGTGGAGGATCCTGGCGTTCTCCAGGGCAGCCAGTCCTGCCGGGATGGGATCCTGACAGAGTTCCTGCAGCCGGTGCAGCGCATCCCATTCCCCGAGCTCTTCACCGGTCAGCGCCTGCATCACATCCTGTGCAAATTTGTAGGGAGACGCCGTGGCAAGGACCACCATCGGGGTGTCGTCTTTTTTCGCCAGACCCGCCCGATAGCCAATGGCGCTGTGAGGATCCAGCACATAGCGTTCCTCTTTATATACATCAGCAATGGTTTCCTTCGTGGCGGCATCATCCGCATAGTCGGCTTCAAACAGCGACCGGATCCGTTCCAGGACCTCCGGCGTGACTTCATACCGTCCGGTTTCGGCCAGTTCCTGCATCCAGGCAGCCACCTGTTCCGTGTTTCCGTCTGTCATGTAGTAGAGCAGGCGCTCCAGGTTGGAGGAAATCAGGATGTCCATGCTCGGGGAAATCGTCTTCACGAACGGACGGTTCCGGTCATACACACCCGTGGTGATGAATTCCGTCAGCACGTTGTTGGCATTGCTGGCCACGACAAACTTCTTCACCGGCAGTCCCAGCCTGTATGCATAGTAGCCTGCCAGCACGTCACCGAAGTTGCCTGTGGGCACAGAGAAGGACACCTTGTCATCACGGCCGATGACACCCTGGTTGACCAGCTGCTTCCAGGCTTCGAAATAGTAGACCACCTGCGGCACGAGACGGCCGACATTGATGGAGTTGGCGCTGGACAGACGGATGTTCTGCCCGGCCGCCCACTGGCCAAGGTCTTCATCCAGGAACAGCTGCTTCACCGCAGACTGGGCATCGTCGAAGTTGCCCCGCACGGCGAAGACCTTCACGTTGCTTCCCTGCTGGGTGGCCATCTGCCGGTACTGGATCTGGGACACCTTGCCCTCGGGATAGAAGACGGCAATGCCTGTCCGGTCCACATCCCGGAATCCGGAGAGTGCCGCCTTGCCCGTGTCACCGGAGGTGGCAGTCAGGATCATGGCGGAATCTTCCGTATCCTGCAGGGCGATGCTCATGAGCTGCGGCAGCATGGTGAGCGCAACGTCCTTGAAGGCGGAGGTGGGTCCATGGAACAGCTCCAGGACATGCAGGTCGCCGACGGGTTTCAGAGGCGTGATGGCTTTGTCGGCAAATGTGCCGGTGTAGGCGGCCGCCACTGCCTGTTTCAGTTCTTCCTCTGTATAGTCCGGCAGGAGCAGGCCGAGAATGTATGCGGCATTCTCCTGATACGACTGATTCAGGATGCGGTCCAGGTCTGCTTTTTCCGTTCCCAGATCCGGTCTGACAAACAGACCGCCGTCGCTGGCGATGCCTGTCAGGACCGCTTCCCTGGCACCTGCCTGTATCCCCTTGTTTCTTGTTGAATGGTAGGATGTAACCATTTGAAAACCTCCTTGAAAATGAACAACACCTATGATACAATGTGCAAGCTTTGAAAACAAGTGTTTTTGAATAAGAAACAGGAGGGCTTATGCAGGCTGTATTATTAGGATATGGAACCGTGGGAAAAGGCGTCGAAAAACTTGTGAACACGGTGGATGGACTGGACATGAAGGCAGTGTTCGTTCTGCCGGAATTCGAGGATCTTCCCTATTTCTCCAACGACGGCGAGGGCCTGGTGACGGATCCGGACGTGGATGTGGTGTTCGAATGCCTCTCCGGCACCGAACCGTCCAACACCCTGATCCGCAAGGCGCTGGAGGCAGGCAAGCACGTCATCACATCCAACAAGGCCACAGTGGCCCCCAATCTGGAAGACTATGTGAAGCTGGCGGAAGAAAACGGCGGATCGATCCAGATCGAAGCCAGCGTGGCCGGCGGGATCCCCTTCCTGGATGCCGTGCTGAAGCTGCAGAAGCTGGAAGACCTGAATGGATTCGAGGGCATCTTCAACGGCACCTCCAACTATATCCTGGACCAGATGCAGAAAGAGGGGCAGGACCTGTCGACGGCACTGCGGGATGCACAGGCCATGGGATACGCCGAAGCGGACCCCACCAATGACGTGGAAGGCATGGATGTCTGGTACAAGACCGTGATCACCAATATGCTGGCATACAACACGAAAAACGACGGTCTGAGAAAGCCCCTTGGCATCTCGAAGCTCACACCGGAAGACATTGCGCTGGCCAGAGGCGAAAACAAAGTGATCCGCCACATTTCACGGTCCGTGCAGAAAGACGGGCGCTATGCATCCGTGATTGCGCCTGCGTTCCTGAACCGGGACGACTATCTGGCCAATGTGCCGTCCAACTACAATGCGCAGCTCATCTATGCCGACAGCTTCGACAAGATCGGCCTGTTCGGCCAGGGTGCCGGACAGATGGCAACGGCCCAGGCCATGCTGGCCAACGCACTCGACACGATGGAAGGCACAGAGCGCCCGATCCGCCTGGACAGAAACCTGAAGCAGGACGATTCCCTGATTCAGGAAACCTGGCTGGTCCGCTCGGAGGCAGACCTCTCTTCCATTCCGACAGCCAGAGTGAAGGAAGGATCATACTGGCTGATCGGACCGGCAGGCGCCGATGTGATCGACCGCATCCAGGAACTGGATCCGCAGGCCATGATCGCCCTCTGGCGGTAAGCTGTCTGCTTCGCTGAAAAAACCGGGAGTGCACTCTCCCGTTTCTTGTTTGAGAAAGGAATCAATATGCTGAAAGTCACGAAATTCGGCGGGTCGTCAGTTGCCGATGCCTGTCAGTTCCGCAAGGTCCGGGACATCATCCAGTCCGATCCCGACCGCCGCTATGTCGTTGTGTCCGCACCAGGTCGGAGAACCCCCGCAGATGCCAAGCTCACCGACCTGCTCTACCTGCTGGATGCCCACCGTCAGTATCACGTGGACGCCTCCAATGTCTACCGCATCATCCGGGAGCGGATCCTGGGGATCCAGAAGGAACTGGGCCTGAAGCAGAACATGGCCGGGGAACTGGATGCCTTCTATGCGAACCTGAACCAGATGAAGCAGGACGAAATCGTGTCCCGGGGCGAATACTGGTGCGCGAAAATGATGGCGGAATTCCTGGGCTTCCCCTTTGTGGATGCCAGGGATGTCATCTGCTTCAACCTGGACAAAACCATCGACTTCAAGGCGACGAAAGCCAAGCTGCAGGCCAAGATGGCAGAATACGAACACTTCGTCTTCCCGGGATTCTACGGATCCACGGCCAACGGACGCATCCAGGTGTTCACCCGCGGCGGAGGGGACATCACCGGTGCGATCCTGGCCAACGTCATGGATGCGGATGTCTACGAGAACTGGACCGATGTGTCCGGATTCCTCATGGCAGATCCGACCATCGTGGACAAGCCCCATGAAATCACCCACATCACCTACTCCGAGCTGCGGGAACTCTCCTACATGGGGGCCAGCGTGCTGCATGAAGAGGCGATTTTCCCGGTCAAGGAACGCAACATTCCCATCCACATCCTGAACACCAACCGGCCGCAGGATCCGGGAACGTTCATCCAGGAAAACCGGAAAACGAAGTCCCATTATCCCATCACAGGCATCGCCGGAAAATCCGGGTTTGTATCCTTATATGTATACAAGAAACACATGTCCAGCGAAGTGGGCTACATGCGGAAGGTTCTGTCCATCCTGGAGGACTACAACGTGTCCATCGAGCACATCCCGTCGGGCATCGACAGCTTCACGGTGGTCATGGAAGAAAAGGACGTGGAAAACACGCTGTACGAAATCGTGTCCCGGATCAAGCGGGAGCTGAAGCCGGATGAGGTGAAGGTGCAGGACAACATTTCACTGATCAGTACCGTGGGAAAGCGCATGAGCGATTCCCCAGGCATGGCCGGGCGGCTGTTCACGGCCCTGGGCAGGGAAAACATCAGCATCATGATGATTGCCCAGGACTCCAATGAGATCAACATCACGGTGGCGGTGGAAACGCCGGATTTTGAGACGGCAGTCAAGGCGATTTATGACGAATTTGTGACGAAGGAGGATTTGCAGGGATGAAGAAAGTGGCAATTGCAGGCGCGACCGGCGCCGTGGGAAGACAGATGCTGGAATGTATCCGGGAACGGAATCTGCCGGTGGAGGTGAAGCTGCTGGCCAGCGCCCGGTCCAAAGGCAAGGTCATTGACGGTCTGGTCGTGGAGGAACTGACCCCGGATTCCTTCCAGGGTGTGGACTATGTCCTCGGCGCCTGCGAAAATGACGTGACGAAGCGGTGGATGCCCTGGGCGCAGGAAGCCGGCTGTGTGGTGGTGGACAACTCCAGCGCCTTCCGGCTGGATGACAATGTCCCCCTGGTGGTGCCGGAAATCAATGCGGATGACATTGACCACCACAACGGCATCATTGCCAACCCGAACTGCTCCACGATCATTGCCCTGGTGGGGTGTGATGCGCTGAAGAAGGAATTCGGCCTGAAGCGCATGATCGTGACCACCATGCAGGCGGTGTCCGGAGCCGGGGTCAAAGGGATTGCGGATCTGGAAAACCAGGTCAAAGGTGAAGATGTTCCCTTCCAGGCGTTCCCCTACCAGATCGCCTACAACCTGATTCCGCAAATCGGCGACTTCGATGAGTTCGGCATCTCCAAGGAAGAATGGAAGATGCAGAACGAAGGCCGGAAAATCTGGCATGAACCGGAACTTCTGGTGAACTGCACCTGTGTCCGCGTTCCCGTGATGCGCTCCCACTCCGAGTCCATCACCCTGGAATGTGAAACCGAAGTGGATGTGGCCAGGGCCCGGGAAGTGCTGAAGCAGGCCGCGGGAGTGCAGCTGAAGGATGACCCGCAGAACAGGGTGTATCCCATGCCGCTGGATACCACGGACCAGGACGATGTGTTCGTGGGCCGGATCCGCAAGGACCTGACCGATCCGGAGGGAAAGACGCTGCAGGTGTTTGTCTGCGGCGACCAGATCCGCAAGGGTGCGGCAACGAACGCTGTGCAGATCCTGGAAAAGCTGCTGGAAAAAGCCGAATAACAAAACATGGGAGAAACCTGAAGCCGGGTTTCTCCCTTTTCGTATGAATGCTGATGCTGGTGATGGCAGGGCAGATCCGGGGCATCCCGGGATGGAACCGAATCTCAAATGCCTTTGCCCAGGAAGAAGTCCTGGAGGTTCTGGTGGATGATTCCTTTGTCGCTCATTCAGTTGGAGTCCGCTCCAGCTTTTGATGTTTTTCCCGTTTAGTTGGAGCCCACTCCAACTGCGCGCTCTCTTCTTCCGTGCAGAGACTCGTCGGAAAGCCGGAGTCCACCACATCTGTCCCTGGCCACATCCTTTCGCCAAAGCAGGACTCAGTCTCTGCCGCTACCACTTCTCCCGAAGTGCAGATGCGCACTGGTTTTCCCCTCTACGCCGATACCCCATACATCAGCCATCATAAAACAGGCCCGAAGCCTTCTGTGCAATCTTACAGGGAAACAGCCTCAGGCCTGCGCAATGATTTGTCTGAATGAAACCCGGTGCTCCGATCCACACGATGGTCTGGACCGACCTCATGCACCGAATCCCTTTCCTCCATCACAGACCGGCAGTTTCTGCCGTCCGGACATACTCCCGGATATCCCGCTTGATTTCCTCTGCGGGAATGACCGACTGCTTCCCGAGCCGGTCAAACTGTTCCCGGTCTTTGCGGGTGTACGGAACATCCGCATATTCCCTTCGCGCCAGCCGGATCATATTCCGACGGCAGTCTTTTTCTGCCGAGATCCGGTCCCTGCCTCTGATCCAGGCGGAAGCCAGGACCGCCAGAAGGACAAAGCCCATATACCCGAGGAATGGATACGTCAGGGAAATCAGGCTCCTGAATCCCCCAAAACTGCATCCATAACCCGCAGCCACAAACAGGATCAGGTATTTGCGCACCCGCACACTGTTTCCACCGCCAAACCGGCACGCCAGGCCATAATACAGAGAGAAGGCCGTATTGAAGATCAGGAAGAAAATCACCAGGGCATAGACCAGCCCCAGAGCCGGCGATATGGCATTGACGATTTCCAGGATCGGCATTTCGGCACCTTTCACCATGCCAATGTTCAGGAACATGCTGATGTAGGCACCGGTAATGATCAGGCCCACCAGGGCACCACCCAGTGCACCGCCTTTCTCCGCTGTGCCGATCTTGACTATGGATCCGCCCAGGACAAACCCCATGGAAACACCGGTCATGGCACAAAGCGAAAAGTAGTTCAGTGCCGACAGCCCGATATTGGGCAGCGGTGACGGAATCCCTGCTGTTTCGCTGCTGAGAGCGGCTATGTCCAGAGGCTTCGTCGAAATGGAATACGCTGTGATCAGGACAATGAACAGAATGACCACCGGCGTGAAGATTCCCAGGACTTTCGTGATTTTGTCAAAATCCAGAAACGTCACTGCGATGATCAGCAGGGCACAGAACAGTGCACCGGCCCAGGACGGAATCCCGAACTGCTGATTGAGGTTGGAACCAGCACCGGACAGCATCACAAAACCGATGATGAACCCCGCGGCGATCAGTGTCCAGTCAATGATCCGGTTCGTGACCGGACCGGCAATGGCCCCCAGCACTTCACTGTGACTATTGGACCGGAAATAGCTGCCGAGTGTCACGATGATTTTTCCGAAAACGACATTCAGCACACAGAACAGCAGGATCCCCCAGATTCCCTGTTTTCCGAAGGACAGGAAATACTGGAGAATGTCCTGGCCGGAGGACAGGCCCGCTCCGACAATGACGCCCACATAAGCCATGGCGATGGATACAGATTCTTTGAACTCTTTCATCAACACCTCGATTTCTTCCATGTACAAACGACAGGGAGCCACGCAGCCAAAGGATGGCTCCCGCATAAAGAACATCCGGATACTCCGGAAAGAACAATAAAAAAACATCTGTCCCGGAAGAAACAGACAGACAGGAACCCGCAAATCAGGTTCAGTCTCTGTGACCAGGCAGGATACAGACAGGAATCAAAACAGATATATCCATATCAAATTCACTAAAATCATACCAAACTATACGATTATTTCCATTGAGAAGACCGACAAATTGTGGACTTCGAAAAAGACACGGCGACACTCTGAGAACACCTGAAGACTGCACCGCCTGAACCCGGTGTCTGCCCCTTGCTTTCCCTGATATTCCCGGGGCACAACCCCTGATGTCCCTGTCCCAAAACAGGTCACATCATAAAGAAAGGCCTGAGACCTTCTCCTGCCACAGACAGGAAAAGAGCCTCAAGCCTTCTTTGTCATACCATTTTTGTATTTTTTCCGCATGACGACCAGGATCGCAATGCCGGCAGCCAGCGTGAAGACGGAAATGAACTGTGAAGTGGAGAGGGTTCCCACTGCACCCCGGATCAGGTCGCCGCGGAAGAACTCGATGATGAAACGCCCCACTGAATACAGGATCAGGTACCAGGCACCGACTTCGCCGTTGAACTTCTTCCGCTTTGCGATCCAGCACAGAAAGAAGAACATCCCGAAGTCAAACGCCGAGGAAATCAGCTGGCTGGGAAACAGCGGAATGCCAGCCGGAGCCAGTCCGCCTTCCGGGAATGTGATGCCCCATTCCACCGGAATGCCGTAGCAGCATCCCGCAAAGAAGCAGCCCAGTCGCCCGAATCCCTGTGCGAGCGCCACTTCCGGTATCAGAAGGTCAAACCACTCCATGAAATTCATTTGATGACGCCGGCAGTACCAGAGCCCGCCAAGCAAACCACCGATGATGCCGCCATAGACCACCCAGCCGTCTTCGAGATTCATCAGGATCCCCGGATCGGCAATGATGTCCGGCAGCCTTGTCAGGATATAGAGCAGCTTGGAGCAGGCAAACCCCGTAATGCACACCGTCAGGGTGATGCCTTCAAGATGAGATGTATCCATCCCCATGGCTTTGCCCCGACGGTCCGCCACAAAGAAGGCGGCCAGGATGCCAATGGCAATCAGGAACCCGTAGGTGTACACCGTCAGGGGCCCCAGATGAAAGAGTTCAAAATGCATATGAGTCTCCGTTCTACTGTATCAGCAGGCCGCATGTACAACGGCCTTTTCTGTAAAGATCACGTGATCCGGATGGATGTCCGCACCTGATCACATCAGCACGAGAAGCAGCCAGACAGCCCCGGCACTGGCAAGCACGGCGGTGATTGGAGGCCAGTTCATCAGTCCGCAGAAAACCGACAGTCCGATCGTCGTCAGACAGGCAGTCGCATTGGGTGATGACTGGATGACACCGGGAAAAATCAGGGCAGCCATGACCGAGACCGGCAGCAGCCGCAGGAATTTCCTTGCGCCTCTGGAAAAGTGCATCCGGGAAATAAAAACCGCCGGCAGGATCCGGGGAATCGCTGTGGAGAGCGCCAGGCAGATGGTCAGCACCAGCATGTTCATGGCAGGTCCTCCTCCTTCACCAGAAACATCCCCGCTGCAGCCCCCGCAAGAGACCCGATGATGATTCCCTGGCTGGAGTCGATCAGTGTGCTGGTCACAGCCGAAACTATCACCACCATGGCAAGCGGCAGGTGCTGCCGGATCTGCGGCGTGAGAATGGAAATGAAGAGGGCATACAGCGAAATGCCAAGGGCGCTCATCAGTTCCGGCGGCAGGAACGTCGTCATCCCGCAGCCGATGCACGTGCCGATGACCCAGGAAGCCCAGGCTCCCAGAGCGATCCCTGCGAAACAGGCTGCGTTGTCAGCTCCCTTCGCCTGCCCTCCGGCGGTTTCCAGCGCGAAGACTTCATCCGTGATGCCCAGACTCAGCAGCACACGAACCCCCAGAGAACTGCGGCGCAGGCGCTCCATAATCACTGTGCTCATGATCACATGGCGGAGATTCATGATGAACACCGCTGTGGTGATCCCCAGCAGAGACACACCCTGGCCGATCATGGCCACCGCCGCCATCTGCCCGGCACCTGTGTAGACAAACAGTGACATGGCCACGGTCTGCCAGGGAGTCAGTCCTGTGGACAAAGCTGTGGCTGCATAGGCTACAGCCACCGGTATGTAGCCTGTCATGATAGGGGTGCTCAGCACCAGCCCTTTCCTGAATCCCTTCCAGTTCATATCCTTCAGTGTACCAACAGCGAAAGCTTGCCGCAACCTGCCTCTGGTGGCGTGTGGTCGTTTACCGACCCTCCCGCAACCGGATAGCCGCAACTCCGGCGCACAGCATCCGGTTATAAAAACACACCGGGATCACCGATGTGTGGACTATTGTGATTATGCCTGCAGGCGAAGCCAGGAACGTTCTGTGACTGTCTGGCTGAAGCTGTTTCGAATGGTGCCAAAGGATTCCATGCGGTTGCTGGAGTATGTCAGCATCCCTTTCTGTCCGATCCGTCCGGCATTGTAGGCATCTGCGGAGACCCGGAAAGAACAGATGCCCTTCGGTGTCTGGAATACCATGCGGTAAACCGGCTGCTCTCCATAGGCGGCAGCGGATTTGTTGATCAGGACAGCATTCAAGGATTCTTTCATCAACTATCATTTCCCTTCTGTGTTGCAGCTTCATTGTATACCCCGGTAAAGAATAATGGAAGGGATTACATCCTGCAGTAAACCACATTGTTCCATCCAGGGAGAAATCCGGCTTCTACGGAACACCGGACACCTTTTTGTCACACTGACTGTCCGGTTCAGCCCTCGCTGACTCTCCGGTTTCGGCACTCAGTATTCTCTGGACTCCAGCATCCTCTTGCTGATGAACGCAGAAAGCGCACACCCTGCACTGCAGAGCGCCGCGAGCAACAGGAAGACCGTCATCCGGTGGTTTTGCACCCATTCCCAAAAGAATGTATCTGGCAGCGTTGCCTCTCCCATAACATAGGAAAGAATGGCTGCAGCGAACATCAGCAGAACTACCATCCAGATCCGCACTCCGGTATCAAACCGGATCGCCATCGGGATCAGAACCGCCGTGAAGAAAAGCAGCCAGATCACGCCGATTGCCAGCGCTTCCGGCAGATCTGCAGCATGATATGGGCGAAACAGCACGCACAGACCGCCCGCTGTCAGTATTCCCAGGCCGCAAAGGCCCAGAATCAGGGCGTATTTTTCGCGGACAAACTGCCGGCGGGAAACCGGAAGCGCGAACAGGAACCGTGCTGTTTCCGGCTGCAGACTCTGCAATACCAGCTGCAGCAGACTGCCATGGAGAATGATGGTCAGATACAGCATGATCAGGGAGATCTGGATATCCAGAACCAGGTACAGACCCAGAAGACCCGGCAGCGAGAGCAGAAACCGCTTCTGATGCTTCAGCCACAGCAGGTCGCTCACAAAGAGACCGTTCATATACCTCCTCCTTTCCAGTCCCGGCAGTCATCGGCAGGTTGGCTGCGATCCGCTACAGTTCCTCCCTGTCCAGGATCCCTTCGCTGACTTTCATGGATACAGCCAGACACACCAGGCCAAGAACGGCCATCCCACCGAACACAACCGGCAGATTGCCCTGAATCACCGTCAGCCACTGCGTCACTGTTTCCTGCAGGCTGCCAATCAGCACCGCGGTCAGCGAGGCAAGCACCACCACGATCACCGTCAGCCATACCTGCATATTGGAACCCAGGCGGATCATCATCGGGATGAGGATCGCGGAAAAATACAGCAGTTCCAGCACAATGACCCCCAGCATGGCGCTGAGTTCCAGCATCTTGTCACGTTGACAAACGATGGCCACCGCATACAGGCCAATGGTGAGGACCAGTGTCGATCCCAGAATGAACAGGTATTTTTCCTGCACATACTGTCGCCGGGTGAAGGGCAGCGTGAAGAGAAACCGGCTGTTTTCAGCCCGCAGGTTCCATTCCAGGGTCCTCAGCAGGAGCATCTGGAAAATCACCGAGAGAAACAGCACCATGGTTCCGTCTGTGACCAGGTACAGGATAGTCAGGGCTGTCAGGATCATCAGCAGTTTTTTCTGGCCCTTGAGCCAAGTCAGGTCATACAAAGCAAGTCCCTTCATGATCAGCGGGTCTCCTTTCCCTTTCGCGTGATCTCTGTTTCCGGATTCCGGTCAATCACCGCATCGGCACCTTCAAACAGCAGCAGTGCCTCATCCACACCACCGCGCTCCACCAGCACATGCGGGTAGTTGTCCAGATAAAACTGCCGGTCGCTCACCAGGGCTTCTATGGACCCGTCAGGGTTTGTCTTTCGGCAAACCACACCTTTCAGATCCACGGATCTGGCCAGACTGGCAGGCACCTTCACATACCCATATTCGTCCCGGAGCACATCCATGTCCTCTGCCAGCAGGATGCGGCCTCTGGAAATCAGCCGGAAGGAGTCGCAGAGGTTCTCAAGATCCGAAGCAATGTGCGAGCTGATCAGGATGCTGCGGCCGGGTGTCTCCATGTATTCCCGCAGCAGGTCCAGGATCTGGTTGCGCGCCACAACATCCAGTCCCGCGGTGGGTTCATCCAGCAGCAGGATCCTCGGGTGGTGGCTGATGGCGGCAATCACGCGCAGGCGGGCTTTCATGCCGGTGGAAAATGTCTCCAGGGCCTTGTCTGGCGGAATGGAGAACCGCTTCACCAGGGCATCGAAATATTCAGGATCAAAGCCGTTGTAAAAAGCCGCCAGGATCCTTTTGACATCCCGGGGTGTAAACACCGCCGGAAATCCGGTATCCGCCAGAACCACCCCAATCTGTTCCTTTACGGACACTGGCAGAGTGTCCGCAGCCTGTCCGAGCATCCGGCAGCTTCCGTCATCGGCTTTGGCCAGCCCAGTCAGCAGCCGGAAAAGCGTGGTCTTTCCCGATCCGTTAAGACCCACGAGTCCCACAATGGTGTTTTCAGGCACCGTCAGCGTGACATCAAGCGCAAAATCCGGATAGTGTTTACACACGGCAGCGCATTCGATCAGTGGTCTGCCACTGTCTTCAGTTCTCGGTGATTCCATCATCTGTATTCCTCCATGAGCATCCGGACCAGGTCCAGGATCTCCTCCTCTGTCATTTTCATGGCCCTCGCCTTTGCCAGTGCCTGCAGAAACTGGGATTCCAGCTGCTTCTGCAGTTCTTCCTGGACGGTATTGGCAGAGATCTCCGCCACATAGGTGCCCTTCCCATGGACCGTATGGACGAATCCTTCTTCCTCCAGCAAGTCGTAGGCTTTTTTCACGGTCAGCGCCGACACCCGGTATTCCCGGGCAAATCCCCGCACGGAAGGCAGCGGATCCTGTGCCTGGAGGGTTCCTTCCCGGATCTGCAGCCGGATCTGGCCCGCAATCTGTTCGTAGATTGGTTCCATGGAAGTGTGTGATATCTGGATTTCCATGGGACGCCTCCTCTCTGCCGGTCCATTGAGGGCCAGTTTCTTCGCGAAAACAGTATACAACAGCTAGGCACAGTGTGTAAACACCATATAACAGTAAAATACAGACAGGGGTGCCGATGGTGGCTTCGACTGCCGGCTGTATAGGTTTCCGGGAACAGAAAAGGCAGCCCTTCCTGGTGTGAACCGGCTGCCTTTTTCGTCACGTTTCCTGTATATAGAGCTGTGTGCTGCGTGGAAATTCCCGGGCAAAGGCTTCCTTCAGCGCTTTCTTTGCGGAGGCAGTTACGAGGGTGGTCTGGCTGTTCACAAAACCGGATTCCGTCAAAACCCACTCGCCACCTGTCTGCTCCAGTTTCACCCAGCGGTCTTTCTTGAAGGTCCACAACGTGATGGATACCAGATCCGCCCGCCGCAGGGCCGCCAGCCACTTCACCTGCGCCTGTCGCAGAGGGATCCGTTTCATGCGCCGGCCCCCTTCAGGAACGACTCCAGTTCCTGGGTGAAAGCTTTCTTGAGGAGGGTCCTTGTCAGGTATATTACACAGATCCGGGTTCCTTCCCTGGTGAATGCGACCCGGACACTGCCGGCGGAGGGATCATTGACACGGCATTCCAGGATCGGCAGCCCCTTCCATTTCTGTCTCGAGGCGTACTTGGTCTTGAAGAAGTCGTGGTCTGCCTGTCGGGTGATGGTGTCCGTCACTGACAACTCCAGCGTATCGTGTTTCTGCAGGAGCTTTCGGCAGCCGCGTTTTTCGAAGGTGAAGTGCAGACCGCTGGCCTGATTGTTTGCATCCATGACATTGTCTCCTTTCCGGGTCACCGCCATCATCGTGGCATCTGCATGTTGCGGGATTCAACCGGAATGCCTGTCTTCGGATTGGCGTGCAGATGCCGTACAGTCTTCTGGGCCATCGAAAAAAACTCCCCGGAGCAATCGCTGCAGGAAGTTCACTGTCATGATTCAGCTGTGTCAGACTGCAGCTGCCAGTCCGGTGATGGCCCACCAGATCAGGGCCACAATGACCAGGAACAGAACCACGGACAGAATGATCCGGGCGCTTCCTTTCGCAAACCGCCAGATAGCGGGAAGGCCTCCAATCAGGAGCAGGGCTCCAATCACAATGATCAATATTTGCTGCCAGTTCATAAGTATACCTCCTGGGAACGGTCAAGGGTTCCGGGTACGTATGCCGGCCGCAGAAATCCTGCCAGGCACAGTCCGAATCCAATGATTCCTGAACTCTATCTGAATTATATATCAAAACACTCGGTTTTCTTTCCCAGGTGCTTCTCTGGCGTCTCCGGCAGCTCTCAGTCTCCTGTGCGGTCAGGACCGATATTGCCGCTGCCCAGGGATTCCCGATTCTCCAAAGGCAGCCAGGTCCGGATCACATTCTCAATGGCGCGGTCCCAGAAGTCCCATTCATGCGCACC
The DNA here is from genome assembly GCF_001564455.1 of Faecalibaculum rodentium. Lineage (GTDB taxonomy): Bacteria > Bacillota_I > Bacilli_A > Erysipelotrichales > Erysipelotrichaceae > Faecalibaculum > Faecalibaculum rodentium. Next base: position 1,593,092 of record NZ_CP011391.1, read on the forward strand.
CGGCCCGGGTTTCCAGACGACATCATATCCCAGATCCTGCAGCGTTTTCGCAAATGCCTCATTTACAGAATACAGCTCATCGTCAACGCCGCAGCTGAGGTAGAATACCGGCAGGGGCTGCCCGCTGTCTGCGAGCCTCTTTGCCTGGACCACCGGATTCTTGTCACTCTCCTTCAGGTTTTTCACATCCCCGAAGATCGTGGACAGAAACGTCCTGCCAAAGGGATAGCAGTCCGGGGTTTCCGGAATATCCTCCATTGTCTCCAGCGTGGTGGGAAAATGCAGGGCGCTGGACAGGCCAATGATCCGGGAAAACAGATGGGGATACCGCAGTCCGTTGGTGATGGCTCCATAACCGCCCATGGACAGGCCGCCAACGAAGGTGTCTTTCCTGTCATGAGAGAGTCGGAACATGTCCCGGGTCACATAAACCAGTTCTTCGATGAACGCTGCATAGTCTTCGCCGTTTGCCTTGTTGTAAGTGTAAAACCGGTTGTCGCCGCTTGGCATGATGACAGCCAGGCCGTAGTCCGTGGCCCAGCGCAGGATCCGGGTCCCTGTGATCCAGTCGGTATAGTTGCCGAAAATGCCATGGAGCAGGTAGAGGGTTTTGAACGGTGTGTTTTCTTGCCGCTTCCCGTCAAATCCTGTCTTGTCACAGGGAAGGATGGCGTAAAACGGAACCGTACGCATGAGAGTCTGAGAAAAGAAGTTCACTTCAGCCAGTGCCATGGATCTGTCCTCCTGTATGTTCAGAAAAATTGTCTGTGGCGGATGCAGGAATGTCAAACACAGCCGAGGTGTAGTGATGGCTTTCCGAAGCAGCATGTACTTTGCCAGCCCCCTGCAGGCATCGGTGTTCAGAAATTTCTTGCGTCATCTTTCCTGGTTTGGTAAGATAAACAGGCAGTCAGCAACTGCAGCAAACAACATGGGGTCGTGGTGGAATTGGCAGACACGCTATCTTCAGGCGGTAGTGAGGCAACTCGTGTGCGTTCGAGTCGCATCGACCCCACCATCTTGAAACTTACCCGGCGGGATTTCCTGCCGGGTTTTCATTTTCATGATATAGCCTGCAATCAGAATCGTTATTTGCTCCTGAAACTGACTTTAGATGTTAGCAGAAGGAGAAAATATGCTCAAAACCTATGAAATGCTGAAACAGGATCTGACTGCGTATAAAGCACTTGATATGAAAATAAAGAGAATGGCAGACCGTCGTGAAGTCATCAAGCTGAAAAAGAATCTGTATAAGACCGGTCCGACAGTTTCCGGTTATCTGGAAGCGGCAGCGATCTGTACACCGTCATATTTGTCTTTTGATTATGCCCTTTCCTGCCATGGACTCATACCGGAGAGGGCAAAAATCTATACGAGTGCAACATGCCGGAAAAGAAAGAAAAAAACCTTCAGGAACTGGTTCGGTACATATTTTATCAGGATGTCCCGCTGTCTGTTTTTCCATACGAAATTGAAATATGCTACGAAAATGAAAGACCTTGTTTGATGGCTACGCCCGAAAAAGCTGTATGCGACAAGCTCTGCACCGTCAAGCCCATACGCTCCAGAAAGCATCTGCAGCAGCTGCTTTTTGACGACTGAAGAATAGATGAAGACGCATTCAGCAAACCGGACTTTTCTGTGCTCAGGGAATTGTGTCCTCTATATAAATCGACAACTTTGACCATGCTGTTAAAACTGACCGGTACCTGGCAATCCGATGATTCATCACTCTGAGCTGTCTGAACGTTCCTGGACCGGTTTTCTTCGCATTCACACAAAAGCGTCTCATCCCATACCGCTGTATTCACACCGGTCATGCAGGATGAGACGCTTTTTCCTGTTCTTTATTGCCTCGGTTTCGTATTGGGCAGTCCATGTCCTTCAAAGTCCCGGCAGTTCTCTGATCCCTTCCTGCCCCTGTCTGCCATCATCGGCATCCTGAACGGCTTTCCAGCTCAGGACGCGCTTCTTCATGCCCTCCACATCCAGGACCCCGTGGGCGAAGCCCTTGCGGACAAGTTCCTCCGGCACGAATTCATCGTATTTCTCGAACACCGGCACTTCCCCGGGATACACCAGATCCAGCGGATCGAATTCCTTCGCGGCTTCCTCCAGCACGATACGATAGAACTCTGCTTCACTCACCTTCATGGTGAAGGTGATGTAATACGGCCTGGTGGGGCTCAGACCCCGAAGCTGCAGACGCTCGCCGCACTTGAGTTTCAAAAACCGCTCCATGGCCAGGAAGGCATAGGAGCCCAGCCAGGGAAACAGCACCCACATGTTGCCCCCGAGGTGCACAAGGGGTTTTGTCAGCATGCCGGAATTCCGGAAGTTCTCCCGGGCCTGGCCAAGCCTGGCCACCGCATGCTTCATGAGATAGGGATAGGACCTCTCCTCTCCCATCACCTTGTACATCCTTTCCAGGATCCGCGTGTGGATGTCCCCGGCGCAGTCCCCAAAGTATGCAGGGATGTGTCCCTTGACCCGCCGGCAGTAGACTTCGTGCTTCTTGTGATCCACTTCCTCCACCAGCCAGACCCGGCCGGCAATGGCAATCTTGTCCCCCACCGGAGGCGGTTTGCAGATGGTGCCCAGTTCTTCGCTCTCCGCCCTCACGGCATATTCCACGTTTTCCTGGAACACCGCAAAGAACTTGTAGCTGTTCACGATGCGCTCTCCTGTCAGCCCCACGATCAGGCCCCCGGTTTCCGTCCTGGCAATGTGGTCGATTTCGAGCAGGTGCAGCAGCAGCATCCGGAAATCCTCCTGGGAGATGCGATGAAAGGGCGAGAGGGTCAGGACCCGGGTGGCGAGTTCCGCCGGGGTCATTTCCCCGCAGGAGGCCAGGGTACTCATGGTCTGGTGATAGAGCAGGCTGAAGGGCAGCCGGTCCATCCGGGGTTCTTCCACAAACCGCTCCTCGATGTACAGCTGCACCAGGGCGATGCCCTGAATGAGATACCAGGGCAGGATCTCCGGCAGCATGGCCCTTGCCTCTGCGTGTTCTTCCCGCATCACAAACCACATCTCCGAAGGGTCGCCCCGCCGGCCTGTGCGCCCCATGCGCTGCAGGAAGCCGGACACCGTAAATGGCGCATCGATCTGGAAGGCCCGCTCCAGCCGCCCGATGTCGATCCCCAGCTCCAGGGTCGCCGTGGCACACACCGACTGCAGGGAGTCGTCATCCTTCATTTCCTCCTCCGCGCTCTGGCGGTAGGAAGCCGAGAGATTGCCGTGGTGGATCAGAAACCGCTCCGGTTCATGGCGGATTTCGCAATACTGGCGCAGAAACTGGCACACCGACTCGCATTCTTCCCGGGAGTTGGTGAACACCAGGCACTTCTTGCCCCGTGTGTGCTCAAAGATGTATCCCAGTCCCGGATCGGCGGCCTTCGGCGCCTGGTCCGTGGGCCCGTCAAGCTCCTCCATGGGCGGCTGATCCTGTGTCAGGGAGCCGATGCCGGCCTTCAATGCACGCCGTTGCCTCTCCCACTGTGGCTGCTCCTGACCGGACTGCCACTGCAGGACGGGATGACCCGCACCCGCATCCGCCTGGGCACCGGTATTGTAAAAGTGCTCCATGGAGATCCGCCACACTTCCTTCGGGGCTTCAAACTTCGGGATCACACAACCCCGGCCGCTGCCCGCAGAAAGAAACTGACCCGCTTCCTCCGGGCTGCCGATCGTCGCCGACAACCCAATGCGCCGGGGACTGCAGCCGGCGGTCCGGGACATCCGCTCGATGAGGCTGAAAGTCTGCAGTCCCCTGTCTCCGCGAAGCAGGAAGTGAATCTCGTCGATCACGATGAAACGCAGGTCGTGAAACAGCGACGGGATCTCCATGTGTTTGGTGATCATGAGGGACTCCAGGGACTCCGGCGTGATCTGCAGGATCCCGGCGGGTTTCTTCAGGAGCCGCTTTTTCTGGCTCTGGGGCACATCCCCATGCCAGCGTGTGACCCGGATTCCCGCTTCCTCGCACAGGTCGCTCAGGCGCCCGAACTGGTCGTTGATCAGGGCCTTCAGCGGCGCTATGTACAGGACTCCCACGCTCTGGGGCGGATCTTCGTCCATGAGTGTCAGGATCGGGAAAAACGCGGCTTCGGTTTTTCCGGATGCCGTGGAAGCCGTGAGCAGGACGTTGTCCTCTGTGTTGAAAATCGCATCTGCCGCTGCATTCTGGACCCCGCGCAATGTCTGCCACCCGGAGGTGTAGATGTAATCCTGAATGAACGGCGCATAGCGTGCGAAGGCGTTCACAGGGTGAACTCCGCAAACGCCGTCGCTGCATCATCGGACACCGCTTCGGATTTCGTGTACGTGAATTCATCCGAAGCCAGGAGGTCCGCCAGCTTCATCTCCGGATGCTGGTACATCAGGTCCAGCACCTCGATGAAGTCCCGGATCACTTCCCGCGGCGTGATGTTGCTGTCGGCACCCACCCGGCTGAACTCGATTTTGATGAACTCCGCCAGGTCTTCATCCGTCACAGACTGGGAATAGCCATACAGCCCGGCGTGCATGGCAGCCAGCTTATCGCAGAGCACCAGCATCTCCGCTGCCGTCAGCGGCTCCAGCCGGATCACCGGAGCCAGCATGTCCCGGGCCCCGGGTCTGGAAAACTTGCCTTCCGCCAGACGGGAGCGCAGGGCTTCATAGCCGTAGACTCCGCGCCGTCTGTCTTCCACCGCCTGCGGTGTGGCCCCCATGATGATGCCCAGGTACTTCGCCTTTCCCTGCAGCGTATCATTGTACATCGTCAGCATTTTTTCATAGTTGTACTGTCGCGTGATGCTGTTGGGTATCTTGTAGATGTTCACCAGTTCATCGATCATGATCATCATCCCGGCATACCCCGCCAGGCGGAAGAACACCGCAAAGAGCTTCAGGTAGTCATACCAGTCGTCATCTGTGATGATGATGTTCACCCCCAGCGCTTCCTTTGCCTCGCGCTTCAGGGCATATTCGCCGCGGAACCACCGGATGACCTTCATCCTGGTCTCGTCGTCCTGCTCGATATACGCATGGTAGTACTTCGAGAGCAGGGTCGCAAACTCGAATCCGTGCACCAGCTCGCTGATTTGTGATGTCAACGCGACAATTTTGCGGTCCACCGCTGCAGACAGGGCCGGATCTCCGGGCTGAAGACCGGTTTCCTGCGCGGCCTGTGCCTGCACCGAACTGATCCAGCGGTCGAGAATCAGGGTCAGGGCGCCCCCTTCGGGCCGGGTTTTGGTCGCCAGGTTGCCGATCAGTTCCCGGTATGTGGCCAGCCCCTGACCCCGGGTGCCCTGGAGCCGACGTTCGGGTGACAGGTCTGCATCCGCCACGATGAATCCTTTGTCCATGACATAGTTGCGGATGGTCTGGATCAGGAAGCTCTTGCCTGATCCATAGCGCCCCACGATGAAGCGGAACGAAGCCCCGCCCTCCGAAATGATGTCCACGTCATGGAGCAGCGCCTCGATTTCACTTTTGCGTCCCACGGTGACATAGGGCAGGCCGATCCGCGGCACAACCCCGCCCTTCAGGGAATTCAGGACCGTCCGGGCGATCCGTTTGGGCACTTTGTTCTGTTCATTCATGTTTCATACCTCCCAGGATGTCCATGACGTCCTCTCTGTAGTCTTCCACCAGCGCAATGCTGTCTCCGTCGCATTCCATGGCATTGTCCCCGATTTCGTCAAACAGTGCCTCGTTGATGGCATCCGTCACCACCGACGCCAGCAGGTGGTGTTCCCGGATCAGCGGTTGTGCGGATTTGCCTGCCAGCAGCGCTTCGAGGATCTGGCGGTGCACAGGATCCAGGTCCATGCCCGATTCACCACCGGTGTCTGCCGGCAGGATCTCCGGCGGCCGTTCCTCATCGTCTGTCTGCCCTGGTTCGCCGATGGTGTCTGCCTCAAGGGCTGCGGATTCCGGCTGTGTCCTTGCTTCTGTGTCCGGGTCATCCAAAGCCGCAGGCTCAACGGGCGGAAAGTGCGCGGGTCGCGGGACTTCAGGTGTCCTCTCCTCTGTTTCTTCCTCTGTCAGCAGGCTGTCCCGGGTTGCGATCGCATCCTGACGGATTTTCGAAAGAGAGGAGAAATCGATCTGCACGCTGTCCATGGCGGCCCTGCGCTCTGCCTCCCGTTTCCTGGCTTCCCGTTCCTGTCTGTCCCGTTCCACGGTTTCCAGGATGAAGGGTTCGACCCAGGCTTCTTCGGGACGCTTCTGCAGGCTGCCCCGGATCCCGGCTTCTTTGCGCAGCAGGCGTTCCATCGCCCGGACAATGACCTGCAGCCGGTCCAGGTTGAAATACAGGGATTCATACCGGGATTCGTGCCAGATTCCCTTGTGCCGCGACCAGGACCGGATGGGACTCAGGTGATACTCTCTGTCCTTTCCCTGCTCAGGATCCATCCAGACTGCATTGGACAGCGGATACCAGCGATAGGACTGGGCCGTGCCGAAACAGGCTTCAAACACCGTCTGGCCAGTATCCTGCCATTTGTGGTCCACCAGGTCGCGCCAGGCCTGTGCAAACAGGGCCGGCCCCCTGCCCGAGCTGTCCCGCACGACCTTTCCCTGCTTCTGCCACCGGGGTGCAAACTGCAGCAGGGCATCGCAGATTTCCCGGTCGGTGCGGTTCTGCGGTTCCTTCAGGATCGACAGTGCCTCGTCCCGCCTGGCAGTTTCCGGATGCATGTAGCGGACGGTGACCTCCGGGGGCATGTCGTGGACAATGCTGAATTCATACATCCACCGCCGCAGGTTCAGGTGCATCTGCTCATCCCCGTATCCCGCATCCAAAAAGCCGGTTTCAAAGGCTTCCAGCTTTTCCAGCGTATCCTTTGGCGAATCCGCACCGATGCCATTGAGCAGTTCATAGAGATACAGATACGCCAGCGAAGAATTGGCGTCCTGGAATATCCCGTTGCGGATTTCCGTCCGCCAGGTGAAGTATCCCCGCAGCTGGCGGACATTCAAGTCATGATAGGTGGGAAACCGCTGCCGGATCCAGCCGTTCCAGGGCAGATGGTCCGTGGCGTTCTCCATGAACCGCCCCTGCCGGACGAAGTTTCTCGCCGCATGCCCCGATTTGCGGTCATTGTAGTCATACAGGTCCATCATGTCGATGTACTGCTGCGGCAGGGCGTCTGTCGCCCGGAAGAAACTGTCAGTAATTCCTGTCCCTCCCCTGGCTGGTGTCTGTCTGGAAGCAGCATCCGGGGCCGGAACCGGTGCAGAGTTGCCGCTTTTCCAGTCCCCGAAATCCAGTGGCACGTCCTGAAACACACGTTCCTTCGCGGTCTCCGGTGCCGGATTCTCCAGCACGATGGCTTTCGCCGGCGGATTCCCCAGCCGGATGGCCTGGTCAAACAGGCGCAGAACCACACCCCTGTCTGTCTCGTCCGTAAACCGGACGCCGATCCAGTTGGTCCCCTTCATGCGGAATGGCCCGGACAGCCACTCAGGCGAGCGCTCAGAGAGAACGACATGGCCGCTTTTCAGGTCGCAGACTTCCTGCATTTCCCCCGCATCAGGATCCCACTGGCGCATAAGCAGCGCCACCCACTTCCCGGTCTTTGGATGACAGAGGACAGAAAAACCGGGAAACTGTGTCCACTTGTATTCTTCCCGGATTCCGTATTTGTTCAAGGCATACACCGTCAGGCCCTCCAGCAGCATTCTGTCCCCTCCCTTCACATTTTGTTCTCAGAGTTCATGTATGGTTATTGTACTATAGACCCGCTTTTGATTCAGCAGGGAGTTTTCGGCTGCCGATGGTGAATGACAGGTATACAGAGAAACGCAGGGGGCCTTGAGCGGATTCGTCGAAAAAGCCGGACTTTTCACCCGGCTGTAACAGTTAAGCTGCCAGAATGGAACCTGCGTCGCGCCATCGGCAAATCAGATGTCATCCTCCAAGGAACCCGGCCACCCAAATGGCAAGCGCAGCCAGCAGCACTCCCACAGCAGCGCTGGCCAGTACTTTGAACACCGCCTGATACGGCCGCTTGCCTCTCTCTTCGGCGGCTTCCAGTTCCTCCAGAGTGCGGCCTTCGCTGTAGGCCACGATTTCCCGGTAGGTATGCAGGTTGTGATTTTTCTTCAGCTTCTCCACCCGGAAGGCTTCATGCATCGTGACTGCGTACATGATCGCCCACAAAGCAATGGCCCACCACTGGTCACGGGCCAGGGCCAGAGCAGCCAGCGGAATGAAGGTCACGGCAGATACAATACACATGACGGCAAATATCCGGCTTTCCCGGTTGAAGCTGTCCACCGCTTCCTGACTGATTTCCTGTTTCATGGTTTCCAGGTCTCCTTTGATCAGCTGGTCCACAGACACACCAAAGAGCTGGCTGAGAAGCAGCAGCGACTGAATATCCGGATAGCTTTTGCTGTTTTCCCAGTTGGATACGGTTTGACGGGTGACAAAGATTTTGTCTGCCATGTCCTTCTGGGAAAGTCCGGATTCTGTACGGTGTTTTCTGATCTGCACGGCAATTTCCATTTTCTGCTCCTTCCTGCCTGCGGGTGTTCCGTGTCCTGGATCCATTGTGGCAGGCGGCTGCTGGAAGCATACAGCAAATTCCGTTGTCATGACCAGAAATCCCGTGTCAAAACTCTTTGACATGCGTATTTCTGCGTCACTGTCTGTATAAGTTCAAGGAATATGCGTAAATTAAGATAAATCTTTCAATTCAGCATTATGTTCTGGTTTTGTACATCAGGCCATGGCACGGTAACAAAAACGGCCGGGAATCAGTCTGGAGAGGAAAGGAATGGAGAATGAAGAAATCACTTGTGCTGATGAGGCATGGAGAAACGGTGTTCAACAAACGCAAACGCATCCAGGGCTGGGTGGATTTGTCTCTGACTGCTCTGGGAAAGGAGCCGGCAAAGTAATCTGCTGCCTGGATCAGAGCGCTGGGATTTGAAATCGATCATGCCTTCTGTTCCACTTCGGAAAGAGCCAGCGACACGCTGAAACTGATGACTTTCCTGTCCTATGAGCGTAAAAAGGGTTTGAAGGAATGGAATTTCGGCAAGCTGGATGGAGAGCCGGAGTACCTGAATCCACCGTTGGATCAGTATGATGCCTTTTTTCGGGGCAATGGCGGCGAAGGAAGGCAGGAACTTATCGACCGCATGAATGAGACCCTGACGGAAATCATGAACCGCAAGGATGTGCAGAATGTACTGGTGGTGTCCCACGGGGCAGCAATCCGGAATTTTCAGCGGTTCTGGTGTCCCGATGACAGGAAGCTGATTCCAGGCAGATTGTATACCTGTACGGTTCTGGTCTTCGAATACAATACCGGTGATCAGCGCTTCACTCTGCAGGAAGTGTACAATCCGAATTATCAGGGAATGACATCCAGTCCGGCGGCTGGCTGAAAGCCGAAGACCCGTCAGAATCAAAACAAGAGACCTGTCACCGCAATCCGCAGGTCCCGTTTTCAGCTTTCAAGGCGCTGACTCAACTCAGTGAGTGACCTGTATGATCACAGATCATACAGGTCACTGGTCTGGCTCATCCCAGACAATGCCGTCTTCGGACATGGATTTGACAGATGCCAGAACATACAGCGGGATTCCCAGATCCCGGATCGTTTTCCGGCCGTGCTGCCAGGATTTCTCAATGCAGATCCCGGCCCCGGCCAGATGGGCCTGTGCCTGGTCCAGCAGGGTCAGAATGCCTTTGAAAGCATCGCCGTTGGCAAGGAAATCGTCGATGAACAGGACATGGTCCTCTGCCTTGATCAGGCCCTGTTCCACACACAGTTCATAGTCCCTGTTTTTGGTAAAGGAATGCACGGTGGCAGTCAGCGGTGCAGTCATAGTCACCGGTCTGGCTTTTTTCACAAATACCATCGGGACGCCGAGATGCATGGCTGTGGCAAGCGCGGGTGCAATGCCGCCGCTTTCGATCGTGATCACTTTGGTGATTCCGTCATCCCGGAAGTGACCGGCGAAATCCCGGCCGATGTGATCCATGAGCACCGGATCTACGGAGTGATTCAGAAAGCTGTCTGTTTTCAGTACCTGGTCAGACAGCACCTTTCCTTTTTCTTCTATGATCCTCTTCAGTTCTTCCATGGTGTTTCCTCTTTTCACGCTGCATGCCTCCGGCTGTTTGCTGCTTTCTCCGGAGCCGTCACTGCAAGCATACACCATTTCTGTCCCGGGATTTGAGGTTGCAGTCTGTTCCGGGCCGCAGCCGCCGCCCAGACCCTTTCAGGAAGCTGCCTCTTTCTTCTGCTTCCGGTATCCTGCCAGAGTACGAGCCACGCCGGCGGCAATCAGGCATCCGGCAGCAATCCCGGCACCCTGAAGAAATGTGATTCTGGCCCAGCCTCCAGCATCCGCATAGTCCAGGATCCAGCAGCGGATGGTTTCGAATATCCCCTTTCCCGGAACAAGCGGAATCAGGGCACAGACCAGGTAGGCGGTAACCGGACTGCAAAAGATCCTGGCCAGAAGTTCTGCAAGCAGTGTCACTGTCAGGGACGCTGTGGCCATGGCAGCAAATTCGTTCCAGTCTGCAGCTTTCGTGAGAACATAGACGATCTGGCCCATCATGCCGTTGAAAGCCGCCAGCCACAGGTTACGGCCGGAGAGATTGTACATGCAGGCAAATCCCAGGGCTCCTGCAAAAGCCCCGATGATGCCAGTCACAATGCCTCCAGAATCAGCAGTGTGCCGATGTTTCCCAGAGCAATGGCTGCAGCAGTGAGTATCGCCATAGAAAGCCGGATCTGACCGGACAGGGTATCTCCGGCGATGCAGTCGCGAAGGGCGGTGGTAAAAAGCATTCCCGGGACCAGAATCATCAAAGCTGCCAGGATCACCACATTGGCACGGATGCTGAAAAGACCGCCGGCTGTCACCCCGGCAAGAGTAATCAGGGAACTTCCCAGAAGTGTGCGCAGGGAAGGGGTGCAGAAGTCCAGTTTTTCCAGCAGCAAAGTGCAAAGCGCTGCACTGACCGCAGCTGCGGCGGTTTCGCAGACTGTGCCCTGGAACACCAGGGCAAATCCGGCGCCGGCTGCAGCGGCTCCTGAAATCATGCGTAGAACAGAGGCCCCGGGTTCTTCCTGGATCCTGCACAGGCTGCGGTAGCAGTCTTCCAGTGTGATCTCTCCGGACTGCAGCTGTCTGGACAGGGCGTTGACCTGTTCGATTCTGCCCAGATCGGTACCGGACTGGGCGATCCGTTTCATGTTGTGGATCATCTGGCCATGCCAGGTAAAGGAAATCATCAGCATGCCTGGTGTTACGTAGGAGTCTGTCACTACGGCGCCGCCTGCCTGACAGATCCGACTCATGGTGTCTTCTGTACGGCCTGTCTCTGCTCCGCTTTCCAGAAGGATCCGTCCTGCCAGCACTGCGGTTCTGGCCAGCAGGGTTCCCGGATCTTTCCGGGAAAGTTCGTCATAGACCTGCAGTTCGCTGCAGGCTGGTTTTTTCCGGTGTATGCGGCCGGGTACCCAGCTTCCCTGTCTGTTGTGTTTCATCCATTCCCCTCCTCTGTTCTGTCTGACTGTATTTTATACACCGGTCTTCCAGGCATCAGTACAGCGGCGCCTTTCCCTGCTGGAAAAGACGCCGCTCTGCTTTTTTTACTGTTCACGAATCCGGCTGGATTTCTTTCAGGAACGACGTTCCGTTTTCGGGAGCCGGAGCATTGAAGAAGTCACAGACCGTGGCTCCCACATCCGACAGTGTCTTTCGCAGTCCGACGTTTCGTCCTTTTGCCCTGCTGCGTATCAGCAGCGGAACATTTTCCCGTGTATGGCGGTTGTGTCCGATATCCGGATCATTTCCATGGTCAGCCATCACTACCAGAATGTCATCATTCCGCAGGTGTCCGCACAGTTCCCCGATTTTCCGATCCGCTGTTTCAAGGACTTCTCTGTATCTTGCAGGATCCTGACTGTGACCTGCCAGATCTGTTTCCTGCACGTTGGTGCATATGAAACCGGACTTCATGGAATCCAGCTCCTGTATGGTCAGATCAAGCACACTGGCTGTATCCACGCAGGAAACGGATTTTCCCCGTTCATTGTGGACAATATCTGCCACTTTTCCCAGCAAAGTCACATCAACCCCTGCCTGGGCCAGAATCGAAGGCACCTGTACCTGGGGATCCACGCCATACCCCAGATGCCGGCATTCGTAGCCTTGGTCGTAGGACTTTGTCAAAGAGGCCAGCAGTCCGATGTATTTACCTTCCCGGGTCTGCCCGGCTGCCAGTATATCCTGCACTGTATTTCCCGTCCCGCCAAAGGCGATGACCCGGCCAACCTGAGCGTGACTGCGGACGATTCGTGCGATTTCCATGAGTCTGTCAAAGGGCAGAACATCCAGCGGCGCTGTGCAGTTGTAGGCCATTCCAAGGTCTGAATCAATGTTGTCCGCCACAGTGCAGCTTTCATCCACCAGCAAATACTGCAGGCCGGGGGTACCGCACCGTTTGACCTGATGTCCTTTCTGCAGCAGTGCCTGCTCGATCTCATCAATTTTCTGCTGAAAGTTGTGAGTCTCAGGCTTTTTTGGTTTTGTTCCCATGATTTCCTGATGTCCCTGAAATGTATCGGCTCCAAAATGCATCAGCTCGCTGCGACCAAAGCAGGCTTCCGGAGAAAACTTCATGCATCTGCTTTCCTGTCCGAAGGCGTTCATGAGCCCTAGTGCTTCCAGATTGGGCAGTGTCAGATCTGGAAAGTCCTTCAGCAGGCTTCCCAGCGTGCTGCTGCGTTCATCCCCTGGTCTGACCCTGGCTGCATCCTGCATGGCCTGCATGCCGAATCCATCCAGAACGATCACGACAAATCTTCCTGTCATAGTTTTCTCCCCAAGCTGTCATATTCACCGATGATTTCCGGATGCCCGGAAGCCAGGCCCTGTACCAGCACTGTGTGGCTGCGGGTCACGAAGATCTGAAAGCGGAATGCCATGCAGACGGGCGTGGATACAGGAAACGTACGGTCCAGCTCAAAGTAATAATCAATGCAGGCCGGATCGGCGGGAATCACTTTGCAGTACTCTACATCCGCCAGAGATGTTCCGGCCAGTGCTTCTTTTACATGGGACCGTCTGTAATGGCCGCCACCGTAGCAGTAACTGTGGCCGTGGAAATCATGAGAAACTTCCGTCATGTAAATCACACAGGGAATCTCCGGCTCGTCCTGCAGGGCATGCAAAGGGGTGGTTCCGGAGAGGCCATGCCCCGGTTCTGCACTTGAAATGGCGGGATATACGCTCATTGCTGAAATTGTGCGCACACAGGTCGCAGAGGGTGCGTTGATGTTGATATCCGTCACCCCACGGGCGGCCAGAATCTCTCCGGCTTTCATCAGGGTCTCCAGATTGTGCGTTGCTTCAAGCGCTTTGCTCTGGTCATTGAGCAGGAAAGCCGGAAAGGACGTCACGCCGCCGGTCATCACCCCGGGCAGAGAATCGATTTCATCCAGAAGCGATGGCAGCTGGTCAGGACTGAATCCTGCACTCTGACCGCTGTAGATCAGATCTCCCTGGTCCGCTACTTTGATCAGGAGTTTCATGACTTTTCCCTGACTGGCGGCTTCCCTGCTGATTTCCCTGATTTTTTCTCTGGAATACACCGTCATGTATTCCGGGCCATAGGCGATGATTTCCTTCAGAAATCCCCGGGGACACTGGACCAGATGTCCCACATTGCATATGGGTATATTGTGGTCCATCATTACCTGTGCCTCGCGGAAGTCCACTGTGACTGCACCGGGATAGCCCATTTCCACCAGTTTCTGTGCCAGCCATGGATTCCGGCCGATTTGCTTGAGCATGAAGTACAAGTCGATTCCCTGACGGCGGGCTTCCTGAAGAATCTTCTCCGCGTTTGCCAGGAACCGGTCTGTATCTATGACATAGGTATCGGGAAGAATCAGTCCCTTCTTCATCAAATCAAATCCCGCTTCCACCAGTTCGGGGTTTCTTTCTGCCGTTTTTCTTATGAACATCTTCTCATACCTCTGATTCTTGTATTTCTGCCTGGGTTTCTGTATCCTGCACCGGCACAGCCGGGCAGTCTGCGCGCATTGTATGTTTCTGACAGCGGTGTCCTATTTTGCGGTTTTCATCCGCTGCAGACCGCCATGGCCTGCTCCAGGATCCGCAGGATTGTCTGCGGACCGCTGCGGTTGGGGTTGATCCTGATCATCCGCTCTTCCCGCCCCGGGTCTTCCTTGCGGAATGTACCGGATACCCGGTAAAACATCGGTGCCAGTTCGTATTTCGATTCAGCACCAACCGGATTGGGCAGGGCTCCCAGTTTTTCCGCTTCCTGCAGTACCTGCCGGGCAACTGGTTTCTCAAATTCGGCGATCAGAACCTTTGACTGGGCGTTGGCCACAAAGGCATCACGGATTCCCGGAAGCTGCCTGATCCGGTCTGCCAGGGTATCTGTCACCTGTGCCTGGACTGCCAGGGCGACTGGGGCATTCACCAGACCCCGCAGCACTTCCATGGCTTCCCATCCCTGTGTCTGACTGCCTCCTGAATAGTGCTCTTTGACCAGCGCATCAATGAAGTTCTTTTTCCCTACGATACAGCCGATTCCCTCCGGCCCCTGCAGCTTGAATGTGGAGAAGCAGGAGAGATCGGCTCCGCACTGGGTCCCGATGTTCCGGACTTTCATCACTGCGTAATTGTCATCGGTCACCACCGGGATATCGACACATTCCTTGATGGTTTTCACCACCTGGGCCATGTCGTAGCGGTCCTCGGGAACCTGCCGGGTATACTGCACCAGAGCGGCCCTGATCTCCGGATGGGCTTTCATGACCCGTCGGATGTCATCGGGTTCATTGAAATCCGCTTCCACCGTTTTCAGCCCCAGCATGCGGATGCTGGTTTCTGTTGTGCTGTAGACCGGGGCCTTGTGAACCAGCAGTGTCTGACCGGGTTTCAGGACCGAAAAGAGGGCATAGCGGATGGCACCTGTCCCTGATCCCCGGACAAGCATGGCAGCTTCGGCATCAAAGAACTCAGCAATTGCCTGTTCGGCTTTCCAGGTGGACACAGGCTTGTTGAGTCCGGGAACTACACCCAGATCCCCCCTGGTCAGGCTTTCTTTTCCGGTAAAGGCTTTTGTGATTGCATCTGTCATTCTGAACTGGAAATTCTTTGCCGTTTCCAGATCAATGCTTTCCAGCGGATATGTTTTCATGTCTGTTCTCCCAGAATCCGGTCCGGTGTCCGGATCAGCATTTGTCTTATTGTGTCCGGCTGCAGACCGGCTTCCAGCAGCGACGGTATGAAATGGTCTGCCAGCCATGGATACCCTTTGCCGCCAAAAGCCTGCAGCTGTGACTTGCGTGTAATGTCCATGGACAGCACCACATGGTCTATCAGGCCTTCGGCTTCCAGCTCCAGAAGCATCTGCACCCGTTTTTCATCCGGCAGATAATCCGATTTGCCGATGGTGTCAAATCCGATGTTCACACCTGTCTTCAGCACCTTCCTGATCCGGTCCATATCCTGTGCAAGGTCCATATGTCCGATGACAATTTTGTCCGGTTCGACTCCCTGACCGGTCAGATACTGTGCCTGTTCCAGCGCCAGGGTGGACATGGTTGTGTGCGTGTAAACCGGCGCCCCTGTGGCTTTGTGGGCCAGAACAGCCGCTTCAAACAGCCGCCGTTCATTGTCAGTCCATCTGTTTTTCGAGGTTCCGATTTCGCCGATGACCACTGCTTTCCCAGAACGGATTTCCCGGATCATCACATCCGCCAGTTCTTCCGGACTTTTCTCAGACCATCCATCAGGTATGAAAGGATCCTTGTACCATCCTGTACTGTGAAGGATCCGGATGCCGGATTCCTGTTCCAGCCAGTCAAGCAGATCATGGTCTCTGCCCATTCCGGTGTTGGTGACGTCCAGGATCCGGGTAACCCCCTGTTTCCGGAGTTTCCTCAGCTCTTCCAGCGTTTCCTGTGTACAATCCAGACAGGTGTCAGGGTCTTTCTTGATTCGTGACAGGTCCAGATGCATATGCTCATGCATGAGCGTGGCTCCCTGTATCAGTGATGCCATGTAAATCCTTCCTCAAAATAGGGAGCAGGGTCCCTGAAATACCGCCTGATCAGTTCATCCTCCGGCTGCACCAGGGCTGCTGCAACCTGCAGCAGTTTTCCGGTTTTTTCCGGCGTGGATTCGCAATAAAGCGTGATGCAGCTGGACAGATCCCTGACAGGTACTGTGAGGGCTGTGGCTTTGACCATATTCGCCACCCGGATCAGTCCCTTGCCGCTGCGGTTCTGAACCACTGCTGTGACCGGATCAAAGTGTCCAAGGACTGTATCCCCTAGACCGCTGAAATCAATTTTTTCCTCAAAATCCGCAAAGACATCGCATCTTTGGAGCTGTTCTTCCAGAAACCCGATCAAAGGTTCCCGCCTGTTTCCAGCCTCCGGTACCGCTGCCGGAACTTCACCGGTTATGGGTGACTCCAGCCGCCTGGCCAGAGCCCTGGAGACCAGAATCACTGCTTCTTCCTCTCCCGGATTGCCGGTCACAGGCAGGATTGCGTTTACCGCTTTGCACATCGTGGAGAAGTCGCGGGTGACAAAACCGATGGAAGGATAGAATTCAATACCATCCGTGGACAGTTTTGCATACTGCTTCATGTGACCGGCTTCGATCAGCGGACTGATGAAACCAAAGCAGTTGACCGCTGCAGCAGGTGCCAGAACCGATCCTCCGCCATCTGTGCCGATGCCAAGATCATTGATGCCCAGAAAGACATTGATGGCAGTGCCGCTGGAGGACCCGGTCATGGGTCTTCCCGTGATGGGATTGTGCAGGTTGTAATCCACTGCGCGGCCATTGTGACTGTGTCTGTCCAGGGTGTGCAGAGCAAAGCCGTTTCCCTCCAGTTTTTTCACCAGATCTGCAGGGATCTGTCTCACGTTTTTGACACCCATGTACTGGCAGTCATTTTCCTCGCCGATCCTGTCCAGGGCATTGACGAAGACCTCCTGGACAGATCCGGCCGGATTTTTCATAGCCAGAAAGGTTTTCTTTGCGTATTCGCGTATCCGGCTCATTTCAGAAGCTCGTTCATGATCACCGGAATCACAGACGCTGCCGATTCCGGCACGAAACCGAATGCGGTCTTGCCCTCGGCAATCGCCTGTGCAATCTCTGCATCATCCAGAACCTTGCCCACCATGGCCACAGGAATGCATTTGCTCATGCCGTTCAGGGCAATCGCCATGGACAGAGCCCCTCCGGCTCCTGTCTGACAGGAACCGAAGTAGTAGTCTGCTTCGCCGTTTTTCAATGCCATGGCCGCCTGAAGGTCTCCCATGACCTTCACTTCCACCTGGCCATTTCCGTACTGTTCAATCAGTGCCGCGTTTTCATTTTTGTTAAGGGCTCCGCCCACGACGATTTTCAGCATATTGTCTTGTCTCCTTTTTTATGTTTTTTCCTGATGATTGTTTTCGCTTTCTTTGCTGCGTTCTCAGCTGCAGTCTGACAGTCCGGACTGCTCACAGTCCTGCCGGATCAGCCTGTCAGGCTCAGACAGCCACGGCCAGTCCGAAGACCTTGATCAGATTGGCAATGATACCCAGTGCAATAGCCACCACCGGACCGACGGCCAGCGGCATAAGCATTGGCTTTTTCGCGGTTTTGTTCAGCATCCAGGTGATCATGACCGCCATGGGACCGATTGCACCCATGCCCACTTCGTTCATAATGGCAAAAGAGGAAGTGAAGCCGCCGACCAGCAGTGCAAGTTCCAGAATCTTGGACATTCCATCCCGGATGTAGTCACCCAGCTCCCGCAGCGCAGGGAATTTGTCCAGTAGAGTTCCGATAGTCTGCAGCAGGAGGATTTCCAGGCACATGATCACAGCGCCTGCAGCAAAAGCCACAATGGGTCCCATAGGAGCCGCCAGCCCCATGGCGCCCACAAACAAACCGCCTGCCACACTGAAGTAGGAACCAGCCGGGGAGAATACACCGGTTACGATAGCGGTGGTATACACCAGCGGAATGTAGCCGATGGCTCTGACCGTCGCCACCAGGGCAGCTTCACCGAAGGATCCGTTCATTGCCAGCGGACCGGAAATGACATCAGTTGTCAGGAAACACTGGCTTGCTGCGCAGGCAAGAAGACCGCCCATCAGGGCAAACAGGATCCAGTGCCTGCGGATGGCCTGAATGTTGGTGCTGAAGATGTTGGTCAGTCCGGTTTCGGCTGCTTCCGACTTGTTTTTGACCGCGAATACGATCATGGCAATGGTACCGGCCAGCATGGCCATGCCTGCTCCGTTGAGTGCCAGGGTGAATTCACCAATCTGGAACACACCGAACCGGGAAATCAGCAGATAGGTCACCAGGGTGATCACCGCAGTGATGATGCCCTTCTTCATACCGCACTGATACGCTACGACCAGAGCCGGGAATACGGCAAAGGTATCCACGACATAATCCGCCACGCCGGCCAGCTGCGGCAGGAAGTTGACCGGCAGCCAGGCAAAGAACGCCTGGATGGAGGACATGAAGGCCACCACAGCAATACCCCAGAGAGCCCCGGCAATGGCAGAAAGGATCAGCCCTTTTTTGTCATCGGGGAACCATGTACCGATAATGTCTCCCATGAGCAGATAGGTGTGAATGATCACGATGCCCATGGCAATGGAGTTGGTGAAGGCAAATCCGATGATCAGACCGATGCTGACAGCAAAGGAGGTGGCAGCCAGGGCCTTGCGGTCCATTCGTCCATTGAGGTACTCAGTGTAGACAGGCCGGAAACCATCGTTGTAGACGGCAATGTTCCGGTTGGCCAGTACAGCCGACATGGCGCCGATCAAAGCGGCAATCAGATAGTTGAACATAAAATCTCCCTTTGTGTTTGGCTAGGCGGGCATGAGATTGACCAGATGCACAAGCAGGTACTGCTGTTCCGGAACCGGAAAACTGCATTGTGTCTCTGTCTCGATCCGGGACAGCAGCTGGCTCGCTGCCTGGTAGCGCGGATCCTGCATGACTTCTGAAATGACGGCTGCTTCCAAAGCCGGGATTTCCTCCTGCCGGCGCTGTCGTTCCAGTGCCATAGCGTAATGAATGAGTAGCATCTCCAGGGTGTCACCCGGTGCGAGCTGTTGTTCCAGCATGGTCCTGACTGTTTCTGTCTTTTCCCAGGTACCTTGCCCGATCACACCGGATTCCAGGAGAATCTGAAATCTGTCCATATATTTCCTCCTGTCTGTCGCAGAATTGAATATATAATATTTTGTATATTTGAGCCATAACAACACATCTTCCGTCCTTCAGCACCCCCTGCGGGTCAGACCGGTTCGGTTCCGGCAGTTCGGAAGATGGAATATACAAAATATCTTATATTTACACTCTCATCTTAGTCCTTTCCCGGCGGGTGTCAACGAATATACACTATTTTGTACAATGATTTTTTCACGCTGTTCTATCCAGAGAGCAGCCACTGTTTTCCCGGTCTCCGGTTTCCCTTCCAGTGTTTTTCAGCGGGCACAGTCAAAAAAAGACCGGTTCCTTTTTCAGTTCCGGCCTGTGGCTGTATGGGCCCGCTTTGCGCAAAAGGCGGTCAGTAACTGGCAATGAGCTTTCCTTCCATGACCAGCTGCTGGTTTTTCAGCACCACATCTGCATCGATCAGACTGCCGATGAGAGAAACAAGCTCTTTTCTGTCCTTTTTTACGACAATCACAGCTTCGGTATCTTTTTCCTGCTTGAAATCCAGGATCCTGTAGCTCATATCATAGAGCTTGTCCCGGATCTCATCCATGTTCCATACCGCTGCGTCCACTTCCCCGGACAGGACTTTCTGCAGCACCTGGGTGTATTCCACATTGATGTAGTCCACCTCTTTGCCCCGGCAAGCCCATTCCGTCATCTCCTTCTGATCCACGGAAGACTGATCCACACCGATTTTCATTCCATCCTGCACATCTTTGCAGCGTCTGTCGTGAAAAACCATGATGTGATTGGACAGATAGGAGTGCAGCCCGAAACTTTTCACGATCCGGATGGGCATCCCGCCATCAATCATTCTCTGAGCTGCATACCGGGAAATCACGGCAAAATCATACCGGTCACACAGAACCATGGAGACCCGGTTTCTGGATCCTCTCATAAATGCCAGAGAGATGGGAATGTCATAGCTGTTTTCCATACTGGCTACCAGTCCTGTGGCCAGTCCTTCGTATCTGCGGGAATAGGGCAGCGGCATGACTCCAAGAATGTTGGTGATGCCCGCAATCTCCAGCAGTTTCTTCACGTCTCTTTTTTTCAGGATCGTTCCTGACTTGCCATGGGATTCCAGCTCCACCGCTCCGCACTGCTGCAGAAGCTTGATGGCATTCTGCACCGTTCCCCGGGCCAGCTGAATCTGATCATTGAGCTCCGTGACGGTGGGGATCCGGTCTCCTTCCTGGAATGCGAGAAGAAGATTGGCGAGTTTGCGGGTGGAAAGCCCGTTTTTGCTGAAGAGAAGTTTCTGAATGCCCATAGAATTCAACCGGTTCCTTTCCAGCCAGATGGCGAAACAGTGATATCGGTATTATAGTACATTGTTTTGTATATTATGGATGCACAAGACAATCCGAAGATTCTGAATTACATCTTCTGTTCCAGAAAAGGCAGCCTGGTTCCGGTTGCCTGCACAGGGAAAGGATCCGCTCTTCTACCTTATCCGTTTTCCGTTCTCTCTTTCTGTCTTACCAGCTCAATGGCTTCCTTGCCCGTGACATGGTCAATGGTCATCTTCAGCATGCAAAGCGGTATCCAGTCCTTCCGAATGAATTCCTCCCGGTTTTCCACCGAATCTGCAGGGGCATATTTCTCAGCCAGTTTTTCAATGGCTGTCCGCTTTTCCTGTTCATCCTCCAGGATTTCCATGGTGCCATATACGATCACGCTGCGAAACCAGGTGGTATACGCTTCCGGGTGGATCTGGTCCTGGTCCACCACGCAGAAGGAAGCCTTCGGGTTCTGCCTGATCAGGTCCAGCTTGTGCCCGCTTCTTGCACAGTGAAAATACAGCACATCCCCATCCTGCACATAGCTGATGGGCACTGCATAGGGATACTCTTCGTCCCCGGACAATGCCAGGACTCCATTGGTCCCATAATGCAGGATCCGGTCGATTTCCGTCCGGTCAAGCGCCTGTTTCTTTCGTCTCATTTCCCTGAACATCATTTCTCCTCCTTTTGCTGACTAAGGTTTTTCTGCGGTTGCAGGATACAGCTGTGCATTTCCGTCCTCAAGCAGAATATCTGTTCTGCCTGTTTTCCGGCAGGCAGAATAGCTGACAGGCAATAAAAAGGAACAGCCGCAGCCATTCCCTCATATTCTGTATCCCTGCTACAGTCCGGCTTCCGGTTCTTCCCGGACCATCTTGTATCCGACACCGAAACTCGTTTCGATGAACCGGTGATCGAGCTTCTTGCGCAGCATCGTCATGTAGACCCGCAGGTTGGTCATGTCCGAACTCCAGGAGCTGTTCCAGATCTGCGTGGTGAGGAAATTGCGCGTCAGCACCTTCCCCGCATTCCGGGAAAACAGCACCAGGATCCTGTACTCCATCGGCGTCAGATGCAGCAGCTTTCCATCCAGGCGCACTTCCTGCTCCTGGTACCGGATCTCCAGTCCCCCGTTCACAAACACATCCGACTCCGGCAAAGTGCCTGTCTGTTCCAGACGCCGGCAGATCACCCGGATCCGTGCCAGCAGTTCATCCACCGAAAAAGGCTTGGCCAGATAGTCATCTGCACCCAGGTCCAGCGCCTCGATCTTGTCCGCCGGCTCGCTTCTGGCCGACAGAACCAGGATCGGTGCCTGGGAAAAACCCCGGATCTTCCGGATCACCTCCAGGCCATCCAGATCCGGCAGACCCAGGTCCAGGATCACCAGCTCCGGTTTCTCCGAGAGAAACATCGACAGAGCTTCCTTTGCGCTTTTGGCCTGGATCAGGGGATAGTCGGACAGCTCAAACACCGTCCGCAGCAGACTGGTCATCTGCAGGTCGTCTTCCACACTTAGTATCAATGGCTTCATCCGTCTCTCCTGTACATGGCAGCTTGATGCAGAAGCAGGCACCGGGGGCATTGTCCCGGTAGGAAATGGAACCGCCGTGAGCCTCGACAATGCTGTGCACCAGAGACAGGCCCAGTCCCATGCTTCTGCAGCTGTCCGCTATTGTAGTGGATTTCCGGCAGAAAGGCTCAAAGAGATGCTCCCGGACTTCCTTTGGGATCCCCGGACCGTCATCCGCGACCTCCAGGACCACCTTGTCTCCCTGTTTCCGGCCGCTCACCATAATGGCAGTCTGTGCGGGGGTATGGGCCATGGCATTGCCAATGAGGTTCACGAACAGCTGCACCATGAGCCGGCCGTCAAGGAAAGCGCTGCAGTCCGGGGCGATGTCGATCGTCACGGGATGGTCAGTCTGTCTGGTGCCCGTGTGCTGCAAGGCCTGCACCGCCGCTTCCTCCAGCTCCACTTCCTGCCGGTTCAGGTGCACTGCTCCCTCGTCGAGCCTGGTCAGCGACAGCAGGTTTTCCACGGTAGCCCGCAGCCAGAGAGATTCCTGGCGGATGGAGGCAGCCAGCGACCTCTGCTGGTCCTCGCGCAGACCCGGATGCGTCAGAAGATCCGCACTGGCGCCAATGGTGGTCAGCGGGGTCCGCAGGTCGTGGGAAATGGACCGCAGCAGCGAGGTCTTCATCCCCTGCTGCTGGGCCTTGAGCGCTTCCTGTTCCCGCAGTCGCGCATTCTCGTTGTTTTCCAGCGCCAGCCCGGCCTGTCCCAGCAGCGACAGGACCACCACGTTTTCCGCTGTGGACAGCCGGTCCCTGCCCAGGTCGATCCCCAGTACCCCGAAAATGTGCTGCCGGTGCCGGAGGGCCAGATAGAGACCCCTGGCCCCCTGCAGCGTGTCGGTGGAGGCCCCGGCCCGCCGGTTGTTTTTCAGCGTCCACAAGGCCACCGCCTGTTCCCTGGCCGCCAGCAGCCCTGCGGGATCCCCCGCATACAGCGGTTTTCCCAGACTGCCGGACCGGTTGGGATAGAACACCACAGGCCGGTCCAGGTAGCGTGAAATTTCCTTGGTGATATACGCCGCGATGTCCGCATCCTGTTCCAGGGACTGAAGACTCTGCCCCGCTTCATACAGCAGGGCATTCTGGGCCGCGGCCTGGGCCGATGCACTGGCCTGGCTGCGAAGGCGGATCGCCAGGCGGGACACGACAACGGAGATCACCAGCATGGCCGCAAAGGCCATGAGGCAGCCTTTGTCGAAAAGAACCACGGACATTACCGGGTGGGCAAACCGGTACCCGAAGAGGATCACGCAGGCAGCGCAGGAAAGCACGGACTGCCAGATGTGTCTGGCATACAGCGCACCTGCCAGGCTCCCGAAAATGAAGACCGCCAGCAGGTTGGCCTGGGAAAACCCGAGGCGCTCCCCCGCCCATGCCAGGACAAAGGTGGCGGCCACGACCAGGAGCTGCAGTCCCAGTCCCGACATGTCTGTCGCCCTGCGCTTCAGTCCTCTGTTCTGATTCCGGGTGCCGGTACCGGCTGCCGTATCCGCCTCCGGATCCGGAATGATGAAGATCTCCGAATCCGGGGCCGCTTCGGCCAGCTTCTGCGCAAAGGACACCGGGCCGAAGACACTCTTTCGCCCCCGGCGGCCGATCACGATTTTCGTCACATGAGTCTGGCGTGCAAAGATCCCGATCTGCCCGGCAATGTCTTCCCCCGAGGCCGATTCGATCTGTGCGCCCAGCCGGTTGGCCAGCCGCATGTTTTCCTGCAGCCGGGCCTCGTCCGCCGCCTCCAGGTCCCGGTTGTCCGCTGTCTGGATATAGAGTGCCGAAAACCGGGCATCGAAGGCTCTTGCCATGCGGGCCGCAGACCGGATGATCCGGGCATTGGAGGGTGAAGCCGAAAGACAGACCAGCACGTGATCCCGGGCCCAGGTTTCCGGCGCAATGCGGTTGAGCCGGTCGGCACACCGCCGCATGGCGATTTCCCGCAGTGCCACCAGATTGTCCTCCGTGAAGAAATTCTGTGCCGCCAGCCGGGCCTGATCCGCGTGATAGATCTTTCCTTCCCGCAGCCTGTCGAGCAGTTCCGGGGCCTCGATGTCCACCAGCTCGATCTGGTCCGCCAGGTCGAAGACATCATCCGGGATCCGCTCCCGGACCAGGATCCCCGTAATGGCTGCCACCTGGTCCTGCAGGCTTTCCAGATGCTGGACATTCAGGGTCGTATAGACATCGATCCCATGCACCAGCAGCTCCTGGATGTCCCGGTACCGCTTCCGGTGGCGCGATCCGGCTGCGTTGGTGTGGGCCAGTTCATCCACCAGGGCGATCTGCGGGGCACGGGCGATCACCGCATCGGTATCCATCTCCCGGAGCTTCAGCCCCTTGTGGTCCAGCACCCGGCAGGGCACGGTTTCCAGACCCTCTGCCTTCCGGCTCGTATCCGGCCGGTCATGGGGTTCCAGATATCCAATGACCACATCCGCGCCTTTCTCCCGCGCAGTTTTTCCCGCCTCCAGCATGGCCCAGGTCTTGCCGGTTCCGGCCGCATACCCGAAAAAGATTTTCAGCCGGCCGCGCTTGTTACATGTGTTTCCTGCATCAGACATGGTCTCATTCTGCCACAAAGGCCCTGCGCCTGAACAACGCAAAGCCTCTGTTTCCTTATTCCTGTCCATCCAGTGCCAGGTTGACTCTGACAACGCTGACGGTCTTTTCGGAGAACACCGTGGGATTGACGTTCTCCCGGATGATTTCTTCCACCGTGACCTCGTCCATATCCCGGGCTGCAGCAATCCGCGGCACCTGCCACAATGCCGCGTCCAGCGAGAGATCCGGGTCATTGCCCGATCCGGAATACGTCACCAGCTCCTCCGGCACCGGACCGGCCGCATCGGGATTGGCTGCGGCGATCTGCTGCATCCGCTGCGCCTTCTGTGCCTGATACTCCGGGCTGCCTGTGTCACTGTTGGCGGGTACACCCACGACATACCAGCTGCCGTCTTCCTTCTGCACCGCCTGCTGCTTCTGCAGCCGGCCCCAGAGGTGACCTGCATCGCGGAAGTTTTCTCCCGCCAGCAGACTTGTCTTCCCCTGGATGCCGATGGTGAGAGATCCGTCGGCCTGTACCGGAAAGAACAGGCGGCTGATGCCCAGAACAGCGAAGGAATAGACCAGGCCGGTCAGCACCAGGGCCAGCACCAGGAATTTCAGGGCGCTGACAGACTGCTTCCAATAAAGTTTCATGCGGATTCCTCCTAGATCCAGAGGCTGATCACCATGTCGATCAGCTTGATGCATACAAAGGGTGTCACGATCCCGCCGCAGCCATAGAGCAGCAGGTTGCGAGCGAGCAGACGGTCAGCCGGCAGTTCCCGGTACTTCACGCCCTTCAATGCCAGCGGGATCAGGGCGATGATGATCAGGGCGTTGAAGATCACCGCTGACAGGATCGCCGATTCGGCCGAGTGCAGGTGCATGATGTTCAGCACCTCCAGCCCCGGGTAGATGGCGGTGAACAGGACCGGAATGATTGCGAAGTACTTCGCGGCGTCATTGGCAATGGAGAACGTCGTCAGCGCTCCCCGGGTCATGAGCAGCTGCTTGCCGATCTTCACGATCTGGATCAGCTTGGTGGGCGAGGAATCCAGATCCACCATGTTGCCGGCTTCCTTCGCGGCCTGAGTGCCGGTGTTCATGGCCACAGCCACATCTGCCTGCGCCAGGGCCGGCGCATCGTTGGTTCCATCACCGGTCATGGCGACCAGGTGTCCTTTCTCCTGATAGTCCCGAATCATGTCCAGCTTGCCCTGGGGCGTGGCTTCAGCCAGGAAGTCATCGACTCCCGCTTCCGCCGCAATGGCTGCTGCTGTCAGGGGGTTGTCTCCCGTGATCATGATGGTCCGGATCCCCATCTTCCGCATATCCGCAAACTTCTCCTGCACCCCCTGCTTGATGATGTCCTTCAGGTGGATCACGCCCAGGATCCGGTCATTCCGGAGCACCACCAGCGGCGTTCCGCCGGATTTTGCGATGTCCTCGACAATGGCGTCACAGTCCTCGGGCCAGGGCACGCCCTGCCGCAGTGCGAAGCTGCGCACGGAATCCGCCGCCCCTTTCCGGATCGTCTGGTCGCCGTAGCTGACACCACTCATGCGGGTGGCGGCGGTGAAGGGAATGAACTCCATGGCAGGCTCCGGGGACAAGTCGATCCCGAACTGCTCCCTGGCCAGCTGCAGCACACTGCGGCCCTCGGGGGTTTCATCCGCCAGCGAGGACAGCACCGCCGCATGCGCCAGATCCCGTTCGCTCACGCCCTTCACCGGGAAAAACGCCGCGGCCTGCCGGTTGCCCAGGGTGATGGTCCCCGTCTTGTCCAGCAGCAGCACATCCACGTCACCCGCCGCTTCAATGGCCCGCCCCGACATGGCCAGGACATTTTCCTGATTCAGCCGGCTCATGCCCGCAATGCCAATGGCAGAGAGCAGGGCGCCGATGGTGGTCGGGGCCAGGCACACGAGCAGTGCCAGCAGTGTCGTGATGGAGGCGGGATTGGCCATTCCCTTTTCACGGGAAGCGAACGCCGAGTAGCAGTACAGGGCGATGACCACCAGCACGAAGATCACCGTCAGGGCAATCAGGAAGATCTGCAGGGCGATCTCATTGGGGGTCTTTTTGCGGGCGGCTCCTTCCACCATGGCGATCATCTTGTCCAGAAACCCCTTGCCTGGCTCGGCCGTGACAGACACGACGATCACATCTGACAGCACCGTGGTTCCGCCGGTCACGGCACAGCGGTCACCGCCGGCTTCCCGGATCACCGGAGCCGATTCACCGGTGATGGCACTTTCGTCCACCGATGCGGCTCCATAGACCACATCTCCGTCCGCCGGAATCATTTCTCCGGCTTTCACCACCACAAGGTCCCCCGCATGAAGCTCCGTGGAGCTGATGGGCGTGACCTGCTCCAGGGTTTCCACAGACTCGATACGGTTTGCCTCGATGTCCTTCTTTGCCTTGCGCAGCGAATCTGCCTGGGCCTTGCCCCGGCCTTCGGCGATCGCCTCGGCAAAGTTCGCAAACAGGCACGTGAACCACAGAATCAGTGCCACCGCCAGGGTGTAGCCGGAAGAGGCATCCTGCCAGCCGAAGAGGCCGATGATCCAGAGGACTGTCACGGCAATGGCGGACAGATACACCAGAAACATCACGGGGTTTTCCGCCTGTGTCCGGGGATACAGTTTCACAAAGGAATCCCGCACAGCGCGTTCGATCATGGAACGGTTCATGGTTCTCACATACCTCCCAACAGTTCAGCCACAGGTCCCAGGGCCAGGGCCGGGAAAAAGCTCAGGGCTCCCACCAGCAGGACCACCAGGACCAGCAGGAACACAAACATCGCATTGTCGGTTTTCAGCATCCCCGCATTGTCCGCCACCGGCTGTTTCATGCCCAGAGATCCCGCCATCTGCAGCACGGCCATCATCGGCACGAATCTGGCTGCCAACATGAGCAGACCGCCGAGTCCGTTGACCAGCCATCCCGTAGTGTCATAGCCTGCCATGGCGCTGCCGTTGTTGGCGCCCATGGAGGAGAATGCGTAGAGGATCTGCGTGAATCCGTGGGCGCCGGGATCCAGGCCGGGCATGGGGTGCAGCGAGGCAATGGCCGAACCGGCGAGAATGCAAACCGGGGTCGCCAGACACAGAATCACCGCCCGTTTCATTTCGTATGGCTCGATTTTCTTGTGGAGGAACTCCGGGGTGCGGCCGACCATGAGACCGGCAATGAACACGGTCAGGATCACGAAGGCGAGCATTCCGTAGAGGCCGCTGCCCACGCCCCCAAACACCACTTCCCCGACCTGCATGAGCACCAGGCACACCAGGGCAGAGAGGCTGTTCATGCTGTTGAGGGCGGAGTTCACCGATCCGCTGGAAGCGGCGGTGGTGCTCACGGACCAAAGGGCACTCTGGGCCACGCCGATCCGGGCTTCCTTTCCTTCCATGTTCATTTGCTGCAGTTCAGGGACCATGGCAGCGGCCAGTGCCAGGACAAAGAGCACAGCCATGGCCGAAAAGAGGGCGATCCCCTGCCTGCGGTTTTTCACCATGAAGCCGAAGGAGAAGCACAGGGCCATGGGGATCAGCAGGATCAGTACGTTTTCCAGGACATTGGTCAGCGCGGTGGGGTTCTCAAAGGGATTCGCGGAATTGCCCTGGGTGATCCCCCCGCCGTTGGTGCCGGCCTGTTTGATGGCGATCTGCGAGGCGGCCAGTCCTGTCGGAATGCGCTGTTCTGTGATCACCACGGCATCGGGCACCGGTTCGTCATTCACATATACCGTCCCGTTTTCGATGACTGCCTCTTCCAGGATCGTTCCATCGGCCGTCGCAGCCACAGGTTCGGTCAGGGCGACATACTGCTCGCTGCCGGGATTCATGGGCACCCCCTGCCAGGAGAGGATCACACCGGAGACCAGGCTCACGGGAATGAGGATGAAGAGAATGGCACCGGTCATGTCCTGCCAGAAGTTTCCCAGCGCGGCGGACTGCCGGCCCGTCAGGCCCCGGATCAGGGCGAAGAGCACACAGATGCCCACAGCCGCGGACACAAAGTTCTGGACCGTGATTCCGAAGGTTTCCGTCACCCAGCCCAGGGACAGCATAGGGTCATAGGACTGCCAGTTGGTGTTGGTGACAAAGGAACAGGCAGTGTTGAACGCCATGACGGGATCCATCCCGTCCACGAGCAGCATGACGAGCAGCAGGATCAGGGAAGCTGCCGAGAGGGTGAGCACCGCCGCGAGATACTGCTTCCAGTTCATCTCCCGGCCGGATATGTGCAGCCGGTCCAGGAGGAAGGCTTCGGTTTTGTTCACAAATGCGACGTCGTGGTTCATGACTTTTTTGCACCACAGGCCGAAGGGAACGGCCAGGGTCACTGTCAAAACCAGCGTCAGAATGGTAAGTGACATATTCACGTCTCCTTTTCACAGAGACGGTTATACCGAAAATGGTGTGAAAAAGTTGTTAAAGAACGAAGGGTGGTCGTTAAGATTTTGAAAAAGCCGATGCAGTCCGGTTCATGTAAGGGCTGCCAGAAAATGAAATACCGGTGCAGGAGGATGCCGATGATGGCTGACAGGGACAGAAAGAGAAAAAGCCTGCGGGCTGGCACAGGCAAAGGAAAGGTCTGGACTCCATGGCAGGTTTTATCATGAAGGAAAGGGATCTGCGAAGATCCGGGGAGACGACAGGATGAAGAAAATCAACGAAACACGGGATGACAGCCGGCCGCTGGTGGATGTGCGGACGAAAGAGGAATACGACCAGGGGCACCTGCCGGGGGCTGTGAATGTCCCGCTGGATACAATGGACCACGCTGACATTGCGGATGGATCCGATTTGTACTGCCGGTCCGGTCACCGTTCAGAGATCGCCCGGTCGATTCTGGAAGGCCGCGGCATCAGGACTGAAAATATTGGCGGTATAAAGGATTACGAGGGTCCGATCGAGAAGTGAGAGGTTGACAGACAGAGTGCAGAGGCAGCGAAAAGAAGCAGAAAGCAGAATTTCCTGCTTTTCTGCATGCAGCATACCGGCAGAAAAAATCTGCTGCCGGTTTTTGGCCGATATTGAGGCATCGGATCAGCGTCATCCCCAGTCATCGTATTCCATGTTCTCAAAGACAGACAGGAGGTACCCGGCATGATCAGCCCGCCGGTTTGCCACCTGAAACCCGGAAAAGGAGTACCACACGAAAAATATTCTGATTATTTACGGAGATCCGTATCAGGAGAGCCCCATTGCAAACAAAGCCATTCTGGAAAAACTGAGGGCAAGTCTGCCGGAAGCGCAGCTGGATGACTTGTTTTCCCTGTATCCCGACTTCCAGATCGATGTGGCAGCCGAGCAGGAGAAACTGAAACAGGCCGACCTGGTGATCCTCCAGGATCCCGTCTACTGGTACAATGTGCCGTCTCTCACCCACCGCTGGTTTGAAGAAGTTTTACGCTATGGCTGGGCTTACGGAGAAGGCGGCATGGCACTTGCAGGTAAAAAGGCCATCATCGGCCTGACGGCTGGTGGAGATGCAGCTTCCTATGGAACCGGCCCGGAATCCGTGATTTCGGCAGCCGAAGTCATCAAACCCCTCGAACTGGTCTTAGGCTACTGCCACATGGATGTCCTGGGCACTGTATTCACCACATCCATGCCAGGGCATGACCCGGAAAAGTATGAAGAGCACGCCCAAAAAATGCTGGATCTGGCGGCAAAGGCCTGACTGTCAAGTTCCGGTCCGACTGAAGGAACGGTTATCAGAGTATATGACAAAACAAAAAAGCTGCGTCCGGAAAAGAGAGTTCTTCTTTCTCCAGATGCAGCTTTTTCCTTTGGCTGAATGACCGGCAGCAGATTCCCTGCTTATCCGGCTTCTCCTGGCTCTGCAGTCTGCACAAGACCTCGTGTCAGTCACTGACATCGGCATCCAGCGTAATCTGCACATCATGATCGGGATATGCTTTGCGGCACTCTTCCAGGATCTCGCTGTATTCCTCCTGGCGGTTTTTCACGTTGAAATCAATGATCAGGTCAAACCGGATCTGCGGGTAGTCGGCATAGAATCCGTGCATCTGCAGGATATGCAGATAATGCCCGAGAATGCTCCGGATCTTCTCCTCGATTTTCCGGCTCTCAGGATCCTTTGTGTTTTTCGCATAAATTCCCACAGCGCTCAGGATGACATGTTCTTTTTTCCAGACAGCGTGTTCGATCCGTCTGCTTGTTTCGTCGATCTGGTCCGCTGTCCAGGTATCGGGGACTTCGATATGCACTGAAGCCACTTTCTTATCCGGGCCGTAATCGTTGAAAAACAGATCGCAGGCCCCGGTTACTCCCGGCATCTTCATGATTTCATCCTTCACGTTCTTGGCGACCGAAGGATCTGTCCGCGCGCCAATGATTTTCGACAGTGCTTCCCTCGTAATGTCAATACCGGACTTGATGATGAAGACTGCGATGACCAGACTCACCCAGGCCTCCATGGAGATCCCCACAAACCGGTACAGCAATGCACAGGCCAGGACAGCACAGGACATGACCGAGTCATTGAGGCCATCCTTTCCCGAAGCCTCCAGAGATCCGGAACCAGCCTTTTTCTCCTGGGAAATGGTGTACAGTCACGGCCGATTTTACTCACGACAGCCAGCAGCAGGATCCAGAGGGAAAGGCTGCTGTAGGAAGGTACGCCGCCCCGGAGAAGTTTCTGCACAGACTCCGACAAAGAGGAAATGCCGGCATAGAGGATGATCATGGCAATCACGAAAGTGGACAGGTATTCCGTCCGCCCGAATCCGTAGGGATGCTGTTTGTCGGGCTCGCGTTCCGCCAGTTTCGTTGAAATCAGGGTGATGACCGAAGAACCGGCATCTGTCAGGTTGTTTACGCCATCAAAACTGACAGCGAGAGAACCTGTGATCTGCCCGATCACAACTTTGACAGCCGCCAGCAGGGCGTTGACTGCAATACCGACCATGCTCGTTGTGGTTATGATTGCCGTCCGGCTGTGACCTGCCCGGGATTTGTTTTTGACCGTCTTATCGAATCCTTCCTTTCTGTTTGGATTATCCGCAGCTGCCTGGCAGATCAGACAGCTGTTTTCTGTACTGCTCCAGAACAAGAGTAAAGTAAGGAAGCAAAAGACCATGCGCTATTTGCCTGGATATGACAGTGATTTCCAAAACCGCTCTCCAGGTCCTGGACGCAGTTCCAGGGTTCGGCCATACCCTGGGCAGAACAACGATTCAGCTTTCCGGGAAGGACAGTCCGCTGCTCTCCTTTTTTGTCTGAGGGAAGGGTGTGCGGTCAATGCAGATCGATCCCTCTGCAGATGAACATATCGGCACCTGCTGAAATCCTGAGCCGCCATAGTCGCTCAGATTCTGAATCGCATAACAGCCCGGAACTGCCATTCATCGACTCGCCTGTTTTGAATGCGATTTCCTATCAGCTTTTTCTGCCATGCTCAGTGAAAAAACACCCGACAGGATATCCTGTCGGGTTTGTTCTCAAATGGTGGGGTCGATGCGACTCGAACGCACACGAGTTGCCTCACTACCGCCTGAAGATAGCGTGTCTGCCAATTCCACCACGACCCCATATATGAAATGAAAAGAAAAACTGGTGAGGCCGATGCGACTCGAACGCACACGAGCCAAGCTCACTACCCCCTCAAAGTAGCGTGTCTACCGGTTCCACCACGGCCTCAGGTTTTCAATCGTTCCGGTCCGGAACATTAGTTATGTTACCAGAGTCCCCCCACCGGTGTCAAAATAATTCTGCAAATTTGAACCTGCATTCGCATCATCGGCACCTGAGGGACTTCAGACCGCAAGCTTCATTCCAATCGCCCGGACTTTTCCCCGCGAAAAACGGGAACCCGATACAATAAAAAGGAAAGTACTGGAGGGAATCCCATGAAACCACAATACAGACTGATCACCTGCGACCTGGATGAAACGCTGCTGAACACAGAGAAAAAAGTGCCGGCAGCCAATGTCGAAGCCATTGCCGCAGCCCGCAAAGAAGGCGTCAAGTTCGTCTGCACCACCGGACGCGGCTTTCCGTCCATTCAGGGGACGCTGCAGGAAATCGGAACCGTTGACCAGCCGGAAGAATACACCATTTCCTTCAACGGCGGTGTCATTACCGAGAACAGGGACAACCGCATCCTGCATATGGAACCCATGGACTTTGACCTGGCGAAAGAGATCTTCCGCCGCGGGATCGCTTACGATGTCTGTGCCCATGTCTACACCCCGGATACGGTCTGGGTGTACCACATCAATCCTGGAGAAATCGGATTCCTGCAGGGTCGTATGGAGTTCCGGGAATTTACCGATACAAGCCTGGACTTTCTGGAAGGCCAGACCATCATCAAGGTCCTGTTCGAAAACACAGACTACAGCTACCTGAAGTCCATGGAGGACATGTTCCATGACATCCGGAACCTGGTGGATATCTCGTATTCGTCCAACCGGTATCTGGAATTCAACAAAAAGGGTGTGAACAAAGGCGCTGCCCTGCTGCGGCTGGCAGAACTGCTGGAAATCCCGCAGTCCGAAACCATAGCCATTGGCGACAACTTCAACGACCTGTCCATGATCCGGACAGCCGGTTTAGGGGTCGGAGTGGCTAATACGCATCCGGATATGAATGAACTCTGCGATGTAATCCTTTCCAGGACAAACGACGAAGGAGCCGTGGCGGAAGCCATCGAGCGGTTTGTGCTGCGCTCGTAAAACCGGGATTCGGGCCTTTGTTTCTGGGGCCGTCTCCCGTCCAGCATCGGCCTTCGCACGGAAAAGGAAGCCCGCCGGCTTCCTCTATTTTCATTCCTTTTCCAGCAGACACACCGCTTCCACATTCGGGGTCTGCGGGAACATATCTACCGGCTGCACCCACCTGGCCTTCCAGCCCTTATGCGCAAACCGTTCCAGGTCCCGCTTCAGTGTGTTGGGATTGCAGCTGACATAGACGATTCGCCGGGGATCGATCCGGGCGATATCCTCGACTCCCTGCTCACTCAGTCCTTTCCGGGGCGGATCCACGATCAGCACATCCGCCTGGTCCTGAAACTGACGGGCGAATTCCGTGGCATCCTGACACACAAACTGTGCATTGTTGATGCCGTTGAGCCGTGCATTCTCCCGGGCATTTTCCACTGCCTCCGGTACGATCTCCACACCCGTCACCTGCGCTCCCCGCCTGGCTGCGAGCAGTCCCAGCGTGCCGGTGCCGGAATACATATCGATCACGCTGTCCCCGGGATGAATGTCCGCCGCTTCCATGGCGGTGTTGTACAGGACTTCCATCATCTCTGGATTCACCTGGAAAAAGCTTTTGAAGTTCAGCCGGATCCGGATACCCAGGCAGTCCTCTTCGATGCTTTCCAATCCATGCAGGATAACGGATTCATCTCCCAGGATCACGTTGTCCTGCCGGTCATTGTGGTTGAACACCACACTGACCAGATCCGGAAATACACTGACCAGTTTCGCGGTCAGATCTTCAAAATGGTTTTCCTCTCCGATGAACACCACCTGGCTCTGACCGGTTTTCCGGCTGCGGCGCAGAAAAATGTGCCGGAGCCCTTTTGCCAGCCGGGAAGTCAGCTCTTTCCTAATATACTGGTACAGTTCATTCAGCCGTTCATCCTGTATCAGACACGTATCCGTATCCACGATGGTGTGGGAATTCGGGCGGTAAAACCCGGTGATGACCTCCCCTTCGCCTGTGACCTGCACAGGAAACTGTGCCTTGTTGCGGTAGTTGTACGGATCTTTCATGCCCAGTGTATCCCTGACCTCGATTCCAGGAAATTTACGGCGCATCCAGTCTGTT
The DNA here is from genome assembly GCF_001564455.1 of Faecalibaculum rodentium. GTDB lineage: Bacteria > Bacillota_I > Bacilli_A > Erysipelotrichales > Erysipelotrichaceae > Faecalibaculum > Faecalibaculum rodentium. The sequence continues at coordinate 1,627,569 of NZ_CP011391.1, forward strand.
TTCCAGGCCAGCTGACTTTGATACTCCAGGTCCTGCAGGGCACAGCCGCCGCATTTGCCGAACTCCGGACACAGAGCCTGTGTCCTTTCCGGACTGTCGCTCAGGCGTTCCATGACCCTGCCGATGGCAAAACTCTTTTTCGCCAGGATCACCCGGATCCTGGCTTTTTCCTGTGGCAGCAGCCCCGGCACAAACACCACTTCGCCATTGTGCCGCAGCACACCATATCCCTGGTCAGAGAGATCTGTGCACTCTCCGGTGAATTCTTCGTTTCGTTTCATGGCCTCATTATAGATTTCCGGCATCACGATTGACAACTTGCACGGCTGCGTCTAAACTCATAGCGTACTATTTAATAGCCGGCTATGTTTCTGGCTGTGAAAGGAGGATACCGTGTGCGAAAGTGACATTGCCCTGCCCCATCCCGAGGAACTGGGCTACTATGTCCGCCGCATCGACGGACAGTTCGCAAAACACCGTCGTCTTGAACTCAAACAGTACGACCTGACTTCTTCTCAGTTTGACGTGCTGTTCTGGATCATGAAACGACAGCAGCGGGAGAACCTGGATACCATCCAGAAAGACATCGAACGCTACTTCCATATCTCCAATCCGTCGGTTTCCGGCATCATTTCCCGTCTGGAACAGAAGGGATTTGTGGAACGGGTGCGCAGCGACAAAGACCGCCGCATCTGTCATATCCAGCCCACAGAAAAAGCCAGGGCGATGCAGAAAACGCTCTGGAAAGCCCACAGGGACATGGAAGAGCGCATCCGCTCTGAATACGGTCCGGGTCCCTATGAGCAGCTCATGAAGGAACTCAACCGGCTGCTGACACTGCTGACTGAAATTGTAAAGGAGGAAAGCGCATGCTGAAAGTGCTTCTGGCGCAAGTGAAGGAATACAAGGCTGATTCCATCAAGACGCCCATTCTTGTCATGGGTGAGGTGGTGTTTGATGTCCTGATTCCATTTCTCATGGCACTGCTCGTGGATGAAGGAATCAACAAAGGCGACATGCACGCCATCCTGCTCTATGCAGGTCTGATGCTGGCTTCCGCCATCATTGCCCTGATCCTGGGAGGACTTTCAGGAAAATACGCAGCCATTGCATCCTGCGGATTTGCGAAAAACGTCCGGGATGCGGAGTTCCGGAACATTCAGAACTTCGCCTTTGAAGACATCGACAAGTTCTCCACCGGTGGCCTGATCACCCGCATGATGACAGATGTGAACAACCTGCAGATGGCCTACCAGATGATCATCCGTGTAGCCGTCCGCACCCCCTTCATGATGCTGGCCAGTCTGTTCATGATCTTCTCCGCCTCCAGCCGTCTGGGCTGGTGGATCGTGGCGATTCTGATTGTACTGGCTATCCTGATTTTCGGGATGATGAAGCTCGTTCACCCGATTTTCATGAAGATGTTCAAAAAATACGACAAGCTGAATGAATTCGTGCAGGAAAACACAACGGGTATCCGGGCGGTGAAGTCCTTTGTCCGGGAAGGATTCCAGACGGCTCACTTTGACGAAGCCAGTCAGGATATCTACAAAGTCAACAAACGGGCAGAAAAGATACTGGTTCTCAACCAGCCTGTGATGATGCTGGCGGTGTATTCCTCTATTCTCCTTGTCTGCTGGGTGGGAGCTCAGCAGGTTGTGGACGGTTCCATGCAGGTTGGCTCCCTGATGTCGCTGTTCACCTACATCATGACACTGCTCATGTCTCTGATGATGTTCTCCATGGTATTCATCCAGATCATCATGTCCATGGCCAGCGCCCGCCGGGTGGTGGAAGTCATCACTCAGGTCTCCAGCCTGCAGTCTCCGGCTGATGGCGTGAAGGAAGTCAGAAACGGCGAAATCGTATTCGACCACGTCCGGTTCAACTATGCGGAAAACCCCGATGATCCCTATATCCTGGATGATGTGAACGTCACGATTCCCTCCGGTTCATCCTTTGGAATCCTCGGCGCCACCGGTTCCGGAAAAACCTCCTTCGTGCAGCTGATTCCCCGGCTGTATGACGTGACCAGCGGAGAGGTCCGTGTGGGCGGTCTCAATGTAAAGGACTATGATCTGAAATGCCTGCGGGACAAAGTGGCCATGGTGCTGCAGAAAAACGTCCTGTTTTCCGGTTCCATCATCGACAACATGCGCTGGGGCGCCGAAGATGCCACGCTTGATGAGATCCGGGAGGCCTGTCACCTGGCTCAGGCGGATGAATTCATTGAAAAGATGCCGGATAAATACAACACCTACATTGAACAGGGAGGCACCAATGTCTCCGGCGGTCAGCGTCAGCGTCTGACAATTGCCCGGGCGCTGCTGAAAAAGCCGAAAATCCTGATTCTGGATGATTCCACCAGCGCAGTGGACACCAGAACCGATCAGCTGATCCGCGAGGCGTTCCAGACAAAGATCCCGGATACCACAAGGATCATCATCTCCCAGCGTGTGAGCTCCATTCAGGACTCCGACCTGATCATGGTCCTCAACGAAGGAAAAGTCGAAGCGACAGGCACCCATGAAGAACTGCTGAAGACCTGTCCGATTTACCAGCAGACGTACGAACAGCAGCAGAAAGGAGGAGACTTCGATGAACAATAACCAGAACAAAGACGGTCTGAAGCGGGTATTTTCGCTGATCTGGAAAAACTACAAGCTTCAGGTCGTGATCATTGTTTTCCTCATTCTGTTCTCGGCACTTGCCAACGTGCTTGGTTCCACGTTCCTGCAGACGCTGATCGATCAGTACATCACACCTCTGTCAGGCCAGAGCAACCCGGATTTCAGCGGACTGCTCAAGGCCATTGCCGGAATGGCAGGGATTTACCTGGCGGGTATTCTGTCCACCTGGATCTGGAACCGGCTGATGGTCAACATTTCCCTGGGTACTCTCAACGATGTCCGTGAAGGGCTGTTCCGGCATATGGAAACACTGCCGGTTTCCTACTTCGATACCCACGCCCACGGGGACATCATGTCGATTTACACCAATGACACTGATACCCTGCGGCAGCTGATTTCCCAGTCTGCTCCCCAGGTGCTCTCCAGCGGCGCGCAGATCGTGTTTGTGCTGGTGTCCATGTTTGTCATGAACTGGCAGCTGGCGCTGGTGACGGTGATCATGGGCGGTGTCATGCTCTATGCCAGCCGCTTCATCTCCTCCCGCTCCGGCCGGTTTTTCCGGGAACAGCAGAAACAGCTGGGTGCAGTGAACGGATTCATCGAGGAAATGATGGAGGGCCAGCGGGTGATCAAGGTCTTCACACACGAAGAGAAGTCCATCCAGGATTTCGAAGCAGTCAATGACAAACTGTGTGATGCCAGTACCAATGCCAATAAATTTGCCAACATCCTCATGCCCATCTGCATGAACATCGGCTACATCTCCTATGTCCTGACCGCTCTGACAGGCGCTATCTTCGCCCTGAACGGCATGTTCGGAATAACACTGGGTACCATTGCGGCCTTCCTGCAGCTGAACCGTTCCTTCAACAACCCCATCGTGCAGATCTCGCAGCAGGTCAATGCCGTGGTCATGGCCGGTGCCGGTGCCCAGCGGATTTTCGCCCTCATGGACACACCTTCGGAAACCGACAACGGTGTGGTCACGCTGGTCCGTGCAAAGAAGGAGAACGGACAGTGGGTGGAAACACAGGAATATACCGGTCACTGGTGCTGGAAGCATCCCCGTCCCAATGGCAAAACCGAACTGGTGGAACTCAAAGGCGATGTCCGGTTCGATGATGTGAACTTCGGCTACACCAAGAAAAAGCAGATCCTGCATGATATTTCTCTGTTTGCCAAACCGGGACAGAAAATCGCTTTCGTCGGTGCCACCGGTGCCGGCAAGACCACGATCACGAACCTGATCAACCGCTTCTACGACATTCAAAGCGGCATGATCACCTATGACGGCATTGACATCAAGCTGATCAAAAAAGATGATCTGCGTCACTCCCTGGGCATTGTGCTGCAGGACACAAACCTGTTCTCCGGCACGATCATGGACAACATCCGGTTTGGCAAGCTGGATGCCACGGATGAGGAATGCATTGCCGCGGCCAGACTGGCCAGGGCAGATGATTTCATCCGCCACCTGGAGCACGGGTATGACACGGTCATTGAAGGATCCGGCGAATCCCTTTCACAGGGACAGCGTCAGCTGATTGCCATTGCCCGGGCTGCCGTGGCCAATCCCCCGGTGCTGATTCTGGATGAAGCCACGTCTTCCATTGACACTCGCACTGAGCGGCTGGTGCAGGAAGGCATGGACCGGCTGATGCATGGCAGGACAACATTTGTCATTGCCCACCGGCTGAGCACGATCATGAACTCGGATGCGATCATGGTCCTGGACAATGGGCGGATCATTGAACGCGGTGATCACGATGATCTGATCAGACAGAAGGGTACGTATTATCAGCTGTATACTGGTGCCTTCGAACTGGAATAGACTGGGTTCCTGCCGATGCAGATGCAAAACCTGCCAGGCTTTGCATCTGGAGGCGTGGGCCCGAAGCCGATATCACCCGCAAAACAAAAAAACGCCTGTAGGATGCCCGGTCAGCAGTGACCAGGCAGGCCTTCGGGCTTTTTTTATAAGCAGATCGGGTGGACCGCAGGGAAAGCGGCATCTGTGCATTCTCCTTTTCCATGGCTGTCTATATACAGATGTAACATAACTTATATTTGTTAGATTCCGGCTTATTTTGTATTCTTTATCCGCTTCTCTGTAATCTGTAAGCGTTTAACTGGATTTATCAACCTGCCCATTGTACTCTGGTAACAGTTACAGAAAAGGAGAGTTCGACTATGAAATCACGATCCCGATTCTTTCTGCAGACCGCTGCCGGTCTGCTTGCTCTTTCTCTGGCTGCCTGCACCGCAGCTCCTGCCGCTTCCGAAGAAAAACCAGCCGAAGCATCGGGTACCTATGCCTACCACATCGGCGGTTATGACTGGGGCGGACGTGTGGATGAGGTCACATTGACTCTGGATGCTCCCGTTGACAGTGTGTCCAAAGACACGTTCCAGGTGAAAGAAACTGTGGAAACCGACGATGAGAAGACTAAAGAGAATGACCTGACTGTCACTGAGGCATACCTGACAGATGACAAAGGCGAGAAAACAGACAAGGCATCCAAATACGTCACCCTGAAGCTTAAACCCGAACTGGACCGCGGCAACCCGCTGTATTTTTCGGGAAAAACCGGCTACAACACCTGGGCAGATCCCTATACCCTGACTTTCACGGTAGCCGAAGGACAGAAGCTGGAATCTGAAGGCAACCCGCTGACCAGTGTAACGATCGACGAAAAAACCACCGGCAAGACAACCGCGGTGGATGAATACAAGGAAGCCGAGTTCAAAGCCAGCGACGGCATCACCTATGACTACGGTCTGTATGAACCCGCTGACAAAGCCAAAACGCTGTTTGTCTGGCTGCATGGGCAGGGTGAAGGCGGATCCTACACGACAAAGGATGCGACGGATCTGAAAGTCTGCGAACTGGCCGGTGATGCCTCGTTCTTCCTGGGGGCTGATTTCCAGGAAGCCACAGGCGGTGCCAATGTGCTGGTTCCCATGTGTCCGACATACTGGATGGATCCGGATGGCACGAAGGAAATCGGTGCAGAATGCCTGGACTACGGCTACCGGGAATCCGCCTACACAAAATCGCTGGTGGAGCTGATTGACAAAGTAAAGAAGGAAACCGGCAGCGAGAAGGTCGTCATTGCGGGATACTCCAACGGCGGCTACATGGCGATGAACCTGGCGATGGAAGAAGCCGGGGCCTATGACGCCTATGTACCGATTGCCGAAGCGATGAAGAATGAATACATTACCGATGAAGACATCAAAACCATGAAGGATCTCCCGATGTACTTCATCTTTGCGTCCAGTGACCCGACGGTGGATCCGGACACGTATGAGCGGCCGACGATCCAGCGGCTTCTGGATGCGGGTGCAAAGGATGTGACGGTGTACAACCCGGACAAGGTGCTGGACAAGAACGGCATCAAGGATGAAAACGGGGATCCTGTGGAATACAATGGTCACTTTTCCTGGTTCGACTTTGTGCACAACCAGGCCCATGACGAAGGAAAACAGACAGTCTTTGACTGGATCGGCGAAAAAGTAAAATGATTCCGCTGGCAGACTGGCAGCCGGAAGGCTGGCGATCTGACCCAGGAACAGGTATGACAGAAACCAGACCTGAAAGAGACTGGCAGCCAGATCCATAGATTTGCAGGAAGGTTCCTGAACAGAAAGACCTGGTATCTGCATACCGCCAGAACATGCGATTGAGCTCCATCAGGCTGCACAGTCTTAGACAAAAGCTCCCTAAGAAATGGAACCACCGGAACGGAATGTTCCGTCGGGGCATGCGGATGATTATACAAAATCTCTCTGTCCGCAGCTGTGTTGTGCAGAAGCGGAAGCAGCCGGAAGCTGCGCTTTTCTCCCCACCCCCCAACACCAGTGCCCCGGTCTCAATCGACAGTCCTGTCTGGACTGTCAGATTCAGACCGGGGCACTTTTTGGTTTCCGACCGACTGGATGGGCAGCCATCGGCGGCCTCATCAGCTGGTCGCATCTTCTCTCTTTCTTAAGAATTCCCGCACGGTTTCTTTCATTTTCGACAGATACAATGCACTCATGAAAGGGGCATTGTATCATGATGATGTTTTATATACAGACAGCACTGATTTTCGCCGGCGTCCTCTGGACCGCTGCCGGCCTGCTGCTGCACCATATCGAGGAGGAAGAAGTGCATGAATCACGAAATCCTGGTTGTTGAAGACGACGAAGGCATCCGCGAAGCCATCGCCATATATCTCTCTCATGCCGGCTTTCACGTCATCCAGGCCGAAAACGGTCTTAAGGGACTGGAAGCCTTCCGGACCCGCAAACCCGCTCTGGCCGTGGTGGACATCATGATGCCGGAAATGGACGGATTCACCATGGTCTCCCGCATCCGCGAAACCTCGGACATTCCCGTCCTGTTTCTCTCCGCCAAAAGCGAAGACGTGGACAAGCTCCATGGATTCACCATCGGCGCGGACGACTATCTCACCAAACCCTTTTCTTCCGTCGAACTCGTGGCCAGGGTCAAGGCAAGACTTCGCCGCTACGAACAGATCCTGGAACTGAAAAGCGGTGAAGAGGCCCCCACGGTTCTCACCAATGGCGGGCTGGAACTGGATCCGGCGACGAAGGAAGTGTTTGTCAACGGGGACCCGGTACATCTGACACCCAAGGAATTCTCGATTCTGGAGCTCCTCATGCGACACCCGGGACAGGTATTTTCCGCCCAGCAGATCTATGAACGAATCTGGAAGGAAGAGGCCATCACCACGGAAACCATTACGGTGCACATCCGGAAACTCCGGGAAAAAATCGAGGCGGAACCCCGGCATCCGCAGTACATCCAGGTGGTCTGGGGTGTGGGCTATAAGATCAGGAAAGACACATGACCAGAACAAGACAGTTTCTGCTGACCATGATCGCGGTGATTTCGCTCACTGCGGCTCTGGGCATCACATGGGCCCTCAGTTCCCTGCGTTCCTACAATACGCTGTATGATGAGACGGCAGGAACAAGCCACATCATGGAATCCCTTGAGGACTTCACGCTCCAGGCGGCTTACAGGCTGGAGCCCGATTTCACGTATGTGAGCGGTTCGGACCTCAAGGAATCGGACATCAAGCAGATCCAGAACACGATGCTGGACAACACGGCCTATGGCTATGATGTCCTGTCCCGGGATCCCAATTTCCATTATTCTGTCACCAGCAAAGATGCCTCCCTGCAGTCCCTGGAGAAACCGGATGCCCAGGATGAAGACTCCTACACCGTGACATTCCAGTTCAAGGACGGCAAACTCAAGGGCTCCGGTTCCCTGCTGGGTTACGGATTTGCACCCCAGGAATCCCGGTCCCTCCGCAGTTCGCTGGAGGGCAGCTCCCTGGCGGTCTACAACGACCAGACCGGAGAATTCATCGAACGGTCCTACGAAATCCCGTCGGATCTCACATTCCACTTTCCGGAAGACCTGACATTTACCTACTCCATCCCGAAGGAACCGGCCATGTCGCCCCAGGGCAGCGGCTATCTCTACAACCTGCTGGTGGATGAAAGTCTGGCAGCATCTGTCACGCTCTCGATCCTGGTCCTGGCCCTTGGGCTGCAGTTCCTGCTGCTGCTTCACGTGTCCCTGAAGGTGGAGGAAACCACGGCTCCCTGGTCCTTCGTGGCCCGGAACAGTCTGGAAACCAATGCCCTGCTCCTGGGGATCCTCTCGGTCATTGCGGGAATTTCCGCCATGCTGCTCGCAAAACTTGCCCTGCATGGTGATCTCATGACCCTGGCAGTTGCGGGCGGTGCCAAAACGGGGGTTGTGTTCTCCCGCCTCGTCCTGTTCACGGCGTATACGCTGATCCTGCTGTTTTTCAGCGTTCCGCTGTTCTGGATCCGGCAGATCTTCGCCACCGGCGTCGGAAGCTATGTCCAGGGAAAATCCCGGATTCTGGAGAGTTTCCGCAAAGGCACCGTGAATCTCGCGCAGGACATTCTCACCCGCCGGATGAGCATTCCGCTGATCCTCAATATCCTCTGCCTGCTCCTGATCATTCTGACAGGCAGCCCCGGCCTGGCAGTGCTCTACGGCATTCTTCTGACTGCTGCACTGACGATCCTGGCCTTCACGGTACAAAATGGCTGGAAGACAGTGACGGGTGAAGCCGACCGGCTGGCCAATGGCGATTTCAAGAGCGAGCCTGAGGGAGACCCGACGCTCTTCAGGCCCATTTACGACCGTCTGCTTGCTGTACGGCGCAGCTTCCAGCAGGCACTGCAGGAAGGCATTGAGAGCACCAACATGCGAAACGAACTGATTTCCAATGTCTCTCACGACCTGAAAACCCCCCTGACGGGACTCCGGTCCTACTCCGAGCTCCTGGAAATCACCGACGATCCTGAACAGATGCGGAAATATGCAGGGAAAATCAGTCAGTATACCAGCCGGCTGAATTCCCTCGTAACGGATCTCTTTGATGTCTCCAAAGCCAATGCAGGCAGCCTGCACCTGGATCCCGTGCATCTGGCTCTCGACCAGCTGATCTATCAGGCACTGGAAGAAGCCGAGACCAACTGGCGGACCAAAGACCTGCAGGCTGTCATCTCCCTGCGGGAAGCTCAGGTGCTCCTGGATCCCGATAAAACGATGCGGATCTTCGAGAACCTGTTCTCGAATGTATCCAAGTACGCCCTGAAAGGCACCCGGGTCTTTGTCACCCTCCGGGAAACACCCACGAGCTATGTGGTGAACATCAAGAACACATCCGCTGCACCGCTGAACTTCACCGCCGAGGAAATCACCGAGCGCTTTGTCCGCGGTGACAAGTCGCGGCACGAAGTGGGGTCCGGGCTGGGGCTGGCCATTGTCAAGTCCTTCGCCGAAGTGCAGCACGGCCGGTTCCGTATCGAAATCGACGGCGATCTCTTCCGCGCCATTGTGGTACTCCCCAAACCGGAGGACCTGCCGCCTGTGCCGGATACGCAGGATGTCGATGACAACAGCATTGGACCGCTGGAATCCGCCGACCCTGCCGATGAAGAAAAAGAACCGCAGTGATGCGGTTTTTTTGAACGATGAAATGACAGGTGAGCTGTGCCAAACAGGAATCCCCGCTGTATGAATCTGTGGCAGAGAGCCACAGACTATTGGCCTGGGCCACTCTGGTCGAATCTGTTATGTTCGCAGTTTTTGCCTATCTCCCTGAATTCTGGATGACAGAAGATTTTCTCTGGAGCAACTCTGTCCGGATCGTGGAAATCCACCGCACCGTGAATATCAAACCATACGATGGAGTCAATCATCCTGCCATCCATCAAAGGACAGTGAATGCACGTATCCTGTTTTTTTTCATGTTGTTCCTCCACGACGTTTTATGAGTTTTGAGCTGAGTCCAGGCTTTCCACGAAATCCTGAGCTTCTTTGTCATGATTGTCAATGGTGATACGGCCGACGTGCCAGTTCTTTGCGGTTCACATACGAAGAAGTAAAAAGCCAGCCTGATTTATACATGGCTGGCCTTTTTTATGAGTCAGGTTACTTCACAAACAGATCTGCAAGGCTGTCCGGCATCGGGTTCTCCCTGTCGAACACATCATTGTAGTGCACAATCTCAGGCGGCTTCTTCCCCGCCTTCAGATCCTGCAGCACCTGTTCCTTCCAGTCCATATGCTGTCCGTTGTCCAGGTCCATGAACGTCTTCGTGAAATAGTCACCATACTCTTCGTTCATGGCCTTCAGTTCATCTTTTGTCATGTACTCACCTCATTCAAATATATCGCGGAAACAGTTCCTCTGAAGCAGCCACCACAGCCACTGAAACAGCCAGCCCGCGGCGGCTGTTTCAGACGCTGTGTTGTTTGCATGGTGCCTTTCATCCATATACCCGGCTCATCAGAACCACAGGCACTCATCCTGCCCATTCCACTTAACTCCTGCTGCAGCGTCTGAGACTCCCGGCTCTGCCGGCAGTCTCAGTGGCTGCGGCTGCTGATCACCTTGAACAGCTGCACAGCCGCGAAACTTGCCAGCGAGAACAGGACCACCAGACCTGCCTGCAGAATGCTCATCGGCGTGACATCGAAGATCGGCTGCATCGCCGGGATGTTCAGGATTGCCGCCAGCAGGATCGCACCGGTTATGAATGCATACACACTGTACTTGTTGAACGGCAGCTCCCAGATGGGCTTGCTGCCCCGCTGCGAGAATCCATGCAGCAGCCGCGAAAGCGTCAGCGTGGAGAAGGCCATGGTCGTGGCCATTCCGGCACTGGTCTTCAGGCCGATCAGATAGCTTGCCATGACCGCCAGAAAAATCAGGATGCCTTCCACGCCAATCTGCATAATGGCATTTTTGTTCAGGATCGACTCCGTGGAACGCCTCGGTTTCTGATTGATCACATCCGGGTGGTCCGGCTCCATTCCAATGGCAATCGCCGGGAGGGAATCCGTCACCAGGTTGATGAACAGCAGCTGCACCGCCGTGAAGGGATCCGGCAGAAACGCAAGGCTTGTCACCACCACCGTAATGATGGCCGACAGGTTGCCCGACAGCAGGTAAATGATGGCATTCTTGATGTTGTTGTAGACATTGCGGCCCGATTCTATGGCTTTTACGATTGTCGCAAAGTTGTCATCCGTCAAAATCATCTTCGCGGCATCCTTTGAGACCTCGGTCCCCGTGATTCCCATGGCAATGCCGATATCTGCCGCTTTCAGCGCCGGTGCATCATTTACGCCATCACCTGTCATCGCCACGATATCGCCTTTTTCCTGCCACGCCTTGACGATCCGGATCTTGTGCTCCGGTGCCACACGCGCATAGACAGAAATCCTGTCCAGCTTATCCGCCAGTTCCCCATCCGACATGTGGGCCAGGTCGTTGCCTTCGACCGCCATGTCGCCGTCCTGGTAGATGCCGATTTTCTTCGCGATGGCCCGCGCCGTCACGACGTGGTCCCCGGTGATCATCACCGGCTTGATTCCGGCTTTTCTCGCAGTGTGAACCGCTGCGGCGGATTCTTCACGCGGCGGATCCTGTTCTGCCACCAGACCCACAAAGCAGAGGTCCTGTTCATCCGCCAGACCGATCCGGTGGTCTGCTTCCTCAGGCAGGTCCTTGTATGCAAACCCCAGGACCCGCAGTCCCTGTGAGGCATACTGCTCGTTCTGCGTCAGGACCAGATCCCGGTCCGCATCGGTGATCGGGCGCTTTTCTTTTCCCATCAGCACCGACGTGCAGCGCTTGAGCAGCTCATCCGGTGCCCCTTTTGTATAGATGTGGTGGTGGCTGGAGACGGACATCAGCTTCCGCTCGGAATCAAACGGCACTTCCTCGACGCGCTCGGCTTTGATCACAAAATCCGGGTGTGCTTTCTGGTACTGGTTGAACATGTCGATCAGCGCGATCTCCGTCGGGTCGCCAATGGACGAACCATCGGCATTCACCACGGCATTGGTATTCAGCTTCGCGGCCTTCAGCAGGATCTGCTGGGGGTAGCTGGCGCGGGCATCCATGAGTTCCACGGTGTAGGGCGTCATGTCGGTGAAGACCTCCATGACTGTCATCTTGTTCTGCGTCAGGGTACCGGTCTTGTCGGAACAGATCACCGAAATGCAGCCCAGGCTCTCCACCGCATCGAGTTTCTTCATGATGGCGTGATTCTTCACCATCTTCTGCGTCGCAATGGACAGCACGATCGTCACGATGGAGTTCAGGGCTTCGGGGATCGCCGCCACGGCCAGGGCCACGGCCACCATCAGCGCTTGCAGGAATGGCTCATGGTTCACAAAGACATGCAGGATCAGGAGCAGCACACAGAGCAGGCCGATGTAGATCGTAAGTTTCTTCGAGAAATCCTCCAGGCTTTTCTGCAGCGGTGTCTTGCGGGCCTGGGCTTCGCTGATCATCCCGGCGATCCGGCCGATCTGCGTATCCATCCCCACGGCCGTGCAGATGTATTTTCCCGTGCCATTGGTCACAAGACCCGAGGAGAACACCATATCGGTCTGGTCGTTGATCTGCACTTCTTTGTCAATGGGGGCAGTGGTTTTTTCCACCGGCACCGGTTCACCCGTCAGGGCGGATTCATTCACCTGCAGAGACGCAGCTTCAAACAGACGGCCGTCGCCTTCGATGACATCCCCTGCCTCGACATACACGATGTCGCCGACCGTGAGCTGGCTGGATTCGATTTCCGTCAGCCGGCCATCGCGGATCACCTTGACATGAGGACTCGACAGACTCTTGAGGCTTTCGAGAGACTTCTGGGCCTGGACTTCCTGGACGGTGCCCAGGATCGCGTTCAGGGTGATCACCACAAGTATGACCAGCGTGGAAATCAGTTCGCCGGAGAAAGCGGAAATGATTGCGGCGATGATCAGGACAATGACCAGCAGGTCTTTGAACTGCCCGAAAAAGATCATCAGGGGACTCGCGGGTTTTTCCTGCACGAGTTCATTCAGTCCATAGGTTTCCTGGTTCTGGACCACCTGTGCCGGTGTGAGTCCCTTGGGACTGCTGTGCAGTTCCTGGAACACAGTCTGGGTGTCTTGCTGATAGTAAGGTTTCATGTTTGCTCCCTTCAAAAAAAGGACAGGACCCGATGGGCCTGATTGTCCCATGAGTCTTGTCCTTGAAGTCCAGCCAGTACAGATCTGTACGGGGTTGTTGACTGAACTGCCTGCATGCGAAGCCCACAGGCGACTACTCCCTCATTTGTGAGTATTGTAACATTTATCCTGGGAAAAACCACGAATCGTGACCCGGGTTTTGTCCGGACATCCCTCTTCCCCGATGCCGATGACTGCGCCAGGTGCACGGTTGCAGACAGTCACGCCCTTTGTGGCAGCCATCGTTCACTCTGTCTGCAACCGAAAAACCACCGGTGCTGCGGCTGTCAGTCCGGTGGCCTGTTGCTCATGATTCTGTTCTGTTTGCCGAATGTCTTTCCACCCGTCCCATGGCCGTCACAATGCCATCTGTCACCAGCAGGCCGCCGTCTTCATACAGTGCCCAGGTCTCCAGGCCCTTTTCCTCCAGGGCCCTTTCCAGGTGTTCCCGCTGGTGTCGGTTGCCGGTGAAGTGGCACTCCAGGTCGAAGAAAAGCAGCCCCAGCCCGGTCTGCCAGGCAAAATCGGCATAATCGTCGTCAGGCGTGATGTGGTAGTCCTGCAGCTGGATCATGGCCCCTGCACTGATGCCGAACAGCAGGTTTTTTTCACGGATGGCTTTCTTCAGGCCAAACCTGCGGATCCGTTTCATGAACAGATCCGGAGCGCCGCCCGGCAATACCAGCAGGTCAGCTTCCTCAATTGCCTGCAACATCTCAGTGCGGCTGTCCCGGAATGGGCTGATCCAGGTGATGTCCCTGATGCCGTAGGACTGCAGCGGCTTCTCGTACGCTGCATGCCAGGTTCCGCCAGGCCCATAGTCCTTTTCCCAGTCTGCCTGGTCCTTCACATTGTCGAAATCCGACATGGCCAGGATGCAGGCTTTCATGCCGGGCTTGAGCACCTTCTGCAGATGCCGCCTGGCCCAGGGCTGTGCAATGTCTCCGGTATTGGTCAGAATGCTGGTCATTGCGTGTCCTTCCTGAGGCGTTTCGTGAAAAAAACATCACAGGATATATGACCGGTGCTTCCCATGGGCTGGTCTGTCTGTTCGAACCCGTGTTTTCTGTAGAAGCTCTGTGCCCTGGTCATGTTGCCGAAGGTTTCCAGGTAGTACAGGGCATAGTGGTCTGCGGCGTGCTGCAGCACGGTTTCCACCAGACGGCGGGCAATGCCTGTTCCCCGGGCTTCGGGCAGTGTGTACATTTTCTGCAGCTCGCAGACATCCTTCTCTCCTGGCAGGGGTCCAAATCCCGCACCGCCCAGGATCCGGCCAGATTCGTCTTCCGCCACCCAGTAGCGCATTTCGGGTTCTCCATAGATCTCGGAAAACCGGCCAAGGTCCGGGTCACACCAGGCCGTGCCTTGCCGGTCGCCGCCATATTCCTTCAGACAGGACCGGATGATGGCCTCCACAGCCGCATTGTCCTGTTCTTTAATTTCCCGTATGGTCACAGTCATATCAAAGCACCTTCCTTTTCCGGATATTGTATCAGTCATTGCCGGACGCGGGAATGAAATCCAGATTTCCTGAATCAGGATTGAATCCCTTTAAAAACCTTGTTCCTCAAGAATGCAGGCAGAATTGCTGAACCGCCCTGTTCTGCTGCCATCTTTTTCGGACCATTGAAAAGCCGGAACAGGTCATTGCTGTTCCGGCTGCTGATTCTATCGTCACTGCCGCACGATTTCGGAAACCAGATCGGGATCCTTGGGTTCGGAGATCACATCCACCACTTCATTGCCGGCACCGGTCTTGGTGAGCTTGAAGTAGATCTGGCCGTCCTGCGGATGGCTGTCATCCACGATCCAGTTGTAGCTGTCGATCTCGATGTCGTAGTTCTTTCCGTTTTCCGTGTTCGTGAAATATGTATCGAAGGGAAGAATGCTGTTGACAATGTCCCGTGCCTGGGTCATCGCCGCTTCCACCGTGCCTCTGTCTGCATCATCCGCCATGTTCAGGTGAATGCGCAGCGTCGCGCTTTTCAAGTTGTCCGTCACGGATTCCACACCGCCGATCCCCGACAGCTCCTGCTGGATCTGGTCGAGCTGGGACTGCTCGATTTTCGGGTTCAGGTCCCCGGAATCAAACCGGACGCCCACCACCGGCTCGTTCTGTTCTTCCATGGATGTGAGCAGCACGTAGCCGACAATCACACAGGGAATCGCAATGATGATCAGCGTGATCCAGACCAGCAGGTGGCCCTGCTTCTGCCTGGGCTGCCGGGGCGTTTTGACCTTCCGTTGTCTTTTGTTTGATGCTTTGTTCGGTTCTGCCATTGCTGCCTCCTGTCAACCGTCAGTATAGCATACTGTCACGCTGCGTGACCCTTGCGCTTTTCTAACGTTTTGCCAGTTCTTCACGAATCAGCTCATTGGTCCGCTTCGGGTTGGCGGTCCCTCTGGACTTCTTCATAACCTGGCCCACCAGAAAGCCTATGGCACGGTCCTTGCCCGCCTTGTAGTCTTCGATGGATTTCGGGTTGGCATCCAGCACTTCGGTGACGAGTGCCAGGATCGCGCCTTCATCCGTCACCTGCTTCATGCCCTTTTCCTCGACGATCTTTGCCGGTTCCTTCCCGGAAGAAAGCATGTCTTCAAACACCGTCTTGGCCTGCTTCCCGGAAATGGTGCCATCCGCCACCAGGTTCACCAGCTGCGCCAGGTGTTCCGGGGCCACCCCTGCATTGGCAAAGGTGCGGTTGTCCCGGTTCAGAGCAGCGGACAGATCCCCGATGACCCAGTTCGCGGTCTTCTTGGCGTCTTTCGCTGTCTTTGCAGCTTCCTCATAGTAGTCTGCCATGGCAGGATCGGCCACCAGGACCTGGGCATCGTATTCCCCCAGTCCATAGTCCTTCATGAACCGTGCCCGGCGGGCTGCCGGCAGCTCTTCCATGGTGTCCTGGATGTCCCGAATCCAGGCTTCATCCAGCTGGATCGGGAAAATGTTTGGTTCCGGGAAATACTTGTAGTCCACGGCCCCTTCCTTTTTCCGCATCAGCACCGTCGTCTTCTGACTCTCGTCATACCGGCGCGTGGCCTGCTCCACCCGGCCGCCTTCGTCCAGGATCCGGCTCTGCCGCTCGATTTCCGCTGCCACGGCCTTCTGCACATTGGCGATGGAGTTCAGGTTCTTGATCTCGGTCTTCGTGCCCAGGCTGTCATCTGCAGAGAGGGAAATGTTGACATCGCACCGCATGGATCCTTCTTCCATCTTGACATCCGATACGTTCAGGTACAGCAGGATCTGCCGCAGCGTATCCACATAGGCTGCGGCTTCTTCGGCCGAATGCATATCGGGACGGGACACAATTTCCACCAGGGGCACCCCGGCCCGGTTGAAGTCGATGTACGTCCCTGTTTCCCGGTGGAACTGCTTCGCGGTGTCTTCCTCCATATGGATGCGTTCGATCCGGATCCGCTTCGATCCCTCTTCTGTCTCGATCTCCACGTAGCCGTCCCGGCCGATGGGGTGAAACTGCTGCGTGATCTGGAATCCCTTGGGCAGATCGGAATAGTAGTAGTTCTTCCGGTCAAACTTCACCAGGGGATCAATGTCGCAGTGCAGGCCGGTGCAGGCCTTGATGGCCAGCCGGACAGCCTCTTTGTTCACGCTGGGCAGTGTACCGGGCATCGCCAGGTCCACCACACTCGTGCAGGTGTTCGCCGTTTCCCCGAATTTCACCGGGGCACCGGAGAACATTTTGGTCCCTGTTTTCAGCTCACAGTGGATCTCGATGCCGATGGTGGTCTTGTACTTACTCATGACTCGTTTCCTCCAGAATTTCCTCCATGCCGGCGGCGACATCAAACATCATCTGTTCCGCAAAGGGCTTTGCGGCGATTTCCACCGCAAAGGGCAGGCCGTTCTCCCGGCCCATGGGCAGAACCATGGACGGATAGCCGGTGAAGTTTGCCAGCTGCATGTGCTCTTCCACAAATTCGTCCTGGCCGAAACGCACATCACTGCTTTCCTCGAGCAGCGGGGCCACTGTCGGCGCAGCGGGACAGATCACTGCATCCACGCCGTCGAACATCTGCGCATAGGCATCGGAAATCAGCCGGCGGATCTTCTGAGCCTTCCGGAACAGGCGGTCCTGGTTTTCTTCAAACAGAGAATAGGAACCGATGACAAACCGGGCACGGACATAGCTGGAGAATCCCGCGGTCCGGGAGGCAGTCATGACATCCTCCACACTCTCCCCGGGTTTGCGGACGCCGAAACGGATGCCGTCCAGGTTGGAGTGGTTGGCGGCGGCTTCACTGTTGGCAATGGTCTTGTACACCGGGGCAATGAGGTTCATCAGCTGCTCAGGCATGGATACGTGCCCGATCTTCGCGCCGGCGGCTTCCATCTTCTTCACCAGGTCTGCAAAGGCCTGGCGGATCACGGGATCCTGCACGGCATCCGCCACAGTGTCGAACACTGCAATGGTCTTCCCTTCCAGCGAGGGATCCAGTTCGGCTTCATAGTGGCCAACGGGTTCCAGGCTGCTGGTCATGTCATGGTCATCGCGTCCGGCAAGAATCTCCAGGGCTGCGGCTGCATCCCGGACTGTGGTGGTGAAATATCCTACATGATCCAGGCTCGAGGCATAGGGAATGATCCCGTACCGGGAGATCCGCCCATAGGTGGGCTTGACGCCGATTACGCCGTTGTAGCTCGCGGGCTTCCGTACAGAATCTCCCGTGTCAGACCCGATGGCCAGCGGTGCAGCCTGTCTGGCTGCCAGGACGGCACTGCCACCGGAGGAACCGCCAGAAATCCGGTCGTGGTCCCAGGCATTGTGCACGGGTCCGGTCGCCGCATTGCGGTTGGTCCCGCCCATGCCAAGTTCGTCCATACTGGCTTTGGCCACCGGCGTGAATCCGGCTTCCTTCAGCTTCGTGACAATCGTCGCATCATACACAGGCACGTAGTTGTCCAGGATCTTGCTGCTGGCCGTGGTGCGGATCCCCTTCGTGCTGATGTTGTCCTTCAGGATCACGGGAATGCCCGTTTCCGGCGCATCGTCGATCACGGTGACCGCCGCATTGAGCTCCGGCTGCAGGTCATGGATGCGCCGCAGGCTTTCCTGCACGCTGACAGTCTGTTCAAAGGCCATGCTATTTCACCACCTTCGGGACATGCACGTGACCCATGCGGACATCGTCGGCATTGGCCAGCGCCTCCTTCTGGTCCAGGGTTTCGTTTTCCACGTCTTCCCGCAGGAAGACAGTCGGTGTCTCAAAGGGCCAGATCATGGGTTCCACACCCTCGGTGTCCACCTGCTCAAACAGATGCACCTGGGCTTCCACTGCTTCGAAGTCCTTCTTCAGGGCCTCGATCTCCTCATCCGTCAGACTGAACTTCAGGTCCGAAGCCAGTTTGCGGAAGTATTCCGTACTGAATTTCTCCATAAGATTCCTTTCGTTGCCCTATGTCGCACTCACGAATTCCAGCGTGGTGCTGCGGGCCATTCGCCGGCCCATGGCATAAGGCTGATCATTGTTGATGATCGTCACATGATATTCCACGTCTGTGTCCGTGAACGTACCGAAGCTGCTTTCGACTTTCTGTGCCGCTGCCATGACCTCCGACAGCATTTTGCCGTGTGTCGTGATTGTCAGGTCCAGCCGGGAGGGCTCACCGTTGAGCATGCGGCAGGTCCCGGTGACAAAGGTGTTGTCTGCCAGGACCGACCGGACATCATCCTTGAAGGTATTGAATTCCTGGGCCAGCTGCCCGGCCTGTTCGGTGAAGGCAGAAGACGGCACCGTCAGCGTGGTTTCCTTCACGGCGGTGAACTTGCCCCCGGTGGATCCCTGCGGATACCACCCCTCCATGACATAGCCGCCGTTGGAGGCCGCATCGCCGGAATCCAGTTCGTAGGCTGCCACAAGAATCGGGATCCGGCTGGATACTTCGTTGAACCGCTCCCGCATGTAGGTCACGAGCTTGTTCGACGTTACTTCGATGTAGCTGCGCAGCTGCTCGTCGCCGATCTTGTGCGACTCGCCGTTCTGGGTCACGCTGTCGTTGACCACCAGTGACAGGGAAATTCCCGCCAGACTGTCTGCCCGGTACCAGTCCACCTCATAAACATCCACCAGGATGATGGCTCCCTGCACCACGCCGTTTCCCGTGTCGAAGGATTCGTTGTTGTTCGGGTTCAGGCCGTTGGGGTTGTCATCCCGCAGGGTGCCCAGCAGGCCGCGGGATCCGTCCGTCGCATCCAGCTCGTCAAAATCCAGGAAGGTGTGGGTCCGGAACGTCACGTCCGAAGGCGGAAAGTATTGCCGGGACAGATCCATCAGTCCCCGCTCGGCCTCGAACCGCACATCTTCGCTGTTGAGGAGCCCGACGTGCTTGGCGGGGGTATCGGAGTTCACAAAGGGCTGCGCCGCTTCATATTCCGCCTGCACCGCGGTGGTGGAGTCTGCCTGACAGCCCGACAGGACCAGGACCCCGGTCAGCGCCAGGGACGGCAGGACGCGGCTATGCGACATGGCCTGCCTCCTGCAGGAACTCTGCTTCCGGCATCGTGGCCACGCCCAGTTCCTGTGCCTTTGCCAGCTTGCTTCCGGCTTTGTCCCCGTAGATCACCAGGTCGGTTTTCTTCGACACAGAGCCTGCGACAGTGGCGCCCAGGGACTCCAGCAGGGCCTTTGCCTCATTGCGGCTCATGCCGGATAAAGTCCCGGTCAGTACCACGGTCTTTCCTGCAAAGGGCGAGGAAACAGACGGCACTTCCTTCGGGGCCTGCACCATGTTCAGCCCGGCTTCCTTCAGGGACTGGATCAGGCCCTGGTTGGCCGGCTGGGCAAACCAGGTGGTCAGGCTCTCGGCTGTTGTGCCGCCAATGTATTTCACGGCTGCCAGCTCTTCCTTCGTGGCCGCCATGATGGCATCCATGGACCCGAAGGCATCAGCAAGCAGGCCCGCGGCTTTCCGGCCCACGAGCCGGATCCCCAGACCGAAGAGCAGGTCTGCCAGGGAACGCTGCCGGCTGCCGTCAATGTTGGCCAGGAGCTTGTCGAATCCCTTGTCGCTCCACCCGTGCAGTGCCAGGATCTCCTCCCGTTTCTCTGCCAGGTGGTAAATGTCCTGGATCGTGTCCAGCAGGTGTGCCTCATGCAGCTGGCGGACCTTCTTTTCCCCCAGCCCGTCAATGTTCATGGCTTCCCGGCTCACAAAGTGGATCAGGCTGCCCAGCACCTGTGCCGGACAGTCCGGGTTGGTGCAGAAGTGATCCGCTTCTTCCGGCAGCCGGATAAGTTCGCTGCCGCAGACAGGACACGTACCCGGGAAGACATAGGGGACCTGTGTCCCGTCCCGCCGTTCCTTCACGCTGGCAATGACCTCAGGTATGATGTCGCCGGCTTTCCGGATGATCACCGTATCCCCGATCCGCAGGTCCCGGTCCCGGATCAGGTCCTCGTTGTGCAGGCTGGCTGCAGACACGAGGGTGCCGGCCACCCGTACAGGCGTCAGCACTGCATTGGGTGTGGCCACGCCGGTCCGGCCAATGGTGAGGAAGATGTCATCCAGACGGGTCTGCACTTCCTGTGCCGGGTACTTGTAGGCAATCGCATACCGCGGGGTCTTGGCATTGAGACCCAGGGCTTCCTCCTGCTCCAGGCTGTTGACCTTGATCACCACGCCGTCGATTTCATAGGGCAGGCTGCTTCTCTTCTCCCGGGTCTTTTCGATGAATGCCCACAGTTCGTCCACCGTGTCACACACCGCAAAGTCCATGTTCACCGGGAACCCCATGGCGTGCATGGCTTCCAGGGCTCTGGCCTGTGTATTGATGCCATGCTCCAGCGCATTCTGGTACCAGTACAGGAAAATCTCCAGGTTCCGGCTGGCTGCCACGGAGGTTTCCAGATTGCGGATGGACCCCGCTGCCGCGTTGCGGGGATTGGCAAACAGCGGCAGGTGCAGGGTGGTCTGCACTTCGTTGAGCCTCTCAAAGCTCACCTTCGGCATGTAGACTTCCCCGCGGACCTCCACATGACCGGGTGCATCGATATACATGGGTACTGACCGGATGGTGCGGACATTGGCTGTCACGACCTCCCCGGTCAGTCCGTCACCCCGGGTCACCGCCCGGACAAACCGCCCATCTTCATAGTGCAGGGCCATGGCCAGGCCGTCGTACTTGCATTCCGCCACAAAGGAGGCGCCGGGAAACTCCTTCCGGACCCGCGCCACAAATTCCTCCAGCTCTTCCCGGGAAAAGATGTCTCCCAGAGACAGCATCCGTCTGGCGTGGGTATATTTCTCGAACCCCGGCAAGATCGCGCCAATGACGCGCTGTGTCGGCGAATTGGGATCCGCCAGCTCCGGGTGCCCGGCTTCCAGGTCCTCCAGCTCGTGCATAAGCCGGTCGTACTCCTGGTCTGTCACCGTGGGCGCATCCTGGATGTAGTATTCTCTCGCGTAGGTTTCCAGCTGCTTTCGCAGCTGCTGTATTCTCAGGGCTTCGTCCATTCAGCCACCGTTATCCTTTCACCTTCTGCAACGAAGGATGGTGCATGTTCAGTTTCCGCACCCCGTTGGGATGGCCGAAGGCCACCGACACAATGTCTTTCTGCACATCCGTGACCACCCCGGCGCCGTAGACTGTATGCTCCACATGGTCTCCCTTCCGCAGCCTGGTCGTGGGCTTTGGCGCACGACCGCGCGATTTCCGGCTCTGTCCCTGCGGACTTTTGTGCACCGGGTAGTTGTCCAGCGGGGTCGATTCCTGCTTCACATAGTCCTCCGGGATCTCCTGGATGAACCGGCTCGGGGTCTTGTGCCTGTCCAGCTGGAAGCTGTAGCCGCTGTTCCAGGACAGGTACAGGGCCTTCTTTGCCCGGGTCATGGCCACATACATCAGCCGGCGCTCTTCCTCCAGCCCGTCCCGGCCGGCTTCTTCCATGGCCCGCAGGGAGGGAAACACCCCTTCGTTCAGGCCCACGATGTGCACCTGTTCAAACTCCAGACCCTTGGCGGCGTGCACCGTCATCAGCGACACGGCATTGCCCGCTTCCTCGTCCCGGTCCGTGAACAGGCTCAGGTCCTGGAGATATTCCTCCAGGGTGAGGTCCGGGTTTTCCTGCAGAGCCTGCCGGATGTCAGCCTGCAGTTCCTCGATGTTCTCTTCCCTGTCTTCTTCCCGGGTGTCCTTGAGCATGGCCATGTATCCGGAATCAAAGGCCATGCGCATCATGAGTTCATCCAGCGGCACGCTTGCCCGCAGAGATTTCATTTCATCCACCAGCTCCACGAAGGGGGCGAACTTTTTCGCCGCCGCACCGGAGACTGTCTGGGGATCGCGCAGGACCTCCAGCAGGTTCAGGCCGCGGTCCGCTGCCTCCTTCTGGAGTTTTTCTACGGTCCGGGCGCCGATCCCGCGTCGGGGCACATTGATGACGCGCATCACCGCCAGGTCCAGGGACTTCTGTGCCGGATCTTCCGGATCGGGCTCCGTGATCAGCTTCAGGTAGGACAGCATGTCCTTGATCTCCTGCCGCTCATAGAACCGGATCCCGCCATAGATGCGGTACGGGATCCGCAGCTTTCCCAGCACCCGTTCAATCCCCCGGGAGAGGTAGTTGCTGCGGTAGAGCACCGCGATGTCCCGGTACTCCAGGCCCTCTTTCCGGGCCCTGGTGATGTCCCGGGCCACCTGCAGCGGTTCCTGGGATTCATCCTGTGCCTGGAATGTCTCGATTTTCCGGTCTGATTCAATGCTGGAAAAGAGGTCTTTCTCAATGCGGCCGTGATTGTGCGCGATCAGCGCGTTGGCAGCATCCAGGATGGTCTGTGACGAGCGGTAGTTCTCGTTGAGGATCACCGTGCGGGTATTGGGGAAATCCCGGGCGAAGTTCAGGATGATGTCCACCGCCGCTCCCCGCCAGGTGTAAATGGTCTGGTCCGGGTCGCCCACCACGCACAGGAACGCATCCGGGCGCTTGAGAAGCCGGATGATGTCATACTGAACCGGGTCCACGTCCTGGAATTCATCCACATGAATGTAGTCCAGGCGGTTCTGCCACTTGTCCCGCACTTCCTGATTTGTGCCAAGCAGGTGCCGGGTCTTGAGCAGCAGGTCATCGAAATCCATGGCTTTCATGTCCTCAAGCTGCCGTTCATAGAGTTCATAGGCTTTGGCTTCCGGGCCGTCGGTCTGGTCCTGCGCTTCTTCCGGGGAGTACCCGGCGGTTTTCCAGCCGGAAATCTTTCCCAGGACTGCGGATGGCGGAAACGTGGTGCGGTCCATGTCCAGTTCCTTATATATAGTGCGCAGCATGGACTTCTGGTCGTCGCCATCCAGGATCGTGAAGTTCTTCGGATAGCCGATGGCGGACGCATCCTCCCGGAGAATCCGGACACAGAGGGAGTGGATCGTGGAGATCCGGACATCCCTGGCTGCGTCCTGCAGCAGAGTCTGCAGGCGTTCCTTCATTTCCCGGGCGGCTTTGTTGGTAAAGGTTATCGCAAGGATCCGCCAGGGGAGGATCCCGTTGTCGACGAGACTGGCAATGCGTGCCATGAGCATCCGGGTCTTGCCGGACCCCGCCCCGGCAATGATCCGGACATCCTTGTCCAGTGTCAGGGCTGCTTCTTTCTGCGGGGCATTGAGGGAATCGATTACAGAGCTCATTTTCTTATCACCTCTGTCCAGTATACTATTCTGCGGCAAACTCAGGCAATTGCCCGTATGCGACAGACAGCCATCCGGACAGCGAATATCAGTGCCCGCGTGTCTGTGTCCGGCGCTCTTCGAACCGGTCCATGATGTCCTGCAGACTCACCTGTGCCATGCGGGACTCAAAGGCGTTCTGCAGGGCATCATACTGCTCCTGCAGGGCATACTGGATGTGGACACCTTCCCGGCAGTCGGGATTGGTGTGGGTATCCAGATGGAGCAGCGGCGTTTCGTGTTCCATGATCCGGTAAATGTCCAGCAGCGAGATCTCGCCGGGTGCCCTCAAAAGGACCGGATCCGCTTTCCCGCGACAGGAAGACAGGAGTCCGCCGTTGCGCAGCTGACTCATCAGCTTGCGGATATGGGCCGGGCTGCTGGCGGTGCTCTTTGCCAGCGCCTGACTGGACAGGTTGCCCTCATGCAGAGCGATCAGGACAAGAATGTGGACGGCATCAGCCGTTCGTGTGGAATACTGCATACACGACCTCCGGTTCAATAAGTTGTATTCGTTACGATTACATGATAGTCTGTTTCCGAAAAGAAGGTACCATGAATGAACAAATCTGAATACAGCAATGCAGAGTTTCTGCTGGAAAAAATCCGGGAAGCAGACGCTGTTCTGGTTGGGGCAGCCTCCGGCCTGTCCGCGGCAGACGGCAGGCGGTTCTGGTACGAAGACGATGAAGAATTCCGGAAGGTGTTTGGCCCCTTCCGCGACAAATATGGGGTGCGGTCCGCATTCGATGCGTTCTATTATCCCTACCGGACAGAAAATGAGCGGTGGGCACTGAATGCGACGCTGATCCACCACCTCTATGAGACAAAGGCCGGTCAGGTCTACAAAGACCTGAAGGTCCTGCTGCAGGACAAGCCCTGCCACATCATGACCACCAATCAGGACTTCCTGTTTTTCCAGGACTTTCCCGCAGACAAAATTTCCACCATCCAGGGCGACTGGCGCTATTTCCAGCGACAGGATGGCGGACGCATCGACCGGATATGGGACAACCGCAAAATGGTCGATGAAATGTATGCCCATCTGACGGAAGGCGGCACCTGGCTTCCGGATGAATACATTCCGAGGGATCCGGAAGACGGCAAGCCTCTCATGCCCTGGGTCCGGCATCCCGGATTCCTGGAAAAGAGCATGTACAACAGACAGTATGAAATGATCCGGAATTTCCTGGACCGCTGGAAAGGAAAGAAGATCCTGTTCCTTGAACTGGGTGTAGGCCGCATGACACCCATGTTCATCCAGGAGCCGTTCTGGCAGCTGACCTGCCAGCTTCCCTTTGCGTACTATATCTCCATCAACCCGAAAGATGCCCTGCTTCCCGAAGTTCTTGAGAACAAGGGACGGGCGATTCACGAAGGGATCGCGGAAGTCTTCCGGGATGCAGTCGAATTGAAGGAGAAAGAGCAGAAGGAGGACCGCCAATGACGCAGCACACCGTATTGGAACAGGCAGCACAGTGGCTGAAAGATGCCGACGGGATCGTCGTGTGTGCCGCCAACGGCCTCTCCATGGCAGAAGGGTTTGCGATCCTGCGGCCCAGCCCCTGGTTTGACAGCCGGTTTTCCGATTTTGTCCAGAAGTACGGGATCCGGACTCCGCTGCAGGGTCTGCAGACATCATTTCCCCGGCCCGAAGAGTTCTCCCGGTTCTACAGCAGACTCATCAGCGGGATTCACTACGACAAGCCGGTTTCACCTGTCATGGATACGCTGCACTCCATCTGCAGCCTGCACCCGACCTTTGTGCTGACAACCAATGTCGAAGACCGGTTTGTGCAGGCCGGGTTTCCGGAACAGTCGGTGTTTTACCTGGAGGGCCGCCTGACACACCGGGCAGATCACACACCACTGCAAAAGCAGGACCTGGCTGAAATCACGTCAGGTGACCAGCTGGAAACCGCCGGCTATCCTGACAGCAGGCAGTTTCAGGAAAAACTGCGGGACCTGAACCGGTTTCTGGCCGCCCATCCCCGGTTTGTCATCCTGGAACTGGGCGTTTCCGCCGGCAACGGGTTTCTGCGTCCCCTGATCAGTCAGATGCTGCAGGCATTTCCCGCCAGCCGCCTGGCAGAATTCAACCTCCAGCCCAATCCCGTGCCGGTACAGATCCGGCACCGCGTTGTGCAGGTGGACGGTGACCTGGAGCAGAATCTCGATGGCCTTGGCCGCATCCTTCTGCCGGAAGCCTCCGGATCACAGGATGGAACGTCATGAAAAAAGCCGCAGTTCGCGGCTTTTTGTTTTGTCCTGCGTTCAGAGTGTCCGTCTGCGGACAGTGAGCTGCATCTGCAGCTGCCAGGGACTCTCCCGTTCCATGAGGCCGGCATCATGCAGCTTGCGATAGGGACCGCCATAGAAGGAAACACGGGCCGACAGGATCCGCCGTTCCCTCTGCCAGGTATCCACAGAAGGGCAGAGGTCTGCGGGAACGTCTCCCACCCGGATCCCATGCACATAGACGTCATAGCCTGCCTCTGCCGGAACCAGGGTTCCGCTGAACGTATCCGGTTCATATTTCCAGCAGGGCGTGAGACTGTCTGTCTCCGGCTGATCGTACTCATCCGAAAGAGCCAGGAGTTCCGGAAACTGTCGGGAACAGGCTTCCGTGCCCGAAAGCGAAAACCGCTTCACAAAGCGGTCCGATGGCACGGCCGGCATGGATGCAGGCAGAGTCCCCTGTACACAGGGAATGCCGGAAATCTTCCAGGTGATCATGCCTGCCATGAACAGGCAGAACAGCAGCTCCACCGACTCCCGGACGGGCAGCAGGGCTGTCAGAGTCAGCAGGCAGAGAGCCTGGATCCAGTGTCTGTATAGTGTCATCTCCAGCCTCCTTTCCCGGTGAAGCACAGCCCGTAAGCTGATTCAAGTATAGCGCTTTCATGTTAAGAAAAACCGAAGTTTTTCCAAAAGAACCGGCGGCAATTCGACATTCGGAGCATTTGGCAATCCCTCTGTCATAACTGGTTCAGCCGGGTGAAGGATGCTGTCCGGTCCCGGAGCCATGTCATGCGTTACCGGTCTATGTTACTATGGAACAAGGTGATACGCATATGAAGAAACAGAAAAAAGAACGAGAAGATTCCCGGGACCTGTCCGGGGATCTGGAACATAATACCGGAGCGGCTACACAGGCAGCCACCGATGAAACGGTAAGCCCGGATTCGGAGCGGACCTACACCCTGCACACAGAACTGGCAGGTGATCCGGCCGGGACAGAACCGGAGGATCCCTTTGCTGGAACAGAAGGCGCCAGCGAGCATTTCCGCACGAAAGACTCCCGGACAGGCGGACGCAAAACCGCCAGGACCCCGCAGAAGCCAACGGAAGGCCGCAAGTGGCCGGATTTCCTGCTGTGGGGACTGGCCACGCTGCTCTCTGTCCTCTTTTCCCTGCTTCTCTACCAGATGGGTATGCTCACCATCCAGATTCTGGTGTGCATCTGTGTCATCCTGCTGCTCACGGACCTGATCCTGCTGATCCTGCTCCTGCGGCGCACGCAGGTGCGCTGGACCACCTGGGTCTGGCGGGTGTTTGCGGTGATCATGAGCGCCTGTCTGGCCTTCGGCAGCTTCACGATCTACAACACATGGAATGCTCTGAGCACCATCACCGGCAGCAATGCTTCGTCCGCTACCCTGAAAGTGGACCTGCTGGTGCCGGCAGATTCGGGAGTGTCGAAGGTCACGGATCTCGTCCGGAAAAAAGTGGGGTATTCCACCCGGGCGGATGAAACCGTGGTGGCCTATGCCCTGAACCAGATCAGCACGCAGATCAACGAAGTGGAGTATGTGGATTACAGCGACTACAGCCAGCTTTATGACGACCTGCGGGATGGTACGATCGATGCCATGCTGCTGCCGGCCACGCGGTACAACCTGCTGCAGGAACAGTACAAGGATCTGAAGAAGGACACAAAGGCCATCGCCCAGTATGAAACCACCCGGACGCTGACCCCCACCTCCAATTCCGCGCTGGACATTTCCCGGGAACCCTTTGTGGTGTATGTGGCAGGGATCGACGCGGGAGACGACCCCTCCATTGACGGACGCAGCGACGTGAACATCCTGGTCATGGTGGACCCGGTCAACAACTCCATGACGACGGTCTCCGTGCCCCGGGACAGCTATGTCCCCAACCCGGCCTACAACAATGGATCGGATAAACTGACCCATCTGGGCAATGACGGGGCGGACAATTCCATCCTCGGGCTGGAGGAAGCCTTCGGGATTGAAATCGACTACTATGCCAAGGTGAATTTCCAGTCCCTGATCCACATCGTGGATGCCCTGGGCGGCGTGGAAGTGGATGTGAAGCTGGACTTCACGGAACAGGACGAAAACCGGTCCTTCAAGAAGGATGACCTGATCACGCTGAAAAAAGGAAAGCAGGTCCTCAACGGCAAGGAAGCCCTCGCCTATGCCAGGCACCGGAAGACCGCCGGCTACGGCACGACCGGACGGGAAAATGCCCAGCAGGACATCATCCGGGCGATCATGAAAAAGCTCACCACCGCCGAAGGCATCTCACGGATCAACCAGCTCATGGAAGCGGCACAAAAATATGTGGCCACTGACATGCCGCTGCCGGCAATCCAGAAATTCATTTCCCAGCAGCTGAAAAACGTGCAGCCCTGGACAGTGGATTCCATGACGCTCAAGGGCGGCGCCGATGCCACCCTGACCACGGTATCCATGCCCTCTTTGCCCCTGTCCTGCTACCTGCTGTCACCGGAGGACATCACCAAGGTATACAATGCCTATGCCCGGATGTTCGACGACACGAAGATGAAGGCCTTCAGCTTCGACCTGACAAAGGATCCGCAGCCCAAAATCACCTATGCGGTGGAACAGGAAGTCAGCGAATACATGATCACGTCGGCAGATGCGGACCGACTGAGTCCTTACTCCGTCTATTACGGCATTGACCGCGTGGATTCCAGTTCGGCGGACCGCAGCGAGACCCGGGCACAGGAAAATGCCATCGACATCGTGGTGCCCAGCTACACCCCGCCAGTCTATGTTCCCGAATACGTGGATCCGGGTCCCTCCTATACGGAACCCGTCACCCCTGCACCCTCACCTTCACCCGAACCGGAACCGGCACCAGCGCCGGAACCGGAACCGACACCGACTCCCACGCCTGACCCCACTCCCACACCGGATCCGACTCCCACGCCCGATTCCGGTACTTCCGGCGGATCGGGAACGGATACCGCTGCAGTCGGCGAAGGAACAGACTGACAGCCACTGCACACTACAGAAAGCCCTCCGGCCACTGGACCGGAGGGCTTTCTTTCTGTATGGGATTTCAGTCCAGACGGATATCCTGGTCCTGATACGCAGGATTGGAAAGGACGACTGCATCCGGTCCTTCAAACAGGGCCTGTGCCTCCCCGTTTCCCTGCAGCTGCCAGAGCAGCCATGCTGTGACATAGCCATCGGCAGCATCCAGCATATCGCCGTGGGCTGTGTCTTTCCGCCGCATCGCCGCAGAGGAACCGGCCAGCCGGTTCTGGATTTCCTTCAGCTGGTCCCCGGTCACGACCCAGCCATCCCCGCCGCCGGCAGTCTGTCAGGCAGATCCTGGCTTTCATCGGCGACGGCTTTTGGATACTATACTTCATGCTTTGAAAAATTCTGCATGGCTGTCTGTTCAAATTCCGCCGTTTCAAAGGGCCCGTTTTCCAGGTATCTCTGCCCGGCCTTCACAGTTTTCTGATAATCCGGCGACACGGCCGGCCT
Organism: Faecalibaculum rodentium; assembly: GCF_001564455.1. Taxonomy (GTDB): domain Bacteria; phylum Bacillota_I; class Bacilli_A; order Erysipelotrichales; family Erysipelotrichaceae; genus Faecalibaculum; species Faecalibaculum rodentium. Next base: position 1,657,206 of record NZ_CP011391.1, read on the forward strand.
GTTCTTCAGCAGATCCGGAGACAGGCCAGGGGCTGCAGCCAGAACAGACAGGATGGCCAGAATGACTTTCATGGTTTTTTCATTGCGCCTGCACAAGACTGCAGGCAGACCAGGTTTTCCGGCAGTCTGGATGGCAGTCTCAGTCCTTGCCCATGATAAAAACGGAACAAAATCCGGTCAAGACACACGGCTGCCCGAGGGAAAAATGATACGGTACTCCGGCTGTGTCCCGGCTCATGTCTGCCAGATCTGGCTGCTGTCATGAGACAACAGACCGGTCTGTTCCGGTTCATGGAACCGTTTACCGTCACTTTATGATGCATTTGTAAGACACACTCCTGCTTTTGCGGTATTTTTTTGACAATTGTGCCAATGTTTCACGGTATTATGGAACAGAAAGCGGAAAGGGGGACTGCTTATGTCAAAACAGCTGCCGCCACTGCCGGACGGCCGTGCATCCAGGATCCGCGTCAGGCGCCGCCTGCGCCGGGACAGACTGACCGCCCTGCTGCTGGTCATGCTGGTCGCAGTCGCCGGATTCCATACACTGGAACAGTTCTTTGTCCATGACACCTATGCCTTCATTTCTCCGGAAAGCGAAGCGGTGAACCATGAACCCATGATTGCCGACTACGCCGCCCGGTATGGCATCCAGGACTACAAGCCCTGGCTGGTGGCCATCGTGGATGTGGAGTCCGGCGGACAGGGCGAAGATGTCATGCAGTCCAGCGAGTCCCTGGGACTGGACCCCAATTCCCTGACCACCGAGCAGAGCATTGACCAGGGCTGTTCCTACTTTGCCACGCTGCTCGACAAGGCACAAACCCTTGGCGTGGATTTCAATGCCGTGCTCCAGGCCTACAATTACGGAGCCGGCTATCTGGACTATGTGGCAGTCCATGGAGGCATCCACACACAGGAACTCGCGGAATCCTTCGCAAAGGAGCAGTCCAGCGGCAAGACAAAAACCTACATGAATCCCGTGGCCATCAAGGCCAACGGCGGCTGGCGCTACGACTACGGCAACATGTTCTACGTGACCCTGGTCCACAATGCCGTCGATTCTCTGTAATCCCCACCCGGTTCTCTTCACAGATCCGGGTGTTTTTCTGTCCGCCTTTCACGATTGCCCTATCTTGCCGCTGCCATGGCAGTACCGTCTCTTCTGTCTGACGCTCTCTCTGGCCAGGCAGTGAACAAAGACAAAAAACTGCGCCCAGTCAGCGCAGTCTTTCATAACTCAGGCAGACAAGCCCGTCGCTCTCGGATACCCGCTTCAGTGTCAGGGGCATCGACGGGATACCGGCCTTGAACAGACGGACCTGTGAGCCCCGGAGTTCCGGGACGACCACCAGTTCATACTCGTCTATGAGGTCGGCCTTCATCAGCTTGTGGATGGTCTTCGGGCCGGCACAGATCCAGATGGTCTTCCCTTCCTGGTCCTTCAGCGCCCGCAGGCACTCCGCCGCATCCCGGGTGTCAAACTGCACCCCGGTCGAATGCCTGACGGGACGCGGACTCAGCACCGTGATCTGACCGTTCGCATCCAGCCCCGGCTCCAGTTTTTCCCAGACATGAGTGTCGAAGAGGAACGACTGCCCTCTGGTATCCGGCAGCCAGTCCATCTCATCCAGCAGGCAGCCATCCAGGGATACAGCGGTGAATAATCTGGCTTTCCTCACCGGCATCACCTCTGGGGCACGAATCCCGACTGACGGATGCAGTCCTTCAGGTACGGCACATACTTGTCGCTGTTGGCAATCGCATGAATATACAAGTGGTCTTCGTCTTTGCGGATCACGGCTTCGACCACCGCAAACCCGTCTTCTTCCCAGTCATCCATCCACAGCATGCCGCCTTCTTCCATGTGCGGTTCCTGGTCCATGACCTGGGCTTTGTCCGTCAGGATATGGTCATCCTTCGATGCCTGGATCAGCCACGACCATTCCCCTTCCTCCTTGTAGGGAGCCATGAGGTTGACGGAATTCGTCACGGGATCGAAGCTGCGTTCAGCTGCACCCGGGGCCACGACCTGACAGTCCGCAAAGAGGTGATAGACATCCCGGCTTCGGTACTGCACCGCCGGACCCGCCATTTTCGGGCAGTCCTTCAGACGGTCTTCCCGTCCCAGCAGGTTGATCAGCAGAAAATACGTGTCCACCGGCAACGGCAGGGCCGGGTCCTTCTCATGGGCAATCTCCAGATAGTCGCAGATCTCGTTGGCGGTCTTGATCGTCGCATCGTTCATCACCGTGTATTCGCCCACGCCTTCCTTCGCCAGCAGGGTCAGAGCCGCATTGCGATAGAACCGGGCATCCCGGTCCCAGTCATTCCAGACATAGAAGTAATCCATCAGGTCGTGCAGCTCCATGGACTGGAATTCCTTCTTTGACAGCGGCCCCCGGCTGGTCAGGATCTCGTCGTCCTCCGCCTTCGGCAGGAAATACGTCTCGTCATACAGGTAGTTTTTCCGCCGGAAATCCGGATCCGTCAGGATCAGGTTCCGGATGTAATCCAGCTCGTTTTCATAGACATGGTGCAGACGGTGGAAATCTTCGTCGTTCGCGTATTCCAGGTCGTCAATCAGCTCGTATTTCCCCGGCTGTTCCTCTTCGATGTCCTTGAAGATATCCACACAGAAGGCATGGAAGCCCGCCCCCGCATGCCGGGTGTTGGCTGTGAGTGTCACATCCCGGTCTTCCTCCGTCACCAGGATCTTGCCCTGGGGGCACACCAGGATTTCCACGGCATCCCCGCGTTCCTCCGCCTGGATGCCTTCCCGTTCGCAGATCGCGCCAATGATCTGATACAGTTCTTCTATTTCCTTCGGACTCCGGTCCCTGCAAATCAGCTGTACAAACATGCTGTCTCCTTCTTTCTTCTTCCGGGCCTCCTGCAGAAGCGCCCGTTATTCTGTGCCTGCAGTCTCACCACTGCCGGTGCGGGTCAATCCGCCCAATCCTGCAGCCAATGAAAAAGACAGGATTCTGCTTCCTGCCTTACTGGTCCGTGACTGCCACCACACGCCACACGCTGGCGGGTTCTCCCGCCTCGCGGGCCCCGGTGACATCCGCCTGGTCCACATAATGCACATCATCCATTCTGATTATCGTGCATTTGGCGGAAGTTTTGAATTCAGATGAATCCGGGCTGTCGGCGTAGGTGAGTGCGACCGTCCAGCTGTACCCGGGATACGTCTGGTCCATGTACGTGACCTCTTCCTGTTTTTGGGAAGTCAGTTCCACGTTCGTGACCTCCGGCAGGGCACCCGGTCCCTGTTTGCTGCGGATGACAGGCAGGACATGATAGTAGTAATACTTTGCGTATTCCCGGAAGGCGTCTGCACTCGCGGAAGGGATCATGTCCATGCCCCCCACATCCCCCTCTTCTTCCTTGTTGGAGAGCGTGAAAAAGTCCGCCAGGAAATACGTGGCTGCCGCCTTCGCCTGATCTGCCTCATTCTGGGACAGCGAAGCGCTCAGGGCATCGTAGGTCCCGGCAATGTACTTCGTGGGATTTGCCGGGGCAAAATACGAGGGATTTTCCTTTACGGTGTAGGTTTTGGTTTCCTGCCGGAGTTCTTCTTCCTGCTTTGTGTCCTGCTGCGGTGTCAGCTTGGAGCAGCCGGTCAGAAGCAGGGCAGACAGGGCGAGATACGCCAGCGGTTTCAGTCGATTTCTTTGCACGGTGTGATTATATCATGTCCAAAGCAAGTACAATAGAAGACAGAAACAAAGGATGTGAAGGAACATGAACCAGATCGCCAACGGCTGGGAAGAATACGAAGTCATTGATACAGGTAACCGGGAGAAGCTCGAGCGCTGGAACAAAGTCGTCCTGCGCCGGCCGGATCCCGTGGCCATCTGGCCGATCCGCAGCGAAGGAGAATGGAATCGTGCCGACGCTGTCTACCATCGGTCGAACAAAGGCGGCGGGTACTGGGAAACGAAAAAACCGGTGAAGGAAAACTGGACCATCGGCTACCGGGACCTGCGCTTCAAGATCTCCCCCACGGGATTCAAGCACACCGGGCTGTTCCCGGAACAGGCTGCCAACTGGGATTTCACCATGGAGGCCATCCGGGAGAGAAAAGCGAAATCGGACAACCCCGTGCGGATCCTGAACCTCTTTGCCTACACCGGCGGAGCCACCATGGCGGCCTCCAGAGCGGGAGCAGATGAAGTCGTGCACGTGGATGCGTCGAAGGGCATCGTGGCCTGGGCCAAGGAGAACATGCATATCAACCACCTGGAAGACCACACGATCCGGTTCATCGTGGACGATGTGCTGAAGTTCGTAAAGCGGGAAATCCGCCGGGGCCGCAAATATGACGGCATCATTATGGATCCGCCTTCCTATGGCCGGGGACCGAACCAGGAGCTCTGGAAGCTGGAAGACCAGCTGTACGAACTCGTCAGCGAGTGCGCCAGGCTGCTCAGCGATGACCCGCTGTTTTTCCTCGTCAACTGCTACACCACGGGATTTCCCCTGTCAGCCATGAAAGAAACGCTGACCCGGGTGCTGGTGGATACACGCGGGGGCAGCGTGGAAGTCGGGGAAAACCTGCTGCCGGTCACAAAAGGCGGTGTTCTGCCCTGCGGCATTTTCGGTCGCTGGACACCGAAACAGTGATCCGCAAAAATCAATCATGATCCGCTGCCCTGCCTGGTGTATCTTAGCCGGCAGGGCTTTTTCTCTGTATGGGGATGGCCCCTCCACTGCCACCCGTGCAGGTGTCTGCCTCGAACGAAAAAGACCGCCCGCAGGCAGTCTCCAGACCCATGGTCTTCCACCGGATCCGGCATATGCCTCGCGGACAGTCAGTGGCCCGTCTCCGACGGAAACTCGATTCCCCACTCCTTCCGGATATCCGTCAGGATCTTCATTACGGATTTGGCCCGCAGCAGCCCTTCCGGCCGGCGTTCCTGTGAAATGGCTTCCTCCATTTCCGCTGCTTCGTACTCCAGCGCCTTCTCCGCATTACCGCAGCGGATCTCCTCCGTCCTGCCATCTGCATAACAGAGAATGGCATGGTCGGCCCGTGGGAATCCGTTGTCGACCCCTTCCTCGCGCTGGATCCCGTTCACCAGGATATACCCTTTTTCCAGACACAGCACCGCCTGTTCCGGCATCATGCAGTCCAGCGACAGAGCGATCGTGCCGATCTGGTTCCGGTCGTTCTGGACAATGATGGCACTCGTGTCATCCACCCCCGTCGAAGCCCGGGACACACACGTCCGGATGGTTTCCGGCGTGCCGTCCAGATACAGGCAGAGAAAGCTCACGGCGTACAGACCAATGTCCATCAGCGCCCCACCACCCAGGTCCAGGGAATAGAAGCGGCTCTTTGGATCAAAGGATTTCTGAATGCCATAAGACACCTGGATCATTTTCAGCCGGCCCAGCTTCCCGGATTCCATCACTTCCCGGATTTTCCGATAGAGCGGCATATGAAGCAGCGTGGTTCCGTCCATGAGCACAAGGCCCTTCTCTTCCGCCAGATCCAGACAGTGGCTGAACTGCCGGTCATTGAGACCCAGCGGCTTTTCGCAGAATACATGTTTTCCTGCCTGCAGCGCCGCCACGGTTTCCTGTTCGTGGACTTCGTTGGGCGTACCGATGTAGAGAATGTCCGCATCGCTGTCTGCGAGCATGGCCTCCAGCGAAGGATAGACGGTTCTGATTCCGTACTTGTCCGCTGCCTCTTTCGCACCCTCCTCGTCGATGGAAAAAATGCCGGTGATTTCATGTCCCGTGTCCTGCAGCGCCTGCGCCATCTGTGTGCTGATCCAGCCGGATCCCGTGATCGCCCATTTGTACTTTTGCATTGTGTTCTCCTTTGTGTCTGATGATAAAGAAGCCCTTTTCCAGACTCTCCCTGACGCCGATACTGTATCCGGCGTACCAAAGCGCTTTCAAGGCAGGTGACCGCATGGAATTCCGGTGTTTCGCCGATGGTGGAACAGAAGCTGGAACAGGGGAGTGACCGGCATCGAACCATTGGGGGCAGGCAGAATACACCCTGAACGCAACGGTACAGGCAGCCGCAAACAACTGCCTGTGCCGTTGAGATACATCCTGTAGCATCTCCAGTTGAAACAACGATCATGGCGAAACAGATTGACATTTATATACATATCAATCTTTTCTCTATACAATGCATGATATTTTAAAACCAGATAAGATGGATTCCCTGTATGAGTGGAACTCTGCCCGCCGAAAAGCACCGGGATCACAGTCTTTCCGGCAACTGGGCGGGTTTTCGGGAGTGCCATCTTCTTCCCGAGTGGCTTCAACCCCCTTTCATGCCCTGCTGTCATATATGAATATCCATATCAGGCATTTGCCTTTTTCCTGCACAAGGAACATACTCTCTCTGTCTGTCACCCGGTCAGACATCAGACTGAACCGGCACAAAGGAGAAGCCCATGAACGAATCGTCTGCACATCCAGGATCCACCATGCTGCAGGGACCGGTCTGGAACCGGATCCTGCTTTTTGCGCTGCCTGTTGCCGCCACCGGCATGCTCGAGCAGCTCTTCAACGCCTCTGACATCGCCATTGTCGGCTCCTTCGCCCAAACCGGGCGCACTGAAGCCGTGGCTGCTGTCGGTGCGAACAGTCCCATCGTCGGCCTGCTCGTGAATTTCTTCGTGGGCATTGCCCTGGGTGCCAATGTGGTCATAGCCCAGGCGGTGGGGCAGCGTAAACCGAAGACCATCGAACAGGCGGTCCAGACCTCCCTGCTGCTGGCCATCGCCTGCGGACTGGCCACCACGCTGATCGGCGAAGCGGTGATCGGGACGGGTCTCTCCCTCATGAACATCCCCGCCGACGTGTACCCCCATGCCCTGCAGTACATGCGCATCTACCTCGCCGGGATGCCCGCCATCCTCCTCTACAACTTCGAGGCATCGGTCTTCCGCAGCATCGGCGAGACAAAGACCCCGCTGCTGGCCCTGGCGGTATCGGGTGTCATCAACGTGATCCTCAATCTCTTCTTCGTGATTGTTGTGCATCTCTCCGTGGCAGGGGTGGCCATTGCCACGGTGATCGCCAATGTCATCAGCTCCCTGATCCTGCTGGCGATCCTCCTGAAAACCGACAAACCCATCCGGCTGTCCCTTCATGACCTGCACCCCAGCAGGGCCGTTGCAGCCCGGATCCTGCGCATCGGCCTGCCCGCCGGTCTCCAGAGCTCGGTGTTCGCCATTGCCAACATCATCATCCAGACCGCCATCAACAGCCTCGGCACCGTGGTCATGGCCGCCAGCAGTGCAGCGTTCAACGTCGAGATCTTCTGTTACTACGTCCTGAATTCCTTCACCCAGGCATGCACCACCTTCGTATCCCAGAACTACGGCGCCGGGCAGTTCGACCGCTGCCGGAAGATCCTCGGTGTGTCCATCACCGAAGGCATCCTTGCCACGGTGCTGTCCATTGCCCTGGTGCTTTCCTGCGGCCGCAGCCTGCTGGCCATCTTCAACAGCAGTCCCCAGGTCATTGAAAACGGGTACTGGCGAATGGTGATCGTCTTCGCGGGATACGTCTTCAGTGTCCTCTACGAAAGCTTCTCCGGCTACCTCCGGGGCTTCGGGATCTCCCTGGTCCCTGCCCTGCTCACGGTCCTCGGGGTCTGCGGTGTGCGCCTGGTGTGGGTGTTCGCGGTGTTCCCGCAGCATCCCACATTTCCGTTCCTCATGTTGTGTTTCCCCATCAGCCTGTGTGTGACCGCCCTGCTCATGGCCGGCGCCGTGTTCCATTGCCGGCCGGCAGTCCGGGAGAAAGCCGCTGCAGCTCAGTGATCCTTCGTCAGTAAGGCCGATGGTGACAGTGACGGATATTGTCAGCCAGTGATTCCGGCTCCGGCCCTGATACAGCAGGAAATCATACAATACAGAACCCCCGGCAGCTATCCGTCCTGCCGGGGGTTCTGTTATTCATCAGCCTGGGTACTTCAGAGCCATCATCCGCAGACTGCCGGAAGATTCCCGGACTCAGTCCACGGCGTTCAGGACAAACAGCCGTGCAAGGTAATCCCCTTCGTTGCGGCCATCCCGGTTTTCGGACGCAGAGGCATCCGTCAGCACCAGACCGGCCCGCTGCAGCTCTATGCCGTATTCCTGCTCTTCTTTTCCGGAAATGGCATACAGCCTGTCGGGAGTCAGCCCCTGCAGTTTCAGCCGGCGGAAGGGTGCATTGATCTCCTGCAGCACACGGTAATAGCCCACGATTGCCTGGGTTTTGTCTTCTGAAACCACCATCCAGGCAGTTTCCGTTCCCGCAAAGGGAGACTGCAGACGGTAGAAGGTCCCGAACTGGATCAGGCGCCGGTATTTCTTCATGAACCGCACCTGGTCCCGGATCTCGTCTTTTTCCTCTTCTGTCAGCGCCAGCGGGTCCAGTTCATAGCCAAAGGTGCCGAAGATCGCGACCGCAAACCGCATATGCAGGGACGTCAGCCGGTGCAGCTGGTGGTTAGGAATGGCAGACACATGGGAGCCCATGGACGAGATCGGATAGAGCATGCTCGTGCCATACTGGATCTTCAGACGTTCCACCGCATCGGTGTCGTCGCTGGTCCAGGTCTGGGGAGCGTAATACAGCATACCGGGATCGAACCGCGCCCCGCCGGCAGCGCAGGATTCAAAGAGGATCTCCGGATGGGCTTTGGTGAGGCGGTCATACAGGGCGTAGACCCCGAGAATGAACCGGTGATAGATCGTCCCCTGCTGATCCGCAGGATAATGCAGGGAGTAGACCTCCGAGAGCGACCGGTTCATGTCCCACTTGATGTAGGAAATGCTGGCTTCGTCCAGGATCTTCTCCATGGTATCGCCAATATACGTCACGACCTCTGGATTGGCGAAGTCCAGCACGAACTGTTTCCGGCCGGTGGAAATCCGGCGTCCCGGTGTGTGCATGAGCCAGTCCGGGTGGCTGCGGTAGAGATCCGAATCCATGGAAATCATCTCCGGCTCGAACCAGAGCCCGAACTGGATGCCCATATCCTCCACCTTTCGGCTGAGGCTGCCCAGGCCGGACGGCAGTTTCCGGCTGTCCGTGACCCAGTCCCCCAGGGATGTGGAATCAGTGTCGCGGCCCTTGAACCACCCGTCGTCCAGCACGAACATCTCCAGGCCCAGGTCTGCGGTGGCCTGTGCCATCTCCAGGACCCTGGCTTCATCCACATCCATGTAGATGCCTTCCCAGGAATTCAGGAGCAGCGGCCGGGGTTCATCCCGGAAGCGTCCCCGGGCCAGGCGTTCGCGGAACAAGCCGTGGAAGGCCTGGGACATGGCATTCAGTCCCTTCTGTGCATAGACCAGCACTGCCTCCGGTGTCTGGAAGGACTCACCCGGTTGCAGGGGCCAGGAGAAGGTATAGGGGTGGATCCCCATGGACACCCGGGTGGTGTGATAGGTGTTCACATCTGTCTCCGCCAGGAAGTTGCCGGAATACACCAGGGACAGGCCGAAGCACTCGCCGGCCTGTTCCGTGGTTTCCCGGCGCTTCAGGCACAGGAACGGATTGTAGTTGTGGGAAGAATGGCCCCGGAGGGAGTAAATGGACTGCACTCCGGTGTGCAGGGGATGCACTTCAATGTTCCGCTCCCGGGCCCAGGCACCTGCCAGCACCATCTGTTCCCAGTCGTCGTCCGGCAGGTCCAGGGACAGGGACATCATCCGGTCCAGGATATAGCCCTCGCTGCCCAGGTTTTCGATCCGGGCATTGCGGCAGATCACCGGCCGGTTTTCATAGATGGTATAGGACAGCACCAGCCGCGACCGGATCTTTTCATCCCACAGCCTTAGATCCAGCGTGCAGGCTTCGTCCGCTGACTCCACATAGCAGGCGGGCAGAGGCTCCAGCGAGGGTTTGCCATCCCGGATCTCATGGGATTCGTAGACGAATTCCGCAATGCGGCTGCCGTCTTTCTGGCGGATGTCCGCAGCGCCGTTTCGCATGTCGCCGGACAGGGACATGGGGTACTCCAGCCGCAGGTGTTCCAGACTCATGTCTGTGCGGTCCAGGGAATAGTTGACCGACATCGGCCTGGCGGCGAACTCCAGCAGATAGTCCCAGTTGTCCCTGTCCGGCAGCGCGGCACCGAAATACAGCTGGACGGGAATGCCTTCCGGCAGGATCTTGATGATATAGCTCAGTTCCCTGTTGTACAGGTGAAATGTCATGGATGTCTGTTTGAAAGAAATGGGCATCCTCGTACCTCCTGTGTCAGCGGCCATCCGCCGCCTCTTACTGCATTTATTGTAGAGAGCCGGTTCCCGTATGCAACATCTGTCCTTCCTCTCTCCTCAATCCTCCATACAGAATCCACAAAAAGACATATCGGCCTGCCCCTGTTGTCCCCATGCCCCGCAAATCCCGCGCTGGAAGGGTCTGTCCGGATACATGGATACCCTGACTGTCCTGGCTGCCGGTGCCGGGCGAAACGGACACCTGGCGAAACCGGGTTACTTGCATCCTCTGTATATGGCCTGTCGTGGTCTGTCCCATCGGCTGTCTTCCCTGATCTGATCCCGATGAACGGTCAGGATGCCGGCAGTTTCGGTTTCACTGACCTGCAGCAGTCCGCCTTCTGCCCGTTTGCGCCATCTTCCCACCATCGGCGCTCCTCCTGCAAGCGGTTTCTTTTGACACAACATTTGTCCCTATTCAGGCGACATCCGTCAATTCAGGGATTTTCCGGAACCCGATATACTGAAACCGTGATCAGCCACAGGACGCCAGCTGCAGATGGGACCACATGCTGAAACAGGAGAAAGTACATGAACAAAGAAGAAAGGTATCAGAAGATCTCGGAAGAAATCGTGAAAGCTGTGGGCGGCATGGACAACATCGCCGATCCGCTCACTGTGCAACCTGTCTGCGCATTGTCCTGAAGGACAACGACAAAGCTGACATGGAACAGCTTGACAACATCGACCTGTGCAAGGGCACCTTCGTCGCAGGCGACCAGCTCCAGATGATTTTCGGGGCAGGCCTGGTCAACGCTGTCTATGATGTGTTCTCGAAATACACCCATACCGAAAACATGTCCCTGACAGACATCAAGGAAGCGGGAGCCAAAAAGCACAATCCGCTGCAGATCGCCATCAAGTCCCTGTCGGATGTCTTCATTGAAATCATGCCCGGCATTCTGGCGGCAGCCCTGCTGCTTGCCCTGACGGGTGTGCTCAACAATCTGGAATTCGTCCAGAACAACGCCACGCTCTATGCCATCAACCGTCTTGTGACCATCGCTTCCGCCGGCATCTTCGATGTCCTTGCCCTGGCGGTCTGCTACTCCGCCACCAGGCGCTGCGGCGGCAAGCCCATTCCGGGCATCGTCATGGGCGCCATCATGCTGTCGGCGAACCTCACCAACGCCTACGATGCAGCCCAGGGACTGGCCACGCCGGAGACCCTGAGCCTGTTCGGGGTCTCCATTGAACTCGTGGGCTTCCAGGGCGGTATCATCATTGCCCTGATGATGGGCCACGTCACCGCGAAACTCGACCAGTTCTTCGACAAGAAGATCCCCGATGCAGTGAAACTGCTGGTGTCTCCCCTGCTGACCGTGCTGCTCTCCACCCTGCTTCTCTTCACCATTGTCGGACCTGTGCGCAGAACGCTCTCCAGCTGGATCACCACCGGCCTGATCTGGACCACGGAAAACCTGGGCGTCCTGGGCTACATGCTCTTTGCGGGTGTCCAGCAGATCATTGTCATTACCGGCCTGCACCACATCTTCGGCGCCATTGAAGCCCAGCTGATTGCAGACACCGGCACCAACTTCCTGAACCCGCTGATGTCTGTGGCCCTGATGGGCCAGGGCGGCGCGGTGCTTGGCTACCTGCTGCTGCACTGGAACAATGTCCGGGACCGGGAAATCTGCATTCCCTCCTTCCTGTCCACGCTCTTCGGGATCTCTGAACCGGCCATCTTCGGTGTCAACCTGTGCCACAAATTCCCGCTGATTGCCGGCTGTCTGGCCTCGGCGGTCTCCGGCGCCTATGTCTACCTGACACATCTGACGGCCCTGGGATTTGGCACCACGGCCCTGCCTGGTCTGGCCATTGCCAATCCCGCCAACAACGGCTATGTCAACTACATCGTTGCCCATCTCATCGCCCTGGGCCCGGGCATCCTGTTCACGGTGCTCATCGGCCGCTTCAGCAAGTCTGAAAAGGAGAAAAAGGCGCAGGAAAAGAAACTGAAGGAAATACCGGCTGTCAAAGCCGAACCCAATGTGGTGTACTCCCCTGTGAAGGGCAAGGCTGCCTTCATCACCGAGTGCTCGGATCCGGTGTTCAACCAGAAGAGAATGGGCGATGGCATGGTGTTCATGCCGGAGGAAGGGCTCATCGTCTCCCCGGTGAACGGTCCCGTCTTGATGGTCTTCCCGACGAAGCACGCCCTAGGCATCCGCACCGAGGAGGGCACGGAGCTGCTCATTCACATGGGTCGGAATACCGTGAGCCTGGAAGGCCGTCCCTTCGAGCTGTATGTGGGCGAAGGTGATACGGTCAAAGCCGGTCAGAAAATCGCCCGGATGGACCTGAAGGCCATCGAGGCGGAAGGCCTGTCCACAGAGACACCGGTGGTCATCACGTCCATGCAGCCGGTCACTGTCCAGAACACGGGGACCGTCAACTGGGGTGACTCGCTGATGACCATCACACAGAAGGACTGACACAAGAGAAAACAGATCGAACTATGAAAAAAGCAATACAAAATGCCCTGCATGACCGCCTTCCGGCGGTCCTTGCCGGTCAGTACCGGCAAACCTGGCACCTCATGGCCGACATTGGCTGGATCTCCGACCCAACGGGCTCTGTCAGCACAATGGCCTGTACCATATTTTCCATCAGTACACACCGGCACAGGACCTGGGGCTGCACAAGAGCTGGGGACATTATGTGACCAGGGACTGGAAACACTTCGCGGACCCGGGCACGCTCATGTGCCCGGACAGCGAAATCGACAAAGACGGCTGCTACTCCGGCGGCGGTTTCAGCCACAATGGGATCCTGCACCTGTTTTATACAGGGAACATCCTGCATGACGGTGACTTCGACTACATCAACGAGGGCCGCGGGCACTATACCAACACTCTGCACTCCGCAGACGGGATCCATTTCTCGGAGAAAAAGGTCCTGCTGCGAAATGAGGACTATCCCGACGCCCTTTCCTGTCATGTGCGGGACCCTAAGGTTTCGGACATTGACGGGCGCCTGTACATGGTGATCGGTGCCCGGATCCGGGACTCCCGCGGCTGCGCCCTGGTCTATGAATGCAGCCGGGACAATCTGGAAGATCTCACCTTCCGGCAGGTGATCCGCACTCCGGAAGGCTTCGGGTATATGTGGGAGTGCCCGGTGCTTTTCAAACTGGACCAGCAGGTTTTCCTGCTGTGCTGTCCGCAGGGCGTGGCGCAGGATGGATACAAGTATGAAAACGTATACCAGAACGGTGTCTTCCGGCTCACGCCGGATGCGGAATACGGCAATCCCGAGACAGCCGAGGGATGGATCTACTCTCTGACGATGCCGCGGCAGCTCTCAGTGAAAAACGGCCGCATCTGCCAGTATCCGATCCATGAGATTCTGGATCTGCGGACAGAATCACAGACCGTATCGCTGGAACCTGGCAGACCAGTGTATCCGGAAAGCCGCAGCTTCGTGCTGGAAACCGCAGATATTCAAAACCGGCCGTTTGAGATGGTCATCCGCCAGGATGTATCTCTCAGGTATGCCCATGGTGTGGTCACGATGGAGTTTCTCCGGAATGGGGACGGCCGTACCAGCCGGCACATCGATCTGCAGGGGCGTCCGCTGGAGAGTCTGGATGTCTTCAGCGATTCCAGTTCCCTGGAGATCTTCCTGAATGAAGGCGAAGAAGCCTTCACCACCCGGATCTACAGCACCGGACAGCCTTCCCTGTCCTGCTCGATTCCTCTGACAGGGACTCTGAGTGTCATGGATGCCATCCGGATCGACTGGAAGCCGGCACTGGGAACAGAATCCTGCGAAGCAGCCATCCAGGCGCTGCAGGGTCCGCAGACTGCCTCCGTGCTGAAATCCGGAACAGCCCCTGAGTCTGTGAACCGAAGACCCGCAGCATCCCGGAAGCAGGTTCCTCCTGCTTCTGTGCAGCAGGCTTCTCCCGGTTCCGGGTCTGCCGCACACAAGCTCACAGTCTGACTCTCGTACAGCAAAAAAAACAGTCAGGGACTGCCTTTTACGGGCTGATCTCTGACTGTTTTTCTGCTCTCTGTTTTCGTGTCCCGTCCCGGGATCACGCTTTGTCAGCAGCTTCCTGATCCGATGCCTGCTTCTTTTCCGCTTTGTCAGGCACGGTCTTGCGGGCAGGCGTCACATCCGGCAGAACGGCATTGTCCGCCAGCTCCTGCTGTTTCTGCTTCCGGTATTCCGAAGGCGAACGGCCCTTCTTTTTGCGGAACAACCGGGAAAAATACAGAACGTCATCGTATCCCACGGAGCGGGCGATGTCGCTCACCGGCAAGTCTGTATGGATGAGATAGGAACTGGCATCCGCCATGCGCAGCGAGAGGATGTATTCCTTCACGGACATATTCATGCGCTTCTTGAAGATCCGATGCACATAGCTGCGGTCCAGCGCCAGGTGGTCTGCGATTTCCTGCACGGTGATGGACCGCTCGTAATTCTGTTCCACATAGGTCAGGATCATCTCTGTGTACTCATCGGGTGTCAGGGCTGCCGGTTTCTGCTGCCGTGGCAGCAGGGAGGCCAGCTGGTAGACAAACTCCCAGGCACAGGCGTTGAACAGCAGATCCGCATTGTCCTGATGCAAAGCCGACTGCAGCCGTTCGAAAATGCCGGTGATGGGCGAATCCGCCTCAAGAGAGCACACCAGTGTCTCATACAGACCGCTGCGCTTCACGTATTCCTCCGCCTTGATCCCCTGCAGCCCGATCCAGGAGTATTCCCAGGGGTCGTTTTCATCCGCCTGATAGAAGATCCTCTGGCCAGGGATCATGAGAAACATGTCCCCGGCTTCCAGGTGAAACGTCCGGTCATGGACCTGATAGATCCCCTTCCCTCTGTGGATGTAGTGAAACATGAAAGAAGAACGCACAGCGGGTCCATAGGCATGAAGCGGCTCACATTTTTCGTGGCCCGAGGTGTACACCATGAGTTCGATGGATTTGTAAAAATCATTGGAAAAGATGAATTCCTGCATGCCGGTCTCCTTTGCGGGGCCTGCGGGCAGTCCAGTCCTGGAATGCCCGGGGCGGATTCGCGGGTGAAACACAGGCCGGGCTGCCTGCAGGTTCATCTTACCTGAAATATCCTGGCCTGCAGGAAAAACCGGAGAAAGGAAAGCGTCGAGGTGACAGGCAACCGGATCCGGACCGGGCATGAAGCCGAAAAACCGGCTGGCATCCTTTGACGGACCGCCGGCCGGTTCCCGGTCATTGTCTTGCTGAATCAGCCGATCCAGTGAATGTTCTGGTCGTGGCTGACCGGATAGACCAGCAGCGTATTGCTATCCAGGTCCTGTGCCCGGGTATGCAGCGCATTGATCTGCTGGTTGTCATAGGTCGTCCAGTAGAAATCCATCGTTTCCAGATCTGCCCCGGCTGTGTAGTTCGTGATTTCATCAAAGCCGTCCTTTTCCCGGTTGGCGCCCTTGATCTGCTCCACCGTCTGCATGATCCGGAAGAACTGATTGACTGTGGCCTCTTCCGTATCCGCAGCTTTGGAGCTGTTGAGCATGAACGCAGCCCGTACGAAGCGGGACATGGAATCCAGGCCGCCGGGCAGTCCGTCGCTTCCCATCCCGGAACTGTACACCGGGACAGTCACATCCGGCATTATGCGGTTGTGAGGATATTCGGGTGTCAGATTGAGGTAATTGGCGACATTCACCGCCTGCGTGGGATATTCCGGTGCGTTGGCGAGCACGTTCAGATCATTGTCATAGACATGCAGGCCAGCGGCTGTCATTTCCACCACGATACTGCCGGTTTGGTCGCAGCAGATCCAGTGCAGGGGCACGGACTGGATCCTGTCATTGAAGGCATCTGCCACAATGTTCAGATTTTCCAGCTCCCGCTTTGCATCCTCCAGGCTCCTGCAGGTCGAGAGCAGGTATGGAATCAGCTCGAAGGATGTGACATTGGTCTTGCCTTCCACCGGCTGCTTTGCATACTGGCCATAACCTGGAAAGTTCAGGCTGGCCACCCCGACGCCATACTCGTTGATGCCTTCAAAAAACAGCGGATAGCCATAACCTGTGATCGCCATGCCGACGATGGCCGGATGGTGGGGCATATCCGGAAGATGATGATAGGGCAGAACATAGTTTCTCGGGCAGACTGTCACATCGTTGGCCAGCTGATACTGCAGATCCAGATTGCGGCCAAAGAAGCTGTGGTTCCCGTTTCGAAATAAAACACTTGTACACATGACTGGAAACCTCCTACTGCGAAAAGTATAGACCTGCAGAAGGCACCGGAATGCAGGGATGCCTGAGAAAGCGGGAGCAGGAAGGATCTGTGGTGACTTGCCTGGTAACTTGTCCGTAACGTGTCTGTCGAAAACAGTTGCGTCACTTTCCTTGTTCTGTTAAGATAAACAGGCAGTCATCGGCTGCAGCAAAATAATCTGGGGTCGTGGTGGAATTGGCAGACACGCTATCTTCAGGCGGTAGTGAGGCAACTCGTGTGCGTTCGAGTCGCATCGACCCCACCATCTTGAAAGCAAACCCGGCGGGAAATCCCTGCCGGGTTTTTATCGCATTGCCGGACTTGAGTCCATTCCCAATTCCCTGCTCCGCTTTTTCATCAGGCATCTGTGTCACGGTCCATGCCGGCATTTGAGACAATATTGTGGAATGGAAAGGTCCTGATATGCATGAAACGAATCATTGAAGCCGCACTGCAGGACAGACCCTGCGATCTGGTGCTGAAAAACGCCAGAATCGTGAATGTCTTCACCGACCAGATCCTGGAAGGAGACATCGGGATCTGCGGCGGCCGGATTGCCGGTATCGGCAGTATGGAAGGAAAGGAAGAAACCGACCTTCAGGGCCGCTTTGTACTCCCGGGATTCATCGACGCGCATCTGCACATAGAGAGTTCCATGGTGACGCCACAGGCTCTGTCACCAGTGCTGCTCAGTCACGGTGTGGCCACAGCCGTCTGCGATCCTCACGAAATCGCCAATGCCTGCGGGCTTCCGGGTATCCGGTTCATGCTCGACAGCGCCGGTCTGAGCCGGATGGACTACCGCTTCACGCTGCCCTCCAGCGTGCCCAGCTGTGACTTTGAAGTCAACGGCGCAGGCACCCTCTCGGCCCGGGACATGGAGCCGCTCCTTGCCCACCCAAGAGTGGCGGGGCTGGCGGAAGTCATGCGCATCCCGGATGTTCTCTCGGCCCGTCCGGAAATGATGGAAAAGCTGGCCGTGTTCCAAAGCGCCGGTCTGGTAATTGACGGTCATGCCCCTGCTCTGTCGGGACATCATCTGCAGGCTTACAAGGCAGCGGGGATCGAAAACGACCATGAAGCCATGACGGCGGAAGAAGCCATCGAACGGCTTCAGAATGGATTCACTCTGTTCATCCGGGAAGGAAGCGGCGCCCGGAACCTGGAGCCGCTGCTTGGCGGTCTGCTCAATGCCCATATGCCGCTGACCCGCTGCTGTTTCTGCACAGATGACAAGCACATCGAAGACATCCTCCAGGAAGGGACCATTGACTGGTGTCTTCGCAAAGCCGTGTCCCTTGGATGTCCGCCGGTGGAAGCCGTGAAAATGGCCACACTCAACCCGGCTGTCCATTATCACCTGAAAAACAAAGGCGCCATTGCCCCGGGATACGAAGCGGATCTGGTGGTCGTGGATGATCTCAAGGATTTCCGGATCCATGCGGTTTACAGGACCGGGCAGCCTGTGACGGAACCAGCCGCAGGTCCGGCTGTGACAGGACAGCTGGAAGACACCGTGCATCTGCCGGCATTCACAGCCCGCGACCTTGAGCAGGCACTGCGCAAAGACCAGGTGATTGGACTGGTGGATCATGAGCTGTATACACTCAATCTGCCGGCTTCCTCCCTGACAGCGGATGACCTGGCGTCCTGCAGTTATGTCTGCGCCATGGAGCGCTATGGCAAAACCGGGGAATATGCCTGCGGACTGCTCAAAGGATTCAATCTCAAAGGCGGAGCCCTGGCGGCGAGCTACGGACACGACAGTCACAACATCATTGCAGCGGGAGACAGCTTTGAGGATCTGGCTCTGGCAATCCACAAACTGGAGGAGATACATGGCGGGTATGTCCTGGTCCGGGAGGGCAGGATCGCTGCCACGCTGCCGCTTGACATCGGCGGGGTGATGAGCCGGGAGGATGCGCAGACGGTGGCCGATGCGGCACTGCGGATGAAGAAGCTGGCCCGGGATATGGGGGTATTGGAAGGGGTGGATCCTTTCGCCACGCTGTCCTTTCTGTCCCTGCCGGTGATTCCGGAGATCAGGATCACGCCCCAGGGCCTGTATGATGTGAAGAAACGACGGTTCCTGGATCGGGACTGACGGACCAGGACAGGCAGTCGGTGCTCCTGTCACGTCAGTCGGGCATCCCCGTCGGGAAACCGGCTGTCTACGGATACAATCGGAAGCAGAAACAGGGGGACAGGAACATGAGCGAACAGGAAACTCACAGTGTCATGGCGGTGGTGGCAGCCAAAGAGGGACAGTATGACGAGATTGCGCCGGAGATCGATCCACACGGAGACCCGGTGTTCCGTGCTGCATTCAAGACCGCAGAAGGGGTGAAGATTTTCTGGATCACCTCCGAAGAGTATTACCGCCTGAAGGTCGGCATGAAGGGACTGCTCACGTGGGAGGGCGACGAACTGGTTTCCTTCGGGAACTGGATCAAGCCCTTTGAAATCTAGTGATAGGGCTGTCGACAGATATTTAAAAACCCGGATACCTTCACACAGGTGAAGATATCCGGGTTTTTTAGTCCGTATCCTGGCTGTCTTTCCGGCAGACCATGGCTTGTGGCGACTGTTCCACCGACCGGCCAATGATTGAAACCTCCTCCGGCTTCACATCACAGGCCATATGCCAGATCTCCACGCCGGCTTCCCTTGCCTCCTGCAGGGATGCGGCGAATGCCGGATCGTGGTCTGCGTTGGCCAGCACATGCGTGACACCATTGACAGGGATCACAAAGGCCACGATGGTGCGGATTCCCTGTCTTCTCAGAGCTGTCAGTTCCCTGACATGCCTGGTTCCGCGGATGGTGGGCGCATCGGGAAAGAATCCCTGGCCATCCACTTCCAGGGTGCAGCCCTTGACCTCCATCCACACCGGTCTGCCATCCTTCTCCAGATAGAAGTCAAAGCGCGATCCCCCGCACATGGCTTCAGGCTTCACCACGTCAAACTCGCCACTCGCCGCCAGCCAGTCCTTCATGAGGCGGTTGGGCAGCGAGGAATCGATGTTGATCACTCTCCGGCCCGGTTTTTCGGCCGCAATCAGCGAATACCGGGTTTTCCGGCTTCCGCCTGCTGCGGCAGGTTCCAGCCATACCCGGGTCCCGGGCTGCAGGATCTCCCTGCAGCGTCCCGTATTCTTCACATGGACGGTTTCAGGCTGGCTGTTTATAAGCACCTGCGCCACAAAACGGTTGGGCCGGCTGACAAACTCGGCTGATACCAGTCCACTGGCGATCTTCACCGGGCTCTCACTCGGACAGCAGCCACTGTCTGGCAATGCGGCTGCCGCGCTTCAGCGCTTCATGAATCAGTATATGGGCTCTGCGCTGATCTGCCGGAACCCCCAGGCCATTCATATAGGCGTATCCCAGCAATGCGTAGCCATCCCCGATGCCGGCCTTCGCTGCCGTCTCAAGATACTTCACGCCCTGTGCGGGGTCTGTCTCCAGCATGGCTTCTCCCAGGAGCAGACACGCATCCACATCTCCCATGTCCGCGGCTTTCTGCAAGTCATCGGTTCCCCGCTCATCCCCGGCCTGGATCCGGGCAATGCCCCGCCGGCGCAGGACCACAGCCTCAGTGGGGTCTTCGTGTACAACAGGCTGTGAGCCCGGTTCGCCGCCATCGGCAGCTTGTGCAGGCTGCGACTCTTCCACGGGTTCCGGCTGTGCCGTCTGTATTGCACCAGGGTTGTCCTCATCGGCAGCCGGTTCTTCCGGCTCCTCCTTCACAGTCTCCGGTTCTTCGATCCCCAGCAGTTTTTCCACCTGTGCCTTCCGCGTTTTTTCCGGGTTCCCGGCCAGATAGGCCCGGGCATATGCTTCCTTTTTTTCAGGATCAGATTCCAGATAGGTCAGATAGTACAGGCTCTCGGGCCGTGTGTCCTTTGTCTGTTCCAGCAGTGTCTTCGCCCGTTCGGGATCAGCTGCCACGCCCTGTCCCTTCACCAGCAGCAGTGCCAGCAGATACTTCGCTTCCATGGAACCGCCTGCTGCCGCCTGTTCCAGAAACTCCGCCGCCAGGTCGTATTCCCCGGCATCATTCAGGACATGGGCAATCCGCAGGGATTTCCGGGTCTGTGCCTGTGTCTGTTCCTGCTTCTTTTCCCTCTCGGCTCTCCACTGACGCAGCTTCCGGCCCGCCAGATCCCGGGCCGCTTTTGTTCCCTGTCCCTCCGGTGCATCGAGGATCTCCTGCAGGGTGCGTTCTGCTTCCTCTTCCCGCTCCAGCTGCTTCAGCACCAGCGCCAGCTGCATCTTCGCCTTCGGACTTTCGTCCTTTGCCAGCCAGAATGCCGCCTGTTCAAGGTCCTGCTCAATACCCGTACCGCCGGCGTACCACATTCCCAGGTAATACGGCGCCTGGCTGTTGCCCAGGTCCGCTGCGTGCATCATCCACTGGAATGCCGCCTTTGGATCTGTCTCATTTTCGTGCATGCCGCTCGCCAGATAGGCGCCGAGTTTGTAGTTGGCCTCCGGATGGGACAGCCTGGCCGCTTCCTCCAGCGCCCGGCGCTCCTGCCGGAAATCGTTCACATCCGCATATCCCTTTGCCATGTTCATGAGGTCCCTGGCACTGACCTGCTTCGGCGCCGACACCGCTTCCTTCGCGTTGTATTCCCCGGCTGCCTTCAGGTAAGCCGGTTCTGCCGATGGTTCGTCCCAGACATCGAGCTTTTTCTGCAGCATCCCCCGGGTTTTGGCAGAGGAGGTTTTTGCCATGGCGTCTTTCGCCAGATCGAGGGCCGCCTGACGGTCCCCCAGTTCCTCCTTCACCAGCATGCGCTGGATTAGCGCCTTGACAGAGTCATCCTGGGCCAGCCAGTGATCGGCCTGTTCCAGGTCCTTTTCGGTACCGACGCCATTGCGGTACCAGCTGCCGAGGTAATAGGGTGCCTGGGTACTGCCCAGGTCGGCGGCTTCCTTCATGTGGCGGAAGGCTTCCTGTTCGTCTTTTTCCGTTTCATGCATGCCGCTCGCCAGATAAGCCCCCATCTGGTAATGGGCTTCGGGGTGTGAAAGCTCTGCCGCCCGCTGAAGATACTTCCATTCATTGCTCCGGTCGTTCACTTCGGCAAATCCGCGGCTGGCCAGCCACAGGTCGTTGGCCGACAGGCTCTCCGGAACATCGCTGTCCCGTTTCTCCTGATAGTCGCGGCCCGCCTGCCGTAGGGCTTCCTCGTGCTTTCGGTCGGCTTTTTTCATATGCATCCGGTTGTGCTCGTTTTTCCGAGACTGTGCCGCTTTTTCGCGCCAGATGTCCGCCTTTTCGTCATCCTCCCGGTGTTCGTAGATCTCCGCGATCTGTTCCATCGCCTTGATGTCTCCGGCTTCCGCCTTCAGGGACAGCGAAGCCAGCATCGGATCCTCGGGCTCCAGCAGACCCTGCAGCAGGGCCGCGATCTGGTCTGTGTGAATGCCGGTGTGGATTTTGGACCTGCGTCCATCCGCATAGGTCAGTTCCAGAAAGCTTCCCGCTGCTTCAGCTCCTGTCAGGTCATGGAGATCTGCCTGGTTGTTCTCCGGTACATGTACCTGCAGGTTGACGGGTGTCAGCGTGAAAACCGTCCGTCCGTGGTCCCGGCCTTCGATCTTCGGCCTTGTATGATGCAAGTCCAGCTGCCCTGCCCCCGAGGGGAGCTCCGCCAGAACTTTGTCTGCCAGATTCCATGTGAGTTTCATATCGTCACCTCTTTGTTTCTGTCACTCCATATTATATCGGGGGAAGTCAGACACCCTCGGGTACATGACCCGCCCATCCATGCCTATGGTGGCCGGCAGGCCACCATAGGCATGGATGGCTGTAGATGAGAGACAGGATCGTGTTCATGCTGCGGCTGTTTCGTCTGTCCCGCATCGACAACTGTGACAGCCTGCTTGTGGCTGCCCATGAAAAAAGCCAGCCTGTTCTCTCAGAAAGGCTGACTTTGTAATCGTTTGTATACTGCATTCCGACAGGCCGGGAGTCGGCTTCTTTCAGTTCCTGCAGGTATCATCTATCCGCCGTTCCAGTCTGTCAGACCTCTGACAGACTGGATGGGCGGACTGGGCTGACAGACAGCTTTCCGATGAACTCCTGCACCCGCTGTTTGTCGGATGCAAAGAGCTGTTCCGGCGTTCCCTGTTCCACGATTTCTCCGTTTTCCACAAAAATGATCCGGTCGGATACTTCCCTGGCAAACTCCAGCTCGTGTGTCACGATCACCATGGTCATATGCTGTGCCGCCAGCTGTTTGAGAACGTTGAGCACATCGGCAGTGAGCTCCGGGTCCAGTGCCGAAGTCGGCTCATCCAGAAACAGGATCTCCGGTTTCAGTGCCAGGGCCCTGGCCACGCTCACCCGCTGCTGCTGTCCGCCGGAGAGCTCACAGGGATAGGCATCGGCCTTGTCCGCCAGACCGAACTGTTCCAGCAGCTTCAGGGCTTCCTGTTTTGCCTGTTCTCTGTCCTGCTTCAGGACCCGCACCGGTGCATCCATGACGTTTTTCAGCACCGAATAATGCGGAAACAGGTTGAAGTTCTGGAACACCAGTCCAAAACTCCGATGGATTTTCTGGAGCTGTGCCTGGGACGCATAGACCGCATCGCCACCCTGGCCATCGACAGCTTCACACGCCCAGACCCCACTGTATCCCAGGGATCCGCCATCCATGGTTTCCAGCATGGTCGCGCACCGCAGGAGTGTCGATTTTCCGGACCCGGAAGGACCGATGACCGACACGATTTCTCCATTGCGGACAGACAGGGATATGTCCTTGAGCACCTGGTTGTCGCCGAAAGCCTTCCGCATATGGCGAATGGTCAGGAGTTCGCGGTCTTTGCCGTTCTGACTTGTTTCATTCATCCCAGGTCCTCCTAATTCCGGTAGTAGGCATAGTGTTTCTCAATGCGCTCCATGACGAAGCTGACAATGAGGTTGAACACATAGTAATACAGCCCGGCGATCATCAGCGGGACGATCGTGGCCTGCGCAGCCGCCAGCTGCTTGGCAATGGTGAACATTTCCGCCACAGCGATCGCAAAAGCCAGCGAAGTGTCCTTGACCAGCGTGATGATTTCATTGGTCACTGCCGGCAGGACCTGCTTGATCAGCTGCGGCAGAATGATGTGAAAGAATGTCTGGGTCTTCGAGTATCCCAGCACTTTCGCCGCTTCATACTGGCCCTTGGGCATGGCCTGCAGGCCGCTGCGGTAGATCTCTGCAAAATATGCCGCATAGTTCAGGACAAACGCCAGGATCACCGCGATGAACCGGTAATCCGCACCAACCCGTATCCTGAAGAGATAATAGGGACCAAAGTACACGACGATCAGCTGCAGCATCAGGGGTGTGCCCCGCATGACAGATATATAGAACTTGGTGACCGCACTCAGGATCCGGTTTTTCGACATCCGGCCAAATGCCACCACCATGCCCAGCGGCAGGGAGAACAGCAGGGTCAGGAAGAAAATCTCCAGAGAGACAAGAAGTCCCGATCCCAGCTCCGTGAATGTCTGCAAATCCATTCAGGATCAGTCCGCCTTGTCTGCGCGGTATTTGTCAATCACAAGGAAGTCCTTCAGACCGTATTTGTCTGCAATCTTGTCCACTGTTCCGTCGTCATACAGCTTGTAGACATCTTCCTGGACCTTGTCCTTCAGTTCATCGTTGCCCTTCAGGAACCCGATAGCGTACACCTCGGACGCAAGAGGCTTCTCCAGTTTCCGGAATTCACCCTCCCGGCTGGCCAGCTGGTAGTCTGCCACGCCGACGTCCATCGCCACGGCATCCAGACCGCCGGCTTCCAGGTCCATCATGGCCGTGTTGTAGTCCGCATACTGTGTGAGGTTTGCGAAGCTGTCCATCAGGGCTTTGTGATCCTCGGATTCCAGGGCAGCGAGTGCGGAGGAATCCTTCTGGACACCCACGTTTTTGCCGGCGAGGTCTTCGGCTGTCTTCACATCTGAATCAGCCGGCACCACAAATACCTGGGAGTTGTCGATATAGGGGGTGCTGAAGGTGTACTGGTCTTCCCGGCCATCCATGGTGAACCCGTTCCAGATGCAGTCAATGGTGCCGCTGGAGAGCTCCATGTCCTTGGCATCCCAGTCAATGGGCTGCTTCACAAGTTCCCAGCCCTCCATGTCAGCCACAGCCTGCGCCAGTTCCAGGTCAAAGCCGGTGTATTCGCCGTTTTCATCCTTGTAGCCATAGGGCGGGAATTCCGCATCAAAGCCTACCGTAAAGGTCTGTTTGTCGCCGGTATCCTTTGCATCGGCAGCTGCCTGGTCTTCCGTCACCGTGCCGGCACATCCCGCCAGCAGGATTCCTGCGCAGAACAGCGCCGCCATTCTTTTTTTCATTGTATTCACAAATGCTCCTCCTTATACCCGGATCCGGATACAGAACAGCGTCATCTGTATCCGGATCATCAACAATCCGATACTAACAGAGAGCCCCTGGCATTTCAATCAGTGATGTAACCACTTTCCGTCCACAATGTAAATTGTTTCAGGATACAGCAGCCTCTGCCTGTTCCCCTTTCGCTTCAGGAAGATACAAAACCGGATCATGGTGCCAAAGGGCGTCCCTTCCATTGCCAGGGGTCATACTGCCGGAAACCGGGACAGCAGGGATACGTCGCTGTCTCCAAAGAAAAACCCTGCAGGGGGTCTGCAGGGCTGTTGTCATCCGGCTGGTCTTACGCCGCAGGTACGACAGATACACCGAATTCGTCTTCGATGTATTTCTTGATGTCATCGGATTTCAGGATCTCCACGAGCTTCTTGATGGAATCCTTGTCTTTGTTCGCTTCCTTGACCGCCACGACGTTCTGGTATGTCTTCGCAGCTTCGGAGTCGCTGGCTTCGTTGGCGCGCAGGTAGTCGGTGATGTTCGCTGCCAGGGCATAGTTGCCATTGACGACTGCCACGTCCACATCCGGCAGCTGGTTCGCGGTCTGGTCTGCAGCGGATTCAATGATTTCCACGTTTTTCGGGTTGTCCTTGATGTCCGCCTTCGTGGCGTTCAGCCCGGCGCCGTCCTTCAGCGTCAGGATCCCCAGGTCCTGCAGAAGCAGCAGGGCGCGGGCTTCGTTTGTCGCGTCATTGGGCACTGCGATCTTTGCGTTTTCCGGGATGTTGTCCAGGTTCACTTCCTCAATCTCCTGGGCATAGGCGCCAAGGGGTTCGTAGTGGATCGCACCGGCGGATACCAGGTAGCCGTCGTCTCCTTCCTTGTAGCCGTTGTCTTCGTTGTAGCCATCCAGGTACGGCTGGTGCTGGAAGTAGTTGGCATCCAGGCTGCCATCAGACGTGGAGGGGTTGATGTTGGGATAGTCGGAGAATTCGGTGATCTGCAGATCATAGCCGGCTTCCTTCATCGGCTCAATGGCCTGTTCCAGGATCATGGCGTGGGGAGCCGTGGTGGCGCCCACCTTCAGGACTTCCAGGGTCCCGTCTTCCTTCGGTGCGTCGGCTCCGTCGGTTTTCTGTGTGTCGGATGCGGAAGAGCAGCCGGCCAAACCGGCAGCCAGCAGGGCTGCAGCAGCGAGTTTTGCGAGTTTGTTCATCAGTGTTTCCTCAACTTTCTTTTTTTATCAATCTATGCGTTTGACAGAGGGATCTGCCTCTGGATCTGTCACCAGAACGGTGCAGGCTCATCGGGTGAATTTCGCCACCAGGCGGTCGCCGATCAGCTGGATGATGGAAATGATGATCAGGATCAGCAGGATGACCACATACGTGATGTCCGTCATGCGCCGTCCGTTGCCATAGCGGATCGCCATGTCGCCCAGTCCCCCGGCACCGACAGCCCCCACAATGGCGATCTGTCCGATCAGGGCGATCAGGGTGATGGTCACGCCCCGGATCATGCCCGGGATGTTTTCCCGCAGATACACCTGGGTGATGATCTGCCAGTTGGTCATGCCCATGGAAATCGAGGCCTCGACGACCCCCTCGGGGATCTCCATGATTGCCGACTCGAACTGGCGGGCCATGAACGGGACAGTGCCCACGATCAGCGGCACCATGGCGCCTGTGATCCCGATTGTGGTATGGAACACGAAGCGGGACAGGAAGGCCAGGGCCGGAACCAGGATGATGAACGGGATCGCCCGGAACAGGTTGATGATCTTGTCCAGGATCCAGAACACCCATTTGTTCGGTGCAATGCCGTCCTTGCGGGTGATCACTACGACCACCGCCAGGATCAGACCCAGGATGATGGAGACAAGGCCTGACCAGAACAACATGACCAGCGTGTCCCAGGTGGCCTTCGGGAACTGATCGGCGTATTCGATCACATTCGGTATCCACTTAGTCAATGTTTCCACGCTTCATCACCTCCGTTCTGATGCCTGCCTCCCGGCACAGGGCCAGCGCATCCTTGAGCTGCTGGTCGCTGCCGGTCATTTTCGTGACGATCGTGCCAATGGGCTCATCCCGGATCACTTCAATGTTCCCGAAGATGATGGAACTCTCCACCCCGAGTTTCTCGGCGAGTCGCGAAATGATGGGCTCCGCCGCATTTTCCGGCGTGTAGGTGAGTCTGACCAGCTGCTGGTTTTCCGCCAGCTGGGTCAGGGGGTGTCCCGTGTCGAGGAGTTCCTGGATTTTTGCGGATTCGTTGGTCGTGTTGATGAAGTTGCGGGTGATTTCCTCGATCGGGTTGATGAAAATCGGCACCAGGTCATTGGTTTCCACCACCCGGCCGGCTTCCATGACCGCCACCCGGTCGCAGATTTCCTTCACCACGAGCATTTCGTGGGTGATCACCACGACGGTGATGTTCCGCTCCCGGTTGATGCGGCGGATCAGGTGCAGGATCGACTGCGTGGTCTGGGGATCCAGGGCGCTGGTGGCTTCATCACACAGCAGGACCTTGGGATCCGTGGCCAGGGCCCTCGCAATCGCCACCCGCTGTTTCTGTCCGCCGGAGAGCTGGCTGGGGTAGGAGTCCCGCCGCTCCACCAGGTCGATCAGGTCGAGGAGTTCCATGACCTTTTTGTCGATTTCTTCCTTGGGGCGTTTCTCCATGCGCAGGGGCAGGGCAATGTTTTCATACACCGTGCGGGAGCGCATGAGGTTGAAGTGCTGGAAAATCATGGACATTTTCTGCCTGGCGTGCCGCAGCCCGGCAGCATCCAGGTCCAGCAGGTTTTTTCCGTCGAAGATGACCTTGCCTTCCTCCGGACGCTCCAGCAGGTTCATGCACCGGACCAGCGTGGATTTGCCTGCGCCGGAAAATCCGATGATGCCAAAGATCTGTCCTTCCGCGATGTCCAAAGAAACATCCTTGACTGCGTGCACATCGCCGTCCCTGGTCTGAAAGGTCTTTGTGACATGTTCCAGTCGGATCATGTGGTTCCTCCTTGTCTGTTTAAATAAAAAACTCCCATCACAACAGGACGAGAGTGCTCGTGTTACCACCTATCTTCACAGAGTCCTCACAGGCTCTGCCTCATCAGGTACTGACATACCCTTGCGCTGTAACGGGCGCCCCCGTCATGGCCTCATCCATTACGCTTGGCCACGCGACTCCAGGACCATGTTCGTTCCGCTTCCCGCATGTCCTTTCACCAGCCGGACACTCTCTGCAGCCTTCAGAGGAACTACTCTTCCTTTCCGCATCACTTTGAACCCATGATAACAGCCCGCCTGCAGGGGGTCAAAGAAAAAATGAAAAAGTTTCTGTAAGAAGATTTCATTCCATGCCCTGCCCTGTCATTCACGGTATAATGAGACACAGAATCCGATGAAAACAAAAATAGAAAGCGGGGATTTTATGTTCAAATATGCCGGCAATCCCATCTTCTGGACCACGGCAGCCGTGATCCTGGTGACACTGGCGGACCTGGCTGCGGCTGCGCCGGTACAGGCTGCAACCGTTGCGGCCTTGTACTTCCTGATCTGGTGGGGATTTTACATCTATCGCCACAGCCTGGCCAGGCGGTGGGATCTGATGCTGCCACATCCTGACGGGGTATGTGTATCCGGTTCCGGCCGTCTGCAGGCTGTCCCGTATCTGTACCTGGGGGCCCAGGCCCTGTTTTCCCTGATCTGCCTTGTCCTGGCCGGAGAATGGACGGCCATGATCGTCGTGCTGGTCCTCTGCCTGCTGGGGGCTCTTGTCATCCTGCACGGTCAGAAGAAAGCGGAAAAAGCCAGAGTGGCGGCCATCCGCAAAGAAGCGAAAGAAACCATGGAAGCCGCGAACAGACCGTCTCACCGGTTTGCGAAGACAGCCAGGAGCGGCAAATGAGGAAAACACTCCGGGTCTGCTTCCTGGTCCTGGCACTGGTGCTCACCGTCTTTGGCTGGAACCAGTCCAGGGCCGGGGTGTGTCTGGTCTGGGCACTGCTCTGTGTGGAGGAACTGGTGAGTCTGCAGATGCAGCAGAATGCAGAACCGGTTTCCTGGTATGGGTGGTACAAGCCGCTGCTGATGGCAGGGACCGTGGTGTTTACAGCTGCAGCAATCTGGCTTGTCCTCTCCGGTCCGGGGGCCTGACGGTATCCTGTGCCTGCGGATGTGAGTCTGGATATTCAAAAAAGCGGACAGCATGCCGCTCCTGCCGGGGCGCTGCTGTCCGCTGCATTTGTTTTCACGATGCATCTGGCCTGTGTATCAGCACCGGATGACATCCGGCCAGACGGGGATCCCGTTTTTAATGATCCGACGCAGGCTGGTCATATCCGCCTGGTCAAACAGGGCTTCCAGGTCCGGAACCCGAAACACAAGCAGATCTGCCAGTTTTCCGGCTTCCAGAACGCCTCTGTCCTTCAGGCCCTGATCCTCGGCCGGCCAGACGGTCATGGCTTTAAGAAGATCCATGGGGTCTGCCTGCAGCATATGCCGCAGGTAGAAGGCGGCAGGCTGAAAGGAACGGGTCTGCCCCGGGCCCTGGCAGCTCAGAACATAGGGAGCAGCCGGCAGCTGATCCATGCCGAAGGTCACAGACTCCATCTGTGCTGGGCGGGAGCGGAACACGTCCTGTTTCAGTGTCCGCTGCTGGATACGCCCGGCTTTGGTCATCACGGTCAGGATGCCGTTTTTCTGCAGCTGCCAGAGTGTATCATGTTCATGGCGCAGCATCTGGCTGTAAGATGTTTCTTCGGGCATGTCGTAACAGGCTTCAATAAATGCCGGCACAACGATTTCGCCCGCGGCATCCAGGACCCTGGTGGCGTCATCTGTGAGGTCCCGGAAACTCCCTGTTCCCACAGAGATGATCCATTCATGGTGAATGGCGATATAAGCATGGTGAAGCACGGTGTCATGCTGATCGCAGGTATACAGATGATTGATGTTCTTGATGATCAGCGTCGCTTTCATCGGGCTCTCCTGACGATATAGATTGGAATGAGATAACAATATGAGACTGTTTCAGAGAAACAAGAAACCCCTGGTGGTGACGATCCACGGTTTCGGCAAAAACCGGTCCAGCGAGATGGACAACCTATGCGCCTTTCTGAAGGAACACGGGTACGACACGCTGCAGTTCGACATCTATGACCTGGAAAACGGTCTGGATGCCGACTGGAAGGAATGGCTGCGGCGATGCGAACGCCAGATGCATGAAGCCCTGGGGCGCAATCCACGGATCATCCTGGTGGGATTCTCCATGGGCGGCGTGATTGCGACGCATCTTGCCACAGTTTACAAAGTGGAGAAGCTGGTCCTGGTGGCACCTGCCTTCCGCTATCTGGATTTCGAGAAAGTCGCCCGGTCCCTGGCTTCTTCCCTGTCCGGCCGCAGCAGGACCACGGTTCCCAGCTCCGAGCAGACCAGGGCCTTCCGGGAGATCGTGGACAACTGCCGGGGATCCATTGCGAATCTCGACTGCCCGGTCCTGATCCTGCACGGAACAGAGGACGAGGTCATCAACCCCTCCAGCTCCACGGAATTCTACGGACGCATCCGTCACGACCGCAAACGGCTGATCTTCCTGGAAGGGGCCCATCACAGGATGCTGTACGACGGATTCATGGAAGAAACCGCCGACTGGATCATCCTGGACTTCATCGAAGGCAAGTACGGCATATGAGCCAATCAGCCCCACCCGATCCCCCAGGAGTCCTGACAAAGTCAGGAATCCGGGGGCATTGGGTAGAAAAGCTCAGTGGAGACCGGCAGACAGCCCTGTGACATTTCGATCCATGACTGTTGGTGAGTTGAATGGCCTGCAGCAGCTGTCTTCGCAGACAGCTGTTTTTCTTTGTCTGACAAAAGGGTTCCGCAGTGTCCGGTTCAGCTGAACAGACCAGGAATCGCAGTATCTGACACTACCTGAAACCATCAGCTGAATCCGCGTCCCCACGTTGTCTCTCACCCGACAGCCGGGTGAGAGACAACGTGGGGAACACTACTTGTATTCCTCCAGCATGCCAAGCTTCAAGTCAAGCAGTTTCTCCGTAAGATCCACGTAGTATACCTGCGGGTTCACGAACCGCTTGATCTCCTCCCACAGCGTGTCCATTTCCCGCTTGGAGTACGCCCGGATGCCCTCCAGTGTCGGGCAGTCATACACGAGCTCTCCGTTCCGGAAAATCTCCACCAGCAGAGGACGCAGTTCGTAAGTGCCACCGACAATCGTTTTGTACTTCCACTTCTTCATCGGGTGGTAAATCGTGAGATCCTTCTCCGGATCCAGCACTTCGTCCTGCAGCGCGATCACATCCGCAATGGCCTTGCCTTCTTCCTTGTCCAGGATCCGGTACAGGTTCTTATACCCCGGATCCGTGGTTTTCTCATCGTTTTCCGAGATCTTGATCCGCGGGATCCACTCCCCATCATGATTGACCGCACTCATTTTGTACACACCGCCAAACACCGGGGTGTTCTTCGAACAGATCATGTTTTCCCCCACACCGAAGGAATCGATCTTGGCTCCCTGCTGGTGAATCAGCGATTCGATGAGGTACTCATCCAGGGAGTTGGAGACCACGATCGCACAGTCCTGCATCCCGTTATCGTCCAGGATCTTCCGGATCTTCTTCGACAGATACGCCATATCACCGGAATCGATCCGCACACCCTTCAGGCGGTAGCCATTGGGTTCCAGGTATTCCTTCGCCACGCGAATGGCATTCTGGATCCCGCTTTTCAGCGTGTTGTAGGTATCGATCAGCAGTGTGCAGGAATTGGGGAACTGCTTCGCGTAGGCCAGGAACGCATCATATTCCGTGGGATAGCTCTGAACAAAGGAATGGGCCATGGTCCCCAGCACCGGGATGCCGAATTTCTGCCCTGCATAGGTCGTGGCCGTTCCAGCACAGCCGGCGATATAGGCAGCCCTGGCACCCATCACTGCAGCATCGAAGTTATGTGCACGCCGGGCACCGAATTCCATGACCGGTCTGCCCTCTGCCGCCTGTACGATGCGACGGGCTTTGGTGGCAATCAGTGTCTGGTGGTTGAGTGCCAGAAGCAGTGCGGTTTCCACCAGCTGTGCCTCGATGATCGGTGCCTTCACACGGACCAACGGTTCGTGCGGAAACACCGGGGTGCCTTCGGGAATCGCCCAGAGATCACCGGTGAACCGGATGTTGGCCAGGTAGTCCAGGAACTCCGGCGTAAACTGGCCAAGACCAGCCAGATATTCAATGTCCTCCGGCTCGAACCGCAGGTTCTGTACATAGTCAATGATCTGTTCCAGACCGCAGAACACAGCCAGTCCCCCGTTGTCGGGATTCCGGCGGTAGAAAAGATCGAAGACCACTTCCGTGTCCTTCAGCCCGTCTTCAAAATACACCTGGCTCATGGTGAGTTCGTAGAAATCCATCACCAGGCTGAGATTGCGCACTTCCTTCATATCAGTTTCCTTCTCCTGTATCTTCCGTTTCACTGTTCTTCTTTGATTCTTGACTGCCAGCTGCAGGGATCTTTTCCGGGTCAGTGTCGACGATGGCATCCACTACGAGAACCCCGGCGGCTTTCATAAGATCCAGCGCCGTCTTCTGCCAGAACGGACCATCATGAATTTCGTCCATGTGATACGTGGCGGTGCAGTCAGCCGGTACGATCACACGTCTGTCCTGCTCTGTCTGGTTGAAAAACGCCTTCAGAGCCAGGGCAAACTGCAGGACACAGATGTCTGTGCAGCAGCCGGTGATCACCCAGTCATGGTACTGACTGCCCTGTTCCTGGAGAAACACCTGGAAATCCGGAGCGAAAAACGTGTTGGTGCTGTTTTTCGGGATCCGGTGCTCAACGCAGTCCGCCAGTTCGTCGATGATGTCCGATTCCTCTGTGTTTTTGAGGCAGTGAGGTGGAAACGCATCAAACTCCCTGGCATTCCAGTCATGTTCATCCGCCACAAACCATGTCGGCGCATTCAGCGACTGAATCAGTTTGCGGATGTCCGGGGCTGTGTCGATGATGGCGGGATCTGCCAGGGCACCCTGTTTTGCGAATCCGTTGATCATATCCACCACAAACAGCACCGGCTGTTTCAGGTCGGCCGCCTGTATCTTCATGAATTCCCTCCCTGACTGTGTGACAGTCTGTCCAATCTTGTCTATTATACCACTGGTATACCACTGGCACAGCAGCCATTGGCGGGCTATCCTGAGAAGAGAGGATGGAATGTACGATGGAAACAAAACGAACCGCAAACTGTCTGGTGATCCGCCTGGATCCCGGGGAAGAACTGATCAACAGCCTGCTGACAGCCTGTCAGGAGCATGACATTCACTGCGCGCAGATTACAGGAATTGGCGCAGCAAAGAAAATCACCTGCGGTGTCTTCGATCCGAAAACGAGGGAATACCACTCAGAGAAGTTCAAAGGCATTTTCGAAATCACCAGCCTGAATGGCACCATCACGACAATGGATGGCGGTTTGTATCCGCATATCCATGTCACGTTTGCGGATGAGAAATACAAAGTCCGCGGCGGTCACCTGAACAAGTGTGTGATCAGCGCCACAGCAGAAATCGTGCTCATGATCCTGGATCTGGAGATCGACCGTCAGGCAAGTCAGGAAGTCGGCCTGAATCTGTTCCGGTTCTGAGTCCAGCTGGCTGGAGCGGCCATCTGCAGGCTGAAAGGTGCAGCAAGTGAATCAGAATACAGTTCAAAAAACCGCAGTTTCTCAATCACTGCGGCTTTTTATGATGCATGGTTTACTGACCGGTTTCCCGTTTCATTTCTTCATAGCAGGCATCAAAGGCTTCTTCGGAGCTCAACGCCCGTTCATAGTCATCCAGTCTGTTGGCGTTTTTCAGCCAGGAATAAAGCTGCCTGTCTTTTGACCGGGTTTCCTCTCTGCCCTTCTTCCTTCCCTGCTGCCGACCCTGTCTAAGGCCCTTCCTTTCTCCGCGCAGCATGGCTACGTTTACCTCCTCCTTTGTCAGACATGTAAACACCTGTTCCATCGTCCACTTCTCCTTTCCGCCAATGATTTTTTCTGTTTCTTCCAGACTGATTTTGCTTCCGCTCAGGTAC
Organism: Faecalibaculum rodentium; assembly: GCF_001564455.1. Lineage (GTDB taxonomy): Bacteria > Bacillota_I > Bacilli_A > Erysipelotrichales > Erysipelotrichaceae > Faecalibaculum > Faecalibaculum rodentium. Next base: position 1,691,130 of record NZ_CP011391.1, read on the forward strand.
ATCAGACCTCGAAGCGTCGTAACCGGATGATCCACAGGTCCTTCAAGAACAGTATAAGGTCTGCCTTCCCGTTTTGCCTTCACCATCCAGGCAAAAAAGCGTAAATCGGTTTTCATGTGCAGAATCACCTCATCCGGCAAAGCGCCCAGATCCACCACCCTGATCCGAAAATCCTGAAATACCGGTGGAAGGTCTTTGCACCTGGTATTCATCTTCTCGCTGAGCGATACCAGGCAGGTCCAGGGTCTGTCCCCATAATGCAAAACACCACCCACAATCGGGACTGGAGATTTGCCGTCCTGTGCTCTCGTCAGATACTGATTCGCAATGGAAGCCATCAGCCGTTCAACCATGTTTGGATCCGGCTTTGTCTGGTTTTCCAAACAGGACAGCAGCACGTCTTTCTTCACCACCGAATCCGCCAGCATCATGGCAGAATCCTGTTCCATGAACGTCAGCACCATTCCCGGATCTCTGGGAACATGCACCGGATAGTGACGGAGACACACAGGATCAAATTCCCATTTCTGTCCGGTGACGAGCTCCAGTGCTTCCTTGTGGACCTCCGGAAACTCCAGCAGATGTCTTTCAACAATGTCTTTTTCTTTTCCCAATCAGATGCTCCTTTCCAGCTGAATGCCTCTACTTTGTATATTCGCCAGAACGGCCCATTTTTGAGAAAATTTCCCAAAAAAGTTTTGGAGACAGGGAATCCAATGCTCATTCTTCGTCAGTGTCTGCCGATAGCGCCATGTACACATCGGAATGAGACTCCACCTGCTGGTGATCTTCATTTCACATTAAAAAAGACCAGGGATCCGGCTGGGATTCCCTGGTCAGTTCAGACATCAGAGTTTACTCTTCGTCTTTTTTCTTTTTGTCCCTGCGGGACAGGTGAGCTGCACCGATCATACCCAGACCTGCAGCACCCATGATGGATGTCCACAGAGCGGGATCCAGACCAAGAGCCGTGACGACTTTGTTCGGCTTTCTGGCATCGGATTTCTCCGGCGCTTCCGGAGTCTCGTCCTTCTTCGGTGCTTCCGGTTCAGCTGGTTCTGCCGGTTTCGGTGTAACCTTCAGTGTACCAATGGCTTCTGTGACCTCATAATCCGCCGCATCCGCCTTGATCCACTTTAGTTCATACGTGTTTGCACTTTCGCCGACTTCCGTCTGGGAACCGGTAAGAAGCAGTTCAACCTCATCGCCTTCTGCAAGACCGGTTACAGAACCTCCTGCAGTGAGCGCCTTGCCGTCATACACTTTCTCTGCACTCTCTGTCGTGACTGTCAGTTTTGCCGGCACAACTTCCAGAACCGCGGATGTTTCCGCATCCTCATAGTTGTTGTGCATTGCGCGGACTTTCACCGTGTACTTGCCGACATGTGTAAAGGCAGGCAGTTCATCCGTCCAAGTCTGACCATCCACAGAGTACTGGATTTTTGCATCCTTGATATCGGAACTTGCCGCATCCAGCATCTGATCCTTGCCGTTGTACGTGACTGTCTTGTCAGCCAGTGTCAGGTTGTGATGCCTGGCATCCGCCTTCTTCACCTTCAGCGTTCCGTGCTGCACTTCGATGTTGTAGTTGGCTGCGATGTTGTCCGGATCCTCGGATGCGATACCCAGGAACCGTGCCACACGGGACAGAGTCGTTGCACCGCTGCGCTTGTTGAAGCGGTAGCTGAATGTATTTTCCGTGGTGCCTGCATCCGTAATGGAAGCAAAGCTGTGGAATTCCGGTTCCTCGCCCTTCACAAAACCGTCGCCGGATTCGTGAACATACGCCTTTTCATGCTTGTGCTCCGTGCCGTCGTATACCCATTCCTGGTCTTCGCTGACAAGCAGAACGTTTCGCTTGAGGATCTCAACGGTCACTGTCTTGGATGTTTCCTTGCAGTTTTCGTTGTCGGTCGTGGCAGTCACTTCCCACTTGCCGCTGTTGGTGAATGCCGGTGCTTCTTTGGATGTGTATTCTTCCCCGGTTTCCAGGTTCTTCACGGTATAGGTGAAGTTGCCGTCCACATGTTCACCATTCTTCAGCTTTGCAGCAGCTGCAACAGTGGTTGTCTGTCCATCGTACTTCTTGCGGAAGCCTGTGGCCGTGATTTCCATGTCCGTATCCGGCGTGAAGTCGATGGTGGGCTGTGCTGCTGTGACTTTCAGCAGACCCAGCTTTTCGTCAGCCAGTTTGTAGTTGGACGCCTTGGCGGTTCCATCGAATTCCAGACTGTAGGTGTTGGCAGATTCTCCGGCGTTGGTCTGGGAGCCGGTTGTCCTGGCGGAGAGTGTTTCTCCCTCCACGATGTTTTCGATGGTGATGCCTGCAGCAGTCAGTGCGGATCCGTCATAGACCTTTTCTGCGCCGTCTGTTGTAACAGTATATTCTCTCTGTTTAATGGTCACCGTCACCGTCTTGGACAGATTCTTCAGGTTCTCGTCCTTCGGTGTGAAGGTGATGGTCCATTCACCGGCATCCAGCATGGTAGGCAGCTGATCAACGGCCTCACCGTTTACGACGTAGCTGTAGTCAGTATCGATTACAATATTCTCGCTGTTCTTTGTGACGACTGTCAGGCTGACTTCAATGCCATCATAAATCTTACTGATACTGTTGCCTTCCATGAAAGCGGATGTTCCAGGATCAACATCAATGGTCCCGTTGGCATCAGTGACTTCCAGTTTTCCAAAGGATTTCTGAATGTCATAGTTTTCCAGAGACTTACCGTCAGTCAGGACTACATCGAACGCATTTTCGGCTGTACCAACATTGGTAACTGTAGCCGTTTCTGCAAACTTGTAGTCGCTGAATTCACCTTCCACAAAACCCAGACTTCCATCCAGTTCAATGACGGTGTGGTTCGTCAGCGGTGTACCATCATAAACCTTGGAAGCAGGTTCGCTTTGCAGCAGAACCGTTCGAGGAGTGATGGACAGGCTGCCTTCGGATTTTGTGATTGTATAGTTGGAAGCTTTGGTGGTCTCTTCATTCAGCGTGTAATCAAAGGCGTTGGCTGTTTTGCTTTCGGCCACGTTCGTGATGGAAGCTGTGAAATCAACATTCGCCAGTCCTTCACCAGCCACGAAGTTTTCGCCGCCAATCCTGAGCTCGTTTTCGCCATTGGTCAAAGCTGTACCGTCATATACCTTGTCCAGGGTTGCACTGGTCAGTGTGACAGGACGCTTTGTAATGACGACATCCACAGTTACACCATCTTCTCCAAAATTGTAGTTGGGGTTGGTCGCCTTGACAGTAACAGTTCCTTTTACAACATCCTTGAAGTAAGGATTGCCATCGAATTTCTCACCATTAACGAGATATTCGAACACAGTTTCCGTATCATTCACCGCATTGGTTTTCGCAGTGATGACAGAAGTTGTTCCATCATACATCCGGTTGATGCCATCTGCAGTAATGTTCTTGTCACCATCGTTGATGGTGATGGATCCTTCAGCCTTCTCCACTGTCAGTGTTCCAAGATCTTCGGAAACTTTATAGTTGGTGGATGTGGCCCCGGTCCACTTCAGGTCATAAGAGTTCATGCTGGAACCGGCTTCTGTCTGGGATCCGGTTACACTGAACTCAACCTTGTCATCACCAAGAACGCCTTCAATCTGACCTCCAGCTGTCAAAGCCTTGCCGTCATAGACTTTTCTAGCGGACTTGGTTGTAACTGTTACCGGAGCCGGAGTGATGGTCAGTACCGCTTCTTTCGTGGCTGTTTCGTAGCCGCCTTTCACGGCACGTGCAATGACTTTATATCCGCCCTCCTTCACATCCTTGTATGAAGGCATTGTTGCTGTCCAGTTCTCACCATCCACAGAGTATTCGATGACTGCCCCATCAATTGCAGTAGCAGCATCCAGACTCTGGTTCTTGGCAGTATACTGTTCAGTCTTGCCCTCAAACTCAAGCTTCAGGTCTTCTGCCGGAGCTGTGGTTATCTTCAGGGTACCCAGAGTCTCTTCAATCTTATAGTTCGTTTCTTTTACATTGTTCCATGTGATGGTATAGGAGTTTGTAGATTCACCAACGTTTGTCTGAGAACCTGTTACTGCAAAGCTGGCAATATTATCATCATTACCCATCCATCCTTCAATAGAACCAGGGGCAGTCAGCGCCTGACCAGTATATTTGCGTTCAGCACTTTTCGTCGTAACTGTCAGAGGTGCCTGAGTAATCGTCAGAACTGCGGAAACCTCAGCAGTTTCGTAATTGCTGTTTTCTGCACGTGCATACACTGTATACTTTCCAGCATCGTAGAAAGCCGGCATTTCTTCTGTCCAGGTTTTCTTATCAGTGGAGTAAGTGATCTTCGTGCCTTTTACAACAGTGACAGCAGCAGGATTCAGATTCTGGTTAGCTGCATTGTAGACAACTTCCTTACCTGCAAATTCCAGTCCAAGCTGAGCTGCATCAGCAGGCGTAACTTCGAGGCGACCATTAATGTACTCAACTACGTAGTTACTTTCTTTTGCAGTCCCATCCCAGCTAATCACAGCCTTATTTTCACTGAATCCAACTTCGGTCTGAGAGCCGGTAGCGGTAACAGTGGCTGTTTCTCCATTCACCAAGCCGTTCAGCGTCCCACCGGCTGTAATAGCTTCACCTGTATAAGGTTCAGTTCTAGAATCAGCGGCGGCAATCAACTTTGCAGGTTTGATGATGAATTCTGCACTTGTGAAGGAATCTTCATAGTTTTTATTCACACCCTTGGCCCAAATGGTATAGGTTCCTGCATCTGTAAACTTCGGCAGTTCTTCAGACCATTCATTGCTGTCTTTGGAAGTTGCATACAGGTACACAGTTCCGTCTGCACCGCCTGTTGCACCATTAGCAAGAGTCTGGTTCAGGCCAATATACGTTGTCTCACCACTCTTGAGAGTAATCTTATTCTGATCCGCAGGAGCAGCCGTAACAGTCAATGTTCCATTCGAAGACTTAACGAGCTCATAGTTGCCTTCCTTGGCGCTGCCATTCCAGTCAATGCCCTCGAAGGTATTGGTAGAGGAACCTACGTTTGTCTGTGAACCAGATGTCTTGACTGCCGCATCTTCACCTGTGACAAGACCATCGATTTTTCCACCGGCAGTCAGTGGCTTCCCATCGTATTCTTTGTCAGCATCCAGCGCTTTTGCAGTGATTTCTTTCGGGTTCACCACCAGCTGGACGGTAACGACATCACTGTCTGCATACTTTCCAGACTCATCTGTAGCCTTGACTTTTACAGTAGTGCGGGAAGCGTCTTTGGCAGAAGGAAGCGTTTTTGTCCAGGTAGTTCCGCCATCTGTGCTGTAAACAACAGTCCCTCTATCTGCACGACCTGCAGGAAGTACATGAGTTGTTCCATCATAGGTGGATACCAGACCTGCAGCATTAATATCGTAGGTCAGCTGCACTTTCTTCTTGCAGACATTGAAGATAACACTGAAAGGACTGTCTTCATCTGTTGAAAGGTCTTTGCTGTTGATAATCTGCACTGCTGGTTCACCGGAAACGAGCTCATAATTTTCAGGAATTCCATCAGCCCGTACCGTGAACTCCTCTTTCATGTTGTTTCTCAGAATCTCGCTCGAGGCGATAATGGTATCGGTATCCACATCTTTATAAAGAACCTGATAATACTTCTGAACCATCGGATGATACTTGAAGACGATCACATTTTCCTTGCCTGCATCAACCGTATAGTTGATATAGGGTGTTTCGGGAGTCATATCCTGAATCGATTTCGCCTGAACCGTGATGGTCTTTCCCGGACGGGCGAGTGTGGAATCATCCCCTGCCAGAGACTCTCCCGTATCAGCGTTCACATACTTGATGGTGACAGGCATGGTGTCCTTAGCCGTCCACTTGGCGTAGATATCAGTATCGCCTTCCACTGTCTTGTCCGCAGAGAAAGGAATCGTGCAGGCTTCATCCATATACCAGCCAGCAAACGTGTGACCCGCAAACTCAGGTTTCTCTGTGATTTCGCCAATCCGGCTTCCGCCTTCGATATCATCATGCAGCAGTTTGTCCGCAGAACCGTTGTTGTAGTGGAGCGTTACATCGAACGCCTTGGCTTCCCACTTGGCATACAGAATCAGGTTGCCATTTGGCATGGTTACACCATCCGTAACAGGCTGTGTAAATGCCGGATCCAGATACCAGCCGGCAAATGTATAGTAACTGCCCTTTCCTGCGGGAAGTTCAGGAGTATAGTTCCATCCATCTGTTGCTGAGGTATACTTCGAGATTTCTCCCAGGGGGGTTGTGTACTTTACGTCCTTGATTTCCTTAACGATGGTATTCCAGCTGGAGTACTGAATGTGGTACTTCTCCAAATTCGAAGCTACTTTTGTAGGAGTGCCCCGATTTATGTCAACAGATGTCCCTTCGTTCCTAATACCGGTTCCATTTTTAGACCAGAATTCCGCTGAAGTGAAATCGCCAGAGGACTTGGTCGAATACTTATAGAGTTTATATCCGGCATATTTTTCATATACATTGAACGAGCCATTTCCAGCCATGATGGTATCTGCCAGTTGGTACGAGCCGTCGTACTGTTCGTTATAGTAAGCGATATGATAACGGCTGCTGTCTCCTCGAATGGTGAATTTCAGAGACCAGTTTCCGGATCCGTCTTCTTTAGTTTCTTCCCCATATCCTGCAGTATGGAAATCATACGTGGTCAACAGCAGCGCTCCGGTTCTGGATGTTTCCCACATTTTACTGGAATCCCAAAGAGAATTTCCCTTTTCGTCAGTAAATGGTGCGCCGAAGAGTCCGACATAAGTCTTGGTATTGTTTCTTGAGTACTCAAACTCAGCAGTACACTTGATCCGGTCATATCGGACATCAATCACTGTGGAACCATCTGCCGCAATTGTGGTTGTTTTGGATGAGTTCGACCCATTGTACCTGAATCCCGTCCAGTCTTTATCATTTGAAGGATCAACTTCGCTGCCGGTCAGCGCTTTTTTTGTAGCTGTTTCGGCATAATCGTATTTTTTGGCCGCATCAGCTGCATTGACATCATCCGATACACTTTGCTTCCAGTAGCGGACAGTATAGCTGACTTCTATCGCTTCCCACTTTGCGTCTACTGTGACAGCTTTTGCGCCTTCGGGAACATTCGCAATGGTAATGGTCTTTACGTCTTTGCCGTTCAGGGTCCAGCCTGCAAATTCATATCCTTCCCGGACAGGTTTTTCGTTCAGGTCAATGGTCTGACCAATGGTAAATTCTTTCGAGTTTACAAACGAACCGCCATTCGAGTTGAAATTCAGCGTATAGGAGATCGCTGCATACTCCACTTCCACCACTGTGTCCCCTTCCGGAGAGATGATGCTGTTGGAATAATACAGGCGGGTATAGCCTTCTTTTTCCGGGGCCTGTACATCGGTCATTGTTCCGACTTTGCCTGTGCGAGTCTCTGTCTCGACTTTGTTATTCGGGTAAATATACTTGACCGTATATTCCGCTTCACCAGGCACATACACGAAGGAGAATTCCTGATCACCCTGAATATCCAGATCCAGCCTCGCAGGAGCCTCCTCTTTTTTATTGCCCTCTCCATCGGCATAGTACAGCGTATAGCCTTTTTTCTGCTTCAGCGTGATGGTCTGCTGGCCATACTCCACCTTCTGCTGTTCCAGAACAGGGACATTGGAGCCTTCAGTAAAGTAATAGAAATACAGGTAGGCTTCCTCTTTTTTCTCAGTGTCCGCATTCGCTGCCGGTGCTTTTGCCGGTTTCTCTGGGGTTTCTTCCTTTGGCCGTTCCTTTTCGGCTTCATTGTTTTCAGCCTTCGGCGTTGTATCCGTATAGTGAAGGACAATGGTCTGACCCGGTTCCAGCTTGGTGACTGCATCGGAGTTTTCCACTGTATAGAAGAAATCGTTTTCCCAGCGTCTTACTTCTGTAATACGGATCCCGTTGTTGTCGACATCCGCAAAGTCAAACTCTGCATTCTCCACTCTGGGTGCAATGTCTTTGTTGATCTTTCCCAGATCCATGGTCCTGACTGTATCCAGGACCCGGCCGGTATCCGCAACAGCCTGGGCCGGTGCTTTACCGGTGGTTTCCATATCCTGGAACTCTGGAAGTTTTGTTTCCTCCTCTTCCACCGGTGTCGTTTCTGCCGGAACCGGTGCCGCTTCCTGTACTGCCGGAACTTCCGCAGATGCCTGAACATCAGGTTCAGTTGTGACGGTTTCTTGAACAGGTTCCTCAATTGCCACGTCGTCAGAGATTACATCTGCCGTCTGACCGTCAGCAGCTTCGTCAATGATGGGTTCATTGTCTTCCCCTTCGCTGGCCAGCACAGCCCAGGGCTGTCCCGTTGCCTGAAGGGTCATCAAAAACGCCAGCGTGGCCGCCAGATTCTTCTTAGACTTCATATGTTTCCTTTCTTTGCTCTTTTCAAGCGTTCCATCCAGCGTTGTTTCGTATTGTTTCGTTACAACGTAACAACTCATGGAACTTACTTAGAAACCATAGCACATAAGTTTACAGAGCAAAAGATTGGAATGTTACTGCGGTAAATCTATTGGTACGTTTTGTATTAAGTCAATGTAATTGTTTGTATCTTTTCATGACGTAATGTTACAAGATGACGTCGGGCTCTCATTTTTCCATTAAAATGTGAAACTCTCATAAAATGAAAGCCACGATTAAAAGGCCTCCTCTCGGGAGGTTTTTTAAATTTCCGAATGCTTACATATTGTCTAAATCGTTGATATCGCTCCAGTTTGATATTCACATTGAGCAATTCCTATCTGGGCCAGTAACTGCTCTATCTTGTGTTTCATCTCATCATCTGTATTCTGCAGCATCTCTACGATCTCTTTTGCGGTCCTGATAATTGCCGGAGCATCTGTTGCCTCTGCTGATGTCTCCATACTCTGTTCCCGCTCACTCTGTTCTTTTTCCAATACCGCCGGGATCTGTTTCTTTCTCTCTTGGAAATATTCACCTGTCTGGAACATATGATAGGCAAGAACCATCATCTTTCTCGCAATCGCAATCAATGCGCGTTTTTTACCGCGTCGGGCTGCGATAGCCTCATACTTCCCCTTGAAATATGGGTGCTTCACTGCGTTCAGAGCACATTGAATCAACACAGGCTTTAGATAATATCCGCCTTTTCCAATTTTGACCGATTTATGTTTGTTGTTGCTCTGATTGCTTTGAGGGCACAGTCCACACCAGCTTATGAAGTGCTTCTCGTTCTTGAACTGTCCCATGTCTGTTCCTGTTTCGCTTAGTATCTGCATCGCCGAAAGCCCGGAGATTCCCGGGATGGAATCAAGCAAATCAAGATAGGACTTGAATGGTTCGAGAATTTCCGTCATCATTTGTTCGTAGCGTTGGATTTGCGCAGTGAGTCGGTCAACTCTTTCATACGCATTTTCAAGCTCGAATTTCTGGACGGAGGAGAACTTTGCACCAGCGAATGCTTTGCGAAGTTCTTCTTCTTTTTCTTTGCGCTCTTTATGGGTGGAGAACCGCATGATCCGGCAGCTTTTCCGTATCCGCTTTTTCACTTCCTCCAAATCCGGTTCCTCTGTCGTGAGCAGGTATTCGATCACACTTCGGGCCGACTCTCCTTCGATCCCGGAAAAAACAAGATCCATACGGATATTCGCTTCTGTCAGAATATTCCGGATCCTTCGGATCGTATCCCCTCTTTCCTGTACCAGTTTAGTTCTGGACCGTGAGAGCCTTCTGGATTCCCGAAGCTCCCGGACCGGGATATATGACTCTCTCAACAGACCGTTGGCCCCAAGTTCAGCGATCCAGGCACAGTCTTTCTGGTCCGTTTTTTGTCCGGCTATGGTCCGGACGTGCTTTGGGTTGACGATATGGGGTTTCAATCCCATTTCCTCACAGACATCAAAAACAGGGGTGGAATACTTTCCGGTCGATTCCATATAAACATCTATCGCTCTGTCTTCCAGATCCGGAAGAGTTGTATAGATCCATTCACACATTGAGGCAAGATCTGTATGATTTGAGTCAAATTTTTTGGTGACGAACACAAGCCCGTCTTTCCCTTTGGCCGGATCTTTGAAGGTCACACAGGCCCAGACATTATTTCTATGGACATCCAAACCGACACAGACTGGTTTTCTGTTACGAACAGCCATGGTCGAAAACTCCTCTCAAACAAAAAAATGCCGGAGTGGAAGTTGATCCATCCATTGAACTTGTCGAGAAAAAACCGACAGCCTATACAAAATGTTCAGAATATTCGTGATGAATTTCTACCCAGGGATACTATTTAGATCAACGGCGACTTATAAAAAAACAATCTCATGAAGACTGTGTGAGAAGTCCGCATGGAATAAATGTGTATCGTGCTCTCACCAGCTCCGGCAAGATAAATATAACAGGGGCCGGAACGGCCCCATCTAAGTTTCACTGATCCAAGGGTGGACCTCGCATGCGAGGTCCATGAATGAAAAAAAGGCCTCCCCAACCGGAGAGACCTCGCTTATTGTGAAGCTGTTCTTACTGAATCGGATTGTCCAGACCATGGTTAAGCATCGCCGCCAGATCCGGGTCCATTTCCTGTACACCCGGAAGATCGGAGATGTCCACATCGTCCTCTTCCTGATTCTTTCCGGCCATCGCATCCCGCAGCTTCTGTTCCAGCTCGGAGCGGATGTCCTCGTTTTCTTCCATGAATTTCTTGGCGGCTTCCTTTCCCTGCCCGACTTTTTCACCGTTGTAGGAATACCAGGCACCCGCTTTCTTCAGGAAGCCGTATTCGACAGACATGTCCACCAGTTCGGAGATCCAGGACACGCCCTTGCCATAGACGATTTCCAGTGCGCACTGCTTGAAGGGAGGCGCCACCTTGTTTTTCACGATCTTCACGCGGACTTTGTTGCCCACGATCTCGCTGCCATTCTTGATCACATCCGTTTTCCGGATATCGATCCGGACAGAGGCATAGAACTTCAGCGCCTTGCCGCCGGGCGTGGTTTCCGGGTTGCCGTACATGACACCCACCTTTTCACGCAGCTGGTTGATGAAGATCGCCGTGCACTCGTTGTGGTTCATGATGCCCGCCAGCTTCCGCATGGCCTTGGACATCATCCGCGCCTGGGCACCCACCTGCAGGTCTCCCATTTCGCCTTCCAGTTCCACCTGAGGCGTCAGGGCCGCAACGGAGTCCACGACCACCAGGTCCACGGCGCCGCTTTCAATCAGCATCAGCATGATGTTCAGGCCCTGCTCGCCGGAATCCGGCTGAGACAGGATCAGCTCGTCAATGTTGACACCCAGGTTCCGGGCGTAGATAGGATCAATGGCGTTCTCCGCATCAATAAATGCGCAGCGCCCGCCTTTTTTCTGCACCTCGGCAATCGCGTGCAGCGCCAGTGTGGTTTTACCGGAGGATTCCGGACCGTAGATTTCCACTACCCGGCCCTTGGGATATCCCCCGATCCCCAGTGCCTGGTCCAGCAGCAGGGAGCCGGAAGGGATGGGTTCCACATCCATGCTCGGGCGTTCACCCAGCTTCATGACCGCTCCGGTACCGTACTCTTTCTCTATGTCTTTCAGGACATCCGCCAGCAGCTGGTCTTTGTCCTTTTCCTTTGCTGTTTTATCTTTCTTGACAGTTTCCTGTTTTCTCGCCATTCAGTTCCTCCTTCATGACCCGCAGCAGCCGCTCTGTCATGTCCCGGACCACTCCGGTCCGGATGTCATTGCGGGATGCGTGGTCGAAATCGTATCTGTATATCCGGCAGCCGGTGCCACTGGCAACCGCACAGTAGACAAGACCCGCCGGTTTTCCTTCCGAACCCGATGGTCCGGCATTGCCGGTAAAGGACACCGCATAATCCGCCCCGGTCAGCACCCGGGTGTTTTCCGCCATGGCCCTGGCACAGCGTTCGGATACCGCGCCGTACTGTTCCAGGATGACCGGATCCACATGGGCCAGCCATTCCTTCATCTTATTTGTATACGTCACAAATCCGCCGCGCAGCACATCACTGGCTCCCGGAACTGCGGCCAGGGTGGCCATGAACAGTCCGGCGGTCAGCGACTCGCACGCGGCAATGGTGACATGATGGTCCCGGGCACAGGACAGAAGCGCTTCGGCGGTTTCCATCACATGGTCTCCAGGACGTATTTCTTCAGTTTCTCAAAATAGATCCAGCCGCTGTAGAGGCTTGCCGCACAGGCAGCCCACAGCAGGATCTGCGCCACGGGCAAACCGATCAGCGCAAAGGGCCAGTTGTGGAGCAGAAGCAGCGCAATCGCAAACATCTGCAGCACGGTCTTCACCTTGCCCCACCAGCCGGCGGACACCACTTCGCCGCTTTTCGCGGCACTCATCCTCAGTCCGTCCACGATCAGGTCCCGGGCGGTCATGAGCAGCACCGCTGCCACGCTTGCCTGGTGGCTCCAGGCCAGCAGAATCAGCAGAGTATTCACAAGCAGCTTGTCCGCAATGGGATCCGCAAACTTGCCAAAGGACGTGATCAGGTTCCGGCTCCTTGCGATGTTTCCGTCCAGGAAATCTGTGAAGGATGCAATGGCGAAGATCGCAAAGACGATCAGGTCACGGCCGCCCAGTCCAATGGACGGGACCACCGGTGCCCAGTCTGCAGGGACCGCCAGATAGATGATGGCCGCGGCGGGAACCATCAGGATCCGCATCAGCGTGAGTTTATTCGGCAGGTTCATTCTGCTCTCCTTGCTCTGCTGCAGCCTCTTCCTTTGCTGCTCCGGCAGCCTGCACCACATCGATGGTGATGATGGCTTCGCCGTTTTCATTGAGTTCCGGCGTCACGCTCTGTCCGTTGACTGTGAGCTTCATGCCCTCGGGAACCGCCGGCTGAAACAGCAGGGTACCCGGTGCATTCATGGTCACGGTCTGGGAGAAGGAATCCGTGTACTGGGAGGTGTCGTTGAGCACGGCACCGGCTTCGGTCAGCCAGACCGTGGAGGGAGCCGAAAACTTCGCCTCGATCGCCACTTCCGGCGGCGTGTCAAATGTGCTTGTCACTGTCACGGTGCTGCCCGACACAGAGGTCGTGTCTTCCACCTTCGGAGTCTCTTCCTGTTCAGGCTGTGCATTGTCCAGGCCCTGTTCCCTGCGGCGCAGTTCGGCGAGCCTGGCAGTTTCCGCTTCCTTGTCCTTTGCTTCCTGGTCTGCCGCGGCCTGTGCCTGCGCAGCCTGGCTGGCCCGGATCTGGTTCATGCCGGCCCACAGGCCGAAGCCGCCGCACAGGATGATCCCCGCAATGATGACGGCCTTCATGGACAGCTTGCGCCGCGGCTTTCGCGACAGCGACCGGCTGGTGGATGCCACCCGGTTCTGGTAGCTGGACCGGCCGGTCCGCCTGACTCTGGATTCGTTGGTGTCCATGGGCATGGACGCTGCCATGCGCTTCTGGGCCTGGGTGAGGGCCATGTTGCGCAGATGGGCATAGTGCTTGATGGATCCGTCCACTTCTTCCTGCAGCATGCTCCAGTTCACACCGAGCGCTTCGCAATAGGAACGGATGAAGTACCGGACAAAGGACAGGTCGTCCGAAAAGACGTCCAGGTCGTTGTCCTCGATTGCCTTGATATATTCAGGTGCAAGTCTTGTCTGGGCCGAAACGTCCTGAATCGACAGTTTCAGGTCCGTCCGCCGCTTTTTTAAGATTTCATAATACCGCACCGAAAATCCCCCTTTGAGAAATAATTATACCAAAGGCATACGGGCTTCGTTAAGGACAGCAGCCATGAAATCTGTTTCTATTATATGTCCTGTACCGGCACTATACATGCCTGATATGCGAATTGCTTACAGAAACTGCCAAAAAAAGATATGATATCAGAGATGAGGTGAATGTATGCAGGATATACTCAGAAAACTTCACGAACTGCTGGCAAGACACCGGAAACTCCAGGACGACGTGGATCTGGAAAACATTCTGGAAATACTCGACCAGACATCTGTCTGGATCGCCGGAGTGGATCCATCTTCTTTTGATTTCAAAAACCCGGTCTACGAACAGGACCTGCTCAAAAAGCTCGATCTGCCCTTCTGGCCGGATCTTCTCACAGACAACGAAGGCAACCCGTTCTTTGCCGCCTTCACGGCACCCGAAAAGGCACCCGGAAAGCTGGTGGAACCCTTCAAGTGGATCGAAATCCCGTTCCTCAAGCTCTGTTACTTCGCCGCTCACACCGGGATCACGACGGAAGTCATCCTCGATCCCTTCACCGACTGCCTCCAGCTGCCCGTCAGCCTGGTGCTGCAGTACAGCGAACAGTACGCCAAAGCCCACCCGGATCTTGCCTGATCCGGGCTTTTTCTTTCCGACGGACGATCCCATCCGGCATCACAGCCATCCCCGGCTCCCGCCTTTTCGATGCTTAAGTCCGGCTGCTCTTGAAAGGCACCCCCGTTTCTGTTTCCATATCCTCATGAACACCACACAACGTTCCCTGCAAGACCTGCGCCAGGGCGTGTCCCTTTCTGCCGGCAGGCAGTACAGCCTGATTTTCCGCCTGGCGCTTCCCGCCATTCTCGCCCAGGTCGCCGGGACCCTGATGCAGCTCATCGACGCCTCCATGGCCGGCCGCCTGGGATCCCTGGCCGCGGCCTCCATCGGCCTGGTCGCCTCCAGCACCTGGCTCTTTTCCGGCATCTGCCGGGGTGTCATCTTCGGCTTCTCCGTCCAGACCGCCCAGACCATCGGCGCCGGGAATGATGAACTCGCCGCCCGGATCTGCCGGCAGGGACTGGCCGCGATCCTGCTCTTTGCCCTCACATTCGCCGTGACCGGACTGTTTGTGGCCCCCCACCTGCCCCTCTGGCTCCATGGTGAACCGGCCATCCAGTCCATGGCCTCCGCCTACTTTGGCTGGTGGTGTCTTTTCCTGCCCTTTCTCATGCTCAACGAATGGGCCGTGCAGATGCTCCAGGCCACGGGCAATACCAGGCTTCCGGGGATGCTGCAGATCCTCATGTGTGCCCTGGATGTAGTCTTCAACTGGTTTTTCATCTTCCAGCTGAACCTCGGTGTGGCCGGAGCCGCCATCGGCACCGGAGCGGCAGCCATGTGCACCAGTCTGTACCTCGCCTGGTTCACCCTGGTCCGGTCCCCGTTTCTTTCCGGCCACCATTCCTTCCGGTTCCGGAAAGAGACCATACAGCGGGCGGTCAAGATTGGCCTGCCCGTCAGTGTGGAGCAGCTCGTCACGGGCAGCGGCTATGTCATATTCACGCGCATCGTCGCCGGACTGGGCAGCATTTCCGTTGCAGCCAACAGCTTTTCCATCACCGCCGAGAGCCTGGCCTATATGCCGGGGTTCGGAATCGCCTCTGCCGCCAGTGCCATCATTGGCCAGTGTGTGGGTGCCGGGCGCAAAACACTCACCCGGTCCCTTGCGTGGCGGATCGAACTGGCGGGCATCACCGTCATGTCCGTCATGGGCATTGCCCTCTGGTTTCTGTCCCCTGCCCTCATGCAGCTGCTCTCCGTGGATCCTGCGGTCCAGGACCTGGGCACCCGCGTGCTGCGGATCGAGGCATTCGCCGAACCCATGTACGGCGCCGCGATCGTGGCCACAGGCATTCTCCGCGGCAAGGGCGACACCCTGTGGCCGACCATCATTTCCCTGGTCTCCAACTGGGGTCTGCGGATTCCCTTTGCGGCGGCCATGACAGGATACGGCCTGCCTGGTGTCTGGTTTGCCATGGCGTTCGAGCTGAACTGCCGGGGCCTGCTGTTCCTGTTCCGCCTGTGCCGGTCATTCCCGAAGGACCGGATTGCATCCTCCGATTCCACACAAACGGAAAATACGGGTCCCGCCGCGGCTTGAGTGCCGGGCAGGACCCGTGTTTGTTTTCAATGATTCAGTCAGGCAGCCATGGCCTTGGTACCGATGCAGGCGATGCGTTGCCTCCTGCCGATGCAGGCAGAAACCGGGTTCCACTGAATACCAGCCGGATCAGCCATCATCGGCATCGACTGTCGCTGTCTACAGCTGTGACTGACGGCGCTGTTCTTCGCGCAGGGTCGCCACCTCCGCCGGCGTCAGATGCGGATGGGCAGCCATCAGTTCCTGCGCCTTGGGCGCCCAGTCAGCTGCATAGTCCACACACTTGGCGCAGAGGTGTTCCGGGGTTTCCGGGCTCTGGAGGTCCGTGCTCACGGCATCGACGTCGTGAACGATCTTTCCCAGAATCTCGGGGTTTTCCAGCATGGGACAGGGCTGCAGGTGGTTGCAGTTGAAGGGCTGGTGTTTCTGGTACTCCTGGAAGAGCGGCTGGGAGAGGCACTCCAGGAGTGTCTTGTCGTGGATGTTCGCATTGGAGTAGTGAATGAACACACAGGGTTCCACATCGCCGTTGGGGTTGATGTGGCAGTAGAAGCGGCCGCCTGCAATGCACCCCTGCACAAACTCGCCGTCGTTCTGGAAGTCAAAGGTGAAGATTGGTTTGCCGCCGTCGAAGTCGCGGATCTCACGGACGCGGTGATACATGTATTCCCGCTGTTCCGGAGTCAGCAGCAGTTCGGTGCTGGCTTCGTTGCCGACAGGCATGTAGTGGAAATACCAGTTATAGCGCACACCATGGTCAATGAGGAAATCCAGGAACTCGTCGCTGGTGACCATTTTGTAGTTCTTCGATGTGTAGCAGATGCTCGTGCCGAAGACCAGGCCGTGGTTTTTCAGGATCTCCATGGCCTTCACCACTTCCTGGAATGATCCCTCGCCGCGCCGCGCATCGTTGTCTCCCTCGAATCCCTCAATGGAGAGCGCCAGGGAAATGTTGCCGAGTTCGCGCATGGTTTCCGCAAATTCATCCGTGATCAGGGAACCGTTTGTGAAGGCATAGAACATGGATTTCGGGAATTCCCGGGCCAGTCGGATGATGTCGTCCTTGCGCACCAGGGGTTCTCCGCCGGTCATCATATAGAAGTAAATGCCCAGTTCCTCGCCCTGGCGGACAATGGAAGCCAGGTCTTCGTAGGACAGGTTCAGCCGGTTGCCGTATTCCGCCGACCAGCAGCCGATGCAGTGCTTGTTGCAGGCACTGGTGGGGTCCATGAGGATGATCCACGGGATCCGGTAACCGTGCTCTTCCTCGAACCGGTTGGTTTTCGCATAGCCGTAGAACCCCGCCTGGTAGCCGATGTTCAGGATGTGGGTCTTCACCACATGGGGATCCAGGTCATCGAGCATGGAATTCACGTACTTCATCCACTTGTTGTCCGGATCGGCGATCATGCGCCTTGCGCCGTCGAACACTGCATCGGGGTACAGGTCGCCGACGAGATATTCCGAGATGTCCACCAGCCGGTTGAGGCCTTTCACACGGTCCTTGTTGACGTATTTCAGTACACCGTCGACGGTCGCGCCGACGGCTTTCCGTGTTGCGGCGCCTTTGAATTTTTCAAATGCCATGGGAGATGCAACCTTCTTTCTTCTTACTGCAAGATTATACAGGTGTCCCAATTGTAAACCACGGTCAGATGCCCGGATGTGTCTGTCTCCTGCAGCCGGGATTGCGAGGGGCAACTTCTGATACAATGAATCTGTATGCGATTTTGAAAGGAGGAACCATCATGAAACAGCTTCTGTTTGCCTCCGACCTGGATGGCACGCTGCTCAATGCGGCACATGAAACAGATGAAGAGATCCTGACGGGGATGCAGGAACTGGCCAGACAGAACGCGGCGGTGGCCGTGAGCACGGGACGCAGTGTCTCCATGTGCCGCTCCCTGGGATTTCCCCCGGGCCCAAAGGTGCTCATGAACGGGGCCCTGGCCCTGGATGCACAGGATCAGGTGGTGTACGACCAGCCGCTTCCGGCTGCCATTGTGGCGGAGCTCATGGATCTGTTCCCGGACCTGCCCTTCGAGTTCTGCACCACTGACTGCACGCTGACAAGACAAAGCCGCCAGGAAACCATTGGCAATTTTCAGCGGCGCTGGGCAAAGCGGGGAAAGCCCCGCAGGAACGCGGATTTCGACAAAATGTTCCAGGGACACCGGAATGACCAGACAAGGGAACAGATCCTGGACCAGACCATATACAAGATCAACTGCAACCGGGAGGACAGTGAAGACTGCCGGCGGCTGGAAACCTGGCTGGCGGCGCATCCCGAGGTGGTGAACACCCCCAGTGACGAGGTGCTCTATGAAATTTCCGCAGCCAGCGCCACGAAGGGACTGGCGGTGCAGGCACTGGCCGGTCACCTGGGGATCCCCCATGACCAGGTGGCGGTGTTCGGGGACGGAATCAACGACCTGAGCATGTTCGAACTCTTTGCGCACAGCTATGCGCCGTCCACAGGACAGCCCGAGGTGCAGGCAGCGGCCAGTGAAGTGCTGGACGGATCCGATGAACACTGCGTGATCCGGAAAATGAAGGAGCTCAGAGAACAATGGCAGTGAAACTGTTTTTCACGGACCTGGACGGCACCCTCATGGTCAACCACCGGCTGGATTCCCGCATCCGTCAGGGAATCGAGGCCCTCCGCAGGCAGGGCGGTCACGTGATTTTCAATACCGGACGCCCGCCCATGTCCGTCTGGCAGATGCAACCTGAAGTGGACTGGCTCATCTGCGCCAACGGGGCCCTGATTTATGATGGCGAGGGGGAGCTGGTGAGCGAAAAGCGCATCGACCCGAAGGATCTGCGGGACTTTGTGATGACCTTCGGGAGCGAACCCATCGAGATCGTGACAAAGGACGGTGTCTACAGCAACGCGAGTCTCGGGGAACTCTCCCGGATGTTCCTGAAACGAAAGGGGCTTCCGGCGATTCCCGTGTTCTCCTTCCTGCTGCCACCGTTTCTCAAGTCCTGGGAAACCAGAGTTCCTGCCGGGACGCTGATGGGCCTGCCGGCGGTGAAGCTGGAGATCCACGATGCGGATCCCGAAAAAATGAAACGGTTCCTGGACCGCCATCCGGATCTCGTGAATGCCCCGAGCATGAGCGGGCTCTCGGAAATCACCCGCCGGGATGCCACGAAGGGAACTGCGGCGCTGGAGGTCCTGGACCTTCTGCAGATGGATGCGGGCCAGGCGGCGGCCTTTGGCGATGGCATCAACGACATCACGCTCCTGGAGGCGATTCCCGAAAGCTATGCCCCGGAAACCGGCAGCGAACAGGCAAAGAACGCTGCCGCCCACATTCTGCCCATGCCGGATGACCACGCAGTGATCCGCAAAATGGAGGAACTCATCCGTGGATAAGGAATCGGAATCCATCGTTCTGGGCACGCTTCTGGCGATCTCCGGCGGCCTCATGGATGCCTATTCCTATATCCTGCGGGGGCAGGTGTTCGCCAATGCTCAGACCGGGAACATCCTCTTCCTGGGAATCTACCTGTGTTCCGGACAGTGGCGGGAAGTGATCCACTATCTCTTCCCCGTCGCCGGATTCACCGCCGGGATCTTCATCTCGGAACTCATGCACCTCTCCCGGCTGCACCCGGTGCACTGGAAACAGACGATCCTGCTCGCCGAGGCGTTTCTGCTGCTGCTGGTGCCGTTCATTCCCCTGGATCTCTTTGCGAACTCCCTGACGTCCTTTGTCTGCGGCATGCAGGTCCAGACCTTCCGGAAGCTTCGGGGCCATCCCTTTGCCACGACGATGTGCATTGGCAACCTGCGCTCCGGCACAGTCTCCGCCGTCAACTGGCTCTGTCACCGGGAAGACCACCATCTGCGGGCCGCGGGAGCCTACTACTATGTGATTTTATGTTTCGTCATAGGTGCGGTGATCGGCAATGCCCTGGCACCTGTGACGGGGCTGTTCACCATTGCGGGCTGCACCGTGCTGCTCATGGTGTCGTGGGTGATTCTTCACTTCCAGCACCGGAAAAGCCAGCATACGCTGGATGAACTGGATCAGTTCTGAGGAAGAAGAACCCAGTCTGTCCCGAATACACAAAAAGAACCGGCATCGTGTCCGGTTCTTTTTGTGTCCGAGAGACAGGCCAGAGATGCCGATGATGGCAAATCCCGTCCGTCTTCAGGGTTTTTACTTGCAGCGCTTCTTCTTCAGGATCGCGAGGATGCCCGCAACCGACAATGCCTGCTGCTCTCACCCGATTCATTTCACATAGGACCAGGTCATTCTTTCCGGGCCGGCAGGCAAGCCATGTTATCGTGTCAGTGCATACCGTTGAGAGGCTTTCTGTGGTCCTTTCCTGCATGTCGCATCATGCATGTTCAGCTGAAACGCAAAAAACCTGCCGGCCGTTCATTGGCCTGACAGGTTTTTTGCATATCTTCCTGCTTGTTGTACCGCGTTTACTTCTTCACGCCCGCAGCTTCCAGGGCCTTGTCGTAGTCCGGCTCCTGCGTGACTTCATCCACATACTCGTCGTACAGAATCTCGCCCGCAGGGTTGACCACAAACACAGCCCGTGCCAGCAGACCGTTTTCCGCCATCCGCACACCCGCGGCTTTCGCAAAACTGCGGTCCTTGAAATCGGATGTGGCGATCAGGTTGTCGTTCTGTTCCATGTCCATCCAGCGCTTCAGCGCAAAGGGCAGGTCCATGGACACCGATATCAGTTTTACATCCGTGCCCTCCAGGGCGTGCATGAATTTGGCCAGCTCCGCGGAGCAGACCGGCGTGTCGGCACTGGGAACCGAGAGGATGATTTTCGTTCCTTCGATCTTCATGGGATCGATCTGGGCCAGGTTCACGTCAGTGACCGTGAAATCCGGCATGATGCTTCCGGGCTTGAGCCGGGTGCCTTCCAGCGTCACGGGAGCGCCTGCAAATGTTGTCATATTGATGTCCTCCTGCAGGCATTTTCCCCGGTTTTTCTCATTCCTGCATGTCTGATGCCCGACATCAGTCTGCGCAGAGCCTGTAGCCGATCCCTTTCTTCGTTTCGATGAACCCCGCTGCGCCGATGGAATCCAGTTTTTTGCGCAGCCGGTTGACGTTGACCGACAGGGCGTTTTCGTCCACATAGCAATCCGTCTTCCACAGGCCTTCCATCAGGTCCTCGCGGGACACAATGACGTTGCGTCTCTCCATGAGCATTCGCAGGATCCGGGCTTCGTTCCGGGTGAGTTCCGCCGTTCTGCCCTCCAGGGAAATGGTGTTTTCATCGGTATTGAACCGCAGCCCGTGGTGTTCCAGCGTCCGGGTCTTCCCTGCAAAATCATAGGTTCGCCGCAGCAGGGCCTGGATCTTGAACGCCAGCACCTGCATGTCAAAGGGCTTGGTCATGTAGTCATCCGCTCCCTGGGAGACCGCCGTGACGATGTTCATCGCGTCATCTGCACTGGACAGAAACAGGATGGGAACTTTGGAATGCAGACGGATCTGTCTGGTCCATTCAAAGCCGTTGCGGTAGGGCAGGCTCACGTCCATGATCACCAGGTCCGGATTCCATTCATTCACGGTCTCCAGTACCCTGTCAAACACCTCCACGCATTTCGCGTCATAGCCCCAGGATCCCAGAAACTGGGTAGTCTTCCGGGCGATGACCATGTCGTCTTCCACCATCAGTATTTTGTACATATCACGCCTCCTGGTCCTCTGTCACGATCCGGTCGCAGGCCTTGAAGGGAAACGCCGGAATGCCCGTGGCAGACCGGATGCGGACAACGGGATCACATTCCAGCCCATGGCTGCCGGTCCAGGCCAGCGAATCGCTGCCGGTCTCCAGGACCTGGTCAAACCATACCCGGTCCGGTGTCTGTCGGACGACCTTCGGTCCATCCTGGTAAGGCTCCAGTCCCAGCATGGCAGCCGCCATGCGGCCCATGCGATATCCTGGAATGGTTTTGTTTTGGGGGTGAATGTTTTCGTGGTCTCCGGCATCCAGCAGGCACACGATCTCCGCGTCAGAATCCGCTTCAGCCACCGCCATCTGCGCCAGACGCAAAGTCCCCCAGTCTTTGTCCGGATTGTATTCCATGTACCCCGGCAGCTGGGCGATGACCACCGGCAGGTCCGGCTGTTCCAGTTCCCTTCGCCAGCGGGCCAGGAGCTTTGTGAGCAGTGATTTGTATCCTTTCGCAAACTTCGTATCTTCTTCTCCCTGATACCACAGCAGGATATCCGGGGCCAGTCCCTTCAGGCGCGTGGCCATCGTATCCCACAGACCGGCCGGACGCAGGAAATCCTTCCGTCCCTTCGGCCCCGGAAACGGGGTATGCCCCATGATGTCCTTTTTCTCCGCCCGACTCAGTTCGGGATGGGCTTTGTCAAAGTCGGCAAACCGCCGGTTGTAGTTGTCCACTTCCTGTTCGAAAACGGCAATGCAGGCATCTTCCTCTTCATCGGTCTGGTCCGCGATGTCCGCCCAGTAGTCAGTGACATAAAACGCCTCCAGGGCCGGGTCGGCTTTCAGGTCCTCTTCCGGCACCCAACTCGCGGCACTGGATCCGCCCTTGTAACAGCCCACAAGGCCGATGGGCCGGCCGGTACGTTCAGCCACTTCCAGGGTTGCGAGCAGCCCCACTGCCGAAACATCGCCGATGGCATCCGGTTTCAGCCGGCACCACTGCATGTCCTCTCCGGAATCGTGACCGGGGTACAGGATCCGCGGCACCTGGAGCCAGGAAATGTCCTTTCCCTCCAGCCGTTGACGGATCTCGTCTTCGTTCAGGGAATCCCGGACGGGCCACTCCATGTTGGACTGACCCGCTGCGAGGATTACCAGGCCGTGGCGCACATTGTGCAGCGTGACCCGGCTGTCGCCATCCGCAAGAAGCATGTCACCGTCTTCGAAGGCACTCTCCCAGGTGCCGTCTGTGACCGGTACAGGGCGGCCGTTGACCGTCACCTCCGGCTGGTCGGAATACCCCCAGAGGCGGGTGAGGATGGCGTCATCCTGGATATAGTCAGGCAGTCTGATCATGAACGCTCCTTTCTGTCTGGTGAAGAAACCGCACAAGCAGCACCGTGCCGATGATCGTCATGATGAACTCGGCCGCAAACTGCGAGAAGCCCAGGCCGTACATCGGCCACAGGCGGTCAAAGAGAAACATGAAGGGGATTTCCAGGATCACCTTCCTGCATATGGCCATGAACAGCGCCAGGTTGCCTTTGCCTGCTGCCTGGAACACACCCACGGCAAGAAAATCCATGGCCAGAAACGGGATTGCCAGGGAGAGTCCCCGCAGCAGGACCTGGCCGATGGCCACAGTCGCCGGATCCTGGATGAACCAGCGCACGATCGTCGACGGGAACAGTTCAAAGACCACACACACGGCGGCCAGGAAGCCGAAGGTGATTTTGGCAGTGAACAAAATGGCTTCCTTCATCCGGGTGATGTTCAGCGACGCATAGTTGTATCCCACCAGAGGCATGACACCCTGGGAAATGCCCTGGGCAGCATACATCGGCACCATGGCCACTTTCATGCCGATGCCCATGGCCGCCACGGCTTCTGTGCCGTATCCTGCTGCGAGGTTGTTCGCAATGACCTGCCCGGCGACATTGAGCAGGTTCTGAATGCTGGCAGGGACCCCCACCGCAAAGACGCCCAGAGGGACGCGGCCCTTCAGGGAGAACAGGCGGATGTTCAGACTCACGACGGTTTTTTCCCGTCGGATGAAGACATAGGCAATGAAATACAGCACCGCAAAGCAGTTGGAGATCAGGGTGGCCAGTGCAGCCCCTTCGGCTCCCATGCCGAATCCCAGGATAAACACCGGGTCCAGGAGGATGTTCAGGAAACAGCCGCTCATGGTTCCCAGAGCCGCATGGGAGGTGGCGCCTTCCGCCCGGACCAGATAGGCCATGACCACGTTCAGGATCGCCGGGATGGCGCCGACGATCACGGTCCACAGCAGGTAGCGCCCCGTGGGCTGGTATGTGGCGGCGGAAGCGCCGAGCATGTACAGCAGCGGTTCAATGAAGACCAGTGCCAGCAAAGAGAAGATCAGAGAGCAGAACAGCGATCCGTAAAACCCGAAGGAGGAACTCCGGGCAACGGTTTTCAGGTCCCGGGCGCCCAGGGCGCGGCTCATCATGGAGCTGGCACCTACGCCGAACAGGTTGTTGATCGCATTGAAGGCCAGCAGCACCGGTGCCGCCAGGGAAACTGCGGCGGTCTGGATGGGGTCATTGGCCAGGCCGACGAAGAACGTATCCGCCAGGGAATAGAGCACCGTGACCAGGCTGGCTGCGGCTGTGGGTACAGACAGGGCGAATACCGCTTTGGGGATGGATTCGGATTCAAACAGATATGTGCGGTCCTGTTTCATTGTGACACCTCGCTTTGTCAAAGTTCCTATGAAAAAAGGACTCCGAAGAGTCCTGTAGATGCAACTAGTCGTTCAGACGGTTGTCGATATCGGCAATTTCGGCTTCCAGCTGTGCGATGAAGTCTTCCTTGTCTTCGATCTGCTGCTGGATGTCGACCATTTCAGCCTCGGATACCAGGCCGAACATGTCGTCCTGCAGACGGCTGATCTGACGCTTCTGGTTGGCGATGATTTCCTGTTTGCGCACGCGGGAGTCGCTCATGCGGTTTCTCCAGTCCATCTGCCGGGCTTCGGAGTTCTTCTTCAGTCCGTCGAAATAGCTGTCCATCTGTTCGCGCAGGGCTGCCCACAGTTCGTCGTCACGGTTTTTGCCGGTGGATCCGATGGCTTTCCAGTCAGCAGTGATCTGCTTCATGGTCTGCGTGTTCTGGCGGCTGTAATCCTCTTTTTCGGCGATTGCCTTTGCCTGGTCGATCAGGCCGCGTTTCTTGGCGGCACGGATCGCCTGTTCCTTGTGCAGCTCATCGTAGTAGGCGTTGCGTGCTTCGTAGAACTGCTGACGGGCACCGTTGAATTCTTCCCACAGGTTGTCGTCGTATTTGCGGCCGGCAGATCCTGCTGCCTTCCACTCGTTCATCAGGTCACGCATCTTGTTGGATGTCTTCTGCCATTCGTGGGAATCGGCCAGTTCCTTGGCCTTTTCGATCAGCTCGGCCTTTTTGGTCCGGGCTTCCTGGCGGCGCTGTGTCTGTTCTTCCCAGTGTGCGTGCTTGCGGTCATAGAAAACCTGACGCGCAGCCTGGAACTGTTCCCACAGCTGGTCGTCCACGACCTTGCCGGCGGAACCGGCGGCCTTCCAGGCGTCCATCAGATCGTTCATGATCTGTGTACCCTGGTTGAAGTTTTCGATATTGGCGGTTTCCTTCGCCTTTTCGATCAGGTCTTCCTTCTGAGCCTGGGTAGTCTTGTAGAGCTCGTTGCGTTTTGCATACACTTTGTCCACATAGCTTTCGAATTCATCCCGCAGGCCGTCTTCGTAATCGGATTCCCAGTAGTGGATCCGGTTCCAGCGCCGCTTCATGTCGTTGACTGCACGCAGAGCGGCAGCACCGTCGGTTTCCAGGTCGAGGCTCTTGATCTCCTCGATCAGTTCCTGTTTGCGCTGGATGTCCGCATCCATGTCCATGTCTTCTACATCATAGATTTCATCATTTGCCATTTGTTATACCCTCACTTTACCCAGTTAGAAGCTGTCATTAACTGCTTTTACCATTCTAGCACAGTCGGATTTAAAAGAGAAATGTGAATTTTGCGGATGTCAACCGCTGTTTTTCCGGCCTCCGCCACGGCGTTTCAGGCGCGTCAGATGCTGCAGGACCATCAGGGAGACCAGCAGCCAGAGCTGCTCCGTCACCCATACAGAGAGGATGGACAGCGACACACACTGATACAGAAACGGCAGGACCAGACCCGCTGCCAGCGGGGTGAACAGATACACCCACCGGATGCGCCCCGGGAGCACCGCCACAGATACCAGCAGACGCAGCCCATAGAGGATCAGCAGGATCCGGCAGGTGATGTCCACACCCGTCGGGGCGGCCAGATCATGGAAGAAGCCGAAACCTGCAGGATTCCGGGCAGTCAGGATGTCCATCCAGAGACACAGGGTGCATGCAATGGCAGAAAGGGCACACAGGACAAAGCCGCGGGTGGCCGGCAGAGCGTACCGGAAATGGCGGTTCTCCAGCAGGGAGACCCTGAGCTGCTGCCTGGCTGCCTCCAGCTGTTCAGGTTCCAGCGACTGTCTGTCCAGCTGTGCCCAGACCGCATTCCGGTGATGGACCAGCTGCTTCATGCGGACATTTTCGAGTCCAAGTGCAATGCGGATGCTGAGTACGGCAATCACGCCAAGAATCACCAGAATCATGGGCTTTCCTCCTTCGTTACCCTGATTCTGACAGATGTTCCCCTGCCGCAAAAGGTCAGATTGTCTTTTCCGCTTCATGCAGGAACATTTGGATATCCAGATGTCACACTTGGTGTTTTTTCTGTCTCAAAGGCAGAGAACAGCCAATACCGGAACAAAATGGTTCACGGAAAACAGGTTCTTTCATCCATGTCTCGAGCAGGTCCACGACCGGTCCCCTGCTCCATGATGGCATACTGTTCTCTGGATGCCGGCAATCCTTATAGTATTGGATCCTTGCCGCCCCCTGGCCCGATTTGCGTCCAAAAGACCTGATGTCTGTTTTGTCCAGAAAATTTCCAGGAATATGGAAGAAGTCCGGATGAAATGAATCGCTTACATTTGCAGAATTATGCTGCATATAAAGTATAGACATCTAGTTGTAGACAACATGTCATCGCGAAGAAAGGAACTTTTATGAAAAACTGGTTTACTCAATTTCAGGCACCCCTGATGAAGTTCGGCGAGAAGCTGTCCCGCAACAAGATCCTGCAGATCCTGCGGGATGCCTTCATGCTGGCCTTCCCGCTGACGATCTTCGGCTCCATCACACTGATCATCGCCAACTTCCCGTTCCTGGCTCAGACCATCGGCGAAAGCGCCGCCGCTTCCCTGAACGCGATGCTGGGACCGGCTTCCACAGCTACCATGTCCTTCGCAACGGTCTTCACTGTCCTGGGCATTGGCTATTATTTCTCCTGTGACCGCAAGGTGGATCCGATCTTCGGAGCTGCCATCGCACCGGCTGCTTTCGGCCTGGTCACACCTATGGAAACCGTCTTCGAGCTCGAGACCGGTGGCTCTGTCGTGGTCGGAAACGTTCTGGACATCAACCGGCTGGGGGCCAAAGGCATGTTTGTGGGGATGATCGGCGCTTTCCTGGCTTCATGGCTCTACAGCTGGACCACCAAAAAGAACTGGACCATCAAAATGCCGGACACCGTTCCGCCTGCTGTCTCCAAATCCTTCTCGGCGCTGATCCCCGCCTGTTTCACATTGAGTGTATTCCTGCTGATCCGGATCGTCTTCCAGTTCACGCCCTGGGGCAATATTCATGACTTCTTCTACGAAATCGTTCAGGGTGTGCAAGGATGAGGGAGACCTGGCCGTCTGATACTGCTTGCGCCGCAGATGACCTGGGCCAGGCAGGAAATGGAACAGCTGTTTCCCGATGCCCTGATTCTCGCCATCGGCCAGAGCGAGTACGGTCTCGGAGAGCCGGAAATGATCGGGCGGGAAATTCTGAAGCTGTGCCGGCAGGTCGACGGCGATGACTGACCGCATCCGGATCTGCCGGTTCTGTCAGATACAAAAAAAACACGGAGCTTTCATCACCTGTCTGACAGGGTGAAAAGGTCCGTGTTTTTGCATGCACAGGGCGCTTCCATCGCCACCGGAAAAGCGGCCCGTCAGGACCGCTTCTGTTCGTTCGTTTCCTTTTCCAGGTTTTCCCGGGCTATGCTCAGCATCAGCTTGATCCGGTTCTCCTGGTTCACCCGCGCCGCCCCGGGGTCATAGTCGATCGCGACGATGTTCGCCTCGGGATACAGGCGCCGGACCTTGGAGATCATGGCCTTGCCCGCAATGTGGTTGGGCAGGCAGCCAAAGGGCTGGGCGCACACAATGTTGCTGTAGCCGCTCAAGGCCAGCTCCGCCATTTCCGCCGTCAAAAGCCATCCCTCTCCCATCTTGCATCCCGTGCCGATCAGCGGCGCCGCCAGTTCCTTCAGCCGGCGGTAGCGGGCAGGGACCGTGAACTCCGGGTACTGCCCGATGGCATCCATGACCAGTGATTCGTATTTCGTCAAATATGTGAGCATGACGCCGTTGAGCACCTGCGTGCTTTTCTTCCCGCCATACAGCCGGACATCCTCCAGGGGCATATCCGCCGCATACAGCAGAAACTGCATGATGCCCGGCATCATGACTTCACAGTCCTGCTTTCGCAGGAACTCCTCCAGGTGGTTGTTGGCCAGGGCCGAATACTTCACGTAGATCTCGCCCACGATCCCGGTCTTGACCTTCGGGACGCGGTGGACGGGAATTTCGTGGAAGGTGCGCGCGATCCGGGCATCGTTTTGCTTCATCGACCGCAGGTCATACCCGCTTCCCTGCGCGAACTGCTTCGACAGATACTTGATCCAGGCGCTCACCAGCGCATCCGTCTGCCCGGGCTCCACCTCATAGGGCCGGACCTGGTTGGCCAGGATCATGAGCAGGTCCCCATAGGCCATGCAGGCAAGCATCTTGCGCAGAAACGGGAGCGTGATCCGGAACCCCGGGGCATCATCCAGCCCCTGCAGGTTCAGGGAAATCACCGGCACCTGTCCCATGCCCGCATCCCGCAGTGCCTTGCGCAGCAGCGACACATAATTGGAAGCCCGGCAGCCGCCGCCGGTCTGAGGCAGGATCAGGGCTGTATGGTCCGGATCGTATCCCCCGGATTCCAGGGCCGAAATCATCTGGCCGATGGTGAGCAGCGCCGGATAACAAGTGTCATTGTGCACATACTTCTGCCCCGTGCGGCTGACCTCCGGTCCCTCGTTGGTGAGCAGCGCCGCCCGGTATCCCGACTGACGGAGCACGTTTTCCAGGAGATGGAAGTGAATGTCCACCATATCCGGAAACAGGATGGTGTGGGTCTGCCGCATCTCTTCGGTGAAGACCGGATGCGGGACACGTTCCGTCATGCGATTTCTCCCGGCCGGTCACTTTGATCCGCCATCTGACCGGTCCGGCTGTCTGTCTGCTTCTGTCTGCCCTTCGCCGCCGCAAACAGCGACCGCAGGCGGATCTTCACGGCTCCCAGATTGGTGATCTCGTCAATCTTCACCTGGGTGTACAGACATCCGGCACTTTCCAGGATCGCCCGGACTTCATCCCCGGTGATTGCGTCCACACCGCAGCCAAAGCTCACCATCTGCACAAGCTGGATCTTCGGGTCCTGCTGTGCAGCCACCCACTGGGCTGCCGAGTAGAGCCTGGCATGATAGGTCCACTGGTTCAGGACATCCGTCCGGGCCTGATCCGTGTGATGGAACACCGAATCTTCCGAGAGCACGAGCCGGCCTGTTGAGGCAATGTACTGGTCAATGCCGTGAATGACCTCCGGATCCGCATGATAGGGGCGTCCGCAGAGCACCACGATTTCCTGCCCCGTCTGCCTGGCTTCCTGCAGCCAGACATCCGCCTGATTGCGTATGTCTTCCATGTAGCCATCCAGCGCTTCATAGGCTGCCGACACCGCCTTCTGCACTTCCCGCAGCCGGACTGTGTCGTCCACTTCTTCCTTCAGAAATTTCCAGAAATGCTTTGCAAAGTCCTTCCGCCGGTGAATCCCCAGATAAGGCATGAGCAGCTTTTCCTGCGGCAGGGTGCTCTGAATCGACTCCGGATAGTAGGCCACCACGGGACAGTTGTAGTGGTTCACGCTTTTGTCTTCATCCACGTTGTAGGACAGACAGGGATAGAAAATGTCCTGCACACCGCGGTCCTTCAATGCCTGGATATGCCCATGGGCCAGCTTCGCCGGATAGCAGACCGTGTCGCTCGGGATTTTTCCCTGCCCCTTGTGATACATGGACAGACTCGAAAATCCTGAAATCTCCACCCCGAAGTCCAGCGCCGTGAACAGCGTGTGCCAGAAAGGCAGGAGCTCGTACATGTTCAGGACCAGCGGAATGCCGATGGTCTTCCGGCGGCCTTTCCGGCTCGCAAAGCGCGCCAGCTGCTGCCGCTTGTATTCATACAGATTGTGGCCCGGTCTGGCCGATGCATGCCTGACCGGTTTTTCGCAGCGGTTGCCCGCCACACACACCTTGCCGCCATCGAATACGTTCACCGTCAGCTGGCAGTGGTTGGTGCATCCCTGACACACCGTGGGCTTCACTGTATGCTGGAGGGCCAGCACCTGGTCACGGGTCCGCAGCGTGCTCGATGTCAGTCCCTGTTCCCGGGCATACAGCGCGGCGCCGACAGCCCCCATGAGACCGGCTGCAGCCGGCCGGGTGACGGGCATGCCCAGTTCCAGCTCGAAGGCCCGCAGAACCGCGTCGTTCAGGAACGTGCCTCCCTGCACAATGATGTGATCCCCGAGCTTCTGTCCCTGCTTCAGGCGGATGACTTTGTACAGGGCGTTTTTCACCACCGACACCGCCAGTCCCGCCGCGATGTCTTCCATCGCCGCGCCGTCTTTCTGTGCCTGTTTCACGGAGGAGTTCATGAACACCGTGCAGCGGCTGCCCAGGTCCACGGGTCTGGTTCCCTTCAGGGCATGGTCACAGAAAGTCTCCATATCATATCCCAGGGTCTGGGCGAAGGTCTGCAGGAAAGAGCCGCAGCCGGAGGAACAGGCTTCGTTCAGGAAGATCTGGTCAATGGCGCCGTTGCGGATCCGGAAACACTTGATGTCCTGCCCGCCGATGTCAATGATGAAGTCCACATCGGGATCATAGGCTTTCGCCGCTGTGTAGTGCGCCACGGTTTCCACCACTCCCAGATCCACCCCGAAGGCCGACCGGATGATGTCTTCCCCATATCCTGTGGCGGCACTGCCCAGAATCCGGCAGCCGGGATACCGGTCATAGAGCTCCAGCAGGAAGTCCCGGACATGACTGACCGGCTGCCCGCCGGAAGGCAGGTAGCGGTAAAAGGCAATGGTGCCGTCTTCTCTCAGCGCCGCGCATTTGGTCGTGGTGCTTCCCGCATCGATGCCGATGAAAAACGACACGCACTCATCCGTGCAGGCAAGAGGTTCCGGCAGATCCTGACCATACCGGTCTTCAAAGGCGATCCGTTCCCGGCGGTCCCGGAACAGCGGGCGCAGGGAGTCATAGGACTGCCATCCCGCCAGGTCCGGGATGCGGTCTGCCAGTTTCTCCAGGTCGAAGGCTTCGTCAGCCGCCAGCAGTGCCGCTCCGTAGGCCACATAATAAAGGGACAGCGGCGGGCAGGTTCCCTCCAGGTGCAGGTTCCGGTCAAAGGTGTCGCGCAGCATGGAGAAAAACGTCAGCGGTCCGCCCAGGTACACCACATTGCCCGCAATGGGGCGGCCATGGGCCAGACCGGCGATGGTCTGGGAGACCACGGCCTGGAAAATCGAGGCGGAAATATCCTCCTTCGTGGCTCCCTGGTTCAGCAGCGGCTGGATGTCGCTTTTCGCAAACACGCCACACCGGCTGGCGACAGGATAGAGCTTTTCGTGGTTCATGGCCAGGGCATTCATTTCATCCTGGCTGATCTGCAGCAGCGTCGCCATCTGGTCAATGAAGGCGCCGGTCCCGCCGGCGCAGGAGCCGTTCATGCAGAAATCCGTGCCGCCGGTCAGAAAGAGGATCTTGGCATCTTCTCCCCCCCAGTTCGATCACGACATCCGCATCCGGCCGGAGTGTCGTGACGCCGGTTCGTGTCGCAAAAACCTCCTGGGCAAAGGGGATCCCAAGCTGTTCACTCAGGCCGATCCCGGCAGAGCCCGAGATGCAGAGTCTGTGTTTTCCGGGAAATTTTTTCCCCAGTGCCAGGAGGACTTCCCGGGCTTTTTCGGCGATCCGGGAAAAGTGGCGTTCGTATTGGGTATGACAGACATGGCCGGTTTCATCCAGCACAACAGTCTTGATGGTGGTGGAACCGATGTCCAGTCCGATTCGGTGCATAGGCCGCCTTTCTAATCCAGATTCTTATGTTTTCATGAAGATTCATGAAAAGTCTGGAAAATCAGAGCTATTTTAGCCGAATCAAAAACCGGTTTCAAGGAAACAGCCACCTGGGACCATGTCCCGGCGAGTCATCGGCAGTTTGGGCTTGCCGGTGTGGCAGGACGAAAAAAGGCCGGACCGGCCAGAACGGCCAGCCCGGTGATACGGGGCTGGAAAGAAAAAGGAGTCTATTCCTCGGTTTCTTCACTCATGCCCTTCACCAGCTGGTAGTAAGTCCGGCTGGTGAGGCCGTATACGATGACGTACAGAATGGCGAAGATGGCAAACACGATCAGGCACGTGATCATGAACAGCGTGATGTCCCCCATCCCCAGCAGGGCGAGCATTTTGGAGATCATCGGAAAGGCAAACGCCACATGGATCCCGGCCATGGCCAGTGGCAGGAAGAAGACAGCCAGGACCTGGAAGTGGATGGTTTTCCGGATCTGCCGGTTGTCCAGCCCCACGCGGGTCATGATGTCAAAGCGCTTCTGGTCCTCGAATCCTTCGGATATCTGCTTGTAGTACATGATGAGCACGCTGGCCATCACAAACAGGATCGAGACAAAGATCCCCACAAACAGGAAACTGCCATACATGGACTGCAGGGACAGGGCGAAATTCTGACGTGTGTCGCCGAAGGGCCTTGCGCCGGTGATCTGCTCGAAGGTATCCTTCAGAATCCCCGCATCTCTGTTGGGATCCGGGCTGTTGAAGGCAAAGATGTTTGTGACATTCCTCTGCTCTTCCGGCACCAGGGTCTGCAGCCAGGCAATGTCTGCTTCATCCGGCAGCACCACCAGCATGGGATTGCCCATCATGTTGATCCCAAGACCCGATGGCGGGAATCCGTCCACAGTTCCGGCGACAGACCAGGTCCTGTCGCCAATGGTCAGCGAACTGCCCCAGCTGTCGGATCCGGGGTTGATCAGCACCTGCCCGGGTTCGAGTGTGTAGTCAGTGCCCTCCGCATTGTTGTACTGACCCACGGGAATGAACTCGAAGAGCCTCATATCGGGTTTTCCATACTCTCCCAGATTGCTTACGGTATCCCCGCTGACAGTGCCGGGGATGTCAAACAGCGTATACGCCATGACATCCGTTGCCTGCACGCCGCTTTGTGCCAGTGCCTGGTCAAAATCCTGCAGGTAGTTGCCATCCTGGGAGTAAATGGACAGAGTGGTTTCGCGGGGATAGGCGGTCTCCACAGACTGGTCCATGCCCATCATGAGACAGATCGTGGTGGACAGCGCCACCAGCACCATGGTTGACAGGATGCAGATGTTGGCCAGGCTCGCCGCGTTGGCCTTCATGCGGTACTTCATGCCGGAAACCGAAATGAAGTGACTGGTCTGGTAATAGAAGCGCCGGTTTTTCTGCAGCATGTTCAGCAGGGCGATGCTGCCGGCCGAAAACAGCAGATAGGTGCCGACGATGACCAGGATCACTGCCAGGAAAAACAGGACGAAGGCATCCATGGGGTTCTGGACCCACAGCGCCAGTCCGTAGCCGGCACCCAGGCTGATGACACCGCCCAGGGCCAGCAGCCAGCGGTTTTTCGGTTCCCGTTCCCCCTCTGCCTGTGCATGGAGCAGTTCGATGGGGCTGGAGACATTGACCATGAAAAAGCCGTAGACCACCAGCAGCACGTATATCGCCCCGGTGTAGATCACCGTCTGCATCACAGCCGCACCGGATATCCCGATCTCCAGTGGCAGGTCGATGTTCATCAGCCGCCCGATGAGCAGGTACATCCCCTTGTCCAGGATCATGCCCAGGCCAATGCCCGCCACGAGGCTTGCAGCCCAGCAGATGAGCAGCTCCACAAACAGGACCATGGCGATGTCCTTCTTCGCCAGGCCCAGGATATTGAAGAGGCCGAATTCCCGCTTGCGCTGTTTCATCAGGAAGCTGTTGGTGTAAAACAGGAAAATCACCGTGAAGAGCACAATGACCAGTTCCCCGAACCCGAGCATCATCTGCATCTGGGCCCCGCCGAAGGACTCGGACACCGCCGGGCTGTTTTCCAGACTGATGACAAGATACAGCATCAGGGTGCAGAGTGCGGAGGTCAGCATGAACGGGATCGTGGTCCGTTTGTTGCGGCGCAGGTTCGAAAGGGCGAGTTTTGCGGAGAGCCTCATGCCCGTTCGCCTTTCCGGGACATCATGGTCAGCGTCCGGCTGATGTCTTCATAGAATTCGCTGCTGGAGCGGTCTCCCTTGTAGATCTGGTGGAAGACCCGGCCATCCTTGATGAACAGGACCCGGCCGGCGTAGCTGGCGGCTTTCATGGAATGCGTGACCATCAGAATGGTCTGGCCTTCCTGGTTGATGCGGGTGAAGAGGTTCAGGACGTCTTCGCTGCTGCGGGAATCCAGGGCGCCTGTCGGTTCGTCCGCCAGGAGGATCTCCGGGTTGGTGATCAGGGCCCGGGCGATGGACACCCGCTGTTTCTGTCCGCCGGAAACCTCATAGGGGTACTTCTTGAGGATGGAGGAAATGCCCAGGGTTTCCGCCAGCGGGGTGAGTTTTTTCATCATCACCGGATATTTTTCCTTGGCAAGCACCAGCGGGAGCAGGGCGTTGTCTTTGTTGGTGAAGGTATCCAGGAGGTTGAAGTCCTGGAAGACAAAGCCAAGGTGGCTGCGGCGGAAGGCCGCCAGTTCCTTGCCGCGGATCTTTGCAAGATCGCGGCCGTTGAGCAGCACCTTGCCGGCAGTTGGCCGGTCAAGGGCGGCGAGTATGTTCAGCAGGGTGGTTTTGCCGGATCCGGATTCACCCATGATGGCGACAAATTCCCCTTCCTGCACGTCGAAATTCACATTGTCCAGAGCCTGGACCTGGGTGCCGGAAAACCGGCTCGAATAGATCTTTTTCAGATCCCTCACTTCAAGTAATGCCATAATTGCGTTCCATCTCCTTTTGACAGTGACATGATACCGGTCCGGGCTGCCGGGGTTCCATCGCCTTGTCTTACAGAACGGCGCTGTATCTTACAAAGAAGAAAGAATCACGACTGTGTGGGGCTGTAACAGTAAGGCCGGTTTTACGGTCTGTAGGCTGATTACAGCCCATTTTTCTTGTTATAAACGGAAAAAAATGTCTGGAGATTCCATTGGTATTCTCCAGACATTTCTTTTTGGCCATTATAAAAACAACTTGGGGGATAACTTTCAAAAAAAGCCTGTTTTTCCTCGTCAGTTTAGCTTGCCTATAAGGTTATTTGCCCTCTGTTTAAGCCAGAACAGATGATATTTATAAAGATTCAGACCCAGACAGTTCAAAAGAAATTCCATCTTGACACCTTTCAATCCTCTTCGCCTGAATCTGGTCATTCCCCGGTCTTGCTTCAGAATCCCGAACGCTCCCTCCACCTGTATTGACCGCTGCCTGCAGAGTCCCTTTCCTTCTTCGCATCCCAGGTTTTCATCTACTTTTCCCTGCAGCTCTTCCATCACCACATTCTTTCCGACTCTCCTGTACTTGCCGAACCGGAAACACTGGGACCGTCTGGGACATCCCTCACAATGGCCTTTTTCCGCATACATCTGACTGATATGAAGATTTCCACCACGGGTCCTTGATATATTGTCCCCTTCATACTGATCCAGGACCCTTCCTTCCGGACAGATCAGAAACCCTTCTTCTGTTTGCTTCCAGTTGAGCACATTGTAGATCCTCTTCTGGAATCTTCGGTCCTTCTTCTTCCCAAAGTTTCCGTATTTCTGTACCAGTTCTATCCCGTTTTTCAGGTTGTACAGGTAATTGTCAAGACTTCCATATCCCGCATCCGCTACGGGTCTGCAAGGATATTTCCCTGTATAGTCATGATAACGGTCCATGAAAGCCTGCCAGGTGAGGGTGTCTCCCGGATTCTGGAATATATCCGCATTCACGATCAATCCGTCACTGACTGCGATCTGGCAGTTGTAGCACGGTCTGGTGACTCCGCTTTGGTTGTAATAATCCCATTTGGTGGCCATGAAGGTCGCATCAAGGTCGGTTTTTGAACATGAGTTGCGGTTTCCAAGCGTATAAAGCCATTCTTCATACTCCATCAGCTTCAAAGCCATTTTCAACAGTGAATCATAGTATCTCTGAATGGAAGACTTGCGATGGCCGATCCCATAACAGATTTGCGTGTCAGTCTGGACCATGACTTCCATCAGGTACTGGCAGACATAGAAAAGATCCCAGGACTGATATTCATCCCTGAGGGGATAGTCATAGCCAAAGAAGGAATTGATCTCGCTTAACAAAGCTGAAGTGCTCAGATACAGCTTCTTGCGACTGTTCACGATCCTCTTCTTATAGACGAAAGAATTCTTGTGGGCATTGGCTTCTATCTTTGTTCCATCGACGAATTGCACATGTGGGTCGATGCACATCAGATCGACGGCGATATGATGGCTGAGTTCAAAGAAAATATCATCGATGGCCCCTTCCTGAAGGATATCCAGGACCCTTTTGAAAGCCTGATGGCTGGGCATCTCATAGTTGGACAGGTAAAGAAACCGACAGTCTGTACGGCACAGGGATTCCAGCTCCCTGAGGGAGATGTTCTTTCTGGATGTCATGTATGAGAAAAGGATGACCCGGAGCAGCATCACACGATCGTGAGAGCTGGAATTGTTCGATCTGACCGGAGCGAAGTATTTGGCAAGATTGATCCTTTCTATCGCTTCCAGGAAAGAGTAAACAGGGTCATCAGATTGGATTCGGACTGGTACATCCAGCGCGAGTGATTCTTGTACGCCGAACGGATAATGGATATAATTCGGTTGTATGTTTTTTAGCACAAACAAATCATACAACAAAGGGCAGGTCAGCTGATAAGCTTT
Source organism: Faecalibaculum rodentium (assembly GCF_001564455.1). Classification (GTDB taxonomy): domain Bacteria; phylum Bacillota_I; class Bacilli_A; order Erysipelotrichales; family Erysipelotrichaceae; genus Faecalibaculum; species Faecalibaculum rodentium. The sequence continues at coordinate 1,727,823 of NZ_CP011391.1, forward strand.
CCTGCCCTTTGCGTTTTTTATTTAGGATAGCTGTCCAGGTTTAACTGTTACAGCCCCGCTTCGTCGTGGTCCTGGTGAAAGCAGCCTTACCTGCACCCCCACTGTGATGGGCAGCGGTCCCCGCTTCCCATCACAGTGGGGGTTCGGGGATGCCAGGTCACCTAGTCTTTGTCCTGGAGGCCGGCATTCGTGAGGTCAAGCCGGACGGCTGTGCCTCTGTCCGGGCTGGTCTCTATGGTGATTTCATGCCCCAGCCGGTCCATCACGGCTTTGCTCAAGTAAAGGCCCAGGCCTGTGGCTGCGGTTTCCTTTCGTCCGTTCTGCCCTGTGACGCCCCGGCTCCAGATCCGTTCCAGGTCCTGTGCCGGGATCCCCGGCCCGTCATCCTGGATGCAGATGACCTGGTCTTTGACCGTGATTCCGATCTGCGACTTGGCATGTTTCACCGCATTGGAGAGGATCTGTTCCAGCACGAATGTCAGCCACCGGACATCCGTCAGGGCGGTTTCGTCTGTTCCCTCATAGGTCAGCCGCAGTCTTTTGCGGATGAATTCCGGGGAGAATGTCCGGATCACAGACCGGATGGGTGCATCCAGCGGATTCCAGTCGAATACATAATCGGTTTCCGGACTTTCCAGCCGGGTCGCTGCCAGGATCATCTGCGTATACTGCTCCAGGCGCAGGACCTGGCTTCGCATTTCCCGGATATCCGGCTGTTCTTCCTGAAGCAGCAGCTTCAGGGCTGCAATGGGCAGCTTGTTCTGATGTGTCCACATATCATACAGATCCTGCAGATCCCGCCTGCTCTGCCGGTATTCCTCTGCCTGGCAGTGACGGAGCGATTCCCGCTGCCGTATGATCCGCTGATAGTCCCTGTCCTTCTGCGAACCGTCATATTCCATCCACGAAAGATCCGGCACCTGACGCTGGGCGCTGAGAAACCGGTGGGACAGCAGGTGGCGGCTGTAATCCAGGACCAGATACACATTGACCACCACAAACTCCAGCAGTGCCATGTAGCCCAGGGCATCCCATTCCAGGTCATAGACATAGAAAATGAAGACTTGTATCCCAAACAGGACCGTCAGCAGCAGGAAGAGATTGCGGCGGTCATACAGCCACGCCATCATGATCTGCTCTCTTTTGCATGAGTCCGGGATCTGGAACCGGCTGCCCTGTCTTTCGGACTGAAAAAATTGGTAACTCTCTGTTTCATGCCTACATTGTACCGGATAACCGCCATCCAGCCACCCCGGGCGGGTTGCGTCAATGGCCCTGTCCTGCATCATCGGCTACACTGTAAAGGAAAGGGAGACCATCATGACAACTCAGACAGATCCCGGCGCAGCTGCCCGGAAACGAAATTTTGTGATCTCCATCGTGTCCACCATTGTATTCGGTGCGCTGCTGGTGTGGATCCTGCACAAAGGGGTCGATACGGCCGCCATCCAGAAGTTTCTGGAGAACTGCGGTCCCCTGGCACCTGTGCTCTTTATCGCGATTTCGGTCTTCAGCTCCTATGTCCCCATCGTTCCCATGGGCTCCATGGGTTCCATTGGCATTGTGCTCTTTGGCCCTGTCACGGCGTTTTTTTACAACTACGCCACTTCGGTCATCAACTGCACGCTGGGGTTCTGGCTCGCGAAACGCTATGGCGACCGGATGATCCTCAACATCGCGTCCCCAAAGACCTACGCCAGATACAGGCACTGGGTGCAGACCACGAAGCACTTCACGCTGGTGTTCATCATCTGCATGTTTCTGCCGGTATCCCCCGACATCATTCTCTGCATGCTCGCGGGACTCAACGGTATGAGCTGGGGCAGGTTCCTGGCCATCATCCTCGTCAGCCGCCCGGTATCCTCATGGGCATATTCCACGGGGTTGCTGAAGGGCTTTGAATGGATTTTGAAAACACTGCACCTGAAGCAGTGAGGAGGCATATGACATGAACAATGAAACACAGATTCTAAAGGATATGAAGGAATGGGTCATGCACGGCTTTGGCCTCATGAAGCTGAGACCCTATTGCGAATTTCTGGATGCCGTGCTGGCCAACGATCAGTGGCTGCCGGTCTACGAGAAATACCAGACCACCTTTGCCGAACTCTACGAAGAAATGCGGGCAGCGGGATATGTCCGCCGGCCCTGAGATACAGGCAGGCGCAAAGCAGCCCCGGCAGCCGGAGTGATCCGCTGCCGGGGCTCTTCATTTTTCCCTGGGACGGCGTTCAGGGAGGGGCTCGAAATGACCCCCGCATCCTTTGTGGATATACCGCTCCGGGTGTTCGGTAAAATTCGACCGTCTGGTCCGGTTGACGATCACACCGCACCGGCTGCACTGAAACTGGTACCTGCCCCTGATTTCAAACGCTTCCGGTTCATACGTGCTTTGAATGTGGTAGCCGTATTCCCTCAGTTTTCTCGCGGCTTCCTGAAACCGGGGGCCATGGTCGAAACAGCCCTTGACGGTATGCAGGAGCTCATGGGCCAGAGTCTCGCGAACAAGCTCTGTATGTCCCATGAGGCGGGTAGAAATGTGTATGGTATAAAACCCGTCGGTTTCCCGCCGGCAGTTGCCGCGGCTTCTGGTGAGACGCCCTGAAAAGGAGACTTCCCCGATCCTGCCGGGTGTCAGACCGGCCTTCCGGAAGTCCTCCTTGATGGATTCCAGCATCACCACCAGCCCCGCGTCAGCCATCATGCTCCTGTATCTGCCTGCAGACACGTCATTCTTCTTTGGTCACGGTAATGGTTTCGATGACCGGCTGACTGTCTTTGGAGATGGTGCCGTTGTCATCGGTGGGTCTGGCATCTTCCAGGATTTTGTCCACGACGTCCATGCCCGAGGTCACGGTGCCAAACGCCGCGTATTCTCCATCCAGGCTCGGCGTGTCTTCCTGGACGATGAAGAACTGGCTGCTGGCAGAATCCGGATCACCACTTCGGGCCATGGATACTGTGCCCCGGACATGCTTCAGGGAGTTGTTGAAGCCATTGGAGAGAAATTCTCCCTGAATGTCTTCTTCGGCACCGCCAGTGCCATCCCCATTGGGATCTCCGCCCTGGGCCATGAACCCTTCAATGAGGCGGTGAAACGTCAGGCCGTCGTAGAATCCTTCGTCGGCGAGCTTCACAAAATTCTGCACGGTTTCCGGGGCGATCCCTTCATCCATTTCAAAGACGATGTCGCCGTAGTCCTTCACTTTGATCGTCGCCTGGTATTTCTGGCCTCCGGGTTCGGATCCTTTCATTTCTATGATTTCCGCCGGTTCCTCTTCTTTGGGTTCCGGCGCCTGGGTGCTGCAGCCTGCAAGCAGGACAGCACTCAGGATCAGACTGATCCATTGTTTCATGTCATTCTCCTTTATCTATCGTTCTGATGCTGATCGAACGTGAAATCACCGGTCAGTTTCTCCGGTTTGTCTCTATGATTCTAAATCGTTTTGCACGTTGTGGCAAAAACAGATAGACTTGTTCGGGAAAAGGAGGCGTTCCAATGGCAAGAGATGTAAAGATTGCCAGAGACAAAGTGTTCTCAGGCTGGGCCCTGCTGCCCAAGGGAAAAGCGGCGGATACCGTGACGGAAGGCTGTCTGGTGCTGGAGGGCGGCGCCTTCCGCGGTGTCTATACCTCAGGGGTGCTGGATGCCTTTCTGGAGGAAGGCATCAATCTGCAGACAGTGATCGGCGTGTCGGCCGGGGCAATGAACGGCATGAACTACCAGGCTGGCCAGATCGGCCGGGCGGCGAGGATCAACCTGCGGTATCGTCACGATCCCCGGTTCGTGGGAACCAGGCCGCTGCTCCGGGAGGGCGGTGTGATCGGATTCGATTTTGTGATGAATGACCTCCAGCTGGAGGAGCCCTTTGACTGGGAGAGATTCCGGGATCCCCGGCGCGAGTTTTATGCGGTGATTTCCGATGTGACCTCGGGCCTTCCCCGCTATGTGTCGAAAAAGGAGCCGGTGGATATCCTGAAGGCCGTGCAGGCCTCAGCGACCATGCCCTTTGTGTCCAAGCCTGTGACGCTGGACGAGGTGCCGTACCTGGATGGCGGCTGCACCGACAAAGTCCCCATTGAATGGGCGCTGCAGCACAAGTTTGAGAAAATCATTGTGGTCAGGACCCGACCCGCGGGATACCGCAAGGGGGAAGACTCCCAGCTGCAGAAAGACATGATCCAGCGCTTCTACCGCAGCACACCGGAATTTGCACAGACCCTGGCGGACTCCAATGCCCGGTATGACCGGCAGATAGAGGAAATCGAGCGGCTCGACCGCCGCGGCCGGATCCTGCAGATCGCCCCGAGCCAGCCCGTCACCATATCCCGGCTGGAAGGCGACATGGAAAAACTGGGTGCGCTGTATTACCTGGGGTATCACGATGCCCGGGCCATGATGCCCAAAATCAAGGAGTATCTGGGCATTCAGCGGGCTGACTGAATGTCACCCGCCCAGCCCCAAGACCCTTTCATATAGTGGACTGCTTTGAATAGCAGCTGTAACCAGGTCAGGGGAACGAGTTGGCTCAGGCACGCTTTTCAGGAACAGGTCGGGTGCCGATGACGGGCTCCTTGCCTGGATCCTGCAGGGAATCCATTGGAACTGGACCCGAGAGCTGGTGTGCATGGGTGTGAGAGCTGTATACAGCGTTCTGTTTACCGCCTTCAACCGGTGGCTGCTGAAACCTCCAAAAGCACACAGCTGAACCTTGTATAAAAGCCATTTATATGCGTGACGTGACAGCGGGTAACCGCTGTTTTTTCTATGAACACAGTTTCTTTGATACAGTTTCTGGTGATGATAGAAATCTGGAGAATCTGAATATCGCACAGCACAAAAGAAAAAGAAAAAGGGCGGCAGCAGCCAGGACCCGGTCCTGAAGCGTGTGCGCACCCCGAACAGTCAGCTGGATGCAGGTATCACACAGAAAGAACTCCTGGCATCCAGGAATATCGCGACTGGAAAATTCGTAATGGAGCTGGATGAGAAGGACCGTGCGGAACTGGATCATGATGCCCCTTACTTCATTCTGGGACTGACAGGGCGCATCTGGCTGCCGAAGGAGGTCCTGGAGATCACCCGGAACATATTCAACCGCCCATGAGAGATGGCAGCGAAGGAGTTTTCGATGAAGCCAGTGGATCCCGAGAGGGAGTTTACAGCCGAAACCTTTAACCCCGGAAACTGCGTCTTCCCGGCTATCGGATCAAACTTCACATGCCGGACCTTATGCAGCGGATGCTGCAGCTGGCCGAAGAAACGGGTACTCTCTGGAACACGCTTCTGTCCAGAGTGTTCCCATCGATGAAAAGTGAATGAGGACAGGCACATTAAACCTGACCCGGCATCGAACTATATGCAGTATTGCATCAAAAGACAGGCCCGAATCCGGAACCTGTCTTTTTTGCGGCTTGAGGAAAGTCTGCTTGCTTTCATCAAGCCGCAAAAAGAATCTGGCTGATGGTGCATGGCCTAAGGAATACACAAGCTGAATTCTTTTTTTGGAGCTGGATGAAATTCTCCTGAATTTCATCCAGACTCGAAAAAAGAAGGCAACCGTGCACAGTCACCTTCTTAATCAGACAATTGTTTCTGTCCGGGAATTAGGGAGCATTTCTCTGCTCCCCTGCAGTATACCGCAAACCGGAATTGATTACGCATTAAACGCCCGAACATTTTTCGTACTTATTCAATCAGCGCAAGATAAATTATTTTATTCCAACTTATCTGCCGTTTGCTGCTTTCTGTCAGGAGTGATCTTCTGGAATCTCTGGCGGTTGAACGCCGCCAGGATCTCCTGTTTTCTCGGTCTGGCACCGTGGCCGCGCACAGTTTCATCCAGCGCCCCTGCGTTCATGCGGTCCTCCAGTACATCCACGACCTCCGTCAGGGTCCTGCTGTCATCCACGATCTCCCGGTTCGCCAGTTTCAGAAGCTGCCCGATCGCCGCCAGCTGCTCGGGATCCACCAGCTGCTCCACATACCGCATGTCGATATCCTGGCGGTCTACCGAAATCGTGTCCATGCCCCGGGACCGGACCTTCGACCGCTCGGATTCCTTCACCCGGTGCGGGATCCTCACACTCCTGCAGTCAAACGGCTGCAGGTTTTCTTTTTCTCTGAACACATAGGCCTTCGCCGCATCCTTCGCTTTCTCCGTAATGTCCAGCGGCACATACTGATCCATCTGGATCACCGTGTCCGCCTTCGAGAAAAACGCCCCGGAAGAGCCAGCCACCAGAATCGTGCTGATGCCGTCTTTTTCATACAGCTCCCGTACCCGGTCCATGAACGGAATGATCGGTTCCTGATCTCCATGCACCACTTCCTGCATCAGATTGTCCCGGATCATGAAGTTCGCCGCACTGGTGTCTTCATCCATCAGCAGCGTCTTCGTTCCCGCTTCAATGGCTTCCGCCAGACCCGCTGCCTGCGAGGTGCTCCCAGAGGCATCCTCCGTGCTGAACGCCACCGTATCCTTGCCATTGGGCAGATTGGTTATGAACCCCGAAATGTTCACATCCTGCACACTGCGTCCATCCTCTGCCCGCGACTTCACGGCAGTCTCGTCTGTGATCACCAGTTCCCGGCCATCACCCGCAATGTGGTCATACACCCCGCGCTCCAGCGCCTCCAGCAGCGTGGACTTGCCGTGATAGCCGCCGCCCGCAATGAGCGTCACGCCTTTGCGGATGCCAAGGCCCCGGATTCTGCCACGGAAGGGCGTTTCGACTTCCACCGCCAGGGACTCCGGAGCCGCAAAGGCGACAGCCTCCTGCATCGGCTTCTGAGAAACGCCGCTTTCCCGCGGAAGGATGGATCCATCGGCCACAAACGCCGCCAGGTCCAGGACCTTCAGCTGGTTGCGGATGGCCGTCTGGTCCATGGCCAGCTGCCAGGTCTCCTGCAGTTCTTCCTTCATCTTCGGTGTGTAGTTTTTGTAGATCAGGCTTTCGTTCACCACTGTGGGCAGTGTGACAAACAGGATCCGCTCCAGTTCCCGCGCGAGAATGCGCCGGCCATTGGCGGGAAAGCCGATGTTGAAGCGCACGCGTACGGAACCGTCTTCATACAGGTGGCAGGAGGTTCGTTCCAGGATCTCCTGTCCCGGGCGGGTCACCGACAGCTTTCCGGATTTGCCCGACCCTTTCCCCGGTCTGCTCTGGCGATGCAGTGCCTGCCCGAAAAAACGCAGGATCCTGTCTTCCGCCGCGATCCGCGTCTGCCGCGTCCGGAGAATCTCTGCCGGGAATCCCGGGTCCTTCACCAGCACCGACACATCACTCGGGGCCGCAAAAGGGTCCCCCTGGACGTGGTCAATGGACAGCAAAAAGGGGCCAAACGCATATGTACCCCTTGTATCTTTATAAGCCGGGTAGGGACGTCCCTCAATCCGGCGCAGTATCTCTTTCAGGTCCTGTGCAGTGTTCATTCAATACTACCTCCACATGTTCCAGACATGCCCGGACAGCCGGATCCGCGAGGGAAATGCTGTCAAAGCGCTTCCGCCAGAATCCTGCCGCCTTACACAAACGATACGACGCCGGAAACCGAAAGTCGTTCACGAAGCCCAGATAGGTCAGCCAGAGATCCATGGGCGTCTGTCTGTCCCGCTTGTCCACCGGCCGGCCGGCGAGCAGGGCTTCGATAACCGCCGGGGAGGCCGTGGATTGTGCGGCTTCTTCTGCCGTATGCGCCGTCATGTCCTGAATGTCATCCACCGCAAACACCCGGTAAATGTCCAGCCGGTCCGCATCCCGCACCAGGTCACACAGCCGGGAAGCCACCGGATCGCCGATGTCCGTTTCCAGCCGGTTGTGCTGGGCAATGGCGGTCAGGATCCGCTGCCTCCATGCCTTTTCCACGTCCTGCAGCATGGCCGTCTCTTCCAGGACCTGCACCGAAAGCGCTGCGTGATCGGCGCTTTTTGCGTCAAAAAACGTGTCATGGCGCCGCAGCTGTTCAAAGCGGCCGATGTCATGAAACACAGCGGCGATCCTGGCAGCCTGTGCCAGATCCGGGTCCTCTGCAGTGATGCCCTCAAGCTTCAGCAGGGCATTCATGTACCCCAGCACACCCAGGGTGTGGACCCTCTTCAGTTCATACCGTGTATCCGCTGTTCCGAATCCCGCCGTGTAGTCCAGAAACCGCTGTGTCCAGTCCCGCATGTCAGTTCTGTCGTCACCGGCTGCAGGCAGGACACAGTCCTCAGTCACCGGTGTCATTCTGCGTCATCCGGCGTCCAGATGTCGTGGGTATCGAGCCGGTACTGCCCTGCCAGCTCTACATACTCCAGGGCATTTTCCCGGATTTCCCGGATCTGTTCCCCGCTCACCGGACGGATCACCTTCGCCGGCGATCCCAGCACCAGTGAACCATCGGGAATCACCGTGTTCTGCGTCACCAGGGCCCCTGCCCCCACCAGGCAGTGAGAACCGATTTTCGCTCCGTTGAGCACAACGGCCCCCATGCCAATGAGGGACTCATCCCCCACTTCGCAGCCATGCAGGATACAGCCATGGCCCACCGTCACGGACTGTCCCAGGATCACCGGATACCCCGGATCGGTGTGGACCACGCTGTTGTCCTGGACATTCGTGTCCGCCCCCAGCACCACCGGTTCCTCTTCTGCCCGGATCGTGCAGTGAAACCATACACTGCTCCCCGGTTCCATGGTCACATTGCCCGCCACAACGGCCCCGGGTGCGATCCAGGCTTCCTTTGAAATGTTCATACAGTCTCCTCCTCTTTTCTGATTGTGTCACAAAAAACCGCCCAGCGGACGGTTTGCGCAGTACAGGATGTGTCGGGCAGCCGCCTGGCTGCCATCATCGGCCCCGGGTTTCCCTTGTCCTGCGGGTTCATCCCCCCAGGTGCATGACCTGGATCAGGAACACAAACACCAGCGTGTAATAGGTGAGCACCGCCGTCAAGTCGTTGATGGTGGTGATCAGGGGCCCCGATGCCGTGGCTGGATCCACATGCACCGCCTGGAACAGGATCGGAATCACAGTGCCAAACAGCGAGGAGACCACCATGCTGATGAGCATGCTCAGGCCGATCACACCGGAAATCGCGTAGGATGTCGCGAAATCATAGGGATAGGCAACGTAGATGTAGACCCCCATGACCAGGCACGAAAACAGGCCGATGATGAAGCCGTTGGCGGCACCCGTCCGGGTTTCCTTGAAGACCAGGTACAGCTTCTGGTTCCAGGTGAGTTCATCGTCTGTCAGCACCCGCAGGCTCACGGCCAGGGACTGGGTGCCGACGTTGCCGGACATGTCCAGGATCAGGGACTGGAAGGCCGCCACCATGGTCAGTTTTGCGACGACGGGCTCGAAGATACCTACCACGCTGGAGACACCCATGGCCAGAAACAGGAGCACACAGAGCCAGGGAATGCGCTTTTTCACACTGCGAAAGAGCGTTTCGTTCAGGTCCTCCTGGGCGGACAGACCGGCCAGCCTTGCGTAGTCTTCCTCCATCTCTTCCTGGTAGAGAGCCAGGACATCAGATCCTGTAATGACCCCCACCAGCTGGTTGTCATTGTCGAGCACCGGAATGGAGTCTTCGCTGTAGTCCTTGAGCTCGTCCAGGATCTCGTCGATCTGCTCGTTCGCATAAATATAGGGATAGTTCTGCGCCACAATGTCCGAAAGCGGCTGGCTGCTTCGGGCAATGATCAGGTCCTTCAGGTCAATGGCCCCTGCCAGGGTACCGTCTTTGTCCAGGACATAGAGTGTCTGGATGTTGTCGTTTTCCGCCGCCTGCTGCTTGAGCAGTCGCATGGCTTCCTTGACGCTGGCCGAAGAGGGGATCTCGATGTAGTTGGTCGTCATGTGGCTGCCGATCTGCTCCTCCGTGAAGCTGGACACAAGGCGGATGTCTTCCCGCACCTCGGGATCCAGCAGTTCGACGATGAGATCCCGCCGGACAGGACCGGTGCTGCGCAGCAGTTTCGCAGCGGTGTCCGCATCCATGCCTTTGTTGAGCAGCGCCACGGCTTTCTTCACCGGCAGCTCCGGGAAGAACCGGTCCCGCTGTTCCTCGTCCATGCTCTCGAAGATGTCCGTGAGCTGGTCGGTGTCCAGGAGCGTGGCCAGTCTGGCGCGTTCCGCCGGGTGCAGGTCGTTGAAGGCCTCCGCAATGTCGTTTTCGTGGTAGTCCTCGAGTTTGTCCTTGAGCACCGCCGGTGCCAGCGAAGAACGGACCAGGCCCACGATCTCTGCCGCATAGTGCCGGTCGATCTTTCCGTGGTCCTCCAGCTCCCTGGCCCGGGATCTGGTATCCGGCCTGTTCTCTGCAGCCGGCTGATGTGTCACTTTTCTGTCATCCATGTCCGTCACCTACATTCCCAGCATCCGGATCAGGAACAGCCAGACCAGGCCATAGAAGAGGATCACCGCACACAAGTCGTTGATGGTGGTGATCAGCGGGCCGGAGGCCACCGCCGGATCCACGCCGATTTTCTTGAAGAAGATCGGGATCGTGGTCCCCGTCAGGCTGGACACGATCATGGCCAGCCACAGACTCACGGCAATGCACGCAGAGATCGTGAAGGACGCTGCGGCGGTCTGGTGCTTCGCCGCCAGGATATACAGGCCCAGGAACACAAAGGCCAGGGATCCCATGATCAGGCCGTTCACAAACCCCACCCGGGCTTCCTTGGCCACCAGGTGACGCTTTTCCTTCCCTGTCAGTTCATCATCCATGAGGACCCGGATCGTGACACCCAGAGACTGCGTGCCAACGTTGCCCGACATGCCCAGGATCAGGGACTGGAACGCCAGCACCAGGGGGATCTGGGCCACGACGCCTTCAAACAGCGAGACGACCCAGGACACCATGAGGCCCAGGGCCAGCAGAAAGAGCAGCCAGGGCAGGCGCTTTTTCAAAGACACAAACAGGGTTTCTTCCAGGTCTTCTTCCGCCGTCAGACCGGCAAACCGGGCATAGTCTTCCCCCATTTCCTGGTCCAGGGCCTCCAGCAGGCTCTGGGTGGTGATGACGCCCAGGACCCGGTTGTCCGATCCCAGCACCGGAATGGAGTCTTCGTTGTAATCCCGCAGATCGTCGATCACCGTCTCGACTTGATCCGAGCCATAGACGTACGGATAGCTCGCCACGAGGATGTCCTCCAGCGGCGTGTCATTGCGCGCAATGATGAGGTCCTTCAGGTCCACCGCTCCCGCATACATGTGGTCATTGCCATAGCTGTAGATCGTCGTGATGTTGTCGTTGTCCGCCGCCTGCTTCACGAGCAGGTTCATGGCTTCCTTCACCGTGACATCCCGCGGCACTTCCACAAAGTTCGTGGTCATGCGCGAGCCGATGAGGTCCTCGTCATAGGAATCGATCAGGGCGATGTCGGCCCGCATTTCGGAGTCCAGAAGCTCCATGAGCAGTGCCTGTTTTTCCGGCACCAGGGACTGGATCAGGTCGCCGGTCTGGTCGGGCTCCAGGCGGTTGAGGACCGCGGCGGCCTTGCGGAGAGTCAGTTCGTTGATGAACCGGATCCGTTCCTCTTCGTCGAGATATTCCAGGATCTCGGACAAAGTGTCGGTTTTCAGGATCCGGTAGAGTTTCTCCCGTTCCGGGAGGGTAAGCCGGAAAAAGGCGTCTGCGATGTCGCCTGCATGATAGTTTTCCAGCTGCATGGCCAGCAGCCGCGGTGCAGTGCTTGTACGCACGGCATCCACGATCGCGGCCTCATAGTCAGGACGCTGTCGTACAGCTTCGGCTTCGATGGTCCGGGGTTCTTCCTGCATTCTGTTTTCCCCCTTTCTGCATGGAAAAAGGGACCAGGGCTCAGTGACCGGTATCAGTGTCTGAGCAGGGTGGTCCGATGTCGCGGTCGAGCTGTACTGTCATCCGGTATATTCATCTGAAACCACCCCGCTTTCCGTCACCCTATTATAAGCCCTGTATACGGCGCAAAACAGTTTTGGCGGGATTTTTTTCCGGAAGCGGACGGAAGCGGACAGAGGGGTATCCCGAAACTGTCCGGCAGGCCGATGGTGGCGGGATGATCAGCAGTCATGCAGGATGGGGCGCATCGCCGGACGAATGAAAAGGCCGGATCCTGCATGGTGTCCGGTCTTCATTGGTGATTCTGCTTTGCGGATGGGGTCACGGGTTCAGCCGTGCCTGCAGCCTCTGCACTTCGCTTAATGACAGGCTGGTAAGTTCCGCAATATCCTGCAGCGAACCAATTCCCATCTGCAGCAGCCTGCCGGCTATTTTTCTGCATTCTTTCCTGTATCCTATTTCAAACCCGATTTTATACGCTTCTTCAAGCCCGGCTTTATACCCGTCCATGAATATCTGCCTGGTCAGTTATCCATTTTCGTTTGTCCTCACTCTGCAGTATCGACCGCTATGTGTTCAGCTTTGCCTGCAGTTTTTGCACTTCGCTCAGGGAAAGTCGGGTTGCCTTCGCAATCTGCTGCAGGGAACCAATTCCCATCTGCAGCAACTGTTCTGCTGTCTTCCGGCTGGAGCGGATTTCCCCTTCCTGAAGCCCCTCTGTTTTCCCATCCTGGAATATCTGCCTCGTCAGTTCACACATCTCCATCTCTCCCTTCTCCGTATACTTGACCCGCTGCATCAGTTCCCGCAGCAGCGGATTCTTCATCTTCTTCGGGTCTGTCTCCCGGAAATCATGCGCCAGATCTCCTCTTTTACTGTTTCCCTTGTATCTCAGATTAAACAGGATCACTTCCGTTCTGTCCGGAAAACGTCTGCCCGTTGCACTGTCCACTGTTTCAAGCCGCACCACTGGCTGTCCATCCGGAAACAGTGGCCTGCCCGTACCCGGTATGTGAATGGCATCTGTCATCCATATCATATGGCTTTTCTTCAAGCATGAATAGGGTTTTCCACCAGGCAGGCCATTGAGTACCAGATGCGCACGCTCCACCTCGATCCTGCCTGCTTCGATGCTTTCATTCTGCACCTCTGCGCACCAGATTCCGTCTTCTTCATCATTTCCGAACAGATCGGGTTCAACGGATTTCGCCCCTGTCACCGTGATCAGGTCCTTCTGTGTCTGCACATCGTGGAATGGACCGGTCTTTCTGCCTGTGATCACATCCGCCAGCAGGTTCATCAGCTGCTCCAGTTCCGGTCCACTGCAAAGCCTGCCTGCCACCCGAAAGCCGACATCCGTTTTCAGAGTCAGTTTCCTCCGGTACTCCTCCAGTCTCTGTTCAAACGATTCCACCTCGTGGTCGCTGCGTTTCTTGACGGGCATCCGGTCTCCTCCTTCCTGCAGTACCATCCATACCCAGATACTCTATCAGCCTCCACAAGAGGAAATCCATGCGCAATTTTTAAGGAAACTCAACAAAAATTCACAATTCTGTCACCATCAAGCCTTCTCCCTTCTGTTCTCCTTTCCCCGCCTGCAGCTCTGAAAGCCCGCTTCCCACTCTGCACTGCGTCATGATCCCTCCACCTGCCTTCCGGCAAATGTGACAGAAGATCCGCATTTGTTCGTGCAGCAGACAATGAAAAACCTGCACCGGTCCTCCCGATGCAGGCATCTTCTCATTCCTCTGCCGCTTCCGCACGGCTCCCATCATCCGGCCGGTACCAGAACGAATGGAAGCCATACAGATACGTAAGGGCTCCTTTGGGCATCTGCCACAGGGCATTCCATACATTGATGTAGTCACCGGCACCCATGCCCAGCGACATGGCGCCCAGCGTGGCCAGAAACACATTGTGCATTGTAAATCCCGCAATGTACGGAATCAGACCGAAAACAATGCTCGGCAACAGGGACATGAAAATGAACCGGCCTTTGGACATGTCCTCCGGCCCCACCACAAACAGCATTCCCTGTTTCAGATTCGTGTAGATATAGGCTGTGTCCCGGAAACAGACCGCATGAATGTACTCATGCGGAATGGCACAAACAAGCGACATCAAAGCCCCCAGCACAAATCCCCAGCCATCCACCGTGAACCAGCTCTGAAGTGCGAGAGGGACCATGAGCGCCACAATGATCCCCAGCGCGATCACATTCGCCCAGACCGCCAGTTTCTTCATGTCCGGCTCCTTAAACTGCACGGCCCCCGGCCTGTGCGGCTGTCTGGGCAGATCATCCTCATTCCCGCTGAACTGCCCCATATATCTGATTTTCATGATTCCTTCCCTCTCCTGTTTTGCTTCACGATTCCGTCACATCTCAGACAAGTCCGATGCATCCTGTCTCCGGTTGCCACACCGCCGGACAAAGGCTTCAAAAAGCCGGCGGCTTGCTTCGTCCCGCTGTTTGGCCAGGATCTCCGGATGCCACTGCACACCCACCATCACCGGATCCTGATCCTGTCGCTCCAGGGCCTCAATAACGCCATCTTCGCCAAACGCCACGGCCTCAAACCCCGGAGCCAGGTCCTTCACCGCCTGGTGGTGAAAGGAATTCACCTCCAGGACCGATGCGTCCACGGCATTGCCCACCAGACTGCCTTCCTTCAGAGTCACCCGGTGGCTTGGCTGCATCATGGGTCTGTCCTGCACATGAGCGGGCAAATCCTGGTGCAGCGTTCCTCCGAACGCCACATTGAGTGCCTGCAGTCCCTTGCAGATGCCAAACACCGGCAGCTTCAGCGCATCTGCCGCCTGAATCAGGTCCAGGTAAAACTGGTCCACCAGCGGATAGACCTGTCCCGCCGCATGGGGACCCCGGTGCCGGTACAGCACCGGGTTGATGTCACTGCCTCCGATCAGCAGGATGCCATCGAGATGCCGGGCAATGTCCAGCACTGCCTGCCGGTCAGCCTGCACCGGGATTACCACCGGAATACCTCCGGCCTGTTCCACCGCCCGGATATAGTCCTGCTCCACCGCATGCTTTACCGGATTCTTCACGCGTTCACATTTATCCACCAGCAGATTCGCCGCAATGCCAATGATGGGCCGCATGCCTGGTCCCTCCCTGTCTGTCTGTGAGTTTCAGTATAGCGAAAAAGGAAGCACAGTTGGAACATTTTTCCGGCGTTCCAGCAATCCCCCGGCTGCGGATGGTGGCCGAACCGTCCGCGCCCTTCCCTTGCCGCCCATACGAAAAACCCTGCAGCCGCAGGGTCTTTCTCATCGCAGAACCGGAAATCCGCAGTCCCGAAACAGCCCTCACTATTCCTGGATGTTCACCACCCGTCCCACAAACAGTGGCACAGCGTGTTCCAGATCCACGATCATATAGACATAGGACCTGTCGGCAACCACGGGATCCGCTTCCACGGGCATGGCCATCGTTTCAATGCCAATCTCCGTTGCGGCTGCCGCCTTCGTACCTTTCTCACTCACCTCAATGTATGTTTTCTGAAGCACAGAAGAGATATACAGATCGTTCTTCGAACCGGTGATGGCCGAAAAATCCGCCTGGTCGCCAAAGGCATCCGTCATACCGCAGGCTGCCAGGGCATCGTTGAGCGTCAGGGTGCTTTCCTGGTCCAGTTTCGGCATGGAGACCTGCACATCTGCACTCACGCGATTGGACAGCAGGTTGGTGACCGCGGCGCCACCCAGGGATTTCACTGTGTCAGACAGCGGTTTGTCTGCGGCTTTGGGAAGCAGCAGCATGTATCCATACCTGGATTCGTCGTATTCCTTGATGAATCCCGTCACATTGTCGTTTTCCACCGACCAGTCCGCCTGTCCGTTCAGGAAGTCCACAGAGCTTTCCGATCCGTCCTGGTTGTGAAACGTCTGTTTTTTCGTGTCCGCTTCGTCAAAGGGTGCCGCCCATTTTCCGTTGAAGGCCTCCGCATTGACCAGGATCATCTGTGTCAGAGACGGGATTTCTTTGATCAGTTCGGGAATCAGGCCATCGGTGTGCTTTGACGTCCAGTCGTTGATGTCCTTCACCGCTTTCTGGTCCAGGGTCGATGAGAAGACTTCAGCGCGGAAATCCTGGGCACAGGTTTCCAGAAACGGTTTTGCGACCTCGTCCTGGAACTCGTTTTTCAGCCAGATCGAGTCCGCCATTGTCAGACTGTTCTGGTCCTCCATGGAACTGAGCCAGGCAGCCGCGGCTTTGTTGATCTGGTCTTTGTCCAGGCCCAGAACGGTTTCCATCTGCCTGAGGGTATCGCCTGCTGCGCCATTGGCAGCCATGCCCAGGGCCATCCATGCGGAGCTGCCCGACAGCAGAAGGTTCTCGTCTTCCCTGCCCAGGTTCTGGAACAGCCGCATGGAGAAATCGGCAAGTGCCGTGGATTCTTCTGCGCTGAATTCAGAAGCGACTTTTTTGAACTCCATGTTCGCCGTCAGATTGTCTGATTCTTTCATGGACTCCGAAGAAGCGCACCCAGAGATGAGGCTCATGGACAGCACGGAGCAGGACAGAATCCCCGCCAGTTTTCGGGCAATTGGCTTGTTGTGTGTAGACATCAAAGGCTCCTTTCTGTTTTCGTGTTCTTTCTACCATTCTAACAACCCCGGCAAAGAGAATACGAGACTCATGAACGGGAGTGTAGTGGAGTCGGGTGCCGATGGTGGCAAAGAAGGGTGGCGGTATGTGAAGGCGGGAAGCTGGAAACGGGTGCAGCGATGGTGGCTGCACCCGTGGGGGATGATTGAATTTCAGACATACCTGCCTCACTGGCTGGAGTCAGTAATCACAATGGTATGTCGTGAAAACCTACATATTCAGTCCGCAGTCATTAATTCCGAGACTGGCGCAGTTCTCCATCAGTCCCCGCTGTTCGCCATTGGTGAACCCATCCTTATTATCGTTAATAGTCGTTATTGGTTCAGCGAAGACAACGAACGCATAATCAGATCTATATCCTTGTTTTCCAGTTCCTGAATGATATGAAGATAGGTCTTCTGCGTAGTGGTCATGCTGGAATGGCCCAGCCGTCTGGCAACGCTGGCAATCGAGACGCCCGCAAACAAAAGAAGCGAGGCATGAGTATGACGAAGGCCATGAATGGTGATGACAGGCAGTTGGGATCTCCGGCAATAACGCCCCAAAACGTGATTTACCGTTGAGTTATACACTTTTTTTCTGACGAATATGGGCTGATCTGACGGCAGATCCTTAAGAAGCTGGGCAAACTGAATGGATACCTGCCAGTCCAGAGGAATTTTACGAACTGATGATTTGTTCTTAGTAGGCAGGAATCCCCCCTTGCCTTTGTAATCCCAGGTTTTGGATACGGACACAGTCTGTTTTCGAAAGTCAAAATCCTGTGGAGTCAAAGCCAGGGCTTCGGAAAACCGCATGCCGGTTTTGGCCACCAGGAGAATGAACCATTCCCAGGAAATCTCCGATTCGAGCTTCAAAGACGTGATCAGTGTCTGCAGCTGAAACTGATTGAGGTACTTCTCCTTTTTAGGCCGTGGCTGTCTTCCTTTGATAATGACTTTTCTTGTAGGATCTTTGTCCAAATATCCCTCGTCCACGGCATCCAGAATAGCGCCCTTCAACTGGTGATGAAAATCCATTGTTGTCTGCCGTTCGTGAAGCTCGGCATACGCGTTTATAAGTCTCTGATAGGTCAGTCGATTCAGATCACAGATTTTCATATCCGGTGCCAGCCGATCCACCCAGAGACTGGTCATATGATACTTATTCAAAGTAACTTCTCTGACAGCTCCCTGTTTGTAGACGTCGATCCAGTTTCTGTAATACTCGTTGAACAATACAGTGTTTTCCATGATGGTGCCCTTTCTAATCGGCTTTTGCCTCAGTTCCATACTGTTCCACAGAGTTGTCATTGAAAAGGCAGGAAACTGTCCTCAAAAGAAATGGTTTTCAATGAAAAACGTCTTTGTCCAGACAGAGTTGGTGAATGCTGTGTAGACAAAGACGTTTTGGGGTTGAAGTGAAAATAGTTCGTGAAAGATATAGTCACTACGTTTGGTAAACAGAGTCAGGAAATAGCGACTTAAGTTGTTATTTTATATATGCTATAATAAATAACTTACGCTGATGAAGGGTGATAAGATCGTCTAACTGTGAAAAGAAGGAACCAATTTGAGATTGTTCAGAAACCCCAGGAAACAAAACCAATTGTTTATATAATCGATCCCAATCAATATTTTTCCTACATTGGCTTGCTCCTTCTGTAGTGGCTTTCAAAAACAAACTCTTCGTTTCTTCTCTTTTAACCCACGTTTGCATGAATTCAGGATTTACATCCACTAATGAATAGACCTTATATGCTGGAGAAATTATTCCATGCTGGAATCTAAGGTTAACATTCGCATTTCCTAAATGAAGATTCTGTGCAGACAGAATTAAATCATTCTTTTTTATTTTTAAATATCCAATATTGGACTTGCCTCTAAAATGGGAGAATAATTCAGAATTTAGGAATATTCCATTGATTGCACATGAGATTAATCGATCTTCGTCCTCAAAAATCGTTCGTTCCCTTCGTTCATGTATATAATCCCCCAACTTACGCTGTTCCCAATCTATTGTAAAAAGAGGCAAAAACACATCCGTAAGAGTAGACTCAACTGTCAGTATCATCTTTCGAAGAAGACCCGATTTGAGTTTTTTGATGGTAACCGACTTACGCTGATGAAGGGTAATGAAATTATCTATCTGCGAGAAGAAAGCACCAATTAAAGTTTGTTCTTCCTGCTGTCTCGGATATTTAATAACTGTATCTTGCATTGAAGATTTCGAAACAGAGGTTACTTTAATGCCTTGCATTAAGGGTAGAAGTTGTTTGTGATAGGATTCAGAATTCAAATAGAACCCGAGATATCCTGGGCCAAACTTACACTTTGGTCTGTAGGGAATGGTGTGTAGACCAGATATAACCTTTTCTTGAGTGACACCTGCTATCTCACTGCATTTACCCACCGTTTCATCCTCAGCAGTATCAGCAATAACTATATCTCCATTCTGTAGAAACGAATTTTTAAACTTCGAAATTACTTTCACATCTTCTATCAACGGGAGATTCTCTTTTTTAATGTCTAGGATCTCATCAAATTTAACGAGGATATCACCATAATGAATATTCATAGCTGACCCGTTTTCAAAAGACAGCTCTGTCCTTGAAAGCGTGTTATTTTGTAAGCCTGTAAGGATTGTTCCCAACTTACGCTGTTCCCAATATTCTCAATTATCAGACTCCTAAACGTTCCCTACGATCTGTCAGAAGTTCTCCATCATACTTAAAATACGAGGGACCCTGTACGCTCCACTTGCTTCCCAGGAGTTTTGCAGCCAGAGCGGAAAGCGACCAGGGTTTTCCTTCATATTCGACCTTATGGTTATCTATTACCCTGAATCTTCGTCCTGAATTTGGATTACCTATGTTGTAAAACTCCAGTTCAGCACCAACTGGTATTTCACAAAGACCCAAATCAATAGGTGACTTTCGCTCACGGTTCTCGCTTTCGATTTCTTCTGCGGTTTTTTCATCTTCAATCTCGTCAGCATTAGGCAGGACTCTGTGAAGTTTGTCCTCACAGTTATTGATTTCCGCAATAGCACTCAGAATTGAATATGCATCTTCCGGATTCATGGCATAGAACTCACGGATTCTCTGTTTTCCGTCAAAAGTCTCAATGGATCTGAGATTGGGATTCAGCTTGTCAATAATTGAGTGAAGTTTTAAATCTGACAGTCTGGAAGTCACTTCATATGTTGCATAGACACGAAATGCAAAAGGTATGCATTCACTTCGATTCAATTGCTTCAATCGCTTCTTGATATCGTCTGCATATCCAATTTTTACGTACTCAGGAAAAGAAGGGTTGGTGAGAATATAAATCACACCACCCTTTTTCTCTGTTCTTCCTGTCATTTCTGTATGACTCCCAGGAGTTTCAGTTGTTCTTCTATTTTCTTCTCCAGCTCCTGGATTTCCATGTCATCTTGTCGAATCTGTTTAAGTACTTCCTGCAAGTCGATTTCTTCTTCTGGTTCAGACGTATCTACATATCTGGGGATATTCAGGTTAAAGTCATTTTTCTCAATTTCCTCCCTGGACACCAGAGTTGCATATTTATCCACACTCTTGCGATCCAGGAATGTTGAGTAAATCTTGTCAATGTTATCTTCTGTCAGAACGTTCTTGTTTTTATCTTTCTTATATTCGTTGCTGGCATCAATAAAAAGGATATTGCGGTCCTTTTTGTTTCTTTTGAGAACCATGATGATAGTCGGAATGGAAGTTCCGAAGAAAAGGTTTGCTGGAAGGCCGATGATTGTATCAATCAAATTCTTTTTAATCAGGGCTTCCCGAATCACACCTTCTGCTGCTCCCCGGAACAGAACACCATGTGGTAACACAATGGCCATGGTTCCTTCATTGTTCAAATGATACAAACCGTGAAGTAGGAACGCATAATCTGCTTTGGATTTAGGAGCCACACGTCCATATTCCTTATATCTGGGGTCTTTAATGGTCCCTTCTTCCGGTTCCCATTTTGCCGAATATGGTGGATTCGCAACCACCGCTTCAAAAGCCCGCATATGGTCAATTCCCATAGCATCCTGACCATCAGGCCAGTCTCTTCCCAGTGTATTGGCATTGGACAGGTGCATATTCTGATAATCAACACCATGCATCATCAGATTCATTCGAGCCAGGTTATAGGTGGTTGTGTTCATTTCCTGCCCATAGTAGTTGATGGCACCCTGTCTGTCCCCGCCTTTCAGCTCGGAACCTACTGTCAGCAGCAGAGATCCGGATCCACAGGTAGGGTCATATACAGAGAAGGCATCATGGGTAGCTGTCATATCCTTGCCAGTAGTTACTATTTTGGCCATGATCACAGATACTTCATGCGGTGTATAAAATTCGCCGCCTTTTTTTCCGGCACTTGCAGCAAACTGCCCGATTAGATATTCGTAGATGGCACCCAGAATATCACGGCCTTTGTCATCGATATAATCAATACCGGAAACAAGTTCTACGATTTTATTCAGAGTTTTTGCACGGTCAACTGTGGTAGTTCCGAGACGTGAGTCGCCCAGATTCACATCACTGAAGATTCCCTTGAAATCCACTTCGGCTTCCTTGTTTCGCTTGGTACTATCATTAAATGCATCGAAAATGTCCTGATAATCGCTTGGTTTTACACTGGAATTCTCGATTTTATCCTCCAGTGACTGCCAGGTGTTTTCCGGCTTGATCGCATATCCCAAAGACGAAGCCAGTTCTTCCAGATAGTCTTCCCATCCATCTTTTTTTACAGCGATAGCAAAAGCTTCATTCTCATTGATACCAGCTGGTATCTCAAACAATTCCTGCTCTTTCATATACATCATCTGCTTTTCGGATAGGTAACGATAGAACATAAATGACAGTATATAGTTCTTATATTCCGAGGCATCCATTGTTCCCCGAAGCTTATTGGCCATAGCCCACAACGTGCTCTGGATTTCACTGATACTTTTTTTCTCTCCCATTTGAATTCTGCCTTTCAATATTCACAATATTGTTATTTATTATTCGAATCAGACAAACATCTGTTGAAGAAGTCCCTGTTTAAGTTTCTTTAAATCATCCAACTTACGCTGATGAAGGGTGATAAGGTTGTCAATTATAGAAAATAACTCGCCTATTCTTTGCTGTTCTTTGATCCCCGGAATCATCAGTATAATCTTCCCAAGCTGTTTCCCTGAAATCTCGGAAAACGTAGATCCAGCTGCAACCCTTTCAGCCTTCTCCTTAATTTGTGTTGACATGGAATATACGAATTCTGGGTCAATATTATTCTTCACAACTATTGACTGAAAGCCCTGATTAGTTGAAGCGTCATTTTTAAGAATAGCAGTTTTACCTATTCCAGCTCTGCTGGTAAATAGAATTGTTCGATCTTTTGGCAAAATCTTTGCTGAAGAGTTATTCAAACCTACTTCAGTTATTTTCTTTTGGCTCCCATAGACATATCTTGCCTCTGAAATTTCTGCAGGAGTATACCAATTGATGGTTCCATCCCAATATTCTGGATTTGAAGTCGCAGGTGTTCCTCCACTCACTATCTCAGCCAATTCTCCCAGCTTACGCTGTTCCCAATCTCCAGTAAATTCAGGGAATCGCACTTCCGGAACAGTCTCTCCTGCCTTCGGAAACATCTTCTGAAGTAGGCCAGATTTAAATTTTTTGAGGTCATCCAGCTTACGCTGATGAAGGGTGATGAGGGCGTCAAATTCCTCAAAACATAATCCAATCTGAGATTGCTCATCCAAAGATGGAAAAACAACGTCTAAAGTTTGCAGATCAGAATTATGAAGATGGACTACTGATTTGCCTTGTGCTTTTGAAGCCAGTACTTTATGTAAATTACCAGATGATAGTTCTATTGCCAGAAATACGGGATTTATGGCTTGGTTTGGCGTAATCACATTTAAATCTCCACCTAATATGATTCCGTCTGGCATTACAACTGAAGCACGTGCAATCTCATCTGCTGTTTCTCCAGATGCAGGTACAACGACCTCCCCACCTTTCGATAATAACGATCCTGGCTTTTGGCCAGAACGAGTATCAATCGAACTGAAAACTGTTTCGTAATCTGTATACAACCTCCCATACAGTATTATTGGTTTTCCTTCAGTAGATAGATCAGCTTTTGTGTATCCATTACCTTTAGCAAAAGAAGCCATCTCCCCCAACTTACGCTGTTCCCAAGGTTCCGTGAAACCCGGAAACCTTATTTTCGGTACATTATCTGCCATATTTATGCACTCCACTCCTTTATTATCGGATTGTTTCCTATATTTATATAATTTTCAATCCTCGTCAGTGTCTGGCTTAGTTGAAAACAATAATTTAACAAGCCCATATCGGTACCGTTGATAAAATTTTGCGCTGTTTCCACGTTCATTCCTCCAGGCTCCTGCCCTCTTCAGTCAGACTGTCTGCCAGCGCATAGACCGCTGCTCTCAGACCATTGCGGTATTTCAGCCTGGAAAGGGACCGGATGGCTGGATCTTCCGCCATAACCTGATAGTTCTGGGCTCCTTCCTTCAAGATATTTGTCAGCTGACCTGCCATATCCAGATCCTGCTTTTCATAGCCATGATGTTTCATAAGATCCATTAGTTCCTGATAGGAAACTACATCGGTAATACCCCATTTGTTTCGGAAATCAAGCACCCGTTTCCGCACTGTGATCCGATTTACGTCACTGACCACATCCAGGCTGTTGGTCAACTGGTAGGGATAGGTCATCCCTGAATTCCGGGGTGGATACTCTTTGCGGATAATCGCCTTTGCCGCTGCAATGATCTGTTTTGCCTGTGGAATATCTTCCAGCGTATTCGCAAACTTGATGATTTCTTCCCTGGTCTTCTCGATTTCTTCCTCTTTTTCGTCATGTACCTGGTTCATCAGGTCCTCAAGCAGTTTTGTCAGATAATCGTAGTTGACCACCACATCTTTGCGAAGCTCCACCATCAAGTCTATGTCCGTTACGGGAATGTGCTGCTTTTTGGCCATCATCGACTTCATTTCATTGGTGAGCATTGTAAGCATCTGGTTCTCACCGGACTCCATTCCCAGCATGATCACCAGCTTTTCCGGGTCATTGTAGTCATACCCTGAATCCGGAATGGGTTCCTTTGCGTCATTCATGGCCATCGGATACTGCTTCAGCAGAGCCACTTTCCGGTTGAACTGCTGCATAACTTGATAGATATTGTTCTGCTCCTGTTCTGAAGCCGGTATCTGCGTAAAGTCATCGGTTTTTTCCCGGATTTCCTGGACCATTTCTTTCGCTTTGGCCAGTTCTTCTTCAAATGAGCCAGCCAGAATATCCCAGCCAACAAGAGCTCGCTGCTGCTCTCCAGAAGTCTTACCTGCATTTTTCTTGTCGGAATAGACTGCCAGGGCATCATTCATCAGCTTTTCATTCTGCTTCGGCCAGCGGAAGTTGACCACCTGGCCAAACTGCTTGTAGCTGCGGCTGGAAATCCGATTGGTGCGGGAATACGCCTGTACCAGGCCCGGACCTTTCAATGTGCGATCCACATATAGCGTGTTCAGGCAGGGAGCATCAAATCCTGTCAGCAGCCTGTCCACGACAATCACCAGATCCAGGTTGTTTCCATCCGGATCCAGCTGACGCAGCCTCATGGATACATCTTCGTTGTACTCCTGCACCGTATCGAGTCCAAATGTGGTCCCAAACTGTTTGTTGTAGGCTTCGATGGCTTCATGGAGACCTTTGTTGGTTTCACACATGCCATCAGAATTCGTGTTATCCGGGCTGAACGTCACTGCCACTTTGAGGTTCGTTCCATGGAGCTTCTTCTCATTGGCTTTCATGCATTCCCGGAAATACATCATGGCCATGGGAGTGCTGGCTCTGCCTCCCCCCACATGTGTGGTCAGAATGGCGTTGTAGCGCCCATCCGCCGAGCGGTTCTTCCAGTTCTTGTAGATGTTATCCACCACGGCTTCCACATGCCTGGGGTTTTCGTCATAGAAGCTGGGAGCCACCATATCATCCATATCTTCATCTGTCAGGTTGTCGATCTTGTCCTGAATCTTTTCCTCAGACCAGTTGGGATGCTGGCTACGGAAAAATTCAGGCAGATACTTGGTTTTGACCGCATCCGAAGCCAGCGTGGTCATGAAATCGACCTTGAATCCCAGAACGTTCTTGTCTGCGATGGCTTCCCGAATGGTATAGGTGTGCAGGTTGTTGCCAAAGACCTGGGGTGTGGAATCCTTTTCCTTGGTATCATCGAATATCGGCGTGCCTGTATAACCGATCCAGGCAGACTTCTTGAATGCCTTCTGGATTCTCTCAAAAGCCTGTCCCCCGGTGGACCGATGTGCTTCATCCACAATGAACACAAAATTGCGGTCCGGTGCCTTGAAGTTTTTCCGGGAGGCAAGGCGCTCCAGTTTCTGCACTGAGGTCACAATGATGTTGCTGTCCTTTGCCTTCAGCTTCCGGCTCAGCTCGTTGGTGCTGGCTGTATCTTCAATGCTGCTCGTATCTCCCGAGCCTTCGGGATCATAGGCACGATAATTGTCTCTGGTCTGGCTGGTCAGGGCTTTTCGGTCTACCAGGAACACGACTTTGTCCACGGTCGGCAGCTTGCTGGCAAGCCAGGCCGTCTTGAAGGATGTGATGGTCTTGCCGGAACCGGTGGTATGCCAGACATATCCCAGTTTTCCCAGGCCACCGCTGAAATCATTGCCCTTGATAGCATCCAGGACCCGCTGGGTGGCCGCCACCTGGTAAGGGCGCATGACTTTCAGCGTTTCCTTGTTCACGGTTCCGTCAAGGATCATGTAGTTGGTGGCCATGTTGTGAGCCATGGGAATGGACAGGAAGGTGTCGGTGAACTCATTCCAGCGGCGGACCACATTGTTGTTGTCAAAGAACTGCCAGTGGAAGGCGAAGTCCTTGTTGAAGTTTCCCGGAGTGGTCCTGGCCATATACCGGGTATTGTATTCGGACATGGCCACCAGAATCTGCACCGTGGAGAAAATACCACTGTACTGATTCTCCTCGGTGTATTGCTGCATCTGGTTCAGTGCCCGCTCTACGGTGACATCCGAGCGCTTCAGTTCGATCTGGATGATCGGCAGTCCATTGATCAGTAACGTCACGTCAAACCGCCGTGACGGCTTTCCGGAAATCACGGCTGGGCGTTCAACCTGATTCACGACCTGATACACCGTGCTGCCGGCTCCCACCTGGGACTGGTCAAAGACTGTCAGATACACGTGGCGGCCGTCATCCAGATCCACCTCCACCTGGGAAACACCGTTCATCCCATAGAGAAACTGACCGGCTTTGAAGGGTGTGGTCAGGGATTCGATTTCCCGCTTCACCTGTGCAAACTCGGTGTAGCTCAACGGCCTGTCCAGAGTCTGCTGGTTGTGACTTTCCAGGATTTCCTTGAAATTCTGCCACAGCTGTTCCGTGGTCTTGATCTGCGGTTCATAGGTCCAGTTTCTGGACCGGTAAATGTGGCTGGGTCTCTTTCTGTCCTCTTCTGTGGACAGAGGAGAGTTGGAAAGCTTTTCGATGAGTTCCGCTTCGAACTGGGCTTCCGACTTCATTTGGCTACTGTTCATTCCCGATTCCTTTCAGGCTGGCCATGACCAGCTTTTCTCTGTTTTGTATGGATTTTTCACGCAGGAACGTCAGACGTTTCTGCCACAGATAGACTTCGCCGATGGCTTTCTGGACCTCCATCTTCGGGAGGGGTGGAAGCTGCAGACTTTCCAGGTCTTTCACTGTAACTCGCTGCAACTGATTACCCTGCAGTCTGGAGGCCAGCTGTTTCCGGATGCCGGATCCTTCGTTGAGAAGATAGACCAGATACCCCGGATCCAGCACACTTTCCGGCCGCAACACCAGATAATTCTGGCTGATTATGCATCCTCCGCTTCCCTCGCTGACCGGACTGGCTGTCTGGCTGGACTGGGAATACACAACATCCCCTGTCTGAATCGTCCAGACATCTTCAGGAAAAGAAATCATGGGTTGCGCAGCTTCCTCAATCTGCTCTCCAGTGAGGTCTGCCGCAAACTGCTCCTGTGTATAGACAGGCTTCACGACACCATCTGTCAGATGCTGGAATCGCTGCAGCGGAAGTCCGGACCGGACGCTGAAATGATTCTTTGTCTTATGATTTACTGTTTTCATAGTTTAATCGCCATCACCTGCATTAAATGTATCCGTTTGCAGAACAAAAAGCAAGAAGGAAATCCACTTTTAATTTTGTAATATGTTCATATTACTGTTTTAAGTGTTTCAGGAAAGAAAACGTGGATGCCTGCACTCTGCAGACATCCACAATATCAATACGATTCAGCTGTAGACACAGTCCCTCAATCTGCCTGATTCATTACCGCCGGCAGTCACTCACCCTCCAGAAACGCCCGCACCATTTCGTTGAACGCCTTCGGACTCTCCGCCGCATTCCAGTGACTGCCTGGCAGGATGACGAGCCGGCTGTCCGGAACGGACTCTGCCATCAGCCTCGTGTGCTCTTCCAGGATCACATCCTCGCTTCCTGCCGTCACCAGTACCGGCATCGTGAGCTTCTTCAGCTCATCCGGCTGGACATGTGGTTCGTTCACCATCAGCGACAGGAGTTCCTTCTGATGCCCAGTCGCCGTTTTGTATTCTGCCCTGACCTCTTCCAGGTCCTTCGGGTCCATTCCCTCCGGAAACAGGTTGCCGCCTGCCAGGATCAGCTTTGTGACTCTCTCTGGATGGTTCAGCGCGAACAACAGCGCGATATTGGCTCCATCGGAAAAACCGAGGAGCTCTGCCTGTTCGATGCCGTTCTGGTCCATGAATTCCTCCAGGTCCCTGGCAAACTGGTCCAGAGTGAAGGGTGCCGTTCCTCTCGGGCTTAGCCCATGCCCTCTTGTGTCCAGGGCATAGACATGCCGCAAGTTCTGCAGGTCTTTGATCTGGTGCCGGAAATACGACCGGTCTTCCCCGTTGCCATGGAGCAGGATCAGAGGAATCCCGCTTCCCGCTTCCTCATATGCCGGCTGAAAGCCCTCTTCTCTCATGATCTGCCCCTGCCGGCCATCATCGGCAGGATGGAAGGCTTACACATTGCCCAGGTAGACCCTGTGCAGATGGTTCTCTGCGACTTTCTGCAGCTGTTTCATCTGCTCAATGTCCGTGGGATCCTCCGTTTCCTTCCATCGGGGGAAGTAGCGCGTGATGTGCAGGGGAATGTCCGGATCCACCGAGGCCAGCCATTTGGCCTGTTGGTCCATCTGGTCCAGGGAATCGTTCTTGCCAGGGACGATCAGACTCGTGATTTCCACATGGGCGTCCTTCGCGGCGCGCTCAATGAAGGCCTTCACCTGCTCCAGGCTGCCGGCATAGCTCTGGTAGACCGGATCGGTAAAGCCCTTGAGGTCAATGTTGAAGGCATCCACATAAGGCAGAATCTCCTCCAGCGCCTCCTGGCTGGCGGTGCCATTGGTGACGACCACCACCTGTAGGTCATTCTCTTTTGCGAGTTTCGCGGTATCCCGCATGTATTCCCAGCCGATCATGGGTTCGTTGTATGTGAAGGCGATGCCGATATTGCCCGCCGGGACATACTTCTTCGCTTCCTCGACCAGCTGTTCGGGGCTCACATAGAGGGACCGGCCATGGAGATTTTCCTGGGAAATCTCGTAGTTCTGGCAGAACGGACACCGCAGGTTGCAGCCATAGCTCCCGGCTGACAGGATCAGGCTCCCGGAGTGAAAGTCGTACAGCGGCTTCTTTTCGATGGGATCCAGGGTCAGGCTTGTCAGGCAACCATAGTTGTCCGGCCTGATTTTGCCGTTTTCACAGATCCGCGCCCGGCAGAAGCCTCTGCCGCCTTCCGGGATTTCGCACTGGTGAAAACACGTGGTGCACTTCATTTGTGCCGTACCACCTCAAAGCGCTGGAGCGTGCAGCCGGTTTCCTGTGGCGAAAGGCCGGCTTTCTGTTTCGCGATTTCCAGCTGTTTTTCGACCGTGTCCACGCCCTCGAGGTCCGGGAGCAACAGACCGCGTTTTCCCCCTTTGGAGACAATGACGCCATATTTCTTCACATCCAGCTGGTCGGGGGAGTCGATGACTTCTGCGGGCATGAGCACATCGACGTTGATGTCCAGGTCTTCCAGTTCCCAGGGCTGGACTGCCGGGAACCGGGGATCGCGGCTGACGGCACTGACGGCATTCTGCATGATTTCCGTCGTGACGTTTTTCGTGGCGGGTTCCGTGGTGCCGATACAGCCTCGCAGCTGGCCGTCCTTGTGGACGGAGACGAAGACCCCCGCGGCTTCATCGGAGACGGGATCCAGCTGCGGAACGGTGCCGTCGAGCACAAACTGGTTGATCACGGCCCTGGCGGCTTTCACATAGGGGTCCTCTCTGGCCACTTTGGCTTCATAGTTCTGTCTGGCGGCGTCTTCCGCCTGGTCCAGGAAGGCGCGGCCGGCATCCGCCTGGAGGTCCGTGTAGGTCACGACACCGTAGCCCACGCCAAATTCCGCGCTGTGGCCCAGATTTCTGGCCTCTGGCTTCAGGCCGTCGAGCACACCGGCCATGAGCGCAAAGGGTTTCTGGCCGCACACCATGGCGGCTTCGGCGGTTTCCTCCGGGATCTCCAGGAGCTTCAGAAAATCCGCCTGGCCCATGATGTCCATGATCATGGCATCATAGGCCGGTCCTTCGGGCTTGAACCCATAGCCGGAGTCTTCCTTCTGGCAGTGGGACAGGTCGCCGGATCCCACAATGGCGATCGTTTTGCCGAGTGTTTGCGCTGCCTGGGCGAAGGCCTGTCCCACGCGGTAGTGCATGCGGGAATTCGGCCCGCCGATGCCAATACGCACAAACTGCGGCTGCTTCGTGCTTCCGGGGGCACGTTTCAGGGCCTCTTCCAGGAAATACAGGGGCACCATCGTGCCATGGTCCAGGGATCCATCCTGCTGGCCGAGGGTGCCGGCGGGAATGCCGGCTTCTTCACAGATTCTGGCAGTTTCCCGAATCAGCTCCCTGTCATAGGGAATCTCGAAGGTGTCCATGGGATCCCGGAACTGAGCCATGCTGCCGCGGCCGGACGGGCCGTCGGAGATCTGGATGTAGTCGAAGTAGCTCGGGGCATGCGGGCTCACAATGAGAATCGTATCGGGCTGCGAGGCAACGATGGCATCGGCAGCGTGCTGACAGGCATCCGCAATGTCCTGGATTTTCTTCTCTTCTCCCCGCCCGATGTTGGGCAGAATAATGGGCGGATGGGGGACCATCACGCCTGCTGTGACTGTCTGTTTCATGATGCAAACTTCTTTCTGATGATTTCAGCCCGCGGTATGTGACCGCCGGTGTCGAGTATCATGTAGCTGGTGCCTTTGCCGTCGCGGCTGCGGTACACCGATCCGGGGTTCAGGATCAGCACGCCGTCTTCTTCGTCGATCACCGGTACATGGCTGTGGCCATAGACTGCAATGTCGCACCCGAATTTCTTTGCGAGTGTCGCAAGTCTGCGGTGGCGCTGTCCGGCGGGAAACTGGTGTCCGTGCATGACCAGGATCTTGTGGTCGCCTGCGTCCACGATGGTCATGGGCGGCAGCTTGATGCCAAAGTACTGGTCGTTGTTGCCCGCCACGGCGGACCAGCCGGAAATCCGGGCAGGATCATCCGTGAGGTCGCCCGTGAAGATGTATCCGTCGGCCGGGATCTGCTTCAGTTCGTCGAGCCGCTCTGTATAGCCGTGGGAGTCCCCGGCTATGATGAAATGCATCTCCGGGCCCCTACAGTGTCCAGCAGGTGGCGCGGGCGATATCGTCGGCTGCTTCCGGTGATTTCAGGACACGGATCAGGTCCAGGGCGAACTCAAAGGCTCCGCCGACGGAAATGCCGGTGACGATATTGCCGGAGATCACAGCATGAACCTTTTCGAAGGTACCGCCAAAGTCACCGTTGAGATCAGGTACCACGGTGTAGTCCCGGTCTTTGTAAAGCCCGAGCTTTCCGGGAATGGAACTGCCGGCGCAGATGGCGCCCAGGGTTTTGTCCCTGCCAAAGGACTGGATGAGGTCCGTGACTTCCTGGTTCTGTTCCAGGACTTCGTATCCCGGGCCGCCCGGAATGATCAGGGCATCGGCTTTCGTGAAATCATAGTCTTTCATGGGAGTCAGACCGGTCACTTCCAGGCCCATGGTGCCGGTACAGCCGGTTTTGTTTTCCACGGAAACCAGGGTCGTGTCAATGCCTGCGCGGCGCAAAAGGTCAAAGGGAGTCAGGGCTTCGATTTCCTCGAATCCGGGCGCCAGCAGGATCGCGGCGGTCTTTGTATCTGTTGTGTTCATGTGAATCACCATCCTTTTGTGTTGTCTACCTGTATTGTAGTCGCGAAAGCGCTTCCGGTGATTGCGAGGTGCCTGACACCCATTGAGCAGAGCCGGCCGCTTTTCGGTATGATGAAACTGCCGGGGACCCTTCTGGACATCCGCGGCTGGAAAATGGAGGATCATCATGACACTGTATGTATGCGGACACCGCAATCCTGATGCGGATTCCATTCTGTCGGCTGTCGCCACAGCCGAACTCTGCCGCCTGACAGGACATGCGGCTGTTGCCTGCCGCGCCGGCAGTGTGCCGGCGGATGCAGCCTGGGTGCTGAAGCACTTTGGATTTGACTTTCCGCAGCTGCTGGAAGATGCCCGGCTTTCGCTGCAGGAGATCCAGCTCAGTCCGCCCCGGAGCTGCCGGGCAACCGACACGATTTTCGATGCGCTGCAGTGCATGAACGACCCCGACCGGCCCTACCTGGGGGTGACGGATGAAGAGGGCCGCCTGCTGGCGATGGTCACGCGCAACGACCTGGCCGACATCGGCATGCAGGACACCGCCCTGGGGATCCGGCTGCTGCAGACTGCCAGGCTGGAGGACATCGCCCGCACGCTGTCCGGGACCGTGGCTGTCAGGCCCGAAGCGCCGCTGCACATCGACGGACGTGTGTCCATTGTGGCGTGGTCGGATCACAGCGTGAGCCGGTATGAAGTGAAGGACCGGATCGTGATCGTGGGTGACAGTCCCGAGGCCCAGCTGAAGCTTGTCGAACAGGGAGCCGGGCTGCTGGTGCTGGTGTGGACGGACCGGGTGGATCCGGCGGTGCGGCAGGCGGCGCTGGAATACGGGTGTCCGGTGGTGATTTCGGGTCACGGCTCCATGAACACGTCGCGGTACCTGTATTTCTCCGTGCAGATCCGGCACGTGATGACACCGGATCCGGTGACGTTTCGCAGGACACTCTTTGTGCAGGAAGCCATCCGGGAAATGCGGCGTCACCGGTATCGGGCGTATCCGGTGGTGGATGATGAAATGCATCTGCTGGGGTTTCTGGAAACGGATGCCGCCCTGAATTTCCAGGAACGGAAAATGATCCGGGTGGATCACAACGAGGATGGGCAGTCGGTGAAAAACGGAAGCCTGGCCCGGGTGCAGGCAGTCATTGACCATCACCGGGTGGGCGGGTTCCTGTCGCGGGAGCCGGTGTTCTACCGCTGCGAGATCCTTGGCAGCACATGCACGATCGTGGCCAGGCTCTGCCTGGAAGCGGGGATCCCGCTGCTCCCCGCAATGGCCGGTCTGCTGCTGTCGGGCATGATCTGCGACACGCTGGGATTCCGCTCTCCCACCACCACCGAAACCGACCGGCAGCTGGCAGAATATCTGGCCAACCAGGCGGGTGTGGATATTTCCTGGCTGGAGCAGGAGATCCTGTCACGGGGCGGCAGCACGGATCTGGTGCAGGACCTGGAGTCGGATTTGAAGCAGTTCGACGTCAGCGGCCATGATGTGCGGATCGCCCAGATCCTGACGGGGGATGCCTCGCGTCAGGAGCTGGACGCGCTGCTTGACGCCATGGAAGACTACGTGGCAGCATCGGGGACCGAGCTGCTGGTGACAGCGGTGACGGTGCTTCCGCTGGGCGGCAGCTATCTGCTGGCGGCAGGTGATCTGGCCTGGGCGTTGTCGGATGTGACCAGCAGCCGGATGCAGCTGCGGCTGCAGGAAGACCTGCTGTCGCGCAAGAAGCAGATCCTGCCCCTGGTGAGTGAAAAACTGGGATGAGGCCCGCTCTCCCCGGCCTTCCAGACTGTCAGAGAATGCTGACAGTCTGGAAAGCCGGGGTTTTTGTTGTGAGGATTGTGCTGAACAGCAAAGTTGTTGTTGTGTAAGGCCGGGCTGTACCCAGTCGGTATGTAAAAAGTCCGGCCGTCCACACCGACAGCATATGCTGTCAGGGTGGACTGCCGGACTTGGCTTTCGTTATTCGTCTGTTCTCTTCAGCTTGACCACGGCCTCGACGTTGCTGGTCTGCGAGAAAATGTCCACAGGCTGTACCTTCTCGATTTCGTAGTCTTCCAGTGCCTCGATGTCCTTGGCCAGGGTGCTGGGATTGCAGGATACGTAGATGATGTTTTTCGGCTGTGCGAATTTCACAGCTTCGATCATCCGCTCCTGGAGACCGGACCGCGGAGGATCCACCACCAGGGTATCGACATCTTCGTTGTCTGCGATCTCCTCCAGCTGTTCCGCTGCATCGCCGTGGATAAATTCCACGTTTTCCAGACCGTTGGCCTTTGCGTTTTCCCGGGCATTGGTCACGGCGTCAGCCACACCCTCAATGCCGATGATCTTCTTCGCCTTGTCATGCAGGAACATCGAAATGCCGCCGATGCCGGAATACGCCTCGACAATGAGGTCGCCCTCCGGTGTCATGTCCCGAACGGTTTCATAGAGCACCTTCGCCTGCTGTGTGTTGAGCTGGAAGAAGGATCGGGGCAGCAGCGTGAGATCGAAGTCCCCCAGTTTCAGGGACATCGTTTCATCTCCCGCCAGGTGCCGCATCACCTTGCCGAAGGTCTCCACTTCAGGATCCCGCTCGGTCTTGATGGACTGCCAGACACTGGTCACTTCCGGGATGTTCATGATCTTCGCCGTGATTTCCGGATCGATGTCCATGGGATCCGTCACCAGGATCACCTGGACTTTGCCGTCGAATTCCTTCATCACCAGCATCCGCAGGCCGCCGCGCTTGTTGCGGCTCCAGGCCTTCATGCCGCTTTCCCGGAGAATGTCCATGACTTCCTTCCGGGCTTTTTCCAGTCCCCGTGTGTGAATGGCACAGGCGTGAATGGACACAAAGTCGTTGCTGTCACGCTTGTAGAGTCCCGTCTCCAGGACATCATCCACCATGGCAGCGGGCATTTTCAGGGAGTTGCGGTATTCGAATACCGTGGGGTTCTTGATCATGGGCTCCACCTCTCCGGTGTAGCCGGCATATTTCTTCAGGGATTCCTCCAGGAACTGTTTCTTCATCTGGATCTGACCCTTGTAGTCCACGTGGATCAGGCTGCATCCGCCGCATTCCTGATAGTGCTCGCAGGGCGGCTGCTGTCTTCTGGAACTGGCTTCGATCACCTTGACCAGTCTGGCGGTCATGAACTTCGGCATCTCCTTCTCCACTTCCACCAGGACTGTCTCTCCGGGGACAGCGGCGGGAATGAACACCGGCTTGCGGTTCCAGTAGCCGATGCCCTCACCATTGATGCCCCAGCGCTGCACCTTCAGCTCCAGCTGCCAGGGCTTTTCTTCCCGCATGGGCCGTCTTTCACCCCGGTTACGCTCATCCCGGCGGTCATGGCTGAACGGGCGGTCCTGCCGGCCAAAACCCCGGTCATTGCGTCCGTAGTTTCCTTCTCCCCGCTCCCCGCGGTCGCGTCTCTCCTGGTCGTTCCGGAAATTCCGGCGGTCGCGGGTGTCGCCGCTGTCGCCCCGGAAATCCCGTCCCTTCCAGTTGTCCTTTCGTTCATTTCTGTATCCGCCTTCCCGGCGGTATCCGCCATTGGCCTGATCTTTTGCCATCTAGTCGTTCTCCTTCCGTAAATGCCTGGCGATCACAAAGTCAAAGGTGATCTCCATGGGCTGTGCCCTTTTTACCCGCTCCAGACCCTCCTTCGGGGTGTGATAGCGGTAGGGTGTCATTTCAAACAGATCCCAGACATCGCTGACCGGAATCGTCTTCTGTATATGGATGCACTCGGGTGCCTCGAATCCCTCCAGCTGCCGGACTTTGTCCGGGTTCCGGTAGGCGGTTTCATAGGCCAGTTCCTTGAGCTCCAGAAGATGGTCGGGACCCGGCATCACCTGAATGAGGCTGCCGCCCGGTCTGATCACCCTCTGCAGTTCGTCCTCCGGCAGCGGTGTGAAGATGCTGGTCACCACATCCGCGGATCCGTCCGCCAGCGGCAGGTCGTAGATCCCCGCCACGGCGTAGTGTGTGCCTTTGTCCTGCCCCGCCGCATGCCGAATGGCTTGGCGGGACAGGTCGAAGCCGTACTTGAGCTGTCCGCCCAGCGCTTTGGTATACCAGCCCTGGCCGCAGCCAATGTCCACCAGGACACCGGCATCCGCCGTCAGCTTCGTCAGTTCATCCCGCAGAAAGCGGTAATAGCCCTGTTCCAGGAACCGGGTCCTGGCCTGGACCATGGCCCGGTTGTCCCCGGAGGCCTTCTGCTTCCGGGAGAGGTCCACATACCCCTGTCTGGCGATGTTGAAGGTGTGATGATTCACACAGCACAGGGCATGATCGTGTCTGGTCAGTCCCTCATGACAGATGGGACATCTGTATTCTGCTTCCACAATTCCTATTGTACCGCTTTTCCATTCCCTGCACAGACCACCCTGCACTGTCACTCCCAAAACCGCAGGGATGACACAAAAGCCCGGGCGACCGTCCATCCTCAGACGAATCACCCGGGCAGTGTCTGCCAGCTGAATTCTTCGATCAGAACAGATCTTCGTCCCGCAGGGCACTGTTTCCCTGCGGGATTGCCGGTTCCTGGCTGGCTGTGGTCAGGGCCTCTTCCAGGACACAGCCGGCAGCCGGTGCGGCAGGTGCTTCCGGCACGTATCCCGGCCGGATCCGAAGCTTCTCCGCATGGTCAATGCACGCCTGCACCTGACTCTGCCAGTCCCAGCGGCTTTCGAACCGCTCGCACTTGTCCAGTCTGGGCTTCGTCACCGGCGCCTTCGGCGTGAAAATCGTGCAGCAGTCCTCAAAGGGCAGGATGGATGTCTCATAGGTGCCGATCTGTTCGGCAATGCGGATGATCTCCACCTTGTCCATGCACGCACAGGGCCGCAGCACCGGTGTGGTGGTCACCGCGTTGATGCACACCATGGACTCCAGTGTCTGGCTCGCCACCTGTCCCACGCTCTCGCCCGTGGCAATGGCCTGGCAGTGCCGCTTTTCGGCCAGTCCCGCCGCAATGCGCAGCATCATCCGGCGCATGATCGTGATGGCATAGGACTCATCGCAATGCTGGTAGATTGCCAGCTGCAGCTGGGTGAACGGCACCACATGCAGGAGCACTTCTCCCTGGTAGGGTGCCACCAGGCCAGCCAGTGTCAGCACCTTGTCCCGGGCAGCCTGGGAGGTGTAGGGAGGCGCCGCAAAATGCACTGCCTCGATCCGGATCCCGCGCTTCATGACCAGCCAGCTTGCCACCGGAGAATCGATTCCTCCGGAGAGCAGCACCATGGCCCGTCCGCTCGCCCCGACAGGCAGGCCGCCTGCACCGGGGATCCGCTTTGTCATGATGTACGCCGCGTCTTTGTGGACTTCGACGATGATCTTCACATCCGGGTTCTTCACGTCCACCTTCCAGTCGGTGTTCCGCAGGATTTCCCCCGCGCAGATCCGGTTGATCTGGTCGCTGATCACCGGGAACAGCTTGTCGCTGCGTCTGGCGGCCAGCTTGAAGGTTCCGGGATGGGCTGCATCAATGCTCGCAAGGACGGCGGCCTTGATTTCCTCCATGTCCGGCTTCACCTTGATGGCCAGGGACAGGCTGGAGATCCCGAAGACCCGGGACACCACATCGCAGACCGCATCCGGGTCTTCCCCGTTCAGGTAGATGTACATCCGGTCGTGTTCCTTCCGGTAGGCCAGGGCCGGGAATGCTGAAAGCGCATTGCGCACGTCCTCGTAGAGTGTCTTGATGAAATTGCCGCGGTTCTTGCCCTTCAGGGAAAGTTCACCGTAGCGGATCAGAATGTGGTCATAACGGCAGTCCATACTGGTTCAGGATCTCCTTTGTTTCTTCAATAAACCGCTTCCCTTCCTCCAGGGTATTCTGCCCGGAAAAAGAGAGACGGATGGCATGGGTGGTTTCCGAAACCGGACGCCCCATGGCTTTCAGCACTTCGCTCTCGTTCGACGAACGGGACTCGCAGGTGCTCTTGGCCGACACGCAGATGCCCCTGGCATCCAGGGCATTCATCAGCACTTCGCTGGTGATTTGCGCAAAGCTGACATTGAGGATGAAGGGACTGGCATTCTCCGGGCTCTGGATCTTCACCCCGGGCAGGGCGCCGAGTTCCTTTTGCAGCATCCGGTTCAGCTCCGTGATGCGCTCCCGGTCCTTTGCCTGGCTTTCCAGCGCCAGTCTGACGGTCTTGGCCAGCACGATGTCCGCCGGGGCATTTTCCGTGCCACCCCGCATCCCCTGCTCCTGCTGGCCGCCAAAGAGCAGCGGCTGCAGCTTCAGGTTCTTCCGTTTGTACAGAAAGCCGCTGCCCTTGAGGCCGTGCAGCTTGTGGGCCGACACACTGCCCAGGTCCAGGCTCTCCCAGGGAATGTCCTCCTTGCCGAAGGACTGCACCAGGTCCGCATGAAACACCGCCGTCGGATGGGCATGAACAACATCCGCGATTTCCCGCAGCGGATTCACCGCCCCGGTCTCGTTGTTCACATGCATGATGGACACCAGCAGCGTATCCGGCCGCATGGCTTCCCTCACCTGCCGAGCCGTCACGGATCCGTCCGCATTCACCGGCAGCCGCTGCACATCGAAGCCCTGGCTTTCCAGCCAGTCGGCGGCGTGGGCCACGGAGGAATGTTCCACATTCGTGGTAATGATGTGCCTGCCGCGCTTCCGGTTGGCCAGCGCATAGCCGGCAACCGCCAGGGAGTTGGCTTCACTGCCCCCGGATGTGAAGAGAATCTCCTGGGGCTGCACACCGATGGAGGCCGCAATGCGTTCCCGGGCCTGTTCCAGCAGCCTGCCCGAGCGCCGGCCCAGCGCATGCAGGCTGTCCGGATTGCCATACAGATCACTCACCAGATGCCCATATACACGAGCAACCTCTGGGTGAACAGAGGTTGTCGAGGCATTGTCGAAATAAATCATCCGGCTGTGTTCATCACCGCGGGGTCTTTCCGGGCGATCAGCTTTTCATAGATGCCGGGGTGCATGTTTTCGATCGCCTGGATGGCAATCTTGAGCGCCCGGGTATACTCGCCGTTCTGGAAGCACACTTCCGCACGGGTCAGCTCGGAATCCATGGAGGGATAGGTGCTGCGGAAGCGGTTGCCGAAGACAATCGCGTTTTCCACCATCACAGCCACACCCACCAGGTTGTTGGCGTTGTTGTACAGCCGGTACACGAAGTCAATCGCATCCTGCAGGTCGGCATTCAGCGTCTGCACATCCAGCGGGGAGTGATCCAGCACACCGCGCACCCGGGAAATCAGGCGTTCGCCTTCCTTGATGTCG
The DNA here is from genome assembly GCF_001564455.1 of Faecalibaculum rodentium. Classification (GTDB taxonomy): domain Bacteria; phylum Bacillota_I; class Bacilli_A; order Erysipelotrichales; family Erysipelotrichaceae; genus Faecalibaculum; species Faecalibaculum rodentium. Next base: position 1,765,856 of record NZ_CP011391.1, read on the forward strand.
GCCGAGAACTGGTCCGAGATGGAGGGCAGCTGCCGGCTCACGGTGTTCAGCCGCACCTCGTTGAGGATCAGCTGCAGCTTGATGAGCTGCTTGCGCGCCCGGTTCTCGTCGCTCGAGGCGCCCACCAGCATTTTCTTCATGTCACGCACCTGCGTGCCGAATGTGGATACATCCTGTGCGAAGCCGCGGTAGGTGTGCACCACGTCGCTGCGGGGATAGTCTTCATCCGCCAGCTGTTCGGCAATCAGCGCCCGCTGCTGCTTGAGTTCCTGGAGCTGGCCGGAAGCCAGGTGGAACCGGTGTGTCCAGTCCTCCAGACCGAAGCGGTCCTTGATGGAGGCATACAGTGTCATGATGTCCTGCAGCTCGCCTTCGATTTCATCCACCTGACGGAAGATGGAAGACAGGCCGCTGGAGATCTCGTCGTAGGCTTTCTTTTCAGACAGCACTTCCTCCTGCAGCTTCAGGATGTCGTCCGCGATGGCGTCCAGTGCCTTTGCACCGGCCTGGTCCTGTCCTTCGTCCAGCAGGTCCACGGCGTTTTCCAGCGCCAGGCTGATGGCTTCCAGACGGGCCGGGGCATTCAGGTAGGCAATGTCGATTCCGCCGTTTTCCAGCACCGCGATGTGTCCGGAGACTTCATCCACGGCCTGCGGAATGATGGACTTTGCCTTTTCATACAGGCCGGGGGTGCGGGCGATCAGGCCGGAGACTTCGTCCACGCGGCGGGATATCTTGTCCACTTCTTCCTTGGCCTTGTTGAATTCGGATGCGAACATCCATTCCTCGAAGTTGGAGAACTCGTTTTCAATGTCTTCAATTTCCCGGTCCACCACCGCACTGGCGTTGTAGAAGCTCGACCGGTTGTCCTGGTAGACCGCCTTCACGTTGCGGAAGCGTTCCTTCAGGGCATTGGATTTTTCCCGGACTTCGGTTTCCCTTGCCAGGATGTGATCCAGGGACTGGTTGACGATCCGGATCCGCGTGCGGGTTTCATCCAGCATGGTTTCCAGTTCGTCCATGACCGCCATGGACTTGCGGGTCTTGTGTGCCGACAGGTAGTCATCCGCCCGGGTGAACAGCTCGTCACACTGGGTGATGTTGGACTGGCACACATCATATTTGGCTTTCAGTTCCTTGACCCGGTCCATGATGTCATCATTGACCCGGGCAAAGGCACTGGCTTTGTTGTACTTGTAGGCCAGCGGGTTGTTTCGGATTTCGTTGACTTCGATCTCCAGGGACTCCAGACGTCTGGCAGCCTTCCGTCTGCGGCTCATGCGCATCACGATCCAGATCAGTATCAGGAGCAGCAGTGCGATCCCGATGTAGATCATCATCGTGGTTGACAGATGACTGCGGATGAACGTCATCACCTGTTCCATATAAGTATCCCTCCTTCTGTGGCAGCCGGACTGTCACAGACGGCTGCATGTTGTATTCAGCTTTGCACCGGCTGCAGGCTCTGCCGGAAACCCGGGTCTGGAATGCGAACCGATTCAGATAACAGTATATCAGTCAATGGGGTGCATGCGAATGATTTTGTTTCGCTTCCGGTGCGGTTGTCCCTGTTTCCCGGCACATCTCCGGTTGAATCACCGGACAGCTTTTGTTAGTATAGATAGGCATGAATCGAAGCAGCAGGCAGAGACGGCGGCCTGCGCGTTGCAGGCTTACGCGATGTGAGTAACAGAAAGCTGACTGGAGAAAGCATCATCTGCAACACGTCCGCCGGGGATCTGCCGCCTGTACATCGTTTTATGGACATACAGGAGGACAATCATGTCAAGAAACACAGGATCCACATGGAAGAAGTCCCGTCGTCTGGGATTCTCCATTCTGGGCACCGGCGAAGAACTCGCCCGCCGCAACTATGCACCCGGACAGCACGGCAGAAACCGTCGTCCGAAGATGACCAACTACGGCCTGCAGCTGCAGGAAAAACAGCGGATCCGTCACACCTACCAGCTGACGGAAAAGCAGTTCTTCAACACCTACCAGAAGGCCAGCCGCAAGGCCGGTGCTGCCGGTGAAAACCTGCTGGTGATGCTGGAAAGCCGTCTGGACAACCTGGTATACCGCATGGGCTTTGCGAACACCCGCCGCGGTGCGCGCCAGCTGGTCAGCCACGGTCACGTGCTGGTCAACGGCAAAAAGGTGGACATCCCTTCCTACCAGTGCAAGCCTGGTGATGTCATTGAAATCCGCGAACGGTCCAGAAACATGAAGGCCATCGCCGAAGCCCTGGAAGCTGCGGTTTCCCTGGTTGACTTCGTCGACGTGGACAAGGACAACAAAAAGGGCACCTATGTACGGTACCCGGAGCGCAACGAGCTGTTCCAGAGCCAGCCGATCAACGAGCTGCTGGTCGTAGAGTTCTACAACAGATAAGCGCACAGAAAGAGGCTTCGGCCTCTTTTTTTGTGTCTGCAGCCCGGATGGCTGACAGAATGCAAAAAAAACCGGCGGTCTGACGTGGCTGACAACCGGTACGGGAAGGATTGCATGCATGACCCGGAGCTGTGGACAGGTCTGCAGCCGCAAAGGACGGGATCCAGGAGAAAGGTCCGGTCTCATCCGGAATCAACAGCGGGATGTGCGGCTTCAGCAGATCAGACAGCCGCATTCCTTTGTATGGTTATGAATCAGACCGCTTTCGCAGCAGGGCAAACACCAGGGCCATGCCGGCGGCTGCAGCCAGGCCGGCCGCCAGCCAGAGCCCGGCCCTGGAGTCCAGACCGGTGGGCGTCCTGCCGGGGGCTGCCGGCTCTTTCCCGTTTACATACGCCACCCGGATCACTCCATCCTGTATGTCGGCTTCGCGTCCATCCACAAGGACTGTATCTCCCAGGCTGACCCGGATCACCCGGGTGCTTTTTTCATACCCCGCCGGGGCTTTTTCCTCGGAAATCGCGGAAGACCCCCAGCGCAGGTCAAAGCGCACGGTGCCGGTCTCCGGGTCGGTCACACCTTCCTGGCGCTGTCCATCCTGTTCCAGCACAAACCGGAAGTCCAGTCCCGTCACAGGGTGGCCCTGTTCGTCCACTTTTTCGATCACGAGATCCGGAAAGGGTTCCCGCTTGGGCTGCACCACCGTGTCCCAGGTCATGTCCTGGCTGTCCAGGTCCCAGGAGGGAATGGCACACAGAAACGGGGCGATCCAGCCGTAGCCGGCACCGTCTCTCTGTCTGGCCAGCCACACGCCCGTCTCCAGTATGGCCCTGGCCTCACCATTGGAGTCCGTCCTCATTTCCACTGCCTGCACCGGCTGTTCAGGCGCGGCCTGGGCCAGGTTCTGCGCAGCCTGGGCCAGGTCGGCTGCGGTTTTCAGACCATTCAGGTCCACGCCCGTGTCCGTGTAGGCATCCAGAAGGCGGTAGTTTCCGTCCTCAAGCGTGGCCACTTTCTCCAGTGAGAACCGGACCCCTTCCCGCTCCCCTTCTTCCGTCAGCTGCAGCGTCAGCGTGCCGGCTGCATCTTCTGCCTGTGCCTGCACGCCAGGATGCGGCCACAGAAGCAGTCCCGCCAGCAGGACGGGCAGCCATCGTTTCAGTTTCATGTTGTCTCCTTTCGTCTGTACAGCAGGAACGCTGCTGCGCCAAATCCCGTTGGTGCCAGCAGAAACGCCAGCTCCCGGGCAGATGGCACAGCAGGTGCCTGCGCATCTTCCGCGGTCGTGTCCACTGTGGTCCGCCGTCCGGTCACCACCAGCCGGTGGGTGTTGATGCCATAGGGTGTGCAGGTCACCAGCGATACCAGGTCCTGCCCCGGCACCGGATCCAGAACGCCGGTGTCCTCCGGTTCGACCACCTGGATGTCCGTCACTTCGTAGGCCAGTGACTGTGCCGGTGTATCCACAAAAAACAGGTCGCCGGCTTTGAGCTCATCCAGCCTGGTGAACAGTCTGGCAGAAGGCATGCCCCGGTGTGCGCTCAGCACACTGTGATACCCGGGTTCTCCCAGCGGCAGGTCACTGAATTCCACATGACCGGCCCCGGCGGAGAGCACCTCTTCCCCGGTCCCGTGATAGACCGGAAGGTTCACGCTGATTTTCGGAATGCTCAGCGTGGCCATGATCCCGGTCTGCGTGATGTCCAGGATCTGGTCATAGTCTCTGGACAGCGGCTGTCCATGACGCCTGGCCTCGTTCCAGGCCCTGGCTTCCTGCTCCAGCTCGCGTGCCCGGTCGGCAGAAACCGTGGACGCCTCCTGCCGGAAGGTGGACACGGCCTCCTGCTGCCGGTGGGTTTCCATCAGTCCGGAGATCACCGGAAAGAGCGCAATCAGACACGCCGCCACCAGACAGAACAGGGACAGGCTGCGTCTCATCCACGTCTGCGTCCCATCCAGAGTCCGGTGACCGCCAGTCCGGCAGCTGCCGCAAAGAGCACGATGGTCATGCCCGATCCGGTGGAGGGCAGCACGCTGCCTGTCCGGTTCAGGACACTCAGGTTCGCGGACGTCTGTATGGGATCTGTTTCCAGGTCCTGCCCGCCGGCTGTGGCTGTCAGATTCGTGAGCCCCTGGCCGCCGGCCACATAGGCATGCCGGTCATCCACAAAGCCGGGTGTGATCGTGATTTCGATGGGGTCCTTCAGTTTGTGGTATCCCGCGGGGGCCTGCACTTCCCGGAGCCAGTACGTCCCCTGGTCCAGGCCGTCCAGCCGGAATGAGCCCTCATCATCCGTCACAATGTCCTGTGCATCGGCAGCGGGGAGATAGACATCCCCGTGTTTGGCGAACCCCAGTTCTGTCTGGCAGTCTTTGTCCAGGTACAGCCGGAATTTCGCACCGGCGAGCTTCACGTCGTTTTCGTTGTGCTTGACGGCGTTGAGGCGGTAGGTGTAGCAGACCACGGTATCCCAGGGCGTGAAGCCGGTCTGGCTGGAGTCCGGGTCGTTGGAGAACTCCAGGCGCACGGTGTTTTCGAAGCCCTGTTTTCCCTGGTCCTGCCGGTCCAGGATGCCTTCGTTGAACACCCCGTTGTAGGTCAGTTCCACGCGCTGACCGAAGCTGCCGAACTCCCGGTCGGCAATGGCCTTGATGTCCGGAATGGTGACGGAGAACGTCTCGTCTGCGGTCGGGGTGTCCGTGATCGTAAATTCCTGCGGACTGAGCCGGTACTGTTTTCCGTCTTTGTCCAGGGTCACGGCCACGGAAGACGGGTCAAAGTCCAGTGCCGGGTCCATCCTGTCGTGAAACCGCATCAGGTATGTTTCATAGCCAGTGACATCCGGGAGCGTGGTTTCAAAGCGGTAAGGTATCGCCTGGCCGTACTGGTAGTCACCGATGTCGTTCCAGCCCGCTGTTCCATCATCTTCCTCGATCTGCTTGATCAGCTGAGGATAGTCCGACTTCACTTTGATCTGAACAGATGGAGCAGCGGTGCTGACCATCAGCAAAGAGGCCGCAGCATGGGATCCGCTGATGTCGGTTCCTTCTTCATCCGCCATGTACCAGCCATAGTCCAGACCGGCAATGGTGAAGCTGCCGTCGGCAGCCGTGGAATCCACCCGGAAACTTTCTCCCTGGGCGGGCTGCAGGTGGTCCTGCACCGTCGAGAGGAACTGGCGCAGGGCACTGTCCTGTCCCGAGAGGGAGGCCACATAGTCCACGGCCTGCTGTTCCCCGACCGCGCCAGCCTGGATACCCAGGCCGGCTGCGACTGCCTGTTTCACGGCAGCTTCGGTTTCCGGATCAAAGCGGTAGACCACGGATTCCCCGCCGGCTGCAGGCTCCGCCTCGAACAGCCGGTACAGAGTAAAGCGCCGGCCCTGCAGAGTCTGGGATGCGGAAGAGGGCTTCAGGACAATGGAGGCCGGTCCGCCACCTGCCTGCACAGTACCGGCTGCGGACAGCACAGCGGTGTCCATGGCATAGGCCGGGGCACAGGCTGCAGCGGGAATCAGCGGAGTCATGGCCAGCATGGCGGCCATGAGCATGACAGATTTTTTCATTTTGTATCCTTTCCTTTCAGCAGCCAGGCAAATGCCGCAAGAACGGCTGCGGCTGCAGCGATGTGAATCATGCCGGATGAACCGGTTTCAGGCAGGGCATCCTGCACCTGGTTGATGCGCACAAGCGCTGCCTGCAGGATGCCCTTGTTCATCTCCACCTGCACCATGTCATCCTGGTGTCCGGCTTCATAGCGGGTGCCATTGACCTCCAGCGATCCGCTGCCGGTATCAGGATCGGCGTGCATGACAAGTTTCACGGCTGCCGGATCTGGTCTGTACCCGGCCGGTGCCTTGCGTTCCTTCAGCCAGTACGGTTTGCCGTCCCGGATCTTTGGAATGGCCAGTTCCCCGCTGCTGTCTGTGGTTCCTTCGTAAAACAGACTGGTGCAGGCTTCGTCTTCGTAGACGGCAAACTCAGCCCCCTCGAGAACATGTCCGTCGGAGCTCTTCTTGATGAGCCGCAGGGCGTGTTCTCTGGGCCGGTTGACGACTTCCGCCGTCTTCCAGATTGTCATGGTGCGGGTATCCACGGTATGCACCGCCGCATCTGCGACGTAACCGGCGGGGGCTTTGATCTCCCGGATCTTCACGTCGCCTTTGGGGAAGCATGGCTTGCCGTGTTCATTGAGGTAGAAGGGATCACCGCTCACTTTGTGGGCGTCGTCCAGCAGGATCTTTCCCTGCGCATCGGATTTCATGACCCAGGTCCGGGTGGGCCGGGTGTCCCCGTTTTTGTAAAAACCGATCTCGAAGTGTGCATCTGCCAGGGTCTGCCCGCTGTCTCCCTTCTTCAAAAGCAGCAGGTCCACGAGCGTGGTCTCCGGGGTGTCTTCCACCCGGCCGGTGGTCGCAAGTGAATGGCCGTTTCGGTCGATGGTCACGGTGCAGGTGGCCGGGTCTTTCTGATATCCCTGGGGAGCTTTGGTTTCCCGGTAGGTGTAGGTGCCAAAGGGCAGCGATATCTCATTCGTCGTTCCGGTTTTGTCCGTGGTCAGGACGCCGGCTTTGTGCCCCGCTGCATCATAGAGTGTGTATTCGGCGCCTGCCAGGGAATAGGCATGGTTGTCCTGTGTCACATCGGGCAGCCGGCCTGTCTTTGTCAGGCGGAAAGTCCCGCTCGGATTGTCCACATAGAAGGCCAGGGGCTGGTATGGCTTGTTCAGACCCTGCCAGTTTTCACCGGATCCTTCGGTGTCCGCCAGGTAGGCATGGAAGGTGGCAGGGGGTTCCGGCCAGCGTTTCATCTCCTCCCAGACCGGTCCGCTGTAGTCCCGCCAGATCCAGCCGCCGCCGATGCTGCTGCCAATGGAGGTGTTCACATTGGACATGGACACCAGGTCGTTGGTGACAATGATCTGCTGGGCGGTATTCAGGCCGCGGGCAGCGAGACGGTTGTCCGGTCCGCCGTAGCCGTAGTACAGGGCCTTGCGGAACATCGAGTCCGTTTTCTTTACCGCCTCTTTCAGCGGGGTGCCGGCCTGCGGGGGTGCATACATGCCATTGGCGCAGAATCCCTGCCGCAGCCCGAATCCCGGAATGTTCATGGTCCACAGTCCGCCGGTCATGTAGCCGCCGGGGTAGTACCAGGTGTGGTCTTCGTATTTCGTCACGGTGTTCACCGTCCGCATGCGACCTGTCTCCTGGAGACCGTTTACACTGCGGTTCAGGATCTGCATTCCGCCCCGGACAGCTGCCATCGGCCCGAAGGCCGTAAAGTAAGCCGGAAGCAGGAAGCCGTCTGCGTCCACCCAGTCCTGCAGGCCGTAGTCTTCGATCATGGCCAGCCGCATCTCTTTGCCGGCCCGGAAGTTTCCCTGTCGATAGGCTTCAATGAGAGTCGACTCCTCCTTTGTGAGTTCAAATGGCCGGTCCATGGGACGCATGAGGTCACGGTCTGCTTCCGGGGCCTGTTCTTCGGTCTGCCCGGGGTCCGGATCTTCCTGCCCGTCTTCGGTCTGCCCGGCTGTCAATGGGTTGCTGTCTGGCTCCTGTTCGCCGTCTGTCTTTTCGTGGCTGTCTGCCGGCGCAGGCTCAAACAGAGCCCTGATCAGTGTGTCCTGGTCCAGGGTGAAGGTCAGCCGGGGCTCATGGCTGGTGACCGGCTGTCCGTTGCGTTCAAATCCCGCAAAGCGGGCTCCTGCCTCAGGTGTGGCTTCCAGAGAGACTTCCTCTCCCTTCGGCCGCATCCAGCTGCCAGGCCCCTGTCCGTTCCAGGTCACAGTCCCCGGGCCTTCTGACCGGAGTTCCAGCTTCACTTCCTCTGGTCCCCTGTCGCGGGCATGGACCGGCATCAGCCCGCCTGTCATGAGCAGCAGGGCTGCCGCTGCCCCGGACAGGAACCGTTTCGCGATCGTTCGTTTCATCGTTCTGTTCCGTACTCCTTTTCTGTTTCTGTATCAGTGTCAGCCGGCAGCGTTTCGGCTGCCGGGAATTCTCAAGGAAAAAGCAGACTGGTGTCTGCTTTCCTGGCATCGTCATCCTCATTCCTTCAAAGGGGGGAGGAGAAAGGCAGCCCGCTCCTAACTCAGGACGTCGACGCGCTCGGCCACGAAACTGTAGTTGTTCCAGACCTTTCCATCTTTTTCATAGGGACGGCTGGCAATGCGTCCTTTGGCAGTCACCCAGCTGCCGCCGCGGCAGACACTCCCAATCGTGTCCGCCAGCCCTCTCCAGACCTCCAGCGTGATGCGGTCTTTCTCATACAGTCCCTGGGCATTGGCAAAGGGACGTTCCACTTCCAGCGTGACTTCCGCCATGCGGATCCCGCCGGGTGTCTCGCGCATCACCGGGTCCTCTGCCAGGCGCCCTGCGAGGCAGAATACATTCAGCAATTCAATTCCTCCTTTCCTGCACACCCGCTACTTTACGCATCGCCGTCCGGACACACAAAAAGCCCGGATCCTCGATCCGGGCCTGGAAATCCATATGTTTCAGGTGAAGTTCACCCCTGCAGGGCTTCATTTCGCGGCGTTATCAGCGTCACAGTGCAGTTTTCAAAATTCAGTTCCCTGACTGCCTGTTCCACATCCGTCAGTGTAATGTTCCTCGCCATTTCCGTCTGTTCGGCCAGCGGCACGTCATCCAGGACAGCTTCCAGCTCTTTCTGGGCCAGTCCCTGGAAGGAGTCCTGCAGCCGCAGCGACCGGGCGAGGTTCTGGCGCCTGAGAATCTCGAAGGTCTTTTCGGACAGCATCGGCCGCCGCTTCACCAGGTCCATGACCAGATCCCGGAACTCATCGGTTTTCTCTGTCTGCGCATAAAACAGCATGTACGCATCCTTGTCGGAGAACTCCCCTTCCCCGCTGTAGACCTGTGTCAGGATCCGCTGGTCGATCCAGTCCTGGAAGGCGGGATTCAGGGGGGAGAACATGCCGTCGATCCAGAAATTCACCGCCAGGTCCCGCTTCATGTTCTCCCGGACATCGCCGGCGGGTTTGAACTTGAAGCCAATGCAGACATAGGGGGCCGCCACATCCATGGGCAGTGTGAACGAGCTTCGATGCACGGACTCAGGTTCCGGGTCGAACACGGGGACCGGAGCAGTTTCTTTGCTCCCGGGATAGCCGGCTTCCCGGTCTTCAATGAATGCCAGGACTTTGTCCAGCGGATGGGGAGTGATGCCGATCACCACCATCCGGGCGGGATCATACCAGGTGTGGTAGAACACCGCCAGGTCTTCCGTGGACATGTCCCGGATGTCCTGCGGGGTGCCCAGGATGTCGGTGTTGAGGGGATAGACGTGATACAGGCTGTTCATGGTTTCCTGCAGCAGCCTGGACTCGGGGTTCTGGTCATACATGTCGTATTCCGAAAGGATGATTCCCTTTTCCTTTTCCACACTGGCTTCGGTGATGTCCAGCGTCTGGACAAAATCCAGCAGCAGCCCCAGCGGCGGCAGCGGGTCAGCCGTGGTGGAAAAGTAATAGGCGGTTTCCTCAAAAGCAGTATAGGCATTGGTGCCGGCCTGCATGGCGGCCATGTCATCCGTCACATCCCGGCCATTGAGCCGGAACATCTGGTGTTCCAGGAAATGGGCCGCACCGGAACGGAAGCGCCGGCGCCCTTCGGCAGTGTTTCCCTGCAGGTACAGACCGCCGGTGCCGAATCCCGCCAGAAACAGGGACCGGGAAAACCCGGGTTTGCGGATCAGCACCACGCGGGTGCCGTTGGGCAGTGTTTTCTCAATCCTGTTCATCGGCTTCTCCTTCCTGCACGATGGATGTGACAGCCAGCTGCAGCTTCTGTGCGGTTTCCTGCACATCCCGTCGGGTCACGCGGCGCAGACGGGCGATCTGTTCCTGGTCTGTGCGGTGCAGATCCAGCAGGTCCTGCTGGAAGGCGGTCTCGATCAAAGCCCTCGGGAAATCGCGGCGGGCGCTGATGCCGTCCACGAGGTCCAGAATGGCGGCATCAAACAGGCTCTGGGGATAGTCATCATCCGCAATGCGCCGGATCTGCCGGGCGATTTTCGACTGCAGGTCCTCCAGGTATTCCGCCCTGGTCCCGGCCGTGACGAGCAGCAGGCCGTCAAAGCGGATCAGGGAACAGGAAATGGAATAGCACCAGCTGTGGCGTTCGCGGATCTCCTCGAAGAGCAGGCTTTTCTGTCCGCTGCCCAGGATCGAGCTCAGGACCATGAGAGCCGCGGACTCCGAATCGCTCAGCGTGATCTGTGTGGTGTATCCCTGCACCAGGGATGTCTGGGCAATGTCCCGGACCTCCCGGACCACTGCCGGCATTTCCCTGGGGGCGAGGGGAGAATGGGGTGTGCAGACCGGTGCAGTCTGCAGCAGTCCATCCAGAAACCGCTGCATTTCCGGCAGCAGATCGCCCACGGCATACAGGCTTTTGGGCATGTCCAGCCAGGTCTTCCACAGGTGCCGGACTTCGTCCAGCGTGACAGACTCCAGGCCCTCCAGTGTCCCGGAAATGGGGACGGCCAGCGAGGTGCCTTCCCCGGCTGCGGCCAGCGCGGCCAGAACGGCCGCTGTATCGGGATCTTCCTGCTGGCGCAGCAGGCGGGCACGGATCATGTACAGGGCTTCCTCCAGGCGTTCGGCCGTGAGGCAGGGATGAAAGAGCACCTGCTCCATCACCTCCTGCACGGCTGCAGGATAGGCAGGATCCCGGATCAGATCGGGGCGGATCCACTCGAACACCACTTCCAGTGCTACCTGTGCACCGTAGCCGGTGAGGCCACAGCGGACATGCATGGAGTAGGCCCGGCCCAGGGCCTCGGTGAACGTCTGCCGGTCCGGCCAGGTTTCTGTTGCGGAGCGGATCATCCACACCAGGACATTCCACCCGGAGATCGTCCGGCTGTCCAGAGGCACCAGGGCCCGCAGCGAGACCGTGTTGTTGGTAAAACGCGAAGTTTGTATCAGTTGCATCTAAGTTCCTTCCTGGATCACTGGTTCGTCAGCCGGCACACAGCCTGCCATTCCGGCATTCCGGCGCCTCAGGCTGGAAAAAGGAAGCGGTGACGCTTCCTTTTTCATGGGCAGACTGCCTGTCAGCACGGGCTGACGGCAGTGCAGCTGTATCATTCAACCGGCTATTTCTTCCGGTTCTTCAGGACGAGCAGCACAACCAGGATCACGGCTGCGGCGGCAGCCAGTCCGATATACAATGCGCTGTCTGTGTTCGTGGATGTATCTGTGCCGTTTGTGCCCGTGGTACCTTTCTTTGCCTTTGCATACCAGACGGTCATGGTCGCATCCTTGTCGGCTGTGCCCGTCAGGCTGCCATCGGTCTTCACATAGGTATAGCCCTTGATGTCCGGCTTGTCAAAGCGTGTCACATCATAGGCGCTGCCGGTGCGGACTTCCACCACGTTGGCGTAGTGCAGTTCTTTGTTTGTGCCTTCTTCCAGGTACTGGATGCGGATCTTCACATCCTGCACCGGCAGGGCCTTCCAGACTGCATTGTACTCTGCCCCGCCGGTGACGGTGGCCGCCACCTGCGGGTTCCAGCCCTCAAACTCATAGCCTTCCCGTACAGGAGCCTCCGGCTGAGGGGTTGCATCGCCGTATCCGGCTGTGAATTCCTTCACCACGGATCCTTCACTGCGGTAGACGATCTTGTACTCGTCTTTTGTGAAGGCGGCTGTGAGCGTCAGGTCTCTGTCGGCTGTAGCCGGGACATTGGTCCATCCCGTAAAGGTATACCCGGTTTTGACCGCCTTGGGCAGCGTGGATTCATCAATGGCCGATCCCTTCACCACGGTGATCGGTGCAATCTCCTGGTCGCCGCCCGCAAAGGAGATGGTGACCATGTCCACCGCCTGGGGTTCGTCAGGCAGAGCTTCCAGCTTCGCGGTGTAGACCGCGTTTTCTGTCACATTCGTCCGGATCTCCGGGTCCCAGCCCTTGAAGACGTATCCATCCGGAACGCTGACATCCGGTGCCTGGGGTGTGGGCTGTCCTTCCTGCACGGTATCTGTACGGATGACCTGTCCATCCATCTCCCAGCTGACGGTGTATTCCGGCAGCGGTTCCTTTTCGTAGACTGCGTGAAACTGCTGCGATGCATCGGCTGTGGCTGGAATTTCCGGGTCCCAGCCCTTGAAGACGAAGCCTTCTTTGGCCGGCTCTGCAATGGCAGATGCATCCACAGCCTCTTTGGCCTTCACGGTCAGCACCTGGGCAGGCTGTCCGTTTTCCGGGTCAAAGGTGAGTGTCACGTTTCGTACACCATCTCCCTGCGCCTGGGCCGTTTCCTGTGTCCACTTCGGATACAGGTACAGGTTCTGTTCGGCTTTGGTTCCCTCTTTCAGGTCCCAGCCGTCAAAAACGTATCCGTCCTTTCCGGGGTCCTTTTCCGGCAGCTGAATCTTGTCTCCTGCCTTGACTGTTTCCTGAGAGAACACCTTGCCGGGTGCCTGATAGAAGACAATGTCATAGTTACCATCGTCCTTGTCTGCATCCAGATACAGATTATCTGTATCCAGGGACACGTCCGTGTCCTCCAGCGTCAGCTTTGTTCCCTCTTTTTTGTCCTTTTCAAACCAGACTTCTCCCAGGTCTGCTTCAAAACCCTTGTCCGGCCGGTGTTTCATCACGAATGTCTGCAGATCCTCCATGGCCAGATAGGTCATGCCTTCTTTGGCATTCTCCTTTTCCATGGACTTGTACTTCAGTTCTCCCGCGGCTTTTGCAGTGCCGTCAGGATAGATGTATGTCACCTCAAGGGTATGTTCCTTTGTATCGCCAGCCGGTTTTTCTTCTGCGAATACAGCAGACGGGCCCATGACCGACAGCATGCAGGCTGCGGCTGTGGCAGCTTCCAGAATTCTGTTCATCAGTTCTGCCCCCTTTTTCTCTACCATAGCCGATAGTCTGTCCCGTTACAACCAATTGAATTCTGAAGGGTGAACCATTGTCTCGTATGTCACATGTTTGTAAGCGCATGCATCCAAAACAAAATCCGAATGCGGCAGTTTTGCCGCAAAACAAAATTCCAGCCTTTGTTTTTTCGCGAATTTTCCGTTTTCAGTGGTTCCGGGTTTTGAGGCACCGTATCATGCAGGTACAGACACACAAGGAGGAATGCATTATGAAGCTGCAGGCTGCACTGGATACCCTGACACTCGAGGAGTGCCTGGCGCTGCTGGATCACACAAAAGGAGCCGTGGATATCGCGGAAGTCGGCACACCGTTCATCATTGAATGCGGCATGGAACCCGTTCGTGCGATCAAGGCCGCTCATCCTGAGATCGAGGTGCTCGCAGATGCGAAGATCATGGACGCCGGAGAATTCGAGGCCGACAAGTGCTTTGAAGCCGGCGCGGATATCGTCACCGTCCTTGGGGTTTCCTATGATGAAACCATCGAAGGCGTGGTGCGGTCTGCGAAAACTCACGGCGGTCAGGTCATGGTGGACATGATCGGCGTGATGGACCTGGCTGCAAGAGCCCGGGAACTGGACAAAATGGGTGTGGACTACATCTGTGTCCACACGGCATTCGACATTCAGGGCACGGGGCAGAAAGATCCGCTGGAGGACCTGAAGGTGGTCAATGCGGTGATTGAAAACGCCAGAGCGGCGGTGGCCGGCGGTGTGAAGCTGGCCACAGTGGATGCGATCGCCGCAGAAAAGCCCGGTGTGATCGTGGTGGGCGGTGCCATCTGCAACGCCGATGATCCCGCAGTCATGGCCACGGCAATGAAAGAGAGAATGAAATAATGAACTACAGGACAATTGCGGAAACCATTGTCAGCGAACTGAACCACACCCTGCTGTCGGTTTCCGACCAGAAGGCCAGGGAGTTCGTGGATCTCGTGGATGCAGCAGATGAAATCTTCTGTGCAGGAGCGGGCCGTTCCGGATTCCAGATCCGAGGCTTTGCGATGCGGCTCATGCACATGGGCAAAAAGAGCTATGTGGTGGGTGAAACCTGCACCCCGAACATCACGGAAAACGGCGTGCTGGTGATCTGTTCCGGATCGGGCAGCACGAAGTCGCTGGTCAACCACGCCGGGAAGGCAAAGAGCGTGGGCGCGAAAATCGCCCTGATCACCATCGATCCGGATTCTCCCATTGCGCAGATGGCGGATGTGGTCGTGGAAATCAGCGCCCCGAGCCCCAAGTCCGCGAAGGAAGGCGACATCCAGTCCATCCAGCCCATGGGCAGTCTCTTTGAGCAGAGCGAAGGGCTGTTCATGGATGCCTCGATCCTGATGCTGATGGAGAAAAATCACATGGACAGCGACACGATGTTCGGCCGCCACGCCAACATGGAATAAGAAAGGATGCAATCTCATGAAGCAGGAAGTCATTGAATACATCGAAAAGCCCTGGGGATACGAAAAGCTGTATGCGGTGAACGACAGCTACGCCGTGAAGGAAATCGGTTTCAACAAAGGCGCCCGGTGCTCGCTGCAGAAGCACGAACAGAAACTGGAACATGCCTATGTGCTCTACGGAAAACTCCAGGTGGAGGAAGACGACGAAAACGGCAATCTCCAGACAAACATCTACACACCGGGGATGGTCTATGAGCAGAAGCCCGGATTCCGCCACCGCGTGACGGGTCTGGAAGACAGTGCCATCATCGAGGTCTCCACGCCGCAGCTGGACGATGTGATCCGGCTGCAGGATGATTATGGCCGGCAGTCCTGACGGGCTGAAGGCGTCTGATCAGGAAAGGAACACCGCTTGTAGTGAAGAATGCGGTGTTCTTTTTATGCTGTCACGGGACAGGATGCCGATGGTGGAAGGGCGAGATGGGGTGGTTATGCGTTGATTAGGCAGATAAATTTTGATTTGTCTATTTCCTTCTTCTCTATAGAAAATAGTTTTTGCTTCTCTAGTGGAGGAATAAATATAGTTAGATTTTTATATTTCTCAACATTAAAGTGCTTTTGTGCTGCACCCCCACTTCCCTTACTGATCTGTTTTAACCCATGCGGAAAATTCGTATATGCACATAAATAAGTAGGGTCTATCTGGGTCAAATCAGGTTCAACTATGAGCACATCAATTGCATTGCTACCAGCATACTCTTTGGTTACAACAGCAGCCGTTCCTGGTGCTCCTGATCTTACTACGACGACATCATTTTCTTTAACCTCTGTCTTTTTATTGGACTTAGCACCATCTTCTGTGAAGTACACCCAATTCGTATCATTGATGCAAAAAGGTGAAATGTTTAAACCACGAATCGCTTTATATCGTGTTGGGGAAGAAGAATAGAAACGTGTAGGCTTGATTACAAGGCCTACTTTTACTTTTGCAATACTTTCAACATTTGCGATTGGCCACTCCATTGAATTGTTAGTATCGCCGAACATCTCAATAAATCGGGACTGGACTAATTGCTGTAAAGATTGTAATTGTATATTTTTAGCTTCTAAGAGATTGGCTAATAAGTCTAAGCGCTTTACAATTCTCTTTTGCAATTCATATGGTGGCAACTCAATCGAAAGTGAAGTGAGAGTTTTTTTGTTAAGTGTCACCCCCATAACTGCCTTATTTCCGTATTTCTCCCAATTTTGGGATAAACACCAATAGTATAAGTAAGAAGGATCAACTTTCTCACTTTTCTTATCTACAAATGCGATAATCGCTTCATTTGTGTACATATTATGTGTTGTGATAGATACTTTACCTAATGATAGCTTAAAACTCATTACTACAGTATCCTTAGGAATCATCTGTATCTTGGACTTGTCTATAGCCTGTTCGGTAATTCTTTCCTTACTACAACTAATATATTTTCCTGAACTACTCAAATCTGATACAGAAAGCCACACGTTAGTCCCATTCCAGTAGTTAGGATTGCTACGAGAGGGTGTTTTTCCCATCTTCAACTCAAAAAGATCTGTAATCTTATACTTCATTAACAAACCTCTCTTCTTATCGGGACTGGACAAGTTCATCCAATAGAACGAGCAATTGTTTTTCGTTCTCTAGTAATAGTTGCATCAAACTTAGTCTATTAAGTCGTTTAGATTGATCACCTAAACTAGGTATATCGAGTGTAAAAGTACCCAATTGATCCTTGGGAACGACTCTGCGACGAGCGGTTGTCCCCCGCAGTTTCTCTTTTATAAAAGTTAAAGCACGAGGGCCATGTAGATATGCTTCTAAATAGTTTGGATCAATAATGCTCTTTTTAACATCGCACACATCATAAGCAGGGCTCAAGATACCCTCATCCACAATCTTTTGGGAGTACATAACTCCTTCATCCATAGGAAATCCAAAGACAAATTGCCCTCTCCGCACAACTTTATAATTTGATCGATCTTTGGATGCAATATCCTTTTTAAACCTGTTATTCTGGAGCATGATTCCATTTTTGGAAGTCATTGATAGAACGGGTAAGTCTAAATCTCTAGCCCGCTTTACTTTTGCATAGCTGATTAAATCACCCAATTCATGCCACATAGCTATACCTCTGTATAAACATGAGAACTATTTCTTCTATCCACTGCTTAAAACACTTCCAAACACCATATCGGGATTTGAATCTATCAGAGTTTCTATGAAATATATTTCTGGTGGCTGATCTTCACATTGTTCTGGTTCACCATTGCGTACTGCATGGTGGTATCTATTTTGGTATGACCTAATAATTGCTGAACCTGTTCAACAGGCATCCCTTTATCAATGGCTCTGGTTGCCAGTGTTCTCCTGAATTTGTGCGGATGTACTTTCTTGATTCCCAGCTTTCTTCCCAGTTCCCGCAGCCGTATTTCCACTCCACTGATGGCCAATCGGTTGTGGGGATTGAGAAGAGACACAAAAAGTGCTGGATTCGCATCATTTCTTGAATCTAGATAGTTTTTCAAATGGATCTTGGTTCTTGCATCAAAATAAACCGGTCGTTCTTTGCTTCCTTTGCCAAAAACAATACATTCCCGATTATCGAAATCAATATCCTCAATATTCAGCTTGACCAGCTCTCCCACCCGCATACCTGTGGATGCCAGAAGATCTATCATTGCCAGATCCCGAATATTTGATGCGTTGTCCCTTAGTATTTCCAGGTTTTCATCTGAATACGTTTCTTTTACTGTCTTTGGGGTTTTGATTTTATGAATTCTTCGAACTGGACTCTTTAAAATGTAGCTCTCGTCTTCAAGCCAGGAAAAGAAGGTGGACATAATTCGCCGAATGTTATCGATGTTGGACTTGCTGCAATTATTGATAGTCTGATAATCGGATAAATACTGTCTTAAGTCTTCCGTTGTAATGTGAGTAACGGAGATATCAAGAACAGAAAGCATTTTTCGAATGGTGGCCTTGTAGTATTTCAAGGTTTTGGCGCTGCATCCTTCTATACTCTTGGCGGTGATAAATAGATCTAAGTAATCTTCATTTGACTTCTTGTCAGCATCACTTATTTGCGATTCTGATTCTTTTACATCCACACGGTAAAAACAATGATTCAAAACCTTCTGCAATTGCTGGAGCTGGTAATTATTCAAAACAGGAAGCATTTCACGGGTGATATCTGCAATCAGTTGCTGTTTCATGGGATCTCCTTCAGAACAATCTGGTTCCTTCTAAATATCCCCAATCGTAAAACAGCATTGTCTCAACCAACAATGCTGTTCTTGTATACCTGCATTCAGGACATTTCTTTAAAGCGCTCTACAGCCATTTCCGGATCCAGTGCATGGAAACCGATCCAGCTGGTATTCATGGTTTCAGCATCTGCCTGATGGTAAATGTTTCTGCTGGATTCTCCTGTCAGATAATGCCAGTAACGATACAAATATCCAGTCCAGTACATCATTTCCTGGTCATATAGAGGCCCATTTCTCTTGAAACCACCAGCTTCATCACCCAGCTCATCCAGCAGATATTCCTCTCCCATCCATTGCAGCCGGTCATATGTATCATCCAGATGCGATGCCACGGAACTGGTCATAAACGTTCTGATGAATTCCTGAGAATCGAAACCGGCTTTCACTGAATTTTCAAACAGCCGGCCTTGAATATCACACAGCTGTCTCTGATCCAGACTCAAATCCATTCCATTCCTCCACGATTTCATCAAAGTATCTGCCTTCCCGACGATACTTTCTGGCTACTTTTTCCACGAGTTCGATTCCTGCTTTTCTGTTTTTAAAACTCAGTTCTTTCAAAGCTTCGCATTCAGGTCCATCAATGTATCTTTCTTCAACCACTGATATTTGCGAACACGCCTTTTCTGAAACTGCAACATACTGTTCTCCAAGTTCCAGCCCCATCAGCGAGTGAATCAGAGCAGCATCCGTAATATCCCCTTGGAAGAAGCGGTCAAGTACAACAAACATCCGGTCATTGGCGATCAGCCCTTTGATAACATCATACCCACTGACATAGGATTGAATCGCATTATACAGGGGCAGATCCTTATATTTTTCTAGTTTGCCCCTGTAATACGCGATTACTAATGCCCAGGTCAAATCTGCCCCCAGTTCCAGCACTCTCAAGTCAGATAAATCCAGCTCAACAGTGTATAGAACTGGACTTTCTTCATTGTGAATCAGTGTTAGTGGCTGCCAGACGACTGTACCCATGTAGAAACCGGTACCAAAATCGCATTTGTCTCTGCTGATTGGTGCTATGGGACCATTTAAGCCACTACGAGATCCGTGAAAAAGTCTGATTTTCTCCCCTTTACTCATCCAAAGTACTCCTGCATCAGCTTTTTCTTTAAAGTTTCCAGCTCATCAATGCTCTTTTGGATTGCCAATTTTGATTTGTTTATGACCTGGACATCTTCTTCAAACACTAGCTGCTGCCCGATTGGAGGGATAATGACTGGAAGGTTTCTCAATTGCGTCATATTTAAACTGGCAATTCCAGTTGTTTGTTTAGCTGATCTCAAGAAATACTCCCTGGCTTTTTTGTCCTGAAGATAGAATTGAAAATACGTCGGAGTCAGTAGCCGATTATTCAATCTGACTCTGAAAATATGGTTCTGATGAATGCAGTTATGTAATGGTGTTTCAATCACACAACCCCGTCCAAGCTTATCTGGGTCTCCACCTTCCGTCATAAGTACATCATTTGGAAGCAAACGATATTTCTCCACTTCTTGCTCAGATGCCTCTATCGTTTTTATTGTTGATAAATCAAGATACCCATCCTTTACATTTGAAACCGCCATGTAAGGCACTGTTATTGTCGGCCCCTTTATTCTGCGTCCTTTCGTTATTCCTGACATTAGAGAAGCAACATCTTTTAGTAGCGACTCTTTGTCATTTTGGTTTTTGTTGATGAACAGCTCGTTAAATCGGGATTTGACAAGTTGATCAAACTCCTCAAGCTCAGCATAAGACTTATCAATAAGACCAGTAACTCCATCCAGTTTTTCTGCAATAATCCGCTGCTCCGAAAGAGAGTGCTTCTTAATCTGTACAGATGAATAATCCTTGAAATATATATGTGGAATGGTCGCGCCAGATCTGTACTTGTTGAAGTCTATATGATTCAGTACATAGTACAAATAATCTCTGTCCACATCCTCGTTAGGTAAAATGAACTGCATCGTTCCAACAACAGATGATTTTTTCGGAGTTTTATATACTCTGCCAAATCCGGCCCCATCTTTTACTATTGCCAAAGCAGGATTTTCGTGTTGAAAAGAATCTATATCAGCAATCAAACCGCTCGCTCCATATACAGGGTACTGTCCAGGATTCATATTCTTCACATCCCCCGCTTTCAATGTTGAAGATTTCACAGAGCACAGATCTTTCAGCTGTACGCTATTCATCTCCTGGCTCCTGTTCCTTCAGCATCTTCTCCAGTTCCTTCAATCCGGCTTCAATCTCCGTCTGAAGATCGTTGATCTTGCCCAAAATCACGGAAGTGGGCTCATACTCCACCTTCTCATACTCAATTTCTTTGTACTTGTTAATGGAAAGATCGTAATCGTTCTTCACGATTTCCTCTTTATCCACCAGGAAACTCTGGTCTGTCCGCTTCCGGTCTACTTCTTTGTCCAGATTTCTAAACCGCTCCACAATATCCGGAATATCATTGGCTTCGATTTTCGAGCGCTTGTCATCCAGACTGAACCCGTCGTTCTTCATATCGTAGAACCACACCTTGTCGGTTCCGCCGTAGCCCGTTTTGTTGAAAACCAGAACCGCAGTGGATACACCCGCATATGGCTTGAATACGCCGCTGGGCATGGAAATCACTGCCTGCAGCTTGTTGTTTTCAATCAGTTCCTTCCGAATCGCTTTATGCGCCTTGCTGCTTCCAAACAGCACCCCATCCGGCACAATACAGGCGGTACGGCCGCCCTTTTTCAGCATCTTCAGAAACAGTTCCAGGAACAGCAGCTCTGTCTTGGGCTTCTTCGTATTGACTATATCCCGTAGGTCATCAGACACACTGTCATAGTCCAGTGATCCCTTGAAGGGCGGGTTGGCCAGAATCAGAGAATATTTGTCCCGGTCAGGATTCTGATCCGTCAGTGAATCCCGGTACTCAATATTGGGGTGCTCAATTCCGTGCGTCATCATGTTCATCGCACCAATCCGCAGCATGGTCCGGTCCATATCAAATCCCGTAAACATATCATTCATGTAATGCTTCCGGTTCTCAGGATCAAAGAGCACATCCTCTTTCTTGACGTTCTTGAGATATTCCGCCGCCTCCACCAGGAAACCGGAAGTACCTGCCGCCGGATCACAGATTGTGTCATCCGGCCTGGGATCCATCAGCTCAACCATCATTTTAATGATGTGGCGCGGCGTTCTGAACTGCCCGTTCACACCGGCAGTGGCGATCTTGGACAGCAGATACTCGTATACATCACCACGGGTATCCCCGGACTTGTCCTCTTCCATGAGCTCATAGATACCATTCATGGCGGTCATGATTTTGTCCAGCATCAAAGGTGTTGGGATTTTAAAAATCGCATCCTGCATATAGGTGGAATAGGCACTGTCATTGCCGTCATCCAGTCCCTTGATGAATGGGAATACCGCATTGGCCATCGTGTCATACATCTGCCTGGGTTCCATGTCTCCCAGCCTGCTCCACTTCAGGTCCTGCTTGCTCACAACCCTGTCGTTGATGGTCACTTCCCCGTCAAACATGCTTTTGCTGTCCAGTCCCAGCATCAGAGCTTCCTTCTGATGCCTCAGATCTGTCGCATCCAGATCATGAATGAACATCAGATAGGTCATCTGTTCAATCACATCCAGGGGATTAGTCAATCCTCCCGTCCAGAAAATCCCCCACAGACTGTCTATCTTGTTTTTCAGTTCTCCTGTAATCATTGGTTCCGTCTCTCCCTCATTGCTGCCTAGGCATCAAACGGTTTTGCCCGGCTGTTCACTTCTTCGATTCCTTTTTTGATCTTCATCCACTTACCTTGTTCCTTCCCAAACAGTGCGAAAATCCCCCCGCGGTCTGTAAAAGGAGACTGCTGCAATACCTGCATATTCATAGTTCCGTTTCTGACGAGATAATCGATGATTTCATTCACAAACTCGATCTGTTCTGAATCCAGCTCTGCTTCATCAATGTACCTGGCAAAAATCTCCTTGGCAGCTTTCTGGTCCAGACCCGTGATGCTTCGGACAAACTCACCCAGCGGCCTGTCTGCATATTCCGCCTCGTAATCCGCCTTGGTGCCTGCTTCTTCCCACAGCGCCTTCTGCAGTTCTTGATAATCCCGGTACGTAAACGGCTGATTTTCCTTCAGCTTCAGGATGCAGCCTTCATTTTCGTGTGCTTTGATGTACTTCCGCATCCGTTCCTTGTATGTATCCAGTTCCAGGCTGGGAAGCGACGGCTGGCGGATCTCCATATCCTGAAGGGTGTCCCGGTAGTCCGTCTCATAGATCCGGACTTCATCTTTGACAATGTACTTCATCAGATATCTCAATCCTTTGCGGATTTCTTCCATGTCCCAGATGGACAGAGATGCCAGATACTGGTCATCCACGCACTTCTCCAGCAGCTTTTTCTGATTGGCAACTTCCGGAATATCCAAAGAATCCTGGAGAAGACTTGCCACCTTCTTTTTCAGGTCCCTCAATCCCCGGCCACCATTGCCGTCATTCAGGACATCCAGTTCCATCCCGTACATCAGTGAATCAAAACGCACTGCCGTCAGTTCATCTTTGGGAGGCTGAATCAGCGGAGCCAGTTCCTTTTTGACCTGATTAACATCCGCTAATTTCAGTTTCCGGTAATGATCCGGATTCCTGTACCAGTCCACCAGATCCAGGTGCTGATGCACATTGAAAGCAGATCGGTTCAATTCCTGCACCTGCGCTGAGAGTCGAGCAATCAGGGCATTCCTCAGCGTCTTGAACTCCGGTGTCTGGAATTTCTCAGCCTGAAGGCGCCAGGTCATCCGGAACAAAGTCGCAAAAATTATGGACTGGACGGAGACTGTCCCACTTGGTTCAGCGGGATGAGGGTTGGTCCGAAAAAACTCAAAATTATTCAGGAAATCAAAAATCAGGAACTTCTGTTTGTTTTTTCCGTCAATCAGACCTTCGCAAAGCCGTGTCCCCCGGCCGATCATCTGCCAGAATTTGGTTCTGGACAGGACCTTCTTGAAAAACACCAGATTCAGGACACTGGGGACATCGACGCCCGTATCCAGCATATCCACGGAAATGGCGATCTGCGGCATTTTATCCGGATCCGCAAAGCTTCGCTTCAGGGTTTCAGGGTCATATGCCTGAAAATCAATAATCTGTGCAAAATCATTACCAAGCTCCGGGTACTCCTGATGGAAAACTTCCAGAATCTTCTCTGCATGGTCATGATTCCGGGCGAAAATGATGGTTTTCCCCAGCCTGCTGCCACAGTCTACATGCAGACCATGTTCCATGAGAAGACCCAGAACTTTCCGGATGGTATCCCGGTTAAAAAGCGTCTTGTTGAGTTCAGTCGAGTCGATCTTTTCCGGGAGAATTCCATTTTCATCTGCAAATCGCTCTTCGTAGTCTTCCTGTTCCGCTTCTGTCAGATCATCAAAGTGGATGCCTTCCTGAATGAACTTGGTTCCGGTTTCCACTGTTTCATAGGATACAAGATAGTGGTCTTTCACTCCGTCTTCCAGACTGTAGGCAAATGTAGGATTACCGTCATTGAGTTCAAACAGCTGATAGGTATTCCTGTCCACTTCTTCTTTCGGTGTAGCAGTGAGTCCCACCATCGGCGCATCGAAGTAATTGAAGATATCCCGGTACTTATTGTAAATCGACCGGTGGACTTCATCGCAGACAATCAAATCAAAATGCCCCGGCGTAAAGATTCGTCCGCTGGTATCACTGGTTGTATCAACGCAGTTCATGATGGTCTGATAGGTGGAGACAACGATTCTGGCATCGGGATTGCTTTTGTCCTCACACAGGTTTGTGACAGAGAGATCCGGCAGGTTGGCTTCCATGGCGGCTTTGGCCTGACTCACCAGCATCTTCCGGTCTGCCAGAAACAGGACATTTCTGACCCAGCTTTTCTGAACAAGCCAGTCAATCAGAGCAGCAGCAGTACGGGTCTTGCCGGAACCGGTGGCCATGACCAGCAGTGCCTTGCGCTTTTTTCTCTCCAGGAGTTCACAGACTGCGGTGATGGCCTGCTTCTGGTAATAGCGGCCTGCAATGCGGTCACTGGAATGGGCAGGTGTCAGATGCTGTTTCCGGGACCGAAGGTTGAACAACTTATCCAGATCTCTGGGCGAGTATACATCCGCGATTTTCCGCTCCGGATATTCCCCATCCACGATTCTGGTTTCTACGCCATTGCTCAGGAAGATTACTGGTCGGTGCCCATACTGTTTTTCCAGGGCATCGGCATACAAAGCTGCCTGCTGGCGGCCTTTTGCCAGATCTGCCGTCGTTTTCTTGGCTTCCAGAATCGCCAGAGGTTTTCCATCCTGCCCATACAGCACATAGTCGGCATTGCCCTTCCCACTTTTCGTGGGCATCGGACTGACAGGGACTTCTTCGAGCCAGTTTGTGTCTTTCTTCCAGCCGGCATTTTCCAGCATAAGGTCAATGTAGAGCTTCCGGGTTTCGGCTTCTTTCGGAGCCAGGGGATAATCTTCTTTTTTGCGGTTTTGAAGATCCGGCAGTTTTGGCGGTTCTTCTGATTTTGCCTCTGTCTTCACCGGCTCTCTGGTTCTAGATACAGATCCGGGACTCTGCATCAGCAGATCGACATTGAATCGTCTGTCCGGATCCCAGACGTCATTGTCTGCTCTGGAATAACTGTAAGCGATCCAGTCCAGAAACTCGAACAACGCCAGGAATGCCTGAAGCACCCGTTTTTTCTCTACGGTTTTGTCTGTGTGGACAGCCTGATTGCCCAGCATCCGGATTATGTCCAGGTCATAAATCATGCCATCAGGCAGAATGGATCCCAGTTCCCGGTTTCTCAGCAGCGAAATCAGGTTGTCTTTTTCACCCGTCGGAATGTCTTCCTGCCGGTAAATGAATCGCAGTCCCTGCTCAACGGCTTTCCGGATATTGATCAGCGACGATGACGGATCGATGAAATATACTTTCTGAGCCGCGATTGCCGGGTCGGTAAATCCTCTGTATGCAGGCTCCTGTTTCAGATAGTCGAAATTCCACATAATGCTCTCCCATCAACTTATCAGATTCTTAAATTAATCTTACAACCTTGTCAAAGTTAAAAAAAGGATGAGTGCCATATCCTGGGCCTCATCCTCTTTTGACTGTCCCTTCGGCCAGTATCCAGGGTCTGAAATCCGGCATAGCTGGCACGCATGCGGTCTTCCCTCACCCCGGGTCCTTCACCGCCAGGCTGCCATTGGCATCGAAAAACCAGAGGATCCCCTCTCCGGCTGTCTCATACCGCAGAGCCTGCCGACCGGTTTTGTCCCGCAGCGCATCGCGGATGCCCTGGATCCGTGCAGGCTGCAGCCCGTTGTCCAGGATCCGCACCAGTTCGCAGAAGGCATCCGGATCCCTGGCCATGACCACCGTTTTCTCCTCCGTGATCTCCGGAAGGCTGCCCGTCGGCGACAGCACCGCGATGTAGCCCTTTGCATGATTCCGGTACAGGAAGGGATGCACCATGGAAAACACCAGGCCGCACCGCGAACACCGGTGGCGGAACCAGGCCCCGCTGCGGATCATTTCCTTGCGCCCGGATCCCGCTGTCAGCCAGGTGTCGCGCTTGATTTGAAAAGAATGCCCGCAGCCGGGGCATTCCATTTCAAACAGTCGTTCCTTCATCCGCGAAGAGGACGCGTCACGTCCTTCAGCCACGCCTTGATGGCTTCGTCCTTGAGACGCGGCGCAATCTTGTCGTACACATCCCGGTGGTAGTCATCCAGCCACTGGATCTCGTCTTCTGTCATCAGCGCCGGGTCGATGCCATCCCGGTCAAAGGGGACAAACGTCAGGGGTTCGAATTCCAGGAACTGCCCGTAGCGGTTTTTGCCGGCAGCCTTGACCAGGATTTCGTTCTCGTGGCGGATCCCGAACTTTCCTTCCTCATACACACCGGGTTCATCCGAGGTGATCATCCCCGGCTCCAGGACACAGGAGTCATTGCGTTCCGGCACGATTTTCCACCGGAAGCCGTTGGGGGCTTCATGCACATTCGAGACATGACCCACACCATGACCCGTGCCGCACTGGTAGTCGATTTCTTCCTCCCACATCGGTCCGCGGGCCAGGATGTCCAGGTTCAGGCCCCGGCAGCCGTGCAGGAACTTCGCCTTCTCCAGCCGGATGTGACCGCGCAGTGCTTTCGTGAACCACTTTTTCTCCTCATCTGTGATGGGTCCCAGAACAAAGGTCCGGGTGATGTCCGTCGTGCCATCCATGTACTGTCCACCGGAGTCCACGAGCAGCATGCCTTCCTGCTTCAGCGGCACGTCCACGGCACCCGGGTGGTAGTGCATCATGGCCGCATTTTCCTTGTAGGCACTGATCGTCGCAAAGGAATCCTCGAAGTAGCCCTCCTGTTCCTTCCGTCTGTCGCGAAGATAGTCCGCCGCAGAGACCTCGGTTTCACCGGCATCCGCCGGCAGGTTCTTGAGCCAGTACATGAATTCCGTCACCGCCACGCCGTCTTTCAGGTGGGCTTCCCTCGTTGCCGCGAGCTCCGCTTCGTTCTTGACGGCCTTCATCATGACGATGGGATCCGGCATCTCCAGCGGTTGCGTCGGAAGCGACCCGGCGATCCGGGTGTTCACGAACGACGGATCGATCATGACAGGACCTTCGAGCACGTTCGCGTCTTCGTAGATCCGGTCATAGGGTTTCAGTTCGACACCGGCATCCGCCAGCTGTTTTTTCGTGCCCGCATCCACACGGGATTCATCGATGTACAGACTTGCCCTCTCCGGGGTGATCAGGGCATAGGACAGCGCGGCGGGGAAACACGGAATGTCATCCGCACGGAAGTTGTACAGCCAGATGATCTCGTCGATCTTGGTGATGATGTGGGCCTTTGCCCCTTCCTCTGCCATGACCTGTCGCACATCCGCCAGTTTTTCCTGGACGCTTTTGCCCGCGAACTCCAGGGGATAGACAAAGGTTTCGCTTTTGGGCATGGGCGGCCGGTCAGTCCAGACACGGCTGACGAGATCCTTCCCGGACTCCAGTTCAATGCCCTTTGCGGCAAGCTTGCGCTTCCACTCCCGGGCTTCCCGGAACGACACAGTCCGGCCGTCAAATCCCACAGTTTCCCCGGGTTTCAGGTTTGTCTCCAGGTATGACAGGATCGACGGCGTGTCCTCCTGCCCCATGCGCATCAGGTCGATTCCCGAGCCATCCAGTTCTTTCTCCGCCTGGATGAAGTACCGGCCGTCGGTCCAGAGCGCCGCCTTGTCCGTCAGCACCACCAGGGTGCCGGCACTGCCGGTGAATCCCGAAAAATGCCGCCGGGCAGCGAAATAGTCTGCCACGTATTCTGTATCGTGAAAGTCACTGGTCGGGATGATGAACGCCGCCAGGCCTTCCCGCTTCATTTCAGCCCGCAGTGCCGCGAGCCGCTGGGTTGTTTCACTCATCGCAAAATCCTCCTTGGTTGTGGACAGCCTGCACTGTCCTGCACGTTCCATTATAAACCGTTGCCCGGCCGATGCATGCTCCCGGTCCCGCCGGCATCGGCATCCTGGGCGTTTTCCGTCAAAAAAAGACCTGTTTCCAGGTCAGAGAGTGTTTACGGCTCCAGGCGCATACCAGGCTGTGGCGGGCTCAAAATGCCAGATGGTGTTCAGGGCATCAAATCCCAGCCAGCCGCCGCCGATCAGGATGGCGCAAATCACGGCCATTTTGCACAGGAAGAAAAACAGGTTGATGGACTTGTAGGTCCGTTCGAGGCGCATATGCTTGAACTGGTTCCAGAGCGTGCAAATGGGAATGACCATGAGGACTGATTCCAGCAGGTAGTGAAACAGCCCCGGATCGCTGAGGTAATAGAAGAGATCGTCGAACAGCGTGCCGGTCAGGGCCTTCTGTGCCAGGGTGTGGACGGGAAGATCGAAGATACGGCCATTGAAGAAGCCCCCGGCTGCCCCGAAACCGATGATCCCCACCATCCACAGGCAGACCATCACGATCCGGATTTCAGCACCAGGGTACCCCTTTGTCTGCTTCAGCGCAATGATGGCACAGCGGGAGATGGTGCACAGGAGTGTGAAGGCCAGGATCAGGCCATACCACAGGAGGGCATCGGGCACAAAGGGCCAGGCAAAGCAGTAGATCACACACAGGGTTTCGAGGATGTTGCCCAGGGTGTCGGTCGTTGTGTGCCAGCGGCGGATCTTGCGGATGCCCTTGCTGGAGAACGTGAAGGGACTCGTGATCTTCCGCAGGAGTTTCGCGGGAACCAGTACCAGCAGAATGCCGGACAGCAGGGCGGCACCCGCCCACATGATCACATGTATGGTATAGACATTCATGTCACTTTCTCCTTTCCCGGGGAAACGGGCGTCCATGGCCTGTGCATGAGCGCCCCGGCCAGAGCAGCCAGGTCACCAGTGCCAGGATGGCCGCCAGCAGCCAGACATTGACGGAAAACAGCACCGGCTGTGCCAGTCTCATGCTCAGCCAGATGCCGGCAAGATACAGACAGAAGGCTGCGATGATGCCGCTCCAGTATATCCAGCCGGGTTTGTGACCGGCCAGCAGCCAGAGCAGGGCCTTGAGAATCAGGTATACCCAGACACACTGCAGCAGCAGACCCGGTGTCACGGCTATATCCATCTGCAGTGGCCGGTGTTCGGCCAGCGGCACCAGAATGTGCTCATACAGTCCCAGCAGGCCGCCGGCATAGATGGCCATAAACAGCGGAAAATCCCGGAGTTCCTGTTTCCAGGAGAACGCCGGGAGTCTTTTCCTGAGATCTGCCAGGGTCTGCGTTTCGTCCTGTGTGTTCTGCAGCTGCAGTTTGCAGGTCTGGATTTCGGCAAGACGCTGCTGCGGATCCAGCCCGGCCTGCCGCATGCAGACATCGGCTTTCGGCCAGAACCGGCTGTGTTCCGTATCCGGTACCGCAGGCTCGCATCTGAAATAGTCAAAAACATTCACATTCCACATTGTAGGATAAACTGGGACAGTTGTCCATGCACCGCAGACGTCAGCCAGCATACTGCTCTTTCCCGCCTGGGAAAGAGCAGTATGCTGGCTGACGTAGTGTGATGTGGCCTGAATGCAGTTCCAGCCAGAAGTGTCTGGTCGATGTTCTGCCAAAGGTCGCAGTCCTGTACCACCGTTTTGCTGTGCTTCTGTTCCGTGGCAAAACCTCGGGCAGACCATCCTTCGCATGTTTGATTCAAGCCGTACGTACCCCGGTCCATGAATCAAAAAAGCGGAAGCCTTCCCGCCATCTGGTGGAGAGCTCCCGCTGCAGTCACTTCTGATTGTCGTCTGCCGACTCTGGCTGCACCGGTTCCGTGATCCGGACCGATGTCTGCGGCTGGTCGATTCCCAGCTCTTTGCGCCGGACCTGGATCGCATTGTTGATGCCATAGAGCACGTTCCAGTAGTTGTCAAACGTCGCGTAGGCATACAGCTTCAGCACCGCGGCCGTACCATCGGCATTGTATCCACTGAGAATGCATGACAGAGCCGGTGTGGTCAGCACATTGGGCACCGCCGAGGCCACCGCCGCAAATTCCCGGCACGCCAGCGCTGTATCGGTCTGCAGTGCCACGGGAATGGTGATCACCATCCGCCGGTACGGCTTGTCACTGTAGTTGGTGACCACGTTCTCGATCAGCGTGGAGTTCGGGACGATGATCATTGTGTTGTCATACGTGACCAGGCTCGTGTACATGATCTCGATCGCCGTGCAGGTCCCTTCATACATCTGCTGGGTGCCTGCCACCGAAATGTAGTCGCCCACCTTGAAGGGCCGTGTCAGCAGGATCTGCATCCCGCCGGCGACATTGGCCATGTTGTTCTTCAATGCCAGGGACAGCCCGACACCCAGTGCCGAGAACGCCCCCACCAGGACCGTGGTATCCACGCCGATGCTCGAGAGTGCAATGATGAACGCAATCAGCTTGATGCTGTTGGAGGCCATGGACCCCATGAAGGTGTACACCCCTTTGTCCTGGGCATTCCGGGCCATTTTCTCGATCACATTCCGCGTAGCGGGCCCCAGCAGGAAGCCGATCAGCAGAATGATGAGAAAAATGCCGATCCTGACCAGCAGGGTCATCCAGTTCATGCGCTGAGATCTTCACCCGCCAGGGCTTCTTCCAGCCGGGCGATGCCCCTGTCGATCCTTCTCAGGGATTCTTCCTTTCCGAGGATGTTCACGATCTCGATTGCGCCGCCGGGCGTGAACTGCTTGCCGGTGACAGCCGTGCGTACGGGCCAGAGCACCTGGCCGTTTTTCAGGCCCATCTTCTTCGGCAGATCCAGCAGTGCCTCATGCACGGTATCCTCCGCCCAGTCCGCATCGTCAATGCCCTCGATCACCGACCTGGCCTCTTTCAGGGCCTTCAGCGCCAGTTCCGGCGTGGACTTCATTTTCTTGTGCCGGTACATCTCCAGGGCATGGTCCATGAGGTGGTTGAAGAAATCCACTGCCTCCGGAATATCCGACAGCTTGTCAATCCGCGGCTGGAGGATCTTCGCGATCTCCATCGTGTCCAGGTCCGGGTTCTTCAGCGCCGGCTTCAGCCACGGCAGGATCGTCTCATGATACGTCTCCAGGTCCATGGCCCGCAGGTACATGCCGTTCATCCACGTCAGCTTGTCGATGTCGAAAATCGCCGGAGAGCGGGAAATCCGCTTCACGTCAAAGTGCTCGATGAGCTCGTCCATCGTGTAGATTTCCTGTTCTGTCTCCGGGCTCCATCCCAGGAGTGCCAGGTAGTTGATCACGGCCTCCGGCAGGTAGCCCTTGGCCAGCAGGTCCTGGAAGCTGGCATCGCCGTTGCGCTTTGACAGCTTGTGCTGCTCGTCCTTCATGACAGGCGGAACGTGCACGTATGTCGGCCGCTCCCAGCCATAGGCGTCGTAAATCAGGTTGTACTTCGGCGTCGAAGACAGGTATTCGTTGCCGCGCACCACGTGAGAGATTTCCATGGTGTGGTCGTCAATGATGTTCGCAAAGTTGTACGTCGGGAATCCGTCGCTCTTGAGCAGGATCTGGTCATCCAGCAGGTCGCCGTCGAACTCGATCCGGCCATAGACTTCATCGTCAAAATACGTCTCACCGACGTTTTTGATGGTCTGTCGGATGACATAGGGCTCACCCGCCTCCAGTTTTTCCCGGATTTCCTCTTTGGACAGATGCCGGCAGGGGTCGTCATACCGGAACCCGATGCCCAGCTCCTCCGCCTCGTGACGCTGCTGTTCCACTTCGTCCTCCGAACAGAAGCAGTAGTGGGCACCGCCCAGTTCCACGAGCTTCTCCGCATAGCCCTTGTACATGGGCAGCCGCTCAGACTGCACATAGGGGCCAAATTCTCCGCCGATGTCCGGTCCTTCATCCCAGTTCAGGCCGCAGTCCTTCAGTGTCTTGTAGATCATTTCCTCGGCGCCTTCCACCTGGCGCTCCTGGTCGGTATCCTCGATCCGCAGCAGGAAATCCCCGCCGTCGTGCTTGGCGATCAGGTATTCAAACAATGCCGTCCGCAGGTTGCCGATGTGCATGTAGCCCGTCGGACTCGGTGCGAACCTTGTACGTGTCTTCTTCATTGAAAATCATCCTCTCAGCGTCTAGTGTACCGCAGGAAGCCAGCTGGCTCAATCCATCCGGACGCGTGGCTTGTCCACGGTCTGATGCCATCCCGTATTGTGGCCGATGGCAGAATCTGAGATAATCCAGACAAAGGAGAACCGGAACATGAAACGGAAATGGATGACGGTGGTCTGGCTGGTCTGCCTTGCAGGATGCGGCAGTATGCAGCCGATGCAGCCGGGAGAGCATAATGAGCCGGCTGACGGGGAGAAATCGGATACCCGGGCCGATGAAGGGTTTGTGACAGCTCCCCTGGCTGAAGAGGATCCTGTACAGGATACGGACACATATGCAGAAGCGAATGCTGCCTTGTCCGATCCGGCAGCGGAAACAGAGTCACCAGAGGCCGAGGGACCGAATGCCAATGAGGATACCGGGATCCGGACCATCGTGCATCCGGTCACACGGTCGATCCAGGAAACCGGGTGGTACTGTGGTCCGGCTGTGATGCAGATGCTGCTCGGCCACTATGGACTCTATGCTGCACAGACAGACCTGGCAGCCCTGCTGAACACCTCCAGGGTGACGGGCACGGAATATGCGGATATGGCCAGAGTCGCAAGTGTGCATGTGTTCGGGCAGGAACCGGCGGACGACCGTGCTTCGGGGTTCCGGGCCTGGACCGGAACAACGGGACAGATGACAGTCCAGGACCATGCACAGTTCCTGGACCGCATGCGACAGGACCTGGAGGGAGGCGATGTCCTCTCGGCAGCCGTGGATGTGCATGCCTTGTATCCGGACCTTGCGATTCACGGATCCCATGTGGTGCTTGTGAACGGGATCGAACTGGATGAAGGGGGCGGCATCCGGCAGATCCGGATCGAAGATCCTTCGTATCTGGTGGACTACGCCAGCGAAGAGGATCACTGGTTTGCGACCGACCGGTTTCTGGAGGCCATGAACCGCTGTCCGGAACCGGGATATATATGGTAAGGAATGTGTGGCGGATCATGGTTTGACGGCGGACAGCCTGTGTCGTGCGGCTGTCTTCGGATTTTTTCAAATTCGTGCTTGTTTTGGCTGGCGCCCTGCGGTAAGATGAATAGGCACATTGGGGTATAGCCAAGCGGTAAGGCAGCAGACTCTGAATCTGCCATTTCCGTGGTTCGAATCCACGTACCCCAGCCATGTTTTTGGGGTATAGCCAAGCGGTAAGGCAGCAGACTCTGAATCTGCCATTTCCGTGGTTCGAATCCACGTACCCCAGCCACGACAACGCAGGATCCCGGACGGGGTCCTTTTTTTTCTGTCTGCGGTTCACGCTCTGCCGGCGCTTCATGGAGCGCAGGGAATTTGCCGCAGCGTTTTCCGTACTGAAGTCCGGCCGGTTCTGCCGGCATCGGCATTCTGGAAAAAGTAACCGGTGTCATGGAGTTGAATCTTCCCGCTGCTTCCGGGGACAGTCTGTGCAGCACGGTGAACCCGAAGTCGTGGTAGAATCAGTGCATGGCGAAAAAAAAGAAAAAGAAAATCTTAAAGCATCAGACAGAATACAGATACAACGAAGAAGACGAGAAAACCATATTTGAGGAGATCCTGGGATTTGTGGGAACGTTCCTGATCTGTTCGGTGGTCATCATTCTGGTGACGTCTCTGATCATCAAGCCGAATGTGGTATCGGGGCGCAGCATGTATCCGGCGCTGCAGACGGATGACCGCGGGTTTTCCAATGTCCTGGCGCTGGCAACCGAAGGAGTGGAGCGCGGTGACATCGTGACGGCGAATATGGTGAACGAGGAAGACGGCAAGACGTATTCGGTGGTGAAGCGGGTGATCGGCCTGCCGGGGGAAACCATTGAATGCAGGGACGAGAAAGTCTGCATCAACGGCAAGGAACTGGATGAATCCCAGTACCTGGATGAAAGCTTTGCCAAAGAGTGGTACAACACCAATGGCTATTTCAATGACAGCTTTGGTCCGGTGACGCTGAAGGAAGACGAGTATTTCCTGATGGGAGACAACCGGCCGATTTCCATGGATTCCCGGGAAACGGGGCCGGTGAAGAAAGAGGACATTCTGGCGAAAGACTTCATGGTGCTCTTCCCCTTCTCCCGGTTCGGCTATCATGAGTGAGTCTTTGGATCAGACAGACGACCAGGCCATGTGTGAAGACATGGCTTTTGTGTATATCCTGGAGTGTGCGGACAACACCTACTACACGGGGTGGACGACGGATGTGGATCGTCGGGTGACGGTGCACAATGCCGGAAAGGGTGCCAGGTACACCAGAAGCCGGCGGCCAGTGAAACTCGTACACGTGGAATCCTTTGGCTGCCGTCAGGAGGCCATGCGACGGGAGTGGCACATCAAGCAGCTGAGCAGAAAACAGAAAGAGGAACTGATTCGCCATCCAGCGGCTGATGAAGCCGCTGGAGAGTGAACCGGTTCCTCTTTTTCCGTACCTGGTACAACCTCCGTCTGTCCGGTTTCTTCTCTGTATAAAAACCCGCACACCGCAAGCGGTTACAGTTGTGATTTACGTGCAAGCCGGACCTGGTCCCGCTGCCTGCTGACAAAGAAAGAGGAAGAACCCATGAACCAGGAACTCATTTTGCAGCAGCTGAAAGACGCCGTTGCCGCCTGTCGGGTGAATCCGGCAGTGCAGTCTGAAGAAAACAGGCAGATCCTGAAAGAGTTTGAAGACCTTCTGAATGATGCAGAGTACGAAAACTCCAGAGAGACACCGCTGGATGCTCTCGACTTCATCCTCTCGAGTCTCGGTGCATTCTCTTCTCTTCTGATGTTGGCGAATGAAATCCTGCGGATTATGACGGACCTGGAACACCGGTATACGAAGAGCTGCAAACTGCGATTCAAGGAACTGTACAGCTGGCTGGATGGTGCACTGGATGCATGCAGTGATTTGTCCGGTGGAGACGAGGAACTGCAGATGGTTCAGGAGGACTTCCTGCAGTCTCTGCTGACAGTTGCCTCAACCGCATTGAACAGACGGACGGGAAAAAAGAAGCGGACCGGTACTGGAATGACCTCAAGGGCACACTCCATCAAATGCAGCACTCGGTGAATACGGAAGTGGATCTGCTGGAGTCTCTGCTTCAGCCGATGGTGGCTGCCGGTCATTCATTGAGAGATGAAGACGAAGCAGAAGCAAAGGAAGGTCAGTCACCGGAAGAGGTGCAGAACCAGGATCTGGAGCGTTTTCTGCAGCAGCTGGATCCGGATCCCGGCCTGGTTCCGGATGAAGCGCCTGACAGTGATGAGGATCATGACAGTCTCTGGTCATCCATGGCCGAAGGACTGCCGCCGGAAACACTCTCCAGTGAAGAGTTCCAGAGTCTCGTGGACGGGTTACGGAACACTGTGCAGGATACCATGGAGTCAGCCGGACAGGAGGACCCGGAACTTTCCGAAGTGATGTCACAGGTCCCTGGCATACTCAAAAAGGCGCTGGAATCTGGAGAGGACGCAGAAGATCTCTGGTATGACATCCACAGGTACTTCCTGCTCCTGCAGGATACTGTCGAAGAAGAGCGGATGCGCACGCTGTCAGCCCTGGAATACCACACATGGATGAAGTTCGACCACACTCTGTCCCTGCTGGAAAAAGTGTACAACCTGCAGGACTATCTGGATGGGATGGAATCCGGTCTGGACCTGCATCACAGCAGGGACCAAACCCCTGTCTGCCTGGCGATGGAGCCTCTCCAGGAGTACAGAGTGACTGTCTGCAAAGTTCTGGAAGAGCTCTGTTCCCATGAACAGGATCCGACAGACAGGCAGCTGCAGTCTGTCCGGGCGTCTGCAGCGCAGGATCTCCTGAAAGGAAGCAGGCTGCTGAACGATGCGTTTAACTGGGTGAACGGTCTCTGCAACTGGATGATTTCCGCGGAGCTGGATGCTGCAGGAGATCTGGAGGACATGGATGACGAGAACTGCCTGGCCACAGATCAGGATGGCATAGACGAAGATCCCGGCTATGTGATGAGTCTGACTGACAAAGTGCTGAACTCAAAGCCGTCAGACCAGTAAAGCATGAGCGGCATTCCATCACCGACGTGCCTCTTCTTCATTCTGCACACAAAGACAGCCGGCCTCCCTCACACCAGTGGCGAGCAAAAGCCGGCTATTTGCTGTCTGTATATACGCAGGCCTGCCTGCCGCCATCGGCATAGTCGATTTGTACCGCCGGTTATTCCTCAGCTTCCTCCACCTGGGCGAGTTTTTCCTCCCACTCGCGGTACAACGCCGCAATGGCATTGTGCTGGTCGTCGATCTGCGCGTCCAGTTCCTCCATTTTCCGGTAATCCTGGTAATACTCCGGTTCATAGCGGAGCTCGCGCATGGCCTCGAGCTTCTCCTCTTCCTGGCCAATGAGCTCCTCGAGTTTCCGAATCCGGTTTTTCAGCGCCTTCTGGTCCTGGAACGAGGCCTTGGCTGCGGGTTTCTTCTCCGCCGCTCTGGTTTCCTCCTGCACAGGTTCGGCCCGGCCCTCGAGGTAATCAGCGTATCCTCCGTCGAACAGCGTGGTCTTCCCGTCCCGGATTTCCAGGATCTTCGTCGCGGATTTTTCCAGAAACATCCGGTCGTGGCTGACAAACACGACCGTCCCGTCGTAGTCCTTCAGCGAATCCTCCAGTGCCTCGCGGGCGGGTATGTCCAGGTGGTTGGTGGGTTCGTCCAGGAGCAGCACATTGTCATGGGCAAGCATGAGCTTCGCCAGCGCCAGGCGGACGCGCTCTCCCCCGGAGATGTCCGAGATGTCCTTGAACACTTCATCCTGTGTAAAAAGAAAGCTGGCCAGGGTACTGCGGATCTCCGTCTGCGTGGCATTGGGGGCCACGTCCCAGAGCTCGTCGATCACGGTCCCGGTTCCCGTGTCCTGGGCTGTGTCCTGGTCAAAATACCCCAGGTCCACCTGGTGCCCCCAGCGGAAGGTGCCCGAGAGGGGGGCCAGTTTCCCGGCTATGGTTTTCATGAACGTGGACTTTCCCGTCCCGTTGGGACCCACGATGCCCAGGCGCTCGCCTTTCATCAGCGTGAAGGTGGCATCGGCCAGAACCGATTCATACCCGGCCTGCAGGTGATCGGTTTCCAGCACCCGTTTGCCGCCGGGACGGGCACTGGTGAACCGTGCCTTCATGCGGCTGCGGTCACTTTTCGAGTCCTCGATGCGCTCCATGCGGTCGAGCTGTTTGATCTTGCTCTGCGCAAACGCCGCCTTGTTTTTCTTGTACCGGAACTTCTCGATGAGCGCCTCCATGTTCCGGATCTGTTCCTGCTGACGCATATAGGCATCGTGGTTTTTCTCCAGCCAGTCTTCCTTGGCCTTCACGAACTGCGTGTAGCTCCCGGGCCAGATCCGGACTTTCCCGAACTCGATTTCCGCGATTTCATCCACCACGTGGTCCAGGAACATCCGGTCGTGGCTGACAATGATCACCGCGCCC
Organism: Faecalibaculum rodentium; assembly: GCF_001564455.1. Classification (GTDB taxonomy): domain Bacteria; phylum Bacillota_I; class Bacilli_A; order Erysipelotrichales; family Erysipelotrichaceae; genus Faecalibaculum; species Faecalibaculum rodentium. The sequence continues at coordinate 1,802,880 of NZ_CP011391.1, forward strand.
GGGTATCGCTTCACATATCCCTCCAGCCATTCGATGGACCCGATGTCCAGGTGGTTGGTGGGTTCATCCAGGAGCAGGACATCGGGTTTCGACAGGAGCAGCTTCACCAGGCCGATCCTGGTGCGCTGGCCGCTGGAGAACTCCGAAAGCTTTCGATCCAGGTCCTCTTCCGAAAACCCGAAGTGGTGAAACACCGTCTTCAGTTCCTTCTCATATTCATACCCGCCCTTTGCCTGGTATTCCGTCTGCAGGCGGTCGAATTTTTCCAGATTCGCCTCGCTGGGATCCGTTTCCAGCACCCGTGTCAATGTCTCCATGTCGCGTTCCAGCTGCTTCAGGGGCTCAAACACCTCCAGAAGCGCTTCATGCACGGTCCTGTCCAGGTCTGAAAAAGTGATCTGACTCAGGGTGCCGACCTGCACGTTTTTCGGCACGATCACCTGACCCCTGTCCAGGTCTTCCTCTCCGGCCATGATCCGCAGCAGGGTGGTCTTCCCCGCCCCGTTGCGGCCCACCAGGCCGATTTTTTCGCTGCCTTTCACCTGCAGCCCGGCACCTTCCAGTATGTCGAAGGCTCCGAAACTCTTGTATCCGTCACTGATCTGCAGTTTCACGGTCTGCACCTCTTTTCTGCTGCTGTGTGTCATGCGCCCGCTGCCTGCCGGTCACCCGGCATGATCTGCCGGCTTCAGGCATCACCCGGCTGACACTGACTTTATTCTGCCCGGGAAGGATCTGTTCCCTGCTCCGTCGAGTCCTGGGCGGGAACGGAAGATGCCTGGGGTGTGCCGGTGGATCCGCCGACAGCCTGGGTTTCGCTGTCGGATTCCGGCGGTTCGATCCCGTAGTATTCCAGGATCCCGGCTGCGAGTCCATCCGCGATCTGTTCCTTGTGTGTCAGGTAGTATTCCATGGAGTCTTCGTTTTCCGCGTTCCCGAACACGAACTGCACGGGATACATGCCGGCTGCATCCTGGTACATCTGGTTGCCGGTGATGACGCCGCTCTGGCCCGCCCAGGTGATCTTCCCGCCGGTTTCCCGGATTGCCGGGGTCATGGAGAACTGGTTGTAGCTCCAGTCTTCGTTCTGCTGCTGGGTATCATAGGCTACGGCATCATCGGGGGCCGTGGCGTTCACGCTCCGGAGTTCAATCCCTGCCTGGCGCAGGGCGTAGGCCATGTTGGAAGGGAGGCTGCCGGACACGAAAGGACTCGTGAGCAGCCATGGCCTGGCCGTATTCTCGTCTTCTGTCATGACCAGGGACAGGAACACCTTGCCCTGGCGGCTGTATCCGGCTGCGGCCCGGCCTGCATCTCCGTAGTACCCGGCAATGTCGTCTCCTTGCCGCGTGTAGGCGACCTTGAGCCCTGCAGCCTCGAGTCTGGCGGCAACCAGGTCGGCGAGTTCCATGGCCAGCTGCGATTCGCTGGAGTCCTTGTACTGTGTGCCGGTATCCGTCACACCGGTGAGCTCATTGTACAGATTGCCGCCGGGGTCCAGGACCACGTCCACGGTCTTCACTCTGGGCACCTGGTCGGTCACGACCAGGAAGGCATAGTTGCGGTCCAGGGTGATGTCGTAGTCAGACAGGATGTCCCTGTCGGCATCCAGCACCACCGATTTTACGCTTTTGTCCCGCCGCATGGTTTCCAGGGGATCCGACAGGACTTTTTCGTCGAAATACACCCGTTTTTTGTCGTACTGATCGTAGAGATAGATTTCGTACACCCCTTCGGGCAGGTTCCCGGTCTGGATGCCCAGGTCTCCGCCGCCTCCAAACGTATAGGATAACTCTTCGCCGGTGAGGATGTTGCGCAGGGTGATGTTCTTTCCCAGTGTCGGGTCTGTGACAATGGGATCGTAGGGATTCTGGTACAGGGTCAGGGTTTCACCGAGAATGGCGTAGTCCTGGACCGGGTATACCTCATTTTCGGAGAATTCCGTATGGATACCCTCCTGCACGGCTTTCCGGTCACTGGTTTCCAGGACGGTAAGGTCCAGCTTGTCAATGGGGCCGGGTCTGTTGAACCACCAGTAGGTGCCGACTGTCAGGGCTGCGGCGAGTATGACCAGCAGGGCCCAGCCGTAGGGTGACAGCCGGCGTTTCCTGACGGGTCCGGACTGTTTCTGTGTTGTATGGTTGCGGCGCAAAAGCCGTCGGATTCGTTTTCGCATGGTTCCATTATATCTGTGAATGCCCGGACCAGAAACAGGCAGAGACAAAAGGTACGCTCACCCGTCCAGTGCAGCAGACCATTGATGGTTTGCTGCCCGGGAGCAGTTCGCGTGAAGCGACGTGCAGCGATTCTAGACTGTCTCGATGATGCGATGCACGCTTCTTGTGCCGTGCCGCAACCTGATGCAGGCAGAAACAATCGGCTTACAGAATTTTCCCTCCGAGGATCTGTTCAAGCTATGTGATGAACGGGTTGCACGAGACATGTAAACCTCGGAGCACCGTTTGTCATCACAATTCATACACCGGGCGTTTTCCCACCCGGAGGCCTGCCCGGCAAAAAGGGAGGACCGCTCTCCGGTCCTCCCTTCTGCTGCCTGCGAAACTGCTGTGCTGTTCAGCCGGCTGCATCAGTCTGCTGCCTCTCTTGCCGGTTATTTATCGGCTTCCTTGTCAGCCGTCTTGTCCTTGCTGCCGGCTGGCTGGTTTCCATCATCGGCCTTTTTATCCGACTGGATTTCCTGTGTCCGGAAGACATACATCGTCCGGGTTTCGGCATCCTTCGGGGCACCCGCAAAGACTTCATACTCGGCATTCAGGTCACGTACATCCCCTGCGAGCTTCTTGAAGACCTCCAGGTCACCCGCCGCGACATTCACGCTGTCATTCAGTTTCTTCGTGCCGCTGCTGACAAATTCCTGGTTGCCGTCGTAAAGCTGTCTGGCGCCGCTGTTGAGCTGGTCCACCGCCGAGGTCAGCTGGCTCATGCCGCTGCCCAGTTCGGACAGTCTGCCTTTCTGGCCCTCCAGCTGTGCCGTTCCGTCATCCAGCTGCGTGGCGCCGGCTACCAGGGCCGCATTGTTGCCCGTCAGCTGGTCAGCACCGGCATTGACCTGATCCAGGGCCGCTTTGGACTGCGTCTGAAGCTGTGCAAGGCCCGTTTCCAGGGCAGCCACACCTGTGTTCAACGAATCAGCACCGGCAGACAGCTGAGCCACACCCGCTTTCAGCGCATCAATGTTCTCCGGCAGCTTCATCCCCTGCATCTGCTGCTGCATGCCATCCAGTGTCTGGATGGATGCCGTCAGGTCCGCATCCAGTCCATCGAGTGCCTTGCCGGCATCCGTCAGCTGCCCGGCCATCGGCGTCAGGGTCTGTCCGACCTTCTCCAGGGTCTTCTGGATTCCCTGGAGGTCTGCCATGAGCTGCGTGCCGTCCAGGGCCTTCAGGCTGTTCAGGTCCTGTACAGCCGCCACATCGGCTTTTGCCTGCTGCAGAGCTGCGATCTGGGAATCGATCTGCGTGGTATCCACCTGGGCTGTGGCTGCGGTTGCCGCGGCGTTCACCGTGATCTGCTTGTCAGCCGGGAGCTCCGCATTGGCGGCGGCCACCGCCTGCTGAATGGAGGCATTGGTCTCCGACGCCGCCTGCTGGCTGCTGGCATCTGTTGCCTCCGCAGACTGTACCACAGCTGCCTTCGCATCCGTCAGCGCCTGAATCGAGGCGTCGATCTGGTTCGTGACAGAGGTTTTCGCGGCTGTCAGCTGTGTCTGGCTGTCGGCGATCATCTGGTTGTCCGCTGCAATGGTGTCCGTAATGGTCTGCATCTGACCAGCGGCATCCTGCACCGCGGCTTCAAACTGCGGCATGGCCTGCTGCAGCTGGGTCATGGAGGCGGAAGCCGAGGACATGGAAGTCTGCAGAGCGGTCAGCACCTGCCGGTCTTTTGCCACTGTCTGCTGCATACCCTCCAGTTGTGTCTTTGCACCAGCCAGCAGCTGGTTCACACCCGCTGCATCCAGCTGATCCACGGATCCCTGCAGCTGTTTCAGACCCGCTGCAAGAGACTCACTTCCCTTTTTCAGCGTCATCACCGACCCGTCGGTGCTGGAGACGCTGCTCTGTACCTGGCCGATACCATCCGTGATGCCATAGAGCTGCTTCGTGCCAGCTGCCAGCTGCTCTTCCCCGGCTGTATAAGCCAGCAGGCCGGCCTTCAGCGTGGAGGTTCCATTGTGCAGCTGCGTAGCGGCATCCCCGAGCTGCGAAATCTGGGGCAGAGCCGATGTCAGCGGCTGAATGCCGGCCTTCAGCTGCGATGTGCCATCATAGAGCTGCTTCGATCCGTCCTCCAGCTGCAGGCTCGCATCATACAGCTGCTTCACGCCGCCTGTCAGTTCGCTCACAGACCCCAGCTGCGGGATCTCCTCCAGATCCAGGTCATTGGTCATGGCCATCATCAACCCGGACGGATCGTACTCCTTCACATCGGCCGTGATCTCGATTTCATCCGAGATGTCCAGCTCCTTCGCCATATCCGACAGACCGGCCTGCTGCATGGTTTCCTCCAGGCCTGGAACAGCCGCGAAGGCCAGGAACTCATTTGTGCCATCGGACACAATCTTGCCCTGGGCGCACTTCACGTTCTTGCAGTTCTCTGCATCCATGTCCATCATGCCGCCCGCCAGGAAGGAGGGATGAACCGTCACGGTCTTCCCGTTGAGCTGCACCTGCTTTCCGACGTTGTTCGTGAACCGGATTCTGATTCCCAGCTTTCCGCTCTTTCCCGCCAGGTCTTCGGCCTTGATGTCCCTGCCGTCCAGGGTGTAGTCGATCTGCACCGAAACCGGCAGTTCTTTCGTGGCGTCGCCTTTGTACCAGATGTCCTTCTCCGAAGAGTTCCAGGTATAGGTCTCGCCTGAAACCGAGGGCTTGTCGTCACCCTTGACGTTCTCGACATTCTTCAGCTTCAGGTCTTCCTTCACATTGTGCAGGCCGTCGTCGTCATGCAGCCAGGCGGAGACCACAGTGCTGTTGACCGACCCGTCGGGGTTGAGCACTGTATAGACCGTTTCGGTTTTCTCCGTCGGATTGTTGTCTTCCGCCGCAAATACCTGTGCCGGAATCATGCCGGCCGCCATGGTGGCCGCCAGGATCGCTGTGCCGATCTTCTGGATATAGTGTCTGCTCATACGCAGTCCGTTTTCTTTGTTCATGTGTTTCCTGGGTCCTTTCTGTCCCCGCCTGTCAAGCCCTTGCGGCTTCTTTGCCGCTCTTTGAGGAAGCTGCCCGGGCAGATGCCTTCGGCCAGCCTTTGGTCGTCTTTGCGATCAGCCCGCTGCATGCCAGCAGCAGGGCCGGAAGAATGAACAGGATGACCAGCACACTGATCAGTGCGCCGCGTCCCAGCAGCGTGCACAGACTCGCGATCATGTCCATTTTTGCGATCATTGCCACACCGGTGCAGGCCGCGAAGAACGACAGTCCGCTGGTGATGATGGATGTGCTGCTCTTTTCCACACTGATCTGGATCGCCCGGACAGGCGTCTGGCCATTCTGCAGCTCTTCCCGGAACCGGGAGGTGATCAGGATCGCATAGTCAATGCACGCACCCAGCTGGATCGTGCCGATGACGATGCTCGCAATGAACGGCAGTGTGGTGTGCGTGAAGAACGGAATGCCCATGTTTACGCTGATGGCAAACTCAATCGCCAGCACCAGGATGAAGGGCAGGGAGAGAGACTTGAAGGTCACGGCAATGATGGCCAGGATCGCCACGATGGACACGATGTTGACCATCTGGAAATCCACGTTGGTGACCTTGATCAGGTCCTCGTCCAGTGCGCCTTCGCCGCCGATCAGGCCGTTTTTGTCATATTTGTGCAGGATCTCACGCAGGGTGTCCAGCTGTTTGTTTTCCTCATCCGTCGCCCCGCGATATTCACTGTTGACCACCACCAGGCGCCGGCCGCCGTTGTGCAGGATGTCTTCAAGCTGTGCCGGCTCGAAGGTGCTTGGCACACCCGGACCGATGTATTTCTCATACGCCAGGACATTGGACACGCCCTTGACTTCCTCCATCTGCGAGATCATGTCCTGCATGTCCCTGGCAGACACTTTGTCGTCCACGAGCACGAAGTGCGTGGTGTTCATGTTGAATTTTTCCTTCATCTGTGTCGTGCCCTGCACGCTGGCCATGTCTTCGGGCAGCGTGGCGGTCAGGTCATAGTACTGAGCCACATTGGCCTGGGCATAGATTGCCGGGATGAACAGCAGGACGAACACCGCGATGATGGCCTTGTAGTGCTTTGTGACAAAGACAGGTGCTTTCTTGACCGGACGGATCAGCACCGGGTGTTTCCACTTCTCTATCCACTTGTCGAAGAACATGATCAGCGACGGAAGCACCAGAACCGTGCAGATGACACCCAGGACTACGCCCTTGGCCATGACCAGGCCGATGTCCTTTCCCAGCGTCAGGCTCATGAAGCACAGGGCCAGGAACCCGGCAATCGTGGTGATGGAAGACGAGGTGATGGACACGAACGTCGCCTGAATGGCAGACGCCATGGCTTCCTCGTTTGTCACGCCCGGCTTCGCCTTTTCCTCCTGGTACCGGTGGAGAAGGAAGATGGAATAGTCCATCGTCACCGCCAGCTGCAGGATCAGCGCCAGGGCTTTGGTGATGTAGGAAATCTCCCCCAGGAAAATATTGGTTCCCATGTTGTAGATGATCGGGAACGCGATACCCAGCAGGAACACGAAGGGTGCCACCCAGGACTCCAGCCCCAGACACAGGACCACCAGACACAGCGCCACGGCAATGGCCGAGTAAATCGGGGTCTCTGTCGTGACCAGGTCCCTGGTGTCCTCGGTAATGGCAGAGAATCCTGCCAGCCAGCAGTCCATCTGTGAATACTGCTTGATCTGCGCAATGGCGTTCATGGTCCGGTCACTGGCCGTCGGTTCCCTGAAGGTGATGATCAGCATCGTGGAATCGCCGCTGTACAGCATGTCCTGGATGCTTTCTGGGATCGCCTCCCTGGGAACGGACAGATCCAGGACTGAATCACGCCAGATCACCTTGTCCACACCGTCGATGCCTTCGATCTGTGTCTTCAGCTTCGCGACATCCTTTTCCGGCATGCCGTTGACCACCAGCATATCCACGCTGGAAAGATTGAAATCATCCCCCAGGACATCCTGTGCCTTCATGCTTTCGGTGTCCTTTGGCAGATACGACAGCAGGTCGTAGTTGACCCGTGTGTTGAGGTATCCGAATATGCTGGGGATCAGCAGAAGCACCGCGACAAGAAGGATCGCGTTTCTGTGCTTCACGATGAATCGGGATAGTTGTTCCATAACGCCTCCTTGCGTACGTCCACAAGCCTACTCCTGAAATGACCATCGGTCAATTTTCCGCCACTGGACAAAATCCCGGTTCTGTACGGATAAATGACTGGCGGTCAGTCATGCTTTGGGCGTACGCTGTAGGCATGAAATCCAAAGTACAGGAAAACAAGAAACAGAAAATGGACCGGCTGGTTGCCTCAGCCAGCCGGCTGTTTACGGAAACCGGGGTGGAAAAGGTCTCCGTGGAAGAAATTGCCCGGCAGGCAGGCGTGGCCAAGGGCACCTTTTATCTGTATTTCCACGACAAGGAACAGCTGAGGGACCTGATCATTTCCCGTGAAGCCGCCAGGCTCTTTGAAACAGCCGATGAATGCCTGCGGACCTCTCCCCAGGCATCCTTTGTAGATGCCGTGATTTTCATGATCGACAACGTTCTGAGCCAGCTGGAAGCCAGGGCCACCCTGCTGAAGTTCATCCGGCGGTCACTGACCTTCGCTGTTTTCCACGAAAACATCAGCGGTCTCATGCAGGAGGAACAGTTTGCCCTCTATCCCCGGTTTCTCGATCTGGCCCAGAGCTATGGCTGGCAGCTGAAAAACCCGTACAAAACGCTGTTTCTGGTCGTGGAACTGGCATCCGGCACCTGCTATTCCTGTCTGATCGACAGCAAACCCTGTTCCATGGAAGACATGAAGCCGGTCCTGTATTCTTCCATCCGTGCGATTCTGGAAAGTGCAAAAAAGCCTGTCCAGCCTCCGGCAGCGCGAATCTCCGAAGCTGCTTCGCTGGCTGATGCAAATGCAAATATGGCGTAACCGTCCTGTGCAGGAATGGTCACGCCATTGTTCATGATCGGAGGCTGGGCTGACTGCTGTCAGAGTCAGTATTCGGGTAAGGACGGCAGAGCCGGCGGTTGTCCGGGACGAAGGGAGCCGGTCCTGATCTGCCGGGCAATGGCTTTCAGTTCAGTCTGGATTTCAGCGCCGTTTTCAATCAGTCTGACGGCAGTGGTCCAGATGATGCGGTTTTCCGCCTCCAGGCTTACAGAGTCCGGATAACCGCATGCATTGACTGTCACCCTGTACTGACAGGGCACCCCGTCAAGTCCGGTGAAGGAGAGCACCCATTCATTTGAGACAGATCCAGTTTTTTCAGGGGCAGCTTCCAGGCTGGACTCCGGCAGTCCGGGAAACAGCAGCTCTCTGATCATGGATTTCCATTCTCCGGTCTCGGACACGGCTTCTTTACCTTCCGGCAGGATCTGCTGCAGAATCCAGTCTGTCCCGCTCTCCCTTGTCAGCACAAACGTCGTATGCTCCGGGGGACTGAATAGATGAACGGTCCAGGTCTCCGAATCAGGCAGCTGGCTTACCTGAACAGCAGATACTCCGGCTTCATTCCGGAAAATCCGCCAGGTATATCCGTTTCTGATGACCTCGATCCCTGCAGCCTCCCCCAGAGTATCCAGGACCCTGGCAAAGTCTTCATCTTCCCTGCTTTTTCCGGATTCCCGGCAGGCAGTATACCCCGGGAGGGTGGCAGGTGCAGGCTTTACATCGCCGGACCGTGCGCAGCTGCTCAACAGGCAGGAAGCTGCCAGACAGAGACAGGCGCTTCTGAATCCACTCATGTATGATTCACTCCTTTAAAGTCAGACAGAATAACTCAGTAATTCCAGCCAATCCGAGTATGACCGGCCTGATCAAGTTCCAGCGTTAAATACCAACTACCCGGGACAGCTGTATAACCATCCTGGGTCACAGACCCAACAAAAGTCAAACTGGCTATAGCTGCACTACCTGTCGAAGCACTGCCCCTTACAGTCGACAGATTTGAAGAATTCACCGTTACTAAAACACCCGTAATACCAGGATTATATACATTGCGAATCATCGCAGGTGATTTCTGAACAGTTGCCTGAAAAGAAGCAGTAACAAAACCATTAGAATAATGAGGCGTTAAAGTACTGGTTCCATTCGGTATAGCTCCCTGGCTCCAAGGACCATAAACATATGGAGAAGCAATACCTTCCTCTGGGGTTACATCAAGTGTAATCAGTTCATTTCCAACGTTATAGAGAACTATTGTTCCGTCAAGAACTGCATCATCAAGAATCGCTGCTTTTTCACCACATTCGTTTTCATAAACCATTACCCCGGGTGTAATATCTCCAGCATCAATTTCATGGTAATCGTTGTTGTCAGCTGCAGACACAGGACAAAGAGAAGAAAACAAGGATAGATACAAAGCTGTTGAAGCAGTGAAAATTTTCCTGAAAATGTTCATTGTAATTCTGTAATGATGGTCCAGCATCATTGTCCTTTCTTAGTTGGGCACAGCTTACTGTCTTTATACCAAACTGACTGTTATTTCGCAATAAAGTAAGCGACGTTAATTGCCCATATTAAAACAGGACTGATTCCCTGTACCATCATGGTATTGGGGACAGTCCTGTTTTCTATTTCTTATACAGATGTCCTGGAAGTGTCCTGGAGTATGGAAGCAGGTCTTCGAGTACTTCCTCTCTGATCCCTTCGTTCTTCAGCCTTGTCAGCACATATTCGATGTACTTCTCAGGCACCAGCCCATTCATGATTGCCGATTGGCTCAGACTGTACCATACTGCTGTTGCTTCCGCTCCTGCTTCCGTGTCCGCAAACAGGAACCCCTTCCGGCCTATCACGAACGGCTTCACCATCCGCTCCGCCAGGTTATTGTCGATCGGATAGTTCCCATCCTCCAGATAAAGGGCCAGCGAGTCTTTCCTTTTCAGGAAGTAGTTTGCTCCCTTTACTGCTTTCGAACCACTATCAAAACTCCGGGCGATCCGCTCCATTCCTGCGATCACCTGGTCAAAAAGCGGTTTAGACTCTTTCTGCCTCAGTTCGTATACTTCTTCCCGACTCAGTTTCTTCTTTTTCGCTCTGCTCTCCACCTCATAAAGCCTGTTGATGTTCCCAAGTGGCTCCAACAGGATCCCCAGTGCCGGATTCTCCCTGATATGTTTCAGTTTCATTTCTGTATCGTCTGGCAGATTCTTGAATGTCTGGTAGTCTGCACGGATCTTCACCGCATCATACAGATGCCGCCTCGCATGGGCCATACAACTCAGATGGATGGCTGCTGTGTAATTATCGTAGCCTTCGAATCCGTCTGACATCAGGGCCTTTTCGAATCCTTCTCCCAGGAATTCCCATACGAACTTCTGGGCCCTGCTCTTCTTGAACTGATATATGACCATCTGTCTGGCTTCATGCTCTGCGCTGACCCCGACGATCATGTAACAGTTCGTCCGATCCTGATCCCGACTCACTTCCAGGCATTTCAGTACGGTCTCATCCATATGGACCACATCACATTCCCTGAAATCCTGTATCATCCTGTCCACCAGAGCTTCTCCATAGATCTGGGAAGAACGGATCATCCAGCTGGCCATGATACTCCTGCTGAGGTTGAATCCTCTTCGCTGCCAGTCTTGTTCCTGTCTGTAAAGAGGCAGTCCCATGACTGTTTTCTGGGCTATGATGTGGGACACAAGAGAAGGCGAAGACATCGTATTCTCCAGAAGCGGTGCTTCTTTGCGGGCAGCCGGGATCATCACAGGCTTTCCATCCTCATCTTCACAACCTTTGGGGCAGACATAATTATGATCCACTTCCACTTCGACATAGAGGCGCTGCGGAACGTATTTGATGGTCCGGTGTACAGTCGGTTTCAGCTCCTTCATGGCTGTGCCACATACAGGGCACACCGGGTCCTTGCCTGCATCCGGATACACATCGATGATCTTTTCAGGAAGCGCCTTTGCTTTCTCCTTCATGGATCTGCGCTTTTTGGGGGACGCCGGTCTCTCTTTGCTCACAGTTTCCAGGACAGCTGATTCATCCAGGTCTTCGGGAGAAGACGTGGATGCGATCTCTTCCGCCTCGTTGAACAGGGATATGAAAAGCTGCTCGCTTTTGGAAGCGAAGCGGTCCATGGCCGCCTTCCTGTTGATCTGGTCTTTCAGGAACAGGTTGTCGGCCAGGAAGAGAGCGGCATCGACCAGGTCATCATGATCCAGAGATTCGAGGCTTTCTTTCATGGATTTGCGGGTGTAGTTTTCGAAGTCAAAAGAAGATAAGAAGTCCATGGCAAAAGTATAGGATAAAGAGGAAAAGGGGCAAACTGAAATGCCTTAAATAATTATTATGCTCACAGTTCCAGAAATGGTTCATTCGATATGACTGAAAACCGTCAGGGATCAGGAGATCTGTCTAGATATATTGAGGCATCACATGCCTGAAAGCCCGCTTCTGGTTTATGTCCAGTCCTTCCAAAAGCCAGTCCAGCTGCTGTGGGGAGATCTGCAGAAACGGATCCGGGGAACTCATCCGCCATTTGAAGGTTCCTTTGCTCAGCTGCTTGTGAAGGAGCCAGAACCCTGTACCGTCATAATGGAGGAGCTTGAGCTTGTTGTGTCGTTTGTTGGTGAAGACGAACATCGCATTCTGGAATGGATCAGTGTTCAGGATCGACTGGACATATGTACCCAGTCCATCTATGCCTTTGCGAAAGTCCACAGGTTCAGTGACCAGGTATAATCGGGAAATATCATCAAGTCCAGTCATGTAAAATCCCTCCGTGCCGGTATTGTCCCGCTACGGAGGGATTTGTCATAGATGGGTAATTAACGTCGCTTACGCAATAAATAACACATATTTTTCGTTAATATTTTGATAATAACGGTAATTAATATTGGATGACATATGCCTCTGTTACCTGTCAGCTTTCTTTCCAGCACAAAAAGCCGGCAAATGACACCAGTCCTGTCCTGATGCCTTTTGCCGGCAGCGTTTTCTTTATTCAGCTTCAGTCTTATTTCGTCAGTTGATCAAGTTGCGGGGCGTCCGGGGATACGGCTGCACATCCCGGATGTTCTGGACACCGGAAAGATACATCAGCATACGGTCAAATCCCAGGCCGAAGCCGGAGTGTCTGCAGCCGCCAAACCGGCGCAGATCCAGGTACCAGTCCAGGCTGCCCTCGTTCATGCCCAGGTCGTCCATTTTCTTCTTCAGCACATCATAGCGCTCTTCACGCTGACTGCCACCGACCAGTTCCCCCACATAGGGAACCAGCAGGTCGCAGGCGGCCACGGTTTTGCCATCTTCGTTTTCCCGCATATAGAACGCCTTGATTTCCTTGGGATAGTCTGTCAGGAACACAGGTCCCTTTACCACCTGTTCGCAGATGTAGCGCTCGTGCTCGCTCTGCAGGTCCATGCCCCAGAAAATGTCCTGGTTCTCGAACTGGTCTTTCGCCTGTTCCAGGTGTCCGATGGCCTCCGTGTAGGTCATGCGCTTGAAGTCGGACTCCGCCACAGCCTTGACCCGGTTGATGCAGTCTTTGTCAATGGCTTTCTCGAAGAACGCCATTTCCTCCGGCGCGTTCTCCAGGACATAGTTGATGCAGTACTTGATCATGTCCTCCACCACATCCATGTTGTCCGAAAGATCCGCAAAGGCCATCTCCGGCTCAATCATCCAGAACTCACTGGCATGTCTGGTGGTGTTGGAGTTTTCCGCCCGGAACGTGGGACCGAAGGTATACACATTGCGGTACGTCAGCGCGAAAGGCTCTACATGCAGCTGGCCGGAAACCGTCAGCTGTGCATGTTTCGCGAAGAAATCCTGGTCGTACTTGTCATCCGCCCGTGTGGTGACGGTAAAGCATTCTCCGGCACCTTCCGCATCGTTGCCCGTGATGATCGGCGTGTGGACATAGACAAACCCGCGGTCCTGGAAGAACCGGTGGATCGCCATGGACAGCACACTGCGCAGCCGGAACATGGCGTAATAGGTGTTGGCGCGGGGTCTGACGCTGGGAATCGTCCGGAGGTACTCGAAGCTGTGGCGCTTCTTCTGCAGCGGATATTCATGGTCGCTGGCCCCCAGCACCTCGACGCTGTCTGCCTGGATCTCGTAGTCCTGCTTTGCGCCCGGCGTGGCCTTCAGGGTGCCGGTGACTTCAATGGCGCTGCCCAGGGTGATTTTCGACACCGCCTCATAGTCCGCTGTCTGTTCCGGCTTGTACACCACCTGCACATTGGAGAAGGTGCTGCCATCGTTGAGTTCGATGAATCCGGCCTTTTTGGATCCGCGGTTTGTGCGGACCCAGCCCTGCATCGTGACTTTCTGACCATCCAGGTCCTTGTATGTATCCTTGAGTTTTACTGCCAACATAGTCTCTCCTCCTGTTGCCTGTCAGTCCCGCTGTCTCTGGGCGGGTTCATTCATGGAATTGGTGATGAACACCAGTTCCTGAATGCTGGACACCACATCAATGCTCTTGATGACCACCCCACGGGGCACCTTGAAGTGCTGGTGTGTGAAATCGACGATCCCGGTAATGCCGGCCTTGACCAGCCGGTCCACCGTGGCCTGCACGTCATGGGAAATGGTCAGGATCGCGATGCGGCATCCTTTAGGCATCTTCTCTTCCAGATCGTCCATGCTCCAGACATTGACGCCGAACTGGCTGCCCTGTTTTTCCGGATCCACGTCAAAGGCACAGGCAACTTCGCCTACCACGTGATCCCATTTGTTGTAGTTCAGCAGGGCCCGTCCCAGGTTGCCGGCCCCCACCAGGATCAGCTTCTCATCGAAATCCACACCCAGCTGCTGGTTGAAGATGTCGATCAGCCGGTCCACGTCATAGCCGTACCCCTGCTTGCCCAGGTTTCCCAGAAAAGAAAAATCGCGCCGGATGGTGGTCGGCTCGATATCCACAAAACTGGACAGTTCCCGGGACATGATTCGCTTTATGCCGTTTTTCTGAAGCCTGCGCAGCGCTTTCAGGTAGACCGGGTAGCGCTGCAGCGTGGCTTTCGGGACATGATTTGTTCGCATAACATCACCGCGCCCATCATACCATAGAGAACTTGCGAATGTGAAAACAATTTAAAAGCTAACAATGTTTCAAGTCACCGGCCTGGTGTTTCAGGCACTTTCTCCCGCTGTGTGCTTCCGTCCCGGCAGTCCGGCTCTGACAAAATACTGCTCGAAGATCCGCAGGGAGTCGCTGATCCTGGCCGAATGAGAGGCCAGATGATCCTGTGCCAGGGATTCGGAGAGAAACATCTGGAAATACACCGCCAGTGCCCCCCACACCAGGACAGACAGCAGCAGACCCGCTCCAAAGGACATCTGCAGGCCGAACACCAGCAGAGGCAGAAGCAGCAGGAACAGGACCAGGTCTGTGAGCAGCAGCATGCGCTGGAAATGCGCCAGGGTTTCCTTCCACAGTGGCCGCTGCTGCCGGAAGTACTCCATGATCTCCGGCGTGAGCGGTTCTTCCACATCCGTCATGAGAGGATACTGATGCCGTTTCCACTTCTGTGTCCGCAGACTCAGGACGGACTGCATCCGCATGAAGATGTATTTCTGGGCCGAAGGCGGCATATTGTGCTTTTCATAATACTGACCGGTCAGCCGCAGCAATGTCAGGTAGTCCTTCATGGACAGTTCCTCCCCTGCCATGGCTTCCGTCAGCTGTTCCAGACTGGACCGCGTATCCGACAGGATGCTCATTTCATTCCTCGAATCCCGCTCCAGCTGTTTCAGCCGGCCATAATATCTGTCTGCCACGAATCACAGCCTCCTTCCCTGACTGCGTGCGAGTGTATGCTTCATGCGTTTCAGCAGCCGCTCGGTGACCAGGGCAATGAGCAGTCCGCTGACAATGGACAGCGCCAGCAGGACAGGCAGGAACATCTGCATGAAATACTGCTGATAGATCGCCGTCACCGCCAGGACCTGTCCCACGGAATGGGCCGCAGCGCCGGCCACACTCACACCGTAAATGGAAAACAGGCCGGAACGCTTTGCCAGCGTCATGGCCAGCAGCGCCAGGATGGCACCGGATACCGAGAGCATAAAGCCGACCGAAAACAGCGATCCGGTCAGCAGGCCCGCCAGGAAGATCCGGCAGACGGTGACAATCATCATGTCCTTCGGCCCATAGGCGTACAGGGCAAAGAGACCGGCAATGTTGGCCAGCCCGATCTTGTAGCCGGGGACCAGCATCACCACAGGGACAAAGCTTTCCAGGATCTGCAGCAGGATCCCCGCTGCAACCAGGAAGGCCAGGATCACGGCGCGCCGGGTATTCACTGGATCACCGTATCCTCGGCCCCCGGCTCTCCCTGGATCCGGATGACCGTTTCATTGGGCAGACAGACAATGGGCACCGCAGTGCTGTTCACCCATCCCTGTCTTGAACAGTAATGATGCGGGCTGTTTTCCTGTGTCACCCGCACCGATCCGTCCTGCACTTCGATGTTTACCGGACCCAGGCGGCCGTTTACCGCATACGTCCCGTCCTGGTTGAGATCCAGCCGCAGCTTTTCCTCGCTGCCGACGCTGACCACTGCCTGGCTGGCTTTGGGCTGTCCCTGCAGGATCGGAAAAATCAGCAGGGTACTGACGGCCATCAGGCACACAATGAGCACCTTGTCCCATTTCGTCATATGACCCTCCTTTGACATGTCAGAGTGCAGAGTCCAGCACCATCATCGCCGCGAAGCCCAGGGCAAAGGCAACGGTCCCGATATTGGAATGCTTTCCTGCCTGTGACTGCGGAACAAGTTCCTCGACCACCACATACAGCATGGCGCCGGCGGCAAACGCCAGCAGCCAGGGCAGAAAGGGCTGGATCCAGCTGCGGCAGAGGATCGTCAGGCCCGCGCCGACGGGTTCGATGACACCCGAGAGGGCGCCGAACCAGAAGGCTCTGCTTTTGCTCATGCCATCTGCATGCAGGGGGATGGACAGCACTGCGCCTTCCGGAACATTCTGCAGGGCGATGCCCAGGCTGAGCGCCAGGGCAGCGGCTGCACTCATGGCGGTACTTCCATCCAGCACCCCTGCCAGGACCACGCCCACAGCCATGCCCTCGGGCAGGTTGTGCAGCGTGATCGCAAAGAAAAGCTTCGTGGTCCGGCTCCAGGGAGTGGCCAGGCCCTCGGCTTCCTCGGACATCACATGCATATGCGGAACGATTTCGTCCAGCAGCAGCAGAAACCCGATGCCAATAAGAAAGCCGGCGGCGGCCGGAATCCAGCCGGACTGTTCCATGGCCGGAAGGATCAGGGAAAAAATCGAAGCCGCTGTCATGACACCGGCGGCAAATCCAAGCATGGCTTTTTCTGTTTTCTGCGGAATGGCTCCCCGCAGCACGAAGACCAGGGCGCTGCCCAGCACCGTGCCGGCCAGCGGGAGCCCCAGTCCCATCCAGAGTTGACTGTTCATTCAGATACCTTAACTTTTACCGGTTTTTCCACGGCATTGCCGAACCGGTCGGAAATCTTCACCGTCACATCGTGGTCTCCCGGCGTGGCGGTGGTGTCGAAAGGAGCTTCATAGCTGACACCGGAAATATCCGTGGCAGGAAACACCGACACCCAGTCGATGCGCTCTCCCACCGTGGCATCGATTTCCGTGACCTCCGAAATCACCGTCGGCGGTCTTGTGTCCTTGATCTTGATCCGGAAAGGGGTGCTGGTCCCGCCGTTTTCAATGACGAAATCGTATTCCCCAACCAGAAGATAGTCGTATCCCCGGGAAATGAACCGGTTGTCCTTGCGGGCAATGCCGGTGCTTACCGGAGAGACCGTCATGTGTTCCAGCCCCTGCTGCCCGCTCTCGGCATAGAGAGCGGGATTGGCATACACATCCTGGCCAAGCTCAATGGTGAAGGTGTGCTTTCTCAGCGCCACTTCCCCGGAACAGCCTGCCAGGCCCGCCAGAGGCAGCAGGAAAAGAGCCAGCAGGAGCGGAACCGCTATCTGTATGATATTACTTTGTTTCACTGGACCTCCGATCCTGGCTCAGGGAAGCCGCCATTTCCCGGATTTTCGTCATCCGGTGCTTCATCCCGGACTTCGAAATGACTTCTCCGGTCGCTTTGTAGATTTCATCGCAGAGTTCAGTCAGGCTCGCTTCCGGGTACTGTTTGCGGATGTCCATCGCCGCACGGATCTTCGGCGGGATCTGCTCCGGGGCCATGAGCGTCTCAATGCGTTCAATGGCTTCGATCTGGCCATGCGCCGCCTTCAGGCTCTTCATCTCGTTGGCGAGTTCGCAGTTGTTCAGCCGGGACATCTGGTTGTAGAAATCCCGGGAAATCCGCAGGTCTTCAAACTGCAGCAGGGCATTGGAGGCATCGATCAGACGCAGGAAGTCGCCTATTTTGTCCCCGGCCTTGAGGTAGACCACCCACAGTCCCTTGCGTTCGGTGATCCTTGCTGACAGAAAAAACCGCTCCATGAGTTTCTGGATGCTTTCGGCCAGTCCCCGGTGTGTCACGGAGATCTCCAGGTGATAGTTGGAGGTGCGGGGACTGTTGACGGAACCCGAGGCCAGAAAGCAGCCCTGGAGAAAGGCCCGGGCATTTTTCTCCGAGCGGATGAGGTCATAGTTCGGCTTCACATGCAGGCCCCTGTCATTCAGGATCCCCAGATCCTCCAGGATCCGGGACGCCCCCTGTTCGATGACGATGCGGTAAATGTTGTTTTTCTTCAGCCGCATCTTCTTCAGCACCGCCAGTCTGGGCTCCACGGTGTAGAGCCGCTTCACGAGGAGCCAGACATGCTTGGCCACACTCGCATTTTCCACCTGGAAGGACAGGTATGTCCCGTTGCGGTTCATGTGCAGGGCGGCTTTCACCAGCAGCAGGGCGGCCAGCTGGGCTTTTGCCTGGCGCTCATCCAGGTCGGCTCCTGCGATTTCCTGCTTGACGTCGTATGTGAAACTCAACCCAGTTCCTCCAGGATCTCCTGCACCACCTGCCGGACCGCTTCGGGGTCATGCCGGATCCGTTCATTGTCCGCGAGGGTGATCAGGGGTCGCTTCCACACTTCATAGCTCTGGGCTGTTTCGTCGGAATGCACCGGAAAACTGCCCATTCGTGCATAGCGCTCCAGGACATGGCTGCTGACTTCGGTGTCATTGAGCACCACCAGGTCGGCAGGGTTCTTGAAGCTGTGCTTTTCCAGCGCCCGGACATGGTCTTCCATGGTGTAGCCTTCGGTTTCTCCCGGCTGGGTCATGGCGTTGCAGAAGTAGATTTTCGGGCATGGATTTTCGTAAATGGCTTCCGGGATCCCGGGAATGATCAGATTGGGAATGACGCTGGTATACAGACTGCCGATGCCGTAAATGATGAGGTCGGCCTCGCGCAGCGCTTCCAGTGCCTTGTCATAGGGCTGAACATCCTGCTGGTAATAGACGTGTTCGATGGCGTTGTCTCTGGTGGGGATGTTTTTCTCCCCCCGGACCAGGGTGCCGTCCGCCATCAGCGCATAGAGCGTGGCGACATCCAGGGTGCAGGGCAGGATCGTGCCGTTCACACCCATGACCCGGGACAGTGATTCAATGGCGCCCATGAAAGATCCGGTGATGTCCATCATGGCCAGGAAAATCAGGTTTCCCAGGGAGTGTCCGCCCACGTCCTCCTGTCCCTCGAACCGGTAGTTCATGAGCTGCTGGAGGATCCCTGCGTTGTCGTTCTGTGCCATGGCAGTCAGCACATGGCGGATGTCGCCCATGGCCGGGACATTGTAGGCATTGCGGATCCGGCCGGTGCTGCCGCCGTCATCTGCCACGGTGACGATGGCAGTCACCTGGGCATCCTGGATTTTCTTCATGCCCGCGAGCATGCTGGAAAGTCCGGTCCCGCCGCCGAGCACCACGATTTTCTTCATCCGTTTTCCCCGCCTTCCACATCCCGGTGGCTCTTGAAGCAGCGATACTTGTCTTTGTAGCGGTCATACAGCCAGTTGGCGATGGACACGGAACGGTGCTGTCCGCCTGTGCATCCCACGCTGATGATCATGTTGGATTTGTTCTGCTTGTCGTATTGTTCGAGAACGTAATCCAGCATTTCTCCCGTGCGATGAATGTATTCCTGCGTGTCCTGGGATTCCATGACGTAGTCGTAGACCTCTTTGTCATTGCCGGTCTTGTTGCGCAGACTCGGTTCATAGAAGGGGTTCGGGAGAAACCGCACATCAAGCACCATGTCGGCATCCATGGGCATGCCGTGCTTGAATCCGAAGGACTGGAACGTCACTGTGAATTCCGGGCGGTCTGTGGATTTGAAGCGGTGACGCACACGGTTGATCAGAGCCTGGCTGGACAGCTTGGTGGTGTCCAAATGAAAGGTATTGTTCATGTTGGCCAGGATCTGGTTGAAGGACATGCGTTCCATTTCGATGGCGTCTTCCAGGGTCGTGGCCTGTCCCGAGGCGATCATGGGATGCTGCCGGCGGGTGAACCGGTAGCGAAGCAGCAGCTCTTCATCAGAGCAGTCCAGAAAGATGATCTGCAGGTCTTTGGCGATGTTGTCAAAGTAGTTTACAAAGCTTGTATAATCTGCCGCGGAGACAGACAGGGCGATGTTTTTGTACCGGTCCTGTTCCTTTTCCAGGAGCTCCTGAAGCTGGGGAAGCAGTTCGCGCGGGAAGTTGTCAATACAGCAATAGCCCAGGTCTTCCAGGGCATTCATGGCCGAACTTTTACCGGCACCGGACATGCCGGTCACCAGCACGAGGTTTTCGTTCATATAAGCGTACCCCCTTTGGTCTGTATTGTAGCATGAGGCAGCCACTGAAATGCCCGGGTCCCTTTCGGGAACCCGGGCATTTCAGACGCTGCCTGGCGGGTGGAGCAGGTCTTGCAGTTGCGGGTATTCAGTCTTTGGCTGCTGCCGTGTGGCAGGTTTGTATCTTTCTGGTCTGTTCCGACCGATGAAGCTGTCGGCAATTGCCTGACTCAGCGTCTGTCTGGCGGAAATTGCTTCACTATTCCACCATACGGTGGCTGAGTCAGTCATCGGAGTTGCGGTCTTCGAACCGCTCAATGTCCCGTTTGCTGCCAATGATCGACAGCTTGTCCCCGGCCCGGAACCGGTAGTCCGGATCGAAGTTGGTCATGATGTCATTGTCGTGACGGATCGCAATGATGTTGATTCCGTATCTTGCGCGCGAATCGACCTCCGCCACGCTCTTTCCCACCAGAGTCGCCGGCACCTTCAGCGTGTGAATCTGGGTCTCGCCATCCAGTGTGAAGCATTCAATCTGGTCATTGTACATAAGCCGGTCCGCCAGTCTGGTCCCGGAATCCTTCTCCGGCTGCACAGTCATGGCCCCCATCTGCCGCAGGATCTTGGCCTGATCCTCGGAATTGGCCTTGGCAATGACTTTCTTCAACCCCAGATTCGTCAGATACATCGTGGTCAGGATCGACACATCGAACGCCGAGCCGATGCACACGATTCCGCAGTCACAGTTTCGCACACCGATTTCATCCAGACTCTCCTTCGACATATGTTCCACCACATAGGCAAAGGGAGTCAAGTTCCGGGCTTCGCGGACTTTTTCCGCATCCCGGTCGCAGCAGATGATCGTGTATCCATATTCAGAAAGCTTGTCGGCCACAGCCATCCCGAACCGGCCCAGCCCAATGATCGCAAACGCGGCATCCTGTGGTGTTCTTCTCATACTACCGAATTCTCCTGTCTCTTTTCTCATCATTCATGCGGCTCAGCCGATCATGATGCTTTCTTCCGTAAAGTGCGCTTCGCTCTTTCCCTTGAACGCCAGGACCGTCGCGATCGTCAGCGGACCCAGACGGCCAATGAACATGCAGATCATGAGCACGATCTTGCTGGCAGGACACAGACCCGGGGTGATTCCCACGGTGCTGCCGACAGTCGCGAACGCACTCGTGACCTCCACCAGGACCGCGGACAGCGAAAGATCCCCCTCAAAGGCGAGGATCAGAATCGTGCCAATGGTGATCACCGTCAGGCCGTAGAAGAAAACGGTCAGCGCCTGTGTGAATACCACATTGGGGATCTTGCGGTAAAACACCTCATCGCGGTCTCCATTCATTGTACTGGAAACCGCCTTCATGGCCACTGCAAAAAAGGTCGTGGTCTTGATACCGCCACCGGTCCCGCCGGGGTTGGCGCCGATGAACATCAGCACGGTGAAAATGAGCAGGGCGGCTTCGGTGAAATTCGAAAGCGGGTGCGTGTTGAATCCCGCTGTCCGGGCTATGACAGACTGGAAAGATGCTTCCAGCAGTGTCTGGTCTGTGGTCCAGTACAGCAGTGCTGTGCCAAGCACGAGCAGCAGCACGGTCATCACAATGACGATTTTTGTATTCAGGGTATACTTCTTCCACCTGAACTTGCAGTGACCCATGTCCCACATCGCGAAGAACCCGAATCCGCCAATAATGACCAGTGCCATGGTGATGAGATTCAGCGGAACGTTGTGGGCATAGTGGAGCAGGGAGTCATAGCCTCCGAAGATATCGAATCCGGCGTTGTTGAATGCAGACACCGAATGGAACAGAGCATAGCCTGCAGCTTCCAGCGGCGGGTAATCTCTTACGAACACAAAGAAGCACAGGATGGCCCCGGTGACTTCGTAGATCAGCGTGAATCTCAAAAGGATCTTCAGGAAATTGATCAGACCGCCCACGCCGGTGAAGTTCATTGCCGTGGACAGGACCTGTCTGGCTTTCAGGCCGATTTTCCGTCCCATGATCAGGGTGATCATGACAGACAGCGCTGCCACACCCAGACCGCCGATCTGGATCAGCACTCCGAGAACCGTGCGGCCGAAGAGATTGAAGGTGTCGCCCGGCGGAACGGTGGTAAGTCCCGTCACGCAGACCGCGCTGCAGGACACAAACAGCGCATCGAGGAAATGGACATGCTGCCCGGGGTTCCAGGAGACAGGCATTGCCAGTAGAACGCTGCCGATGAGGATGACAGCGAGGAATCCAAGGGAAAGAAGTCGCGGGGGTGTCAGATCACGGATGAACCGTCTGAATCTGTATATCATCTGTGGTCTCACCTGCCTTTCGTTCAGTATTATACTCATCTGCGGCGGAATTGTTCTTGCGATGTCCTTTGTTTTTGCGGATAATCACCAGAGAAGGTGATGAAATGGGACCCATTCTGTATCTGGATATTGATGGTGTACTTGCCAGGCGGCAGCCGCTGCCGCCGTTCGAGCTGGATAAAGCCCTGCCAGCCAGGCTGGCGGAGGACCTGAACTGCGGCGCAATCAGGCGCCTGGATCCGGTGCTGGTCAATGAAGTCGTTCACGGATTCGATGCCCGGGCCTGCCAGCTGATACGTCAGATCTGCGAGGAATGCAGTGCGGGGATCATCATCACGAGTTCCTGGCGCCATGTGTTTTCTCCCCAGGAACTCAAGGCCATTCTCTCCATCGTGGGACTTGGAGACTATGTACTGGGTTCAGTGCCTGGGGGAATCAGCCGGCCGGAGGTCATCCATGCCTCTCTGGAGGAACTGGGAACCGCGGATTTCGCTGTGGTGGATGACATGGACATGCGTCATGACTTCGGTGTCCGGAGTGTCGTTCCAGAGGCGGTTTTTGATGAAGTCTGTGCCCGAAAAGTGCGCAGATTATTCAAAATATACGGTCATTAGGCGCATTCTGCGCCTTTTTTTGTTACGATTGAACCGGTGAACCATATGAAAAAGAAGCGGAGGATCTTTATCCTGGCCCTTCTTTCTCTTTCCGTGATCCTGATTGCAGCCGGGATCCTGGCACGTCAGGTCTATCCCACCATGTATATTGCGCCTGCCGGCAATTCCCTGTCGGTACAGGTCCCTTCAATGGAGAATGGTGAAATCCGCGAAGATACCGTCACACTGGTACGGGGTACAGCTGTAAAGCTGCGCAAGCGCGGAACCGATACATCCATGGTGGAATATGAAGGAAAAACCCTGGAGGTTCCCTCATCCAGTCTGTCTGAAACCTATGCAGGCTGTGTGCAGGTTCCTTCGGTCTTCGTGCGGACACGCACGGAACTTCGGAAAGAAAAGAACGGTCCGCTTTGCCAGGTTGCGGCTGAAAAAGGGGAAGAGCTCAAGGTCGTGTCGGCAAGCGTTCAGGATCTGGATTCGGAAACGGGGATGGTGAACTGGTATGAAGTGGTCCGGGGGGATGAAACCTACTGGATCCCCGGGCAGTACGTGGAACCGGATGAAGAATCGGTTCATGCCTGGGATGAACCCAATGTGGCAGTATCCGACTACTGGAATGCTGCGTATGGAGAAGGCTATTCGACAGATGCCTTTGTGGCACAGGAGGACTGGAAGCCGGCCCAGAAAGTGGATTTTGCGGACAATCCCCGGAAGGATGACGTCCGTGGTCTTCACGTGACGCTGGAACAGCTTGCGGCAAATCCCGACTACTATCTTTCGCTGAAGGACAGAACAGACCTCAATGCCCTGGTGGTGGAGCTCAAGAACGAAGGCGGGCCGGTGGAGTATGAGTCCCCCGCAGCCGCCAAGTGGCTGGACACCGGATATCAGGGACTGTCCCTGGAGCAGCTCAGGGAGCTGGTCAGGCAATTCCAGGATGCGGGATACTACATGATCGGACGAATTTCCGCCTTCAAGGATCCGGTTTTCGCCACAGCGTATCCGGAGGAAGCCATTCAGACCACAGACGGGCAGCTGCTGGAAATTGCACAGAGCACCTGGGCAAGTCCCTATTCCCGGAAGGCCTGGGAATACAACGCCGATCTGTGTGAAGAAGCCGCCGGACTCTTCAATGAAGTGCAGCTGGACTACACCCGGTTCCCGGAAGGGCTTGCGACGATGCAGGGAGAAGTGGAGCTGCACAACACGTATGATGAAAGCAAGGCCTCGGCCATTCAGCACTTCACGCAATATGTCCGGGACCGTGTTCATGAACATGACGCCTATCTCTCTGTGGATGTCTTTGCGCAGGTGCTGACGGCCATGGATGACCAGGACCTGGGGCAGTATGTGCCTGGGCTGTGCATCGCGGCAGACTATGTCTCACCAATGCCCTACCCGGATCACTTTGTGAACGGGTCCCTGGGTGTGGAGAATCCTGCCATGGAGCAGGGAGAAATGCTGAAGCGCTACTCACAGATCGCCCAGTCAGTGTATGCGGATGACGACCAGTACCGGCCATGGCTGCAGGGGTATTCCAATACCGCGCAGGATGTGCAGGACCAGATACGGGCAGTGGAAGAAACCGGATTCAAGTCATGGCTCATCTGGTGCAGCAATGGCGATACAGAGATCGTGGAGCCGCGTGTCAAGGGCATGAAAACCGTGACCGGGAAGCAGCCGGAAGACAAAACGGCTGACAAAACAGAATAAAACCGAAAACCGCAGATGCCGGTTTCCTGCAGAGGAAGCCTCACCTGCGGTTTTGTCGTGGTCTACTTTCGATGGATCAGACTGGACCGTTCATGGCAGATACGTAAGGTGCAGGCTTTGGATAGGAGGAACAGTCCCTCTGCCGACCGTTACTTCGTAATGAATCCGGTTTGCAACGATGTCAGCTGCCCGAATCAGTGCTTGTGATTCAGAATTGCAGAATGAGAGTTGCAGAGACTTCATTTCCGGAAACAGCGGAGGAAAATACCTCTGCCAGTCTGAATTGAATGTCCCATATTTAAACTCCTGAAGGAGTCCTTCAGATAATTCATACTTGCCATCTGTTGCTGTCGAATGTTCGTCAAAGAATACATACATATTTTCTATCTCATGTGGAGTTATCTTGCCCTCTTTGATCATCTTTTCCAGCAAACGTTTCAACCCGATTTTGAATGCATAATCCAAATACCTCTGTTTCGTCTTCTTATGCGTGAAAAGCTCATCATGGCAACGATTCAGTTGTATGATGCACCCAAACTTAATGCAGTGATTCAAAGAACTGAATATTGTTCTCTTTGACTGCCGACTCATGTTCGATCCTTTTAGTTCCTGATTCACATCAATATTTTCTCTTCTACGAATCTTTCTTTCCAGTGAAATGTACTTCCGGTTTTGGCTATCTCGTTCGCTTTTTGACAAAAACAGTACTCCACCAAACGCATACCACGAGTGGTGCTGTTTATCGAATACTCCGGATTCATCGGCATAAACAAACAGATTCATAATTCTCCTTTATTAAAAAAAGCTTGATAGGCTACGAAGCTCAGTAAAGCTAAGCTGCAACCAGTTGTTTCTGGACGTCTTTAAAGTAGTCGATCATACCCTGCCGGGTCTGGTGAGCACCGCTGATTAGAGTTCTTCCCAGTGATGCAAAGATACTCTTTTTCTTCCATTTCCGGCGACTCAGTTTCCACTCGAAGTCTGCTAATTCGTTCTCCAGAAACTGCAGTGCGATCCCATGTGCAGTCCCCTGTACCTTGCTTCTGAAGTTGGAAATGATGTGATCCAGAGAGGACAGATGATCTGTATCCACTTCGAACTTTTGGGCATCCACCAGTTTGCCAGCTATATCCAGAGCCAGGTTGGACGAACTCCGGTCACAATGCACTACACAGTCACTGGGGACTTCTTCTTCCAGAAACTTCTTCAGTTCTGCCTTATTCTCGCTGTGAACGATTCTGAATTTGACAGCATCTGTGGCTTCGAATACTTCCTCATCACCATCCATGTCGTCCCAGACATAGTGTTTGATCACAGCTGCAGCCACATTGACTTTACCTTCTGCTCCCCATCCACGCTTCCCATGCTTCTTTCCGCCATAGGAAAAGACATCCAGTTCGATCGCATCGCAATCAACGGCTATGTGAGTTTCGTTGTCCTGCTTCTGAGCCTGTTTGATCTTGCGAAGCATGAGTTTTGTGGTGTGGTAGCTGACACCTGTCAGATCACTGATGTATTTGGCAGAAGTTCCCGTCTTGGAGATAACATAGGCGAACATCACGAGGATCCAGGAAAACAGAGGAGCCTTGGTGCTTTCCAGCGCTGTCCCGGCGGTGACAGATTCCTGATGACCACAGTGAGCGCACTGATAGACAGTTCTGAGAGAGCCGTTTTTTCGTACAACAGTCGTGTAGTGGGTATGACCGCACTTTGAGCACACAAAACCATCCTTCCACTTCAGATCAAAGAAGAAGCGTTCTGCGTCATGGGGGTCTGAATACTGGGTATGGATATCAGCAAAAGTCAGGTCTTTGAACAGCGATTTCTTGAACATAGGGTGCCTCTCTTCCTGATTCAAGTATCGCATTATTACTGGCGCTATTTATGTGTGATAAGCCATTAACTGAGCTTGGTAGTCTATCAAATCGAGTAGGTGTCATCTGACCCTCTCACACCACCCAGCATGCCGTTCGGCACTGGGCGGTTCGTACAAATGTTTTCATGAACCTTTCTGCCACCGTATCGAAGTATTCCTCCATGGATAGAAGGCCTTTCTTCTTCAGGTGTATATTTCTGATATACTTGTTCAGGAATGTAGTTGCGCACCTGACATATCCCTGCCGAGCACACGCATATGAGTGAGCCTTGTCTCTGGGACATCCCAGCCTGACAAGGCTCTCTTCTTTTTTCCTGATGCTTTTCCACTGCTTCCAGATGATGGCCCTGATTCTTCTCCGGAGCTTGCTGTCCAGTTTGCGCACCGTTTCTTTATACAGCCATGCACACCTGAAATAATTGCTCCATCCCCTGATGACCTGATTGATTTTTTCAATCCTCTCCTCAAGAGATACGCTCCAGTTCCGTTTTGTCAGCTTCATTATCTTCTGCTCGAACTCATGAATGGACTTCTCATGCGGTATCGCCTTCCATTCCCTTTTGTTCCTTTTGAAGCCAAACCCCAGATATTTCACTTCATCCGGTCTGGCCACTTTCGATTTTGAAGCATTCACTTCCAGCTTCAGCTTCTTTTCAAGATAGTTGCTGAATGACTTCATCACTCTGTTGGCGGCGGCTTCCGATTTCACATAGATGAGCATATCGTCTGCGTATCTCGTGAATCTCAGCCCTCTGCTTTCCAGTTCCTTGTCTGCCTGGTCCAGATAGATGTTGGCCAGTACCGGCGAAAGCGGCCCTCCCTGCGGGATGCCTCTTTCTGTCCTGACAAGCCTTCCGTCTATCATGACTCCCGCTCTGACGAACTTCCTTGTCAGCGACGTGACGTCCCTGTTATGGAACAGGTTGTCTATCAGGCGGATCAGTCTGTCCTGGTCTACCGTATCGAAGAATTTCCTCAGGTCGATGTCGACGATCCAGTCATACCCGTCGTTCATGAACTCGAGGCCTTTCAGTATCGCCTGTTCACATCTCCTGTTCTTCCTGAACCCGTATGAGCTGTTGCTCATCTCGAGGTCCTTCCTGTAATCCAGATAGCTTGCCAGACAGGCCTGCACGACTCTGTCTCTGGCTGCCGGGACATTCAGTCCCCGCATGCTCCCATCCGGTTTCGGGATATCGGTCCTTTTGGCTGGCAGTGGTTTATAGCTGCGGTCCAGTATCTGTTCCCGCAACTGTTCCCAGTACTCTCCGGGGCACACAGGGAGTTCTCTGGCTTTGACCCCATCTACTCCCGCCGCTCCGTTGTTTCGTCGTACCTGTCTGCACGCATTGGTCAGGTTCTCCATGGAGAAGATTTCCTGAGTGCTCAGGTCTTCCGGCTGTATCAGTCTGGTCTGGTTCATGGCTGCTCCTTTCTTTCACGTGTTCCTGCACTGCCCTTCCTTACTCATCTTCAGGGGCTCTCTGGGTTTGTCCTTTGTCGGTTTGTTGTGCAGGACGCATTCCTGATATTTGCAGTAAATTGTACGTTCGGCCCTTCACTCCATCCCCATTACAGGGACTTCTTCGCTACTATGGCCTCGGCTGACTTCCTGCCATTCGTTGTTACTGCGGGAAGGGGGTCATCATGGTTTGATGATTCCTCTCGCTGGCAGGACCTCCCCGGGTAAGCTCATACATCCTTCATTCCATATACCTGCCGCATTTACCCCAGACAGTCATCCGCAACTATTACGACTTTGCGCTGTTTCGCACGCTCGTCTCCGTCTGTGGCCTTATATGCGGTTCGTGTTCCTCAGGCCGGAACTTTGCCGCCGGGCTTCTTTCAGAACTCCTGTTACCAGTGAGCCCCTTGCCTTGAGCTAATGGTTAGCGGTTGCGATGATACGCTCCCATAGTGGACTTTCACCACCTGGATGTATGCCATGCCGGGCACACGAAAAAAAGACACCCAAATGGGTGTCTCCCCCGCGGTCGACGAATTTACAAGACGCTTAAGCATAATGCTCGATACCGCGGGTAGTCAGTGTATTGCTACCTGCATATTTATTTAATCATATGGATCTCTCCAAAACAACAAACATCCTTCTCCGGGTTACAATCTCCGTTTTCTGATTCTCAAGAGTCCTGCTGCCTGCATACTCATTAAACCATGCATTTTTTTAAAAATAACAGCCATTCTCCTGCACACTCCACCATCACCTCAAACATTGGTGGTGACGCCCGTACTCCACTCTCCATCATCCGCACAATCCTGCACAGTCCCCAATCCCCCAAACATTGGTGGTGACGTCCGTATTCACGGCCGGCACCACCAATGTTTGTGCTATCCTTTGTAGTATGGATGACAGAAAAATATACCGGAAAGCCCGCAACCACGTTGTGTGGCACCTCATCTTTTACTTC
Organism: Faecalibaculum rodentium; assembly: GCF_001564455.1. GTDB lineage: Bacteria > Bacillota_I > Bacilli_A > Erysipelotrichales > Erysipelotrichaceae > Faecalibaculum > Faecalibaculum rodentium. The sequence continues at coordinate 1,831,715 of NZ_CP011391.1, forward strand.
CTGCTGGTCTGCGTATTCGTCATCGGCACGGACCTGGTCCTGAACCTCGACTTCCTGAAGTTTGCGGAAACCGGTCAGCACCAGACTTTTATCCTGGTCTCTCTGATCGAAATCTTCCTCTGGCTGCTCCTGTTTCTGGGGCTATCCACCGGCCAGAAATGGGTGCGGTGGCTGTACTGGGTGATGTATCTCCTGGAAGTGGCTTCCTTCTGGATCCCGGTGCGGGCCATGATGAATGACTGGACTCACATCTTTGTGTACCTCACCTGGATGTTCTGCCTGTTCATCAAACTCGCGATCCTCATGCAGACCGGTCTGTACTTTCACCAGAACCGCTGGGCGAGGGTCTATTACGACCATGTGCTGGAGGTCTATGACGATGATCCGCTGGATGACGCGCGTGCTGTTCCGGCGCGGACCATTGCCAGAACACCGGCAGGGGCTTATGTTCAGCCTGCCAACCCAGCCGAAGCAGCACAGGTACGCCAGACAGCTGCGGTGCAGCATCAATCCATGGACGCCATTCCCGAGGAAAAGCCTCTGACCTGGCCCCAGGTTTCAGTGAGACTGGGCATCTGCATCTATGGCGAACTGGTGGTGTTCCCGATCTTCGTCCAGATGTTCCAGGGCTGGTTCTCGAGCCTGGATATGCGCAGTGTCTTTGCGACCCGCGATATGTTCCTGCTCTGCATCTTCACCGCCTTCATCTGGACCATTCCTGTGTTCTTCCTCTACTACTCTCAGAAAGGTACCCGCCGCGTGATCTATGGTGTGATCGCCGCAGAGGCCCTGTTCTCGGCCTGGTTTGCGACCCGGCTCATGGCCTACCATGACACCGGTCTCTATCCTGACCGGGTCTTCATCCTGTTCATACTCCTGGACATCATCCGCTATGGCCTCATCGGTGCAGTCATCTCGCCTGTACTCATGGGCAAAGCCAAACGCGATCCCCATCACCGGCAGGATATGGGACTGCGTCTGGACCAGGCCGACTTGCCTGATCTGGAGCCGGAGGATGACTATGACGAGGACGAAGACGAGTACGAGGAATGAGTCTCCCGCTTCATGTTCGGAATCAGAAAAAGCCATGAACCTGCATCAGCCCAGACGGGACTGTTTCGGTTCATGGCTTTTTGCTTCGCGGTTTTCCGTGACGCCATTCACGGAAGGGTGCTGTCCCCGAACTCAGCCGGCAGGCACCGGAATCAGTCGGAATCAGTTCCCGGCTTCGGTGTCGACACCAAAGGCTTTCATCAGCGCCGGGAAATCTCCATGCGGCCACTGGTCTGTACCCAGGTTCTTCCGGTCAATGAGATGTTCGGTCAGCAGAAACGTCTGCATGCCCAGGGAACGGGCAATCATGTCTTCACTCGTATCGTTGCCGATCATGATGCACTTCGCCGGATCCAGTTGATTTCGCTCCAGGATCTCTGTATAGTACGCCGGATTCGGCTTGCACCTTGTGGAGTTTTCATAGGTTGTGATATCCGCAAAGATCGCCGGATCCACGCCCGCCCACTGCAGGCGCTGTCTGACGGCGGTTTCCGGAAAAATCGGGTTGGTGGCCAGGATCAGGCGCCAGCCCTGTTTCTTCAGTTCCTCCAGAAACGCACCGGTTCCCTCGCGTATTGGGCAGGCCGGCTGTGCGGCATCAAATCCCGTCCGGTAGAAGGCATCGAAGTCTTCCTTATGAGTGGAAATCCCCGGGAACCGGCTCTCCATGAGCTCCCACAGCCGCGTTTCGTTCGTCACATCAAGGTCATTGCCGACCATAAGCCCCACGGACTCCCAGAGCGTTTTCTGCATCAGCGCCGGATCGTACCGGTCGGCAAAGGCCTGGGACAGGGCGTGCATGTAGAGCTTCACGAACAGCTCTTCGTCCATGGGCAGCAGCGTGCCATCCAGGTCAAAGAGCAGAGTATCGGCGCGGGAAACATCCAGTTCCGGCGCAGCCTGTGTTCCAGCCAGGTGCTTGTCAGTCATTGTCATGGTTCCATTATACGGACCGTCCCCGAAATTGCCCGCAAAAAACCGGCAGTCATCCCACTGCCGGTTTTCTCTGTATCTGTATGTGAGTCATGTCGTTCTGCCCGATGGATGAAGCGCGTCTTTCTGACAGACTGCCGCCATCGAACTTTACAGACTGCTGGATATTACTGGATTTCGTGATTTCTGGCCAGCATTTCGGCGTGGTCCGAAATCCGCTCATATCGCCGGATGCAATCCAGGCAGGCAACCGCATGGCTTGCCTTCATGGTACCGGCATCCATCTGGTCGAGAACCTGCTGGCGCAGTTCCTTCTCCAGGGCATCCACGGCCTCTTCCTGCTCCAGGGCTTCATCTACGCGTTCATGACGCGCCAGTTTCAGCGTCCGAGCAGCGCTGCGTGCGAGCTTTTTCAGGCCTTCCTGACAGCTCTCGCAGTCCCCGTCTGCCTTGCCGCGGATCGCCGCCACCTGCACGCTGAGTTCCATGATCCGGGAGATGTCCGTCAGGGACATCATATCGCGTTCACTCCGCTGATGTTCCCCCTGGCTCATCACCGAGGTGTTCAGCCCCTGCAGTGCTTCCGTGATATCCTGCCGCATCTCCTCGACAGATTTCTGGCGGTCTTCCAGTACCTTTTCAGGGGATTCTGCGGATTCCTTCACCGCCTCCTGGGCGATTTTGCTCATGGCATAAATCTGCGATTCAATGGCCTCCAGCGCAAGCGCAGGCGCTTCACCCATACGGGGATCCAGGCGCACAAATGCTCCCTTCTTTGTCTTCCCGGCCGCCGGAACAAGCTGTCCGGACAGTTTCACCAGCCAGCCCGCGAACGGGAACAGCATGATGGTGCACAGAACATTGAAGCTTGTGTGGAACACTGCCAGTTCCGTACCTGTCACATTGGATTGTGCAATGGCCGGGTTGAACAGGAAGAATACCCAGAGGCAGAGTCCGATCACCACCGAACCGATAACATTGAACAGCAGGTGGATCACCGCTGCCCGCCGGGCGTTCCGGTCTGTGCCGATACAGGAAAGCAGAGCCGTTGCGCAGGTGCCGATATTCTGTCCCAGGGCAATGAACGCCGCGGCTCCCCAGTTCACGACACCGGCCATCGCCAGTGTCTGGAGAATACCCATGGAAGCCGAGGAAGACTGAATGATGGCAGTAACCACGGCACCGGTCAGCAGTCCGTAAATCGGGTTGCTGCCCAGGAGGCGGAACGCATCGGCAAACACCGGTTCATCGGTATACGGCGCAATGGCCCCGGACATGGAATCCAGGCCCATGAACAGGATACCGAAGCCGATCAGAATGTGTGCCACGTGTTTCAGCTGTTCTTTTTTGGCCGTCAGCAGGCACACCGTCCCGGCGAAGAGGAACGCAGGTGCGATCATGGAGGGTTTCAGGAAGGCGCTCCATTCCCCCATGGATACGATCCACCCGGTCATTGTGGTACCGATGTTGGCACCCATGATCACGCCCACAGCCTGCTGGAGGGTCATGACGGAGGCGTTCACGAATCCCACCACCATGACTGTTGCGGCACTGGAGGACTGAATCAGTGCGGTGACCGCCGCACCGGTGAAGACAGCCGCCAGCCGGTTTCCTGTCAGGAACGCCATCAGTTTCCGGGCACGGCTTCCCGCTGCCTGCTGCAGACCTTCCGCCAGCAGGTGCATACCGTAAATAAACATGCCCAGGCCTCCGGCGAAGGCGAGTATGGATTTCATGATCTCCATGATAAATTTCCTTTCCTCAGACTCTCAAATCGGTCTGGTCTTTGACTTCAGTATAGAAAAGACCGGGACCGGTCATTGTAAGGTCTGTGTAAAGTCTTTCCGCCAGTGTGCGGTCAAGTCCGCCCGGATTTCCTGTAGGCGGTTTCAAAGGGATTCACATCGGGCATTCCCCGGCACAGCGATCCTTCTGGTGAGTCTGGCTGACAGCCATCGACAGCATCATGGTCTGACCTCTGCAAAAAGAGACCGGATCTCTCCAGTCTCTTCAATTACCGGTCTCTATTTCATCTCTTCGATGATCGACGGACGCCAGTTCTCGTTGGGTTTTACATCCAGCAGCTGGCATACTGTCGCAGCGATATCGGACAGACCCATGTCATCGTCGTGCTTCAGCTTCACATCCGCACCGTAGACAATGAACGGAACCTTGTTCAGGGTGTGGCTTGTCTTGGCTTTGTGGACTTTTTCGCCTTCCTTGGGCTTGTCGTACATTTCATCCGCATTGCCGTGGTCGGCAGTCACCAGCAGGATGCCGTTGACTTTTTCCACAGCCTTCAGGATCCGGCCCAGTGCCAGGTCCACGGCTTCCACGCCAATGATCGTGGCTTCCAGGTTTCCGGTGTGGCCGACCATGTCGCCGTTGGGGTAGTTCGTGCGCAGGAACTGGTACTTTCCGCTTTCGATGGCTTCGATCAGCTTGTCGGTGATTTCCGCAGACTTCATCCAGGGACGCTGCTCAAAGGGAATCACGTCACTGTCCACCTGCACATAGGTTTCCAGGTCTTCGCTGAATTTCTCGGAGCGGTTGCCGTTCCAGAAATAGGTTACGTGACCGAATTTCTGGGTCTCGGAAATGGCATACTCGTTGATGCCTTCCTTCACCAGCTGCTCGGTGAGGGTGTACTTGATTTTCGGGGGTTCCGTCAGGTAGCGCTTCGGGATGTTCAGGTCTGCATCATACTGCAGCATGCCTGCAAAGTTGACATCCGGCTTGTTTCCGCGGTCGAACTTGTCGAATTCTTCGTCTTCGTCGAATGCGCGGCAGATCTCCTGGGCGCGGTCGCCACGGAAGTTGAACAGGATGACAGAGTCACCGTCTTCGATCAGGCCCACAGGCTGTCCGTTTTCCGCAATGACAAACCCCGGCAGGTCCTGGTCCACAACACCGGTCTCGTTCCGGTAGGTTTCAATGGCTTCGGTTGCGTTCGCAAACTGACGTCCCTTGCCGTGAACGTGAATGTTCCAGCCTTCTTCCACCATGGGCCAGTTGGCTTCATAGCGGTCCATGGTGATCTGCATGCGTCCGCCGCCGGAAGCGATCCGGGCATCGAAGTCTGCATCGTTGAGGCCATTCATGAAGTTTTCGATTTCATCCACATAGGTCAGCGCACTGGTTTCCGGCACATCGCGTCCATCCAGCAGGATGTGTACGCGGACTTTCTTCACGCCTTCCGCCTTGGCTTCCTTGATCAGGGCTTCCAAGTGCTTGATGTGGGAGTGCACGTTTCCGTCCGACAGCAGGCCGATGAAATGCATCGCGTGACCGTCTTTGGCGCCTTCCACGAGTTCCTTCCAGGTTTTGGACTGGAACAGTTCACCGGATTCAATGTTCTCGTTGACGAGCTTGGCACCCTGAGAATAAATCTGGCCGCAGCCAATGGCGTTGTGGCCGACTTCGGAGTTGCCCATGTCTCCGTCAGTGGGGAGGCCGACAGCCAGGCCGTGTGCACGCAGCTCTGTGTGCGGGCAGGTTTCCCACAGCATGTCCAGTGTGGGTTTGTAGGCCATTTTCACGGCGTTGCCCAGTGTCTTGTCAGACAGACCGATACCGTCCATCACGACCAGAATGACAGGTCTTTTTTCCATTATTCAGTTTCCTCCTGTTGAATTTACCCTCACATTATACCGCAGTGTCGGGCTTCATGGAATGCACAGGGACCCCGCCGCACTATGATGAAAGAAACAAGGAGGCATGACATATGACCTATCAATACCCGGCAGCGGTGTTCGAAACCGAAGACGGATGGACCGCTGTGTTCCCGGATCTGGATGGCCTGACGGTATCCGCAGCCACCATGGAAGGGCTCATGGAAGCCTGCAGGGAAGATATGCAGGCGTTTCTCTTCGCACAGAAAGCACAGGGGGCACCGCTGCCCCAGGCTTCCGGTGATATCACGGCACAGGACGTAATCCGCCGGTATTCCCTGCCCTATGCCAGCGGGAACATGGAAGAAATCACCGTCGAGGCATAAATCCATTCCCGGCATCATTCTGATGTTGAAAACCGGCTGCAGCCATATCCCCGGGATCGGACTGCAGCCGGTTTTTGGCCGGAGTGTCAAACCACTCTGGCATCCACAGATGCAGCCGGCTGATATTTCACCACCCGCTTATCCTCGCAATCTCTCCTCCCTTCCCCACATTCCGCCATCCCCCTCACACAGCGTCTGAAACGGCAAAAGCGGAGCGATACGCTCCGCTTTTGCCGTTTCAGTGGCTGTGTGGCTGTCTGTTACCGGTTGGAATACCTGGACAGGAACTGCTGTGTACGCTCCTGCTTCGGGTTGCCGAAGATCTCCTCCGGCGTACCCTGCTCCGCGATCACGCCCTTGTCCATGAAAATCACCCGGTCACTGACCTCACGCGCAAACTGCATCTCGTGCGTCACAATGACCATTGTCAGACCCTGTGCTGCCAGGTCCTTCATGACATCCAGCACATCCCCGACCATTTCCGGGTCCAGCGCGCTGGTGGGCTCGTCAAACAGCAGTACCTCGGGATCCATCGCCAGAGCCCGGGCAATCGCCACGCGCTGTTTCTGACCCCCGGACAGTCTGGTGGAATCCGCGTTCGCAAATTCCGCCATGCCCACCTGCTTCAGGTGCTTCATGGCTTTCTCCTGCGCTGTTTTTTTATCCCGGCCCAGGACCTTCACCTGCCCGATCGTGCAGTTGTCCAGCACATTCATGTTGTTGAACAGATTGAAGCTCTGGAACACCATGGAGACCTTTGCCCGGTACTTGCTTACTTTGTTTCCCAGACTCCGGATGTCCTGTCCCTCGAACACGATTTCCCCGCCATCCGGGATTTCCAGCAGGTTGATGCACCGAAGCAGGGTGCTTTTGCCGGAACCGGAAGACCCGATCACCGTCACCACTTCGCCTTTGTCCACATTGAAATCCACGTCATTGAGCACCTGCAGATCGCCGAAATGCTTCTGCAGATGCTTGATGTCTATGATTTTTTCTGCCATATGACCTCCTTACGCGAATTCCTTGTAGGACTTCACACCGGAGAACCGCTTCTCGATCCAGTCCAGCAGCAGTGTGGCCAGTGTCGTCAGCGTCAGGTAGATCAGCGCCGTCACGAAATACACCTCGATATACCGCATTGTGCTCCCGGCAATGGATGTCGCCTGGAAATACAGTTCCGTCACGCCAATCGCATTCAGCATACAGGAATCCTTGATGTTGACAATCAGCTGGTTGCCAATGGACGGCAGCGTGTTTTTCAGCGCCTGGGGGAAGATCACGTGAATCATCGTCTGGAAGTTCGTCATGCCAATGGACTTCGCCGCCTCAATCTGACCGCGGTCCACCGACTGGATCCCCGAGCGGATGATCTCCGACATATAGGCGCCGGTGTTCACTGAAATGATGATCATGCCCGCCGTCAGCGGTGTCCAGTGCAGGAGTGAACGCAACAGGTAGTAGAAGAACACAGCCTGCACCATCATGGGTGTGCCGCGGAAAATCCAGATATAGAACCAGGAAATGGCCTGTCCGGCTTTCTTCAGCCCCCGCCTGAATGGAGTATCCAGCGGATCTTCGGGAATCCCCCGGATGGCACCGACCACCAGTCCGATCAGCAGACCGAAGACCGTGCCCACAATGGCCAGCAGCACCGTGATCTTGATGCCGTACCAGTACATCGGCCAGGAATCCGTCAGGGTCTTCCACGCATATGAGAAATCAAGACTCATCGATTATTCCCCGGCAGGTGCGTTTTCCACCGCGTTTTTCATGTATTCATTCCGGGTGTCTGTGGTGATCTTGTCCAGAGCCGCCTGGATGTCCTTGAACTCCTGGGTATCCCGGGTGTTGTTCTTCAGGCCAATGGAAACCGTCGTATCCACATCAAATCCCTTGCCGTCTTCGAACTTCACGATTGCCAGATCCGGGTTGGCGGCCACGATGCCTTCGGCCACCGGCATTTCCGCCGTGATGCCCACGGCATCGCCGTTCTGCAGCGCCACCACCAGTTCGGGATAGGTACCCTTCGGCGTCACGTGATCCACGCCTTCGATCTGGTCAATGACGGTGTCGTAGTTGGTGTTTTTCTGCCCAATGACCGGCTGGCCGGAGAACTGCTGGATGTCCGTGTAGGAAGCCTGGTCGGAATCCTTCTTCACGATCATGACCATGCCTTCGGATTCATAGTACGGTGTGGTGAAGTCGATGCCTTCCTCGCGCTCTTCATTGGCGGTCATGCCGGCAATGATCGCATCGATCTCACCGGATTCCAGAGCAGGCTGCAGGCCGTCCCAGGAAATCTTCTTGATGACCACATCCTTGCCCAGGTTGTCCGCAATGGCTTTGGACATCATGACGTCATAGCCGTCGCAATATCCGGCACCAGCCTGGTCCAGAGCCACGGAGGTCTCCGTTTCGGAGCTTGTCTGCCAGTTGAAGGGCGCATAGCCGCATTCCATGCCCACAGTGAACTTTTCCTTGCCGGAATCCGCTGTACCGGACTCTGCAGAGCTGCCGCAACCGGCCAGAAGCAGGGCTGTGACACCCGCTGCGATGAGTGCTTTTTTCATATTCAATCTCCTTTAGAAACCGGAGTAAAGAAAACGGTCATGCGAAATCTGCATGACCGCCATTGGTCTTATGTGATAACGCCTCTTCATACCTGAAGGAGTCTGGCAGGTCTTCCCTGACATCCCACGATTCACGCCCGCCGGCGCGCCCGTTCGGCGATGATTGCCTTTCCTTTCGTTCCCAGCCTGCCGGCTCCCGAAAGTACTCATCTGCACCGCTGCCTTTATCTTCATCCGATTTACTTAATGCCTTTATTGTAGATGCTCAGTGACAGAAGTCAACGAAATGGCCGCAAATTCCCAAAAAGGAACAATTGTAACCTTTTCAGTCTCTGTCTTTTTTCTTCAGGACCACATGATCCTTATCCTTGAAAACCGAATCCGCCGGAATCACCCCGCGCACACATGACACCGGATAGACATTGGAGTTCGGACCGATCACCGTGCCGGGATTCAGCACCGAGTTGCAGCCCACTTCCACATGGTCCCCCAGCATGGCGCCCATTTTCCGCAGCCCCGTCTCGATTTTTTCCTTGCCGGATTTCACCACCACATCCGTCTTGTCGGATTTCACATTTGATGTGATGGATCCCGCACCCATGTGAGACTTGTAGCCCAGGATCGAATCCCCGACGTAGTTGTAATGCGGGGTCTGTACATTGTCGAACAGGATCACATTCTTCAGCTCCACACTGTTGCCCACCACACAGTTGGCACCCACCAGGGCACTGCCGCGGATGAACGCGCAGTGACGGACCTCTGTGCCCGGGCCTATGATGCACGGGGCGCCCAGGAACGCCGTCGGGGCAATCACAGCGGTTTCATGCACCCATACCTGCGGGCTGACTTCCCGGTAGCCCTCGAGTTTGGGCCCCAGTGTCTGGATATAGGATTTGATTCCCGCCAGCGCCTGCCAGGGGTATTCGAATTCACGCAGGTATTCACCCGCCAGAGAGTGTTCCAGGGAAAACAGGTCTTTGGTTTTGTACATCATTGAAATCTCCAATTCATCAACAGCGAAGCCAGGCCGCCTTCCGGTTCCATGGGCGGATCCGGAAACACGGTGATCATCCGCCACACATAACAGATCAGCATCAGGACAGCCCAGGAAAGAAGAATGCCTTTTACAGCCCCGGGCTTCTTCCGGAAGGCCAGCGCCAGCAAGGCTGCACCCATGGTCGGCAGGAGCATGGGATGGTACCACAGACTGCGGCTGAGCTGCCCTCGAAGGAGCCAGTACAGGGCTGTGGTCATGTTGCATCCGGGGCACGGCAGGCCGGTCAGCGCCTGGAAGGGACAGAGCCAGCCGAAGAAAAACAGAAACAGGACTGCGGCGATGCACAGTCCTGCGGTTTGCGCCAGGCGCCTATTCACCGTAGCGGACGATGTCGTTGATGTCGCTCTGCAGGATCACACTGGAAATCAGCGGTGTGAAGAGTGCCAGGATCGTCAGAACTGTCGTATCGTTGGACGGCTTGTAGTTGGGATAATCCAGGGAGGCCAGGACACGGCCTTCTCTCCAGAAGAAGTAAATCGTGTACAGGCCGCAGGAAATGATGCTCATGAGCAGCGCCACCATGGGATCGCAGCCCCGGGGCTTGTCCTGCGCGGCAGCGAGATCGTTGATGTCCTTGGCCATGGCATAGATCCAGTACCACTGGTAGATGCTGCAGGTCACGAAGGACAGCAGGACACAGGTGAGCAGCCCCCGTTCCTTGACCGAACGCGGTACCAGCGTGCTGCTGTAATTGTTGTAGGTGTTGTACGTATTGTAGGTGTTGCCCCCGGTCTGATTCTGGCCGCCATACTGCGCCTGCTGATCATAGGCCGACTGTCTCTGCAGATAGACCGCCAGTTCGGTGTCTTCCAGGTGCTTCCAGTCGGGCATTCCGTTTTTCCAGACATAGGTGGAACGGTCAATGACATTCCCGGCGAGGAACCCCCGCATATCAGCCTCGGTATAGGGTCCCAGGCTCTGTCCGTCACTTACGTAATACCACGAGGAATCCGGTGTTTCCGCTGTGGTTTCTTCATACAGGGCCTCTTCGAGGGGGGACCCGCAGTCGGCGCACACAGTTGCACCGGCTTCATTTTCTTTTCCGCATACTTTGCATTTCATATCCATCAATTCCTTTTCCTGCCAGAGCAGGTATCAGACAGATTATAGTCTCACTCCGGCTTCTTTCGCAAATCGTGGTTGGCCGACATCTGTTCCCGTACCAGGTTCTGGATCGTTTCCCGAAGCCGGGATTCCGCCCGTTTTTCTTCACTCACCAGCCGGGAATAGCCGCCGGAGAGCTGCTCCAGCTGCCGGTACAGCTCTTCCCGTTTTTCATCCAGCACATCCCGCTGCCTGTCCAGCTCCAGCAGCTGGTTCTGGATCGAACGCTTCCTTGCATCCAGCCGTTCCTTTTCCGCGGTATTGCGGCTTACCTGGTATTCCAGTTTCGCCACTTCCAGCTCAGCCCCGGGTTTTCTTTCCTGCAAAGCATCCCGCCACCGCAGCCGTTTCACCAGCTCCGGCATGAGATCCGGGTCATACAGTCCCGCACAGGTAAACACCGCTTCTGTGTCTTTTTGCGGCTGTGCCAGCTGATAAATGAACTGTCGGATCTCAAGATCTGTGAGACCCTTTCCATCAGGCACTGCCATGATCACCGCCTTGGCCACCGTCACCGCAGCCGAGGGAATATTGTGGATGACTTCCCTGTCTCTGCCATCCACCGCCCGGTCGATCAGACCGTCTTCATACACCACAATACACTGCCCGGATGGACTTGCCAGCATGAACAGTTCATCCTGCTGCCGGTAAATCGCCGCTGCATTTTCGCATGCGGGTTCGATTGCAAATACATTCTGTTCCAGGCAGTCCTTCAGCAGGGAAGCGATGCTTTCCCGGTTCTCCGGTGTGCTTCCCGCCGAGACCAACTGTCCGTTTTGCCAGGGTTCAACCGCAGCCAGACCAGCTGCAGATCCTGTTGTATATTCAAACGCATGGGTTGCTGTCATGGTTTCACACTCCTGTAATCATGGTATTCAGTATAGCATGGTGTTTCTGAAAATTCTTTCACGAAGAGAGACGGAACGCAAAAAAGGCAGGAGCCGTGTGTGGTTCCTGCCGATGGTGGCGGAGATGGGGTGGGGTTATTGGGGCGTTTCTGTCTGACCGGCCGTTCCGGGATCCGCCGGAGGTGTGGTGGTTCCGGTTTCGCCAGTCTCGCCGCCAATGGAAGGAGGATTGGTTCCTCCTCCTTCACCACCCGGATCAGGGGTTGCGGTTCCTCCGGAATCTCCACCTGAAGGTGGATTGGTGCCTGTATTGCCTCCCTCTCCCCCTGACTCAGGCGGCGTTGTTCCACCGGATTCACCTCCAGTGTTATCACCCCCGGACGGCGGAGTTGTGGTCCCTGTATTGTCGCCGCCTGTGGAAGGTTCAGAGGGTACTTCCGGTGTTCCCGGATCAGGGTATGTGATTCCAGGATCGTATACCGGATCCTGTACAGGCGGGGTCCAGACATAGCCGGGGTCCGTGAAACTGTCACGGTTTTCCTGATATTCCTGGGCTGTGATGGTGACCGGTGTTTCCTGCTGTTCGTAATTCTCTTCTTCTTTTGAGTCTCCGTTCTCCTCATCCGGTTTGGAAATCTTCGATTCGTCCCCATTCAGGATGACAGAATCATAGAACTCTGAGCGCTGATTGAGCTGTTCATTGAATGCCTCAAAGCCAAGCTCTTCAATCAGGGTGGGAGTCCTGCTGTAAAGACTGGTCCCAAGACCCAGGCGGTCTCCCTCTATGGAAGCCCCGAGCGCTTCTATGATCGTTGGATATATATCCAGCGTGGCATATTGCCGGGTTGTGTTCAGTGTATACTCCGGACCGTTGATGACAGTAAAGAAGGTCTTCCGCTCGTAACCTTCCGGAATGTTTTCATTCACCATGCCATCCATGCTTTTGTGATCCCCGGCGATGATGATTGTGGTGTCTTTATAGAAATCCTGCTTCTGGATCCATTTTACAAATTCCGTGACCTTGTGATCCGAACAGCGAATGACATTTTCGTATTGATTCTCAAAGTCATCTGGACAGTCCGGACACAGGTATCCCCCTGTGAAATGTGTATCGACCGTAAGCATGGTGATATTGAAAGGCTCGTCTTTCTTTGCAATCTCGGTCAGTTCCTTTTCGGCATAGGCAAACAGCTTTTCATCTTCCATCCCCCACCAGACACGGTAGTCCTGGGGAATGATCTTGTCTTTCTTGGCTGTATTATAATCATAAATCGTGTAATCGCCGTGCTGCTCATAGTAGTTTTTGCGCCCTGCAAATTCTGCCTCAGATCCGCACATAAAGAAATTGCTGTATCCCTGTTCTTTCAGGATGTCCCCCAGTCCCACCACATAAGGCAGAAACTGGCTCTCATCTTCAAAATTCCGGTTGAAGTCTGAATTTCCAACATTCAAAGGAATTCCCATGGACTGTGCCGTGATTCCTGCAATGGTCCAGCCGGTATTTCCCGGTGTCAGACCACCGTTCAGCGTTTTGGGATCACTGGAAAAATCTGTATTCTCCTTGGCCAGTTTTGTCAGCTCTGGAATCAGACTCTTTTTGAATCCGCCACCGGCTGACGGATCTGCGAATGTGCTCTCCATGGATTCGCAGATGATATAGATCAGATTGCGCTTTTTTTCAGGGAATTCAATCTTTGTCGTTCTTGGATCCGCATAATAATTCTCATACAGGTCCGAAGACTTCGCCTGACTTTCATTGTATTTGTCTATCCCGAACATATTGTAAAGCTGATACCCGTAAATACCATTCAGAGCAGTCAGCGTGGCGACCAGGCCAAGAAATCCGGTCTTCAGCTGCTTCATGGTTTTGTTTCCCGCTTCGCCTGTTTTTTTCTGTTTCAGATACAGCCACAGCAAACCGGCATAAACCAGTATGCCCAGCAGCAGCCAGGGCCACTGTCGGACAAAAAAACCACCCACCGCTTCCGACCAGGTACTCTCCGATCCGGACATGGAGTTCTGCATGGTATACAGAACCTGCGCGAAGCTGCCCAGGGAAAGCTGGGATGTAAAGTAGTAGCTGGCATATAAGATGATATTCAACAGGATGTACAGTATCAGACTCACTGTCAAAACCGCGATCCACATACTCTCTTCCTCACTTTCAGTACCTGTTCATCATACTGACTGTATTTATTCATTTCAACATACGCTCTGGGTCGATGGACAAATTGTTCAATATCATCCCCGCTGACAGTATCCTGTCGGCAGTGGCTGTCCAAAAAGAATGTGACTGGGCGAGAAAATCGAGTAGGTGTCATCTGACCCTCTCACACCACCCAGCGTGCCGTTCGGCACTGGGCGGTTCGTACAAATGTTTTCATGAACCTTTCTGCCACCGTATCGAAGTATTCCTCCATGGATAGAAGGCCTTTCTTCTTCAGGTGTATATTTCTGATATACTTGTTCAGGAATGTAGTTGCGCACCTGACATATCCCTGCCGAGCACACGCATATGAGTGAGCCTTGTCTCTGGGACATCCCAGCCTGACAAGGCTCTCTTCTTTTTTCCTGATGCTTTTCCACTGCTTCCAGATGATGGCCCTGATTCTTCTCCGGAGCTTGCTGTCCAGTTTGCGCACCGTTTCTTTATACAGCCATGCACACCTGAAATAATTGTTCCATCCCCTGATGACCTGATTGATTTTTTCAATCCTCTCCTCAAGAGATACGCTCCAGTTCCGTTTTGTCAGCTTCATTATCTTCTGCTCGAACTCATGAATGGACTTCTCATGCGGTATCGCCTTCCATTCCCTTTTGTTCCTTTTGAAGCCAAACCCCAGATATTTCACTTCATCCGGTCTGGCCACTTTCGATTTTGAAGCATTCACTTCCAGCTTCAGCTTCTTTTCAAGATAGTTGCTGAATGACTTCATCACTCTGTTGGCGGCGGCTTCCGATTTCACATAGATGAGCATATCGTCTGCGTATCTCGTGAATCTCAGCCCTCTGCTTTCCAGTTCCTTGTCTGCCTGGTCCAGATAGATGTTGGCCAGTACCGGCGAAAGCGGCCCTCCCTGCGGGATGCCTCTTTCTGTCCTGACAAGCCTTCCGTCTATCATGACTCCCGCTCTGACGAACTTCCTTGTCAGCGACGTGACGTCCCTGTTATGGAACAGGTTGTCTATCAGGCGGATCAGTCTGTCCTGGTCTACCGTATCGAAGAATTTCCTCAGGTCGATGTCGACGATCCAGTCATACCCGTCGTTCATGAACTCGAGGCCTTTCAGTATCGCCTGTTCACATCTCCTGTTCTTCCTGAACCCGTATGAGCTGTTGCTCATCTCGAAGTCCTTCCTGTAATCCAGATAGCTTGCCAGACAAGCCTGCACGACTCTGTCTCTGGCTGCCGGGACATTCAGTCCCCGCATGCTCCCATCCGGTTTCGGGATATCGGTCCTTTTGGCTGGCAGTGGTTTATAGCTGCGGTCCAGTATCTGTTCCCGCAACTGTTCCCAGTACTCTCCGGGGCACACAGGGAGTTCTCTGGCTTTGACCCCATCTACTCCCGCCGCTCCGTTGTTTCGTCGTACCTGTCTGCACGCATTGGTCAGGTTCTCCATGGAGAAGATTTCCTGAGTGCTCAGGTCTTCCGGCTGTATCAGTCTGGTCTGGTTCATGGCTGCTCCTTTCTTTCACGTGTTCCTGCACTGCCCTTCCTTACTCATCTTCAGGGGCTCTCCGGGTTTGTCCTTTGTCGGTTTGTTGTGCAGGACGCATTCCTGATATTTGCAGTAAATTGTACGTTCGGCCCTTCACTCCATCCCCATTACAGGGACTTCTTCGCTACTATGGCCTCGGCTGACTTCCTGCCATTCGTTATTACTGCGGGAAGGGGGTCATCATGGTTTGATGATT
Organism: Faecalibaculum rodentium; assembly: GCF_001564455.1. Taxonomy (GTDB): domain Bacteria; phylum Bacillota_I; class Bacilli_A; order Erysipelotrichales; family Erysipelotrichaceae; genus Faecalibaculum; species Faecalibaculum rodentium. The sequence continues at coordinate 1,847,195 of NZ_CP011391.1, forward strand.
CCTCTCGCTGGCAGGACCTCCCCGGGTAAGGTCATACATCTTTCATTCCATATACCTGCCGCATTTACCCCAGACAGTCATCCGCAACTATTACGACTTTGCGCTGTTTCGCACGCTCGTCTCCGTCTGTGGCCTTATATGCGGTTCGTGTTCCTCAGGCCGGAACTTTGCCGCCGGGCTTCTTTCAGAACTCCTGTTACCAGTGAGCCCCTTGCCTTGAGCTAATGGTTAGCGGTTGCGATGATACGCTCCCATAGTGGACTTTCACCACCTGGATGTATGCCATGCCGGGCACACGAAGAAAAGGCCTGCTTGATTTCAGGCCTTCAGATCCGGAAAAATCCTTTGTTTTGCCCTGGCTGCATAGGTCCGGCTGACTGGAATCAGCGAACCATCCTTGAGCTTGAGAAAATCCCGGTGCAGCTCACGGATGGCTTTTTCCTGCACCACATAGCTGTTGTGGATCCGAAGATAGGAATCATCCAGTTCCTGCAGAACTTCATCCATGGTGGAATACACCGAAACCAGCTCCCCGTCTTCCATGTGAAAAATGATTTTCCGGTAATCCCGCTCCACATACAGGATCCTGTTTTTGGGCAGCAGCTGTCGCCGGTTGCGACGCTTGACCCGGATGAAATGCTCGATTCGGTCCGCATATCGTCTGGAGAAAGTCTGAAGCATCGCAGGCAGCCGGTCCTCTGAATCATTCAGCCACAGAAAGCTGTCAAACTCCGACCCCAGGATGAAATCCACATCTTCCTGGTTTTCGGAGAAAAATACCAGCAGTGCTGCGGGGTTTTCCTTTTTCATTCGTTTTGCGACTTCCAGAGACGAGGCGCGGGACATGCGGGTGTGAATCAGAATCAGATCAGCATCCCGGATCTGCAAAGCGGCATCTTTGCCGGTCTGCAGCCGGATCTTTGTCTGATCCCCCAATATGGCCTTCACGCGTTCAGCCAGCTGATTTCGGATGGCCGGTTCGTCAGAAATGATGATCACTCTCTTCATAAAAACTCTCTCAAAAATTAATCTCTCTAAGAGCAATTATAACATCTGTTGGTACAACAGGTAGAAACAGTGAACCGTTCCTTGACACAAATGAGTACATATTATCTGCATTTCGGTACATCTGGCGGAAATTTACTCCTGTCACTCTGAAAGGACCGACTCATCGCTGTCTGCATCGGATCAGAAAAAACCGGATCGGTCAGATCCGGTCAATAGCCATAGTCTTCTCCCGTGGATGTGTCGTCATATCCGGTTCCATCCTCTGTATAGCCTTCATCCACGGTTCCGTCTGAATAAGTGCCATCGTCATAGGAGTCATCCACCACTGATGATCCTTCACCTGTTTCAGACCAGGTTTCGTCATAGCCGGTTGTATCATCTGTCACCGCCGGTTCCTCCTGGGCGGGGGCTGTCTGTCCCGGGGCCGGATTTTGCTGTGTATCTGACTGTTTTGAATCTGAATCAGCCTGATCCTTGTATTTCAGCTCTTCCTGATAGGTGCTGATGGTGTTTTCCGAATCCTTCGGCTTGTATTCGAGATACCCCACACCATCTTTGTACTTGATGGTGACCAGCCCGTTGAATTTGGAGACTGGAATGTCATGGAGAACAAAACTGGTATAGTTTGCCAGCTTGACTTCCACGTTCATGGAAGCATCCTCTGCTTTTGCGTACCATTTTGCCGTGGATTTGTTTTTGATTCTGGAATCCCCCAGCAGATTGTCTCCAAAGTCATCGCTGTCTGATCCGCGGACTTTAAAGGAAACAATGGCCTGGCCACACTGGTTGTCCAGATTGATCTCGGTACCTCCAGCCTTGTCACCAAACGTCACAATGGCAGAATCTTTGTTTTGTGTGGTCTCTACGGTTTTCCCCCCTTCGGCATTCCCCTTACCCGAGCAGCCTCTGAACAGCATGGAAAACAGGAATATTACAAGAAGCAGGGTCAGCAGCAACATTCCGGCCAGAATAGCCAGATTTCTATAATTCACTCTACGTTTTTTCATCTTCAGATATCCCCTGTTGAATTCAGTGTAACACAGGCAGGTGTCCAGACAACAATACTGTATGTATCTGGTCCGAACCTGTTGAAACTCTTAGGTTTGTGCGGCTGTTTGACTCACAAACAGCCGTATTCTGGACCGCCATCTCCGGCTGTACGCCGCAGTCTGACCCGCACCATCAAAGAGCCAATGTATCTTTGGGATACAATTGTGCACAATTCAGAGAGTTTCACCAGCGCTTTGTTGATACAATATATAGAAAGTGTAACAGGAGAAGCGAAATTATGAAGAGAAAAGACATATTGATGCTGACAGCTTCCATGATGGGCATTGCCAGTGGCTGGGCAGTGTTGAACGATCAAGTATACGCAATGACCGACGAAGAGCCTCTTCCGCGGTTCGAAGAAGCGGTGTCCGAAGATAAAAATATTGCCGATGATTCGATAGTCCTTCCCGAAGCCCCTGCTGAACCAACAGCCGTCACTGAACAGTCTGCCGATACGGAATTGGCTGATCCTGCCGCCATTGACGGGAAAGCCGCAAATCTGACTGACAAGAGCAGTCCGGAAAAACCCGCTGTTCCGACAGAAACAGAAAAGACTGATGAAGATGCAGCAGCTTCCGATAATGTGGATGATACAGATGGTTCCGTTTCATCTGAAGACTCTGATGAAATATCTCCGGAAGCCAAAGGTGATAAAAATGACTCTCTGACCGCAGAACCAGGTGATCAGGCTGCTCTGACAGAGGCCAAGCTGAACGTTGCCAAAGCCCCTCTGCGCGCAGCTGCAGGTCCCACCAATGGATGGGTGAACAACAAATATTATGTAAACGGTGTCGTTTCAACCGGTGAAACCACAATTGGGCAGGACCGGTATCTGTTCGACAATGCGGGTAATGCCCTGAAGGGTTTCATGTACTATGACGGCAGACTCCTCTACTGTGCTTCCAATGGCAAAATCCAGACGGGCTCATTCACGGTGGATAAACAGACCTTCACCGCTGACAGCACAGGCGCAATCAACAGCATGAACTGTCAGAACATTCCCTATTATAATCAGCTGGATCCGCGATGGTCAGGCTATGTCATTGGCCAGGGGACCATGGGAAGCACAGCCTGCACGATGATGTCTTTGACCACCGTTGTCAATTATTTCAACAATACAAACTATTCTCCTGTGGACATTGCCATTGACTGTCACAACGCCGGGTACTACAACGGCAGAGTCCCCGGCACCATTGCCTCAGTATGGAAATATGCATCGAACAAGTATGGCCTGACATACAAGGAAGGGCTGACACTGAATTCCATAGCGCAGTCCCTGCTGGAAGGCAACATTGTCGTTGGCGGTGTGGGATACAGCCGCTGGTGTCCATGGTATGGTTCCACCCATCAGATTTACCTGACGGGCTACAGGAATGGACAGGTGCAGGTGTACGACCCTTATCAGACATCGCAGTGTGGCTGGTTCAGCCTGAATGACATCTGGAATGTGAAATCTACGGATCCTGATGACAACCTCAACAACGGCCCTTTCTTTGCACTGGGAAAAAGAAACATTGCCACCATCCATTCATCTCTTGCTGCCTATGGCACAGTCGTGATTGGTGACCAGGCCTATACCGGATCAGCAGTCAGGGGAAATCCGATTGTCGGTTTCTATCAGAACGGCAGCTATGTCCAGCTGCAGGAAGGCCGGGACTATACTGTCAGCTATGCCAACAATACCAATGCCGGAGAAGCACGGATTACAGTTACCGGTAAAGGTTTCTACAAGGGAACGATTTCCCGGACGTTTTATATTGTCAATAACGTGATTCGAGACTCAACATACACGCTTCAAAGCAGCGGGAATACGAGTCTTGTGATGGATGTTATAAATGCTTCCAAAAGTTCAGGGGCTCAACTGCAGATCTACGCTGACAACAATACTCTTGGTCAGCAATATGTCATCAAGCGTCAGGCAAATGGCTATTATACAATCCAGAACAAAAACTCCGGCCTTTATCTGACGAGTGACGCAGACTGGCGAAAAATAGAAAATGGATTGAAACTTACCCAGCAGAGATATAAAAATAGCGGATCTTGTCTATGGATGATCCGGGCCACATCCAATGGCTATGTAATTTCATCTTCCATAAACTCTCAGTACGTTCTGGATGTAACTGGCGGTTATTTCACAAACAACAGCAAACTTCAGCTTTATACCAGAAATGGCACCAAGGCTCAGGCATGGAAACTGATGGATCTGGAATTGATAGCCAGGGAGATTGATCAATTGGCCGCTGCCAATAAAGATGTGGTAAATGATGGATATTATATTATCCGGTCAACCTTAAACCCGAACCAGGTACTCGATGCCAGCAATGCAGGAACTGCAAATGGAACCAATATTCAGATTTATACCAGCAATGGTACTGAAGCACAGTTGTTTCAGGTTTCTCACTCAGGCAATTTCCTGAAGATCACCAATACAAATTCCGGTAAAGTCCTTGATATCGCTGGAGGAGCCAGACATCCGGGATCAAATATCCGGCTCTTTGACTGGAATGGTTCCAAAGCACAGCTGTGGATAGCAGTACAGACCAATGATGGTGTCAAACTCGTTTCTGCACTCGATAAGAACCTGGTTATGGATTTGTTTATGGCCAGAACGACAAACACGAACAACGTCTGGGTATACTCTGACAATAATACAAGAGCTCAAAGGTGGGAGTTCTCAAAGGCCGAAGATCCCAGAACACGATTGGACAAAATGGCCCTCAGTGGGAAAAGGCTAATCAATGAAGGTATTTATGAAATTCATTCTGCAGTAAATAGTCGATATAACCTCGATGTATTCATGGGGTATACAAACAACCGAACGAACATTCAACTGTATGCAGATAATGATACTAGTGCTCAAAGATGGGTGATCTCATTTGATGATAAAGGATATGCGACAATCAAAAATCAGAAGTCAGGTCATTGTTTGAGCCTTGCATCCAATTCTGTGCAAAGTGGAACCAACATTCTGCAGTCTTCCGGTTCGACGTACAGCCAGAAATGGATCTTCAAGAAGAACGGCAACTTCATTCAAATTGCCTCGGCATGGAACGATCGGTATGTGATTGACCTGTCTGGAGCTCATGCGGTCAATGGCCGCAATATTCAACTGTATGCGAATAACGGCAGCAATGCTCAGAACTGGCAGTTCGTTAAAATATCCTCATTCAGCGGAGCCGCAGCCGGTGACATCAGTGATACGGCTACAAAGCCGATCAACCCAATCAAAGCCGATTACTGGAATGGACAGGTCCTGACTCCAAAGCTGGGAATCGTGGAAGGCCCGTCAGGAAATGAGTCTTATTACAATCTGAACATGAACGGTGTTCTCAGAATTATGCGCAGCATTGGCAACAACGACGAATACTGGCTCAGAGAAGACGGAGTGAAAATGCTCGGTAAGTATGTGATGGTGGCGGCGAATCTGGAAACCCGTCCCCGGGGAAGTCTGATCAAAACTACACTGGGGATGGCTATCGTCTGCGATACAGGAGATTTTGTGAAGAAGGATCCAATGCAACTGGATATAGCTGTAGGCTGGAAGAAAGACAAAGAAACGGGCACCTACTATATCGATGCCCTGTAATGAACATTGGAGCTGGATGAACACATCCAGCTCCAATTCTTTATTTGAGTACTTCCAGATATCGTGACAAAGCATCCTGCCAGGATGGCAGACGATCAAATCCATGTTTATCCAGCTCGGTCTGATTCATCCTTGAATTGTGAGGACGTCTGGCCTTTGCCGGGAACTGGGAAGAATCTACAGGGGTCACCTCCACATCCATTCCAGCCTGCCGGAAGATTTCCTTCGCGAAATCATACCAGGAAATGTATTCACCAGAGTTTGTGGCGTGATATGTACCATACTCTTCTGTCTGGATCATATCTACAACCAGTTTCGCCAAATCATAGGTATAGGTCGGCAGGCCAATCTGATCGTTTACCACAGAAACAGCTCCGCGTTCTTTACCTAAACGCAACATAGTCTTTATGAAGTTGTTGCCGTTTTTTCCAAATACCCAGGCAATTCGGATGATGAAATGTTTAGGGTTCTCAACAATATATTTCTCCCCCTCACCTTTGGTTACGCCATAGACATTCAAAGGTTCGAATTCATCGTATTCATTCCAGGGAGTGTCCCCTTCCCCATCGAAGACATAGTCGGTGGAGAAATACATCACTGGAATGTCCAGTTCCCGACAAATGTCGGATATGTACTTTGGACCCATCGCATTGACTGCTCTGACCTTTTCAAAAAGTTCAGGTTCTTCTGCCTTGTCCACAGCTGTCCAGGCAGCACAATGCACCACAGCATCATAGTTTCCTTCTGTGATTACGTCACGTACCTGTTGTGGATTGGTAATGTCCATTTCATTAATATCGACACCGACTGCTTCAATACCTCTCTTCTGGGCTTCATTTACCACATCATAGCCCAGCTGGCCCTTATAACCAGTAACGAGAATTTTCATTATTCTTCAGCCCGTCCTTTGTCTACATACATTTCCTTGAAGTAGTTCTGATACTCTCCAGAAATGATGTTTTCCCACCATTCTTTGTTGTCGAGATACCACTGGATGGTCTGGGGAATACCGGTATCAAATGTATATTCAGGCTCCCACCCCAGTTCTCTTTCCAGCTTTGTCGGGTCGATTGCATACCGCATATCGTGGCCTTTCCGGTCCGTCACATATGTGATCAGACTTTCCGGTTTGTCGAGAGCTTTCAGGACTGTCTTGACAACTTCCAGGTTGGTTCGTTCATTGTGCCCTCCCACATTGTAGACTTCCCCAACTTTGCCGTTTCGAATGATCAAATCGATGGCCGTGCAATGATCATGGACATGCAGCCAGTCACGGACATTTTCGCCGGTTCCATATACAGGAATAGTCTCATCATTCAGTGCGCGTGAAATGATCAGGGGAATCAGCTTTTCCGGGAAGTGATAGGGGCCATAGTTGTTGGAGCAGCGGGAAATCGTTGTCGGCAGACCATAGGTTCGGTGATAAGCCTGCACAAACAGATCAGCGGCAGCTTTGGCACTGGAATAGGGAGAACTTGTGTGCAGCGGAGTTTTCTCGGTGAAGAACAGATCCGGGCGATCCAGCGGCAAATCACCATACACTTCATCTGTCGAAACCTGGTGATACCGCTTTACGCCGTACTTAACAGATGCATCCAGCAGCGTTGTTGTACCCAGAACGTTGGTTTTGACAAAGATTTCAGGATCCTCAATGGAACGGTCTACATGTGACTCTGCAGCAAAGTTGACCACAACGTCCGGACGTTCCTTTTCGAAGAGATCCATGATGAACTCCCGGTCTGCAATGTCGCCCTTTACGAATTTATAGTTGGGCTTGTCTTCCACACTTTTCAGCGTCTCCAGGTTTCCTGCATAGGTCAGAGCATCCAGATTGATAATTTGATCTTCTGGATATTTATTGACCATGTACTGTACAAAGTTACCGCCGATAAAACCGGCACCGCCTGTTACTAAAATTTTCATAATATTCCTCCTAGTCTGATAATTTGACTATGTAATAATCGTTAAATTGAATGACTGATCCGTCTTTTGGGAAACTGGGCATTGTGATTGCTGTTTGCGTTGCCTGATCAACCTTATCTTGAGGTATTGGTACATATCTTGTTCCACATACCGCATTGATATAAGCGGATCCACGACCAGATACAGCGCCTGGAGATTCAGGCCTCCAATCCCAATAAAAATCCGAAGAAGGAAACATCTCAACGCCGAGATTCAAAGCTTCTGTTGCGGCTGGATTCAACTCAACCATTCTCTTACCGTAAATAAAAATCGAATTTATATTGGAGTCTGATGATATTTTTTGAATTTCCTGGTTGATTTGCTGCGCTAAAAACCTGTCACGAACATCCCGCATTTCATCAGCATAAAATAAACTTAATGTAGTTTTTGCATTCAGCATCACTGGAAAGACCAAGCTACAGGCAATTATACCTTTTGTAACTGTTCGCCAGTTCGTATTGGATGTCTTTTTATATTTGAAAGCATACGAGAGAAAAGCCCCTGTAAATAGTGGAACACTTAATTGAGCTCTGAATAATGGAGTTCCTCCCAAGTATAGAAACATGAGATAATTGGACATTATCATTATTAAGATAAGTAAAAACTCAACAATGATATATTGCGTTTCTTCACGCCTGGCAATTGCCTTCAATCCAATAGATATCAAACCAATAATAATAAAAGGACCATAATAATATCGATAGGAATGAAACGTACTCTTTATTGATTGGTATAAGTTCTTTAGAGCTTCTCTAATTCCTTCATCCCAATATGACATTCCATCTAAATATCCATCAGTTGGATACAACTTCAATAGAAGAAAATAGATAAATAAACTTATAATTCCAATAGCAATGATAAGAAGCGAATTAGGGATAAACTTCCTCAAATCCCTCTCAAAATACGAAGAACGATAAGCCAGTAATAAGCAAAATGAAACTGCAACTGCAAACACAGCTACAAAAGCTTGATAACAGGAAAAAACAAGAACTAACAAGCAAATGGTCAAAAACAAAGACAATATTCTTGCTAAATTGCTTTTCAGCGTAAACCAATGAAATTGGCAAAAGACTGCAATGGATAATAAGCAGAATGCCAGACTTATCCCCGCTTGTTGTAAAGAAAAGTAAAATTGACTGGCCCAAATTGGACTCGTCATATAAACAGCAAGAAAGATGTATGGATTGATCAACCATTCATAACCCGAGACATAGTAAAACAGATAAACCCAAATCAAACTGCTGCCCGAGAAGAAGATCAGCATTAAAAATCCTGAAAAGAAGGGATCATAATGCCACAGTGTTAAAAACTCTTGTAGATAATGTAGACCGAATCTTCCTATCTGAAGCCAGTTTAGTGAATGACCCCCATTAATCAAGGTCTCAGTATCCACTTGTACCGATAAGCTGAAAGCCTGCTGATAGTAAAGCAAAACAGTTAGTATAACCGAGACCAAGAGAATTCCCAAATGTGTCTGGTAAAAAAATAATATGTCTGTTTTTTTGTTTTTTTGATTTTTCATACATACCTCACTCAAAAACCGGAATGAAAGTATGGATACTCATTCGCCATTATCATTACTTTTTAAATCAATGTTACTGCTTTTACAAATGTAGATTGGTCTGTGTTTTGTTTCCAAATACGTCTTGGATACATATTGTCCCAAAATCCCTATTGAGAGCAACTGAACTCCACCAATCAACATGACTATACAGACCATTGATGGCCATCCACTGACAGGATCTCCAAACAAGATTGTCCGCAAAATAATTACGATTATCATAATAAAAGCTATTAACGAAAACAGAACTCCAAACACTGAGGCAATTTGCAAAGGAAGAACGCTGAAAGCTGTAATACCCTCTAATGAATATTTAAAGAGTTTCCAAAATGACCATTTGGTCTCTCCAGCCACTCGCTCAATATTTTCAAATTCAATCCATTTGGTATTGAAACCAATCCAGCCAAATATCCCTTTGGAAAACCTGTTGTATTCTTTCATGTCCAGGATCGTATCCACCATCTGCCTGGTCATTAATCTATAATCTCTGGCTCCATCAACGATATCTGCATCGGAAATCCTGTTGATAATTCGATAGAACATTCTTGCAAAGAACGAGCGGATTGGTGGTTCTCCCTTACGCGTTACTCGCCGGGTTGCAGCACTGTCATATCCTTCGTCTCTGATTGCCTCCATCATTTCAGGCAGCAAAGCAGGAGGATCCTGTAAATCTGCATCCATCAGTACACAGTAATCTCCGCTGCTGTTTTGAAGACCGGCATAAATTGCAGCTTCTTTTCCAAAGTTTCTGGGAAATGAAACATATTTAACTCTGATATCTTTTTCGGACAAGTCCGTCAGCAGTTTCAATGTATCATCTTTGGATCCATCATCCACAAACAGAAACTCGAATTTGAAAACATCCATGTGCTTTGCGGTTTTCACAATCTCTTCATAGAAATAGGGTAAGGCCTCTTCTTCGTTATAACATGGGACGATAACGCTAATTTTTTCATTCATTTTGCAGTACCTCCCGTAAATACAAATATTTTACTGAGTACATAGTTTGCTATCACCACCAGGACATTGGCTATAATTTTTGCAATCAGATTATTTGTCTGAAGAATACCCACCATGAACCACATAACTGCCATATCCAATGCCAAGGTTGAAAGTCGAGATGAAAAAAACTTTATAATTTCCCACCCAACATTTACGGCGGCGGAGTTGAAGACATATCGTCTATTGGTGATATAGGCGAATAACACGCTGAGGATCCACGCAATTACGTTAGAAATTAAATATTGTACATGGAGTACATCTGCGCAAATAGTGAAGGCAGCTATATTGACGAGGGTTGTGAGTACTCCAAAAATCAAGTAATTTATTACTTCTCTGTTCTTGCGATAGATATTAGCAATTTTCTCCATATACAAACTGATTATCAGACTTTTCCAGAGTCGGACCATTCATGTCTTTTTCAGACAATACAGGTTCTATCCCCTCCAGTAGAGCGCCCCAGTCTACGTTCACTGTTGGGTCATCATAGCGCATTCCGCCTTCTGATTCCTTGTTGTATACATTGTCTACCTTATAACGGAATTCCACATCCGGTGTCAGTGTCAGAAAGCCATGCGCAAATCCCTGAGGAATGAAAAACTGCCGGTGGTTATCTTCTGACAGTTCTACCGATACCCATTTTCCAAATGATGGGCTTCCCTTTCGGATATCCACGGCTACGTCAATCACGCGGCCTTTTGTACAGGATACCAGTTTGGATTGTGCATAGGGAGGATTCTGCCAATGCAGGCCGCGGAGTGTTCCCGGCGTTGCGCTGAAGGACATATTATCCTGTACAAAATCTACATCGATCCCCAGTTTTTCATATTTGGGTTTTGAATATGTCTCGGTAAAATAACCGCGATGATCACCAAATACATCTGTATCAATAATCAGTACTCCAGGGATTGCTGTTTCAGTAACTTTCATGCGGACTCTCCTTTACTTGATATATTTCCTGTCCAGTATTTTTTTCAGATAATCACCATACTGGTTCTTTTTGTATGTCTCGTAAGTCCTAGCCAAATCTTCGTGTGTGATCCATCCATTGTCATATGCGATTTCTTCCAGACAGGCGATCTTCCGATGCTGATGTTCTTCAATGGTTTTGACGAAATTCGTGGCATCTACCAGTGACTGATGGGTTCCTGTATCCAGCCAGGTGAACCCATCTCCCAGAAGGGTAACGTTCAGATTGCCTTTGTCCAGATAAATCCGGTTCAAATCTGTTATCTCCAGCTCTCCGCGGGGACTAGGCTTGAGATTCTTGGCATACTCAACAACATTGTTGTCATAAAAATACAATCCGGTTACAGCGTAATTGGATTTGGGATCTTCGGGTTTTTCTTCCAGCGATACAGCTTTTCCATCGCTGTCAAACTCAACAACGCCAAACCGTTCCGGGTCTTCGACATAGTATCCGAATACTGTAGCCCCATTTTCTCTGTTAGCTGCAGCTCTGAGCCTTTTGGTCAGTCCGTGTCCATGGAAGATATTGTCTCCCAGTATCATGGCAACTGAGTCATCTCCAATGAACTCTTCTCCGAGGATGAATGCCTGGGCAAGTCCATCTGGCGAAGGCTGTACTTTATAAGAGAGGTTCACTCCATACTGATGCCCATCCCCCAGAAGTTCCTCAAATCGGGGTGTATCTTCCGGTGTGGAGATGATCAGGATATCCTTGATTCCTGCCTGCATGAGAATGCTCATGGAGTAGTAAATCATAGGCTTGTCATAAATTGGTAGCAGCTGCTTCGATGTTACTTTTGTAAGTGGGTAAAGCCGGGTTCCGCTTCCCCCTGCTAAAATAATGCCTTTCATGGAATTTACCTCCAATATCAACACAATAAACCCTGACCTAAGGTCAGGGTCAAGCATCCTTCTATGACAATTTTAATACTTCAAGCCTCTAAGTATCTGGAAAACAAGGAACACCATTTTAAGGTAATATTAATTTTATTAAGTTTTATAGCCAACAAAAAGACAGGCGTCTTTCTGAACCTCTATCTTCCCATTCTGCTGCAGCTGTTTATCAATATAACTGCTGAATTCTTCCAGATTGTTTACTAGCATTTCAGTCTGATTCCCATGACAACTGAGAATATAGTCAATCAATGGCTGTCTTTCGCTAATCTGGAGTGACCCAAAGAAATCAAATCTGTTCAGCCCTTTGAAATATTTACGAAGAATTTCACTGCCATTCTCTTTACCGAATTTATCCTGCAGACACTCTGTCGATAAGCTTATTTTAGGATTATAGTCCTTGCATAATTGTGTGATTTCAGCCAAATGATTTTTCCCATATGTACTGCAAAATACTGTCCCCTTTGGCTTGAGAACACGGTAAATCTCAGATAGTCCCTGATCAATATCTTCCAAATAGAAAAGAACATGATTGGCAATTACTATATCAAAATAATCGTTTTTAAATGGTAATGCTTCGCAACTGCAGACAATCGTATTGACCTGATGTCCAAATCTGGTTCTCACTGCTTTTATCATGCCTTCTGACTGATCAGTCAGAAATACATCACATTCTGAGATTGAATCATAAGAGAAAGAACTCCATAATTCCCCGTTTCCACAGCCAATTTCCAGCACCTTCATGCCAGTCAAAAGTTGTATATGACTCGCTACCCAGGGAAACCATGGTGTTTTTTCGCTTGAAAACTGTCTATGAAGAGAAATTCGAATCGATAAATCTTTAGACTCTCTATAGTTTTCTGCGATGCTCGTTTCTTTATGAATCAGCTTGAAAAAGACAGATGCATCATCCCAGGAAAAATTGCCATAGCGTGCTTGTTTGATCATCCTGATCAATACATCATCCAGGACTCTGAGATTCATGATTTGTTTCTGAGTCAATTCATGTTGCTGAAGTAGGGATTTCGGTAAATCGTCACTACTGGATAATATTTTCTGTATTTCGTTCAACGCGAATCCCAGTTTCCGCAACAATAAAATCTGCTGCATAGAATATAGATCAACCTCAGAATACTCACGATACCCATTGTTTTGATTTCTATTTGGATTTAAAAGTCCGGTTTTTTCGAAATATCTTAACGTTTTTTCTGTTACGCCTGTAAAGCGAGAGAACTCTTTGATATTCATACATTCCATCCAAGTCAGATTTTACTCATAAAAGAATTACCTTATTCCAGCAAAATATGTTGATTCGCTCTCCGTCTATTCCTGGTCCTGACTCTTTTCCCATCCATTATGCTGAAGATAATCTGTATATTTTGCCAAACCTTCTTGAAAAGAAGTTAATGGGCCTGTATATACCATTCTGATTTTCTCGTTATCAAGAACAACAGCAGGAACATCTACACTTCTTGAGTCCTTATATTGTACTTTTGGCGTATATCCCAGCTTTCGAAGACACTCGATAACTTGATTTAAAGAAATACCTTCATTGCTGGAAACGTTGAAAACTTCCTGTTCGCCGTTATAATCCAGCAGAGCGTAGAGCATCTCGACTACATCATCAATATAGATATAATCACGTATTACTGTACCGTCTCCCCATATCTCAATAGGCTCATGGGACAGTGTTTTTTTCACAGCCGCATCTACAAATCCAACACCTTTATGAAAATCCTGCCCGGGTCCATAAGGATTAGAAATTCGGGCGATTAACATGTTTGAATGCGTTTGCGTATTGAACGTTCTCATAACACTTTCAATACACAATTTAACCGATCCATAATGGTTAATTGGCTTACATTCCGCATCTTCCCGAATAGGCTGCTCATTCTGAATACCATAAATCGTACCGCCAGATGATAAAAATATCACTTTGATTCCCCTCTTTATGCAGAGATCAAATAAATGAACACTCTGGACAAAATCCCGGGCATATCCCTGCATGAAACGAATGTTGGAGTTGCCAGGATTTACAGTACTGAGGCAATGGTAGACAGCATCGATTCCATCAAGAGCTCTTTCCAGGTTTTCATCATCAAAAAAATCTCCAGACATATATTTAACTCCTTCAACGGGATAGTCTGTGTGGTGGAGATCAAAAGATGTGACAGACTCCCCCTTCTGATTCAGTTTTCTTATCAGATTCGAACCAATGAAGCCACTACCACCTATTACCAATACATTTCTCATCTTCACTTATACCTTTCAGTATTGCTTTCCTGACTATTTCCTCTTCTTTTTCCCAGGATGTCTTCAAGGCGAAGTCTATTCCCTTTTTCCGAATATTCGCCAGTTCTTCAGGATGCTTTAAATACCATTCCATCGTCAATGCCATCTGCAAGGGATCATAATCCACCAGAACAGAATTTTGTGAATTAACGAGCCATTCACTGTTTGGCCCTTTTGAGCACACAGCTACCGATCCCGATCCCATGACTTCCAGAGGAAGCAGGGACAGATTAGTATTTGAAATAACGAAGCAAAGGTCACAGGAACTGTAAAGATCGGACAATTCCGAAATATCCAGAATACCCAGACTCTGATGTCGGAATGGAATAACATATTCATTAATATCCCAGCCCGCAAACACAACTTCCACTTCAGGCATCCTTTTGCATAATTCTTCCAATGCCAGCAATCCCAATTCGAAATCTCTTCTTGGAGTTACTGGACGGGCATAGAAGAATACTCGAGTAGTTGAATTTGTTTTTTCCTTGGGAAAATACAAGTCTTTATCATAAGAAAAGCTGAAGCTGTCTGCCTTCATCCCAAATTGTTCGATACATATATTTTGAAGCCAGGTCCCTGCCGTCAGACCCCGAAAGCCGAAGCGGTACGTATTCTCTGCAAACTCATATTCGGAACCAAGCGGGTAAAAATAGGGTTCATAGTCCTGGATAAAATAGAATTTAGATATGCAGTTGTCAAAGCGGCGGACAAAATAAGCGGTTTGCCAGCTTGTAGCCACAATCGCATCTGCATACTCCATATCTTCAGTATTATGATAAAGATCAACATTTGAATCAAGTATTTTAAAATTTTCCCTAACAAATTCTGTCATGGCCTGCTTTGAATATAAATTTACAGGCCGATCAATATAGAGCCTGTTGTGAAAACCATTCTGCTCCAAATAGCTGATAAATCTGAATATATTGATATGCCCTCCGGAACCTTTGCCCATTTCCGGAATTACCCAGTTCAGAGTTTTCTTTTTTTCCTTGTTTTTTTGGTAGTCCTCATACGAAAACGGGATAGTATCAGTGTTTACAATGAAGTTCCAGAATCCCAGAATATCCCGTTTTTGTGGTCCTTCGGCAGCCCGCTGTATCGACCCTTTCACTCCACGAACTTTCAGACAATTTACTGCCCGTTTCACAAATGCTCTCATTCTATTCACTCCTTTGTTGCAACTGTTGTGAGTATTTTCTATCCATTTTCACTTTATCGGACTCAGATAAACCTGGATATTGTCCAGCTCTGAGGGCTGAAGTTACCCGATACCAGTTTCGTTTGATTGCATAACCGTTCCACTGTTTCCTCTCTGGACCTGAAAGGTCCAGAGATTTCAAATATCGAATATCTCTTCGTGCGAGTACGAGGAATAATTTTATAGCTTCTTTCCAGCTGTGAACCATGACATAACCATGCAGTTCAAGCAATCCCTTATATTCGTCGTAATAACGCATCCTATAAGTTTCGAGTGGATAATTGTGCGAATGAAAAACGGCTGCTGTGGGGCAGTACAGCTTTTTATAACCCTTTTCAATCATCTGCCTGGCCCAAATCTGATCTTCGGCAAAATTGACGTCTTCGTATGGATTCTGTTCAAATACGCATCGTTTAACACAGGAGTTATTATCCGAAAAAAATGCCAGTAAATGGCGGTATCCTTCATCCTGTTTATATCTCTCTGGATCTTTGAGCTGATAGACAGTATTTGTTTCCCCAAAACCCTGGAAATGAAGTTCCAAATCTCGTTTATCCAGAAGATTACAATCCGGATATGGATAGTGAATCCCAAAACCACCAACAATCTCGGGATCACTCTTCATTCCATCCAGAAAATTCTGAAGCCAGTGAGTATCAACCGGCAAAGCATCTTGAGTAAGAAATAAAATATATTCACCCGTTCCCAGACTCGCTCCCAGATTTCTGGTTTTTCCATGGCCAAACTCTTCTTTCGGTATCTGTTTAAGAATACAGCCATATTTTCGAATCACATTCACCGTATTATCATGTGAACCGCTGTCTACACATACGACTTCGTATGTGTAATTCGTCTCCTGTCGATAAATCATATCCAGGACTTTCTCAAACAGCTCTCCCCCGTTTTTGGTTGGAATGACAATCGTAGCATCCATTATAATAACCTCAATTTTCGTAGTAACCGAACACTAGTCTTTGAATACAACTCATCGTACTGCCCTTTAATCTCATCTATGGAGATATTCAAGTGTTGATTGGTTTGCATAAGATTCGAAACAGTTGTTATATCTGAATCATCATAACTGTATATCAGAGCATCCAGTTCCAGCATGCTTCCAGCAGGATTCTCGATACTAATGATAGGCTGTCTGGTAAAAATATACTCATTGCCTTCAGCAATATCTGCGTTCGTTGTAAAGTCGACCGGCTTCCCATCAACCTCAATTTTTCGAATACGCATCATTGCATTGTGCTCAAAGCAAATATGGATTGTTGATCCAGATTCAATATGAGCTCTGATAGACAGATCCGGATTCAGCAAAAAGGATTTACAGATCTTTTTGGAATCTTGTTCAATAGTACATTCTATCAACTGCGTATGTATATTCGGTATTGGTACAGAAATGCCACCGGCTTCAGCAAGCTTTTGCCATAGAGTACCGTCTGAAACGTATTGCTGAAAGGATTCTTCCATTTTCCAGAACAGTTCCTGCATCTCATCTGTAATCCCATACTGTTTCCAGATTCTGTTTTTCATTTCACTCTCCATATCGTTGAATTCTGGTGAGTGCAGCATACTGCGAAACAGAATAAATTTGGTTGGAACAGAGAATGGAAATGTCCATTCATAATCAATAATGGTCATTGTCCCACCATCTCCGACGATTATGTTTCCAGGTACCAAATCAATATTGCTCTGCTCTCTGCTTATTTCGCCTTCAAGAATCGAATAATCATGATCTCCAAATAAATTCAGGAACTCCTGATTCGGCGTGAATTTACATTCAGGTCCAAAACTCGCAGCTTCCCAGACTATATCCATAATATGGCTGACAGTCTCAAAATCATTATTTTGAACGGCATTGGTCAATTCTGAGTCCAGTGATCTGCCTTCAACAAAAGAAAAAATACAACTGTCGCCTGCCATCCGCGCAGGACAATATTTGAGGTTACTGGATTGATAATCATTTGTGTAGCATTGATAATCCACCATTCTTTGTAGATGATCTTTGCCACCAGAATAGATTGGATGTTTGATGACTACCTTTCCTGTCACACGATTTTGGATGGTTGTATAAATCTGGAATCTCGGTTTCCGATTCCGCGAGAACTTGACATATTCAATATCAGGAGTATCAGCTTTGCTGATTACAAACAGATAACTGTTGGTGAAGTCCTCAAAATATCCTGCATCAAATGCGCTTTGCATGAATTTCCCACTGTCTGCAATCTGATAAGCCGGACCTGAATAGTTATAATCCGGATGCAGTAAATCTGATCGTTTCGGATTCTTGGAAAACAGATAATCGGCTGTAAAACTGTCAGGATATGGGAAATAGCTCTTTGTCCTCTGGGCATAGTTTTCCAGCAGCAGACTCCATTCTTTCCATGAAAACTGGAAATGGCTTTCCTGGCTTTTATATTGATCTAGACTGGTAACCCCCCTGCATCCAAATTTGTTTTGGGCAATTATGATAACTTTCCCGGATTCATTCAGCAGTTCCAAAGCCTGGTCAATTCGCATCTTTTTTTCCCGTTCATCATCCAGAGAGTTGTCAAAGATGATGAAATCAAATAATTCCGAAGCACTGCTGATTATGTCGAGAGATTCTGATTCGATGATAGATTCATTGGACAGTGCCGTACGAACCGCCTCACCATTTTTTCCAATATACAGACTCTTTAAATCTTCAATACCGGGAATCCAGAGAAGAGCATTTTGCATATAACCCGATTCACTAAGCGCTGAATTACAGGAAATACAGTCTTTCATAATCACCCTCCTAATTGATCACCCAATACTGGCAGTGACTTTTGACTCAGAGTCAAATACACCCACTGTCCCTTTCTCAGCTACCACACCTACTGTACAGCAGTCATAGTTTCTGCAAAAAACCACAAATCTGTCTCCTTCAAATGAGGTGCATCCCAGTGACAATAAATATTGTCCTGGCTGCAGATACATTCTCTGCTTAAAAGAGACCGTCAAAACATCTCCTTTTTTCACTTTCGAAGTATCGATATTCTCAAGCATAGTATTTGTGCCGGTTAGTTCAGTTCCTTTCACATCCCGAAACTTCCAGGCCACGATAGGATTCAAATGATCTTCATTGACCTGGACTTTTACCCGGATTTCAAAAATTTCACCTTTATAGACATTGCTTCCCAGTTCACCAGATTTTGAGAAAACTCCAAAATCTATAATATCGGCTCGACCGTCTCCATAGATATCCGCCTTCGGATTCAGATTCAGCTGGTCCTTCCATCTGCTTCCACTGATTTTTTCTACAACTTGCTGAACTTTTTCCTGATCTTCCTGTGTTCTCCCATCCCATTGACCAACCATTACACGCTTATATAAATCCACGATTTCCTGAGGGTTGCCTTCCGATATTTTCCTTCCGGCATTCAGCAAAATCGCACGATCACAGTACTTGATAATACTGCCCATATCATGAGTGACAAAGAGGATCGTTTTCCCTCTGTTTCTAAAATCTTCGAATCGTTTATAACATTTATTTTGAAAGAAAACATCCCCAACAGATAGTGCTTCATCCACTATGAGAATATCCGGATCTACAGAAATAGCTACTGAAAAGGCCAATCGTGCGAACATACCTGAAGAATAAGTCTTGACAGGCTGATTTATATGCTCACCTATATCCGCAAAATCAATAATATCCTGGAGTTTTTCATCCATCTCTTCTCTGGAGTATCCAATCATTTGTCCATTCAGATAAATATTCTCAATCCCTGTGTACTCCTGATTAAATCCTGCTCCCAATTCAAGGAGAGCTGCGATTTTTCCATTGACCTGGCAAGTTCCCGCTGACGGTGACAAAACATTGGTGATAATTTTCAGAATTGTTGATTTACCGCTGCCATTTTTTCCAATAATTCCCAGAATTTCCCCTTTATTGACCTCAAAGGAAACATGGTCCAGAGCCTTAAATTCCTTATGTCTGGATTTTTTGGAAAACAGAGCCTCTTTTAATCTGTCTCCCGGATTGTTATATAGATTATAAATTTTTGATACATCATCTACGACAATCATTTTCTGTTCTTTCATATTTCACCTACAGAACATCTGCAAAATGGGGACGGAGTTTTTTGAAAACATAGTTGGCAACGAATGTCAGTACTACGATCAAAGCCCAGAAATACACCGTTACCCAGCCTCTTTGCCAGAACCAGATACCGTCAAGAAGGGCTGTTCGATACCCTTCCACAATATAGAACATTGGATTCAGTTTAAAGACCGGAGCAAACCAGTTTCCTTCAATCGTGCTGAAAGCCCATAGAATAGGAGTAAGCCACATACCTGCCTGAAGGGCTACCTGAACAAACTGCCCCATGTCACGGAAGAATACTGCTATGCTGCTGAATATATATCCAAGAGAAAGGACAAGAGCAATGGAGCATATCAGGTAGTAGATAATCTGAAGAAAACTCAATGTAGGAAAATAGCCAAATATTGCCATGACCAACAGCAACAGCAAGATAAAAAACAGATGAACGACCAGGCAGGAAATCAGTTTGATAACCGGTAATATTTCAATGTTGAATACAACTTTTTTTACAAGATAACTATATTCAATAAAGACGTTTGTTATGGCATTCAAACAGTCGCTGAAAAAGAACCAGGGAATCAACCCGCACATGATCCATACAATGAAAGGGATATTTCCATTTCCAGGAGCAGTAGATTTTAATCCTACCTGAAATACGAACCAGTAAATCAGGATTGTGACACAAGGCTGTACGAAAGCCCAGAATATACCCAGTGATGAACCTGCATAGCGCTTTTTCAAATCATCTATCGACAGGAATAATATAAGTTTTGAATTCTCTTTCAGAATATGTAAAAACTTCATTTATTTACCTCACAATGCAATCATTTTATGGCTGGAGTTTGATTTCTATTAAGCCATCTTTGGCAACGTAATGGTTTGCAACATTCATGGAATCCATCCATCTGCGTGTTTCTCTTGTCTTATATTCGTCCTCAGAAGCATCCCATAACCACGCGGGTGTAGGCCATAGACAATTCCGAGGATTAATATAGCGATAAACCTCCTCAGATACGCCATTTTGACCATGATGTGCCATTTGAAGATAATCGATATTCTTTATTTTCGCTTTATATGGTCCGTTCAATAATCGGTCACCGGCTTCAATACCTGCATCTCCTAAAATGAGAATGCTGCTTTCATCTGTCTCGACTTTGTATATAGTTGAACTGTTATTTCCAAAATTGGTTGTAATGCTTACATCCGGGCTTTGAAGGACGAAAACAGTAAACTCTCCAATTTGAAACTCGTTCCCTTCAACTGGAACGTCGACAACTGGGGCGTACTCCAGCGCCGTTTCTATTATTTGATACTCCGAATAACAATCGGGATCATACAGTTGAATCAAATCAGATGGCGGGAAGTTGCAATATACTTTCTCGATTCTTATCATTGCATCTGGCTCGGATAGTATTTGAGCAAGAGCTCCTGTATGGTCTTCATGATAATGGGTGATAAACCAGGCATCTACCGTATCGTCGTTACTTAGTTTTTTCACTTCATCAACGACTTCCCCCGCATCTCCTTTTGTACCTCCATCAAACACAATTGTTATTTCCCCGTCCGATAGAACATAACCGCACATTTGAGATTCCGTACTTGGAGCCAATTGAGCAAGAATAACTGTTTCATGATTCCGGGTATTGCCAGAAATCAAAGCTAACGCAACACCCAAGGCAAAAAGAATGAGTATAAAAATCAAACGCTTATTTCTTTTCATAAGTCATCCTTTCCCATATCAGCTAGAAGGGGCACAATCGGATGTGTTCCGGATACCCAAGTGTTTTTTTCATTTAAACAAAACGAAGTAAAGATCCATAAGTCTGGCTCTTCCAGATTTTAGTTCATGGTATACAGGATTCAAATTCTGCCAGATCAAATCCCAAAACGATCTGTTATGTAGGGCCTGAATATGGGCATCTGCAAAGAGGATCCGCTTCTGATATACGTCACTTTTCTTAAATTCTTCAGGCCATATATCCCGGACTGTAGTCATGGCATCACGCATATCTTCTGCAAATTTGAGTCTGACCCATTCTTCGGCTTTTTTCCCCTTGGGAATTCCAATCGTATTCTGGCTGTGGGTCCGATAGCAGAACAATGGTTTATTAAGAAAATAAAAGCCATTTTCATGACTTGCAAGTAACGCTATCAGCCAGTCATGGGGAATTCTGTCTGTCCAATTCGCAAGATAAGCATTGGCTGCTGTTTTAGATAATGCCATGGAACACCCCTGAAAATAGTTATGGCTACAAAACTCATCAAAAGTTACGGAGACAAGACTGTTTGCCTGTACAGGTTTCAAATACAGGTTATTATTTGACATTCCCTTTCGCAGTTTGACAGAATATGACTTTCCGTCTGCATCCATAAATTCAAAAGAGGATGCAAGAACCTGTATATCTGGATGAGTTTCCATGATATCACTCATGATATGAACTTTCTCGGGCATCCAGAAATCGTCCTGATCACTTAGAAATATCAAATCTCCCTGGCAAAGACGAATTACTTCGCGGAAATTCTTTTTGTATCCCAAAGTGCTTTTGTTTCTATATACCCTGATATTTGGGTGCTTTCCCTGAAACTTTTTTATAATCTCCATAGACTGGTCTGTGGAACAGTCATCAACAATCACGATTTCGTCTGCCTGTTTTGTCTGACGAACTATGGAATCCAGCTGCACTTCCAGATACTTCTCACCATTATAAACTGCCATCGCAACGGATATCATATGAGTTTCCTCTCTTTCAATATCCTGATCAAAGTCAGACGCCAACGGATCATGGTCAATATATCTGCATGACTTAGACTGGATTGGTTATTTGAATGTCGCCTATAATCAATCAGCGGTTCCTTTAAATATCTCACCTTCCCTGTCCTGCAGGCTGTCAGTCCAAGCCATTGATCATGCATCGGCAGATTTTTAGGGAACGGTAAAGCTCTATCCAACAAAGACCGTTTAAATGCCATACAGCAGCCAATGAAGGAATTGCGAAGCAGATTGTTCCAAAATCCTTTTTTTGTTCCATGCCATTGAAAATAAGACGATTCCAGTTCTGATAGATTTTCATCTATAATCCGGCAATCATGCAAAACCAGGAGAGTATCATCTTTTTTCAAAGCATCGAGTACAACCTTCAACTTTCTGCTGCACCAGATGTCATCCTGATCAGCAAGAAAAATATAATCGCCATGGGCTGCATTCAGTCCATTCTCAACATTGCTTACAACTCCCTGACCTGGCCCTTTCAGCAGACGGATTCTTTGATCCTGAAACCCGGATATGAGAGATTCAGTCCTATCGGTGGAAGGGTCAAGGGAGATTACCAGTTCATCTCTCTCATCAAGCTGTTGAATAATGGAAGCTATTTGCGCTTCAATGAATTCTTCCCCGTTACAGGCTGCCATCACGACAGAAACACGCCTATTCATTCCAGAGTACCCCTGGATATCTCAGCTGAACAGCCAGATGTAGTTTGCGCTTGAATATCAGATATCTGGCTTTCCAACGTGCAGTTGAATAATATGTCAGCAAATCGCTTTTTTGTATTTTCAGTCGCTTTACAGCCGCTGCTAAATCCAAAATATCCGCGGAAAATGCCTGCTTCAGGTTAGTCGGAAGAATTTTAATTTTTTCCCCGGAATTTTTCATATCCTTCAAAAACTGGTGATCCACATAATCCAGGAACAGTCGCTCATCATAAGAGTAGGAATCTGCTAGCCTCTTGGGTATAGCCATACCGCTGTTGATTCCTGTAATCTCTGTAATTGATTCCGTTGACTGCACCAAATGTGGAATATCATGCTTCATTTCTGCAGGTGAAATCATCTTTCCGTTTGCCGTCATGACCACTGGAAGAAGAATGGCATCCGGTGATTCCATTCGTAGTTTTACCCAATATTCATCCGGAATTTCTGTATCATCATCCAGAAGCACAATCCAGTCTCCGGGTTTCTTGCGAAGCATATTAAATGCCGCGTTATAGGCTTTAGACAGCCCTTTGTTTCCATTCATAGAAAGAAACCAGGCGCCTGCCTGTCGGGCTTCTTCCTGGTTTTGAACTGATTCATCTGTACTGTTATCCACTACGAGAAGCTGTACATCTGACTGACTTTTCGCAGAACAAAACGAAGGACATTCTGAAAGATGTTTGTTGTACACGACCATCACAGCGTATATTTTCATGCATCCACCTCATCCAGCGTTCTGAAAAAAGTCTCTTCCGAGAAGAATCTCTCATAGACTTCCTGCATATTGCGTCTTCTTCTCAGAGCCTGATCAGCTGGTTCATGACAGATCCTCTGCGCGAGTTCATCCAGATGATCACGGTCTACATTGAAACCCAGGTCGTACTTCTCCACAAGTTTCTCCGTGTCCCCACCTATGGAATTCAGCATTGGCAGACCACCAATCATGTAATCCAGAGATTTCATAGTCAGGCCAACCATGACATTGGGCTTGACGATATTCAGTCCGAAATGGCAATGATCAAAAATCTCCTGCTTGGCCTGCGGATCAAACAGAATACCGTGATCCACTACCTGCGCTCCTGTGCTTTGCACTTCTGAAATGAGTCGATCTTTTGTTTCCCCTTCTCCAATAATATGAAAACGTGTAGGTTTGATTTTGGTTGTTGCTTCCGTGATTTTCCGTATCAGACAGATATCAATGATATTGTTGATGGATCCCAGATAAACCAGATCCAGGGTATCGGCGTCCAGATGGGGATGCAGAGGCATTGGTTCCTGGGATCGGGCAAAGTGAAGAACGGTGTAGTCGTCATTTGCATTCAAGCCTTCCAGAAACAGTTCGCATTCCACAAAGACCTGGTCTGCATTCGGAAGGTTCTTGTCACGGAGCTTCTTCCACTCAGTAAAAACCGGCAGCCATTCAAATCTCTGAATAGGAAGAGCTTCCGGCCACAGATCATTGATATCAAAATACAGTCTGATATCCGGATGGTTCTTTTTGTAATGGCTCATGGTTTTGCACAGTGAGTTTGCAGGAACCATGGAATGTATGATATCAGGCTGCAGCCCTTCCATGAGTTTCTCAGCCTTACTGGAAAACCGGAGATGGGAATACAGTCGTCTGAACGACAGATTCTTATAGTAAGGAGGAGTTTCAATCAACACATCCGCATCCTCCAGGGAGGAGATCCGCTGTTTTCTTCGATGAGAAAAATCGGAACTGATGACTGTCACTTCGTATCCCTTTGACGAATAGTACTTTTTCAAAAGTCTTACTCTGTCAAAGAATGTGTCATTGAAGCATACGATTGCGACCTTCAAAACTCTCCTCCTCCTTTCTTTTCACGACATTCCAAATCAGTATATCACATTCAGATCTTTCAAAATTCAGCCTTCCGGTACCTGTGACGGATCTTCCACAGACTGTCCGGGATTTTCGGGTTCTTCTACGGGAGGTTCAGTGGGCAAACCGGAGTCCTCAGGCACTTGAACATCCCATTGAGGCTCTTCATAGTACCAGGAAGGATCATAGTAGTCAGTTCCAGTCTCGTTGTTATACTCATAGCTCTCGGGAATCTGCTGATAGATGTCTTCTGTAGATTCCTTTGGCTCGGCTTCCGTGACCTCGTCTGCATCTTTTCCATCCAGAACCGCCATGATTTTGTCGTGGGCAAGCGCCACGGTATTCTGATCAAGAACAGTCACATAGGCTTCCTGACCCAGCGAAGGACAGAACAGGGTATCACCATCGCCGGATACCTGATAGGACTCAAATTTCCAGTCCGGTATTGCCTGGATTTGATACTTGATGAAGTCTGTGATTTCGTCCTGAGAAAGCGTTGTATCAAATGCACTCTCCAGAGCCTTCAGCAAGCTGATGTAATTCACAATAATCTCCGGACTTGTTGCTTTGTTAAAAATTGCCTTCAGGACCATTTGCTGGTTTCGTACCCGCTGGTTGTCTCCATCTATATATGCATATCGCTCCCGTGCAAAGGAAAGAGCCCGTTCCCCGTCCAGATGATTCCAACCTTCGGTAACACCTTCCAGTGTGGAGTCTGCATAGAATGTCTCAACAGCCTGACCTTCCGGAACTTCAATATCAATACCGCCCAGACTGTCCACGATATTGGTCACACTGGAGAAATTCACGCGGAATGTATAGTTGATCTCAATATCCAGAAGTTTCTCGACTGTTCTTTTTGTGGATGTGATTCCGTTGATGCCGGTATGGGTGATTTTATCCAGTTCACCTTCCGCACAGGCATAGGCATCTCCACAGTCCACAGGGATATAGGAGTCTCGGGGGATACTTGTCAGCAGAACAGTGGAAGTCATGGGATTTACGGTCACAACCATATTAACGTCCGACCGGGACAGTTCCCCCACATCTCCATAGGTGTCATTTCCAGAAATCAGGATGTTGTAGGGTTTGGTTGTAACATCAGAAACTGCTAGAGCTTCATTGGTGGCGCTGGTCTTGAAATGAGCCTGGAATATGACTCTCGTCCTGGTTGAGAAATCTGCGTAATCCTCCAGCTCGGTGACATTGGTCCGATATGCTTCATTGAGAATGACCGCATCCACATCCCCGTTATACAAAGCCATGGCTTCCTGCGGAACGGAATCCAGCTCGACCTGCTCAAACTCCACAGGCATTTCTTTCTGAATCTGCTCGAGCGCCTTTTCCGTACCGCCTTTGTCAATGTTTTTCAGGATTCCGACTTTTTTACCGGAAAGGTTCTCCAGGGAATCAATATCAGACTCACTCATCACAATGACAGATATATTGTTGTCATTGGTATTTTTAATGGCGGTGATTGATGCCAAGGTCCCATTGGTCCTGAAAATGTAGTAAGCACCCAGCATGTAAGCACAGGACAATATCAAGGATATTGCCAATACTGTATTTGTGATTTTTTTAGAGTGTTTGAATTCCAGATTCAGCAAAACGAAAATCAGGCAAACCAATCCAAGAATCAACAGGAAGGGATAAAGAACAGTATCAGGCAGTACCCCCAAAGCATACATTTGATATCCGACAAATGCCGTTGAGACAACTAACAAAATATACACAACCCATGTCCATGTTGTTCTGTTCTTGAGATATTTCATAATCTGCCTTTCTTACTCCCATTCACCTCTGAAGTCCCGGTTTTCCAACTTTCCGGATATCTGTATCAGTAAATACAAAACAATACTATGTCGGTCAGCACTGTCTCACTATCCGTCATTCTAACATTTGTCTCATTACCTTGGAAATGCCGCTGTGGCAGCGAACCGCTTACAGTGATCGGTCCCAGTATAAAGAGAAAAGGACAGCAAGTGATGTCTCACTGTCCTGGCTCTTATTCGTAGGTGTATTCGAAACTGCCGGCATCATCCTCAGGATCCGAGAAATCATTTCCCTGGGGTACAGTTCCAGCATCTTCATACAGGACATCATCCTCTGAAGTGTCATCTTCTGTCCCATACACCGGCGCATATCCCGCATCTTCCTCTGGGACATACACTTCTCCCATGCCCGCTGCACGCTCTGCCCGCTGCTGGTCCACGCTCAGGGATCCCGCTGCATCCACAGAATGCGCTTCGGCATAGCTTCTGATTGCATCGGCACTGTCTCCGTTTTCCGTCATCAGAATGAGTGTTCTGGCAGCTTCTGTCATCTCGGGACGGGGAATGGTCACCGCCACATAAGAGCCAATGGTACCGGACAGCTGTGTATCCGGCTCTCCTGCAATGGCATAGCTGATGATCTGCCAGTTGGGACGGCGCAGGAGCTCATAGCGCAGGAAGCTCTTGATCTGGTCGGCGGGCATATTCGTTTCGAAGGCCACACTCACCGCATCCATCAGCGCGGGGTACCGGAAGAGCAGTTCGGGGCTGATGATTTTGTCGATCAGAGCCCGCATGACCTGCTGCTGGTTGCGGATCCGCTGGTTGTCTCCATCCTGGTAGGCATGCCGCTCCCTGGCAAAGGCCAGGGCCCGCTCGCCCTCGAGGTGGTTCCAGCCGGCTTTTACGCCTTCGGTGCCATTGGCATAGAACGTATCCACTTCCAGGCCTTCGGGAATCTCCACATCAATGCCGCCCATGGCATCCACGAGATTCACCAGACTGGAGAAGTTGACCCGGACGGTATAGTTGATTTCGATGCCTAGGTAGTCCTCAATGGTGCTTTCTGTGGTGCCCACACCATACAGACCGGTGTGCGTCAGCTTGTCATCCACCGGGGAGCAGGCTGTTTCGTCCTTCTTGCAGGACATGGTCAGGTAGGAATCCCGGGGAATGCTGGTGATCAGCACGACCTGTGTGCGGGGATCGATCGTCAGCAGCATGTTCACATCCGACCGGGAGTTTTCGTTGAGGCTTCCATAGGAGTCATTGCCGCTGATGAGGACCGTGAAGGGATCCCGGGTGATATCAGCCACGCTGTCGGGATCATTGGCGGCTGATTTTGTGCGGTCGGTGTACCAGACTGTCTGCTGCAGGACATTGGAATCGGTCTGGAACTCAAAGAATCCATCGGTTTCGTGGATGATCTGCCGGGTGTTGTCCGGAATCAGCACAGCCTGCACTTCGCCGTCATACAGTGCCTGGACGCAGGAAATCACATCAGGGTAATCCTGCACAGACACACTGGCTTTCGACTGCACTTCCTGCAGTCCTTTGGCGATTCCTTCCGGATCAGCTTCCGGCACCGTGCCCACGGTTTTGCCATTGAGGTCCGACACATTGTCAATATTGTCTTTTTTCAGGCTCACCAGGGACACGGTATTGGCAATCCTGTCGGTGAGGTTGGTCACATTGTCAAATACTTCATCCGTTTTCTTCAGATAGTCTGCCCCGACGAAAAAGCCGCAGGCAAGGGCCACAGCCACAAGCCAGCAGATCACGCGGGCGGCGGTTTTCCGGGCAAACTTGAACCAGAGAATGACGTAAATCAGCAGGGAAACAGCCAGGATCACAGCACCTGTCAGGAGTATGTGAGATGGCAGCAGATCGATCTGCACGAGGGCAAGGACAAACAGTCCCAGGCACACAAACATGGCCAGCACAGCCACAATACTGAGCAGCCCCGGACGCCGGCGCCGCACGGTTTTCTTTTTCTGTTTCCTTACTGGTTCAGCCATGATTCCCCTCCTGTGTCACAGTTGTTTAAGGTCGTGAACATAAAAAAACAAGGTTTTTTGTCCCTTGTTTCAAGTGTAGTAAAAAGCTCGGCCGGAAATCAACAAGGTATCCGCCTCTTGTTGCATTTTTTGGGTGAAAGTCATGAATTTTCTGTTTCATTCGCCGCCGGTTCGCCGCTTTTCGCATCCAGCACACCCTTCAGGCTGTGGTCCTGGACCCAGGAGCTGTAGTTGTAAAGAAAGAGCACATCACTGAAGACACCGGTTTCCATGAGACGGTCCAGGTTCCCGTCATAATACCTGGGGTCCACGACTGTGATCGACCGGCACTGGGGGATCAGAAACTGCAGCATGGCATTGGCATAGGAATCCTTGAACAGAAGCAGCCGCACAGGACTGTCATTGTCCATCTCCAGGGTGAACTCCCCGGTATTCGGGCCGGTGAAAACCTGATACTTGTCCCGTCGGTCCAGCGCACTTTCATCGTACATGGTCCGGGATTTCACGCCGTCTTTTGTCATGACATACTCCGGTCCGTTTTTCGGCACCCAGATCTCGACGGTGTCCGAGAGAAACGGGTCACCGGTTTTGGCGGAGAGTGTCCCCTGGAATCCGTCGGCGGCTTTGAGAATATCGAAAGCGGCTTCGTCGGCACTCCAGCCTTTTGCGACAGCCAGGTCCGTCCAGGCATACCAGGCACCCCTGGACTTCCAGTGGTGGTCGGTGGCATAGTACAGATCTTCGTCTTTGTGACTGGCCAGTGTGTCCAGGCTGTTGATGAATCCCAGATCCTGGCTCTTGCTCTGGATATCCGCAATGGCTGCGGCTTCATCGGCGGAGGTGGCATTCATGGGCAGTCTGTCGGCATTGACCGCAATGGAGGTGGGGACGATCTGCACGTTGACCGGAATCCCGGTTTTGGCCTGAAAATCACGGATGGCCTGCAGGTTCTGGTCCGAGACTGCCGCATCATAGGCAGGTGCCTGTTGCAGAAGCATATGACTGCCTATATAGACATCATCGATCTCGGAAACGCCTTCCAGGCGCTGAACGCAGTAGTTCAGGTGAAGAAGGGAATTCCTCAGGGGAAACTGATCGGCATACCAGTCATTGATTTCCCGTCCGGTCTCGCCCGTCCAGAGCCCCCGGGCCTGAATGTCCGATATCTGGGCAAGGGGCCGGTTTTCTGTGTCGCTGTCGGCTTTGTCGGGCAGGACAAGGTTCAGGATCAGCGCCAGCAGGCCGCCGCCTAGGATCACCAGAAAGAGAATATTGCCAAGCCGGTCCTGTCGGCTCCATTTTTTGGTTTTCATGGATTTCCCCTTTCTAGAATGCAAAATACAGGAAGGTCCTGGATGTGCCGGCCACCAGGGCTGCCAGACAGGTCAGCAGGATCAGCGACCAGAAGACAGCCATGCCCAGTACTGCCGGCATTTTCCATTTCCGGAGGATCCTGTCCTGCAGGCGCTGGAACAGCGAGCCGCTGAAGGCGAATGCCAGCAGGAAGAGAATGGCGTTGGTACGCAGCCAGAAGAGTGTCTGGTCATCTGTCAGTCCAGTGACACCAATGCCAAACATCCGGCACAGTCTCGCAAAGGCGGTCACAAGGTCCGGGGCAGCGAAGAACACCCAGCCAATGTCGGCAATGAGGAAGATCAGGATGACCCGCCCCCACCGCGGGAGTTTCTCGAGATATGGCTGGAACCAGAAGCGTTCGGCAATGATCAGCAGTCCATAATACAGTCCCCATACCACGTAGGTAAGGTTCGCTCCATGCCAGATGCCGGTAAGCAGCCAGACTATGAGCAGATTGCGGATGAGGGCTTTTGTGCCTTCACGGCTGCCGCCCAGCGGAATGTAGACATAGTCCCGGAACCAGCTGGAAAGAGCAATGTGCCATCGCCGCCAGAAATCACGGACAGACACAGCCCGATAGGGATGGTCAAAGTTCTCCGGAATGTGAAAGCCGAACCATCGGCCCATGCCAATGGCCATATCGGAATATCCTGAGAAATCGAAGTACAGCTGGAAGGCGTAGGCCAGGGACAGGACCCAGGCACCGGCCCAGGTGGTGTTGGCCTGCAGGGCCACAAACACTTTTCCGAGTCCATCGGCCAGAATGACTTTCTTGGCCAGTCCCCGGGTGAATTTCAGGCTTCCGGAGCCGATGTCCTGGAAGGTGACGGTCCGGGTGGACAGTTCCGGTTCCATTTCGTGGTACTGGACAATGGGGCCCTGTGCCATTTTCGGGAAAAAGGACAGGTACAGCGTCAGTTTGAGAAAGTCTGTCTGTGCCGTGCACCGTCTGGTGTATACATCGGCGAGATAGGACAGGGCCGTGAATGTGTAGAAGGAGATCCCCAGCGGGAAGGGCAGCCCCAGGGGCCGGAGCCCGAGCCCCGTCAGGATGGGATCCAGATACTTGTAGAGTCCCAGGATGACCAGAAGTCCGCCGGCAGCGGTCCAGAACAGCGGTTTGCGGTTTGCATCGGACTCGTCTTCGAGGGCCCGTCCGGCAAACCAGATCCAGCAGGTCTCGATGAGAAGCAGTACCAGTCCCTGGAGCCCGGCCCAGGCATAGAAGAGCCAGGACAGTCCGACGAGAAGGATGTTGCGGCTTTTATCTGTCTTCAGCACCCGGTATCCCACAACACTCAGGGGCAGGAAGGCAGTGAGAAACAGCAGATTCGTGAAACTCATAACGCCTCCTCGAACCGGGCTGCGGCTGCCTTTGCCTGGGGACCGGTCATATAGAACAGGTAGTTGGGGTGTACATCGACCACAGCCTGATTCACCATATCCAGCTGTTCAGGGGCGTATCCCTGGTAAATGTCTTTCTGGGACTGGATCCGGGCATTGACTTTGTCCAGCACGTCCTGTTCCTGTGCAGGGTCAAACCGGATGATGAGGAGCTCTTCGGCATCCATGGCATTCAGGCTTCTCCAGTAGGCAATGTCGGGATACTGCGCCGGGTCCAGTCCGAGCTTGCTGCGGATCAGGGACTGGTCTGCGGCCGGATAGGCTGTCAGGTCCATGCCTTCAGTGACCGCAGCTGTCACATCCGCAAAGTCTGCCTGGCTGGGTCCTTCCCGGAATACCGAGGGCAGAAAAAAGCACAGAAAAGCAGTGAAAGTCACAATCATTCCGATGGTCCAGCGGTTGATGGTCAGGGTTTTCTGGCGGTTCATTCGGCTTCTCCCACGGCATCCACGATGCTTTCGGCCCATTTCAGGCACATATCCGGTGCAAGGTGAATGCCATCGGATTCCAGGTTGTCCTGGATCTCTGCATTCAGGCTGCCGGAGTCAATGAAGACCCAGTGGTTTCTTTCGCACATGGCCTTGAGCTGTTCGTTGTACTGCCCGAGGTTTCCGTACTGCGGGTATTGTTCGATGACTGCGGGCGACACGTCCAGGATCGAGGTGACAAACACCCGGGCTCCTGGTGCCGCTTTGGCCGCCTGCTGAATATAAGATTCATAGACCTGCGCAAATCCTTCGGGACTGCCACCCAGGTTATGCTGCACGTCATTGATGCCATAGGACACAATGAGATTGGCCGGCTGGAGAGCAGTGATCCGCTCCAGCTGGTTGGGTATGTCCTGGCAGTCTGTCCCGATCACCGCAATGTCCCGGTCGCCATCCAGGATCTGGTATTCCGCGAGAGCTGCGGCCCTGGAATCACCGATCATGGCGTAGTCCGGCAGCAGCGCGGAGTAGGAGATCTTTCCTTCGCTGTAGGCCTGTTTCAGCTCGGCGGTCCGCTTCTGTGCGAGCGCGGAAGTCAGTTCAGCGGGATCCTTCGCAGCCTGTTCCCGGATCCATGCCCGGCCGTCTGTGACCTGCTGAGACTGTGTGTGAATCGCAAGCCACACAAGCAGCAAGACAAAAAGAGCGCCGGTTCCCACAGCAGCGAATTTCTGCCAGAGAACCAGGCGGTTCCACCATTCTTTCATATCGTTCTCCCCTTATTCGTTACTGCTATTGTACGGAAAACCGGCTGCTTCTGTTACTGAAAACAACAGAAAGTGCAGGTTTTTTTCTGCAGGGACATGCAGGCTGCTCCCACCAGCTCCCGGTAGGGAAAAGCATACATTGCATATGAGGGCAAGTCCCGGGAGAGTCTGGAATCGTGGCAGCAAAAAGGCCGGGCATCTGTATATTGACGATCCCGGTCTGATCGAATCGAGTTTGCAGGACAGGCAGATTCAGTCCGCTTTGTGGCGGGCCAGTTCGGCTTCCGGTTCCCGGATTCGCCTGTCGCGGTCTTCCAGCTCCCTGTCCTTCTCCTCCAGCCGGGTGCCAAAAACCTGAATGCTGCCGTCATTGCCACACCTTCTTTTTCCATGTACTCCAGGGCCTCCTTCCGGTTTCTGTCCCGGAAAATGTGACCCAGGCCGTTCAGTGTTCTGTCCTCCAAATCGTCCCACTCCGGGTCGATAAATACAAATCTGTTCTCCACACAGGTCTCTGTGATACGGGAAAACTCCCTGATCACTCTGGCATTGCCTTGCCTTCACCTCCCAGGTGATGATGAGATCGTCCGAAAATATGGCTGTGGGATAGATCCAGAACATCTTCAGATCATTCAGTCCTGCGCAGTCTGTGTTCATGCCCTTGATCCGGTTTTGCTGCCCGGACATGCCTCTGGCAATACAGCAGTCATTCCGGTTGGCCATCACTTCAG
The DNA here is from genome assembly GCF_001564455.1 of Faecalibaculum rodentium. Lineage (GTDB taxonomy): Bacteria > Bacillota_I > Bacilli_A > Erysipelotrichales > Erysipelotrichaceae > Faecalibaculum > Faecalibaculum rodentium. Next base: position 1,880,573 of record NZ_CP011391.1, read on the forward strand.
CCGTTGGCATAGTATTGTTCACTGCGATGATCACCACATACAGTTTCTCCGTCTCCATATCCTGTATTACGCAGACCTGATCATTGACTGTGGTTCCTTCCACCGCCACTGTGAGCGCAGGATCCATCGTCTCCATCTTTTCATTCAGGACCGCCAGCTCATTCGCTGCACTCAGCGGCATTCGAAACACCTCCCGTATCCTGCTGCTGAGTTCCCGTACCGTGAAGTCTGCGTATTCCGGACACATCAGCCTGAGCACCAGAGAAAATATCTGTTTGTCCTGAAGCATGGCTTTGGCCGCCTTGTCCCGTTCCGGTCTGTCCGGCGATACCAGCTGTCTGGCGTTTGTTTCCTGTCTGTCTGCCACCATGAGTTTTCCTCCTGCCGCAATCTGCTTTCCAGACAGCACCACACCAAACAGCAGACTAAAAGCAATTTATCAGTCATATATGCTCGGATAATTCAGATATTGCGATTTTTCCATAATAATTCTGCCACCTTATCGTAGCATCTGCCCAATTCTGCGCCTGTTTTCCCTTACCGGCAATTCATCTTTCTGTCATATGACTCCCCCGCCAGCCAGAATACAAAACGCGGATTTGTGACAGGTGCATCACAAAAACTTCAGCCATACAGCGCAAAAAAGGCCGGGTCCCTTCCCGGGAAACCGGCTTTATCTGCCTGACTCAGTTGCGTTATCCAGTATGAGAATCCTTTTCAGCATCACGCAGATCTCTAATCAGTCTGGGTACAGCAGAACCAACCTGATTTTTCAGAAGCAGCGGATCTTCGGGAAGTCCACTGGCATTCGCCAAAGCATTATCCAGTTTTGAAAGAAGCAGGTTTGTATTCACGTGTTTCTTTTTGTAACCTGGCAGATGCTGACAAAGGATGAACTCCGTATAGGTTTTCTTTGCCCTCTTTCCTCCCATCTCCTGATTTTTCACTTTTCTGTTTTCCAGAATATTATCCAGTTCTGCCTCATTCAGTTTGCGAAAATGCAGCAGCAGCCAGAGCTCAAAACAGGGATTTGTCGGACAGAATCTGATGTTCAAAGTATTGCATTTTGTCAGGACCTCATCGTACTGATTCTCTTTAAAACTGTGTCTGTCTCTATCAACAATCATATAGATATGATCGGTTTTCCAGTCCATCGTGGGAGGATCGAATTCGAAGTTCAGAATGGCATTTTTAAGCTGTTCCTGATTTTCATCCAGCGACTTCAGCAGTTGGGAAACAGCTGAATCCACATCCTCAATATATCCGGAATCCATCTGTGAATCGGAACCCGGCATTTCCGACTGCAGCAGCAGGTCATGGATTTCCTCCTCTGACACCTGACACCCGGTTTCCGCATGCAGCTTGCGAATCAGAGATTTCCATGTGATTTTGCCTTCTTTGCATTCTTCCATAAACGCTGTAAGACATTCCAGGACCCGAACGGGATTGCTCATCGCGTATTCTCTGCCTTCTTTCTCCAGAGGGACAAGCTCCACCAGCTGACTTAGCCTGCACTGAGCGGATTGCTGTTTCAACGCGGAGAAATATATACTTTCGGTTTTCTCTCCTTCAAAAGCAAGGAACACTTTTCGCAATGGACTGCGTGTACCTGAGCGGCGCACAGCATACTCCCGTAATTCTCTCATCCCGGTTCTTCGCCCTCAAAGGGAAATACTGAATGGAACACCGGTACACCACCATACCTGCCTTCCCGGTACGCTTTCTCAATTACCTTGTCAAACCGCTCATTGTACTCCTCCATGGAATACAGATGAGAATTACCTTCCCTGTTTTTATTGATGAACCAGATTTCATCTCTGCGTACAAGATCAAAATCCAACAGTGCAGATTCATGAGTGGTGCAAATCAGCTGCGATCTACAGCCGGATTTTCTCAAAAACAGTTTGACGAACCGATATACAAGATTTGGATGCAGGCAGCGGTCCAGTTCGTCAATCACAAACACTTTCTCTTCCTCAGATAGAAGCACATCCAGCAGATCCAGTATTCTGATAGTCCCTTCGGATTCATCTGCCAGTGTGAATTCTACATCTCCTTCCTTTCCCTGATGGACAAAAACCAGCTGTACGAATTTTTCCGTTTCGGCTGTCAAATGGCATAAATACATGTCATTGCGGGTTCGAAACAGAGCCTGGGCTTTCATTGCAGGATCTTTATGACATCTGGTCCGGGATTCATCCAGAGCCTTTCGAAACACCTGGGCTTCTTCGGGCCTGAGACGGGAACTAATCTGGTCATATGTAACTTTCCGATGATCAATTCTCGTAATCCCGGTGTCAAAAGCCTGGAGCCAGGATTCCAGAGCGGAAGTCGGGTTATGTTCAATCAACTGAAAGTAATTGGTGAAGCTGGTCTCTGGCCAGATCACATTGAGGTCCCTGGCATACCACAGGAAAAGATCTTCAAAAACCCGCAGTTTCTCATTTCTTTTCAGAACCGATTTCAGTGTCCGGTTCATTACGTGCAACAGAAGAATATCCTGATCTGTCTGAAAATCCTCCAGATACTTTCCCAGTGTATCCTTCGTATTTGACTGCTCCAGTTCACCTCCCACACGGAAAGTCCCTTTATCTGTTGACCGTTCAAACAACACCGTTTCCCCACTGGTGTTTTTTCTGATCAGCCACTCACATAAAACGGAACCGGAAGCCAGAAGTAATTCAAATCCATAGCAGTAGCAGATTCCATCCAGCAGGATTTCCATCTCAAAATAACTGGGCATGTTTTGGTTTCTGCGGCTGGTTCTGTCATACAATCCCGCCGTATCCGCAGGGACGCCACGAAGAACGCATGCTTTCATGAACTGAATCGCTTTAATCAGATTGGATTTCCCTGATCCATTGGCACCATATATCAGAGCAGCCTTCAGAAGTGAAACATCTCCAGCTTTTATGGTTTGCTCCGGATGTCTGCGGACCCGGCTGCCTATCAGGGACAGCTCATTGGTACGGCCTTCATCTTCATCAAAAGAAAGAAAGTTTTTGAAATTGAACTGTTTCAGCATGGCAAATCTCCTTTACGAGATTTTATCACCTTTCAAATGAAATTTGTTCCAAAATACGCTTAAATCTGCATTTTTATGTGATTTTTTCACATTTCATATGACGGATATCCAAAAAAGGCCAGACATCCCTTTTCAGGAGGTCTGGCCTTCTTGAACTGTCACTGCTTATCTGTTGAAGAAGAAGTTCGGAATCTGATCATCCTGACCAGCCGCATTTCCATCTTCCACACTCGTCACCACACCCGGGTTGCCCGGGGTCTGGATCGTCGGCTTCGTGAACAGCTGCGGCTCCGCAGCTGTGTGCTGACTCCGGCGCTTCTTGCCGCCGGCTTTTTCCGGTGCATCATCGAATCCCGTGGCAATCACCGTCACGATGATGGAATCACCCAGCTGCTCGTTGATGGCGATACCGAAAATGCAGTCCACATCTCCGCCTGCGGCATCCTGGATTACAGCCACTGCGTTCTGGGCATCGTAGAAGGATACCTTGTCGCCGCCTGTGATGTTGATGATCGCAGACTTCGCGCCCTGGATGCTGGACTCCAGCAGCGGAGACTGAATGGCCTTTTCCGCTGCCACGATGGCTTTGTCTTCGCCGTCGGCCATGCCGATGCCGATCAGGGCACGGCCCTGGTTCTGCATCACGCTGCGGACATCCGCGAAGTCCAGGTTGACCAGCGCCGGTACGGCAATCAGGTCGGAAATCGTCTGAACACCCTGGCGCAGCACGTTGTCAGCTGCCTGGAATGCTTCTTCAATGGGCTTGCGGCCCAGGACCTCCAGCAGGTTGTCGTTGGACACCACGATCAGAGAATCCACGTATTTCTTCAGTTCATCGATGCCCTCTGCGGCGCTGTTGGCGCGGCGCCGGCCTTCAAATGTGAAGGGACGTGTCACAACACCGACAGTCAGCGCGCCTTCTTCCTTGGCAATCTTGGCAACCAGCGGTGCGGCACCCGTACCGGTTCCGCCACCCATGCCGGCTGTAATGAACACCATGTCTGCGCCCTGGATCGCTTCACGGATTTCTCCTTCGCTCTCCTCGGCTGCCTTGCGGCCGATTTCCGGGTTGCCGCCGGCACCCAGACCCTTCGTGGTTTTTTCACCCAGCACGATTTTGTTGTCGGAGGGAGAGTTCTTCATCACCTGCACATCGGTGTTCGCAATAAAGAAGTCCACACCCCGGACACCGTCGGAGACCATGCGGTTGACCGCATTGCTTCCGCCGCCGCCGACACCAAAGACTTTGATATCCGCTACTTGATTGAATTCTGGCATTCCTGTTTCCTCCTTGACCATTTCTGCATCCGTTTCTGTCAGACCGGCCTGCACCTGTCTGTTTTATCCTTCATCCGTCAGGACCACGCTCTTCATCTTCCGCGTGAATCCCCCGTCTCCATGGTGGCTCCGGGCATTGATCTGATCAATGCTGGCCTCTAGTTCGTTGTTGTTCACGGAAATCCGGTCATCGTGCCGGATCCGGTTGATGTCCATCAGGGCATAGACACTGCCCAGCAGGGACACAAAGGCGCCGTCACGGGCACCGACACTCGTTTCCACATACACTCTGGCCGGCGCGTTAAACGCCGGTTCCAGTTCCTTCAGGACCGGTATGTTGCTTCCCTTGCCCGTTACGATGTACTTGACCTTGCCCCGGTTCACGATTGGGGCACAGGCTTCGTTGATCCCTGCGATCCATTCCCGGATCCTGGGCACCACGGTTTTGGCGAGCTCCCCGGCCGTGATCTCCACGCGCTGGTCTTCCTTCTGTTCAATATAAATAATGACACTGCTGTCCTGCATATCCGTGGAGAAGCAGTTCTGCAGCAGCCGGAACGTGACTTCCCGGCCCAGGCGGTATTTTTTTCTCAGCGGTTCCATGAACCACATATATCCCTTGTCCAGATCGAAGCTGGAACGCAGCCGTCCGTCCTGGAAATACGTCAGCAGGGTGTGGTTTGCCTCCAGCTGCACCTGGATCACCGGACGCTCGCTGCTCTGTGCCAGTGCCGCTGTTTCCTGTGCCGCCGCGTAGGAGTCCAGCACCAGATCCAGTATCTCCAGATTGGCCTGCTCCACTGCCCGGGCATAGGCATACACGGTGTCCTTGTCGGCATACAGCAAATCGACATCCATGACGAATTCCTCGCACTGTTCGGACAGGGGCAGCTTCGATGAGGTTTCCCCGTTCACTTCATACTGGATGCGGTTGGCATTCACAAACACCGCATCATCATCCCGGCGCAGCTGCTGTGCCCTGGTCAGCCCCTGCTGGATGTGGAACAGCCGTACGGTTTTTGTGCCGTCTTCGATGCCCACCCTGATTTTCTGAGACGAATCCTTCACGTTTACACTGGGGACAAGCAGCACAACGCGCTCGATCCTGTAGCCCAGCGCCGCCTGTGCAGCAGTCAGCGCCTGGCGTATGGACGCCACGACACTGGCTTCGTCCGTGATTGTCGTTCCGGAAAGCCCGGCTGCCGGCGCCCGCTCAATGCGAAGGACATTTGCCCGGCCTTCATAGACTTCCATGACCGCCAGTCTTACTTCGCCATCCGCCAGCTCAAGCGCTGCATATACACGTTTTTTCGACATTCGGCCCCTCCTTCATTCCTGTTCTTCATTATACAATCGATGTCCTGCAATTCCCAAAAAAAAGCAGGCATACGATGTTTATAGTACAACATATGCCTGTCTGTTTGAAAGTCTCCATGACCGCCCGATATCCGGCCCTGATTGCGAAGTGCATGTAAGCGCTCCCCTGCAACAGATGTCACACTGCACCTGACGAACGTCAGGTCTGTTACTCCATCGTGACCTGAATGTCGCTGCTTCCGTCAATCGGCGTACCGGGTTCAATGTTCTGGGCCTGCACCTTGCCATAACCCGAAGTCTGCACCCCGATTCCCGTCAGTGCCCAGAACGCCGTGACATCCTTGCGGGTCCATCCGCTCATGTCCGGCATCGTCAGCGACGCGGAATCCGTCATGACCAGGACCCGGGAATTGGAGTTGATTTTCGACCCCGCACCGGGATACTGATTCACCACACTCTGGCCATCCCCCAGCACTGTGACATTGAGCTTCTTTCCCGCCAGCTCCTGGTCCATCCAGGCCCGGGAGTGATTCACCAGACTCGGCATCTCATAGGTGTCCCAGCTGTCTTCTTCCTGCTCCGGGTTCTGCGGCTGGACTGCATTCGCTCCGGAGACACCGTTGGCGATCAGCGCTGCCTTCACGATTTCCTGAAACGGCTCAGCTGAATAACCCGTAATGTTGCTGCTCACCATTCCCCAGTACACCATGATCTTGGGATCATCCGCCGGCATCGCCGCGATGACACTAGAAGTATAGTTGGTCTTGTCGTATTCCCCGGTCTGTTCGTTATACAGCTCGCCGGTACCGGTTTTCAAAGCCATGTCCACCCCGTCGATCCGGAACCGCTCACCGGAGTTCCCGTCCTGGGTGACACCCTTCATGATGTCCACCACCTTGCGGGCAGTCTCCGCGGATATGGGTTCTCCCACCACCTCGGGTTCATATTCCTTCAGTGGCGTTCCGGTATCCGGATCCTGAATGGATTCCACCACATAGGGCCGCATCATTTTGCCGTCATTGAAAATCGCCGTATAGGCCTGGCACAGCTGCAGCAGGCTGATGGACGACCCCTGACCGAATCCCGTGGAGAGATAGTCGGCAGCGGTGTCCACGTTTTTGACACCCGTGGCTTCGGTGACAAAGGGAATCTCCGTGGCCTTGAAGAACCCGAACCTGTCCAGATACTCGACATACTGGTTGTAGTTGATGTAGTTGGCCAGCAGTTCGCAGATCCCGACATTGGAGGAGACCCAGAGGCCTTTGTCAAAGGTGATCTCGCCGAAGTCGTTGCCCAGAGCATCGCTGATGGGTTTGAAGTCGGTCTGTGTGCCGTTGGGCACACGGATGATTTTGCCCGTGGAAGGATCCTGGGTATAGGTGAATGTGCCGGCCCGGAATGTGGTCTCTCCGTTGTAGACGCCGGTATCGATCGCCACCGCATACGTGAAGGGCTTCATGACAGACCCCACTTCGACGTTCTTGTCCGCCACGTTGTCCAGAAACGACGGGATTTCCTGGTGGGTGTTCTGGTCATATGTGGGATAGGACCCCCAGGCCAGGACCTTTCCGGTCTCCGGTTCCATGACCAGTGCCCAGGCGGCCTGTGCATTGTTGTCCTGCATGGTCTTTGCCAGCTGGGCCTCCACAATGGACTGCAGGTTCGAGTCAATGGTCAGATACACGTTCTTTCCATCAATCGCTTCCTGGTAGACCTGCGTGGTCCCCGGCAGGATCGTGCCGTCCACCGCCTGCTGGTACTTCATACGCCCGTCTGTTCCGGACAGGTATTCCTCCATGGACAGCTCCAGTCCCATTTTTCCCTGTATGGCCTGTTCGTCTTCATCGAAGGCCGCAAACCCCACCAGATTGGAGGAATACGGCGTCGTGGGATAGTTCCGGTTGGTGGTGTCCACGAACCCGATCCCCGGAATGTCCGCCGCCTCGATCTTCTCCATCACGTCTTTGGTCAGGCGCTTTGTGCCGGTGCCCAGTTCCGTCTGGACCTGGCCGCGTTTCATGGCCTTCTCCAGGATGGTGGCTATCTGTTTTTCGTCCACGCCCTCCAGCACTTCGGCCAGTTTCTTTGCGGTTTCCTTCGCATCCTGGACATAATCGGGATTCCCCTTGGCATCCCTGACGGAATCGTCCAGATACGCCACCAGGGTATATGCCTTCACTTCCTGGGCAATCACCGTGGAGCTGCGGTCCAGGATCTGCCCGCGTCTGGCCTCCACGGTGGTGTCCACAATGGAGGAAGCCAGCTTGCCGGTCAGCACGTCTTCCTGACTCCAGATGTGTCTGTGTGTCCCCATAGTGAAAAGAACATTAGCAGTCACTAATGTTCCGGCGGTCCCCATCGCCAGGATCATGCGAAAGAGTTTTTTGTTGGTCCGTCTGACGTCCATCACATGCTCCTTTTCAATGTTTCAGTTGTGCAGTGCAGCTGTCCTGGACAGCTGCAGGCGGTACAGTGCCTACTGACCGGAGTCGCCGATCACGTAAATATTGCCGGAGTTGTCCTGCACCTGTTCCCCCAGCATGCTCAGCACGCGGCCCTTGTCCTGCATGCTGTGCACCTGCGCCTGCAGGTCCTCCACTTCGCTTTTCTTCCGGGCGATTTCACTGGCCAGACTCTGCTCCTTTTGCTGAAGCGTAATATTATATGAATTCAGTCCGACCTTCGCACCTCCGTAGAATACTACAGAAAACCCGAAAACAAATGTGCAGACGCCTCTGATCCCAGAGCGTCTTTTTTTGATTCCCTTACTCCGATTCCTCGCCATTTCTTTCTATTCCCCTTAATTTTGCACTGTGCGCCCGGTTGTTGTCCTGCAGCTCCTGCAGGTCTGCAGTGACCGGTTTGCGTGTAAGCAGTCGATATTGCCGTTTTTCTTCCCCTGTCTGCGGCAGTCTGCGGTCGGTCCTTGGCGGTACGGCCGCTTCTTTGAAGGCGTTTTTCACCAGACGGTCTTCGAGTGAGTGGAACGTGATGACAGCCATGCGGCCACCGGGCTTCAGCCGGTCAAGTCCCTGCTGCAGGACACTCTCCAGCTGTGCCAGTTCCCGGTTGACTTCGATCCGGATCGCCTGAAATGTCCGTTTTGCCGGATGGCCCTTCTTTCGCAGAACAGCCTGCGGCAATGCCTGGCGGATGACATCCGTCAGCTGAAACGTCGTGTCCACCGGCGCGGTTTGGCGTGCCCGCACAATGGCGGCGGCGATTTCTCCCGCAAAGGGTTCCTCGCCGTAGAGTTTCAGGATCCTGGTCAGGTCCTCTTGTGTATAGGCATTGACCACATCCCAGGCGGAAAGTGCCTGGTCCTGGTCCATGCGCATATCCAGACGTGCATCTTCCCGGTAGGAAAACCCGCGGGCCCCGTCATCAAACTGCGGGCTCGACACCCCGAGATCCATCAGGATGCCGTCCACTTTCCCGACGCCGAAAGAATCCAGCACGGAATCCAGTTCGTCAAAGGGGGCATGAATGCACGTAAATCTGTCACTGATCGCTTCAAGACGCGGTGTACTCTCGTCGATTGCTTTCTGATCCATGTCGAAGGCATAGAGATGCCCCGTTTTCAGACGGCGCAGGATCTCGCTGCTGTGACCCCCTCGTCCCAGCGTGCAGTCCACGTATATGCCGTCCGGCTTCACATCGAGCAGATCGATTGTCTCATCCAGTAAAACACTTTTATGCTCCATATCACATTTCCATCAGGCCTGAAAGACGCTCGGCCGCTTCCTCGAAGGAAGCCTCTTCCACATCTTCCACTTTCTCCCAGCGGTCTTTTGCCCAGATCTCGATATGATTGGCGACGCCAATGATGACGCACTCCTTCTCCAGACCGGCAAGCTGAACCAGGCCGGCGGGAATCAGAATTCTTCCCTGTCCGTCCAGGTCGCATTCGGCGGCTTTGGACAGCATCATCCGCTGATACATGCGGGCGTCCTTGTTCGTTGAGGGCAAAGTTTTCAGTTTCTCATATACGACCTGCCACTGGGCCATCGTATAGACATACAAGCAGCCATCCAGTCCACGGTTCACCACGACGGTCTCTCCAAGGTCTTCACGGAACTTCGCGGGCATGATCAATCGCCCCTTACGATCGATGTTGTGCGCGAATTCCCCCATGAACACGTGCCATCACCCCCACTTCCTGACACAATGCGCTACTTCGTACCACAATGATACCGCAACAGACCCCCCCATACAAATCCTTTCAAAAAAAAATCCAAAGCCCCGGTATAGCAATGCGCCGGGGCTTTGGAAATCTGATACTCTGAAAGTGCAGGCGTCTGCCTGCAGATACAGGAGAGTGAAAACATGAATACTGGACTGCTGTTTGTGCTGGGGCTCTGCCCCATTCTCTGGCTCATCCTCGCCCTGCTCGTGCTGAAATGGCCCACCTGGAAAGCGGCCGTGGGTTCGGCCCTGCTGGCGGCAATCGAAGCCATGCTGGTCTGGAAGCTTCCGGCGCTGGATACCGGATCCGCCGCCCTGGAGGGCATCATGATGGCCCTCTGGCCCATCGTGGTGGTGATCATTGCCGCGGTCTTTACCTATAACTTATGTGTAAAGACCGGTGCCATGGAAACCATCAAGGGAATGCTCGCGTCCGTGACCAGTGACAGGCGCCTGCTGGTGCTTCTCATTGCCTGGTGCTTTGGCGGCTTCATGGAAGGCATGGCCGGATTCGGCACCGCCATTGCCATTCCTGCGGGCATGCTCGCCGCCATGGGATTCGACCCCATTTTTTCGTGTCTTGTCTGCCTGCTTGCCAACGGATTCCCCACGCCCTGGGGCTCCATCGGCATTCCGACCACGACACTTGCCAACCTGGTGGGACTGGAAAACACCCACCTGTCCTTCGTGGAAAGCCTCCAGTGTGCACCCTTCATGCTGGCCGTGCCCTTCATCATGATGATGCTCGCCGGCGGAAAGGGCATGAAGTCCCTGAAGGGGATCGGATTCATCACCCTGATGTCCGGTGTCTGCTTTGTGATCCCGCAGCTGATCGTGTCCTGGTTTGTCGGGGCGGACCTGGCTGTGGTGGTCGGAGCGGTGTGTTCCATGGCCGTTACGATTGTGCTGGCCATGAAAAAGAAGACACCGCCGGAGTATGAAATGGAAGTGAAGACGGAGAAAAGCCTGACGCTGGACAAGGCGCTGCGTGCCTGGAGTCCGTTCATCATGATTTTCATCCTGCTGCTGGGCACTTCCAAGCTCGTGGCCCCGGTCAACAGCTGGCTGGCGCAGTTCTCCTCCGCCGTGTCGGTCTACACCGGTGCAGATCCCAACACCATCAGCTTTGTCTGGATCAACACCCCCGGTGTATGGATCTTTCTGTCGGCCATAGTCGGCGGTCTGATCCAGCACGCATCCTGGGAGGACTTCCGGTCCGTGTTTGTGGCCACTGTCAAACAGATGACCCCGACAATCATCACCATGTGCAGCGTGCTGGCCACCGCCAAGATCATGTCCTATTCCGGCATGATTGGGGACATCGCAGCGTTCTGCATTGCTGTCACCGGTTCCTTCTATACCATCTTCGCTCCGTGGCTCGGGTGCCTGGGCTGCTTTGTCACGGGATCTGGCACGAGCTCCGGCCTGCTCTTCGGCCAGGTGCAGATGGATGCCGCAACTGCCCTGAACATGGATCCGTTCTGGGTCGTGGGCCTCAACATGCTGGGTGTCGGCGTGGGCAAGATGCTGTCCCCGCAAAGCATTGCCATTGCCCTGTCAGCCGTCGGCCGCACGGGCAGAGATTCGGAGCTGCTGAAAAAGGTGCTGCCCTATGGGGCAGTGCTGCTGGTGTTGACAAGCCTGGTGGGATACTTCGGCAGCATCCTGCTGTAAGGGTGCATCCATGATTTACTGGGAACTGTTCTGGACGTTCGCCAAAATCGGCGCCTTCACCTTCGGCGGAGGGTATGCCATGCTGCCGATGATCCAGGCCGAGGTGGTGAGCAAAAAACACTGGGCGACGGATGACGACATCCTGGACTACTTCGCAGTGGGGCAGTGCACGCCGGGGGTCATTGCGGTGAACACCGCCAGTTTCGTGGGCTATTACCGCAAGGGCATCCCCGGGTGCATCGCCGCAACCCTGGGTGTGATTTTCCCGAGTCTGGTGATCATTCTGGTCATTGCGGCGCTGTTGTCCAGCTTTGCCTCGATTCCTCTCGTGCAGCATGCCCTGGGCGGGATCCGCATTGCAGTGGCGGTGCTGATCGTGCAGGCGGTCTACAAAATGGGAAAAGCCGGGATCACAAACGGTTTCGGCTGGATCGTTGCCCTGGCGGCGTTTGCCATCGCTGGATTTACGTCTGTGCCGACGATCGTCATCGTGATGCTGGCAGCAGCAGCCGGGGTGCTGTGGCAGCTGCATATCACCCGGAAGGGAGTGCAGTCATGAGCTGGAAACTGCTGCTGACACTGTTCTTCGAATTCTTCAAGACCGGGTTGTTTGCCGTCGGCGGAGGCCTGGCGACGATTCCGTTCCTGCAGGAGATGATGAACAAATATCACTGGTTCAGCACATCGGATCTCATGAACATGATTGCTGTCAGCGAGTCCACCCCGGGTCCCATCGGTGTGAACATGGCCACTTATGTGGGCTACCATGTCACAGGCGGCCACATTCTGGGGGCGGTGACCACGACCATCGGACTGGTGATGCCGTCGGTGATCATCATCTGCATCATTGCGAAGTTCCTGCAGAAGTTCCGCACCAATCACTGGGTGAACGATGTGTTCTCGGGACTGCGGCCGGCGGTGACGGGACTGATTGCGGCGACCGGGATTTCGGTGCTTCAGGCGGCGCTGATGCCGGGATCCGGTCTCGACTGGATCCGGGTGGCGGTGTTTGTGGCTGCAGGCGCCTTTGTCCTGTACTTCAAAAAGCTGCATCCCATTGTGCTGATCTCGCTTTGCACGGTGGCGGGCATCGTGCTGCAGCTTTAGAAACGGTTTCAGGCACCGGGGGAGCAGATTTCCGGTCCTGAACTGTACAAAAAGAAACAGGAAAAAGCCATCGGCTCTTCCCGCCTGCATCACTGTGCAGGTCCGGGAAAAGACGATGGCTTTTTGTGTACGGCTGAAGTATAGCCACAGGCCAGATCCGCAGAACGCATCGACCATGCAGATCCTCTCCGGAGCGGGCCCCGTTTCAGGACAGGCAGTCAGGTTTTTTTGCAAGAAGAAAGAAAACCGTCCGTCGCTTCTGTGGATGGAGAAGCTCCGGCCGGTCTTCGCTGGTCTCATTCCGATAAGAACCTCCCGTCTGTCATGCAGCATGAACGCGTGAAGAGTCCGGGTGCAGCACTGCCCCTCTATCGGATTGCCCGATTACAGTATAATGCAATGTGACACAGGATGTGACTGTCATGCACACAGCTGTCCCTTCTGTCGGTAGGTCCGGGCAAATGATTTTTTTCAGGGAAGACAGGGACGGCCACATACCGCATCCTGTTCAGAGAAAAGGGGCTGTAATCAGCCTGCAGACCGTAAAACCGGCCTTACTGTTACAGCCCCTTTTTGTCCGGATTCAGTCTGCCTGCAGCGTGCAGTTCTGCTTGAAAAACAGCGTCTGCGCCTCCTTCAGCGTCAGGTGCATGGTGGCAAGCAGCGGGGAATCTGTGTCGGACCCGTAATAGGCGCCGGTATCCGTGACCCGCAGACCCGTAAAGATCAGGTTGCCGGCATTCACGCCGTAATAGACTTCACAGCCTGCATCGGGACCTGCAGCCTGAATGCAGTCCCGGATATCGTCCAGGATATTTGCAGCCGGATAGGACAGCGACGGCAGGTCATTGAACCATGTCAGCGCCGCATCCCAGACCGTACCGGTGGCTTCGTCTTTGTCCATCAGCTCCCGGATGGATCCGGGCTCCAGCTGCAAAGCCTTCTCCAGATCCTGTTCATTCATGCCGTTGGCCGTCAGCATCTGCGGCAGCCACTTTGAGGGAGTCAAGCCTTAACCAGCTGCTCAGCCAGAGCCTGCAGCTTTGCCTTGTCTTCCTCCTTCATGCGGCCTTTGATCGTCACCACGGGTTCAATCACCGTGATGTCCTTCATCTCCGCCAGTTCTGCCTTGATGGCCTTCGCGGCAGCCGGGCTCCAGGATCCGTTTTCCACAATGGCAACCGTGCGCTTCTGCCATGCCTTGTGCTTCAGGGTGTTCAGCAGGCGCTCCATGGCCGGGAACATGCCCATATTGTAGGTGGAGCTGGCCAGCACGGTCTTCGGGCAGCGGAAGGCTTCCGCCATCACCTGGTGCACATCCTGCCGTGTCAGGTCCCGCAGGATGACATTCTGTCCCATGTTTTCCAGGACATCCTTCAGGTATTCGCACGCCTTGAAGGTTCCGCCATACGCGCAGGCGCAGGCAATCAGGATCGCATCCTGATCCGGTTCGTACCGGCTCCACTTGTCATACAGACCGATGTACTTGCCCAGGTCCTCCTTCAGGACCGGGCCATGCAGCGGACAGATCGTCTCGATGTCCAGCGTGGCGGCTTTCTTCAGCACTCCCTGCACCTGGGGGCCATATTTGCCCACGATATTGAAATAGTAGCGGGCCGCTTCCGGTTCCCACTCATCCTGGATGTCCAGGGTCCCGAACTTGCCGAACCCGTCTGCAGAGAACAGCACTTTGTCTTCGGGAACATAGGTCATCATGACCTCCGGCCAGTGCACCATGGGAGCGAACACAAACTTCAGGTGTTTGCCGCCCAGATCCAGTTCATCGCCTTCCTTCACTTCCACCTTGCGGTCTTCCAGGTCGTCAATGGTGAAGTAATTGGGCAGCATCCGGAATGTCGTGGCATTGCCCACGATCTTCATGTCCGGATACTTCTCTGCCAGCAGACCGATGTTCGCCGCATGGTCGGGCTCCAGGTGGGAAACAACCAGGTAATCCGGCGTCCTGCCATCCAGTGCCTCTTCCATCTTTGCAAGCCATTCACCGGTCTTTCTGGCATCTATGGTATCCATGATTACGGTCTTGTCTTTGCCCTTCACCACATACGAGTTGTAGGCCACACCATTGGGAACGGTGTACTGGGATTCAAACAGATCGAGGTTGGGATCGTCTGCCCCGATATAAACAATATCCTCATTGATCAGCTGTTTCATACTACCTCCTGTATGACAGGCCTCTGCTGTGAACGCTGCCTGTCCTGCTCTATTGATTATACGTCAGTTTCCGGGTCTCTGGATGTTACCAGAAACGTCAGTATGTCATTCATGACCACCCGGGCCTCTTTCTCCAGCAATATCTCATGCCGCATAGCCGGATACAGTGTCCCACGCACATCCTGGTAGCCCAGGGTGCGCAGAAAATCCTGTTCGGCGATCCATTTCTGACGGGATCCGATGACCGGGTCATCCTCGCCGGCTATGAAGAACACCGGCAGATCCGGGTGTTTCATCTGCCAGCCCTTCGGACTGTAGACATCCCGCACGAGGCTGAACAGGTTCATGTACCCGTTGAGCGTGAAATGGAACCCGTCCAGGGGATGGTCGTTGAACGCCTGCACATTCTCTTCATTGGCCGAAAGCCAGGCATTGCCGCCGAATTTGCGGCCAAAGGCCCCATCCGCCAGTTCGTGTATGAACCGCGAGCGGTGGCGGCCGCCCCTGACTTTCGCCAGGGTCCTGGCCAGCACCAGTCCCGCCTGTGCACCCGGATTGTTCCAGGGGGCCCCGGAGAGAATCAGCGCCGAGATCTGGTCGTCATGGGTCTTCAGATACTTGCGGGCCACGAGCGATCCCATGGAATGCCCCAGCAGCGTGACGGGCACATCCCTGAACCGGGCCCGGATGCCGCAGGTGACCTGATGGAGGTCTTCGACAATGGCCTCTCCGTCTTCGTCCCCGAAAAATCCCAGGGTGCCGGACTCCAGCGCCTGCTGTCCGTGTCCCCGGTGGTCATGGATCACCGCCCCATAGCCCCGTGCGGCGAGAAACTCCATGAACGGCAGATACCGCTCCTTGTGCTCGCACATGCCATGGGAGATCTGCACGATGCCTGACAGCGTCCCGGGATCATCCGGGAGGGTCAGCAAGACGTCCAGCGGCAGGCCATCCTGCCGGGAGGTCAGGGAAAAGTGTTCGGTTTTCATTGCAGTTGGCGCTCCCTTCTTCTGTTCCGTGCCATGAGAAAGCTGGTGACCACATCACAGACCGGGATCAGCAGCAGCACCGTCCGGATCAGGAACAGCTTCGGCGTAAGATTCGAAGACTCAATGCTGCGGTACATGCCCGCCATGTCATAGGCACTGGTGATCAGCAGCATGGTATAGGCAATACCCAGAAACACCGGTACCCCTGTATCTGCCGTGAGGTAGATGTGGATGCATTCCAGGGGAAGCAGACACAGCTTGCCGGCAAAGGCCGCATCATACAGCTGGGTGGTGCCGGCTGTTTTCTTTCCCGCAAACAGGAACACCAGGTTCACGATGAGCAGAATGTAATAGAAAATCAGCAGGGCACCACTGGCTGTCAGGTAAAACAGCTGGATTTCGCTGATCAGAGCCGCAAGCGGCAGCCACAGGATATACTGCCTGTCAAACCACGCGGCCAGGATCATGAGGATCATCGTCGCTGCCAGAAGCAGGGCGGAGACCAGCATGTTCGGGAAGACCAGTAGCAGCAGACTCTGGATCAGCAGCAGACAGACGGCCCACCGCAGGCATTTTGCTGCCAGTGGCGGATTTGCGTTACCAGCTGAGAACATAAACCACCACAATGGCAATCACAAGAACAAGCGCAGTCAGCGCCATCCACCGGCTTCGTCCGGATTCCGTTTTTCCTTCATATTTGTCCATGCATCCATTATAAAAGGTTTGTCTTTTCCTGTCTTCCACCAGCAGAGCCGGTGTGTGCAGACTGCCACTCGCAAAGGGCACGGCCCTGCAGACACAATAGAGTAGGGAGAGACAGGTTAGTTCTGCCCCTCCCTCTCACACCACCGTACGTACGGATCCGTATACGGCGGTTCATGTCTACATAACACTTATGCACAAGAGTAGTATTTCCAGGGATCGACCAGTCCAGGCCGATCCTTTCTTTTCAACGAGAGAATATGCGGGTTCAGGATCATGTTCACCACTTCGTTGTTTCCCAGTCTGTACCAGCCACAGTGCGTCATGCTCTGCGCAAAGACATATGACTTGGGAAATGGGTGGCTGATCCGTCCATTGAGCTTCCACAGGTTGGTGAAGATCGTTCCCCTGCGCTTCCACTGCTTCAGGATCACTACCCTCACCCGGTGCCTCATCCATGGGCCAAATGTTTCCTTCAGCCACATACTCATCGCACCGATTCGGTAGTAGTTGATCCACCCCCGCATGATCTGGTTGATCCTCGTGAATGTGACCGCCAGCGGTATGGCCGCCGCTTTTCTGCGGACAGTCACGCTCCTGATCTTCTCCTTCAGGCGTTTCTTGCTGTCATCATGCGGCCTGCACTTCCATCCATCGCTGCCCTTCCAGAATGTGAACCCGAGGAACTTTCCTTTGGTTGGTCTCACTACTCTGGTTTTCTCGGCGCTGGCTGTCAGGAACAGCTTCCGCTTCAGCCAGCTGATCACACTGGCCATCACACGGTGTGCCGCCTTTTCGCTCTTCGTGAAGATGATGCAGTCATCCGCATACCTCACGAATCGCAGTCCTCTCTTTTCAAGCTCCTTGTCGAACTTGTCCAGATAGATATTGGCCAGAAGCGGGGACAGCGGGCCACCCTGAGGCGTTCCTTCCTCTGTTTTCTGCTTCACGCCATTCTCCATCACTCCTGCTTTCAGGAATTTCCGAATGAGTCCCAGTACTTCGGATTCATTCATCTGTTCCCGGATGATGGAGATCAGCTTGTCCTGATTCACCCGGTCAAAGAACTTCTCTATGTCCAGATCCACGATCCAGTCATATCCTTCGTTCAGGTAGACCATGGCTTGCAGGACCGCCTGCTGGGCACTCCTGTCCGGTCGGAATCCATAGCTGTATTCGCTGAATACAGGCTCATAGACTTGCGACAGCTGCTGACTCACTGCCTGCTGGATCACCCTGTCAACGACTGTAGGGATGCCCAGGGGCCTTTTCTTCCCGTTTGGTTTGGGGATATAGACCCTTCTTGCAGGCTGGGGCTTATAGGTCCCTTTCAGCAGACCATTACTGATCTCCTCCTTGTGAGCCTCCATGTATTCGGACAGTTCTTCCACCCCCATCCCATCAACTCCGGCACTGCCTTTGTTGGCTTTCACCTTCCTGCAGGCTGTTTCCAGATTGGCGGGATGTGCGATCCTCTCGATCATTCTCGGCATACTTGCGGTTTCCTTACTATCCTTTTCAGACCGGACACCTGTTCCCTGATTCCTTTTTGTGTCCGCCGCTTCCGGGTTACGTTCCCTTCTGCTTTGGACAGGATCTTTCTGGAATGGTGTCCTGTTGTCATATAGCCGAAACTCTATAGACATGTTCGGTCCTTCGCTCCTTCTTCCATTACAGAAGCTATCCACACTACTACGACCTTGGCTGACTCCCTGTGACAAACCGTTTTCGACCATTCTGCTCTGCCTTTGAACCTCACCTCTTGGCTGATTCACGAAGTACAGATGGGGAATGTCCACAGGGCCTCCCGGGGTAAGGTGCACTTCTTTCGTTCCATGACCTCCTGATTTACTGCTTTGGCTACGTCTGCCTGTTGGGTTAAGACACATCGGCGCCCTCTCCCGCCGCCACAGCCTTATATCCGATTTCTGTTCGTAGGTTCGGAACTTTGATACACGCTTCTTTCACGAACCCCCTTACAGTCATAGGTCCGCTTGCGTTTCTCTACTCTTACCGGCAGATAAGTTGAGGCTGGACTCTCACCAGCTAGAAGTGCACCATGCCCGGCACACCGACAAAGGGACAGCAGATATCCGCTGTCCCTTTTGCGCAGGTATTCTCGAGATTCGAACATACGTGTATACGCGCGTCAGCGGCCGGGATCTGCCCGGACCGCAGGCACGACACCATGCAGCTGTTTCGGCAAAATGTTCCAGCAGCATCCGTTCTGCTTTTGCCGACCACAGTCCGCGGTTTTCCCGGCAGACTTTGTCCAGTTCCAGGAAAAAGGGATCTTTGTCTGCAAGACTGTCCAGATCTTCAATGGCCGTCATAGGCATGTTTATGTGCGTGTATACCAGTTTCTTTCCCCCTGGCACATTCGGGAGATCTTTCGTGACCTCCACCGCCGAATCCAGACCGCCCACATGCGTGATCATCACTGCCGACTCAATGCGGCCATCCGCGTTCTTTTCGATGGCTTCCTTCATGTCGTCGATCGTCCCGCCCGTGGAGCCGATGATCTTGGTGCGCGAATAGTGGCTGTCATAGAGATTCACCGTTGCGGAAAACTCCGCATTTGTCGGTCCGGCAAACAGGTTCATGCACCCGTCGTAAGCCAGCAGCCGGTTTCCCATTTCGCAGACCGCCGCATTGGGGATATAGACAAACACATCGTCATAGCCTTTCCCCTCTGTGAGATCCATCAGATGTTTCTCCGGGTCCTCCAGGGATGCCGTGTTCACGTATACCAGCTCCACACCATGTCTGGCGGCTTCTTTTTCGCTGATGACCTCACGCGCCCGGGCGATCCTGGCATCGCTGATTTCCGTCACCACGATGCGCTTTGGCTTGTTTTCAAACGTCAGCCCATAGGAAATGGCACCCAGTCCCATGGGGCCGCAGCCGCCGAGAATCAGGATGCTGCCACCCTCCTTTGTCCCCATGACATGTTCATAGCTGCCGGGCTTCGTGTGGTAGTTTGTGTGATACCCGCCGATGCAGCAGGACACCGGCTCCGCCACGGAACTGGCGAAATACGCATCGCCGTCATACGTCCAGAGGCAGCCGGCTTCAATGATGTCATTGGGAAAAATGCAGTATTCTGTATCTCCGCCGCACCACTGGTAGGAGTATCCCGGAGATTCCATATGTCCGGAAATTGCCGGCTGCTGGGCGAATTTCTGCCCCGGCTGGAACCGGTCCTGCCACTTTTTGCCGACCTGGATGATATCCCCCGCAAATTCGTGGCCGATGATCACCGGATTCTCGTGCACATCATCGGGCACCCGCTTGTGCTTTGCTCCCTGCTTCACGGTTTTCCATGTGGACATGCAGATGGAATCCGAGACCACCTTGACCAGGATCTCGTCGTCTGCGATTTCCGGCAGCTCGAATTCCTCCAGCCGGATGTCATCCACGCCATACAGGCGAATCGCTCTTGTCTTCATGCTCATTCCCTTCCTTCCCGTTCTCTGTATTTCTTTTCTTGTATTTTTCGCACCGGCCGGATCAAAGACAGCCGGTTTTTCGGTTTTCCGTCAGTCCGCGGCTCTGCAGCCTGCCAGCCTGTCTGCAGCCATGGCCTGTTTTCAGGCTTCTTCCCAGGTGACCCGCACCTTCAGGTCTTCCACTGTGACGGCATCCGCCGGCTGTGTTCCCTCTGTCATGCAGGCCCCGGCAGACAGAGCCACAGCCAGAACCGCCGTCTGTTCCAGGTCCAGTCCCTGCTCCAGGCTGCAGGCCAGGCCCGCCACCATCGCATCTCCGGCACCCACCGCCGACTGGAAGGGAATCTTCAGCGCCGGCAGGACCAGTGCCCTGTCAGCCGTGACAAACAGACTGCCGTCCTCCCCCATGGAAATGACCACCAGCCGGGTGCCGGCTTCCATCAGCTGCCTGGCCAGGGAAATCATTGTGTCTGTATCCAGCGTCTCTTCCGGCATGCCGAAATACTGACTCAGTTCAAACCGGTTGGGCTTGATGACATCCGGCCCTGCCTGGATTCCCTCCCGGAAGAGCCCGCCATCGGCATCAAGGATCACCTGCAGCCCCCGGCGCTGCGCGGTTTCCGTCAGCCGGCGGTAAATGTCTTCCGGAACCCCCGGGCCAACGTTGCCCGACAGCACCAGGATCCCTTCTGCAGCTGCCAGTGTTTCCTCCAGACGCCGGATGTCATCCGCACTGCAGGCCGGCCCCGCTTCGTTGAGTTCCGTCAGCGTCATGGCCGCATCCAGCACCTTGAGGTTGGTCCGCGTGTTGCCCCGGATCTCCACAAAGTCATGGGCGATACCCAGATCCGTCAGCCTCTCCCGGATGAACTGCCCGGCGTTGCCTGCCAGGAATCCCGTTGCGCGCGAGGGGACCCCAATGGCTTTCAGAGTCTTCGATACATTAATGCCCTTGCCCCCGGCATCCTGCCGGACATTCTGCAGGCGGTTGAGTCCGCCGGTCACCAGTGTTTCGACCTGTGCGGTTTTGTCCACCGCGGGGTTGAACGTCACGGTTGTGATCATGCGGCGTCTCCCGTCATGACAGAATGGATGAATTCCGGGGATCCCTGCACCACCTGTTCCACCACATCCATGTCCCCGAGTTTCTCGGCAATGTTCTGCAGGATCGTGACGTGTTCATCCGTCGTGGCGGCGATCCCGATCACCACACGCACCCGTCCGCTGGCCCAGGGAATGCCCTCGGGGTAAATCTGGATCGCCAGCCCGGTCTGCTTCACGCAGTCCTTCACTTCATACTCCCCGTGGGGAATCGCAATGTCGTTCCCGATGTATGTGGTCAGGCTGTGGTCCCGGTTCAGCATGCCCTGGATGTAGCCCTCGTCAATGTATCCCGCATCCAGCAGCATGTGGCCGACCGACATGATTGCCTCGTCGCTGTCCGCCGCCCGGCAGCCCGTCCGGATGTTCTTCACGTCCAGGATCCGGTTCTTCGGGTCCTCTTTCTGTTTTTTCTTCCTGAAAAATGCCATGGTGTTCTCCTTTTTCCCTTCCGCTTTCTGTTCATTCTGTTTCGTGTTTCTGCAGGATTTCGCCCGCTGTCAGTCGCTGTCGCCGATGAAAGCCAGGCTGTCGATGCCCGCCTGCGCCTGTCATCACAGGCCGTGCCGCAGAAAATCCGCCAGCAGCCGGTCCGTCGCCTCCCGTGCCGCTTGAGCCGGTCCGGACAGGAGCACCTGGCGGAATCCGGCATCCTGCCCCATCTGACGATTGACCTGTGCCAGCAGCTGCTGCATGGGAGGTGTATGGTCTGCGGGCAGCACGGTGACAAGCACCCCGCGCAGCCCGTTGTCATACTGACCGCCTGCGGGCAGAAGAATGGCTGCCTGGATCCTGGCCGTACCGCCGGTCCGGGCATGGAAGAGGGCGAAGCCTTCCTCCGGCGCCCTCACCGCTCCCAGCTGTTCACGCCGCCACAGATCCTGCTCCAGGATTTCCGTGTCTCCCTGCAGGCTACAGGCTGCTTCATGGATCAGCACAGCCGGGTCATAGACTGTGCCTGTCGGGATCCGGACAATGCCAGTCTGCAGCATCCGGACAGCCCGGGCTGTCTCTTCCACCTGTACCAGCAGATCCTCCAGGTTCTCTGCCTGCACACCGCCTCTGGCCGGTTTTGCCTGCAGACCCGCCAGCTCTGTCTGGATCTGCCTGAGATCCGCAGCCGGCAGAAGCGGCGACACCTTCAGCGTCCTGGCGGGCAGTCCCTGGACATCGAAGGTCGTCAGGAACAGCTCCACGTCCTGGCGGCTGACTGCCTCCGGGGCTGACAGGGCCTCCAGGTCCATCTGAGCACCGAAGGTTTTCTCCAGTCTGGCGCACAGCAGAGCCGAGACCCCGATCCCGCTGGCGCAGACCACCGCCGCTTTCACACGCCTTCCATGCTGCTGTCCGGCCCGCTCGAAACAGGCCCCGGCATGCATGGTCAGAAACCCGATTTCCTCGTCCGAGAGCCGCATCCCCAGCCGGCGTTCCATGGCGCCAGCCGCCTGCCTTGTGCGTTCAAACAGATCCGGATACTGTTCCCGGAGAGTTTTCAGCAGCGGGTTGTATATGGGCAGGCCGTTTCTCAGCCGGATCACCGTGGGCTCCAGATGGGAAACCAGGCCCTGGATGAACTGCCCGTCCGTGCCCAGGAGCGCCGGCTGTTCCCCCGGAAACCCTTCGATAAAACACCGGGCCAGTTCCAGGATCTCCTCCTGGTGTGCATCCGGGTGATTGCCGGCGCTGTTCAGCTTGGAGCCCCGCAGGTGCAGCGCCACCGCATCCACTTCCGTATCCGGGAACTCCAGGGCAAACTCTGCTTCCAGCAGTGAAATCAGTGTTCGGGCTTCCTGCCGGCTGTCTTCCATCTCCGGCAGTCCGTGCATCGCATCCCGGCATGGTTCCCCCGCCCGGATCCGTTCCAGGGCAATGACCAGATGGATCACCAGACCGATGTAGCTGTTCTGCTCGAACCGGCGGAGGCCCAGGCAGTCCCGGCCTGCGGACAGCAGGGCCAGAAGCCGTTTCAGGATGTCCTGGTCCAGCAGCGAGAGGATGGCACTCCCCCGGAACAGCTGTTCCATGGCAGTATCCGGATCAAGATAGTCCACGGTTTTGTATTCCACGCCTTCGTGCACCAGTCCGGACATGGCCTTGCGCCAGTCCTCTTCGCTTCCCTGCACCACGCCGTTCCGGGTGATCGTGAGCCCCAGCGGCTCCAGCCGTCTGCGAAGGTCCTCCAGGTCATGAGAGATCGTGGCTTCCGAGACCTGGAAGCGGCCGGCGTAGACCACCAGTTTCTGTGCCTCTTCTGCCCGGAGCAGTTCATAGAGGAGCAGGTCCTGCCGCTCTTCCCGGTTCAGCACCTGGACCGGCTGGTTCATCAGGGCGGCTGCCAGGGCCGTCCTGTTTCCTGCCAGCGCCAGTCCCGGACGTGTCTTCAGCTGCACGCCATAGGGTTCCAGCACCCGGCGGGCACTCTCCAGTTCCCGAAACAGCGTCCGCCGGCTGATGCGGATGCGCTCCGCCATGTCATCGGCCGAAATCCTGCCACCCTCCTCCTGTTCCAGCAGGATCTGGAAGATCCGGACCAGTCTGGGAGAGAAGTTCATGTCAGTGCATCAGCTCCGAAACGATCGCATCATACTCCGTGCCGCCCATGAAACTGGTGATGGGGCAGATCCTGGCAGCCGGGCATTGTGTCCTTGCCCGCTGCGCCAGGGATTCGTGTGTGACCACAAATGGCACATCCCGCGGCAGATCGCTGATGGCGGAATGCTCCACCGGAATGTCCAGACCGGCAGCCTTCAGTTTTTTGGACAGCGCCGCAGCCCCCATGGCAGAAGATCCCATGCCGGCATCACAGGCGAACACGATTCTCTCCGGCCGGGCGATGCCGCTGGTCACCGGCTGTGCAGACGCTGCGGCCTGGCCGGGACCCGCCAGCAGGGCCGACACAATGGCATCATATTCCGCGCCGCCCATGAAATTGTTCACCGGATAGAGTTTCGCCTGCGGACACTGTTTCTTCACACGATCCACCAGGGAAGCCTGCGTCACCACCGCTTCCATATCGGCAGGGAGGTCATTGATGGCATAATGCGGAACGTTCACGTCGGCTCCTGCTGCCTTCAGCTTCTTCGACAGCGTGGCCGCTCCCATGGCGGAGGATCCCATGCCGGCATCACAGGCAAAGGCCAGCTTCGGCAGGGAAACGGCAGCTGACAGAACCGGTGCAGGAACCGGGATCCCGCCTTTGGACGAGGCTTTGGAGGCAGCCACTTCCTTTTGAGCCGCCTTGACATCGGTTTCCTTCCCGAAGGCCTTCAGCAGGACTGCGTTGACGCCGAAGGAGACACCGGCAGCCAGGAAGATGGACAGGATCACACCCGCATAGCTGTCACGGGCCGTCATTCCCAGGATCGCCAGGAAGGATCCGGGGCTTGCGGCGGACACCAGCCCGGAGTGAAACAGGGAGTTGGTGATGACACCCGTCATGCCGCCCAGGATCAGGCCGACAATGGTGACGGGATTCATCAGCACGTACGGGAAGTAGATTTCGTGGATCCCGCCCAGGAATTCAATGATCAGGGCTCCGGGTGCGGATTCCCTTGCGCTGCCCTTTCCGAACAGGCAGTAGGCCAGCAGCAGTCCCAGACCCGGTCCGGGGTTGGCTTCAATCAGGAAGAAGATGGACTTCCCGGTTTCCGCCACCTGGTTCATGCCCATGGGTGTGAACACGCCGTGGTTGATGGCGTTGTTCAGGAACAGCACCTTGGCGGGTTCCACGATCACGCTGGTCAGCCACAGCAGTCCGTGGTTCACCAGGAAGGAGACCCCGGCTTCCAGGGCACTGTTGAGCGCCAGGCACACAGGTTCGATGGCCAGACAGCCAAGAACCGCCAGGACGGCGCCGAGAATGCCGGCGGAGAAGTTCGTGAACAGCATCTCGAATCCCTGCGGTGTGCGCGGCTGGATGAAGGCATCGACTTTCTTCATGCACCAGCCACCCAGAGGGCCGGCGATCATGGCACCGATGAACATCGGCGTTTCGGTCCCGGCGGTGACACCCGCCGCGGCACAGGCACCTATGATGGCTCCCCTGTCCCCATACACCATTTTGCCCCCGGAATAGGCAATCAGGATCGGCAGCAAAAACCGCTGCATGGGGGAGACAAGGGCGTTCAGCGTTTCATTCGGACACCAGCCCGTGGGAATGAACAGTGCGGTGATGATTCCCCAGGCAATGAAGATGGAGATATTCGGCATGACCATTCCCGAAAGGAACCGGCCAAAGGTCTGCAGTTTCTGTTTCATGATTCTCTCCTCGTTCTTTCTGTCTTGATTTTAAATGTCCGCAAGCGCTTTCTTCAATCAAACCCCGTTGATGTTTGGCACCGGCTTAAGTGTCAGGGTTTCCGGGAATGCGGCACAGTGGACAATGCCAGACTGCAGGCCCGGGGAAGCAACGGCTCTTTTCCGGTGTCCGCAGCCGGCTGGAAGCGAACTGCCCGGGATCACCGGACCAGCGCAAAAAGGGGACCCCGGTGCATCCCTTCGGATGTCCGGAAGTCCCCTTCCCTGTCTGTCAGACAGAGGATTCTGTTCTATTCCGCCAGGGCCGCTGCACTGCGCCGTTGGGCGAGCACAGCCAGGTCCTTTTTATAGGCCTCTTCGGTGTAGGTGTAGTACCGCAGGATCACCAGACGGATCAGTCCGCCGGCAACCGGCAGCAGAGATACGACCATGAACAGGCCGTTCAATGTCCCGGGAGACTGCACTGCGGCTTCCGGCACATAGCCAATGGCGATCAAGATCAGACCCGTCAGGGACCCGGCAATGGCAGCCGAGAGCTTGCCCATGAACGTCTGGCCGGAGAATGTGATCGCCTCGCACCGCCGTCCGGTCTTCACTTCGGAATACTCGATGGTTTCCGCGATCATGCTGGACATCACAGGGCCCAGGGAAGCGTGGAAGAGCTGTGTGAGCATGAGCATCCCAAGCAGTATCGGCACGTTTTCATAACCTGTCATGAAGAACACGATCCGCACCACAATGTCCAGGACAATGATGCCCGCCAGCAGGTCTTTCTTGCGGAATTTCTTCGTCAGGTTGGGAATCAGGAAGAATCCCAGCGCGGCGAAGGTGCCCATCAGACCGTAGATGCTCATGAGGCCTTCGTTGCCCATGTTGTAGATGAAGAAATACAGAATGATGCCGTTGACAATGTTCATGAACAGGTTCAGGAAGAAAATCGCCAGCATCTTGAACAGGTGACGGTTCACCAGCAGGTTGCGGAACACGTCCTTCATCGTGACTTTTTCACCGGCCGAAGGCTCCACGCGTTCCCGGATCGTGGTGGCACCGAACATCATGAAGGCGTAGCCGGCGATCATGATCAGGATCACCGCCATGAAGTAGCCGTCAGCCAGGGATTCCTGCCCGAACAGGCCCACCAGCAGCGGTACCAGGGAGCCCACCATGCCAATTCCGGCAAACACACCCAGGTTTGCGGCGGTCACAAGGCTGGTCCGTGTCTGGGGGTCATTGGTGATGACCGCAGAGACAGACCAGAACGGGATGTCGGAGACGGTATATACCGTGCCCCAGAGAATGTAGGTGATCGCCGCATACAGCACCTTCCACTGAATCGCAAGATCCGGAGAGAAGAAGCACAGAATCGTGGAGATCACCACGAACAGCGGTGCAAACTTCAGGTAACCTTTGAACTTGCCGGATTTTGTCCGTCTGGTGTCCATGAACCCGGCCACCATGGGGTCGTTGACGGCATCCCATACACGGGCAATCAGGAAAATCGTGGAAGCCGCCAGGGCCGAGATCCCCAGGATATCAGTGTAGAAGAACAGGATGAAGCTGCCCAGCAGGCCATAGGAGAAGCACTGGCCGAAGCCGTAGGAGAAGTAGCCCAGGTATTCCCTGCGGCTGACTTTGCCCGGTACATTGTTTGTTTTCATGTCTTTGCCTTTCTGTTGTTGTTTCTATATACGGTAAGCGCCACTCCGCTGCCGGGGCACGCGCTTTGTGAATCATTGACTGGTGATGGCTGCCCCATCATGAAGCACCGGGCAGCCAGAGGCATGGACCGGAGTATCCCGGTTTTGTGGCCTACAGGAACAGGAATCCGTTCTCCTTATCCCCGGCCATCATGAGCCGGATGGCTTCCGGATCGAACTTGTATTCGTGGTTGTGGTCCAGCAGACCGTTGACTTCCTGCTCCACATCCGAGAGCTGCGTATAGCAGAATCCGCACAGGCCGTCGATGGAATGCACCGCCCTGCAAAGTGCTGCCATTTTCTCCAGCACGGCTTCCTGACCTTCCAGACGCTTGCCGTAGCCCCAGCTCGAATCGATGCTGCGGGTGCCTGTGTCATAGGCCACGCCGCCGAATTCCGAAATCATGAAGGGCTGCCCGCTGTAGGCATGGTTCTGTGCAAAACAGTGCCGCAGGGAGGTCCGGGAGGGGCTGCCTGCCGCTGCTGTTTCGATATCCGGATAGGACGCCATCAGGGATTCGGGATCCGAGTTGTAGTCATGTACCGCCACGATATCGCTCATGGTCTGCTCCCAGCCATCATTGCCGATCACCAGACGGCTCGGGTCCAGGGACCGCATCATCCAGTACAGGCCGTTGACAAACGCCTGCTGTGCCTTGTCCCTGTAAATCTCGTTGACGCCCCAGGACTCGTTCATGAGCGTGTAGGCGATCACCGACGGGTGGTTGATGTGCTTGGCCGCAAAGGCATGGAATTCCTTCATGACATTCTCGCTGCTGATGTGGGAAAACTCGAAGAAACTCGGCAGTTCTGCCCACATGACCAGCCCCATGGCATCGCACAGGTACATGTATCTGGCATCCTCGATTTTCTGGTGCTTGCGGGCTCCGTTGAAGCCCATTTCCCGGATCTTGGTCAGATCCGCCAGAAGCTGCTCCGGTGTGGCGGTCATCCCGCCATCGCTCCAGTAGCCCTGGTCCAGCACCAGCCGCTGGTAGAATTCCTGGTTGTTCAGGAACACTTTGTTTCCCTTTACGGCAATGTCCCGCATGCCGAAGTAGCTGCTGACGTGATCCATCAGCACACCCCGTTCCAGAACTTCGAACTCGATGTCATACAGATTGGGATCCGCCGGACTCCAGAAGTGCAGCCGGAAGTTGGCGTCCTCGCTGGAGACATCCACGCTCAGCCGTGCCCGGCCGGATTTCACCGCCGTGGCAAAAGACGTGATGCGGTGTCCCCGGAAACGTACGAAACCGCAAATCTGTGTATCCTGCCCGGCTCCTTCCACAAACATATCCAGGTCCAGCGAGGCATTGTCGATATCGGGAATCATCCGGACCTCACGCAGATACTGCTGCCCGGTTTCCTCCAGCCACACCTGCTGCCAGATGCCTGTGGTTCTCGTATACCAGCACAGGAAGTTTTCCTGCTTCCAGCTCTGCTTGCCAATGGGCTGGGACGTGCGGTTGAAATCCTCTGCACGCACATACAGCGTGGAACTCTCGCTGATGTATTCCGTCACATCCACCGTGAAAGGCGTGTGTCCGCCTTCGTGATGAAACACATGCCGGTCATTCACGAAGACATCACAGGCGTAGTCCACTGCCTCAAAGTGCAGCAGATACCGGCGCCCGTTCTGCCTGGTCACCGGCAGCGGCCGGCGATACCACACAATGGGGTGGTCTTCGTTGAGTCCGATCAGGGATTTTGCAGTCTGGTAGGCATAAGGAACGCAGATCTGCCGGTCGAAGAAGTCCTCCGCCAGAAATGCATTCTCTGTCAGTCCGGTATTGTCGTCGTCGAAGCAGAAATCCCACAGACCATTGAGATCCATCCAGTTTTCCCGGATCATCTGGGGTCTGGGGTGCTGCAGACGCTCATAAAATTTCGTCAGGTTCTTTTCCATATCCTCTCTTGTCCTCCTCTATTCGTTTGAGCATTCACCCTGCCATCGGTATGGCGGGAGGTGCTTTCCCTCTTTTTTTAATTAGCGTATTAGCTAATCGATTAATACATTGAGAATGATAACCGGCAGAAAAAGCCGATGTCAACGCTTACAGAGGACATGAGACAAAGGGGGTGAAATTGCACGTGACGTTCTCTTCTGCACCCGGATAGCCTGTACCGGCCTGCAGGCGCCGGCGGTTTATAATGAAACCGCGACAGGCGGCAGTCAGCTGCCTGCATGGAAAAGATGGAACTGTGAATCACGAAACAAAAGAAATCCTGTACCTGCGGGCTGAAGAAGACGCTCTGCCGTTTTTCCAGGCCCTGGCAAACAAAAACCGTCTGGAGATCCTTCGGATCCTGCGGCAGAAAGATGCCTCCATCAAGGAACTGGGAGAACAGCTGGATCTCTCCAGTGCCGTGGTCACCAAACACGTTCAGGCCCTCGAAGAAGCGGGCATTGTCCGCAGCACCACCCGTCCGGGCAAACGGGGACTGAAAAAACTGTGCTCCCTGGCGCTGAATGAAGCCCAGGTGATTTTCGACAACAACTACGGCAACTCCGCCAGGTCCTTCACCGAGGTGGAGATCCCGATTTCGGCCTACGAAACCTGCGATATCACGGCTCCCTGCGGCATGGCCGGTGAGGACCGGATCTTCGGCAGCATTGACGACCCGCGGTACTTCGGTGCGGCCAACCGGTATTCCGTCACGCTGCTCTGGTTCACCAGCGGCTATGTCGAATATCCCATTCCGCTCATGGATGTGGACCTGGAGCGGGTGGAGGAACTCGAGATCAGCATGGAGCTGTGCTCGGAACATCCCGGTTTCAATTCCAGCTGGAAGTCCGACATCTCCTTCGCCCTGGCCGGTCTGGATCTGGGGATCTGGACCAGCCCCGGGGATTTCGGCGACCGCAAGGGCCGCTTTACCCCGGCCTGGTGGACTCTGGGGACTGAATATGGTCTGCTCAAAACGCTGACAGTGAACAGCGAGGGCACCTTCATGGACGGCATCCGGATTGGGTCTGTCACCATTGACGATATCCTGCAGCGGCTGACAGGACAGGACCGGCTCTCTTTGCGGATCTCAGCCGATGCCGATGCCATGCACCCTGGGGGGCTGAATCTCTTCGGCCGGCATTTTGGGGACTACGACCAGAACATCCGGGTGCTGTTTTATTACCAGGAACCGGAAAAGCCGGAGGCATCCCCCGCAGCGGACTGACCGGTATCCTGTGACAGCCATCCCCCCGGTCCCGGAGGCAGGTCTGCAGGACCGTGACTTCCTGCCGGAACAGATCCTTTTTGACACCTTTCGACATGACAAAAGCCCCGGCAGAAAACAGATCTCTGTTTTCCGGCCGGGGCCTTTTTGCGTTACTGTATGCTTTGTCCGTCGTCGCTTTCGGACACTCAGCGGTTTTTCATGTGCGGGAACAGCAGGACTTCGCGGATCGTGCGCTGATCTGTCAGAAGCATTACCAGGCGGTCGACGCCCAGGCCCACACCGCCGGTGGGCGGCATGCCGTACTCCAGGGCCTCCACATAATCCACGTCCATTTCATTGGCTTCATCGTCCCCCAGGTCCCGGAGCTCAAGCTGTTTCTCGAAGCGCTCCCGCTGGTCAATGGGATCGTTCAGTTCGGAGAAGGCATTGGCGTATTCATGACCGGCAATGAACAGTTCATACCGGTCGGTGAACCGGGGATCCTGGCGGTTTTTCTTTGCCAGCGGGGAGATTTCCACCGGATATTCGTAGACAAACGTCGGCTGCTCCAGGGTTTCTTCCACATACTTCTCAAAGAACAGGGAAAGGATGTGGCCAATGGAGTTGTGCTTCTTCTCCAGCTGGATGCCGTGATCGGCTGCGAGTTTCTTCGCCTCCCCGAAATCCGTCACCTGCTTGAAGTCGATGCCGGTCTTTTCCTGCACTGCTTCGCACATGGTGATCCGGGCAAAGGGCTTTCCGAAATCCAGTTCGGTGCCCTGATATGTCACAACATGCGTCCCCAGCACCTTGTCGGTCACATACCGGAAGAGACCCTCGATGAGGTCCATCATCCCATGCAGATCGGAATATGCCACATAGGCTTCCACGGTGGTGAATTCCGGGTTGTGTGTCGCATCCATGCCTTCGTTCCGGAACAGCCGTCCGATTTCATACACGCCTTCCAGACCGCCGACAATCAGGCGCTTCAGCGGCAGCTCCGTGGCGATCCGCAGATAGAAGGGCATGTCCAGCGTGTTGTGGTGAGTGATGAACGGGCGGGCGGCCGCTCCGCCCAGGATCGGCTGCAGCACCGGCGTTTCAACTTCGATCAGGCCCTGGCCGTCCAGGTAGGACTGGATCGCCCGGATGATCTTCGGGCGTGTCACGGCGATTTTCCGCGCTTCCTCATTCATGATGAGATCCACATACCGCCGGCGGAACCGCTCTTCTGTATCCTGCAGGCCGTGGAACTTCTCCGGCAGCGGCCGCAGGGCCTTGGACAGGTGGGTGTACTCCTTTGCCCGGATGGCCAGGTCGCCGTGGTCGGTTTTCATGAGGACACCGGAAATGCCCACGATGTCGCCCAGGTCGTTTTTCTTGTAGAGTTCATACGGCGCATCGCCGACTTCGTCCTTCCGGACATAAATCTGGATCTGACCGTCGATGTCCTGGATGTGCATGAACCCGGCTTTGCCCATCCGGCGCTTGGTCATGATCCGGCCCGCCACCGTGACGGGAATCTGGAGCTCTTCCAGTTCTTCCTTGGTTTTATCCTTGTATACAGGAACGATGTCTCCTGTCTTGTGGGTGCGGGCAAATGCGGCACCAAAGGGATCCACACCCATGTCGATGAGATCCTGCATCTTCTGACGCCGGACCTGTTCCTGCTGCGTCAGTTTGATCTTTTCAGCCATGATTTAACTCTCCTGTTCGCATTTTGATTCCATCGTATCGTACATGCTGCACGGGGTGTTTTCAAGTGCCCGTCCCATTAACAAAGCCCGGCTGTTGTGTTATCGTTGACTTAAGAAAACGCTTACCCGAGAAGGAGGAAACGAACATGCTCAAAATACAGCTGCTTTGCGCCGCCGGCGTCTCCACTTCCCTGCTCATGGCCAAAATGAAGGAGCAGGCTGCACTAAACGGCGAGGAAATTGAAATCAGCGCCTGCCCTGTCACGGAGATCGAGGAGTACATCGCAAATGCGGATGTGGCCCTGATCGCTCCCCAGGTGGCCTACCTGAAAGCCAAGTCCCGTAAGATCGCGGACACCCATGGTGTGCCGGTGGAAGTGATCTCCATGAAAGACTACGCTCACTGCAACGGCGCTGCGGTCCTGGATCTTGCCCACTCCCTGACCGGCAAATAACCCCGGCCACCCTGCCTGATGTCAGTCAGGCTTTTTTTTCTGTCTTTCCTGCAGGACCGGTCTGCCTCAGTCTGTTTCCGCCTGGTCAGTATCGGTTTCCGGCATAACATCCACCACCACATATTCACTGTTCCCGGCTGTCCTTGCTGCAAAGCCCCAGCCCCCGATGCCATCGGAGGTGATCTGCGTAAATCCGTCTTCCTGGCGGATCCCCGATACCATGTCCATTTTCGGATGGAGATGAATGAGATACCCGAAAGGCCACAGCTGGCCATTGTGGGTGTGTCCCGACAGCATCAGGTCCGCACCGGCTTCGCGCACTTTTTCAGACTGCACGGGCTGGTGATCGATCACGACATCATACTTCTCTGTGTCCGTTACCAGGCCGTCTGCTGCCTTGCGGTCCTTTTTGTGCTGCCGGTAGTCATCGCGGCCCGAGAGCTCGAAATCCCCCACGGTCACCGTGTCATCCCGCAGGATGCGGATGCCTGCGGATTCGATCATGTCGTCGAGTTCCTGTGCTGTGTAGACCGGCGGCAGGATCCCTTCCTCCTGGTCATCATGATTGCCCGGCACATAAAAGACCGGAGCTGTCCTATCCAGCTGCCCCAGGATTTTGAATGCCTCCCGGGCCTGGGGCGCTGTGGTGTATTCATCTACGATGTCGCCCCCGAGGATGTAGGCATCGGGATGCTCCTTTTCCAGCTGCTTCACCAGCTTTGTCAGTTTCTGTGACGTCATCCCTGTCGGATAGTGCAGATCGGAGAGAAACACCAGACGTCCCGAAGCATCTTTTTCCGTTTCCAGGGTATAGTGCGTAGCCACGCGCTGGTCATAGTGCACCATGCCCCAGATGGTCATGCCGCCTGCCAGCAAAAGACAGACCAGGGCTGCCAGCCAGGGCGCATGCCAGTTCTTTTTCACCAGTCTCCAGACCAGCTGGACCGCCAGCAAAAGCGCGGCATAGTAAACCATCACGCTGTAGGCTACAGTGGTGGTCATGGAAGCAGACAAGAAAACCGCCATCAGCACCAGCAGCAAAGCCTGCCGGCCGCGGCCCGGTCTGACAGGCAGAAGCCTCCAGGTATCCCAGGCCAGAAACAGGCCCGCGGCCGCATTGGCCAGCACGAACAGGATCATCATGAGAAGAGCCTCATCACCATGGCAGTCAAAGGCTGCAGCAGCTGCGGGGTCTGTTCATAGATCTCCTGAAAGGCTGCATTGCGGACAGCCGCCGGCCCCCCCAGAACCACCGGATGCAGACCCAGGGGGTTCAGTCCGGCTGAACAGCGAACACCCAGGGAGAGCAGGCCGAAGCTCCAGATCCCTGTCGCGATGTTGCCCACGGCGATCACCCCCAGGGAAAACAGGCCCAGTGTCAGCAGACCGAGACTGAAACATCCCGCCGACAGCAGGCCCAGAGAGAACAGCCCGAGTGACACGCCTCCCATGGAGAAACAGCCGATGGAGATCACTCCGCGGGAAAACAGACCGATGGACACGATCCCGCAGGCTTTGGTGCCCACAGCCACAATGCCCCGGGCATCGGGCCCCAGCGAAAACAGCGGCCAGCCTCCGATGCAGACCGCACTGTCATGGCTGGTCACCGGTTTGATCTGCCCCTGCAGCTGGGCAGGATCGATGCAGAAGACCCGGCTGAATACCATCACTTCCACCGGATCCATGTCATGTTCCCCGGATTCCAGCTCCAGGATCCGGGGTTCGGAGATGCCGGTTTTCTGTGACAGACCGGCAACTGTCAGGTTGTCTGCGATGCGCAGCATTTCCAGATTCGTCATGCCAGCATTGTCCGCCAAAGACCCGCACATGACAAACCGGAATGCAGTCCCGTTTTTTCACATCCGGCTGATCCGAAGGCAGCAGACCGCAATCAAAAAAAGCCGGCAACGGAGTGCGGCCCGGTGCCGGTACAGTCAGTTTCGCTGTCGATGCTGGACATCCACGTCATCGGGACGGGCCGTTTCCACATGGGCATTCTGCCCTGCCTCGATGATGATGGTCGTGTTCGGCCTGGCATGTCCGAACACACCTTCAAGATGTGCGTGGGCAGCATGGGACGACGGCTCATCCGGCTCTTCATCCGTATCGGTCAGCTCCCAGTGTATCAGCCAGGTCATGGCTGCCTTGATCAGGATCAGCATGGCGATCTGCATGATTTCATCCATGTTCCGTACGGTGATCGTGCGCAGGATCTCACTGCCCAGCTTGAATGTCAGGCCAATGGACTGCCCGTGCAGCAGATAGACCCTGGCACTTTTCTCATGACGCAGCAGCTTGAAGAACGCGACGAAGGTCGTGAACACAATGATGCAGATGGACAGAAGTTCCATGAAATTGACAGATATTTCCGCCACATGCGAGACAACTTCCTTGAAGGCCTCGGTGATCTCCTCGATATGCATACTACTCTCCTTATTTATTTTCCCAGGCAGAATCTGGAAAACAGTGCATCCAGCAGGTCCTCGCGATGCACTTCTCCCAGGATTTCCTTCAGGCAGCTGTGGGCTTCCTGGATGTCGATTTCCGCCATATCCGGCAGTCCGCCATCCTGCAGCACAGCCTGTGCGTTCATCATAGAAGCCTGCGCACGCCGGAGTAAACCTATTTGCCTTTCACTGGACAGCAGGGCTTCTTTTGTATCCAGACCCTGTTCAAACCGTGCCCGGATTTCCTGCAGCAGCGGTTCAATCTCTCCGGTTTTCGCCGAAATGGAGAGTCCCTCGCGGGGCGCCACATCGGATTTGTTCCACACTTCGATCAGCTGTTTCCCTTCCACGAGCTCGGGCAGGTCCAGGTCTGCATCCGTCGCCAGGGGGTCCCGGACCAGGATCACCAGATCCGCTTCCCTGGCCGCTTTCCGCGAACGCTCGACGCCGAGTTTTTCCACGGTATCTTCCGTTTCCCGGATTCCCGCCGTATCCAGCAGGTTGAGCTGGATGCCATCCAGGATCACCCGGCCTTCCACCACATCCCGGGTGGTACCGGGAATGTCGGTGACGATTGCCTTGTCTTCCTCCAGCAGGGCATTGAGCAGGCTGCTCTTGCCGGCATTGGGGCGGCCGAGAATCACCGTGTCGATTCCTTTTTTCACCTGCTGCCCGAACGCCGCCCGTTCCAGGATCCGGCCGATCCTGTCGATCCAGCGGGTGATTTCCGGCAGCAGCGTTTCACTTGTCAGCTCTTCAACGTCTTCATATTCCGGATAGTCGATATTCACCTCGATCTGGGCAATGATGTTCAGAATGTCATCGATCAGCGGCTCCAGCAGTTTCCGGACGCTGCCCCGGATGCCCTGGACCGCGATCCGGGCACCGGCATCGCTCGTGGCGGTGATCATGTCGTTCACGGCCTCTGCCTGGGCCAGGTCAATGCGGCCGGTCAGGAATGCCTGCCGGGTGAATTCCCCCGGCTCCGCAAGCACCGCCCCTTTTGAGAGCAGCAGCTGCAGGATCCGGCGTGTGATGAGAACACCCCCATGGGCGTTGATTTCCACCATGTCCATGCCTGAGTAGGAGTGCGGGGCGCGGAACACGGAGAGCAGCACCTCGTCCAGCGGCTCGCCGTCTTTCAGGATCGTTCCATAGCGGATGGTGTTGGCCGGCTGGTGCAGCACATCCCCGGAGAAGACAGAATCGGCTATTGCCAGGGCATCGGGGCCCGACAGCCGGATGATGGAAATGGCACCGTCCTGCAGGGCGGTGGAAATGGCAGCAATGGTCTTTGTCAGCATAGCCCAATGATACAATGCCCTCATGAACAGATACAAAGAAAACGAAACCACCCTTGTGGCCGCGGCCCTGCAGAACGGGGCACTTCTCGCCTTCCCCACGGATACGGTCTATGGACTGGGCACACTGTACGGCTCTCTGGACCGTCTGGAGCGTCTCAAGCATGCCAAACACAGACCGGAAACCAAGCCTGTTCCCTTCATGACCGATTCCCTGGAGAAACTGTCCCGGCTGGCACAAGTCACGGAATCCGCCGCCCGCCTGGCACAGGCCTTCCTCCCCGGAGCCCTGACCCTGGTGCTGAAGCGCAGCCCGGAGGTGGATCCCGCCTACACCAACGGCATGGAGACCATCGCCGTCCGGATCCCAGATGCCCCGGCCCTGCTGGCTGTCATGAAACAGCTGGATGCCCCGCTGCTGGTCACCAGCGCCAACCAGTCCGGCCAGCCCGCAGCCCTCACTGCAGCAGAAGCCGCCCACGCACTGCCGGATATCGATGGCGTGATGGACGGCAGCTGTGCCGGGGGTGTGGCCAGCACCATCGTGGACTGCACCTGTTCGCCGGTCCGGATCCTGCGGCAGGGACCGGTGTCAGAAGAAACCATCCGCCAGGTCCTGGAAGAGACAGTCTGACGGGATCAGAGAAAAGGCCCCTGCCTACGTGGACAGGAGCCTCTTTTTTCGTGATTACTGAAACAGGAAATTCAGGATCGGTGTCATCTGCACCAGGACTGGTGCCAGCATCAGGGAGATGACTGACATCAGCTTGATCAGGATGTCCATGGCAGGACCCGCTGTATCCTTGAAGGGGTCACCCACGGTATCGCCGGTGACAGCCGCCTTGTGCGCATCGGATCCCTTGCCGCCGAACTGGCCGGATTCGATGAACTTCTTGGCGTTGTCCCACGCACCGCCGGAGTTGGCCATGAACACAGCCAGCATGATGGCGGACACCAGGGCTCCCATCAGCATGCCGCCCAGGCCCTGGCAGCCCAGCAGGATGCCCACGGCAATGGGAGACACGATGGCGATGCAGCCAGGCACGATCATTTCCTTCAATGCGGCTCTGGTGGAAATGTCCACACAGCCTGCGTAATCCGGTTTGGTCGTTCCTTCCAGGATCCCCGGATCTTCCTTGAACTGCCGGCGGACTTCATTGATCATGTGGTTGGCCGCCTTGCCCACGGACCGGATCGTCAATGCCGTGAAGAAATACGGCAGCATCGCTCCGAAGAGCACCGCCACCAGAACACCCGGCTGCAGCAGGGAAATGCTTTCCAGGCTGGCTGCATTGGCGAAGGCCACGATCATGGCCAGGGCCGTGAAGGCAGCGGAGCCGATGCAGAATCCCTTGCCGATTGCTGCGGTGGTATTGCCCACGGAATCCAGGTGGTCGGTGATTTCCCGGACATGCGGATCCAGGTGAGACATTTCGGCGATGCCGCCGGCGTTGTCTGCGATGGGGCCATAGGCGTCAACGGACACCGTGATGCCGCAGGTGGACAGCATGCCGACTGCACCCAGGCCGATGCCGTACATGCCGAAGAACATATAGGACAGCACAATGCCGATCACCAGCACCAGCACGGTCAGCAGGGTGGATTCCATGCCTGTGGAGAAGCCCGCGATGATGTTGGTCGCATGTCCGGTCTGGGACTCGGATGCGATTTCCTTGACCTTCGGGTAGCTGTCGGAGGTGTAGTATTCCGCGATCTGACCCAGCAGGATGCCCACGATTAGACCGGTTGTGATGCAGAGGAAGGGTTTGAAGTCACCGAAGAACATGGTGGACAGCACGAAGCCACTGACCACGACAATGCCCGTGGCCACGTACGTGGCAATGTTCAGGGCTTTCTGCGGCTGTTCCCAGCGCTTCATCCGGACAAACAGCTGTGCCAGAATCGCGGCGATGATGCCGACGCCTGCCACGGCAAAGGGGAAGATCGCCGCCTGGATGGAATAATCCACACCGGACAGCGTCACGGTCAGACCCAGGGAGATGGAAGACACGATGGCACCGACATAGGATTCGCACAGGTCACTGCCCATGCCCGCGATGTCGCCCACGTTGTCGCCTACGTTGTCGGCAATGACCGCCGGGTTTCTCGGGTCGTCTTCCGGAATACCGGCTTCGACCTTGCCCACCAGGTCTGCACCCACGTCAGCCGCCTTGGTGTAAATGCCGCCGCCCACACGGGCAAACAGGGCAATGAACGAGCATCCAAGGGAGTATCCGGCCACCACAGGCACAGCCTGCCGGGGATCACCCAGAACGAAGGTGAAGATCAGGAACAGGCTGGCCAGTCCCAGCAGGCCGAAGCCGACAACGGAAATGCCCAGGACGGACCCGCCGTTGAATGCCACGTGCAGGGCGCTGGGCATGCCGCCTTCCCGGGCTGCCTGGGCCACTTTGGCATTGGCGTTGGTGGCTGCCTGCATGCCGACAAAACCGGCCAGGCCGGAGAACAGCGTGCCAAACAGGAAGCAGATGGCGCCATTGATGCCCACGCCGTCAATGCCGCGCAGGCTGGGAATGAATCCGAGTCCCGCCAGCAGCATGATGACGATCAGGCCGAAAATCAGGACCACACGGTATTCGCGGGTCAGGAATGCCATGGCTCCTTCATGAATGTAGGAACTCAGGGCTCTCATCCGCTTGGTTCCGGCATTTTCCCGGCGGACTGCCTGGAACAGGTTGAAGGCATAGAGCAGGGCCAGTACCGCAATGGCAATGACAATGCACAAGATGACCTCCATGGAAATGTTGGTTGTCATGAAAACATCCTTCCTTTCTCAAAACTGTCTTCCATTATAATTGCCACTGCAAATAAAGTAAACGCTTTCAGAGTCTCTCATACCGTTCCATTCCCATATTTTTCCCGAAAAATCCGGTTTTCGGCACAGCTGCCTGCGCATCGGGTACCATGGAATCATGGGTAAAGGAAAAGAACTGTTTACACCCTTGGATTCCTACATCATGCTGGACCTGGAAACCACCGGACTTCGCCCGCACCAGGCAAAGATCCTGGAAATCGGGATGATCAAGGTCGTGGACCGGAAAGCCGTGGCCACGTTTCAGGCACTGGTCAATCCCGGCTGCATCATTGATCCGTTCATCACGCGTCTGACCGGGATCACACCCGACATGGCCGCGGGGGCTGACTCGCTGGAGCAGGTCATGCCCTGGGCGGTGGAGTTCATGGAGGACCTGCCGGTGCTTGCCTACAATGCCGGGTTTGACCTGGCATTCCTGAAGGATCTCCATCCGGCGTGGCAGGATGTCCTGGCTGTGGCCAGGGGTATGTGGCCGGAAGAAAAAAGCCACTCTCTGAAAGCCATGTCCCGGCTTCTGAAAGTCCGCCGGGGAACGCACCGCGCCCTGGACGACTGCATTGCGGCCATGGATGTCTATGAATGCGCCAAATCCCTGATCCGGCGGCAGGATCTGGACTTTGCGAAGGTCTACCGTGCAGGAAAGCGAAAACGCGCTAAAATAAAGGCATGAAAATTCTGAAGTGGATCATCCGGCTTCTGTTAGCCGGTGCTGTATGCATCATGGCCCTGATGGCAGGGCTGGCAATATTCACCTTCTCCGCCGAAACCGGCGAAGTCTCCGGACAGCGCAGCGGTCAGCTGACCGAGTGGATCCGCGACAACGTGCAGGAACACATCGAATCCTCTCCCGAAGGCAGACAGCTGGCGGAAAAAGTCAAGGGCTTCGTGGTCCGGCACTCTCCCTGGGGGGACGACTGGAACCAGAACATCCGGAAACTGGCTCATTTCTCGGAGTACTTCCTGATGGCCACGCTCATTTACCTGATCCTGACGATTCTCAGGGTTCCCTGGTGGCTCAAGGCAATCCTGGTCATCATGGCCTGCGGCGGTCTCGCCTGTCTGGATGAACTGCATCAGTCGGATGTCGCAGGCCGCGTCATGTCAAAAAAGGACGTGCTGATCGACACATCCGGGGCGGTGTTTGCCACCCTGACCTATGGCATACTCGGCCGGTTCTGGAAGTGGCTTGGCAGCTGAGTCCGGCACTCCGGAAGTTTCAGAAACACAGGACTGTGTTTCTGAGACCTCCGGACTTTTTTGTTCGCCAGCAGTTCCCTGCTGCCCCCAGACTGGAGGCCATCATTCCTTTATCGCAGGTCCCGCTCATCACTCGATGCAGTTCACACCCGCCGCTGAGCCGCCTGTCACGCGGATCGTGACAATCGTATCTCCGGGCGCTACCCTGGAGACATGAACACCAGAGAACGAATCCTGGAAGGCGCCCAAAACGGGCTGCTGGATGCCGAAATCCCTGCAGATCCCTCGTTTGTTCCGGCTCTTCTGTACAACGACTATCACCGGGGAGAGAAAGTGTTCTGCTCCCTGGAAGACGAACTGCGTCACTGCGACTCCTTCTGCTTTTCGACGGCCTTCATCACCCTCACCGGCCTGGAACCGCTGAAGCCCGTTCTCCGGGAACTCCAGCGGCGCAGGGTACCGGGAAAGATCCTCACCACCAACTACCTGTCGTTCACCCAGCCGGAGGCTCTGGACTTTCTGGCACAGTTTGAAACCATCGACGTGCGGATGTTTCAGTGCTCAGAAATCGAAGGGTTTCATACAAAGGGCTATCTGTTTTTCCGGAATGACGAACTGCGCCTGATCACAGGCTCCAGCAATCTCACCGCATCGGCTCTGTTCACGAGCCGGGAATGGAACACACGCCTGGTTGCAGCAGGGGCCGGGAGTTATGCCAGAGAGGTGCTGACGCAGTTTGACTCTCTCTGGAAACACATGGACTCTCTTCCCTGGCAGGCCGTCCGGCAGGAGTATTGCATCCGGTATGACCTGGCCAGGAAGCAGCGGGAGACTGCCCTGGAAAACCCGGTCTTCAGTCCAGAACAGTACGCCCTCCAGCCTAATTCCATGCAGACACATTTCATCCGGAACCTGAAACACCTGATGGAACACCGTCAGCAGCGTGCTCTGCTGGTGTCTGCCACGGGAACGGGCAAGACACTCGCTGCAGTGTTTGCTGTGAGGGAGTTCGAACCGCGCACGGTTCTGTTTCTCGTCCATCGGGAACAGATTGCCCGCAAGGCACTGGACTCCTTCCGTATGGTGCTGGGAAACAGCCGCACCTGTGGACTTCTGGGCGGCGGTCTGAGACAGACCGGCGCAGACTGTGTATTCTCCACGGTCCAGACACTGTCGAGGCAAGCCGTGCTGGACTCCTTTTCCGCTGACCGGTTTGACTGGATCATCGTGGATGAAGTCCACCGGGCTGCGGCGGCGACCTATCAGCGGATCTTCCGTCACTTCCACCCCCGGTTTCTGCTCGGGATGTCCGCCACGCCGGCCCGAACAGACGGCCAGAGCATTTTCGAGCTCTTTGACTACAACGTGGCAGCGGACATCGGCCTGCGACAGGCACTGGAGGAAGACCTGCTGTGTCCCTTTCATTACTTCGCCCTGAGCGGGCTGGAGGTCTCGGATACAGCACTGGAGGACGAAACAGGATTCTCGCTGCTGACCAGTGACGAGCGGGTCCGCCACATCCTGGAACAAGCCTCCTACTATGGCTGGTCTGGGGACAGAGTCATGGGACTGATGTTTGTCAGCACGAAAGCCGAAGCCCGCAGACTGAGCGAA
Organism: Faecalibaculum rodentium; assembly: GCF_001564455.1. Lineage (GTDB taxonomy): Bacteria > Bacillota_I > Bacilli_A > Erysipelotrichales > Erysipelotrichaceae > Faecalibaculum > Faecalibaculum rodentium. The sequence goes on from NZ_CP011391.1 coordinate 1,922,232, forward strand.
AAACTCAATGCCCGGGGACTGCGGACGCTGGCCCTGAGCGGTGAAGACAGTCAGGAGGCCAGGGAAAAGGCGATCGAACGGCTTACCGGGAATGATGGACCCGCAGCACTGGATTATCTGATCACCGTGGATATCTTCAATGAAGGCGTGGACATTCCGGAAGTGAATCAGGTCCTGCTTCTGCGGCCTACGCAGTCGGCGATCGTCTTCACGCAGCAGCTGGGGCGCGGCCTGCGCAAATCACCCGGCAAGGAGTTTGTCGTGGTGCTGGACTTCATTGGCCTGTACAAAAACAACTACCTGATCCCGGCTGCGCTGGGAGAATGTCAGACGGGGAACAAGGACCGGCTGCGGCGGTTTGTCGCCCAGGGAACCCGGGAACTGCCGGGGGCCAGCACGGTGTATTTTGACGAAGTGGCCCGGCGCCGGATCTTTGCCTCCATTGACCAGGCGAAGATGAACTCCGCCAAAGCCCTGCGGGAAGGATTCACCCTGCTGATGGACCGCCTGGGGCATATACCGGCCCTGACAGACTACGATCCGAATCATGCCATGGATCCCCTGCTCATTTTCTCCAACAGCGCCTATCCCAGTTATCCGGATTTCCTTTGGAAAATGCTGGACCGGGACCAGAGAAAGCACCTGCCCGTCCTGACTGAGACACAGCTGCAGTTTCTGCGGTTTGTCAGCACCCAGTGGGCGGATGGACGCAGGCCTCTGGAACTGCTGCTGGTCAAGGCCCTGCTGGAGCCGGACTGGCAGACTGCATTTGGCAGGCTGCTGAAGGACTTTGACATCCGTCTGACAGACCAGGAGGCCAGGTGTCTGATGGCGGAGTTCACCCGCACCTGGCTGTCGGGAAGCGGAGCGGACACCTGCCCGGACGCTGTCTTCCTGCAGGGGGACACAGGCAGTCCGTCATCTGTCTCCGGTGATGCCATGACAGGGCTTCTGGCTCTGCACCCCTCCTGTCAGTGGGAAACAGCCCTGAAAGATCCGGCCTTCGTGACTGCCATGCGTGAAGTCACAGAGTTTGGCCTGTCCCGCTGGACAAACCGGTTCGCCGGGCGCAGGCGGGATGGCTGGCTGATCCTCAATGAACCCTACAGTTATCTCCAGTCCTTCCGCATGATGGATTTTCCCAAAGCCATGGTGGCGCAGAATGTCGGCGGCTACTGTTTTGACAAGGATACCCGGCAGTTTCCGGTCTACATCAATTATGAAAAGTCTGACGACATTGCGGACACCATTGCCTATGAAGACCGGTTCGTGAACCCATCCACCCTTGTCGCACTGTCCAAAAGCCGCCGCACTCTGGATTCCCAGGACATCCGCCGGCTGCGGGACTATGCTGCCCATCCCTTTGACATCCCGCTGTTTGTCCGGCGAAACACGCGGGACAACCTGAAGGAGTTCATTTATCTTGGAAAGATGCATCCAACAGGCCGGTTCGACCAGACGGTCATGAAGGACGGAAAAACCAGCTGTGTGCAGATCGAATACGAACTGGAGCACCCGGTAAGGCCGGATCTGTATGAGTATTTCACACAGTCCGAAGTCTGATCACCGGTTCTCTGTCCGGCTGAACCGCCAGGCACAACCGCAAAAAACCGCCAGCCCGGCGGTTTTTCTTTTGAGGCAGACGGCATTCATTCATAATCCTGTTTTGCAGCCATGGCTGCCGGTACGTTCTGCTGCTGGTGAGTGCTTGCAGAAGCCCGAAGTCCGGTCTGCTGACTGAAGAGCCGGGTTTTTACAACCCAGTTCAGGGCCTGGGCATCCGGCGCTTGGCTGTGAAGTCTGTGACCTTCAGGCAGAACACCCTGGTAACCTTGACCACATCCTTCTGATACTCCCGCCCTTCCGGATAGGCGTGGCGGATCAGGCAGTCCAGACCATGCAGTTTTTCCTGTTCCTGCGTAACCTCCTGGAATACCCCTTTACCAATGACACTTTCATAGGGCATGGTGCAGCTTTTCCGGGCCGGTGCATACAGATATCCGTTTTCGATGTCCATCTCGAAAGCAGCCTCCTGTCCCAGAAAGTCGTATTTCCGGCCTTCCCCGGCGCCATGCATCCACAGAATGATGTCCTGGCCCAGGACTTCCAGTCCGAAGTTCAGCGGCAGAATATAGGGAACCGGATCGCTGTTGAACGCCAGTCGCACCACGCTGGCCCGTTTCATGATGTCCAGAATATCGTTTCTGTCTGTGATTTCCCTGTCGTGTCTTCTCATGGCAGTTTCCTCTTTCCTGTATCTTTCTTTTTCGTGTCTCATGGCAGCCAGGCGAACTCTCATTCCTGATGACTTGTTCTGTTTTTCGATCCGGCTGCGTCGTCAGACGGCAAAAAACCGGCCCGGGTTTACCGGGCCAAGGTTCAAACGTGCGGGACTTCTACGCGCGGGATCCAGGTTCCGGAATTCCGGATGTTTCTGTGTCCATCGGTCTGTCCTCTTGTTCACCTGCATCATAGCACGGGTTTTGCAACAGGATGACAGGCTGGAAAAACCGGTCATGCTGCCGTCCTGAATGGCTGGATACCTCTACAATAAAGACAACGGAGGCAGACACCATGCTCAAAAAATATACATTTGACGGGTCCAGGAAACTGGATCTGGGCGCCATGAACACCGGCGCCAAAGAAGACAAAGTGGTCAAGGAGGAAATCGTCCAGAAGACTACGGTCAACCAGCTCGCCATCCAGGCCCTGCAGGACAAACTGTATGCAGACCAGAAGGAAGGCCTGATCATCCTGATCCAGGCACGGGATGCGGCCGGCAAGGATTCCACCATCAAGCATGTCATGAGCGGCATCAACCCGCAGGGAGTGGATGTGTACAGCTTCAAGCAGCCGACATCGGACGAACTCGCCCACGACTTCCTGTGGCGCGTCAACCGGCATATCCCCCGCCGCGGCAAGATTGCCATCTACAACCGGTCGTATTACGAGGATGTGCTGGTTGTGCAGGTCCGCAACCTGCACCAGACGTACATGATGCCCAAATGGATCGTGGAAGACCCGAAGTTTTTCCAGAAACGCTACAAGCAGATCCGCCACTATGAAAAGTACCTGCACCAGAACGGATACCGGGTCGTGAAGATCTTCCTGAATGTCTCGAAGAAGACCCAGAAGGAGCGCTTTCTGGAGCGGATCGAGGATCCGGACAAGAACTGGAAATTCTCGGAGTCCGATTTAAAGGAACGGAAACTCTGGGATCAGTACACGCAGGCTTATGAAGATGCCATCAATGCCACGGCCAGCAAGACCTCTCCCTGGTATGTGATTCCGGCAGACAAAAAATGGTACACGCGGTATCTGGTTTCCCAGATCGTGAGAAAGGCCATGGAGGAAATGGATCCTCAGTATCCCGCCATGCCCCCAGAGCAGAAGGAACGGCTGGCGGAATACAAAGCCCAGCTGGAGGAAGAAGACGGTCCGAAGGACCGGAAGAAATCCGGAAAAGGTGCAAAGCCGGAAGCCATGAAGGCCCTGGCCCAGACCGAAAAGGATACCGGTCCGAAGGAAGAAACCGTTGATCCGGCAGATCAGGCCACCGGCCGGCAGGAATCCGCACCGGCACCGGACCTGCATGAACCGACAGAACACAAACCCGAACTGCAGGTGGAAAGCGGCAGGCCTGTCGTGCAGGATCATGACACCCTTACACCACCGGAGACTGAGGCTGTGGTCCCGGCAGCCACTCATCCTGTGGCTGCCCTGTCCCTGCCGGATGCCACCGCTGTCCAGGAACAGGCAGCCAGACAGGAAACGACAATCGAAAAACCCACAGAAAAAAACCGGCAGCTTCCGGCAGACGAAGGGGTCATTCCCGGCACCGGAAGCACAAAGGCCGGCCCGCAGCTGCACAGAATCCGGAAACCGGACAGGCGGCAGAGACAAAGAAACACCACTTCCCGAAAAAGCATCACGGAAAGCACAGCACCGGACAGAAGAAACAGAACAAGTCCGGCCAGTCCGGTGAGGCAGCCAAAGACTGACAGCAAGCGCGTGATCCGCCCCTCCATCCAGAGGGGTTTTCTTCTGCAGCGATACAGACAGGGTGCGAAACGGCAAAAAGACCGCTGTCGGTTGACAGCGGGCCTTCGTCCCTTTTCCCGGCTTCAGGCGGAAACCGCCGGATTGTCTGTATGCACCCGGATCAGCTCTCCCTGTTCCAGCACGTGGTCCTTCACGGTCTCCACACGCAATGTATACCTGCCTTCATCCAGTTTCACTTCATCTCCCGGCCGCAGCACGTGGCCGGTTTTTTCCGTAATCAGCCCCGTCACTGTATCTGCGTCACAGCCCGTCCGGATCCCCGTGATGTCCTCCAGGTCTGACAGGGCCACATTCCCGGAAATCTGCCAGCGGTTGAAATCCCCGGTGACCACCGGGATATCGTCATCTGCCTCCATGACTCCGACGATGGCTTCCGCCAGATCCTGCAGAGTCACGACCCCTTCGATCCCGCCATACTCATCCAGCACCACCGCCAGCTTGCAGTGGGCCTGTTTCATCAGCGCCAGGGCATTGTCGGCCTTCACGGTTTCCGGCACAAAGAGCGCCGGTTTGAGGGAGGCCATGACCATCTGCCGGTCAGGGGCCTTCATACGGAAGAAGTCCTTCGTATCCAGCACCCCCAGAATCTCTTCGTCTTCTCCCCGCACAGGATAGAGCGAATGGCGGGTTTCATGGATGATCTTCTCCCATTCCTCCAGGGAGTCATCCTGTTCCAGGAAATCCACATCCACGCGATGGGTGCACAGTTCCCGCAGCGTAAGGTCATTGAAGTCGAAGACATTGGCAATCAGCTGTTTTTCCTGCGGCGCGATCCGCCCGCTGTCCACCATCAGCAGGATTTCCTCTTCGCCTGCCTGTTCCTGCTCCTCGTTGGGGTCAATGCCCATGAGCCGCAGCACGGCATTGGTGCTGACAGACAGCAGCCACACCAGGGGCCGGAAGACAACGGAGATCCCCTGCAGGAATCCGGACATGGACAGGGACAGCGATTCGCTTTTGCGCATGGCCAGGCGCTTGGGAACCAGTTCGCCGAAGATCAGCGTGAAATAGGACAGGATCAGTGTGATCACAATGACTGATATGGAAGAAAGCACATCCCTGGGAAGGCCAACGCCCAGGCCCGTGAGCCAGTCCGTCAGCGATCCGGCGAAATTGTCCGCAGCAAAGGCACTGCCAAGGAAACCCGAGAGGGTGATTGCCACCTGAATAGTGGACAGAAATGTCTCGGGATGTTTCAGGAATGTCGCGATCCGTCCTGCGCTCTTGTTTCCTTCCTCTGACAGCTTTTCCATTTTCCGTTCGTTGACGGACAGCACCGCTATTTCCGCGCAGGCAAAGACCGCGTTCAGGGCGATCAGAACCACCTGTACGAGAATCAGGATCCACATGTTTGATTTTCACTCCTTTTGTCCGGGGTCTCCGGACGGTTCACAAGCCAGACGCCAATGGCCACCAGGGCCATGGCAGCCAGGGTGGACGGCGCAAAGGCCTGTCCGGTTTCATGCAGCAGGGCAGCACTCCAGAACACACCAGCCACGGGGATGATGCAGTTGAAGATTCCGACTCTGGACAGGGGGTATTCCTTCAGCAGCAGGCCCCAGAGGGTGTAGGCTGCGGCGCTGACGAAGGCCAGATACAGCACCACGGCCCAGCCCGCTGCACTGGCCCCCGGCATGGAGCCGCCCATGGCCAGTCCAGACAGCATCAGGGCCAGTCCGCCGCAGGCAAACTGCCAGCCTGAGAGCAGCACTGCATCATGGGTCCTGGTGAATTTCTTGATGAACGCCGCGCTGATGGCCGAGAACACCTGACTGGTCAGGATCAGCCCCTCTCCCATCAGGCTTCCACCGGCCTGTGTCAGGGCGGAAGCATTCATCACCAGGATGCCCGCAAACCCGGTCAGACAGCCGAGGGCTTTGTTTGCGGTCATTTTCTCATACCGGAACACATAGACCGCCATGAGAAGACTAATGAATGCACCGGTACCGGTAATGACGGCACTGTCCACGCCGCTGGCTTGTGAAACACCCAGATAATACAGGAAGTACTGCCCGAATGTCTGGAAAAATGCCAGCGTCAGAACCGGGGTCATCACGGCTTTCCCGGCAGTCAGGAGTTTTCCCTGCAGCAGACTGCCGGCCAGGATCACCAGGAGGCCGGCAAGCAGAAACCGGACTCCCGCAAACACCAGGATGTCACCGGTCTGTGAGATGGAAAACAGGTCGTATCCCCACTTGATGAACGGCGCCGCCGATCCCCACAGCAGGGTGCAGAACACAGCAGTCACTGTCAGGGGCAGCGGCCTGGCCGGTACAGACAGCTTCTGTGGTATTCCCGGGCCGGTGGATGCAGGCGGATGACCGTGTCCTGCGCTCATTCCCGCCCCTCCTGTTTCTCTTCCAGCTCCAGCCACCGGCTTTCCGCCTGCGCGAGTTCATTCTCCAGGACATCCCGCTTTTCCGTGAGCACCTGCAGCTCTTCGAACGCCATCGGGCTGCCCATCTGTTCATTGAGACTGTCTATGGCTGCCTGCAGCTCTTCCATCTGCTGCGGCAGGGCTGCCAGCTCCTTTTTCTCCATGTACGTCAGTCCCTGTTTCGTCAAGCGGGGACGCTGCTCCGATCGCCGGTTATGCTCCTGTTTCCGCTCTTCCTTTTCCTCTTTTTCCCGTTCCCGATATTCGGTATAGCCACCCATATACTGGCGCAGGGTACCATCAGGCTGAAACACAAATACCGAATCACAGACCCGGTCCATGAAATACCGGTCGTGGGAGACCGTCAACACGATTCCCGGAAACCCGTCCAGATAGTCCTCCAGAATGTCCAGTGTCACCAGATCCAGGTCATTGGTGGGCTCATCCAGGAACAGCACATTGGGGGCCTCCATGAGCACCTTGAGCAGATACACCCGCCGGCGTTCTCCTCCCGACAGGCGTCCCAGAGGCAGGTGCTGCATGGAGCGGGGAATCAGGAATTTTTCCAGCATCTGGGCTGCGGTGAACTCCTGCCCGCCCCAGGGAATGGTCTGCGCTGTTTTCTCGATATAGGAAATCACTGTCTGGGACAGGTCCTCTGTCAGCTCTCCCTGCCCGAACCAGCCGGTCTTCACCGTTTCTCCGGTCTCCACAAAACCTTTCACGGGCTTCAGCCGCCCGGCGAGCACCTTGAACAGCGTGGATTTGCCGCAGCCGTTGGGGCCGATGAATCCCAGGCGTTCCTGTTTCTTCATCTGATAAGACACATCGTGAAACAGCTCCGGTCCATCCGGCCAGGCGAAGGCAAGATCCTGCCACGCCAGGCTTTTCTTTCCCAGGCGGCTGGCCATGGGCACGAGCTTCAGACTGCGTTCCTGTACCTTCGTCCGCTGTTTCCGCAGCTCCTCAAAGCGGTCAAGCCGGGACCGGGATTTGGTGCTTCTTGCCTGAACCCCGGCCCTCACCCACTCCAGTTCCTGTTTGTAAAGCCTGTCCAGCTTGTGTGCCGCCAGCTGTTTTGCTTCCTGCCGGGCGGCCTTGTTCTCCAGATAGGATTCGTATCCGCCGTCATGACAGTACAGCCTGCCTTCATCGAGTTCCAGGACCTGGTTCACCGTCCGGTCGAGAAACCAGCGGTCATGAGTGACCATGAGAACCGCCTGGTTTTCCTTCCGCAGGCGGTTCTCCAGCCACTCGATCATCTCTGCATCCAGATGGTTGGTGGGCTCATCGAGCAGCAGGAGTTGACAGCGGGTAATCAGGGCTTTGGCCAGGGCCAGCCGCTTTCGCTGTCCGCCAGAGAGCTGACGGATGGGCTGGTCCTTGAGTCCAAGGCGCGAGAGGATGGAAGATATCTCGAATTCTTCAATGGCCTCCGGCTGCGCTGCCGCGTGGGCCTTCATCTCCTCCAGGACAGTTTCCCGGGAAAATACCGGGTCCTGCGGCAGATAGTGCATGGTCAGTCCCTTCATGCGCTCGATCTGGCCATCGCAGCTCTCTGTTCCTGCAAGAACCTGCAGCAGCGTGGATTTGCCGCAGCCGTTTGCACCCACCAGGCCGATCCGGTCATTCTGGTCGATCGTGAGATCAATGTGATCCAGGACATTGCGGTCTGTCCAGCGCTTGGTGATGTCTCTGGCAGTCAGATACATGGTATTCCTTTCTCCGGCTTGCACCGGGTCATGTCCTGCATTGCAGGGTATGACGTGAAAAAAGCCGGAACGGATCCGGCTTGTCTGCATTAATCGTAAGATTTGAACGACAGTCCGAGCTGCGTCATCTTGTCCTTGACTTCCTTCAGGGACTTCTTGCCGAGGTTCTTGACGTGCATCATTTCGTCTTCGGTTTTCTGCGTCAGTTCTTCCACTGTCTGAATGCCGGCGCGCTTCAGGCAGTTGTAGGACCGTACGGACAGGTCCAGGTCCTCAATCATCTGCGTGGCGGGCTTTGCGTTTTCTTCAGCCTGGGGAAGCTGAACAGTGAAGCATTCTTCCAGCTTCAGATCTGCCAGGGGCACGATCTGGTCAAGGGCGGACATGAGGATGCCGGCTGCTTCGCTGACCGCGTGCAGCGGCGTGATGGCTCCGTCGGTGGTCACATTGATGTGCACCTTGTCGTATTTGATGTCCTGTCCAAGACGGGCGGGTTCGGAAAGGTATTCTGCCTGCCGGATGGGTGTGAACATTGTGTCAATGGCCTGTACATCTTCGGGCAGATGCCAGTTTTTCCGGTTGTCCGATTCGCTTTTGTAGCCGGTGCCTCTGGCTGCGTACAGATCCATGTTCAGATCGGCTCCCTTTTCCAGGGTGCAGATGATCTGGTCCGGATCCGACACTTCCACTTCCTCCGGGCAGATGATGTCCGCGGCGGTGATGATGGCCGGGCCTTTTTTGTGCACCTGCAGCTGCACTGCTTCATCCACGTCGCCTGTCAGCATAAGTGCCTTCAGGTTCAGGATCAGCGCGGTTGTGTCCTCCAGCAGGCCGCTGATGGTGGTGTCACCGGGTTCCATGCCTTCGATCTGGAAGCCGACGATGCCGGTTCCCGGAAGGTTGGAACGCATGGTCCGGCAGATGGCATTTCCGATTGTGGTGCCGAATCCCCTTTCCAGGGGTTCAAACAGAAAAACTGCCTTATCGAGACGGTCTTCCTGGGATTCTTTGTGAAAGGTCGCGCGTTCGAATTCCTGCATGGTTCTCCTTCTTCCTAAAATTTCTTTCCGTTCACGGAAATCATATCAGCTGTATGCTTATTTGCGGCGGAAGGTGATTCGGCCGCGTGTGAGGTCATAGGGAGAAATTTCCACTGTCACTCTGTCACCGGGCAGAATGCGGATGTGATGCATGCGGATTTTGCCGGATACATGGGCAAGGATTTCGTGTCCGTTTTCCAGTTTTACCTTGAAAGCAGCGTTGGGCAGTGTATCGACAACGACACCGTCCAGTTCGATCATGTCCTGTTTAGCCATGAATGTATATTCGCCTCCTTGATGATGTGATGTGCCTGAATTCAGTCAACGGGCCGGCACCTGGCCGGTTCCATAGTCATAAATAGCCAACTATTACAGTATCAAATGTGCAAACCGAAAACAAGCGGATGCCCTTCCGCTTTGAAAAAAACCGGTTATTCCATGCGTGTCAGAAGAATGGACAGACCATCGGTCACGGTCATGGTCGGATCTTCTGTCACATAGACCGGGCAGTTGAGCACACTTTGCAGGTAATTCGACAGCCCTGCCAGCTTCATGGTCCCGCCGCAGCTCACAATGCCGCGCATGCGGACATCATCCTGCTGATGTGGGTCCAGATCCTGCAGAAACCGGGCGATCCACAAAGCCCATTCCTCGCACAGGGGACCCAGTGCCTGGGCCACGTCGTTTTCTGTGATGATCTCCCGCCGGGCTGTGCGGTCGGTGGTGGAAACCCCGGTGATTTCCATCTGCCTGGGATTGGGCCTGGGGACCACGGATCCGAGGCTTCGGCAGATGCGCTCCAGCGTCATCTGGGAGACAGCCATCCGGCGGTTGTCATGCAGCCAGCGGCGGATGGCGTTTTTCACACGCAGACCGGCATCTGCAGACTTGTCCTGTTTCTGGATCACGCCTCTGGAGAATACAGCAATGTCGCAGCTGCGCTCCCCCATGTTCAGGACACAGCTGGAAACAGGCAGGCTCACGTCCAGGCCCGCCCCAATGGCGGAGACCCAGATTTCCTGGTCCGAATACACCTTCCAGGCGCCCATCTGCAGCAGCTGCTCCTTGAGCTGCTCCACATCCCGGCTGTCGAGCCCGGAGGGATACGACAGAACCAGAACGGTTTTCTGAAACATTCTGAACAGCTTCAGCTGGTAAAACAGCTGGTCAAACAGTTTTCCCAGCAGCTCAAAATCCAGCCGGCCATCCTGCATTGGAGACAGTACGCGAACCTGCGGATCCGCGACCCCCTTCATCTCCAGTGCCTCGTTGCCATAGGCCAGGCAGTTCCCCTTTTCGTCAATTGCGATCATGCTGGCTTCGTCTAACACCACACCGTCGTCTTCTGTGACCACGCGGATGCTGCCGGCACCAAGATCGATCCCTGCTTTGATCATAGGAGCTCCTCTCGTGCTACAATCATACCATATGGACATTCCAGGAAAGAGGTGGAACCCATGAAGCTCGACAACCCCATGACCGGCCTGGAGCTCACAGCCGTCCTTCCTTCCCTGCGAACGGAGCGGGGACAGCGCTATCACGACCTGCTTCTGCAGTGGAAACCGTCCTTTGCGGCCATTGATGTTCCCCTGGATATCGTCACAGAGGATGCGGGAGATCTCATGATGCAGGATCCGGAGGTTCTGTATATGGAAGACCGGACCGTGATGGAAAAGCTGGGCGGGCTGCAGAGAAAGAACGTGTTCGGGAAAGAGACCACCACCGTACGCGCATCTCTGTACCTCGTGCTGGATACAGAAGTGGCTGCCCGGGCCGGGCGAATCAACGAGAGTTCCCTGGTGCGGCTCTGGAGGAAGGCGTTTGACATCCAGACGCGTGCTGCCGGCCGGCTCATGGCAGAACAGCTGCCTGATCTTTGACGGGACTGCCCGCCGGACCTTTCGGGACGTTATGGAAATTTTCTGGCTGATTTCTCAAAAAAATGTTTGACGGATGGTCTGGTCCGTTGTATTCTTTAGAGGCGTCAAGCGATGCACAACAAATCAAATCTGAATCTGGAGGTTTAGCTCAGTTGGGAGAGCGTCTGTCTTACAAACAGAGGGTCAGCGGTTCGAGCCCGTTAACCTCCACCATTTTTCTGGAGAGATAGCGAAGTGGCTAAACGCGGCTGACTGTAACTCAGTTCCTTCGGGTTCGGCAGTTCGAATCTGCCTCTCTCCACCATTTTTTTATTTATTGGGGTATAGCCAAGCGGTAAGGCACAGGACTTTGACTCCTGCATTCCACTGGTTCGAATCCAGTTGCCCCAGCCAATCGCTGATCGCGCAGGTGTAGTTCAATGGTAGAACTTCAGCCTTCCAAGCTGACTACGTGAGTTCGATTCTCATCACCTGCTCCATTCGAACATATCGCCACGGCTGACTGCCGCGGCTTTTTTAGTACCTTATTATGATACTGGTCGGATTATTCTGGCCGGTGATGGCTGTGTGTCACAAACCGGCCCCGGACGCAAACCCGCCAGCCCTTCAAGCACTCATCGACGACCGCGCTCTGACTGTATATACGCAAAAGGGGCTGTAACAGTTGAACCTGGACAGCTATCCTAAATAAAAACACAAAGGGCAGGAAAGCTTATCAGCTGACCTGCCCTTTGCTGTATGAATTGTTTGTGCTAAAAAACATACAACCGAATTATATCCATTATCCGTTCGGCGTACAAGAATCACTCGCGCTGGATGTACCAGTTCGAATCCAATCTGATGACCCTGTTCACTCTTTCCCGGAAGCGATAGAAAGGATCAATCTTGCCAAATACTTCGCTCCGGTCAGATCGAACAATTCCAGCTCTCACGATCGTGTGATGCTGCCCCGGGTCATCCTTTTCTCATACATGACATCCAGAAAGAACATCTCCCTCAGGGAGCTGGAATCCCTGTGCCGTACAGACTGTCGGTTTCTTTACCTGTCCAACTATGAAATACTCAGCCATCAGGCTTTCAAAAGGGTCCTGGATCAGTATGAAGGGGACAATATATCGAGGACACGTGGAGGGAATCACCATATCAGTCAAATATATGCGGAAAAAGGCCACCGTGAAGGATGTGAAAGCCTGGGACAGTGCTGCCGCTTTGGCAGATACAGAAGAGTCGGAAAGAATGTGGTGATGGAAGAGCTGCAGGGAAAAGCAGATGAAAACCTGGAATCCGAAGAAGGAAAAAGGCTCTGCAGGCAACGGTCAATACAGGTGGAGTGAGCATTCGGGATCCTGAAGCAGGACCGGGGAATGACCAGGTTCAGAAGAAGAGGGCTGAAAGGTGTCAAGATGGAATTTCTTCTGAACTGTCTGGGTCTGAATCTTTATAAATATCATCTGTTCTGGCTTAAACAGAGGGCAAATGGCCTTATAGGCAAGCTAAACTGACGAGGAAAACAGGCATTTTTTAAAGTTATCCCCCAAGTTGTTTTTATAATGCCCAAAAAGAAAGTCTGGAGATGACCAATGGAATCTCCAGACATTTTTTTCAGTTCACAACAAGAAAAAGGGACTGTAATCAGTCTCAGCCTATAAAACAGGCCTTACTGTTACAACCCCTTTTGCGTTTATTCGTTTGTCAGGTCTTCGCCGTTGGTGGCAATGACCTTTTTGTACCAGTCAAAGGACTTCTTCTTCAACCGCTTCAGCGTTCCATGACCCTGGTCGTCCCGGTCCACATAGATGAAGCCATACCGCTTTGACATTTCTCCCGTAGAGGCGCTCACCAGGTCAATGCAGCCCCAGGCTGTATATCCAAGCAGAGGGATCCCGTCCAGCTCCACCGCATCCTTCATCGCCTGCAGATGCCGCTGCAGATATTCGATCCGGTAATCATCCTGAACACGGCCGTCTGCATCGGGGACATCCTTCGCACCCAGACCGTTTTCCACGATGAACAGCGGCTTCTGGTATCTGTCATACAGGGAATTCATTGTCGTCCGCAGACCCAGGGGATCAATGGCCCAGCCCCAGTCGCTGGCCTTGAGATAGGGATTCTTCACGCCCTTGAAGGCATTCCCCACCTGTTCTCCCGCATCGGGTCTTGTGGAAACACAGCGGCTTGTGTAATAGGAGAAACTGATGAAATCCACCGGGTTGTCCTTCAGCAGCGCTTCCTGCTCCGGCGTCATCCCGAGATCCAGGCCCATGCGCTCAAACAGTTTTTTGGCGTAAGCCGGGTATTCTCCCCTCGCCTGGACATCGATGAACATCAGGTTCTCCCGCTCCTTCTGCTGTGCCAGGAACACATCCTCCGGCATCGGAGAATAGGGGTAGAACTCTCCGGCCGCCACCATGCAGCCGATCATGTTCTCGGGATTGACCTCATGACCGATCTTCACCGCCCAGGCGCTGGCCAGCAGTTCATTGTGGGCAGCCAGGTATTTTGCCTTTTCCCGGTCTTCACCCTCTTCAAACTCCAGCCCGGCTCCCATGAAGGGCAAATGCAGGATCATGTTGATTTCATTGAACGTCAGCCACCACTTCACATACGGCCTGAACCGGGTGAAGAGCACCTGACAGAGCCGTTTGTAGAATTCGATCAGCTTTGGATTCTTCCACCCGCCATATTCTGTGATCAGGTACATCGGGCAGTCAAAGTGGGTGATTGTCACCAGAGGCTCGATGTTGTGTTTCTTCAGTTCCCGGAAAACATCCTCGTAGAACCGCAGACCCTCTTCGTTCGGCTCTTCTTCATCTCCCTTTGGGAAGATCCGGCTCCAGGCAATCGACATCCGGAACACCTTGAATCCCATTTCGGCAAACAGGGCAATGTCCTCCTTGTAATGATGATAGAAATCCACGGCTTCCAGACCGGGATAAAAATGGGAATCATCCAGGGAATGAACTCCGGCTGTGCCGCTCATCACCTTCCGGCGATCCGGTCCCCAGGGCGTCACATCCACATTGGCCAGGCCCCGGCCGCATTCGTTCCATCCCCCTTCGTACTGGTTGGCAGCCGTTGCACCGCCCCAGAGAAAATCCTTCGGCAGACTCATCGTTTCCTCACTTTCCTTGTCAGCAACACGCTTTTGCATCCGCAGACCGGTCATTCAGCGAAAGGCGCGGGCAGCCGGCTGTCCCGCCTCGATCTGCCCGGGTGCATTGCACACAATATCCGCAAATTCGCTGGTGTTGGTCACCAGAACCGGTGTGATCACATCGTACCCGGCTTTTCCCACCGCATCCAGGTCCACCTTCAGCAGCGGTGTTCCGGGTTTCACCTTGTCCCCGGCCTTCACCAGGGCATGGTAGTGTTCACCATTCAGGTTCACCGTATCCAGCCCCACGTGGATCAGCACTTCGGCTCCGTCAGCGGAACGAAGTCCAATGGCATGTTCGGTATTGAACACCATCACGACCTCCCCCTCGACGGGAGACACAAACGTTCCGTCAGCCGGGCGGATCGCAAAGCCTTTACCCAGGATCTCCTGGGCGAAGGTCGGATCATTCACCTCTGAAAGGGGGACCAGCGTGCCGGAGACAGGTGCCAGGATCTGCACACTGGCATTCTCCAGACAGGAAGCCGCTTCTTTTTCCTTCTTCGTTTCCTCACCCGCAGCCGCCTTCAGGCCTTCGTCCTCATCATGAAACAGGAACCAGGTCACGGCGAAGGAGACCACGAAGGCAATGACTGCGCCGATGCAGGCATTGCTCAGGTCATAGAAGCCGCGCTCGCCAATGTAGCCGGGCAGTGTCATCAATCCGGGGGAGCCTCCGGCGTAGTTGCGGACTCCCATCAGTCCCACAAACAGACCCCCGGCTCCGCCGCCGACACAGGCGGCGATCAGCGGTGTCTTGTACCGCATGTTCACACCATACAGCGCCGGTTCGGTGATTCCGCAGACCGCGGTGATTCCCGCAGACCAGCCCAGTTCCCGGACTTTCTCTTTCTTTGTCTTCAGTGCCACCGCAAAGGAGGACGCACCCTGGGCTATGTTGGAACACAGATTGGCCGGATACACAATGGTGTCAAATCCGGTGGTCATGCGGTTGTTGATGCCAATGGGAATGATTCCATAATGGGTCCCGGTCATGACCATCAGCGGGAAGAAGGCGCCGAGAATCAGCGGAACCAGCCAGCCGGCATAGGTGTTCAGGGCATTGATGCCGTCTGCGATCCAGGTGGCAACGATATACCCCACAGGTCCCAGGACCAGCAGACCCAGCAGGCCGGCCACCAGCGCAGTGATCAGCGGCTTTGTGAAGAACTTGATGGCCTTCGGGGAGATCCGGTCAGCCACAGGCTCGATGTAGCTCTGAGCCAGGACGATCAGGATCGCCGGAATGACCGAACTGGAGTAGGATGCCGCATATACCGGCAGGCCCAGAAAGGAAACCCCTTCACCGGTTTCCTTGGCAGCGGTCACCATGGCAATGAAGTTCGGGTGCAGCAGCATGCCGCCCAGCAGCATCGCAATATAGGGATTGCAGCCGAATTTCTTCGCCGCGGAATTTGCCAGCAGCACCGGCAGGAAATAGAATGCGGCATCGGCCATGAAATTCAGGACCTGATAAGTGGAATCCGCGGCTGTCAGCCAGCCAAAGGCCGTGCAGAGGGCCAGGACAGCCTTGAGCATACCTGCAGCGGTGATGGCCGGAAGAACAGGTGTGAAAATACCGGTGATGGTGTCGATCAGACGGCTGCCCCATCCCTTTTTTTCGCCATTCTGTGCCCTGGCGCCGCCTTCATCCAGCTTGCAGATGGCCATGATGGGTTTGTATACATGATTGACGTCATTGCCGATGATGACCTGATACTGACCGCCGCTCTGGACGACCCCCAGAACACCCGGTGTTTCCTTCAGCTTTTCCGTCTGCGCCTTTCCTTCATCCCGGAGGTTGAAGCGCAGTCTTGTGGCGCAGTGTGTCAGACCGGAGACATTGTCCCTGCCTCCGACCAGAGACAGGATTTCCTGTCCAAGTTCTGTGTAGTTCATCGCATTTCCTTTCTTTGTTTCAAGTTTGACAGGAGCATAAAGGGGGCGTGCCCGCCTGTTCCTGTGCATGTTCATCAGTCCCGGCTCTGTCTGTACAGCTCAATCAGCCGGTTGATGTGGATGGTCAGATACACCATCTCGTCGTTGTTCAGCGTTTTTCCATATTCCTTCCGGACCAGATCCGCCACTTTAAGGGCGCACAGATACGCTTTTTTGTACTGTGACTTGATCATCTGGTACAGACCGGGGTCCGTTTCCAGGGCTGTGGATGTCTGTTCGGAAAACAGCCGCCTGGAGAAATACTTCAGGTGTGTCACAAACCGCTCATACTGGAGAGAATTCCTGTCCAGCTGAATCTGGCAGTCATACTCCACCAGCGAGAGGACCTTACGGATCAGCCGCATCATTTCATTGGTTTCCGACATGGAATTGATCTGGCTGGCCACACTGATGAAGTGCAGCGCAATGAACCCCGCTTCATCACGGGGCAAGGTCGACCCGGTATGTTTGCGGATGATGTCCAGAGCTTTCATGCCGATTTCGTATTCATGTGGATAAAACGAACGGATCTCCGACAGCAGGGCATTGGACAGATCCAGTCCCTTCCCGTGTCTTTCCAGGGCGAAGGCAATGTGATCGGCCAGATTGACCATGAGTCCGTCGCTGAGTTCAGTATGAAGACTCAGCTTTCCATAGGCCACGATGTCGTTGAAAGCCTGCAGGACCTCCAGGGGAACCCTGGCCAGAATGGTCTCCATGGCGTCCTGATCCTGTCTGGAATCCAGACGGTACACCTTTTCTATGCGGTCTTCGTCAATGGGATCACCGGGTTTCTTTTTGAACCCCAGGCCGCATCCCATCACGAGGAATTCCCTGTTTCTGGTGTCTCTGGATCGTACCAGGTTGTTGTTGATGACTTTCTCGACATTCATTTCCTTCACTCCTTTCCGTGAACTCTCACGGATCTGCACGAAAAAAGGCTACACCCCGACACACGCAAAAATCCCTTTGAATACTTCGTTCATGGATTTGCTGTGTGCACGCAAGGTATAGCCTGATCCTTCTCAGTAACAATCCGTTCGTACGCAACTATTAAAACCAACACCTGCGGTTGTGTCAACACCTCAGCCGGACATAAAACCGCCTGGTTTCAACGGCCCGGAAACTGTCACACACCGTTGGCAGCCCCGGCTGCTGCTTCCTTACCTGTCTGCCGACGCACCCTCGCTGTCCACTTTATCAGACCCGCTGCCGTCCTGTCCCGCTGTTTTCAGCACCTGGTGCAGTTTCTCGCGGATCACCGGCATGCGCTGTGTCTCGAACTCCGGGTGCATCCTGAACCACCGCACATTCAGCGGACTGGGGTGCGGGAGCACATAACAGGGGATCCCGTCATATTCCTGGTCCTGAAACACCAGCTCCGTGAACTCCCGTTTCGGAAACAGCCGGGATGCCGCCTCCCTGCCAATCACCAGCATCATCCGGGTCCCCGGCTTGAGCTCGATTTCCTGCCTGGTCCACATGTCGAAGCAGCACCGCGGGGGCTTTTTGTCCCCGGTTTTTCCCTTCCCCGGATAGCAGTGGCCCATGCTCGTGATATAAAACAGATCCGGGTCATAAAACTGTGCATCACTGATCTGATACCAGTACTGTCGCAGCCGCCTGCCGGAGGCGTCGTTGAAGGGGATCCCCGTCTCATGCACTTTCTTCCCCGGTGCCTGCGACACCTGAAGGATCGGGGCGCCGGGATTTCCATGCACCACCGGCCGTGGCTCCAGCATTCCCTCACAGTGCCGGCAGGCACGCAGCTGCGCCTGCAGTTTTTCGAGTTCTGTCATTTCACCCTCCGTTTCACCACATCCTCCGGCCGCAGATGGCCGGACAGAAGACTCGAATCCGGGTCGTGGTCCTTCACGTGAGCCGCAATCCGCGATTCATCGTAATTGGCATAGCAGTACTTGCAGAAGCGGGGACAGGAGTTGTAGTACCCGATATCCACCATCTCCACACAGACGCAGTTTCTTGCCTTCCAGCTCCCGAAGGCCCTGCCCGTGAGCTCAAAGGCTTTCTTCTGAGAGAAACAGGCGCTGTCCCTGAACCCCAGCGGTGCCAGGATCTCCCGCTCATTGCACCCATATAGCATCACACCATGGCGTTCTGCGCTCCGTGCAAAGCTTTCCGCCAGTCCGCGGACTTCATCAGCCTCCGGACGCCGGAATCCCGTCTCTGCCTGGTGCCTCCGGACATTTTTGCAGTCATCGAGAAAGGAAATCACCATATGCGCTGCATAGTCCGAGACTTGCGATGCCAGGCGTTCAAATGCCGCTTTGTGATACTCCACGGTGTAGCGTTCATTGAGCAGCACCGGATCATAGCGGACATAGACATTTTCTCTGCCAATGACGGACGAAATCTCCCGCAGGCTTTCAATGACTTCCCGCTTGTCCGGCAGACCCGGCTCCAGGTCCCCGTGATAGCCGGTGATCGTCACATGCACCACACATGGTTTGTCGATTTCCCGGATGCGTCTGGCCAGGGGCCTGGGGTCCTTGGTGATGAGCAGGTAGGCATCCACATTCTCAAAGAAGATCCGGGACACACTCTGTTCGTGGAAAGGATTGCGCACATCCACGTATCCCGCCTTGATGCGGTTGAAGAACCAGTCCAGGTAGTATGCCGGTATATCCGTGCGGCTGCTGACGTTGAGTATCATGGTTCCATTGTACGCGCAGACTGCCAGCCGCTGCCTGTCTGTGCCACCCTCTGCCTGCAAAGCTGTCCCGGCTCAGGCAACCGTACATCCTCCCCCCGGGATTCATGGTCTGTCAGACGCAGAAAGGCCCGGCATTGCCGGGCGCTTCTTGATGCGATACAGGTTCAGGTTATTGAATACGCAAAATTGGACAGGGTCCACCCCCTTCAATAAAGCGACCTTAGGGTCGATCACCAAAGTCATAAAAGGCAGCTCCGAACCTTCATGGAGGTTCTAAAGCTGCCTTGTTTTGTTATAGTTGAATTAAGGAGTTATAGGGAGAGAATAACGAAGATTTCCCTGTGTTTCATTGGTGAAAGTGGCTGAATGAAGATACTTTGGCAGTTCTCCGCTTAAGGAGGGTGTCAGTACCCCCTTCCAGTCACTGAAACAGTGATATCAGGAACTTTGTGATGAAACAAAAAAAGGAGCAGAGCCCAATTGATTGCCGTCAAGTTCTGCCGCTCCCTGTCTAATGACATGATTATGGTACCGGGAAATCACCCTGAAATCAATTCATCTTTCCAGAATGGATATCAAAAAACTTGTAACAGGTTCTTCGCTGGTACCAGGAAATGCCCTGATTGCCATGATGGTAAGCTGTACCGTCATGGTTCCTATCTCCGCAGTTTCGAAAGTCCCGTAAACGGCGTTCGTGACGAGGTGCTGATCCAGCGTGCAAAATGTTCCATATGCGGTAAAACTCATGCCCTCATCCCCGCTGAACTTGTTCCCTTCTCCCGCGTTCCGCTGCTGGCACAATTCCTGATAGCGGTCATGGCCGGCCTGTTCAAAGGCCCTGATCGCACTCTCCGTCAGGCAGAGTGCGAACTTGCCCGTTACGCTTTGCCTCCTGTCGTGATCCGCTATATCTCCAAACACATCGCCCAATACTGGTCTGATTTCCTTTCACTATTCTTAGACGCCACGCTGGAGGAATTGTGTCTTTTAGCCTGGAAAGACAGGAATAAACAACTTTTCCAAATGTCTAGATATGAGATCGCACAAAGTTTTCCACCATTCCACACAGCTTTTATGACTCACCCCGTATCCTCTGCGATGATGACATCGTGAACAGGAGGAATACCGTGTTGAATGCAGAAAAAGAATTCATGGTGGACTTTTTCGGGCTGGAACCAGGGGAGATCGAGGACATCAGTTATACCAGACAGTCCGACAAACGTCCTGTACTGCGTGTCATTCTCACCAATGATCACGATCCATGCCCTGACTGTGGCTGCCCGCATCCCAGAGTGAAGGAATATATCCCAAAGAAGATCAAATATGCGGATGGAACTGGCAGGGACTGTATCCTGCTTTATCATGCCAGACGGTTCAAATGCCCAGCCTGCCACCGCACCTACTATGAGCCTTCTCCTTTCGTTCAGAAAAAGGGGAAGATCGCGGATAAAGTCGTATTCGACATATTGAAGGATCTCAAGGACTACAACCAGACCTTCGCTTCGGTAGGCCGCAAATACTGCGTTTCAGCCACCACGGTGTCCAATATCTTCGACGCCCATGTGGAGATCCCCAGGAAGAAGCTACCGTCACTCCTGTGCATAGACGAGGTCTATGCGATGAAGACCCAGGGAAGCAAGTATGTATGTCTGCTCCTTGATTTCGAAAAGCAGACACCTGTGGATCTGCTTCCAAACCGCTGGCTCCCTTCACTGCTTGAATATATGAGTCTGATCCCCGAGGAGGAAAGACTCGGAGTCAAAGCGGTCTGTTTCGATATGTACCCGGCTTACAGGAAAATGGTGAAAGCCTGCTTCCCCAACGCCATTGGCGTGGTGGACAGGTTCCATGTGATGCAGGAATTCACCCGCAGGCTGACAAAAGTCAGGATCCGGGTCATGAACAGAACCAGAGCCAGGCGGGAAAGGCTGAAGGAAGAAATGAAGGCCGTGGAAAGCGACTTCCCAAGGGAAAGATACCGGGACGATCCGTGCTGGCAGAGGATATCCGCTGACTGGCAGAAAACCTCTGACCAGTATTATGTACTGAAGCATTTCCACTGGCTCCTCTCAAAAGATGAGGATCTGGATATCTTTGACCCAGGGAGAGAAGGACAATACAACCGACATTTTCAAAAATATATGACGCTCCTGCAGCTGCGGGAGATTCTTCTGGGTATCGACCCTGAACTGGAAGAAGCAGTGCGTTTGAAAAGGGTTTTGACTCACATGTATGAGTCGGGAACATATGATAAAGCAGGAGAACAGCTGTTCAACGAAACTTATGTAGCGTTCAGGAACAGTTCCATCAAAGAGATGAACGGATTCTCCAGAACGATGAAGGAATGGAGAGATGAGATCTTCAATTCCTTCAACACAGTGACTGTTGAATACATGGTCAACAGGAGGAGCGAATATACGATCAAAAGCGTAAGGCTCCACAACGGGATCATTGAGAACCGCAACAAAATGATCAAGTGCATGAAACACAATTCCTATGGCTTTACCAACTGGGTCAGGTTCAGGAATCGTGTAATGTATGTGCTCGATCCAAAAGCGACATATTCTCTGGAGCCCAGGTTCGGCAGTAAGGCTGTGAAAAAGAAGAAAAACAAGTAGAATCAGGGGCTGCCCACAAAGTGGACAGCCCCTGAGTGCTTACTGTGATGTTCAAACTCCAAAGCTCTGTAGGGTAACGGAAACCCTAAGGTATCTTTGGATGGGGTTAGTCTTCCTCCCTATCCAATTTTGGAGTGCCAGGTTATTCCTGTTCCGTGCCTTCCAGTTCCTCGATGGCTGCAGCTTCCTGATCGGCCTGTGTCTGGCTGTCCGGTGCTTCGGTCTCGATTCCGGAATCTTCCTGCTCAGCCGCAGGTGTCTGTTCCTGAATCTTGTCTTCAGCAGCTGTTTCGTTTTTGTTGGCAGCGGAAATGCCCCATACTGCCAGGATCACAATCACAATGACTGCGACCCAGATCCAGATTTTTCTGTTGTCTTTCATATCTCTCTCCATACCGGCTGCATGCCGGCATTCACCCGGTTCCTGTCTGCGACGGACGGGATTTCTGTTTTTCGCTCAACGGCTCAAACCTCACCTGAAAGGTAGTCTGTCCGCCATGGCTCCATGCCCGGATGTCGGCATGATGCCCTGTCGTGATGTTCTTCGCAATGGCCAGGCCAAGACCATAGCGGCCTTCGGCCCTGGTGCGGGAGGCATCTGCCCGGTAAAACCGGTCGAATATCCGTTCTTCCTCTCCGGCGGGAATGGCCTCGCCGGTGTCCGTGACCCTCAGCAGGATTCTGTCTTTTTCCCGTTTCAGCGAAACGCTGACTGCGGAGCCCGGATCGGCATGCCGGCTGGCATTGTCAATCAGGATCCCTGTCAGGCGCATCAGGTCCTCCGGTGCTCCGGCCACTGTCAGCCCCGGCTCCAGATCCAGGGCCAGCGACAGATGCCGGTCATACAGAAGGCTTTCAAAGGGAAGTGCCGCCTGTTCCACGGTCTCCGAAAGATTCACCGGCTGTTTGTCCTTCAGCCCATCGCTTCGGGACAGATCCAGCAGACTGGTGATCAGATGATTCATCTGTTCGGATTCCGTGATGATGGCCTGCAGCCACCTGGGCTGCGGGTCCTGTTCCATGGCCTCCGCACTGGCCATGATCACAGACAGCGGCGTTTTCAGTTCGTGAGAGGCGTCTGCGACAAACCTCTTCTGCATCTCCAGGTTCTCCTCGATGGGCCGGGTCATGACCAGAATCAGCCATCTGGTGCCAAACCACAGCAGCACGAGAAGAACAGCACCCAGAAGCAGCGACCCCCACAGGATCTCCTGCAGGTGCTCTGCCACTTCGGCGGTATCGACGATGGTGATCATCGACCCCTGCCGCCGGGATACATACCGGGAGGTGTACAGAAAGTCCGGTTCGGGATGCATGCTGTATTCCACAGCCTCGATGAGGTCTTCCTCATCCATGTCCGGATCCCTTGCCAGCACGCCGGTGATTTCACCGGCATGATTCAGGAGAACGGTGCATACAGGCAGTGACGACAGGATGTCGAGCTCTCTGTCGTATCCTCTTTCATTGAACAGGCGGCTGGTGCTGTCCAGGTTTTCCTGAACAGTCTGCGCGGCCTGCCAGTAGGCAAAGCCATTTGCCAGGGCAAGGATCAGCGCCGCAAAGAGCGCAGCCAGTCCAAACACCAGTGTCTGCATGCGGGTTCTCAGTTCACGCATTTCCTGTCTCCAGCCGGTACCCCAGTCCCCGGACAGCCTTGATGGCTGCCGCAGATCCGATGGCCTGGAGTTTCCGACGCAGAAAGGAAAGATACGCTTCCAGGTTGTTGGCCGTTACATCGGAATCCAGTCCCCAGACCCGGTCAAGGATCTGGTCTCTGGACAGGATCTGCTGTGGATGAGAAAGCAGATAGTCCATGACAGCCAGTTCCTTTGCGGACAGTTCGATGGATTTCCCGGTTGTGCGGCACACAAGCAGGTTGGACTGATCGGCGAGCTCCAGATCGCCGGCTGTCCGCCTGCCTTCTTCCTCCCGCCTCAGCTGCACGCTGACGCGGGCTGCGAGTTCCTCGAGATGGAAGGGTTTTGTCACGTAGTCATCTGCGCCTGCCTTCAGACCATGCAGCCTGTCCTCCAGCGCGCCCCGTGCCGTCAGCATGATCACCTTCGAGGAGATCCGCTGCTTTTTCAGCGCGGACAGAATGTCAAATCCCGATGTTCCCGGCAGCATGACGTCCAGGATAATCAGGTCATAGATACCGCGCAGAGCCTCCATGAGTCCCGTGTCTCCGTCCAGAGCCACATCCACGTCATAGTTCTCCCGCTTCAGCCTTGACTCTATGAGCCGGGCAAGGGTTTCCTCATCTTCAATAACCAGGATACGCATATCTCAATCATACCTGCACGACCTCGAAGTTCGCCGGAAGCACCGGCAGTTTTTCTTGATCCGTGACAAATATTTTCGAGAAGCGGCTCACCGGCTGCAGTTTGCAAAAGCCTCCCGACTGGATCCTGGATCCGCTTTGGAGCAGGTAGCTTGCGGCCGAGGCATTCATGGCGTGTTCCTTGATATCCCGGGACTCCAGATCTGACGTATACGTCATTCCCCGCTCCAGGTCCAGTCCCGCACACTCCAGAAAACTGCGGTCAAACTGAAACTGGCTGATATCATGCAATGCCATGGCCCCGCCGCTCATTGCATATCGCGGGATATAGTCCCCGCCTATGACAATGACCTGCGCTTTGGGATCGTTCAGTCTGGAAATGACCAGGTGATTGTTGGTGACGATGCGGACCGGACGGTTGGCCAGAAATTCAGTCATTCCCGCGGGAAGGACCCCGCTGTCCAGGAAGATGCATTCTCCGTCCTCCACCAGATCCGCCGCCGCTTTGCACAAAGCCCTGACAGCCGCCGGGTCATCCCGTGCAGCTTCCGGTGTGCTCCGCTCCCTGCGTCTTGAAACGATTTCACTGACGCTGCCCTTGATCGCTCCCCCGTGGACACGCTTCAGCTTTCCCTGGTTTTCCAGTTCGGTCAGATCCCTTCGGATCGTGGACTGGGATACATCCAGTTCTTCCGCGATCTCCTTGACATGGATGATGTGATCCCTGTCCAGTCGGTCGAGAAGATATATGATTCGTTCTTTTGTCAGCATAACAATCCCTCGATTTCCAGTCGTTTCCGCCGAAGCGGAACACTTGCTTCTGAATGGCTGGACCCTTCAGTGAAAAAGTGCGCCAAAAATATCAGTATTTTTGTTGACGCAACAAAAACAGCCTGATATTATTAGTGAGCACTGTGATGGAGGTTTAGCTCAGTTGGGAGAGCGTCTGTCTTACAAACAGAGGGTCAGCGGTTCGAGCCCGTTAACCTCCACCATTCATGCTGACTTAGCTCAATTGGTAGAGCAACTGATTTGTAATCAGTAGGTTGTGGGTTCAAGTCCTATAGTCAGCACCATGTGACCCGTTAGCTCAGCTGGTAGAGCATTTGACTTTTAATCAAAGGGTCGGGCGTTCGAATCGCCCACGGGTCACCATTTCATTGTTTCTGCAGGTGTAGTTCAATGGTAGAACTTCAGCCTTCCAAGCTGACTACGTGAGTTCGATTCTCATCACCTGCTCCATTCAGAAACATTCGGCCGGATAACCGGTCTTTTTTTATGAAGGAACTGCGCGTTTTCGACGTTTTCCGTTCCTTCTCCTACATTCTAGTTGTCTTTGACTGTTTTCCTAAATGTTATGCCTGAAAAAAAACTATTGGCGCTCAAATGTGCGCATTATGCTACTATATGGTCATGAATTTCAAGATTTGGAGCATATTCAGCACGATACTTTATTTTGCAGCCGCATTTTTATTCATTGCCTTCGCCCTGGCAAACCAGGAATGGGCCCTGTATGCTGCCCTGGCCTGTATGGCTGCGGCGCTGCTCACCGGTATGCCCCTGAGAAAGCACCTGAAAGAACAGGCACAGCATTCGGATCAGACAGACCAGACTGACAAAAAATGAGAGCTTCCGTCCAATTGACGAAGCTCTCATTTTTTGTCTATGGCTGTACAGACCATCCGGTCTCAGATGCTGTATTTCTGCCTGTATTCCGTGAGGTACTCCTTGTAACGGGAACGGCGATCCTTCTTGGTCCTGGAGACATAATCATGCACATCCAGGTCGTTGTTGGCCGTCTCTATGATATACACGGCGATATTCGAGCAGTGGTCTGCGGTCCGCTCCAGTTCATTCACGAGTTCATTGTAGTCAAAGCCTTCCTCGATCCCTGACCGGGTATCCTTCAGCCGGCTGATACGGCGATGACGGACCTCTGTACACAACATGCTGATCCACACACGAAGGGGCTCAATGCGCTGCGCAACCAGTCGGTCGGAGGTACTGAAACTGTCCATGGTCAGGTCCATGATTTCCGTCACAGCGTGCATGACCACCTGCAGGTCCTTCCAGGCACTGCCGGAAAACGACTGTTTCTTTTCATACTGGTCCCGCGCCACTTTCGCCATCTCGTAGGAATAATCCCCGATCCGTTCGAAGTCCGGGATGCAGTGCAGAAACTTGGAGACTTCCGTACTCTGAGCATTGCTCAGTTCGCGCTTGAGCATCTGCATCAGATAGGTATCCAGCTTGTCCTGGTACTTGTCAATGCGGCTTTCCTTTTCCTGGATCTTGCTGAATTTCCTTTCATCAAAATGATCCAGCAGATCCATGGCCCGTGCCAGGTTTTTCACCACATTTTCCGCCATGGAATCCATCGCACGCTGACACTGCGCAAGGGCCAGATCCGGGTAGTTCAGGAAACGGTCCTCCAGGAGATCCAGTGTATCACTGTCTTCCTCGTCATCCTCCCTATTCGGGATCAGCACTTTGGTCAGCCGCTCAATGCCCTTCACAAAGGGAAGCAGCAGGAGCATCGCCGCGAACCGGTACATGGAATTCAGCGCCGCGATGGAAAACGGATTCATCACTGTATCGAGGAACGGATAGTGGAACACGAGGTTGGTCCCGTAAAACAGGATGGATCCCAGCAGCATGGCGAACAGGTCATTGAGCAGATACACCAGTGCCGTCCGTTTCCCGTTTGTGCCTGTGCCGATAGCCGAAAGCAGCACCGGTGTCGCTGCACCGATGCCCACACCCATGAGCATGGGAAATGCCGATGCAAAGGTGATGCCGCCGGTGACCGACAGCGCCTGAAGCACGCCGCAGGCAGCACTGGCACTCTGGAGCACTGCCGTGATCAGGATCCCGAACAGGATGCCCATAACCGGGTTGGTGAACGACGTGAGCAGAGACGTGAATGCCGGAGACTGAGAAAGCGGCGATACCGCACCGGACATCGTCTGCATGCCCACCATCAGAATGGCGAACCCCAGCATGATGTTGCCAGTGGCATGAAAGATGTCTTTTTTCATGAACATGCGGAACACAATGCCCAGGATGGCGACCACGGCGGATATCGTGGCTGTCGACAGCAGAGAAGCCAGACCCTGCTGTCCGTCGATATAGGACAGACAGATGATCCACCCTGTGATGGATGTGCCGATATTGGCTCCCATGATGATGCCGATTGCCTGCGAGAGCTTCATCAGTCCGGAATTGACGAACCCCACCACCATGACGGTGGTGGCACCGGAACTCTGGATCAAGGCCGTGACGACTGTCCCCAGCAGAAACCCCTTCAGGGGGGTGCTGGTCAGTTTGTAGAGAATCAGTTCCAGCTTGTTGCCGGCCACCTGTTTCAGGCCTTCGCCCATGAGCTGCATGCCATACAGAAACAGGGCCACGCCGGACAGCAGTGTCAGAACTGTGACAATGGTGCTTATACCCATACTTCCTCCGTGTTTGTCAAACATCGTTCCGGTAAGCCCAGAACGAAACCATTATACATGAGAGCCACCTAAAAAGCCTGAACACATGTTCAGGCTCCCTGGTCCCCTTCAGGTCAGACGTTCTGGGTGACTTCCACCTTGCAGGTGTGGTCGGCTTCGTTCCGGTCGAAGGTGATTTTTGCCAGCTCATCCAGGTGATCGGTCACGATTCCTGTCACTGTGGAAAACACTTCGTCCGCAGTTCCCTTGTCCCTGCATTCATATTCTACAGATGTGATGATTTTCTTCTTCGCCGGGATCTCCCGGAGTTCTTCAGCCATCGTTTTCATATTCATTACCTCGCATTCTGAATATATCACTGCCGGGCGCTATTTCCAAGCCGGCCTGCCCCTGCCAGCCCGGCCATCCAGTCAGACAGGCGGAGCTGTCTGTCCGCAGCGCCGGGTGATGTCCGCTGTCCTGCAGTCTGGTGACTGACCTGCGGACTGCGATTCCGGGCTGATTTTCCGATGCGAATCACAGCGTTTATCCGGAAAACAGCGGGTGCAGTCCACGATTTACCGTTTCCAGCGATCCGCACAGGATGGCAACCCCCGGAAACACAGACACAGGTACCAATGCCGGGCATTGCCACCTGTGCGGTTCATTTACACTTCGTAGAAATCCAGCAGATCTGCAGGTTTCAGTTTCTTCTTCTCTTCCCCCGAAAAATCCTGAGTGATCTTCCCGTCATTGAAAATCAGCAGCCGGTCCCCGTTGGTCAGGGCATCCGTCATGTTGTGCGTGATCATCAGTGCCGTCATGTGTTCCCGTCTCACGAGATCATTGGTGATTTCCAGGATCTTCCGGGCACTCTTGGGATCCAGTGCCGCCGTATGTTCATCCAGCAGCAGCAGCTTCGGCGGATTGAGCACCGCCATCATCAGCGCGACCGCCTGTCTCTGTCCGCCGGAAAGCAGACCGATGGGGGTCTTCAAGCGGTCTTCCAGTCCCATGTCCAGTGTCTTGAGCTTTTCCCGGAACAGCGCCTGTTCCTCTTTCCGGATTGCCCGGGAGAAAGGTCCCCGGCTTCTGGAATACGCCAGGGCCAGGTTTTCCTCCACCGTCAGACGCGGTGCGGTGCCATGTTCGGGGTTCTGGAACAGCCGGCCGATGCTGCGGCTGCGCACATGTTCCTTCTGCGCCGTGATGTCCTGTCCATCCAGGACAATGGTTCCTTCGGCAGCCGGCGCTGCGCCGGTGATCACATTGAAGAACGTGGATTTCCCCGCGCCGTTGGAGCCGAGCACTGTCACGAACTGCCCCTCCGGAATATGCACGGACACCTCATCCAGTGCCCGTTTTTCCAGGGACGTCCCCTGGTTGAATATCACGCTGACGTCCTTGAGTTCAAGCATGGCTGCCTCGTTTCTTTTTCAGTTTCTGGAGATGCGGAATGGAAATCGTGACTGCCACGAGCACGGCGCTGACCAGGTTCATGTCCGTGGCCGGGAACCCCAGCTGCAGGGCCAGAGTATACAGCAGGCGGTACAGGATCGCACCGGTGATCGAAGCCGCCAGACCGAACCCGATGCCAGACCGGCGAAAGACTGCCTCACCGATGATGATTCCCGCCAGGCCAAGCACCAGCATACCGGTGCCGCCGGTCACATCCGCAAATTTCTGGAACTGCACCAGCAGTGCGCCGGAGAGCGCCACCAGACCATTGGACAGGGCGAATCCCAGGAACTTCATGGAATCCACATTCACGGAAGACGACCGGATCATTTCCTCGTTGTCCCCGGCCGCCCGGAGCATGAGGCCCAGGTTGGTCTTGAAGAAAGCGTACATGAGCAGGGCAATCAGCGCCACGATGGCAATGAGCACGTACAGCACCGTGGCCGGGTTGTTCAGGATCGTGGGTTTGGGCACAGCATACAGAGACACATTGGGGGCGCCCTGCATGATGCGCAGGTTCACGGAATACAGTGCCGTCATGGTCAGGATTCCCGCCAGGAGCCCCTGGATCTTCATCTTCGTCTGCAGGAACGCCGTGACGCAGCCGCACAGCAGGCCCGCCACAAATGCTGCAGCCAGGCCAAGATTCGGGAAACCGGCCAGTGTCAGCATCGCAGCTGTGCATCCGCCGGTCACAAAGGAACCGTCCACCGTCAAATCCGGGGAATCCATGACCTTCACGGTAATGTACTCACCCAAAGAAAGGACTGAAAAGATCAGTCCCAGTTCAACGGCGCGTATGATCACGCCAGTACTCATTCAGCTGTTTCTCCTTCTGTCTGGTCGTCAGTTTTTTCCGTCACCATGATCAGCTTGTCGTTGTTCTTCACTTCAGCCGGGAGTTCGATGCCCAGATCCTTCAGGTCCTTCTCGTTGACATAGACATTCAGGTCATCCTTGAAGACCTTGACCGGAATCTCCCCGGCTTTTTTTCCGTTCAGCACATCCACGACCATTTTCGCTGTTTCGCGGCCGAGCTGTTCGTAGTCAATGCCCACTGTGGCAAAGCCGCCGTCCTGAACCATGGAATCCGCGCCGACAAAATACGGCACTTTGTGGTCCAGTGCAATCTGCGACAGGGCAGTCATGCCGGACGCCACGGTGTTGTCATTGGGAGAGAACATCACATCGACCTTCGAGGCCAGGACGTCCGCAGCCTGCTGCAGGGTGGTCAGGTCCGTACCGGTGGCTTCTTCCACGGTATAGCCCAGGGACTCTGCATATTTTTTGAAATTTGTGGTATTGGTCACAGAGTTGGCTTCCCCGGCGTTGTACAGCATGCCGATGGTCTTTGCATCCGGGCAGATCTCCTTGATCAGGTCCGCGATCTGGTCCACCTGCACCTCATCGCTGGTGCCCGTGATGTTGCCGCCCGGAGCTTCCAGGGTTTCCACCAGCCCGGCCCCGACAGGATCGGAGACAGCGGAGAAGATCACCGGAATATCCGTGGAATAGTTCTGTGCGGTCTGGGCTGTGGGTGTTGCAATGGCAACGATCGCATCCACGCCCTCGCTGGCATAGCCGTTCATGATCGTGTCCAGGTTGGAAATCTGGCCTGCGGCGTTCTGGTAGTCAATGGTGAAGTTGTCGCCATCCTTGTAGCCCAGTTCTTCGAATTCATCGAACATCGCATCGCGGATCGTGTTCAGCGATGTGTGGTCCACCAGCTGTGCCACGCCGACGGTGAAGTGCCTGCCGGTGCCATCGGTGTTGCCGGTATTTGCGCCATCACTCTGTCCGCAGCCTGCCAGCATGCCCATGGCCAGCGCTGTGGCCGTCAGTTTTTTCATCAGATTCGTTTTCATGGTTCATCCTCCTGATTTCTTCGATGCTTCGCAGCTGCCGGTATGACCCTTAATAAAAAAGTCCTGTGCCGAAAGAAAACTTTCGACACAGGACAGATCTCTCTATGATCTGCGGTACCACCTGTATTGACATGGAAATGCCCGCTCTGCGAATGCCATCACATTCTTCTTTCTGTAACGGGAAAGCACCGTCTTGGCTACTGCGGCATGCGCCGGTTCACGTCGCCCTTGGAAGTCCATTTGCGGGACTGCCGCCGCCCGGATTCCACCAGCCCGGACTCTCTTCGTGCACATCTTCCCGTTTGATCTCTTCCGCTTAGGTTTGTTTGTATGGTACTCCCTGTGAAAAGGGATTTCAACCGGGAATCCGGATTTTTCAGGAATTTTCAGGACCATGTCTGGTTTCTTCCGCCGGACCTCTCCCGGTTCGGTTCTTTCAGCAAGACCCGGCATCTGCTGCCGCTTCAATCAGTCTCTCCAGGATCCGGTATATGCAAAGTACCGCCACCGCCGGTTTCGCAATGCCGGAGACATCACATCACACATATGTGCAGCCGGCCCCCTGCATCTCCTTTTTCCGGCGCTACAATACAGTCATGAACAAAGACACTGCAACCATCTGCACAGATACTCAGACCACTGCATCCTGCCTGCATCTGCCGCCGGACATCCGCACCATCCGCTGTGTCGGAGACTCCATCACGGAAGGATGGGGACTTCCCGATCCGCAGGAAAATGCCTGGCCTGCCCTGCTGGAACACAGATTCTGCGGCGTGCGTTTCGAAAACTACGGCAGTGCCGGCGCTGCCGTGCAGTCCTTTCTGCCCAATGCCTGGACATCCACGCTCGCCAGCCATGTCGCTCTCTCGCGTCCTGCCGGTCTCACCCTGCTGTTTCTGGGGACCAACGACTCTGAACAGCTGACACCACACTTTGCGGATGAATACCACAGCCTCCTCCATCGGCTTTTAAAAGACGGACCGGTCATCACCATCGTCCCGCCGAAAACCGGGATCCCGGCCCTCAACCGGCGCCTGGAAACCATCCGCCAGGTCATTCTGTCTGCCGACGTTCCGGTCATCGACCTCTGGAACACACCCGTGGAACTCGGCGGGGATGCCATGCACCCCACCATTCAGGGACAGCAGCAAATGGCCCGTCACATCGCCCAGTCGCTGGTACAGCTGTTGAGACACACCCCGCGGGATTGTCAGGACATGGCTATACATTGATATGTTAAGCTGACTTCATGAACTGAAAGGAAATTTGAAGAAGAAAGGAGCAAGTATCATGGAGCAGAAACAGTACGGCAAGTCCTGGTACCCCGATGGAGCACTGGAATTCGCAGGCTTCTGGTCCGACGGAATGGCCAACGGCGAGGGCTGTCTCTATTACCGGGACGGCATCACGATTCAGTACGACGGCACGTTCCGGAACAATGCATTTCACGGCTTCGGCCGGTCTTACCGCAGTGACGGCTCGCTGCATTATGAAGGGGTCTGGAATCAGGACCGGCCACATGAACGCGGCACCTATTACTTTGCGGACGGAAAAACCGTCTGGTATGAAGGCAGTCTGTCCTTCGAAAAACGGGAGGGATACGGCTGCCTCTATCGCGAAGACGGCACGCTGGAATACGCCGGTCAGTGGAAAAATGACCGCCGGCACGGACAGGGACGCCTCTATCACACAGATGGCCGGACGGTGATTTACGAAGGCCGGTTTGAACACGGGTTCCGCCATGGCTACGGCCGCAGCTACTGGATCGACGGCACCCGCATAAGCGAAGGCAACTGGTGCTGCGATGTCCTGGACGGTTTCGGGATCCTCTACGACGAACAGGGGGAAAATGTCATCTATGACGGCCAGCTGTTCAACGGCGTGCGCCGGGGATCGGGCATTTCCTTCCTCCCGGATGCCATTCCCGAATACGAAGGCGAGTGGGACTGGAACGCGAAGAACGGACAGGGCACGCTGTTTCACGAAAACGGCACGATCCGCTACGAAGGCGGCTTTTCCAACGACAGCTACCACGGCTTTGGCCGGGAATACACCGATACCGGCGAGCTGATGTATGCCGGTCTGTGGGAGCAGGGTGTCAGAATCGACGCTGCTTCCTGAACAGACCTGGCAATGACAGTCTGACAGCCAAAAAGACACAGAGCGGATCCCTGCGGACTTCTGCCTCTGTGTCTTTTTATATACAGTCTCTGGTCTCTTTCAGGCCTGTTCCTCGAACAGAGCCGTGGACAGATAGCGGTCACCGGTATCCGGAAGCACCGTCACAATGGTCTTTCCCGCAAACTCCGGACGTTCGGCGAGTTTCTTCGCCGCCACGTAGTTGGCACCGGAGGAGATCCCCGCCAGGATGCCTTTCTTCCGTGCCAGCTCCCTTCCGCCTTCAAAGGCTTCCTGGTCGCTGATCGTCAGCACCCCATCGTAAATGGAGGTATCCAGCGTTTCAGGCACAAATCCCGCGCCGATTCCCTGGATCTTGTGCGGTCCGGCCTTGCCCTCGGACAGCACCGGGGACGTGACCGGCTCTACAGCGAAGATTTTAATTTCGGGATTCTTATCTTTGAGGTATTTTCCTGTGCCCGAGAGCGTACCGCCTGTGCCGACACCGGCCACAAACACATCCACGTTTCCGTCTG
Source organism: Faecalibaculum rodentium (assembly GCF_001564455.1). GTDB lineage: Bacteria > Bacillota_I > Bacilli_A > Erysipelotrichales > Erysipelotrichaceae > Faecalibaculum > Faecalibaculum rodentium. Next base: position 1,955,379 of record NZ_CP011391.1, read on the forward strand.
TGTCCTCCCAGATTTCCGGGCCTGTGGTCCGGTAATGGATTTCCGGGTTGGCCGGGTTCGAGAACTGTGAGGGAATGAAGCTGTCGGGGATCTCTTTGTGCAGCTCGTCGGCCTTCGCGATCGCACCCTTCATGCCCTGTGCCCCCGGTGTGAGCACCACCTCGGCCCCATAGGCCTTCAGGAGTTTCCGGCGCTCGATGCTCATGGTCTCGGGCATGGTCATGATGACCTTGTAGCCTTTTGCTGCCCCTGCCATGGCCAGGCCGATGCCGGTGTTGCCCGATGTCGGTTCAATGATCGTGGCGCCTGGCTTCAGTTTCCCTGCCTTCTCTGCGGATTCAATCATGTTCATGGCGATGCGGTCCTTGATGGATCCTCCCGGGTTCATTCCTTCCACCTTCACCAGGATCTTTGCCGGGGTGTCTTCCACCTTGACCAGCGGGGTGTGTCCGATTGCATCCAGGATGCTGTTGTGTACTGCCATAGGGTCCTCCTTTTGTGGTTTCTTAATCGCCTACTATACCTAGTAGTTTTATAGGCTTACTATACCCCTGCCGATGGCTGGTGTAAAGACAGAGACAGAAGATTCCGGTCTGTCACCTGTCCAGGTGACGATCCGGATCGGCACGGGCATCTACCTGCATCATAAAACATTGGACAGACCAAATCTTTTCTCCTGAACAGACCAGCCTTCGGCCACTTGGAACAGAGTCTCATGCCAGGACCATACCTGCAGCAGCCCTGTGTTCTCCTGTGTGAGTCCGGCAGAGTGCCCGCATCCGGGTCCAGGGCCTGAATGCCGGTATAATGAGAAAAAGGAGCAATGTCTTATGAAACGAATCATTTACCTGATCCTGGGCTGCCTGCTGCTGGCCGGCTGCCAGCCTGTGGATGAAGAAGCCGCCAAAGCCCCGGTGACCGGGTTTCTGAATGCCATCCAGGAAGGCGACCTGGAGAAAGCTGCGCAGTTTGAATCTGCGGATATGGAAGGAAAGGACAGCCTGCTGGAAGATACCAGCGAGTTTGACGCCCTGCTCAAGGATGCCGGCTTCGGTGAAGCCTTTGATGCCCAGGCAGCCGAATTCCAGAAAAAGGAAACCGCCCTGGCGGTCCAGACCTACGAAATTGAGAGCGTTTCGGGCCACGGAAGCACCGCCACTGTCAGAACCGGCATCACGGGGATCGCGGTCAATGAACTCGATCCGGAGGCCATGATGAGCGACATTGAAGCCGGTCTGACAGAAGACATCCGCAAATACGGTGAAGAGCATCCGGAGGAGACCGATCAGGACAAAATCCTGGGAGACCTGGGAAAACTCGTCTTTGACCGCATGTATGAGCAGATCGCCGGGCGTCAGCCCGAGGACAAAGTACTGAACTTCAAAGTCGTGAAGGAAAAGGACAGCGACGTCTGGAAAATCCAGTCGATCGAGGAAGCTGAATAGCCGCCACTTGATAAAAACAGAAAAATCACCGGCTTTCCACAAAACCGCCTGGTCAGGCAGGTCCGGAAAACCGGTGTTTTCTTATCCTTTTTTGTTTTTCCGCAGAAAATCCGTATACCGGAACTTGTCCGGGTGATGTTTGGCCACGGTATATTCCAGCCGCCTGGCATCCTCGAGGCTCGTCCAGGAACGGACCACCACCACCAGCTGGCCGGGCTGCAGCCGCAGTCCCGAGGCTTCCCTGGCAGATGCCGGGCGCAGGGTGATTTCCTTTCGGGAGTATCCCACATCCAGTCCCAGCTCATCCTGCACATGCTGCCAGGCAGGGATGCGGGCACTGTCCATGTCCAGGTCCGTGACAATGGTGGGATCGATGTAGTCTGTTTCCAGCACCGCCGGCTCTCCGTCAATGCAGCGGGTCCGCTGCACTTTCCAGACTTTGTGCCTGGCGGTGTATCCCAGACTCCGGGCAATTTCCCCTGTCGGCTGGATGAGCCGGACAGAATGCACCTTCGTTTCGCACCCCGGTGCCTCCGGCAGATAGGGATAGGCGGCCAGGTCCAGCAGCTGCGGCTGGTTCTCCACGTGCAGCACCAGGCTGCCCTTTCCGTGTTCCTTCTGAATGTATCCATCCTGGGCCAGCATGGACAGGGCCTTTCGGACGGTGTCCTTTCCTGTGCCGTACTGCTCCATGAGCTGCGGCTCGGACGGCAGCCATGTATCTTCCTTGATGGTGCCCTCCCGGATCTTTTTCGCAAGGTCCTGGTACAGGTCCTGGTATTTCGGCATGCAATCACTCCTGTGGACAGTATACCATTTTTGTTTCCCGGCTCCCGGAAAGCCGCGCGAGACACAGTCTTTGAGACAACCCAAAGCAAAGTGTCAGCAATGCACCAATTGAAACCGCTATACTGAATAAAAAGGAGAATACAAACATGACTGACTACGAGACATTCCGGCAGAAGGTGCGGACCCTGGCGGAAGACAACATCCCGCCCATGGCCATGGACCTGGACCTGAACGACAAGTTTCCCCGGGAGTTCGTGAAGCAGATGGCCGATGCCGGTCTCATGGGACTGCCCTATGAAACGGAGTACGAAGGTGCCGGCGCAGATGTGAAATCCTACGCCATTGCCGTCGAGGAACTCTCCCGCGTGGATGGTGGCATCGGCGTCATCCTCTCTGCTCACACTTCCCTGGGCACCTACCCCATTGCCCATTTCGGAAACGAGGAACAGAAGCGGAAATACCTGCCGGATATCGCCTCCGGCCGCAAACTGGCTGCCTTCGGCCTGACAGAGGAGAATGCAGGCAGTGATGCCGGCGGCACAGAGACCACAGCCGTGAAGGACGGGGATGACTATATCCTCAACGGCAGGAAGATCTTCATCACCAATGCCCCGGAAGCCGACACCTATGTGGTGTTCGCCAGCACGGATCCCGCAAAGGGCACCCGCGGGATTTCGGCGTTTATCGTCGAAAAGGACATGCCCGGATTCACCTTCTCGAAGCCCTATGACAAGATGGGCATCCGGTCCTCCTGCACAGCGGAGCTGCAGTTTGACAACGTGCGTGTCCCGAAGGAAAACCTGCTGGGGCTCGAAGGACAGGGCTTCAAGATCGCCATGGCCACACTGGATGGCGGGCGCATCGGCATTGCCGCCCAGGCACTGGGCATCGCCCAGGGTGCGTATGAGGATGCCCTGGCCTATGCGAAGGAACGCGTGCAGTTCGGCGCTCCCATTGGCATGAACCAGGGGATTTCCTTCAAGCTTGCGGATATGGCCACAAAGCTCGAGGCTGCCAGACTGCTGGTCTATCAGGCGGCGGAGCTCAAGCAGGCGAGCAAGCCGTATTCCAAGGAAGCGGCCATGGCGAAGATGTATGCCTCGGACATCGCCCTGGAGGTCTGCAACGACGCACTGCAGATTTTCGGCGGCAGCGGTTATCTCAAGGGAATGGGCGTGGAACGACGGTACCGGGACGCGAAGATCACCACGATTTACGAGGGAACCAACGAGATTCAGCGGGTGGTCATTGCAAGTCACATCCTGGGCAAGATGAAAAAATCCGGAAAGGAAACCGAAAAGAAGGCGCAGATGATCGACGAGCTGTCACTGGAGGCATCGGTGAAGAAACTGGTATCTATCCTGCGGCAGAAAGGACTCGGCGAACCGGAGGCGGTGGATGCCCCCATTGCGTCCGCGAAGAAGATCCTGGCAATCGGCCAGGGTGCCGGCAATGTCCGGAATGCGAAAGCTGCCGAAGAAGTTGCGAAAGCCATGGGCTTTGTCTTTGCGGGTTCACGCCCGGCGGCAGAGGTGCATCACTTCATGGGCATGGACCGGTATATCGGCCTGTCGGGGCAGAAAACCCATGGAGACCTGTACATCGCAGCGGGTATCTCCGGTGCGGTGCAGCACCTGAAGGGCATTGAAGATGTGACAACGGTGGTGGCGATCAACACGGATCCCAATGCGCCGATTTTCAAACGGGCAGACTACGGCATTGTCGGGGATATGAACGTCATCCTGCCCATGCTGGCAAAGGAGCTCTCCGGACAGGAACCCGGGACACCGGGGCAGCTGATGGTCTGCAGTCTGTGCGGCTATGTCTATGACCCGCAGGTGGGTGATCCGGAGAACGGTGTCAGCGCAGGCACGGACTTTGCGGCCCTGCCGGCGGACTGGGTATGTCCGGTATGCGGCGCAACGAAGGATCTGTTCGAACCGGCCGAGGAACCGGAGGCAGAGCTTGTCGAGACCGAAGAAGTGACAGCTTCTGCGACGGGTCCTGTCTGGACGTGCAGTCTGTGTGGTTATGTCTATGATGGAGAGGTTCCGTTCGAAGATCTGCCCGGGGACTGGACCTGTCCGATGTGCGGGGCAACGAAGGACCTGTTCACATGTGAAGGCGCGGCGATGGAAGAAGCAGCTGTGGAAGAAAAGGAAGAGGGCGCCCCTGTCTGGACGTGCAGCCTGTGCGGCTATGTCTACGACGGAGAGATCCCCTTCGAAGAGCTCCCGGCAGACTGGGTTTGCCCTGTATGCGGTGCGGGAAAGGACCTGTTTGAAAAGAGCTGATGAAACTGAGCTGATGCCGATGGTGTGAGCCAAATGACAGGAAAGCGGGAAGGACCAGCGTGTCGCTTCCCGCTTTTTCTGTCTGCAGGCTCCGGGCAGAGACCGCCGGAGGCAGGTGACAGACTGCCGATGCAAAAAGACCGGGTCACCCTTCCTCTTTCATGCTGCAGGAAATGGACAACCCAGTCTGGTCTGTATTGTTGTGGCTGGTTCTCTAGAGCGGGAGGCCGGCTGCATACAGCAGCGCGGCACCGGAGAGAACCCACATGTATTTGTTCAGTTTTCGTCTGATCATGGTGTTTCTCCTGGAGAGATCCGGAATGATCCCGGTCTCTCTGTCTGTAGTTAGTGTATACTAACTTCTGTATGACCGTCAATCTCCGCGCCCTCCCGGTGGCATATCACATGTATCTGACACCGGCCTCCGTCTGGTGGGCTGCTTCTTCTGGCTGAAGCCGGCCTGTCCGCAGCAGCGTTCCTCTGTATACCGGAAACAAATCGAAAGGGGCTGTAACACCTTTATAGTTCCTTAAATCTAAAAAAGGCCGAATCCCCACAAATGGGATCGGCCTTTTCTGTATAATTTATTTATGCAACTAAACAAAATTACACGGGCACAGTCTATCACAATCCAGCCCCAGCTTCCATGTGATTTTTCCATCAATTTTTCTTATCAGGAAGAGGTACCGGCTTCCGATCCTTCTCGGATCATCCGTGACTTCGTCGAGTCCTTCCTGGATCTTTCCCGATTTCCTTCTCTAACTTCCTGGAATTCCACCCAGTTTCCGGCTTATCAGCTACTGGAGACCTCTCTTCTTGCGATGACTGTTTTTGGCTTCTCATCCCTCAGAGAACTGGAGGATCTCAGCCGCTATGATATGCGGTTCCGGTTTCTCCTCAACGGGGTTTATCCTTCCCACCAGACTTATCATCGCTTCTTCAATTCAGCTCTCAAGCCCTGTATGGAGCAGATCTTCATTGAACTGAACCATTATATTGAACTGCACGACTCCGTGGATACAGATACCCTCTTCCTGGATGGCACCAAACTGGAAGCCAACGCCAATAAGATGACATTTGTATGGATGAAGTCTACCCGCAAGTACCAGACTTCCGCCAGGAAAAAGATGATGGAGCTCCTGAAACAGTTCAAGAAATGGCTGACTGCCCATGGATATGGTGAACGGAGTGCAGCCATAAGCATCCTTCAGGAACTTGATATGGATCATCTCATGACCCTGGACCAGGTTTTTATCGATACTGCAGAAGATGAGAAGATCGTCTACGTGGCAGGAAGAGGCCATAGAAAGTCAGAACTTCAGAGGATGCATGACCAGTTCAGGGAGCTGAGTGTGAAGCTGCAGAAATATGAAGCCTATACAGAAACAGCTGGCGGTCGCAACAGTTTCTCCAAGACCGATACGGATGCGACCTTCATGCACATGAAATACGACTACTACAATCACACTGGTGTATTCAAGCCGGGATACAACGTACAGGCAGGAGTAAGTGATGGCTATATCCGCATCCTGCAGGTCACATCCAGTCCAAGTGATTCCAAAGACTTCATCCCGACAGTGGAGAGGTACAGACAGAAGTATGGAGTCTATCCACAGCGGGTCCCGGCGGATGCGGGATATGGCAGTTATGATAACTACTGTTACTGTGAGGAGCACGGGATCGAACTGATGATGAAATACAACCTTCAGGAAAAGGAAAGTCACATCAGGAAAGCAGACCGCTTTAAGTCCTATGCATTTGGAAAGCAGGAAGATGGAACTCCTGTATGTCCTGCAGGCCATCCAATGAAACTGGAGAAAGTGACACAGTCAAATAAGGGCCTGTATCCCCGTACAAACCACCTGTATCGTAGTGAGCATTGCCAGGGCTGTCCGCTGTGCAGGGAGTGCACCAGATCCAGGAAAGGACGGACTATGAATATCTGCCATGACCTGGAGAGGCAGAAGGGAATCGTCAGGGAAAACATGGCTACAGAAAGAGGACAGGAGCTGATGATCCAGAGAAGCATCCAGAGCGAAGGGACCTTTGGTCAGCTTAAAGAAGACTATTCGTACACGAGATTACGAAGACGGGGTAAAGACGGGGTAGAATTCGAGCTTTGGATGGTGGCAGCAGGACATAATATCCGTCACTACTGCAACAGGAAGTCACAGATGAAGGAAAGATCCAGCCATCTGAACTAGAAACGAACTGTTTTAAGCAATACAATTGGCTGTCAAAAGGTCAGTCTGAGCTTTCGTGTGCAAAAGTTTTCCCCCATCGTCAGTGAAAGAAGGTGAACGAAGGTCTGGCAGCGGAAAGACAGTCTTATTTCATTTAATGAGCATAAAGAAAAGGGCTGTAGCCCCCTACTCGATTAAATCGGGTAGTTTGTTACAGCCCCCTTGCGTTTGGTTCTGGCTCTACGCCACCTGGGATTTCAGGTAGGCGAAGATGAAGTCATCCAGGTCGCCGTCCAGCACACTCTGTGCCTGGCTGGTTTCCTGTCCGGTTCGCACGTCCTTCACCATGGTGTAGGGATGCAGTACATAGCTTCGGATCTGGCTGCCCCATTCGTTGGCGGACTGTTCTCCCTTGAGTTCCCGGATTTTCTTTTCCTGCTCCTCGATCTCCAGCTGATACAGCCGGGACTTCAGGATCTGCAAAGCCTTTTCCCGGTTCTGGATCTGGCTTCGTTCCGACTGGCAGGTGGCCACGATGCCTGTGGGCTTGTGCACCATGCGGATGGCGCTGTCGGTCTTGTTGATGTGCTGACCGCCGGCTCCACTGGCCCGTTTGGTTTCCACGATCAGGTCCTCGGGCTTGATCTCGATTTCGATTTCGTCATTGAACTGCGGCATGACGTCCAGGCTGGCAAAGGATGTGTGACGCCGGGCCCCTGCGTCAAAGGGCGAGATCCGCACCAGGCGGTGCACGCCTTTTTCTCCCTTGAGATACCCGTAGGCTTTGTCGCCTTCCACCAGCATGGTCACGCTCTTGATGCCGGCTTCTTCCCCCGGCTGGTAGTCCAGGACCGTGACTTTGTAGCCCTTGCGTTCGGCATAGCGGGTATACATCCGGTACAGCATCCCCGCCCAGTCGCAGGACTCCGTCCCGCCGGCACCCGGATGCAGTTCCAGGATGGCGTTGGAGCTGTCATATTCATGGGAAAGCAGGACCTTGATCTCGAATTCCTCCATACCCTTCGAAGCCCCGGCATATTCTTCCTCTGCCATTTCCATGAGCTCTTCATCGAAGTCATCCTTGAGCACCGCAGCCGTTTCGGCCAGGCCGTCATACTGTTCCTTAAGCGACTCATAGGAGTCCACGATGTCCTTCAGCCCGTTGCGCTTGCGGATCACACCCTGGGCCTTTTTCTGGTCACTCCAGAAATCCGGCTCCATGGTCGCATCATCCAGGCATCGGATCTCCTCTTCCTTGGCCGGCAGATCCAGCGACTCTCCAAGGGCTGTCAGTTTTTCCTGATCTGCGGCGAGATTCTGTCTCAGTTCATACAGTTCCATATCACGTATCACCTTCCCGGTCTCCGGACCGTTTTTCTGCTTCTTCCTGCCTGACAGGCGGCAGCTGCCTTTTTGTCAGTATAACAGGACAAAGGGACCCTTCGCGAGGGTCCCGGGTCTGACACAGCGGTCTGTGTCTGTGTCCGCCCAGCCGGCAGGCACCGGCCGGACCATTTTATGCCTGCTGCGGTTCCCGCCGGATGCGCACCTTCATGAGGAAGAACGCGATTTCCCGGTCGATCCGGGTGTTCATGTCCTCGAACATGTCGAATCCTTCCTGCACATACTGCTGCAGGGGGTTGTTCTGCGCATAGGAACGCAGATAGATGCCCGAACGCAGCTTGTCCATGCGGTCGATGTGCTCGATCCAGTTGCGGTCGATGTTGCGCAGGACCACCGTCTTCTCGAAGGGCAGAAACTGGCTGCGGACATCTTTGATCTCGTTTTCGTAGCCGTTCCATACCTTGTCGTAGAGGTAGTCACGGACTTCGTCGAAGGACTTGCCTTCCAGTTCCTCCGCATGGATGGCCTTGTCATCCTGCAGGCCCATCATTTCCAGGGACTTCGCCAGGCCCGCTGCATCCACGGACTGTTTCTTTTCGTTGGACAGGTTCGCCTGCATGGCCTGGTCAATGGCCTTCTCCAGGATCACCTTCACCAGATCATGGACTTCTTCGCTCTCCAGGATCTTGTTGCGCTGCGCATAGATGATCTCACGCTGGCGCCGCAGCACGTCATCGTAGTCCAGGAGCGTTTTCCGGGTGTCGAAGTTGAAGCCTTCCACACGCTTCTGCGCCATGGTGATGGACTTCGTCACGGCCTTGGATTCGATCTGCTCGTCGCCCATTTTATTGAAAAGCGCCTGCAGCTTGTCACCGCCGAAGCGCACGATCAGCGAATCCTCCAGGGAGACATAGAACCGGGAGAATCCGGGATCGCCCTGACGGCCCGACCGCCCGCGGAGCTGGTTGTCGATACGCCGGGATTCATGCCGCTCGGAGCCCAGGACTGCCAGACCGCCGAGTTTCCGGCTCTGTTCTGTCAGTTTGATGTCGGTACCACGGCCGGCCATGTTCGTGGCAATGGTCACACTGCCCGGGCGGCCCGCCTTTGCAACGATCTCCGCTTCACGGGCGTGGTTCTTGGCATTCAGCACCTCGTGAGGGATCTTTTCCGCATCCAGCATATTGGAAATCAGCTCACTGGTTTCCACCGCAATGGTGCCCACCAGCACAGGCTGTCCCTTCTCGTGGAGTTCCTTGACTTTGTTCACCAGGGCCCGGTACTTGGATTCTTTCCGGGAATAGATTTCATCCGGCAGGTCCTGACGGGCAATGGGACGGTTTGTGGGAATCACGATGACCTTCATGTTGTAGGTGGACAGGAATTCCTCTTCCTCGGTCTTCGCCGTACCGGTCATGCCCGCCAGCTTCTCATAAAGACGGAAGAAGTTCTGGTAGGTGATCGTTGCCAGCGTGGACGTCTCTTCCTTGATGGGCACGCCTTCCTTGGCTTCGATGGCCTGGTGCAGTCCGTCAGAATAGGCACGGCCCGGCATCATGCGGCCGGTGAACTGGTCGACGATCACGATTTCCTGCTCGTCATTCACCACGTATTCCACTTCGCGCATCATGATGTAGTTGGCACGCAGGGCCTGGTTGATGTGGTGCACCAGCTGGGTGTGGTCCAGGTCATACAGGTTGTCCAGCCCGAAGTATTTCTCGGCCTTGGCCACACCATCGTCCGTCAGCATGACCTGGCGGGTCTTTTCATCGATGTCATAGTCGCCGGAGAGCAGCTTGTTTTCCTTTGTGGATTTGTCGAATTCATACTCCGGCTTTGTCAGCGTCTTCACGAAGCGGTCCGCCGCAATATAAAGGTTGGCGGTCTGCTTCTTGCCACCGGAAATGATCAGCGGAGTCCGGGATTCATCGATCAGGACCGAGTCGACTTCGTCCACGAAGGCCACGTGCAGTCCCCGCATGACACGGTCCTTCACGTCTGTGACCATGTTGTCGCGCAGGTAGTCGAATCCCAGCTCGGAGTTGGTCGTGTAGGTGATGTCGCATGCATAGGCCTCGCGCTTTTCCCGCGGAGACAGCTCCCGTTTGTTCACGCCGACGCTCAGGCCCAGGAAGCGGTAAATCTCGCCCATCCAGGCGGCATCACGGCCGGCCAGGTATTCGTTGACGGTGATCACGTGCACACCCTGCCCGGAGAGTGCATTCAGGTAGACTGCCATGGTGGCTGTCAGGGTCTTTCCTTCACCGGTCTTCATCTCCGCAATGTCGCCCCTGTGCATGGCCACGGATCCCATGATCTGCACCTTGTAGGGTTTCTCGTTGATGACGCGGAATGCGGCTTCCCGGGCAGTCGCAAATGCCTCGGGCAGCAGGTCGTCCACGGTTTCGCCTTTTTCCAGACGTTCGCGGTATTCACGTGTTTTATCTTTCAGCTCTTCGTCGCTCAGCGCCTGCATTTTGGGCTCCAGCGCCAGGACCTGGTCGGCTGTTTTCTCCAGTTTTTTCAGTTCCCTTTTCTCTTCGGAAAAGAGTCCGCCAAATACTGCCATATATACTCCTTCCATCTTCCGATAGTTTTGATTATATCATGTCGGCAGGGCGGAGAGTATCCTGTCAGGCGGGTTTATTGTACTAAATAATACAATACAACCGTCCATCCTGCCTGGCAGGGAAACCCTGACAGGTCAGGCCGGAGGTTGTGAGGGGTGGTGGACTGCTGAAATGACGAGCCGGAAATGCCAGACAGAGAAGGCCATCAGACAGGCCTTCTTTGTTTCAGGCAGTCAGTTTGGTTCCGGCGTTCTTTCCGGTACACCCCGCCAGGAAGACAGTTCCACATCCGGTCTGTCGAGAAACGCACCGAAAGTCTCTGATAACAGGTTGGCGGCATCGGCCTCCCTGCCTTTGCACAGGCTGGAGAGAGCTGCAAGGTCCGCATCGGCTCTGCCCGGATGCAGGGCCAGTTCCACCCACCCGGCGTCCCCGGCCTGTCCGGCCAGTTTCTGTACAAAGTCCTCCGGAGATTGCAGGCAGTCATCCGACGAGCCCGCCAGGCAGAGTCTGGGCAGCACAAAGGGGACGGGTCCGTTTTCTTCCGGCGCCATGAACATCCGCAGCGGGATGTGGTATTTTCCGGAGAGCCGTTCCATGATGGCTGCTGCCCCGGGGATCCGCTCGATGCCATGATGGGAATCCAGGTGTTCCGGCTTCTTCCCGGTGAGTTCCACGAACCGGTCAAACTGCGCCTGGATCTCGGTTTCCATCTCCTGCAGATCAATCGCCTGACCGCCAGCCCAGATGGATTTGTCAAAGGTCCCGTCTTCCTTCATCAGCGAAGCCGGTCGTGTCAGCGGCCTGCCTGCGGTCAGGCAGACATGCAGGCCCACACTCAGCCCCGGGTTTTGCTTCCACAGTCCGGCTGCTTCTTCAGCAGCGGGCATGTTCGTCATCAGCGAGCAGGAAGTCAGCCTTCCCTTGCGGTAACAGTCGATGATGGTTTCATTGCAGGCGGGGGTGATTCCGAAGTCATCCCCGTTTATGATCAGCTTCATTCCGCGCGCCTACACCAGTCTGCGCTCGAAGGCATCCGACGAAATGCCCTTTTCCAGAATCTCGCCCGCCCAGGCTTTCGCGCCGGTCAGGGAGTGATCCTTGTAATTGCCGCACTCTTCGGCCCGGGTGCCCGGTACATCCTCCCATTCGGTTTCCAGCACCTGCTCCAGGGCATTCTTCAGGGCCTTTGCCGCCTGTTCCGGATCGCCATGGCCCCATGTCAGGAGATGGAACCCCGTGCGGCAGCCATAGGGGGAACAGTCAATGTAGCCCTCCAGCTGCGGACGCAGGTAGAGCGCCAGCAGGTGCTCCAGGGTGTGGATGGCACCCGTGGGGATCTCCTGCACATTGGGCTGTGTCAGCCGGACATCATAATTGGAAATCACGTCTCCGGCAGGACCGGTCTGTTCGCTGATGAGCCGCACATACGGGGCCTTCACCTTTGAATGGTCCAGGGTAAAGCTCTCGATGGTTGTATCGTTCATATCACTGTTGCCTTTCCGACACCGTCCGCTCCCGGTGTCCTTCTTATCTATAAAGGAATCGCTTCGCCTCGGCACAGCCGTCAGTCCTGTGTGTTTTCACTGACCCGCTCCCTGCCGATGATCCCCTCAGCCAGCAGCCTGCAGGCGGCTTTGTACAGAGGCTGGAAGGCGGTGGGAACCGCCATGCCGGCTTCGATTTCCTCCGGCGTATACATCTGGGCCATGGCCCCTTGTTCGACAGGAACCAGCCAGCCGGCGATATGCCAGATCTTGTGGGTGAAAACATGGTCGTATCGCGGCAGCGGATGGATCCCGGTTGTGTCTTTGGAAACTTCGCCTTCAGGAAAGCCATATAGTCCGGCCAAAAGGCCCTTTGCGGGGCGCTTTTCCAGGTGCATCCTGTACCCGTCTGTATAGATCAGGAAGGTTTTCTCCTCCTCTGTTTTCCGCTTCTTTTCCGGCAGGACCGGCAGTGATGCCGGATCCTTTGCCAGACACCACTGATTCACCGGACAGCCCGCACAGTCCGGCGTTCCCGGGGTGCATACCAGAGCCCCGAGTTCCATGATGGCCTGGTTGAACTCTCCATACGGTTCGATCATGGCATCCAGGACCCGGGCCTCGATTTCCCGCTTCACCGCCGGTTTCGTGACATCCTCCCGGATATCATACAGTCTTGCGAACACCCGCAGCACATTCCCGTCCACCGCAGCGGCTTTTTCGCCAAAGGAAATTGAGGCGATGGCCCCCGCGGTATAAGGACCGATTCCCGGCAGTGTCTGCAGTTCCTTCTTTGACCGGGGCATTCTTTCCCGTGCCACGATCTGCGCAGCCTTCTGCAGATTCCGCACCCGGGAATAATATCCAAGTCCCTGCCAGGCCCTGTGGAGCGTGTCTTCATCCGCAGCCGCAAGGTCCTGCACCGTGGGAAACAGCGTCATGAACCGGTCATAGTACTGCACCATGGCCTCAATGCGGGTCTGCTGGGCCATGATCTCCGACACCCATATGTGGTACGGCTCTCGATCCCGTCGAAATGGCAGATCCCGGTGATGGGCCTGGTACCAGTCCATCAAAGGCCGTGCAAACCCCGGTGCCGGATTGACGGTTTCCGGATCTGCATTCATGCTTCGTTCTGTCTCCATGCAGTCCCTCCTTTGTTTTTGGTGCCTGCTGTCACCTTCGGGCTTGCCTCTGCAGCCACAGGCCCTGTATGCCAGCATCGGCACAGCCCAGTATACACAGCTTCTCACAATCGGGTGAAAGAAAAAACGGGAACACCGGATTTCCGGCTTCCCGTTCTCTTCATGCGTCTGTGCCGGCCTGTCTTGCAGGCGGTCACGGGAATCAGAGGATCTGTTTCTGCTTATACCCGTGTATAGATATAGGCGCAGTTGCCCACGATATCAACCTTGCCGCTGCCTGCGTCGATGAAAATCGAGTCGCCTTTGTTGGCATGCAGCTCGGTGCCGTCATTGGAGATGATCGCATCGCCTTCGATCATGATGATCGAGCCGAAGCTTTCGTCATCCTGGTCAATGGTCACCTTGCCATGCACTTCCGTCACGAAGGTCGTGAAGTAGTTGCAGGTTGCCAGCATTTCGGTTGAAGCCTGGCCGTTGTCCACCTTCTCGCCGATGGGCTTGAAATCGGATTCGATGGGATCGAAAATCGACACATCCAGGGCCTTGTCAACGTGCAGCTCTCTGGGTTTGCCGTCCTTGCCCACCCGTCCGAAGTCATAGACACGGTAGGTGGTGTTGGAGTTCTGCTGGATTTCGCAGATCTGGATGCCGGCGCCAATGGCATGGATCGTGCCGGACTTGATGAAGAACACATCGCCTTTGTGGACCGGAACCGCCCGAAGCAGGTCGAGAACCGTGCCGTCTTCGATGGCCTTCCGGAATTCCTCCCGGTCAGTGTGGCGCTTTACGCCGAAATACAGGAAGGCGCCGGGTTCGGCATCCAGGATGTACCACATTTCGGTTTTTCCGGGCTCACCCTCCACACGCCAGGCATATTCGTCATCCGGGTGCACCTGAATCGACAGCGGCTGCTTTGCGTCGATGAGCTTGATCAGCACAGGGAACCGGTTCATGTCTTTGCAGTCTGTGCCCAGCACCTGCCAGCCTTTGTCTTCAATGTACTGAGAGAGTGTCTTTCCGGCGTCATCGCCTGTCACGACTTCGCTCTGTCCGTCCTTGTGTGTGGACAGTTCCCAGCTCTCGGCCAGGGGATCCATGTCGGTTTTTTTATTGTAGAGTTCTTTCAGCTTGGTCCCGCCCCAGATGTAATCCTTGAACGCGGGGTGCAGTTTCACAATCGCCATTTTTGAAGTACCTCGTTTCTGTCCTCATTATAGAACACAGGGCTCGGAAAGCGAGCCTGTGATGGTTGAATATACGTATTTTTTTATATGTATGCACATATATCAGACAAAGGCAGCGGGCTTCCGTCCTGAAACCCGTGGATTTACAGGTCCCGGGACCATTTGGCCGGCATCGGCATCACTGATCAGGAGAAAAAAGCCTGCATGCGACAGACTGCAGGCAGGCGGATTTGTCAGGGAAGATCATCTGCGGAGCGGCTGTTTTGCGTCAGCCGCTCATGTTCCAGGGCGTTGATCAGATCGTGGCGGAACCGGCGCAGTTCCTGCCGGCTCAGATCGGGCTTGAGCAGCGCCTGCAGCTGCTTGCGGTATTCCTGCCGTATGATCTGTCCGGCTCTGATGTCTGTCTGTCTTTGCATATATCGATGGAGAGAAACGGCAAACCACACATCGAAAGCCGCCAGCATGACCGTCATGAGTACATACTGCTGCCAGGTCGCGGCATAACCACGGGGATAAGACAGACTGATGCAGTAGAAAGCCAGGATGGAAAGACTGGCCAGCAAAGACGTGAGGTACAGAAACAGTGTCTGACTGGGGCTCGAAGAGCGGACTTTTTTCAGGATCAGTCCGTAGATCAGCGCCATGATCCATGTGGCGAGCAGCTGTGCCAGTCCCAGAAGCCAGTGAGTCTGACCAAACAGCACATAAATGTCCTGGGAGAAAATGAACTGCATGTTCAGCAGATGGATCAGAATGTGAACCGGGATTTCACACAGCGGCAGCGGAAGCCAGTACAGGACAAAGCCGAGCAGCCGCTGCTTCAGGCTCAGTTCCGGGTTCATGACCCGAAACAGCAGCAGCAGAGCGATGCAGTTCAGGATATTTTTCAGCAGCGCCCAGTCCAGGGGACAGATGGCATCCAGCGGATACAGGATGAACAGAAAAAACCCGGCATATATCAGAAAGCCCCGACGTCCGGCATCGAAATACAGGCTCAGAAACCAGGACTGCACCAGGCACTGCAGGACCAGAACCAGCAGATGAAGCCAGTTGATGGTCATGCTTCTTCCTCGAGCCAGAGAGTGGCAGTGAACCGGCACCGGCCGTTTTCCATGACACCCTTTAGCTGGCCTCCCTGCTGTGTGCAGAGATCTTCCAGGATCTGCAGTCCGTGTCCGTGACCAGGCCTGTTTTTGCTGGACAGACCGGGGGTGATGGCGGCGTTGTCAGAAACGGAGTTTTCGCAAATGCAGACCAGACAGTTGCGCCGCAGTCCGGCTTCCAGAGACACAAACCGGCGCTCCGACGGACACTGCGAGGCAGCCAGGATGGCATTGTCCAGCAGGTTTGTGAGCAGGCTCAAAAGAATGGCCGAATCCAGCGGCAGGTCTGCCGGAAGCGAGACCTGAAAATGACTGCGGATGTTCTGTTCTTTCATTTCTCTGGACTTCCTGAACAGGATGGCATCCGCCACCGGGTTGTCACAGCGGCTGACATACAGATCCGGAAAGTCCTCCTCCAGGTCCTGGATGACTGACGGGTGTTTCCGGATACGGAACCGTATGGCTTCGATTTCCTGACCGGTCTGCACCATCGCCGCGAGCTGCTCGAGCTCCATGTCCTTCAGTGTTTCCAGTGCCTGGGCCGATGCATCCCGGCGGATCATGGCCATGAGAGACTTCATGAGCAGAAGACAGAGGAAGGCGCTGATTGCAAACAGGCCCAGGATGGCCACCTGTGCCTGTTCATAGCTCCAGCTGCGAAACAGAAATGGCGAAGCGCCGACCATGAGCGCTTCAGACACGAAAAACAGAATCATGTAAATCAGCGGCCTGCCCTTCAGCACAATGATTCCTCCCGGAGCAGGAACCGGCTGTAGGACTGGCGGATTTCAGCCTGATGAGCTCTGGAGACCGGAATGCGCAGTCCGTTGGCAAGTTCGAATTCTGTGCCGTAGAAGGCAGCGGTCATGGAGTAATTCACCACATAGCTGCGGTGACACTGCACAAAGCTGTCCGGCAGCTGTTCGAGCAGAGTGCGCAGATCTTCTCTGGCTTTCAGCACCCGGTTCCGGCAGGTGATGAACGTCCAGCGCCGGACCCGTTCCATGCACAGGATGGACGAAGGCTCCACCCGGTAGATGGCCGTTCCATCGTGGATCACCAGTGGTTTGGGCTGGTCCTGCAGCTGGCGCAGCGCCCTGGACAACGCGGCTTTCAGCCGCTGTTCCTTCTGCGGCTTGTATATGAAGTAGCAGTGTTCCACATCATAGACCTCACAGGATTTTTCCAGGTAGGCGCTCATGAATATCACCGGCGACCCGGGGTCCAGGCGGTGAATGTATCTGGCCAGATCAATGCCGTCTTCCCCGTTGTCCAGGACAATGTCCATGAGAAATATCCGCTTCGTGCCGGCTGTCTGCGGCCCCTGCAGGAGCCGCTGCAGTTCCAGGGATCCTGTGACAGGACGAATGACCAGCTCCGGTGCCAGCTGCGAAAGGATCCGGATCATGTCTTCCCTCTGCAGCGGATCGTTTTCGCAGAGGACCAGCTCATATTGCTTCTTGTCTTCCATGCTTCCCTTTCCTGCAGAACCTTCCGGCAGCCGCATGCCTGGACAGCATGCAGGGAGTTGGATAGAGCCATTGGTCCTGCCAATGGGACCATTATACTGACTGCCTGCCGGATAAAACAGTCTGTTTTAATTCATTCATGGTGATGCTGCTGGTTTTGGGCAGATGATCCGCCGGCTCCGGCCAGGACGAAAACCTCTGACTGGCCTACAGGCAGGCACCGCTTTTTACCTCACGCCAGTTTGCCGGAAGCTGCAGACCGTTCTGCGGTTTTTTCGTACTCTCTGGCACCACTTGACACATGCCGGCATCGGCGGAATCCTGCCATAACTTTATGATTCCAAAGAATCATACGTTTATTTTCAACATATCCCCCGATTCGTCGAATTTCTTTGCAAAATCGTTCTGATAATCAGAAAATGACAGAGGAAGAAAGCGGTGAATTGGACTATGAAGAATCTGAAGGGAAACCTGCGGTTCTGGCTGGTCATGATGGCGGTCTTTGCCCTGGGATCTCTGGTGTTCACAGCGGGAATCATCCGGCGAGAACATCTTGTGTTCGGGGCCACGTACATGACCATGAACAACCCGTTTTATCAGGTCATCAACACGGAACTGCGTAAGGCTGTCACAGAACACGGTGACAGTCTGGTGGTTCGCGATCCCCTCATGAATGCCGACCGGCAGATTGAACAGGTGGAGCAGTTTATAGCCGATGACGTGGACGGGATTTTTGTGAATCCCGTGGACTCCGTATCGCTGGGTCCGGTCCTGCGCCGGGCACAGAAGGCGGGGATCCCGGTGATTGCCGTGGATTCCACGCTCAAGGATGACTCCATGCTGCTGTCGACGGTGATTTCGGACAACTACGATGCAGGCAGGCAGTGTGGCCAGGACCTGCTGGAGAAAACCGATTCCGCCAGGATCTGGCTCCTGCGGCATTCTGAAGCGGTCTCCGCGAGTGACAGGATCCGCGGATTTCTCTCAGTGGTGGAATCCGTCCCGGGGTATACAGTGATCGGGGAAGCCGAATGCGAGGGACAGCTCGAACAGGCCATGCCGGCCATGGAGGAACTCATTCGTCTGCACCCGGACGGATCGGTCGTGATGGCCCTCAACGACCCCTCGGCTCTTGGAGCCATCGCAGCCCTCGAGGAAGCGGGACTGAATTCCGTTCTGGTGTACGGCATTGACGGCACGCCGGACATGAAGAGCCGGATCGCAGTCCATCCCAGTCAGTTCGCGACAGTGGCGCAATCCCCAATCTCCATCGGTTCCATTGCGGCAAGCACGATGTATGAGCATCTGTCCGGAAAACGCGTGCCTCATTACATCCCTGTGGAAGTGTCCCTGATTGACGGGAAAACCATCGGCGGGTATTCCCTGACGGAGTGGCAGTGACATGAATAATATCCTGGCCATGAAGCGGATCCGTCAGGCCATGACGGCACTGAGTTTCCTGCTGGTCCTGTACACCGCCGGCGTCATGCTGGCAGGATCGCTGCACATTGTGGAATCCGGAGAATCCTCTTCCTTTCTGCAGTCCATCCCGCACGCTCCTTCCAGTCCCTGGATGGTGTTCTGGCTGAGTTTCATTCTCTGCAGTCTCCTGAGCTGGCTCATTCTCAATACCGTCCAGGGAAGCAAGTCCGGGATCCTGCTCTGTGCCGGCTTCAAGACACTGCTGGCTTGCATCATCATCTGGAACGTGAACCTGAGCTGCCGTCCACTGCTTCTGCTGGTGTTCTCCGATGTCCTGTACACCATGCGGGGATTCCAGGCCCGGTACATGGTGGGCATCGGCAGTATCCTGACCGGACTGTACCTGCTGTTTTCCTACGAAGTGATCACCCCCATGATCCCCATGGTGAGCACCGGTGTCTACTTTTCGGTATTTGAACACAGCACCTCGAGCCTGCTGGCTTTCGGGCAGTCGCTGCTGGAGTCCGCCACGCTGGTGCTGTTCATCGCCTTCATGTGCGAGTTTCTGATTGACCTGCACCAGGAGAAGGAGAACATCGCGCAGGAACTGAACATGATGAACCGCGTCAACGAAGATCTGCGGCATTATGCACAGATGACGGAACAGATTGCGGAAAGCCGGGAGCGCAAACGGCTGGCCAGGGAAATCCACGACACACTGGGACATGCCCTCACAGGGATTGCGGCGGGCATTGACGCCACCCTGGTGATCATGGACAAAAACCCGGAAATGGCGAAATCCCAGCTGCATCTGGTGCGGCAGGTGGTCTCCGAGGGCATCGGCGATGTCCGCGCGAGTCTTCAGAAACTGCGGCCCGGAGCCCTGGAACAGCGTGGCCTGAAGGGGGCCCTGGAGAAAATGATCCGGGAGTTCGAGTCTGTCACGGCCATGACCATCGACCTGGACTATCAGGCGGATTCTCTGGACGTGGACAAGGCCAAGGAAGATGTGTGTTTCCGCCTGGTGCAGGAGTCCATCACCAATGCCCGGCGCCACGGGGCCGCCACCCATGCAGCTGTCCGTTTCGCGGTCGACGGTGACTGGCTGGTAATCACGGTCCGGGACAACGGCCGCGGACTTCCTCAGAAGACCATCACCTATGGGTATGGCCTGACGCAGATGGAAGAGAATGTCTCTTCTCTGCATGGAATGCTGCACTTTGACGGATCTGACGGCTTTCTGACAGAAGCGCGGATCCCGCTGACGAAAGGAGAATACCGAGAATGAATGTGATCCTTGCAGACGACCAGGCCATGATCCGGGAGTCTCTGAAAATCGTGCTGGAATGCGAACCGGACATCCATGTCTGTGCCACAGCCCAGGATGGAGCCCAGGCTCTGTCTCTCATTGGTCAGATGCCGGTGGATGTGGCGGTTCTGGATATCCGCATGCCCCGGATCGACGGGGTTCTGTGCACCCGGGAAATCAAAAAACGCTTTCCTCATGTGAAGGTGATCATTCTGACCACCTTTGACGATGATGACTTCGTGTATTCCGCCCTGCGGTACGGCGCCTCGGGCTATCTTCTCAAGGGCCTCCCCAGTCAGGATCTGGTCAAGGCGATCAGAACCGTCCATCACGGCGGGGCCATGATCAACCCGGATGTGGCTCACAAAGTGGTGGATATGTTTTCCCGGGTGCCGGAATCCACCGGCATTGAAGTGGAACCCGAAAAGGAAGCGTCCCTGTCAGAGACGGAGCGGGCGATTATCCGCGAGGTGGGAAAGGGCAAGTCCAATAAGGAGATTTCCGGTACGTTGTACCTCTCGGAGGGCACCATCCGGAACTACCTTTCGCAGATTCTTGCCAAGCTGGATCTTCGGGACCGGACCCAGCTGGCCATCTGGGCGGTGCAGTCGGCGATGTTCCGGCTATGAGAACCGGTCAGGTCAGAAGAAGTGTCCTGGGGCTGGCTGTAGCCGGATTGTGTCTGTCCATGGTGATGAACCTCTGCGGCTGCACTCTGACAGGACGCCGTACCCTGCGGCTGGGAATCTATGCGGGCAGTCCCTGGCAGGTGCATGAGTCTTCCGGCTATGAGTATATTGACGAAGCCATCGCGCGGTTTAAAGCGAACCATCCGATGGTGGATGTGGTGTATGAATCCGGGATCCGGATAAACGACTACACCCAATGGCTCGATGATGCCGTGGTGATGGGAGAGGTTCCCGATGTCTTTGTCATGCCCGATGAAAAGTTCGGCGAATACGCCAGTCTGGGGGTATTGAAAAACCTGGATCCCTACCTCCGGCAGGATGACAGCTGTTCGGAATCGGATTTCTTTCCCGCCGCTGTCCAGTCCGGAAAATATCAGTATTCGCAATATGCCCTTCCTTATATGATGAATCCCCGTCTCATGTTCGTGAATGTCTCTTTGCTGAAGGAGGAAGGACTGAAGGTCCCGGAGGAATCCTGGACGCCGGAACAGTTCCTGGCTCTGTGCAGGCAGCTGACCAGGGATCTGAATCACGACGGCACCCCGGATCAGTACGGTGTGGTGGATTACGACTGGCTGGATCTGGCAGAAGCCAGCGGTCTGGACCTCTTCTCCGATGACGGCCACAACGTGGATCTCAGGGGCGATCAGGTGCGGAAAGTGACAGAAACCTATCGGCAGCTGACGGAGTTCATGGGCAGTCAGACAGAGCGGGAGGTGCTCATGGAGGCCGGGCGGGTGGCTTTTGCTCCAATGTCTTATGCGGAGTTCATCACCTACAATCCCTGGCCCTGGAAAGTGAAGAAGTATTCCGGGTTTGACTGGATCTGCATCAGTCTTCCCCAGGCAGCGGACCGGACCATCCGCTATGCCGGGAATAGTCTGGTCATGGGCATGAGCGCCGGGACCCGTGACGGAGAACTGGCCTGGGATCTCATGAAGGAATTCTGTGTGAATCAGACAACTCAGACAGGCATCCTGGAGCATTCTCAGGGAATGTGTGTGCTGCAGACTGACAAGTCTTTGCTGGATGCATTTCTGGATGATTCCGGGCTGTCCGGCGATACGGTGCGGGCGATCATGAACCAGGAAGGGACCAGAGTGCGGTTCTCAAAATATGAATCTGCCAGAGAACAGCTGGCAGACCGGATGGAAAAAGCCGCGGCTGATCCGGAAGATCTGGACCTGCAGCTGGTGGAAATCGAGGAGACAATTCGTTCCTATCTGCGCAGCTGAATCCCTTTCCGACCACAGGCTGATCAGAACACCGAAAGAACAGACAAAGACCGCTTTCCTCTGCCGGCAGGCAGAACGGAAAGCGGTCTTTTTGTGGTATTGACGGATGAAGAATCAAAATGGGCAGTCCAGTGAGCTGTCAGCCCTTCCGGGGCTGCAGCTCCTGGTCTGCCAGAGTCCGGACACAGGCAAGGGAGAGGCAGTCTGTACCGGACACAGACTCATTACACAAATCTGTCAGTGATTTCAGCGGTTTTTCCGGCGTTTCGCACTCCGGATGCCCAGCATGGCTGCAAGGCTTGCACCGGCTGCGGTGAAGAATGCGGCAGCACCTGTCACAGCAGCTGTGGGTGTCTTGCCCGGTGTCTTTGTGCCTGCAGAAGTTCCGGGGTTGGCAGCAGCTTTGACCAGAGCCTTTTTCGCGGCTTCCAGCGCCTTGGCAGCTGCATCCACTTTGGCCTGATCGGCTTTCTCGTCGGCAGCAACGGCTTTGGCATCCTTCAGGGCTGCTTCAAAGGCTTTCCAGCTGTCAGCGGTATAACCGGCTTTGTTCAGTTTTTCCGCCTCGGCAATGGCTTTGTTCAAGGCATCTTTGTTTACGGCTGTGGCAGCTGCAGCGGGTTTCAGGTTTTTCACGGCTTCATTCAGCGCTTTCACAGCTGCATCCACCGCTGTCTGATCCGCCTTGTCATCGGCTGCAGCTTCTTTGGCAGCTGCCAGGGCCGTTTCCAGTGCCTTCCAGCTGTCGGTTGTGTACTCTGCCTTGTTCAGCTTTCCGGCTTCGGCAATGACTTTGTTCAGTTCCGTTTTATCCGTCTGTGTCGGTGTTTCCATCTGACGCAGACCGGCTTTGGCGGTTTCCAGATCTGCCAGGGCTTTGTCTACCGCCGTCTGATCAGCCTTATCATCTGCAGCAACTGCCTGCGCAGATTTCAGAGCTGCGGCAAATGCATCCCAGCTTTCCTGTGTATAAGGAGCAGGATCCACTTTGGAGGCATTTTCGATGGCTTTGTTCAGAGCGGTCTTGTCTGCTTCCTTCGGTTTCAGCGCCTTGACCGCTGCATTCAGATCAGCCAGGGCCTTATCCACTGCTGCCTGATCCGCATCCGGGTTTTCCAGCACGGCAATGGCAGCCTGCACGGCTTTGTCAAGTGCAGCCACAGACTCCTCGGTGTATCCGGTCTTGTCCATGTGATCGGCTTTGGCAGTTTCTTCCTTCAGGGCTTCCTTGTCAACGACAGCAGGCTGTTCAGGGGTTGTCACAATGAAGTTTTTGAAGGATGCCTTGCCATCCCACAGACCAAGACCTACATGAGCGGTATCGAAGTGAGAATCCACGTTGTCATAGGTGTGGGTCAGAACTTCTGTTCCATCCACAGATACTTTGACGGTCTTTCCTTCCTTGGCAATGGTGATGTGGTGGTAGGCATCATCGTTCAGCGGTGCAGCGAGCTGGACAGAGTCTTCATCCACTCCATCTTTCGCAAACCGGAACAAACGCAGATTTGCATTGTCTCTCAGCTGTACAGAATAAGCGCCATTATCAAAGGGGCTGCTGTTGGAGCCAAAGAAAATGTTGACCAGACCCCTGGCATATTTCACATCAGTATCAACCGTGTAGTCGCCGTCATAGGTTTCTTTGGACAGCCAGTAGGCATTCTGGCCATGGTTGTCGTTGATCAGCTCATCATTCTCAATGACCCAGTAGCCATCGGTGATGGTATCTTCAATGTTCGTGTTGAAGTTATCCACCTTGACTGCAACCTGGAAGCTGATGGATTTGTCAGGATCGGACTTCATTGTGGCGGTAACGGTGGCTTCACCCGCCTTGATGCCTGTGATCTGCCCCTTGTCGCTGACAGTGACTATATCCTCGTTGTCGGAACTCCAGAGGATATCCTGGGGTGCAGTCACCGGCATCACATAGACATTCAGTTTCTTTGACTTCCCTGTATATAAAGTCTGGTTCAGGGTATCGGTAGACTGAATGGATGTTTCGGCGTCCGCCTTGTCGGTCCAGGTGGATGCCAGGTTGTAAATCTGGATGTCTGCCTGGCAGGGAGCACCTTCCACAACCACAGATGCTCCCTGGGATGTGGGCAGCGGGAAGATCTGGTTGGCACCTGCAACGGTGTAGTTGTTCGTGAAGACTTCCACACTGGAGGCATCCACAAAGACATGCAGATCAATGGAACCATCCGCATTCCGGGCCGCTTTGGTGGTCTGTTTCAGATCGCCCAGTGTCTGAGAGTTGGTTTCAGAGAACTTGCCGGAAATCTGAATGCCAGACTTGGAGCGGTCCAGGGTAATGGCATCCTTTTCCAGGTCATACACCACAAGAGTTTCCTCACCGTTGGAACCGGTGCGTACCTTGAAGCCCACTTTCTTTGTACCTTCTGCCGGCATAAACCGGGAAACGATTTCATAGCTCGTGCCCTGGAAATCCTTCAGCAGGTCGTTGTCCGGGCCCACTGTGGCGGCATAGGTGGTTCCTTCATCGCGAAGACCTGCATAGGCATCAATGGGGGTCTGAGTCAGACGGTAGACACCGTTGGCGTCTTTGATCAGACCGATCTTCAGATGCAGGTTGAAGGTTCCGTTGTATTTCTGGTTGACTGTGGAGGCTACCTGGTTGCAGTAGTCATCCCATGTATTCATCCAGTTCAGCTCCACGATTTCCGGAATGGTCGGATTTTCTTCGGTCCCGAAGCTGGAAACGTAATAAGTCATCGCCGCGTAGGAATCCCGGCCGAAGTTCATGACGCCGTCTTTGTCCTTGTAGTAGTCATCCGGCACGAAAGTCCATTTGCCGTTGACTTCCTTCAGATCGCCGACCTTGTAATACCGGCCACCTCTGGACAGGATCCACTTCACCTGGCCGTCCACTTCCTGGGGATACAGATCCGGGCATTCCGTGTGCAGATTCGAATAGGTGCTTTCCACTTTCCAGTTGACCATATCCTCACTGGAGTAGATGCGCAGGGGTCCGCCAGCAACCACCATGAACCACTTGTTCTCCCACTGGAAGACCTTTGGGTCACGGAAGTCCATGCTCTGCAGGGGATCATCCGACCAGTCGGCTGCAATCTTGTCCACTTTCTTCCAGGTGTTGCCTTCATCCTCGCTGATAGCCAGCTTGATGCGCTGTCCGTTGCCGTTGACGGTGATGTAGGCAATCAGGCCGCCTTTATCTGTCGAGAACAGCTTGGACGAGTTCGTTTCATCCACGGCAATGCAGCCCGAGAACATCGTGCCATTCATGTCGGGATAGAAGGTGACAGGCTGTTCTTCCCAGTGCACCAGATCCGTGCTCGTGGCGTGCATCCAGTGCATGGGTCCCCACTTGTCGTCATCATAGAACTGATAGAACATGTGGTATTTGCCGTTATATTTCACCAGACCGTTGGGGTCGTTGGCCCAGCCTTCCTTGACGGAGTAGTGGTACTGGCCACGGTAGGGTTCGTTGTAATACTGCGAGTCAGGTCCGAATTTGTGGATATCCAGACGATAGGTCCGGCTGGCCTGGCCATTGGTCACCGTCATGGTGATCCAGTTGATGCCTTCGGCTACCGGAATGTCGTCGCCTTCCTGATAGGTCCTGCCGTCCATTTCGAATGTAACGGAGGAACCATCTGCCTTGTCTGCTGTCAGATAAACTGTCTTCGCATCATTTTTCACATACTGGATCCAGGTGGGAGATTCCGGGAAGAACTGCGCTTTCTTGTCCACGGTGCCATCATGAGAACCCACTGTCACGTCCGTGACTGCCGGTGTGGTCTTTTCATCCAGGTTTTCAAATTTCGTGTTCTGGAAGGTCACTTTGGAGTTCCAGTTCAGCAGGCCATAGTATCCTTCGGTCTTGACAGTACCCTGTCCCAGGTCACCGGGCTGCATGGTGTGGTCACCAATGTTGGCCACCAGGGTATCGTTTACCCAGTACTGCATATTGCCATCAATGCATACCACCTTCAGATGATAGGTATCCGCCTGTTTCACTTCTTTTTCATCAATGAGCTGCAGAGCCTGATCTGCCTGCCAGCGCCAGAATTTGGCTTTATGACTGCCGGCATCCACATTCACGGCATAACCTTCTTTGCCGTCTTCCGTTTCACTGAAGCGGAACAGCAGACCGGCTGCGCCAGAGTTGGAAGCATAGGTCATGTCGGTTTCGTAAATGAAGTTTTTGCCATTGACACCGGAAATCAGGAAAGTGTCACCCTTGTTGGTGGCATCAGAAACCAGTCCTTCATCAGTGGTGGTCCAGGTGCCCCCTTTGATGGTGGATTCTTCCAGGTTGGTATCCCATTTGCTGTCATCTGTGATTTCGAGCTTTTCATCCGGTACCGACACAGTCCGATCCAGGAACTGGATATTGGAGAACGCGGCTTTGGCGCGGAAGGTAAGCAGACCGACATAGCCCCCCTGCCAGGCCGGGATGGTACCCGAGACACTGTGCATGGTTTCACCCACATTGCCGAATTCATAGGTGAATGAACCATCGGACTTTACATCAATGGCAAGATGAATGGGTTTTTCGGGATCCACATCGCTGGTGTTTCCGCCTCCCAGAATGTCCTGTCCGGCGCCGAATACCCGGAAATAGTCGCTGTTGTTTCTGCGGCGGGTATCCATGTTGGCGGCATACCATTTGGATCCTGGAGTTTTGCGGCTGGCGGCACCGAATACCAGCGCTGCGGACATATCCGGTTCCCCATCCTGTCCTTCCAGCAGTTTGACATCGGCTTCGTAATGGAAGTCATTGGCTGCAGTTTTCTGAGATTCCAGCATGGCAAAGTGATCTCCCAGAGCGTCCAGCACCAGGGTACCATCCACAACTTCTGCATTGGCCCCTCCAACATTATTAAAGTTTTCCGGAGCCTGTTCCTGTGCGGTTCTCTTTTCCAGGGCTTCCATGGCTGTCTGCAGGGCCGCCAAGGCTTCATCCACGGCTGTCTGTTCTGCTTTTTCATCCGCTGCCACACTCTGTGCTGCTGTCAGGGCTTCACTGAACGCAGTCCATGTCTCGGCAGTATAGTCGTTCTCACGCAGGGCGGCAGCCTGTTTGATGAGTTTGTTCAGTTCCCGTTTGTCGGTTTCGCCTTCTCCGGGTTCCGGCCGTTTTTCCAATGCAGCCTTCGCTTCTTGCACAGCTGTCAGAGCTGCATCGATTTCTTCCTGGGAAGCAGCAGCCTTTGCCTGGGCAATGGCTGTCTGCAATGCTGCCCAGGTTTCAGGAGTATAGTCGTCTTCCTGCAGCTGGGCGCATTCTTCCAGCAGAGCATCCAGAGCCATTCTGTCCGGTTCGGGAATCACGTCCAGGGTGATGTTGGAGAAGGTGGCTGAGGAGCTGTATGTCATGAGTCCGAAACTGCCACCCTGGTAGTCAGCCGCCAGGGGTGTCTCAATGGCCGGTACTCCATTCACGGAGTAACGGGCTACATTGTCTTCCGTAACGGATACGGTCAGTCTGAATGTGGAGGCCAGAGAAATACTGTTGTCTGCCAGCCAGGTGTTGGCCTGGCCAGTATCACCCGGAACCCGGACATCCACGCCTTTACCATCTCCCCAGAGACGGACAGGCTGTGCCCAGTCAATTTTTCCATGGACATTGGCCCTGTAGTCACCGAAGGCTAGGGCGGCTGACTGCTGCCCCTCTTCGAAATCATTGAATGTGACATCTGCACTGAAGGTGAAATACTTGGCTGTACCAAGCTGATCCAGCCAGGCGATGTTGTTATTGCCATTATTGTCTACGGTCACCGTACCGGCACTGACAGTCTCCGCCTGCACAACCAGCGGCTGAATCATGCTGGTCACCGGGGACAATCCCAGGACAGCGGCCAGGGCAGCATTGCCCGAGCGAATCAAAAGCTGTTTTTTGTTCATAATCAAAAACTCTCCCTTTCTGATTAATTTCAGTATCGAAAAAGAGAGCGCTTTTTTGTAGTGATAAATGTCATGAGATGAAGCCGTCCCGAAAGTTCCCGGGGAAGTACAGGTGACCGGCGTTGAGAAAAAGGCAGTCCACATTTGGAAAACCACCCGGTCAGTTCAGCTGCTTTGAATCTTGCGCCTGCTGTGTCAGATGCCGAGTCAGTTTTCGGATTCTGGCTGCAAGTGTTCTGGTCAGGAAGACAATGCGTTCTTCGCTGATGCCGGTCAGTGCAGCTGTATTTCTCATCATTTCACCATATTCATCCGGAAGTCCTGTCAGCCGGGACTAATCAATCGTCTGCAGGGTGCGGATCAGACGCGGATAGGTCTCAAAGTCTTTTGATGTATTGGAAAACAGTTTGCCAGTCACGTTTTCATACGGCAGACGGTCAGTCGGAACTCCGCAGAACATAGACTGTCCGGTGTCAAAGACCGGTACTGTTCTGCCCCATTCCAGAGTTTCCACTTTTCGAATGACCCCAAAATTTCTCAGATGCCGGTCGGTATTCATGAGCAGATAATCCGTGATGAACGTCTCTTCCATATGCTGTCTGGCATTTTCAATACCATGGTCTTCCAGAATACGGATGTAGTGCTCGTACTCACTGACATCATTAGCTTTTCTGTTCAGAAGCCACGATCTGATCAGCCGTAATGATTTCTTCGTTGTCGGCAACAAAACCCGGGCAGACTGAGATAAGGGATGTTCTGCGCTTTACAACTGCATAGGGACAATAATCAAATCCCAGCAGCTCACACAGTCTCGAAGCCAGCCACTCATTGACCGGTTCCTGTCCGTAGCTTGTATAGTTGCCTTTCACGAGATACCTCTGTTCTCCCTGGCAGATCCAGGTTTTTGGCACCATTCCATCCGTGGTGTTGTTGGGCGAATGAAGACTGAGGCTATGCTCCAATTCCTTTTGGTCAGCTCTCTGATTTTCCCAGTGAGACAATCCAGAGATTTTCCGTAGATCCTTGCCTCCCACATTCCTTTTCGATTTCGCCCGAATCCAAATCCAGGATATTTGATTTCATCTGGTCTGGCGACTTTTGACTTACCGGCGTTCACGATCAGTTTCAGTTTCTCTTCCAGGAATCTGGTGAATCTCAGCCCTCTTCTTTCAAGTTCTTTATGCGCCTGGTCGAGATACAAGTTGGCCAGTACCGCTGAAGGGGGTCCTCCCTGGGGAATACCCGCTTTCGTATGGATAACTTCCTTCCTGATCATGACACCTGCAGTGATGAACTTTCTGGTTAAGGCCGTTAGGTCACTGTTCTGAAATGTGTTGTCGATCAGTCGAATCAGTCGATCCTGGTCGACGGTATCGAAGAACTTTCTCAGATGGATGTTGACAACCCAGTCGTACCCGTCGTTCAAAAACTCAAGGCCTTTAAAGATTGCCTGTTCGTGTGCAAAGCATTTCCAACTGGTGACAACAAATAGTACGTTTGGCCCTTCGCTCCACTTCCATTACAGAGGCTTCTTCACTGCTACGGCTTCGGCTGACTTCCTGTCATTCGTTGTTACTACAGTTGGTGTGCCCTCGTGGATTGACAGTTCCGACTGCTGACAGGATCTGCCCAGGTACACCGAAAGCGGGCAGAGCCAGGTCATACATCTTTCACTCCATCTTCCCGTCGCATTTACCCTATACAGTCTCCCGCAGCTGTTACGATTTGCGCTGGTTGGCACGCTCATCTCCGTATATGGCCTGATGCAATTCGTGTTCCTAGGGCCGAAACTTTGCCGCCGGCTTCTTTCAGAACGCCTGTTACCATGAAGTCCCTTGCCTTAAGCCAGTGGTTAGCGGCTGTGAGGACACACTTTCACAGTGGACTTTCACCACTTAGATGTACGCCATGCCGGGCATACTAGTCAAAAAGGACCTGCAGCCACACAGCCGCAGGTCGCTTTTGCATACATCTCTCCTGACAGAATCAGTCTCCCTGGCTGCCATGACAGTCTGCATCAGGCCGAAATCCCGTCCTGTCCGTTTCGGTGATTTCGCGGATCACCCTGCAGGGTACGCCGGCTGCCACCACATTGGCGGGAATGCTTCTGGTCACCACACTCCCCGATCCGATCACGGTGTTGTCTCCGATGGTCACACCCTGGTTGATGTTCACGCCTCCACCCACCCAGACATTGTTGCCGATTTTCACCGGCTTCGCATAACAGCCGCCGGCTACACGCTCGGCGGGATCAATGGCGTGATTCGATGTATAGATCCCTACCCTCGGGCCGAGCAGCACATTGTTGCCGATTTCAATGCCGCCGCCATCGAGCATGACGCAGTCGAAGTTCGCATAGAAGTTGTCGCCAATGGAGATGTTGAAGCCGAATTCGCAGCGGAAGGAAGGCTCGAAATAGGCCCCGTGTCCTACCGACTTAAAAAGCTGACTGAGAATGGCTTCGCGTTCTGCCTGTGGCTGACCGAAGCTGGCATTGTATTCATTGGTGAGAAACACCGCCTGTTCCCTTGCCTGAATGAGTTCCGGTGTCAGGTCGTTGTACATCTTTCCCGCCAGCATGGTTCGGCGCTGTTCTTCCAGAGTCATGACATGATTCCTTTCTGTAGGCTTGTACTTTAAATAAATTCATTATATGGCGGCGGACACAGGATACAACTCTCTTCTTCTTTGATCCGGAACGCTGTCATCAGACCCCTGCTCATATCGGCTCCTGCTCAAAAAACACCTCCCGCATTATTCAGAAAAAGACCGGCTCCAGTCATGGCCGGTCTTTTTCCCGAGAGAGTTGTATATCAGAAATATGAACAAGTCGCTGTCAGAATCATTCCTGCTCGCGGCGTTTCCTGTTTGTGAAGACTGCACCTGCCAGGGCTCCGATGGCTGTCGCCAGGGTCATGCCAAAGCCGGTCGCTGCAGCTGTCGGAGTACCTTCGGAAGAAACAGAAGCTGCGGATACCGCCTGTGCCGGGGTCTCGCTGACAACCGGTTTCGCTGTGCTGTCGTAAATGTCGGTGACAGTGGTCGGTTTCTCCGGAGTCACGGTAATCGGCTTGTCTGCATTGGCCCGGAGGTTGGTCAGGGCATTGGTCAGAGCATAGTTGGCGAGGTTGATGGAGTTCTGCGTGGAATCCGGGTTGAAGGCTGCGGCAAACGCTGCCTTGTAGGCATCCTGCAGAGCCTTGAAGCTTTCATCTGTGTAGTTGCCCTGTCCGCGCTCCAGCTGGTCTTTCGCATCCGCCAGGGTTCCGGAGAGGTTGCGCATATCGGTGTTGTCTTTGCGATAGCTGTCCATGGTGGCGAAGCTGTAAGTCGCATTGACAGGTGTGCCAACAGCATACAGGTTGAGCAGATCCGCATCCTTGTAGGGGAATACCAGTTCCGTCAGCACGATGGTGTCATTGCCTGCATATACTTCCACAGAGTAGTTGTCCACGAAGACTTTCAGCTTGATCTTGCCATTGGTCATGGCAACCGGTGCGGTGTAGTCCTGCAGGAACTTGAACCAGGTGCCGTTCTGCATGTGATCAGCCGGAGCCTGTTCAGCTGCCATGGACTTGGAACGGTCCACGTGCAGGATTCCAGTATTCACGTCGTACCAGATCGTGGTCTGATAGTCTTTGTTTTTCAGGACCTCCAGAACGACTTTCTCCGTTCCCTTTTCAGGAGCGAACTCGATTTCGAACTGGAACTGCTGAGAGTGAATGCCTTCCAGCGGGTTGGACTTGTCGTCCAGGACAATGTCATCCTTGACTTCCAGGTTCTTCATCTGGTCGTATTCAGCTACCGGTGTCTGCTTCAGGCGCAGTCCTTCCGGTGTGCGCACTACAGACAGGTCGGCCATCAGCGTGAACTGACCATTGTGCTTTTCACCCAGCATCTTGCGGATGCCTTCCAGAGTCACCTTGCTGCCATCCGGCTGACGAACGGTGGAGTTGTCTGCATAGGACCAGTTGGACATCCACTGAACCATGACCACTCTGCCGTCTTCCTTATAGAAGCTCTGGGCTGCATAGGCATCGGGAGCGTAGTTCATGTTCAGCCGCAGCGGAACATCACCGGTCGGGCCATTCATGGTATCGGGAACAAAGGTCCAGACGCCGTCCACTTCCTTGAAGTCGCCGATCTGGTACCAGCGTCCGCCTTCGGAGAGCACGTATTTGTATTCGTCGGTTCCTTCCACAGGCAGATAGTACAGTTCGGGGCATTCGGTGATGATGTCATCCTGCATGGCCTGTGCTGTCCAGGTCTTCAGATCAGGGGAGGAATAGAAGCGCAGCGGTCCGCCGGCTACAGCCATGATCCACTGTTTTGAATCTTCATGCCAGAACACTTTCGGATCACGGAAAGCACTGTTGTTCAGGGGATCCTGAGATGTGGTTCCAATGATGTTTCCCTCGGCATCGCGAACAGCCAGAGGCACATTGTATTCAGAAAGAACTACATTCTTATAGTAATCTTTCTGCTTTTCTGTGAGTTCATGGATGTTACCGTCACGGTCAACATAGACCCTGTCATATCCAAGATCCGGTTCCACCCAGTGGATACCGTCTGTGGAGTAGGCGATAGCCTGACGCTGGGAACCACCACCGGACATGCCTGCAGGTCTGCCGGCCACAGTCCAGACAGCCACAAGACCACCCTGTCCGTCTTTGAAGAATCCGGATGTGTTGTCCTTGTCGTAAACTGCACTGCCGGAGAAATGCCTGCGGGTTCCATCTTCGGATGGGAACAATGCTGCATTGAATGTATCAGGGATATCCAGCTCAGCCCAGTGGACAAGATCCTTGGACACTGCATGCCCCCAGCTCATGGGACCATGATTTACTCCATCGGGATAATACTGGAAGAACAGGTGCCATTCCCCGTTGTAGTAGACCATGCCGTTCGGGTCATTGGACCAGCCTTTTTCATTGGAGAAGTGATACTGTTCGCGGTATGCTTCCTCCTCCTGCTCTTTGTCGACAGCCGGAGTTTCTGCCTTTGCATTCGCTGCCGGGGCTGCGGCTGCTGTGGTTTCGGTTTTCTGCACGGTGGCTTCCGGTGCAGGAGCAGCTGCATCCGTCGGCACTGTGTTCACAGCTGCATCCGGTTCAGTGACTGGAGCCGGTTCCGGGGTTGCAGCCGGTGTCTGCTCAGCTTCTTCAGGTGTTTCTTCCTTTTGCTGATCTTCGGACTGTCCGTCTTCAGCAGGAACCTCTTCTTCTGCCGCAGCAGGGGCTTCGCTTTCCTGACTGTTATACGTTTCTGTTTCTTCCGAAACTGTGATTTCCGCAGAACTTTCAACCGGTTCACCGATGGGACCATCGGGAATGACCGATTCTACGGGAGCCGGCTCCTCGATGACAGGAGCCAGGTTGACATCGTCGTTTGCAAGAATGACTGCACTTGCACCGGAAAGTACCATCATGGCAGAAGCGGGAACCGCCATGGATTTGATCAGATTCGCTTTCGTGTTGTTTTCTTTTTTCATGACTTTCAAAAACCTTCTTGTCTGGAAATAAGTAAAGGAATCAAAGATCTTTGGGGAAGAAAAGAAAGTTATAACTTACAGTACCAATTTACTCCCCTTCTCCAATCGTTTTCAAGCAAATTTGTAAGTGATTACATTTGTCATATGGTGAACGCATCCGAAAGAATTCTTTCGATTAAAATCCATGTTTTAAAACGAAACTCATGACATTTGTTAATTGATAAAACTAAAATCGCCATCATTCGCAGTGAGTTAACTGATGCTTAAATTGATGATTTCGCTAAATTATTTATGTTTTTAAGCGAACAGATTTCAGGTTCTGCCGATTGTTATAAAAAGGTTCCACGTCTGTTCCGCCGGTTTACGGACAGAATTTTCAATCCTGGACCATTCAGAATACAAGAAAAAGACCGGCTCCAGTCATGACCGGTCTTTTTCCCGAGAGAGTTGTATATCAGAAATATGAACAAGTCGCTGTCAGAATCATTCCTGCTCGCGGCGTTTCCTGTTTGTGAAGACTGCACCTGCCAGGGCTCCGATGGCTGTCGCCAGGGTCATGCCAAAGCCCGTGGCTGCAGCTGTCGGAGTACCTTCGGAAGAAACAGAAGCTGCGGATACCGCCTGTGCCGGGGTCTCGCTGACAACCGGTTTCGCTGTGCTGTCGTAAATGTCGGTGACAGTGGTCGGTTTCTCCGGAGTCACGGTAATCGGCTTGTCTGCATTGGCCCGGAGGTTGGTCAGGGCATTGGTCAGAGCATAGTTGGCGAGGTTGATGGAGTTCTGCGTGGAATCCGGGTTGAAGGCTGCGGCAAACGCTGCCTTGTAGGCATCCTGCAGAGCCTTGAAGCTTTCATCTGTGTAGTTGCCCTGTCCGCGCTCCAGCTGGTCTTTCGCATCCGCCAGGGTTCCAGAGAGGTTGCGCATATCGGTGTTGTCTTTGCGGTAGCTGTCCATGGTGGCGAAGCTGTAAGTCGCATTGACAGGTGTGCCAACAGCATACAGGTTGAGCAGATCCGCATCCTTATAGGGGAATACCAGTTCCGTCAGCACGATGGTGTCATTGCCGGCATATACTTCCACAGAGTAGTTGTCCACGAAGACTTTCAGCTTGATCTTGCCATTGGTCATGGCAACCGGTGCGGTGTAGTCCTGCAGGAACTTGAACCAGGTGCCGTTCTGCATGTGATCAGCCGGAGCCTGTTCAGCTGCCATGGACTTGGAACGGTCCACGTGCAGGATTCCAGTATTCACGTCGTACCAGATCGTGGTCTGGTAGTCTTTGTTTTTCAGGACTTCCAGAACGACTTTTTCCGTTCCCTTTTCAGGAGCGAACTCGATTTCGAACTGGAACTGCTGAGAGTGAATACCTTCCAGCGGGTTGGACTTGTCGTCCAGGACAATGTCATCCTTGACTTCCAGGTTCTTCATCTGGTCGTATTCAGCTACCGGTGTCTGTTTCAGGCGCAGCCCTTCCGGTGTGCGCACTACAGACAGGTCGGCCATCAGCGTGAACTGACCATTGTGCTTTTCACCCAGCATCTTGCGGATGCCTTCCAGAGTCACCTTGCTGCCATCCGGCTGACGGACGGTGGAGTTGTCTGCATAGGACCAGTTGGACATCCACTGAACCATGACCACTCTGCCATCTTCCTTATAGAAGCTCTGGGCTGCATAGGCATCGGGAGCGTAGTTCATGTTCAGCCGCAGCGGAACATCGCCGGTCGGGCCATTCATGGTATCGGGAACAAAGGTCCAGACGCCGTCCACTTCCTTGAAGTCGCCGATCTGATACCAGCGTCCGCCTTCGGAGAGCACGTATTTGTATTCATCGGTTCCTTCCACAGGCAGATAGTACAGTTCGGGGCATTCAGTGATGATGTCATCCTGCATGGCTTCAGGGTTCCAGTGAATCAGATCTTTGGAGGAGTAGAAACGAAGCGGTCCGCCGGCCACTGCCATCATCCACTGGCTGGACTCTTTGTGCCAGAACACCTTCGGGTCACGGAAATCACCGTTGGTCAGAGGATCTTCGTTGACAAGGGTCGTTGTTCCATCAGCATTGTGGATAACAGTCCGAAGAGAGCCTTCAGCGAGAACAACGTTCTTGAAGAAATCTTTTTCTTTGTCGTTAAGCTGACGTGTTGTACCGTCGCTGTTCAAAACAACCCGTTCAATTCCCAGGTCCGGCGCCACCCAGTTGTAGCCGTCTGTGGAATAGGCGATACACTGTCTCTGGAAACCGAAATCTCCGCCCCAGACTGCCCCTTCAGGCATGCCGGCCAGAGTCCATACAGCAACAAGACCGCCCTGTCCGTCTTTGAAGAAACCGGACGTATTGTCTTTGTCGACAACTGCCGATCCCGAGAAATGGAAACGCATGCCATGATCTGTGCTGGCCTTGAATACTTCCGGGATTTCATGTTCTGTCCAGTGAACCAGGTCTTTGCTCGTTGCATGCCCCCAGTTCATGGAACCGTGGTTGACCCCGTCGGGATAATACTGGAAGAACAGGTGCCATTCTCCGTTGTAGTAGACCATGCCATTGGGGTCGTTGGACCAGCCTTTTTCATTGGAGAAGTGATACTGTTCGCGATAGGCTTCTTCTTCCTGTTCTTTGTCGACAGCCGGAGTTTCTGCCTTTGCATTCGCTGCCGGGGCAGCTGCTGCTGTGGTTTCGGTTTTCTGCACGGTGGCTTCCGGTGCAGGAGCAGTTGCATCCGTCGGCGCTGTGTTCACAGCTGCATCCGGTTCAGTGACTGGAGCCGGTTCCGGGGTTACAGCCGGTGTCTGCTCAGCTTCTTCAGGTGTTTCTTCCTTTTGCTGATCAGCAGGCTGTTCGCCTTCTGTGGGAACATCCTCTTCTGCCGCAGCAGAGGCTTCGCTTTCCTGACTGTTGTATGTTTCTGTTTCTTCTGGAACAGTGATTTCCGCAGAACTATCAACCGGTTCACCGATGGGACCATCGGTGATGACCGATTCTGCAGGAGCCGGCTCTTCGATGACAGGGACCGGATTGACATCATCGTTTGCAAGAATGACTGCACTTGCACCGGAAAGTACTATCATAGCAGAAGCGGGAACTGCCATGGACTTGATCAGATTCGCTTTCGTATTGTTTTCTTTTTTCATGACTTTCAAAAACCTTCTGGTCTGGAAAATAAGCACAGGGATCAAAGATCTTTGGGGAAAAGAAAGTTATAACTTACAACACCAATCTACCCCCCTTCTCTGATTATTTCCAAGCAAATTTGTAAGTGATTACATTTGTCATATATCGAAATTCTCCTGAAGGAAATTTGGGATGAAATTCATTATTTTTAATCAAAGTTCATGACATATATCACTTGATATGACCAAACACACTATCATTTGAAAAATATAACTATCGCTTAAATCTGCGATATTGAAATATTATTTATGGTTTCAAACGGATTGATTATATCTGCTGCTGATTTTTACAAACAGCTTCCACCCATGTCGCACCAGTTTCGTGCCAGACTTTCCGCTCCAGGTCTGCCAGTTTCCAGGTCCTGTACCACCTTCAAATCTGACAAACAAAAACACCGCACTTTGCATCATCCGAATAAGCAGGTTCTGCGATGTTTTTGATTCTGTCAGCCAGCACCGTCACAGCATAGACAGCCGCTGCCTTTAGTCCACTTCCCCTGTGTAGCCCGTCTTGTCAGCCTCCGTGATTTCGCGGATCACCCGGCAGGGGACTCCTGCCGCGACAACATTGGCGGGAATGCTCCTTGTCACCACGCTTCCGGCGCCAATGACCGCATTATCCCCAATCGTGACGCCCTGCATGATCTGGACTCCGCCTCCCACCCAGACACTGCTGCCGATTTTCACCGGCTTCGCATAACAGCCGCCGGCTACACGCTCGGCGGGATCAATGGCGTGATTCGATGTATAGATCCCTACCCTCGGGCCGAGCAGCACATTGTTGCCGATTTCAATGCCGCCGCCATCGAGCATGACACAGTCGAAGTTCGCATAGAAGTTGTCGCCAATGGAGATGTTGAGACCGAATTCACAGCGGAAGGAAGGCTCAAAGTGCACCCCGTGTCCCACCGACTTAAAAAGCTGACTGAGAATGGCTTCGCGTTCTGCCTGTGGCTGGCCGAAGCTGGCATTGTATTCATTGGTGAGAAACACCGCCTGTTCCCTTGCCTGAATGAGTTCCGGTGTCAGGTCGTTGTACATCTTTCCCGCCAGCATGGTTCGGCGCTGTTCTTCCAGAGTCATGACATGATTCCTTTCTGTATGGTTGTGCTTTAAATGAATTCATTATATGGCGGCGGACACAGGATACAACTCTCTTCTTCTTTGATCCGGAACGCTGTCATCAGACCCCTGCTCATATCGGCTCCTGCTCAAAAAACACCTCCCGCATCATTCACACCGTCGTGAATCGCAGGAGGCATTTTTTCATTCAGCCATAAGACACAGCCTGAAACAGATTCGACTCCATGACCTGCCTGTTGCACCCGCAGGCTTCAGCCACCATCGGCATCCAGCCCACCATCGGCACCCTGAACCGCGGTCACTCAAAGGTCATCCACAATGGCGCCGGCTTTGGTGTAAGCCGTGGACTTGGCTTCGAAGAAGTCCGTCTTGATGTCATTGGCCCGGCTGTAGGTGTCTACCCACGCCATGGACTCCGGGATCTCGTCACAGCCTTCGTAGATCGCCTCGAGACCCAGCCCCCGGGCACGGAGATTTGCCAGGTACCGGATGTAGTCCTGTACCCGGTCAAGGTTCAGACCCGCGATCCGGTCCCCGAGAACATACGCCGCCCAGGCCATTTCCTGTTCGGCGCCTGTCTTCAGCATCTCCCGGTACTCCGCTTCATCCTCCGGCGTGAAGAGCTCCGGACACTCCTTCTTCAGGTCGAGAATGATGTTCCGGAACAGCCACAGATGGGTGTTTTCATCGCGGTTGATGTACCGGATCTCCTGGGCACTGCCGGGCATTTTACCCATGCGTCCGAGGTTGTAGAAAAACATGAACCCGGAATAGAAGTAGATCCCTTCCAGAATGTAGTTCGCAATCAGGGTCTTCACCAGCTGTTTTGCATCCCGGTGTTCGAGGAAGTCATTGTACAGATTGCCTATGAACTCATTCCGGTGCAGGAGATGCTCGTCGTCCTTCCACTGGTAGAGGATCTCGTTTCGCTTCTCCGGGGAACAGATGGTGTCCAGCATATAGGAATAGGACTGCGAGTGCACCGCTTCCTGGAAAGCCTGGATCGTCAGACACAGATTCACTTCATTGGCGGTGATGTATGCGCCGATATTGGGCAGGTTCGCAGTCTGCAGGGAGTCCAGGAAGACCAGGAAGGACAGGATCTTGTCGTAGGCTGTCCGTTCATCGTCTGTCAGGTTGCGGTAGTCCTTGATGTCCTGGGAAAGGTTGATTTCCTCCGGGATCCAGAAATTGTTCATTGCCTGACGGTACCACTGGCTGGTCCAGCTGTATTTCACATTATTGAAATCATTGAGATTCGTGGTGTTGCCGTTGATGATCTGGCGGGACGCCAGATCCGTGTCGCCGTCTTTGTTGAAGAGGGCCTTCGGATTCAGTTGCATGCCGTTCTCCTTCCTTGTCTGTTCATGTTTACTGCCATCATGCGCTGCAGGATTCACATTCTTCCACTTCCAGGGACTGCGAACGCACATAGTAAATGGTCTTCACGCCCTTTTCCCAGGCCCGCAGATACAGGTCCAGGACCTTACGGAAGGTGTATTCCGGTGTCACGTAGAGATTCACCGACTGTGCCTGGTCAATGTGGCGCTGTCGGATCGCCGCGGCGTCCACCACCCAGTTCTGGTCAATGTGGTGGGCATTCTTGTAGTACCAGAACGTTGTATCATCCAGGTCCGGCGCCACGCGTGTCAGCATGGACCCTTTCTTTTCCTCCAGGAAGAACTTCTTGAGCACCGGATCCACCGCGGCGGTGGTACCCGCCAGGATTGAGGTGCTGGAGGTGGGAGCCACAGCCAGCAGGTAGCCGTTTCTCAGGCCATTCTCCTGAATCTTTTCCGCCAGAGCCTGCCACTTGCCGGACACATAGTCCCGCTTCCGGAAGTACTCCCCGGTGTCGTATTCGCTGCCCGCAAAGTCACGGTAGGCGCCTTTTTCCCGGGCAATGTCACACGAAGCCTCCAGGGCATGATAGTTGATGCGTTCATAGAGATCATCCATGTACGCGAGGTGTTCCTCGCTCTCAAAGCGGATGTGCTTCTTCGCCAGCAGATGCTGGTACCCGCTGGTGCCCAGACCCACCGGACGCATCCGCTGCGAGGTCAGCTTCGCATAGGGCAGTGCATAGTAGTTCAGGTCAATGACGTTGTCCAGTGCCCGCATGACGGTGGAAATCACCTGTCGGAGTTCTTCATCGTTGTCCACATCGATGTGCCCCAGGGACAGGGAAGCCAGGTTGCAGACCACGAAATCCCCCGGCACAGTCTTTGTGACCACCACTGTCTCCCCGTCAATGTCCATGATCTCGGGAGTTTCTTCGTGCATCGCCGCCATGTTCTGGGCGATTTCCGTGCAGAGATTCGAGGCATAGATCATGCCCTGGTGGCTGTTGGGATTGGCTTCATTGACAGTGTCGCGATTGAAGATGAACGGTGTGCCGGTTTCCACGAGGGACTTGATGATCAGCCGCACCATCTCCTTGACGGACAGCACCCGCTTGTCGATTGCCGGATCATTCACGCAGTCCCAGTACCGCCGTTCCCATTCCGGTCCAAAGGCATCCTCCAGGTTCCAGCCCTTGACTGTCGCGATCTGGTGGGGATCCATGAGATACCAGTCCCCATCGAGGTTCGTGCCCGCCAGGCGCCAGAACAGATCGGGGACACAGAGGGCCGGGAAAATGTCGTGGGCTTTCATGCGGTCATCGCCGTTGTTGGTCCGCAGCTGGAGAAATTCCGGGGTGTCCCGGTGCCAGATGTCAAGATAGACCGCGGCAGCCCCTGCGCGGACCCCGAGCTGA
This sequence comes from Faecalibaculum rodentium, assembly GCF_001564455.1. Classification (GTDB taxonomy): domain Bacteria; phylum Bacillota_I; class Bacilli_A; order Erysipelotrichales; family Erysipelotrichaceae; genus Faecalibaculum; species Faecalibaculum rodentium. The sequence continues at coordinate 1,995,436 of NZ_CP011391.1, forward strand.
TCCACGGCGATGGCCGTGTCATTCACCAGCCGGATCCAGCGGATCACGCCCCCGGCAGCCCCCTTGAAGCCCCGGATGTCGCTGCCCGTTGCCCGTACCTTGCCCATGTAGAGCCCCATACCGCCGCCGTGTTTGGAGACACGGGCGAAGTTGTCAATGGACTTGTAGATGCCCGTCAGGGAATCCTCCACTGTGTCAATGAAGCAGCTGGACATCTGGTGGAATGGCTTGCGGGCGTTGGACATCGTGGGGGTGGCCATGGTCACCTGCAGGCGGCTGAAGATGTCGTAGAATTTCTTCGCCCAGTGCACCCGGTCCTGTTCCGGGACAGCCAGGTGCATCGCAATGCCCATGAACATCTCCTGCACACGTTCCATGAGCCGGCCGTCTCCGGTGCGGATGAGGTACCGGTTTGCAAGCAGGTCGAGACCCGGGTGTTTGAAGAGTTTCGTGCGTTCCGGCTGCATGTAGGCCGCCAGTTCTGTCAGCTCTTCCGGGGTATAGGAAGCCAGGAGCGTTGCCGAGAGCAGACCCTGGTCCGTGAGCCATTCCAGTTTGTCCTGCCAGGAAGTCAGGCCGAGAGCCTGTTCATTGCCGGAGATCTCTGCCTCCAGTTCATGGTTCAGGATCCGGGCGGCAATGTCCTCCCATTTCGGGGCATTGCGGCTGGTAAGCTCCGCGGCTGCACGTTCGAGAAACCGCAGTCGTTCCTTCGCACTCTGGTCCGGGCGGATGAGTTCCGCTGCCTTGATCTGCAGCCGGTCCAGGGAATATTCGCTTTGGGGAAAATCTTCCTGTACCTGTGTGAGCAGACCGGCCAGTGTCGGATCCTGTGCAAGTTCCGTCAGCCGGTTCACGATTTCCCGCATGCGGGCGTGTGTCTGGCGGTAGAGAATGTAGGCTTTTGCGGTTTTGTAGAAGCCGTTTTCCATCAATGCCTGTTCCGCCAGGTCCTGGATCTGTTCCACCTCACTGCCCTCCTGGAGCTGCGCCGTGATCCATCCTGTCATGTCATTGAGCTGTGCATCGGTCACGGACTCGCCGGTGGAGGCGAAAGCCCGCGTGATCGCCCTCCGGATTTTTTCCGGATCGAAGATTTCCATGTGTCCGCTTCGTTTGCGGATGGTGTGTATGTTTTCTGTCATGTTGTGATTCCTTATCCGTTTTGTGTTTGTGTACTGTTTTTGGCTGGCAGTCGCAATGGCGGAAAAGACCAGCATCAGTTTCCAGTATAATCCAGTCCGGAAACTTGAGTTGTCGCAGAGACCTTTGTGTGGGACAGGAAAAAGGACTGCGTCACACTCTGACTGCGTATGCCCGTCCGTATCAGAAAAGCCAGGACCACGATCCTGCACGAAAAGACCGGCTTATCAATTGTCGCTACCGGCCACCGATTTTCAAATACTATAGCTGGAAGCAGCAAAACAGGCAGAATCATTTTTCTTCCACAAGATAAAAAGCAGAATACGTTTTCGGTCAAAACAGAAACGGCAGACCAGCCATTCAGACTGTGCCCCGTTCTTTCCACCACATCCAGGGTCATCAGACAACGCTTCGGGCGGCAGGACATCCCCTGCAACTTTTGCATCACCTGAAAACACAGATTCGGGACCTCAGCTTTGCTGACGTCCCGAATCTGTGTTTATCTTATCCTCGTGATGAGGAAGAAATACTTGTTATTTCAGATTCTCAGCATTCGGATTCAGCCGATACCTGGTGCTTCTGCCACCGCCTTCCACCGCGAGAACCTTGTTTTCCACCAGCTTTTTCAAAATCAGGCCCAGTTTGGACCGACTGAATCCTGTACTGGTACTCAGTTCAGCCCTCGACAGTGTTTCCATGTCCTGAAACTGACGGATCACTTCAACTTCCGATAGACTCAGGCTGGGTTTCTGATTCAGGACTGGCAGAATAACGGTCATGGAGTTTGGAGTAAAATCGAAGTCCGGCTGCCTGTACTGTCCCTGATAGCTTCGCAGGATCCGTCTGACTCCCATATAAAGCTTTTCTATAAGTCCTAGTCTCAAAAACAGCGTAGCCAGAGTGACATTTCGCGGAACAGACAGGTCCTTGTGAAGATATTCATATTCTGAGATCCCATCCGGCAGACCTCCTGGAGACTGGATTTCAATGCGGTCGGGAAACATCCGGATCACGATATTCGATGGTGTATCCCAGGTTCTGTGAACCAGGGCATTTGATACAGCTTCCCTGAAGGCGGATTCAGGAATCAGGAAAATCTCTTCCCGTTGAAGGTTTCCAGTGACGGCTTCTCTTCGATAATAACGGCGGAAAAAGGCAACGGCAGACTCCAGCTGCTGAAGTATAGATATGCCATCCACCTTCTCACGTTCTCCATATAAGTCATCATTGTCAAGAACAACAAGATCCATACCGGGAAATGTGTTTTTATCGGCCAGAAGAGCTCCGGCTACTGTTACCTGACCATTCAGGTCCCGCAGTCCCAGTGACTTCTGGGCATCCGTCCCAAGCTGTTCAAGTCCAAACCGGTTTCGGGCTTCCTCTTCAAATCCGGAAAAACTGTAGGATCCTTCCGGTGCAGGAAGATCATCAAAACTTCGTCTGTCACGCTTAAGAATCAGTCTTTCCAGCAGAAGGCTGCTCATGGGAACAGATGAGGATCCTTTTCTGATATAGGCAGTTTGACCATAGTAATATGGCTTGCTGTCTCCCTCCCTGACCTCGAGCTTTACGGTATGGTCTTCATCATTAATGGAAAGACTATATACAGGCTCCGGGTGGATTGAACCGTTGATTTTATTCTTGATCTGTCGATAGGTTTCCTCAGGATCCGGAAGTCCGCAGGATTCTCTTGTCTTGTCGTCAATACCAAACAGAATCACCCCATCACCAGTATTGGAAAAGGCTGATACGGTTTTCAGAAAACTGCCCGTAACTGATCTTTTATACTCGATTTCAGCAGATTCTCGCGGATATATCTTCGTCATATCCAGATTATCATGCAGAAAAAGCAGAATAACAAGCAGAATCACTTTTCTACCACAAAACAGAAAGCAGAATATGTTTTCGACCAAAACAGAAACGGCAGACCAGCCATTCAGACTGTGCCCTGTTCTTTCCACCACGTCCAGGGTCATCAGACAACGCTTCGGGCGGCAGGAGCCTCCCCTGCAACTCATGCTCCACCCGACCACGGAGACCCGGAGCATCTGTTTTGCTCCTCCATTCAACGCAATCCACCTTCACCTGAAAATGACGGTTCGGGCGACAGGATTCTCCTGCCGCCCGAATGGTCATTTTAATGCTTTGCTCTCTCGGCGTTCCGCCAGTTGTCCTGGAGCCCTCCCATCAAGTCGGTAAACCGTTTTGCGGTCAGGTGCGGCCTGGTGATGGCACTGCCCACCACCACGGAGTGGGCCCCGAGGAACAGGCATTTCACCGCATCCTCCGGAGAATAGATGTGCCCCTCCATCATCATGTAGGCATCATCCCCGAAATCCCGGCACATTCTGGCAAATTCCCGAAGATCGGGTTCGCTGATGTCCTTCGTCTCAGCTGTATAGCCATACAGCGTCGGTGCCACAATATCCGCACCCTTTTCCACTGCATGAGCCGCTTCCTCATAATTGGACACATCGGCAAAGAAAATCGCCTCCGGGATCTCCTTCTTTGCCTGCTCCAGCAGATCCCAGGCCACAGTGCCTTCGTGCGTGGTCTGCTTTGTGCAGTCCAGGGCAATGATTTCTGCCCCGGCATCCCAGATTGCCTTCACTTCCTCCATTGTCGGCGTAATGAACACATCGGTGTCATCATGCCAGACCTTCCAGAGGCCGATCACCGGGAGCTCCGGTACAGCTTCCTTGATGGCGCGGATCTGTTCCGGGGAATTGGTGCGGATGCCCTTCGCGCCGGCCCACCTGGCAGCCTCGGCCATTTTCACCACCATGTCATCTGTGTAAATTGGATCATCGTGCTGCACCTGACAGGAAACAATCAGTCCGTCCTTCAGTCCATCCAGCAGTTCCCGTTTCTTTGCATCCTGCGTTTTCATTGCTCTGTGCCGTCCCTTTCTTCCGTTTTCTCTTCCGTAATGAGTTCATCAAACGCCTCTGTATCCGCAAAGGCATACATGCCCTTCCGGTCCTCCTTGGAGCTGTCCGCCACCAGGATGGTCCGGTCGGCCCGCTTCATTGCATCCTGCTTGATCTCCGCCACAGACAGGTCATTCGCCCAGGCCTTTCCGTCGGCAATGCCGTTGGCAGAGACAAATGCCTTGTCAAACCAGAAAGAAGCGAGGATCTTCCTGGCCAGTGGTCCGGTGCTGGCCAGATACGACTTGTCAAAGTCTCCCCCCAGCAGACAGATCCGTCCGGGGAATCCATCCGGAACCTGAGCCAGCAGGTAAACATTGGGTGTCACAATCGTCACATCCCGGGATTCCAGACAAGTCATCATCGCCGCTGTTGTCGTCCCGGAATCCAGGTAGATGCAGTCACCATCCTGGACCAGTGCCGCAGCCAGCCGTGCCGCCTCTGCTTTCTCCGATACATGCATATCGGCTTTGTCCACCGTCGCCGGTTCGTATGTCTTCGTCAGGTGATGCGCCCGGTTCTTCAGCACTGCACCGCCGCGCTGCCGCACCACAACCCCCTGCCGTTCAAGTTCATCCAGGTCCCGCATGGCGGAACTCCGGGAAACCCCGAATTCGTTCATGATCTGACGCACAGACAGGAATTCTGTTTCCTGCACGAGTGTCTTCAGTCTGTCCAGCCGCTCTGCGCTTGTCATCCTAGTGTCCTCCGATTTCTGTGCCGGCCTCCCGCCAGGCATCCAGCTGTGTCTTGTCCATCATCGGCGTCTGTTCATAGGGATACCGACGGTCCAGCTTGTGCCATTTTCCCTTTCCCATAGGGTGAAACGGCAGCAGCTGCATTTCGCTGAATCCCAGATCCTTCACATACCCCCTGATGTTGTCAAGATCCTCCAGGTTGAATCCCGGGATCACCGGGATGCGGATGATGGTCCGGACATCACTGTCCTTCAGATACCGCAGGTGCCGCGTGATTTCCTCTGCATCCGCGCCGGTGAATTTCTTCAGTTTGTGCGGATCGCAGTGTTTCACGTCGTGGTAAACCAGGTCGATCCAGGGAAGCGCAGCAGCGAGCTTTTCCAGGTCATAGGCTCCTTCTGTCTCGATGGCGGTGTGATAGCCCGCATCCTTCAGCGCCCTCAGGAGCGGTACCGGATCCTGGGCGAACACTTCTCCGCCCGAGAGCGTAATACCTCCGCCGGAGGCCTGGTAGTATTCGTCGTCCTTGCGGATTTCCGCCAGGATCTCCGGTATGGTCATCCGATTCCCCGTCACTTCCATCGCTTTGTTCAGACAGGCAGTGACACAGGATCCGCAGCCATCACAGAGAGTCCGGTTCACTCTGGCTTTTCTGCCGATGACTGCCACAGCTCCCTTCGGGCATGCAGTCACGCACCGGCCGCATCCCATGCACAGGCTGTCATCATGAAACAGCTCCGGTTCTGGCCTCCAGGTTTCGGGATTGGCACACCAGGGACAGTGCAGGGGACAGCCCTTGAAGAACACCACTGTGCGGATACCCGGACCGTCGTGGGTCGCAAACCGCTGGATATTGGTGATGGTATACAGGAGGTCATCCTGTACTGATGTCTTTTCTGTTTCCAGTCTCATCCGCATTCACCTGTCTTCTTTCTGTTTGTACGTTCTCTGTCCCTTCGGAACTGTCCGCAAGTACTGCATCTTTTTACTGTTCAACACATGGCCCCACCCCAAAACGGCGGGCAGGATGCCAATATCTGCCTCGCAGACTCTCATCTGGTGGCCCAACCCCAAAGCGGCGGGCAGGATGCCAAAAACAGCACCCGGCTTCAACGGCTTTGCCACTGTTTTCCGGAGCACCACCCCAAAGCGGCGGTCGGGCTGCCAAAAACTGTGACACAGTTTTTGCCAGCTCCGACGGCCGCTTCAGTCCCACAGGGCCCTGGACAGCAGCTCGTCCTGCACGGTTTTGTCCAGATCCACAAACACCGCACTGTAGCCCGCCACCCGGACAATCAGGTCCGGATACTTTTCCGGGTGCTTCTGTGCATCCTCCAGCTGCCCCTTGTCCACCACTGTCACCATGAGCTGACAGCCGCCTTTCCTGAAGTAAGTGTCAAACAGGATCTTCACCTTTTCCTTGTCCTCGTGCATCATCCGCGGGGTGAACTTGATGTTCTGCACGGAACCGCCATGGTATTTCGCATCAAATCTGGACAGAGAATTCAGCACAGCTGTCGGACCGGATGTGGCGGCACCGCCCTGCGGGTTGTTCGCCGGATTCATGTATACGCCCCTGCGCCGTCCATCCAGGCTTGCCGCCGTCTGCAGGCCCCAGTCCGTGTTGGTCTGGTTGTTGGAGATCACGATCAGGAAATAGTCCATTCCCAGATCAATGCCCTTCTGCCGCACAGACTTTGCCGTGAACTCATAGAGATCATCCGCCATGTCATCGGCTTCCTGCTCGTCGTTGCCGTATTTGGGCACCGCCAGGATGTCCCGCAGCATGACCGCATCCCCCTGGAAGTCCCGGTTTGCCGCCGCATTCATCTCTTCCAGTGTGTATTTCTTCTCCTCGAACACCAGCCGCCGTATGGCAGTCAGGGCATCCGAGGCATTGATGTTGCCGTAGGTCTCCAGAGTACCTCCCAGGATCTTCACACCGCCATCCAGCAGTGCCTTTCCACGCGCCAGGCAGTCATCCATCAGCGCACTGGCAAACAGGAAGGACACTTCCCGGTTCATGACTTCATAGGAATACAGCTGATCCCGGGCACACTTTTCGAAATACCAGTCCAGCATCTTTTTGTACTGGTCATAGAACGCCTCAAATGTCGTCAGGTCCACCAGCGGCTTCAGCTGGACAGGGCCGTTTTTTTGCTTCCCGTCCATCGGGTCCACGCCTTCGTTCATGGCGATCTGCAGGACCTTGACCATGTTCAGCAGGGTGTTGGGCGTTCCCAGGGACTGGCCCTGGATCACAAATTCCCCGCAGCCAAAGGGCAGGTACTGTTCCGCTGTCTTCCTGTCCACCCGCATGGCATACTGCACCGCCGGGATATTCACATCGTCGTTGTACAGCGTGGGATACGTGGCACCCGCTGCAATGCATTCGTACGCCATGTCCTTCAGCGCAGGATCTGTCTCAGCATCAAAACGGAACGTGAACTGCGGCTCCACACAGCGCAGCTTCTTCACCACCCGCAGACAGATCTTCGCAAACAGATCCGCCGCCTCGGGATCCGGACGGCCGCGGCCTCCGACAATGATCCGGCCATTGACCGTCGTACGGCGGTTCTCGATCAGCATCCACAGACTCTCCAGCACCGCCTGGGCACTGTCCTCTGTCTCGATCCCCGCCTCGATGTCCGCCTTCAGGAAGGGCCCCAGCACAATGTCCAGCCGGCCGTAGTTGATGCACCCGGCACACAGGGCATAGAGCCAGAACAGCTGCAGCGCCTGGCGGAACGTTTGCGGCGGATTGTCCTCGATTGCTGTCAAGTCGCCGATCATGCGCTGTTTTGCCTCCATCGGCACGTCACCGGAATCCGCCACCAGGTCTTTCTGCGCCCGGATGACCTTCACGAAGAGATCCATCATCTCCAGACTCGCCTGAAGATACCCGTTGCCCTGATCCGCAGCCAGGCGTTCGGCGATTTCCCGCTTCAGTCCCGGGACACCGAGCCGCATGAGCTTTGTGTAATCCAGCATCATGCCGGAGAGTCTTGCGGTGGCCATATAGGGATAGGCACAGTCGATGAAGCGACCCGTAGTGGTCTCATCCAGCACATCCTGGCAGTACAGCGTCTTCAGGTCATGATCCTGCCAGAAGTCGTACAGGGCATCGATTCTGGGCCAGTCGCTTTCCGGAAGCTGGTCCTTCAGCCCCCGCAGTTTGTGGAACACACAATAATGCCCCACTCCGCCGACACTCGTCACGCACCCGAAGCCGATGGGAAGAAAGTCCAGCCGTCCGGCAATCAGGTCCCCTTTCTGCAGGTGGCGGAACAGGCCGGGATAAATCACTTCCAGGCACTTCACCTCCCGCAGGGACTTGTCATCATTCAGATGGGATCTGTAGACCTCCGTATAGCGCTCCATCATGTCCAGCTGCCGGGCTGGGGTCTTTTCACTCGGAAGCTTTCGGGAAACCTCCACGTTCTGGGCACCGTCGATGTTGATGTGTTTCATGTCCATCCCTCTCTTTCACCCGTAGAATACCTCAGCCATTCGTCTTTATCAACCATTTTTATTCATTTATATTCATTTTTTGCCGATGGATACTACAATTACTGTTCAGAATTATTCATCGAAGAGGAATCGCCTGCGCGAAACCGGTGCGGACGCGTCCCGCTACCGGTCCGGGGACTCGTGCTGATCCGTTACCGGAACAGGAACCCCTCGCCGTGGGAAATGTTCTCGATCTCATAGGGATACTTCGAGGTGTCATTGCCCAGCCCCGCAGCCCCTATGGCACCCGCCAGCTGGAAGGGAATCACGGCGGTGATCAGAGAGAAATCGTCCTCACCTGCTTCGATTTCCAGCACATGATCTGTGATCTGACGCACCAGATTCACCGTCTGCCGGTCCCGGTCCGTCTGCACGATGGCCATGAGCAGGTCATCGTCCTCAAAGGCCAGGTCCGCCAGATGACTCAGTTCCTCGGTTTCTTCCCGCATCACCGCATGCCGCAGTGTCTCCCGCATCTTCAGGGCCCCCTCCATGGCTGTGGCCCAGTGCAGACCGCTGCCGGTGACGGTGATTTTCGGCGCCCGGAGGATGTCATGCAGGTGTGCACGGACAAAGGCTTCGCTTTCCGCCACGACTTTCGGCAAGGCTGACAGTTCCTTTGTAACATCGGTGTCCAGACCCGCTGCCTGGCGGATGGCCAGGATCCACTCCAGGATCGCGGCCGTATATCCCTGGGTTTCGGGTGGAACGAGTTCCCGCTCGCAGACCAGGGGCATCCAGGCATCGCATTCCCGGACCAGCGCACTGTCTTCCTCCAGGGAAAAGGCCAGGACCGGACATCCCTGTTCCTTTGCATACCGGATGGCATTCAGGGTGGAGAGACTGTTGCCGGACTGGGAAATGCCCACGGCGAGTGTACGCGACGGATGCAGGATGCGGCTGCCGATGAACTGCGCCGGCAGTACTGCCCTGGCCTGCATGGGCAGATGGCGTTCGGCAAGGGCTGCAGCGGCTGTACTCACATGATGGCTGGTGCCGGATCCCAGGAGCACGATTTCTTCCATGGGATGGGTTTCGAGCATGGACTGCAGGATGGTCAGCCAGCTCTCTTTCCGGTCATACACAGAGGACAGGATCTCAGGCTGTCGAAGAATGTAGTCATGCATGGATGGTGCTGTGGACATAAGATGGCCTCCTTTTATATCTGTACAGCCTGAACGTATCACATCAGGGACCAAAATGATATACCATTTACGGATGTCTGTTTCTCCTTCCATGCCGGTTTTTCCCCGCCCGGGTTTGCAGGGAATTTTTAATGGACTACCATAAAGACATGACAATGAAAACCGAAACGAAACAGACCGCGTACCCGTCCGTGGATGCCATATTCCTGGACGTGGACGGCACGCTCTATGACCACGCCGCCGGCTGCATTCCGCCCCGGCACCTGGAGGCCATGAAGATCCTGCAGGAAGGAGGCACGAAAGTCTGCCTGTGTTCCGGCCGGTGCATGCCGCTACTGGAAAACCTCGGCATCCTGGACCAGTTCCCCTTTGACGGCATCGTGGCCGGCAACGGCAGCTACGTCTATGCACAAAACGGGACCCTGATCTTTGACGATCCTGTGGATCCCGAAGCGGTGAAACAGATTTACGCGCTCGCCGCCGCCCAGTCCATCCCGGTGTTCGCAGCCGGCAACCACGTGCTGGTGACGGCCATGACACCAGCTGTCGAAGACCTGTTTGCGAAAATCAGCGTGAAGGACATTCCCGTCCGCCATCCGCGTCCGGACGACACCTTTGCGGTGCTCTCTCTCGTGGAGGAACACCGGAAGCCGCATCCCGAGTTTGCGGTCTCCGGTGTGAAGATCCTGGAAAATGAACTCTCCATGGATATGATGAAGGACGGACTCTCGAAATACGAAGGAATCCGGACACTGCTGGACCATTATGGCCTGAAGTCGTATATGGCCTTCGGGGACGCCCTGAATGACCTGGAAATGCTGCAGCATGCCAATGTGGGCGTGGCCATGGGCAATGCCCAGCCGGAACTGCTGGAGGTCATTCCCGAAACCTGTCCGCCAGTCACGGAAGCCGGGATTTACCAGTGGCTGCAGGACCACGGGTATCTGGACACAGCTGTCGCCGCTGCCGATGGTCAATGACATGCAGGGCAGTCTGAAGCTGCAGCTGATCGAGCCGGAAACCACAGGGGATGTACAGGAGAACATTCGGCGGATGCAGAATGCCGTGAATGAGAAAGCACAGTTTGTCCTGCTGCCTGAACTGTGGAACTGTCCCTATGACAATGCCGAGATCCGCAAAGCAGCGGGATTCGGGGAAGCGTGCCGTCAGGCCATGGCAGAAGCTGCCCGGAAAAACACGGTATGGCTGGCCGGGTCGATTCCCTGGCAGGATCCGGCGGATGGCCGCATATACAACATGGCATTTGTGTTTGATGCGGATGGAGCCGAGGTCTGCCGGTATGCCAAGACCCATCTGATGGAAGTGCACACACCACACTCCCATTACTCGGAGGCGGAGGTGTTCACACCGGGTGACCGGTTTGAGACCTTTGAGACTCCCTGGGGAAAGATGGGCATCCTGGTCTGTTATGACATCCGGTTCCCGGAACCAGCCAGGATCCTGGGGGATGCGGGTATTCGGCTGCTTCTGCTGCCGGCGGCCTTCAATGAAGCTGTCGGCAGGAAACACTGGCATTCACTGCTTTGTGCCAGGGCCATCGAGAACCAGATCTTTGTCGCGGGGTGCAATCCGGACTATGCCTGGGGGAAGTACAAGGCCTGGGGGCATTCTCTGGTGGTGTCGCCGGATGGCGTGATCCTGCAGGAAGGAAGCGGGATGGTGACGCTGGATCTGTCGGAGACAGACCGGATCCGGCAACGGATGCCCTACAGAAAGATCAGGAGACGGGACCTGTATGACCGTACTGGCTGCACAGTCTCGTCAACCGGGACTGTGCGGCCAGACCGTCGTACAGGATGATGCACACTTCGTCCGGAACGGCAGCGGCGTTTCCCGCTGCCGCGGAACACTGATGCATTGAGACGTGTCTGCCACCATCGGCAGGAGACGGGAAGCATGAGACACACTATATAAGGAAAAAAGAGGAGGAAATGCAATGAAATCCATTCCGATTACGGATATTTCCGGGTTCCAGATCGGATATGCGGACAACGCAGCCCTGGGAACGGGATGCACGGCGATTCTGTGCAGGGCAGGAGCTGTGGCGGGCTGTGATGTCCGGGGCGGCGGTCCGGCAACACGGGATACAGACTTGCTGGCACCGAAAAACACCGTGGAGGCAATCCACGGCGTGCTGCTGTCGGGGGGATCGGCGTTCGGGCTGGAGGCCGGAACGGGTGTGATGAAATACCTGAGTGAACAGGGAATTGGCATGCCGGTGACACCGGGTGTCAGTGTCCCCATCGTGGTGCAGGCAGACATCTTCGACCTGGCGGTCGGGGATCCGGCCTGGCCGGATGTGGCCATGGGCTATGCGGCGGCGAAGGACAGCGAACACAATGTGATCCGGCACGGCAACGCCGGTGCGGGAATGGGAGCTTCAGTGGGGAAGATATTGGGTCCGGAGAAAGCCATGAAGTCCGGCATCGGCACGGCAGCGTTTGAATGCGGTCCTCTGAAGGTCGGGGCCGTTGTGGTGGTCAATGCCTGCGGGGATGTCTTCGCCATGGATTCTGATACCAGGCTCGCGGGTGTGCAGTCGGATCAGTCCATGGAGGAAATCATGGGGATGCTCTATGAAACCGAGGCATCCAGGGCAATGGAACAGGCACAGGATGCAGAGGCCAGCCGCAAAAACACAACCATTGGCTGTGTGCTGACCAATGGGCAGTTCACAAAGGCGCAGATGAACAAACTGGCTTCCCTGGCGCAGAACGGTCTGTCGCGGACGATCCGGCCGGTGAACATGACGCTGGATGGCGATACGCTGTTTGCGATGACCACCGGCGAGGTGCCGGCACCGCTGGACGTGGCGGGGATGATGGCAGTCAAAGCAGTTGCCAAAGCGGTGGAAACAGCGGTCAATGAAGCTGAAACGGCGTATGGCCTGAAAGGACGCAAATCACAATGAATGCCATTGAAGAAAAACTCAACGCACTGAAGGAAGTGTATGTGCCAGGTCTGGATGCCCGGAAGAAGGACACCTTCCCGGCCCTGGATCCTGTCAACTTTGTCTACAAGGTGGATGTCCCCCTGCTGCCGGATCTGCTGAAGGCGGAAGACGGCCGGAGTTTCTATCCCTGTTTCACGTCGATGGCCCAGGTGCCGGAGCAGTACAAGCATTTCTTTCTGTGGGTGGCGGTTCCCTTCCGGGAATTCTGTGCCTTTGCGGTGAAGTCCACGATCTGTCATGAGATCATCATCGACCCCTTCACGTCGAGCCTGATCCTGCCGGAGAACATGGTGGTTCACTACAGCGGTCTGGAAGCCCCGGCTTCGGATGAGGCAGAGCCAAAGACGGAAGCGTGAGGATTTCCAAACAAACCCATCGTTTTACAAAATGACCCGGTCCTGTGCCTGCAGGGCCGGGTTTTGCCGACTGGGTCCCGGGTTCATCCCGTCCGGCTCCATCAGAATTCGCAGGAACCGGCCGGAGCAGGAACCTGTCTGAACCGCAAAGACAGAAGGAGCACTGACTATCGTCTGCGAAGACAGCCCGATGCGGCCACTGTCTGTTCAGGCCCTCCGTGAAATCGAACCCCGAAGTCTTCGCAGCTTCGGGGGTTTTCTGTGTTCACCTGCCGGAATGTCCTTTTTCCAGCGCCTGTAACATGATCCGATGGAAGGAGTCGAATCCGGCCGGCATCGTGACTGCCATCTTTTTGCTGAATCTGCCGGCGCGCAGTTCATTTGCATGACGGAGGTGGATGCGGTTGCGCAGATCGTACAGGCGGTCAAACTGCTGCCTGGTTTCCTCCGGAATGAGCCCGCGCTTCTGCAGCCGATGGACCATCTGTCTGGCCCCGCCTGGGTGATTCATGTGCTTCAAGGGCAGTCCCGGCTGCCTGACTGTCCGGCGCACCAGGGCTTCCACGGCCGCAACAGTGTTCATCGTGATTTCCCGTGCAAGCACCACTTCTATGGAGCCGAAGAGGGCGAAGGAGGAAAACAGATACAGGAGAATGTCGCAGGCCGCCAGGTTGCAGATGAGATTGGAGACAAGATTTTGCGAAGCTTCGTCTTTTTCATGACAGAAGGCATCCACGGAATACTGCGTTCGCAGTGTCTGCACGGTGCGGATGTTGCCGGCGGAAAACGGATCGCCCGTTTCCTGAACATGACGGATTTGTCGGGGAATGTCCTGAAAACCTTCAGTGACTACAGCGAGGATCCCGATCTGCAGTTTTCGCTGGTGGAGCTGATGCCCGGGAGCAGCTGGCACGGGAAATCCCTGGCCGAGCTCCGGCTTCCTTCCGGAATGGCCACAGCACTGATTCTCCGGAGGAAGGAAAAGCTGATTCCTCATGGCGAAACCATCCTGCAGGCTCAGAGTACTCTGGTGTTTGTGGATTCCGGGAGTCTGCGATAAGCGGAAGGCCGTGCATGATCCGGAGAAAAAGACCGCAGAGCGCGACTGGCTGTCCATTCGACAGAACCGGCACTCTGCGGTTTTTTGTATCCGATGTCTGGCAGTGCAAGGCAACAACAGTCAGGCGTCGCTTCTGGAGAAGGCGTTCTTCATACTGTTGGACAGAGCCTTCAGAACCTCGCCCAGACACTTCTCTGCTTCATCCTTCGTCACAGCCGCCACTTTGTCGTTGACCTCCATGCACAGCTGCACGGCTTTGCCTTCATCTGCAGCGGACTGGATCTGCGGGGTGTATTCATTCAGGATCCGGCGGCACCGTCCGCCGACCGTGTTCTGGTAGCGTTCGATGAAAATCGCGCTCTCCCGGTCACAGGCATCCGCCATCGCTGCGATCATCCGGCTCGTCCAGTAGAAACTGTCCGTGGATACCGCCTCCGTTGTGTCCCGCACATAAGCAGGTGTATCCGTAATATCGGTATAGAACGGTACCATGACATTGAAGGGATTCGAGGCATAGGCCAGCCACAGGATTGACGGTGCATCGGTCTTGACCTGGCAGCATCCCAGGTAATCCGTGCGGTTGATGCCGATGGTCCGGAAAGCCCCGGCCATGGATGTATCCCCATGATGCAGATAGGGATCAAAGGGCGTTCCCTGGTAGTGCCCGGACAGGATGTATTTGACGTCCTCCACTGTGATCTTTTTCTCCGGCACCAGGCACCAGGGCAGGTCATTGCTGTCGGGGGTGAAATCGGCCTCCGGTCCGGTCCAGGCAAAGGAATTCGGATTCAGTTGCTTCAAGGCCCACCACGCACGGGGTGTGTTGTAGGTATGATCCGAATCATCGTGGCTTCCGAAAGCATCCCGGGGATTGAAGGGTTCCTCCGGATCCATCCGCAGGTCCAGACTGTTGTCCTTCACGAATGTCTCCAGGTCCGCAGAGCCGATGAAGTTTTCCGGATCGCTGAAATCGAAGAAGTCGAGCCCCAGCTGGTTGGGGATCACGGAATAGGCATCATCCGGCAGGCGCCGGGCCATCCAGTGGTGTCCGCCAATGGTTTCCAGCCACCAGACGTCTTTGCCGTCGCAGAAGCCGATGCCGTTCATTTCATAGGTCCCATACTGCTCCAGCAGGGATCCCAGACGCAGGCAGCCTTCCTTTGCGGTTCTGACATACGGCAGGACGATGGTCACAAGATCCTCCTCGCCGATGCCGCCTTTCACCAGCGGATCGGCTCCCTGGACCCGTGGATTGGAGGTGATGGTCTCCGTGGCAGTCATCGCCACGTTCGCTGCATTGATCCCAGCCGAAGCCCATTCCCCTTCATCCTTCATGGCGTTGGGAACACAGGCATAGGGCATGGGATCATCCGGAAGTTCGATGGTGACTTTGGAAATCACCGAGGTATAGCTCCGGGGCTGGTCCTGGGGAAGGACCGCCACGAATTTCTTCGGGGTATAGCTTCCGGCTCCGGAGTCGGAGTTGCGGGCAATCAGGGTGCTTCCGTCGGCAGAAGCGAGTTTTCCGACCAGCAGTGTGGTACAGGGCATAGTGATACCTCCTTGGCACACAGTGACAGATCCAGGGCACGCCGGGTCCGGCCACTGCTGTCGCTGATTTGAGAGTAGCACAATCCCGGTTCAATGGAATCAGGCAGACAAGGACTCCATGTCCGGCTTTGTCTGTCTGCCCTGCACCTGGAGCCGGCCATCTGTCCATCACGCAAAATGCCGGCAGCAGCCGGCATTCAGTCTCTACGCATCGCTGCGCGAGAAGGCGTTCTTCATATTGTTCGACAATGTATAGAGGACCTGCGACAGAGCTTCCTGACTGGCGGCTTCTGCCATGTCCGCGAGTTTCTGATTGGCTTCCATGCACAGCTTTACCCGGGTTTCCTCATCCGCAGCCGCGGCGATCTTCGGATCGCAGGCATCGAGAATCGCATGGGCCTCATTCATGGTCCTGTTCTGGTACCGTTCAATGATGGATGCCGTTTCCCGGTCCACTGCATCAGCCATTGCCGCGATCAGACGGCTTGTCCAATAGAAGCTGTTGGTGTTCACGTCCATTGTGGTGTCTCCCACATAAGCCGGTGTGGCGGTGATGTGCTGATAGAACGGAATCAGGGCATTGAATTCATTCGCCGCAAACGACAGCCACTCCACGGACGTGCCGTTGTGCTTCATCTGCAGCACCCCCAGGAAGGCTGTGCGGTTGATGCCAATGGTGCGGAAGGCGCCGGCCATGGACTTGTCTCCGTGGTGCATGTAGGGATCGTAGGGCGTTCCCTGGTAGTGGCCCGCCAGGACATACTTGATGTCCTCCACCGTGATTTTCTTCTCCGGCACCAGGGACCAGGGGATGTCGTCGCTGTCCGGCCGGAAATCTGCATCCGGACCATCCCAGACAAAGGTGTTGGGGTTGAAGTACCGCTCCATCCACCAGGCACGTGGCGTGTTGTAGGTATGGTCTGAATCCGCATGGGACCCGAACGCCGCCCGGGGATCAAAGGCATCCCCGGGATCCATGGACAGGTCCAGGTGATTGTTCTTTACAAAGTCTTCGAGACCGGCGCTGCACAGGCAGTTTTTCTGTTCCCCTGCTGCATCCTCAAAATCAAAATAGTCGATTCCCAGCTGGTTGGGAATCACGGCATAGGCGTTGTCCGGTACACGTCTGGCCATCCAGTGGTGACCCCCAATGGTTTCCAGGTACCAGATTTCATCCGCATCGGAGTAGCCGATGCCGCTCATTTCATATGTCCCGTATTTTTCCAGCAGCCTGCCGGTATACAGAACGCCATCCCGTGCACTCTTGATGTACGGCAGGATCACGGTGATGAAGTCCTCTTCCCCCAGTCCTCCGGGAACAAGAGGATCCGCACCCAGGACCCGGGGATTCGAGGTGATGGTCTCCGTTGCGCTCATGGCCACATTTGCACTGTTGATTCCCGCCTCGGATTTGTACCCTGTTCCCGGTTCGACATTCGGACAGCAGGTGTAGGACATGGGATTATCCGGGAGTTCCAGCTGAATGTGCGAAGTGACGGATTCATAGTGCCGGGGCTGTTGTTCCGGGGTGATCAGAACGTATTTCTTCACCGTGAACTTCCCCGCCCCGGAGTCGTCATTGCGCGCCATCAGCGTGCTGCCATCATATGTGGCGTCTTTTCCAACCAGAATCGTTGTACAGGGCATAAGGGTCCCTCCTTCTGTGCCGATGGCCCCTGAGCGGGCCGGCATCGTATACAAAAAATCATAGTCTCGCTTCAGGGGCTGTGCATGTCTCATGCCCGGTGCCGGTGAGGATTCGCGTGACTGGCGGGTCTGTGCAAAAGGCAGCTTCCGTTTGAAGGAAACCGCCTTTTGCAGATATGGATGGTGCCAGGGGCATCTCATTCGTTTCCGGGAACTGCCGCTGCAGCCAGTGACTGGATTCCAGTGGCAGGTTTCTCAGCTTCTTTCGCTGACTGCGATTTCCTCCAGGATTTCCTCCATGCGTTTGCTGGATTCCAGGATTTCACCGAGTTCCATTCCCCGGCCTTTGCGATTCAGATACTCCATCACTTTCCGGATGATGTTCCGTTCCTCGGCTTTGCCTTTTTCTATTCCTTTCTCTATTCCTTTCTCTATTCCTTTCTCAATTCCATCTCTCATTCCTGCCTTTAATCCCTCTTCTCTGGCTTCTATACATGCCTGGCGTGCTTTCTGTGCCTCTGCAAGACTTAAAAATGGAAACACCATCTCCATGGTCTGATCCTCCTCTTTCATGTTTCTCAACTCCTCCAGCATCCCTGCTGACAACTCAATACCGGCGATCGCCGCCATGACACGGGCAGTCGCCACAAAGTACTTGAGTCTGCCTTTGGCTCCAGTATACGGGATACCGCTGCGGCAGCACTTCACCAGTCTTGCGATTTCGCGAAAATCTGATTCAAGTGACTCGATGACCTTCCACGGCAGATCTCCGATATCCACCACAGTGACCCGGTCGTTGCCAATCAGGTCGGGTGTCAGAGATGCCAGACGGTGACCGTAGAGCTCCCGGAGTGTTTTGGGTCCTTTCCATTTTTTCTGGCCGAAATACAGAATGACTCCAATCTCCGGCAGCGCAGTCCCGCCGTCTTCCAGCACCCGCATGAGGTTGCCTGCTGCATAATTCGGCAGTCTTCCTATGGTCCACCGCTCTTCTTTTGTCTGGTTCTCGTTTCCAATCACCAGCGCTCCGTCCGGACTCCAGTCAGGACACCATTTCATGTACAAATCCCGCTCCAGTTCCCGGATACCCCGGGCTGTATCGCGAAAGGTATGAACCGGGAGATGCTTCAGCTCTGATGCCCGGACTTCCGGCAGCTGCGGACTGCACCAGCGGACCAGTCTGTTGAATACATCCGCAAAAATATCCGGCTGTTCCAGGATGTGTCGTTCTGTTATGTCTTTGTCTTTCACTCATTCCTCCATTTCTGATGTCCAGAACCAGTCTGGCTGCCTTGCCCCTTTGTCTGGATGGGGCCTTCTCAAACAAGCCCTGGTTATAGATACGCAGCGGGGCACTGTTTTTGATGAAATTCCCTGGTACATATGTCTCAAACACAGAACCTGCTCTCACTCCATCCCTTTTCCCACACATCCCCCTTCCCTCCCTTCTGCCATCATTGACCACAAAAAAAACAGCACAACCACTGTGCTGTCTTCAGTCTCCGTCTTTTCCCTCAGTCCCACAGGGATTCCGGTTCAAATCCGTTGTCGGTCAGGACCATGACTTCATCAAATCCTGCTGCCCGGGCACGGGCGCGGGCAATGTCAAACCCGCAGTCCAGGTTTTGCCGGGCGTGGCAGTCGGACGTGATGCAGACTTTCCCGCCATGGTCGTGAATATACTGCAGCAGGATCGCATGGGGATACGGCTCGCTGCGATAACCCCGGGGCATGGCGCCGGTATTGATCTCGAAGATCTTTCCGGAGGCGATCAGCATATCGATGGCTTCCTGCGCCAGGGCCAGATATTCAGGGTCGGCAAAGGGATGCATGGCTTCCTGTTCATTGTATTTCATCAAAAGATCCAGATGACCCACAATGTCTGCCTCAGGGCGGGCAGCAATTTTCTTCACTTCCCGGTAATAGGCCCGGGCATAGGCCAGGAAGTCACCGCCGAAGTCCTCTTCCAGGATCTCGCGGGCTTTTTCCGGACTGTAATCCACCGGCTTCCATTCTCCCGAAGGCGTCGGGATGAAATGACAGGAAGCAATGACGTAATCAAAGGCAGGGTCGGCGTAGATCCGGCCTGTCAGGTCTTCCTCGATCCCCAGCCAGATTTTCAGCCGGTCTTTGTATCGGATCCGGGCCTCCATCACGGAATAGATGTAGGCGGCTTCCCGTTCATCATCCAGAGAACAGGTGTCCAGCGGATGGGCATAACCGTGGGAGGAAAATCCCAGGGAATCAAAGCCCTTGTCGATGGCTGTGCGCGCCAGATCCTCGATGGTGTCCTTCCCGTCGCAGAACCGGCAGTGGGTGTGCAGATTCTGTTTCATGCCTGTGTCCTCTTTCCTGTCTTCCCGGCTGTACCGTTTTTTTCTGCGGATTCCTCCAGCAAAGAGCAGATGCCTGCAGTCAGGTCCCTGTATGTAGTTTCGAAATCCCCCGTATACCAGGGATCGGCCACATCCCGGTCCAGCAGCATACGAATCTTGTGTTCCGGATCACTGGAAATGATGCGGCGGATATTGCGCAGATTGTTCTGGTCCATGACCACAATGGCATCGAACCGGTCATAGTCTTCGGGCTTTACCTGCCTGGCATAATGGCGGTCAAAGGGGATTCCATGGGCCTGCAGGGTCCGTTTTGCGGGAGGATACAGATCTGCACCGATTTCCTCCCGGCTTGTTGCCGCGGAATCAAAGGTGACTCTTTCTGGATCCGCCAGAAACCGGGCTATGTATTTGGCCATCGCCGACCGGCAGATATTGCCATGGCAGACAAACAGAATGTGTTTCATATGCGACCTCCTTTGTCCAGCACTGCATTTCGTCCATCATAACAGACTGTCTGGCACAGTGCCACCGGCGACTCAGGAGCCCTGTGCTATACTGAAGGCAATCGACAAGGAGCGATTTGCACTATGATTCAGGAACGTACACTCATCATGGAGGAACCCGCATCGGATCTGCGGAAAGGCACAGGCACGCTGAAAGTGGGTATGGTCCTCAAAACAGATCCCGGCTCCGGACTTCCCTATGAAGTCTTCTGGGCAGAATTCAACCAGCCCAAGGCAGAACTGGCAGCTTTCAAAAAACTGCTGCAGCTGGAACCGCTGACAAAGGAAGAACTGTATTCCATCCGTCCCTATCACTTCAAGGATGTCTACCTGTCGCGGGAAAGCGATGCATCCCTGAAGGATGCGGCCATTCTCGAACTGGCCACCACAGCATGGATGCCGCTGGAGTTCGAAAAAAGCTGGCTGGAGGACGTGGATGCCCTGCGGGCTTCAATCCAGGAACTCGATGCGGCGCAGGTGGAAGACGACTATTCCATGGTCCGTCCCCACTGGACGCAGGTGGAGGCCGACAAAAAGCTGGCGGATGCGGTGGACAGCTGGGCCGCACAGCAGAGCCGATTCATACGGTACTGGAAGGACAGGGTTCCGTTTGACAAAGACGAGACCTTCCAGCTGCTCGTGAGCGAGAACCTTATCCGTCACCCGGATTCCATACGGTATTGAGCCATGGATCAGACATGGGCCGCTGAGCGGGAAAACCAGGCACTGTCCCTGGTCATGAAGCTTGAAGGGCAGCCCTTTACCTACCTGGGGCCTGATTCCTTCTATCATGGAAAAACCGGCACCTTTTCCCTGCTCAATGACATGAACTGCTGCGGCGCCACGGACCGGATCCTGTTTGCCTTCGAGGCACCAGACTGCCGGAAGGTGCTGGATGCAGCCCAGCTGGAATCCTTTTACCGGGACTGCCGGAAAGAAACTGCCTGAACAAACAGTTCCGGCATCCGGTCTGCTCACAACACAAAAAGAAAAGGCGCAGAACGCTGCCTGTCCCCGTCAGGACATGGGCATGACTTCTGCGCCTTTTGTCTGTTTATCGCTTCGATCCGTATTGGACTGTATTGACCGTCCGGCTGTTTCAGCTGCCTGTGCCGGCATCTGGTTCAGCGTCCCAGGGTCTGAGCAGTTCTTTGTAGACAGCCCTCAGCTCCTCTTTCTCGGCGTCGGTCATGGTGCGTTCCTTCGCATCATGGCCCTCCACCGTTCCTTCATGCCCCCCGGTGACTTCCCCGTTTTCCACCCGGATCACCAGGGGCACATACAGTGTCAGTTCTCCCTGGTCGTTGTCACTCATCCACTCGCGGATATACGGCGTGATGCGGGCTTTCTGTTCCTCATCATACAGCCGGTTTTTGTCCGCATCCCGGGTCTTTACATACCGGATCTGCTGTCCGGTTTCTCCGGCCTCCTCCAGCAGCAGCGGCACTGCCTCCTGGCACCAGGGGCAGTTTTCAAACCCGAAATAGTAGATTCCTGTCTTCCCGTGTTCCAGGTCCTGGAGTGCCTGTTCAAAGGAGATCTCCTCCATCCCCTGTCGGCTGTCTGTTCCTGCATCTGCATCACAAGCCGTGTCCTGGCCGCTGCATGCCGGAACGGATCCATCGGCCGCCGGGGTCTTCTTTGCTGTCTCTTTGTCTTTGAAGGATCCTGCGCTGTCTTGTGCCGATGGTGCAG
Source organism: Faecalibaculum rodentium (assembly GCF_001564455.1). Lineage (GTDB taxonomy): Bacteria > Bacillota_I > Bacilli_A > Erysipelotrichales > Erysipelotrichaceae > Faecalibaculum > Faecalibaculum rodentium. The sequence continues at coordinate 2,016,984 of NZ_CP011391.1, forward strand.
GAGAGGCCGTGCTGCAGCCCGAAAGGGCAAGCATTGCTGCCAGCATGAGGCCTGTGAGCGTTTTTTTCATATTTCCACCTTAACTTTCCCGGAATGTCACTTCTTTTTGACGAAGGCCTGATATGGTCCTGTCAGGAGGAAATCATATCATGAAATTCAAATGCACTCTGACCTGCGATACCGAAGACCCCAGGCTCATCCGGTTTCTGGAATCTCATTCTCTCAACGAGCTGTTTCACTTCCTGCTCTCGCAGTACATCGACGATCTCTGGACCCTCATCGAGTCCCCGGAATTCATTGCCGCGGAGGAAGCCGAGCGGCAGGAACGACGGGAACAGGAAGCTTCCGTCATGCAGCCGGACTGCTGAGAGATACAGGTGTTTTGTGTAAGCGGTTGCCTCTGTGGCAGCCATGCGGGACCTGTCACCATTGACCCGCTGCGGGGTTCCGGACGATTTACGGGCAGAGTCCGGTATTGTACTCTTTCCTTATTCTTTGTGAAACACAGAGTTATTTGTGAAACATACATCAGCAGAAGAAGGAGAACAGGATTATGCAGCATTCAATGTTCACCAGGCTCACCTGGCACACATTTTCCGGACTGTTCGCACAAGCCGCCGGGGAGGTGCTGGGTGTGACGGACACCGAAGCCATGATGGAAGCCACCCGGGAAAACTACAGCCGGATCGTCTCCCATCTTCCCGAAATCTGTCTCTCAGGCCGCGAATCCAGCCTGCGGCTCATCACGGCGATCTACCTCGCCTCTCTCATGAGCATGGACAGGACCTTCACGGAGGAAGAACTCGTGGCGTATTACGAACACGCGGTTCTGCAGCGCAACATGACACTCTCGGAGCTTTCCAGGCACACGATCATGAAGAACCTCTGTTCCATGACCGGCGGCCTTTCGGAGATGTTCCACCAGTTCGGTCATTCGCACCTGACGCCAATCATCTGCCCGGTCAGCTGAGCTGCCGGGTTTTTACGTTTTCTGCCCCCGGAGATCCTTCTGTCCGCGGGCCGTCACTCCGGATCCCGGCAGTCATCGCCCGCCCGGCACGCACGCTGTTCCTGGGCAAGCAGCACTTCCCCCCATTGACAGAAGGCATCCAGCACCGGAATCAGCTGCCTCGACAGCTGCGACAGGTGGTATTCCACCCGCGGAGGAATTTCATTGTACTGGACCCGGATCACCAGCCCTTCCTCCTCCAGTTCCTTGAGGGTATTGGACAGCATCATGTTGGTGATCCCCAGCGCCCGCTTCAGTTCGTTGTAGCGCAGGGTGCCGTTTTCATTCAGCACATAAATCATGGGGATTTTCCACTTTCCCTCCAGCGCCCGGCATGCCGCCCGCATGGGACACGTCTCGCTGGCATACACTATCATTTCCTTCATCACAGGTCACCTCTGGCTGATTGTACCATTTTGCAAAGCGGGTATCAAAAACAGGAGCCGGTTCTAAAACAGGACCATCTGCTCTCTTTCCTCCCGCTGCAAGCCTGCGCGCTGCGTTCCCTGTCTGCTGATGATGACTGTCGCCGGCAGCACCACAGACGGAAAGGGTCCCTGTCTGCCCTCATCAGCATAAAAAAATCGTCAAAACTTACCAGATATGAAAAGTAGGTGTATTGACAAAAACAGGACCTAATCTTATAATTTGACAGTAACAATGGGATCAGTGCATGCCCACAGTTCCTCCGGCGGATACCCGCTGTCAAAACTGCCTGTGTCGCCGCCTGCGGGGATACAGACTGCATGGATCCCATCAGGCACTTGGAAAGTAGAGGAAACCAGATGGAAATCGAAAACAAAAGTTATTCGGCTCCCGTGCTGCCGGTACCAGGCACACTTCTGCTGCCTGGCACCACGATTCGACTCAAGGACCTGTCCAAAACGGACATCCACCGGCTTCAGGAGGACCTGTTTGTGGCTGTGCCCGTCCGCAGCGAATCCGGCCGGGATACATGGAAAGATACAGATTTTTACAATTATGGCGTGACGTGCATGATCACGTCCGTGGAAGACAGTGACGCCACGGCGGTGACACTGCAGCGTGTGCAGATCGTGCAGATGATCGGCGGGCGCTTCCCTGCGGCGGTGTATGAACTGGCGGCGGACCAGGAGGACCTGGATGACCGCGCTGTCCAGGACATGCTGGGGTACATCCGCAACCTGGTGAAGGAGATTTCGTCCAGGATCCGCGGGGGCGAGCGTATCGCCCGGATCGCGGAGGGATACAGCGACATCAACCAGCTGATCACGTATCTGGCCCAGTACATGCCCCTGTCCGCCCAGGAACGCTTCGAGCTCCTGGAGATGGATTCGGTGAAGGAACGCTGTCTGCACTTCATTGACCTGCTGCTGCGGCAGAAGGAAATGATTTCCCTGAACCTGGAAATGCAGGAAAAGCTGTCGGGAGAAGCCTCCAAGTATTATAAGGAACAGGCACTGCGCCGGCAGATCCAGGCCCTGAAAGAGGAACTGGAGGAAACCACCGGCGAGGCCGACGGTGACCGGGATGATTCCTTCGGGGCACGGATCATGGCCAGCGACATGCCGGAGGAGATCCAGGAAGCCATGCTGGAGGAAGCCAGGAAGCTGGAAAACCAGTCTCAGGCAGGTCCGGAGACGGACAACATCCGCACGTACCTGGAGTTTGCGCTATCCCTGCCGTGGAAAAAGGAGCCGGTGCAGGAAGCCGACCTGGACAAAGCCAGGGAAATCCTGAACTCCCGGCACTATGGCATGGACAAGGTCAAGGAACGCATCGTGCAGCACCTGGCGGTGATGCGGCTGCGGAAAACCAACAAAGGCTCTGCCCTGCTGCTGGTGGGTCCTCCGGGAACCGGCAAGACCTCCCTGGGGAAATCCATCGCGGAAGCGCTGGACCGTCCCTATGTGCGGATGTCCCTGGGCGGTGTCCGGGATGAATCCGAGATCCGGGGCCACCGGCGGACGTACGTGGGATCCATGGCAGGACGTGTCCTGCAGTCCATGAAGAAAGCCGGACAGACCAACCCGGTCATGATTCTGGATGAAGTGGACAAGCTCATGCAGGGGGGCTTCTCGGGCGATCCCGCTGCAGCGATGCTCGAAGTGCTCGACCCGGAGCAGAACGACACCTTCAGCGACCACTACCTGGACCAGCCCTATGACCTGTCGGATGTGTTCTTCATTGCCACGGCCAACAGCCTGGACACGATTCCCGGACCGCTGCTGGACCGCATGGAGGTCATTGAAGTGCCGTCCTACACCGGCGAGGAGAAATTCCACATCGCGCACGATCACCTGATTCCCGAAGTGCTCAGGGACCACGGCATCGAAAAAGACCAGCTGGTGATCACCGACAGCGCCATTGAAACCCTGGTGGATAACTACACCATGGAGGCCGGCTGCCGCGGGCTCAAGAAGCGCATTGCGACGATTGCCCGGCATGAATCGGAGAAGATCCTGAAGGATGGCCGGGTGACGGTGGAAGCTGCGAATCTGGAAGAGATCCTGGGGCCGGTGACTGCCCGGCACGAGAAGGTCAAGGACTCCAACCCGGCGGGTGTGGTGACGGGCCTTGCCTGGACGGCTGTGGGCGGTGAAGTGCTCTTCATTGAAACCACGGACATGCCTGGCACGAACCAGATGATCCTGACAGGCCAGCTCGGGGATGTGATGAAGGAATCCGCCCGGATCGCGCTGTCGCTGCTGAAAAGCCGGCTGCCCATGGATGCGGCCCTCTTCAAGGACCGGGATCTGCACATTCACTTCCCGGCGGGTGCGACCCCGAAGGATGGACCGTCGGCCGGCATCACGATTTTCACCGCCCTGGCTTCCCTGGTGACAGGTCGTCCGGTTTCCAGCCATCTGGCCATGACCGGCGAGGTATCGCTGTCAGGCAATGTGCTGCCCATCGGCGGGCTGCGGGAAAAACTTTATGGCGCGCAGCGTGCGGGAATCACAAAGGTGCTGATTCCCTGGGACAACCGGCAGGACCTGGCGGAGGTTCCGGCATCTGTGAAGGAAAAGCTGGAGATCGTTCCCGTCCGAACGGTGGAGGATGTGCTGCGGGAGACCCTGGGCATTGCCCTGCCCCCTGTGACCCCCTTCGTGAACCCGAACGTTTCGGTGACCATCCTGTAGCAGCCAGGCACCCTGTCGCCTGGAGGCGCCAGGGTGCCCCGCTGCTTTCAGGAAAGTGACATTCAGGCTGGCCGTGTCGAGGATGATGCGGGATGCTGTGAGGAAGGTTCCTGTCAGAATGGCGAATCGTCGCCGAATCAGTCCGACAGCATGTGTGTCACCAGCTCCGTTGAAATTCAGACAGCATAAAACCGGCTGACTGCCGCTGGCTTCCTTATATCAGGACAGACAGCGGCATCAGCCGGTTTTTCTTCTGGTTTCTTTCGGGCTGCACTCCTAGAGATGCAGCTCATCCTGGAACGACTTCATGATCTCACCGGACTTTTCCAGTTTCCGCCGTTCCTCGTCACTCAGGTCGATCTCCACAATCTCCCGGGCACCGGTCTTGTCCAGGATCACAGGCACCGACAGGAACACATTCTCCTGCCCGTATTCACCATCCAGCAGCACCGATACGGGATAAATCCGGTTTTCATTGAAGAGAACCGACTTGATGATCGCGCATGCAGCCGCCGCGATTCCGTAACACGTATTGCCCTTCCGGTTGAAGACCTCCCATCCCAGGTTGATGACCCTGTCATGCAGGGCATCCTTCGTCACTTCCTTCGTTCTCTCCGCGTTGTCTTCCATGACCGCCGTCACCGCCTTGCCGCCGATCGTTGCAGAATCCCACAGAATCACCTCGCTGTCCCCGTGCTCCCCGCAGATGAACGCCTCCACACTCTTGGGATCCAGGTCATAGAGCCCCGACAGCTCGGCACAGAGTCTCGCGGAATCCAGCGTCGTACCGGATCCGATGACCTGATTGCGCGGCAGCCCCGAAAGCTTCCAGACATAATACGACATAATGTCCACCGGATTTGACACAATCAGGAAAACGCCGTTGAATCCGGCCTCCATGACGCTTTCCGTAATGGACTTCATGATGTTCATCGACGGTGCCAGCATCTCCAGCCGGTCATGTGCATCTTTGGCCATCGGCGCAGACGCCGTCACGACCACCAGATCCGCATTCCGGCAGTCCTCATAGGTGCCGCTGCGGATGACGATGTTCCGGTTCATGAAATACACCGCATGGGTCATGTCCAGTGCCTCGGCATAGGCCTTGTCCTCATTCCGGTCGATCAGGACGATCTCCTCGCACAGACCCTGGTTCAGAATCGTATACGCAATCGTGCTCCCGACATTGCCGCAGCCCACGATCACCACTTTGCTGTCCTTGAAACTCATGTCATTCTCCTCGCTTTTCTGTCGATACAGATGATACCAGCCGGATATCACAAGTGGGTGCCTCAGGCACTCCGTTTCCTGCCGATGCCGGCAGACCAGGACATCCGCGGGTGCATCGCCTGCGGCTACTGCAAGAGTCATGGACAGTGCGTCTTTCACGACATCGTCAATGAACTGGCGCCTGAATTCGAAGAAGCCGACGGGCTGCTTGTCGGCACCCCGGTCTACTACGCACAGCCCAATGCCACGCTGGTGGCGCTGCTCCAGCGGCTGTTCTACTCCACACCCTTTGACAAGCGCATGAAAGTCGGTGTCTGCGTGGTCTGCTGCCGACGGGGCGGTGCATCTGCCACCTTCGATGCCCTGAACAAGTTTTTCACCATTTCCCAGATGCCGGTGGTATCCAGCCAGTACTGGAACTCCATCCACGGCCAGACCCCGGGAGAAGCTCAGCAGGATGAAGAAGGAAAGCAGACGATGCGGACACTCGGCCGCAACATGGCTTTCCTCATGAAATCCATCGCCCTGGGAAAAGAACAGCAGGGACTCCCGGAGGTGGAGGCAGTCCGCCAGAGCACGAACTTTATCCGGTAAATTCTCCGGAGGATAACAGAAGGACTGAGTCGCGTTGTGCGCACTCAGTCCTTTTTTCTGTTTCCTGTATCCGATACCGGTGGCAGGCAGCCCGCCAACCACTTTATGTACCTGTGTCCCTTCTGCCGCCTCGTGACCCCCCTGTCGTTTCTGTCAGTCCGCTGACCCTTCCCCGAGAGATGCCTGCAGTTCCAGGACCCGTGCCATGGACAGACCCGTTGCTTTGGACACCAGTTCCGGTGAAACCTGTTCCCTCAGCAGATTGATGGCGATCTCTGTCCGGCTTTCTTCACGACTTTCTTCCCCGCTCTCGTCAACCAGCTTCTGTACCGCATCACACATCTGTCTTACCTCCTTGTCATCCGTCTTCAAATCCTGTCCAGAGATGCCAATGGCAGGCAAATCACTGCATGTACCCGACAGGTTCGCATTGAAGGCACTCGAGCCTGTCGTTTCTGTCAGTCCGCTGACCCTTCCCCGAGAGATGCCTGCAGTTCCAGGACACGCTCCATGGACAGACCCGTTGCTTTGGACACCAGTTCCGGTGCTGCTTTTTCCTTCAGCAGATTGATGGCGATTTCCTCCTTACTCTCGTCCACCAGCTTCTGTACCGCATCACACATCTGTACAACCTCCTTGTCATCTGTCTTCAGATCCAGGCATCGCCTTGCCAGCACGGGATAGTGCATCTTCATGGGATTGGATTCATGCATGTCAGCCATCAGCCACCCCAGTGCATCCTCTCCCCGCCATTCGCCATTTACGACCAGAAAATGGAGGCCAAAGTCCATCTTCACGTCATGGCCCCTGGGCAGCACTTCGTATTCATACAAAGGCAGGCCGCTGCCTGGATAATCTTTATCTATTATGAAGATAACATAGGTATCCGGCAGCTTCTGCCAGTCTCCGCCTTTTTCCAGCAGTGTGGCGTCCATCATTGCCGCATGGTGACGCATCCGCCGCGGACTGAATTCCTCTTTTCCGTTCTGGACCTCAACATTGAAGCGCCTGCCGGTGTCATCCTGAGCCAGGACATCCAGCCAAAGACTGCGGTTGACACCGTTTTCCAGCAGTTCCTGCACCTTGACGGAAATCACACGCAAACCGGGCATCTTCAGGATGATCCGCAGGATCAGCTGAACCGCCGGAATGTCCTTCAGTGCTACCCGCGCGAACAGATCGTCGATCAGGCGATAGTTCAGCACCGTAAATTTCGTTTTGTCCCTGACAGGATCCAGATCCGGGTAGAGAGTATGATACCAGGGCCAGTCCGGCCTTTCCCTCTGCTCCTGCAAACGCTGTGTAAAATTTCCGTCTGCGTCCAGCCAGCCGGCTGTTTCTGTGTCCTTGCGGGACTGTTTCTCATCCATACAAAGAACCTCCTGTTATATAGATTCGCCAGAAGGCCCTGTTTTTGATGAAAGTTTCTGGACGGGACTGAATTTGAGACAATTGTACCGTTTTCCTGATTCTCTCTGGCAAAAGCCGGTACAGACCAGGCAGTTTCCCGCTCCCCACACGAGACCGTCTCCATCACCCCGAATGGCCAGCGCCATCTTCCGCCGCAAATCGAGTAGGTGTCATCTGACCCTCTCACACCACCCAGCGTGCCGTTCGGCACTGGGCGGTTCGTACAAATGTTTTCATGAACCTTACTGCCACCGTATCGAAGTATTCCTCCATGGATAGAAGGCCTTTCTTTTTCAGGTGTATATTTCTGATATACTTGTTCAGGAATGTGATTGCACAACGGACATATCCCTGTCGTGCACACGCATATGAGTGAGCCTTGTCTCTGGGACATCCCAGTTTGATGAGGCTCTCTTCTTTTTTCCTGATGCTTTTCCACTGCTTCCAGATGATGGCCCTGATTCTTCTCCGGAGCTTGCTGTCCAGTTTGCGCACCGTTTCTTTATACAGCCATGCACACCTGAAATAATTGCTCCATCCCCTGATGACCTGATTGATTTTTTCAATCCTCTCCTCAAGAGATACGCTCCAGTTCCGTTTTGTCAGCTTCATTATCTTCTGCTCGAACTCATGAATGGACTTCTCATGCGGTATCGCCTTCCATTCCCTTTTGTTCCTTTTGAAGCCAAACCCCAGATATTTCACTTCATCCGGTCTGGCCACTTTCGATTTTGAAGCATTCACTTCCAGCTTCAGCTTCTTTTCAAGATAGTTGCTGAATGACTTCATCACTCTGTTGGCGGCGGCTTCCGATTTCACATAGATGAGCATATCGTCTGCGTATCTCGTGAATCTCAGCCCTCTGCTTTCCAGTTCCTTGTCTGCCTGGTCCAGATAGATGTTGGCCAGTACCGGCGAAAGCGGCCCTCCCTGCGGGATGCCTCTTTCTGTCCTGACAAGCCTTCCGTCTATCATGACTCCAGCTCTGACGAACTTCCTTGTCAGCGACGTGACGTCCCTGTTATGGAACAGGTTGTCTATCAGGCGGATCAGTCTGTCCTGGTCTACCGTATCGAAGAATTTCCTCAGGTCGATGTCGACGATCCAGTCATACCCGTCGTTCATGAACTCGAGGCCTTTCAGTATCGCCTGTTCACATCTCCTGTTCTTCCTGAACCCGTATGAGCTGTTGCTCATCTCGAAGTCCTTCCTGTAATCCAGATAGCTTGCCAGACAGGCCTGCACGACTCTGTCTCTGGCTGCCGGGACATTCAGTCCCCGCATGCTCCCATCCGGTTTCGGGATATCGGTCCTTTTGGCTGGCAGTGGTTTATAGCTGCGGTCCAGTATCTGTTCCCGCAACTGTTCCCAGTACTCTCCGGGGCACACAGGGAGTTCTCTGGCTTTGACCCCATCTACTCCCGCCGCTCCGTTGTTTCGTCGTACCTGTCTGCACGCATTGGTCAGGTTCTCCATGGAGAAGATTTCCTGAGTGCTCAGGTCTTCCGGCTGTATCAGTCTGGTCTGGTTCATGGCTGCTCCTTTCTTTCACGTGTTCCTGCACTGCCCTTCCTTACTCATCTTCAGGGGCTCTCTGGGTTTGTCCTTTATCGGTTTGTTGTGCAGGACGCATTCCTGATATTTGCAGTAAATTGTACGTTCGGCCCTTCACTCCATCCCCATTACAGGGACTTCTTCGCTACTATGGCCTCGGCTGACTTCCTGCCATTCGTTATTACTGCGGGAAGGGGGTCATCATGGTTTGATGATTCCTCTCGCTGGCAGGACCTCCCCGGGTAAGGTCATACATCTTTCATTCCATATACCTGCCGCATTTACCCCAGACAGTCATCCGCAACTATTACGACTTTGCGCTGTTTCGCACGCTCGTCTCCGTCTGTGGCCTTATATGCGGTTCGTGTTCCTCAGGCCGGAACTTTGCCGCCGGGCTTCTTTCAGAACTCCTGTTACCAGTGAGCCCCTTGCCTTGAGCTAATGGTTAGCGGTTGCGATGATACGCTCCCATGGTGGACTTTCACCACCTGGATGTATGCCATGCCGGGCACACGAAAAAAGCAGGACCGGCAGCCCCTCAGCCGCCAGCCCTGTGTTCCCTCTCGTATTCCTGCCACAACTTGTGCACCACATGCCACTGGTCACGCGTCAAATGTCGGTCAAAGGAGGCAATGCAGCCCTGTTCATCGAACGTCACCCTCGCCGCCAGGATCTCCATCCGGCCATCCTTCTGATCCGCAAACAGGATCCATTCACCCCGGATCATCAGCACCGGGTATCGCCTCAGAATCACCGATTCCTTCTCATACACCATCAGCTCCCGGTGATCCGCCGAAATCTCAATATACATCCTGACCGTCCTCTCCCGCTTTCCCATTCTCAGATCTGTCCCTTTGCCTGTCAACCTCCCCGTTGCCTGCTCCGGGGACCTCCCACGGTCAAACCCCCTTCGCAACCGCTGCTGCCGGCGCTATCATGAAAGCATGTCAGACAAACAAAAAGGGATCCTGTGTCTGGTCGCATCCAGTTTCTGCTTTGCGCTCATGAATGTATTCATCCGGCTCGCAGGCGACATCCCTTCCATCGAAAAAACCTTCTTCCGCAACTTCATTGCCATGATCGTGGCGGGCATCGCCATGGCAAGGGCCCATGAAGGCTTCGCCTATCGCCGGCAGGACCTGCCTCTGCTCACCCTGCGCTCGGTCTGCGGGACCCTGGGCATGATGTGCAACTTCTATGCCGTAGACCACATGCTTCTCGCAGATGCCACAGCCATCCAGAAACTCGTGCCGTTCTTCACCATCCTCTCCAGCTGGCTGATCCTCAAGGAACGCATCAAGTCCTGGCAGGGCGGTCTCATTCTCCTGGCCTTCGCAGCCAGCCTGCTCGTCGTCAAACCCGGCTTCACCCCGGACCTGGGACCGGCCATCATCCAGTTCGCTGGCGCCCTCGCTGCGGGATTTGCCTACACCTACGTCCGGCAGCTCACCCTCAGGGGCGTCGCAAAACCAAAAATCATTTTCTTTTTCTCCGCGTTTTCCTGCATCGCCGTGATACCCCTCATTGCCATGGACTTCGTGCAGCCCGATGCATACCAGCTCCTCATGCTCCTGTGCACCGGACTTGCGGCCAGCGGCGGGCAGTTTGCGATCACCTACGCCTACGGCTTTGCGCCTGCCCGACAGATTTCCATCTACGACTACTCCCAGATCCTGTTCTCCGCCCTCTTCGGCCTGGTGTTCTTCGGACAGCTCCCCGACTGGCTGAGCTGGCTTGGCTATGCCCTGCTCATCGCAGTCGCCCTGGCCAACTTCGTGCTCTCCAGCCGTCCGGACAAATCAGACCCCACCCACCCGGCTGCAGACCCTGGCCCCACAGATCCAGACTCCCACAGAAAGGAGAGAACCGCATGACGCGCATTCTCATGGACATATCTCCCAAAATCCCGCGCAAGCGGCTCCAGAAAATGCTCCGGGACTCCGGCTATACCCGCGTGGGGCAGGATGAACCCTATGACCTCTTCATTTCCACCCATGCCGCGACCGACCAGTCCCCGCTGCGGCTGCGGCGGGATGAAGCCGTGAAGCAGGGAGCCGATATTCCGGTCATGGACGAATATGAACTCTATGCCCGGCTCTGGAAACCCGACTGCCTGGCCAATGTCCTGGAAGAACGCCTGGATGGGTCCCTGCGGGGACGGAAGATCTTCCTCGTGGGAGACTTCTCCGACCAGGAAAAAGTCGCGGTGGAAGAAGACGCCCGGAAGCACCGGGCCTTTGTCACCACGCACCCCACCAAAGCCACGCTGTTCGTACTCGGTCACCGGGCAAGCACCGCCGACCCGGCACACTTCCGGCAGATGCTCGAAGAAAAAGCCCGGCGTCCCTACGTGAAGATCACCGGCCGGGCCGCGCTCATGGAAAAAGCCCAGGCTTCGCCACTCCAGAAAAAGAAACGGAAGGGACCCGATATGCGCCGGCTTTACCACGGACGCCCCAATCCCGATGCCTTTCCCGACCGGTACATCGCCCTGGACCTGGAGGCCACCAGCACACACCCCAATAACAAGATCATCGAAATCGGCATGGTGCGGTATGTGAACGGCGAACCCCGGGAAACCTTCCAGAGCTTCGTGAATCCCCACCAGAAACTGCTGCCGGTGATCGTTGACCTCACCCACATCACAGATGACCAGCTCCAGGATGCCCCCGATATCCAGGCCCTCACCAGGCCGATCCTCCGGTTTCTCCAGGACGATCCGGTGATCGGCCACTCCGTCCAGAACGACATGAAGCTTTTGGCCGAAAACCTGAACCTGCCCCTGGACAACAACTACATCGACACCTGCAAACTCGCCATGACCCATCTCCCGGACCGCGAGAAATACAGCCTGCGCGTGCTCGCCGACGACTACGGACTCACGCAATCCACCCACCGCGCCCTGGATGACGCCATCACGAGCATGGAGCTGCTGGAGAAATTCCGCGAGCTGTTCGATACCCGGGTGACAGACCCGACGACCCGGACAGCCTTGCCTGCCGATGATGGACACAAAGTCGATGATGGCACGGCCCAGTCACAGCCGGACACAAAAGATGCCGCGGGTAATGAAAACCGGCAGGCAGAACCGGGGAACGAAGAATCAGCAGTGAATGAAAGCCAGTGCGCAGGATAGGGCAGACATCATACGCTGACCCGCCCCCACAGCCCCAGGAAGGATACCCACCCTTCCTTTTTTCTTTGCCTTCGGGCTCTCCGGAGCCGGTCCTGAAATCTGTACCGCGTCTCTTTGGCCTTCTTTGCACACAATTGTCACATCCCCGTTTCACAATGTTATGCGTCATTTGTAATGTTTACCGGCGTTAAGTTCGCATTCATTGCGTATAGAGACACTCATCACAGCATACACCTTTCGCTTTCGGGAATTGAAACCGCTCTCTTCTGTCCCCTGACCATCCAACCCGCTCAGCCCTGTGCAAGTTGTTCGTCATTGCGGTTTTTTTCTGTGATAATGCTCCTGAATTACAGGAGGAGCATTCCATGGAGAGTTATCGTTACCTTCTTGACATTGCACTGATCCTGCTGGGCACCAAGCTTTTTGGCATTTTCTCCAAAAAACTCCGGATGCCCGCGGTCGTCGGCGCCCTGGTGGCCGGCATCGTTCTGGGACCCGCAATGCTGAACCTGGTGGAACCCAACACCATCATCACAGCTTTATCTGAACTGGGCGTCATCGTTATCATGTTCTCCGCCGGTCTGGAAACCAGCATCACCGACCTGCGCCGTGCAGGCTTCAAGGCCTTCATCATTGCGCTCCTTGGCGTCATTGTTCCCCTGATCGTCGGCTACATCATCGGCATGTTCTACAACACCGGCCCTGAAGCCTGGCTTGAGAACCTCTTCATCGGTGTCATCTTCACCGCCACTTCCGTGGGCATCACCGTGGAGACCCTGAAGGAGATGCACTGCATGGCTACAGAATCAGGCAACACGATCCTCGCTGCGGCTGTCATTGACGATGTTCTCGGCATCATCTGCCTCACGCTCGTAACCGGCATGGCGGATTCTTCCGTCAACATTGGTGTGGTCATGCTCAAGATCCTCGGCTTCCTGGTGTTCGCCGTTGTCGTGGGTCTCGTCATGCACCGGTTCTTCGCCTGGTGGTTCGCCCATGACAACAACAACGGCCTCCAGCGCTACTCCATTGTCTCCTTCGCCTTCGCCCTCATCATGGCCTGGGCCTCCGAGGAGTTCTTCGGCGTGGCGGACATCACCGGTGCCTTCGTGGCCGGTCTGATCATCTCCGGCACCCGACAGTGCAGCTACGTCACCCGACGCATCAACACCATGAGCTACATGCTCATTTCCCCGATCTTCTTCGCGAGCATCGGCCTGAAACTCGAGCCCTTCCAGTTTTCCTGGGGACTCATCGAGCTCATCGTCGTTCTCTGCATCGGCGCGGTCCTCACGAAAATCATCGGCTGCGGCGGCGGCGCCCTGCTCTGCAAATACAACCCCACGCAGTCCCTGCGCATTGGGTGCGGCATGATTTCCCGTGGGGAGGTCGCGCTGATTGTCGCCAACAAGGGCATGGCCCTGGGCCTTTTATCGGAGTTCTTCGTGACCCCGATCCTGCTCTGTGTGGTATTCACGACTGTCATCACGCCTGTCTTCCTGAAACTGGTGTACAAGCATGACGACAACGACCCGGATTTCCTGACACGCAAGGAAGCCCATGAGCAGAAGCTGCGCATCAAGGAGGTCATGGAGAACCCCATGACCGACCAGGATGCCCCCGCGACCAACGTGTAAATTCAACGAAATCAGACTGTCCCCGTTTCCTTCGGGGGCAGTTTTTTGTTGAGGCCGATGCTGGCAGACAAGGGGGCAGAATTGAGTCTACAGTCCGTTCGGGTTGGAAAAGCTCTGTTTGATAACCCATTTGGTATAATGACGCCATGAACCCGATTACACTGAAATCAGAACTGCTGCGGCAAATGGACGCACACGAGAAAGGAAATATCTATCATTGGACTCAGACAAATTTTGCATACAATTCCAATCGAATAGAGGGCAGTCAGATCAGTCCTGACCAGACAGAAATGATATTTGAGGATCAGACGTTTCTTCCGGAACAGAATACGCCCATCCGTCTGGACGACCTGGTGGAAGTCCGCAACCACTTCCGGCTCTTTGACTATATGCTGCAGACATTGGAGCACCCTCTGTCTGTTGGGCTGATTCTGGAAATGCAGCGTCTGCTGAAGCGGGGCACATCGGATGAAACCAGGCCCTGGATGAATGTGGGCGGTTTTACAACAATCGGGAACCAGATCGGGATGATCAACCCGGTGAAGACCACGCCACCAGCCAGAGTGGAGGCTGAGCTGACGGAACTGGTGAATGAATGTACTTCAAAGAGTTCCCGCACATTCCAGGACCTGATCGACTTTCATGTCCGCTTTGAGCGTATTCATCCCTTCAGCGACGGCAATGGCAGGATCGGCCGGATGATCCTGTTCCGCGAATGTCTTGTCAATGGTCTGTGGCCGTTCATCATCCTGGACCGGAACCGGGCTTTCTACATCCGGGGTCTGCGGGAGTATGACAGCGAACCGGGCTATCTCACAGACACCTGTCTGCATACCCAGGATCAGTACAGGGCTGTCGCAGAACAGTTCCTGACAGAACTGTCCTCTGATTCCGAATGATAAACAAAATGGTCAAACTCAGAGGGAACCCCATTCCACATTTCCCGAAAAGCAAATCTGATTCTGCTTAAAAAAACTGTCATGACCGACAGTTTTTTTCAGTAATTGGCTGTCTTCAGCCCTGCTTTTTTTCCACCGGGAAATAGATATCCGTTTCCCAGGTTGCCGGATTCGGGTTTTCATACCCTGTCTTCACATACAGCTCATAAGGAGCTCCTGTTGTCTGGTATCCGTTTTCCTCGATCCATTTCACCAGCCTGGCATAGGATTCATCCAGCGTCGAGTAACCGCCATTGTGTGTCAGTTTCGCACATGTCATTCCCCCGACCGAAGCATTCGCTCCTTCCTTTGTAGCCAGCGGAATGAAGACTTCGATGTCCGAATCCTCACGATCGAACTCCTCGTCATAGTATCTGGCGCCT
This sequence comes from Faecalibaculum rodentium, assembly GCF_001564455.1. Taxonomy (GTDB): domain Bacteria; phylum Bacillota_I; class Bacilli_A; order Erysipelotrichales; family Erysipelotrichaceae; genus Faecalibaculum; species Faecalibaculum rodentium. Next base: position 2,031,997 of record NZ_CP011391.1, read on the forward strand.
GTGGGGCCCGCTGGCTGCAGGTGATCCTTTGCGACCTGTTCAAAAATCGTGCCGAAGGCAGTACCGAAATCCTTCACTGCCCTGTGTTGCCGGAGTCCATAGACCGGCATTTCTGATGTTTCCACAATTCTGATTTCTTCTGACATTTTGTTTTTCTCCGTTTCTTTCTTCAGGAATTTCCCCATTTCCGCCGATATCTGCTGGAGTTCCAGGATCCGGGCCTCCAGCTCTGCCCTCTTTCTGGACAGAGAGGCCCTAACCCGGTCTTCATCTGCTTCCAGCAGACTGGTGATTTCCTCCAGGGAAAACCCGAATCGTTTGTATCGCTTGATGAGAATCACCCGGTCGATCTGGTCCAGTGAATAGTACCGGAATCCGGTTTTCTCATCGATGTGCAGGGGCTTCAGCAGCCCCATCTGGTCATACCAGCGCAGTGTCTTCACACTCAGCTGGCAGGCCTGTGACATTTTTCCGATCGTGATCATGCATAACCTCTTGCTCAAGCAGGTTCATCATAGCGGCTCCCGTTACGGGAGAGGCAACCCAATTAAGAAAAAAACCGGAAACAAATCCGGAGTCCTGGTTTCATCAGGTTTCTCTCAGCCGCCGCTGTCCGAAGAAGAGAAGAATCTGAACCTCAGATTATCCCTGCAGTTTTCAGATCAAAGAAGAATAGATATACGATGAGGCAAGAAATTCCTTTATATACTTTTGCAATGCCACATCCTCTTTCTCCAGTCTTTCCCACTCGGATGCCAAATCATCCAGCTCAGCCACAATCTCCTGACGTTGCTCCTCACTACCCTCAAACACGGGATCAGGACCTTCCAAGTCTGTAAAAAGGCCACTCATTCTGGCTTTAACATTTTCTGACCTTCTTTTATATTCTGCCAGTCCTGCATCAATGTCTGCCCTCCTGGCCTTAACGTATTCCAGTGCGGATTCCATTCTTTTATTCTCTTTCCGCATGGCTTCCAGCTCCGCCTTCAGCCGGTTAAACTCCTCTATCCTGCTTTTATGAAGCCGGCGAAACTCCGTTTCTCCACTTTCATCCTGTATCTGTTCTGTTTTGGCAGTCACAACACCAGCCCCCCCTGTCCCTTTACATTTGACTATGGCTGCAAACCCTGTCAGTCATGAGTCTTATCTAAATAATCCGGAAGAACCGGAGCATTTTCCGCTACAGACAAATTCGAATTCTGCCCCGCCTTTTCTGCCAGCGCCTTCAGCATTTCGTTCTCTTTCCGGATTCGTTCCATTTCGTATTCCATATCTCTGAGTTTTGCATCCCTATCCTTCAGTTTTGCATCCCTGTCACTGATCTTTGCATGCATCTCTGCCTTCATACGGTCATACTTTTCCTTCTCGCTCCGGTGGAACCATTTGAACTGATCTTCGCTGTATTCATTCAACACTTTTTCCGCTTTCACCGTCATTGGAATTCCCTCCTCCAGATAGGCCAACTGCTTTTCTTTATCATCATCACATCGGAAGATGTGACCCAGACACTGAATCGCTTTTTCCTCATGATCCATCCAGTCTGGTCCCAGTCCAACCACATGAAACTGGATATATCCATCCAGAGCGTAGCTAATAATTGGAAAATCTGGAATTGAGACATCCATACCGCCTTGGCGGCCCGGCATCCTACGCCTGATGCCAGTTCTGTTCCGGGGCCTGCACCTTGATGCATTGAGCCGGACAGCTGTTTTTGAATCTCCTCCTGCAGGGCCTGAAAGAAACATCCTCTGGCGTTTCTTCCCTCCCTGCAGGAGGTTTTTTCTATCTTAAAAGAGACCAAGACCTCTTCTAGCGATTATGCAGGCTGCACCAAGATGAACATTGATGCCGTGTTCTCTGCATACTGTCTCTTCTGCTTTCTTTGAGGTATAAGCCGGATCTACGATCTTCAGATCCACATTGTCTTTGAAGCATCTTCTCTTTACTGCCTGCGTGTATTGGCTATAGGCAAGCTGAGAAATCATTCGGTTGTAATACTTGTTCTTCTGAAGGTCTGACTTCTTAGCAGAGAAGTCAAGATCTTCTATGATGAGATCCTTTCCTTTGGAACGGGCTTCGGCTGTGATTTTCTTTATAGCCGTTCTCATCTGATCGATCCCCTGATCATAGTTGTGATTCTTTCTGCCGAGGCCAGGAAAACCAATCCTTCTGGCATAAATGATGTTTCCTTTTCTGTCCGTCTCGCAAAGAGCGATATGGTCAGCGTTGAAATCAAGACCGATCACTCCTTCAAAAGAGGACGTGTTCCATCCATCCTGCTTTGGCAGATACAGGAAGAACTGAACGTAATACCCTTTCTTCCTTCTCAGGATCCGGACACTGATGGCCTGCTTCATCGGCTGATCGGCTTCATAGCCGTCAAATACCTGGCTTAGCAGTTCCAGCCCCGGAGTATGAGTGATATTTACCGGTCCGGTAATGATCCTGTCCTGTCCTTTTTCAGACTTCAGTACAGGCAGGACGCCGATCTGCCAGGAACCGTCTTCCATACGGATCAGATGGCAGAGCTGGTTTCCGTTTTTCTCATCGTTCTTGCCGCACAGATACATCATCCGATTCCGGTTTCTAATGAACATCTCTTTCCATTCCTCATGACTGGAAAGGTTGTTCTCTTCCAGATGATACTGAGCTTTGAAAAGCTTCTTTGTGCCAAAACAGAGACGAACATGCCGGTTCTCAATATCTTTCTTCCACCGTTTCAGCTTTGCCTTGACCTTAGAATAATTTACGGACAGTCCATTTAGAGATTCTAAGAATACCGGTATCTATGTCATAGAACTACAATCACTATGAAAGAGGAAAATCTATGGCAAAGAAACGTAAAACATTTACAGATGAATTCAAGCAGGATGCGGTTCAATTTTTGACTAACCATCCAGAAATGACCGTTATAGAATGTGCTGAAACACTTGGTGTAGGCCGCAGCACCCTGGAAAGATGGAGGGCAGATTTCAACCGATCCGGTCTTTCAGCTGTGACAGCTCATAATAATGACAAGGAAGAAAAAGACCTTCTCAAAGAAAATGTCAGGCTTCAACGAGAACTCAGGGACTCACAGGAGGCTTTGAAGATTCTAAAAAAAGCCATAAGCATTCTGGGAAACTGAAGCAGGTCGAATACGAACTTGTTGCCGAGGATCATAAAGCTGGAATCCAATTCTCGGTATCCAGGGTGCTTCATAAACTTGGTCTTTCAAGATCTGGCTATTACGACTATTTAAAGCGGAAACCCAGCCACCAGGAAAAGCGCAGGCATGATGTGAAAAAGGCCATCCTTCAGATTTATGAAGACAGCCACGAAAACTACGGAGCGCCAAAAATCGCTAAAATCCTGAACTCAGGAGGGATCTCCATTACAGAAAGGACCGTTGGTGTTTATATGCGTCAAATGGGGATCCGAGCACAGTGGGTCAAGCCTCATACACAAACCACAATACGAAGTGATTTCAGTGGAAATCTGAAGAATCTTCTGGATAGAAACTTCTCTCCGGCTCACCCAAACTGCGTATGGTGCACAGATATCACCTATATCCACACAAAGCTGGACGGATTCGTTTACCTTGCCTGCATCATGGATCTGTATTCCAGAAGGATCATTTCCTGGAAGCTTACAAAAACGCTGGACACAGGTCCAATTCTGAAATCGATCGAAGAAGCCAGAAAACGCCGGCCGTCCCAGGAACCGATAATGATTCATACGGACCGAGGAATCCACTATACCTGTGATCTGTACAGAAAACTGACCAGAGGAATGATTCGCAGTTATTCAGCAAAAGGAGTTCCGTATGACAACGCCTGTATTGAATCATTCCACTCCCTGATCAAGAGGGAATGGCTGAGCAGGTTCGATATACAGAACTACAGGCATGCATACCGACTGGTGAGTCAGTATATAGATGACTGGTACAACCCTGAACGGATACACAGCCACTGTGGATATATGTCCCCAGCAGAATATGAAGTAATGTTCCAAAGGACCAGCACTGACTGAGAAAGAATTCTGGAGCGCCCTTTACAGTGGGCTATCCCCTGGTAGACTGATGAGCCTTCAGCCAAGAACTGTCAGATATTGACTCTTTGGATGAAGGCAAGAGAAAGGGGTCCAGGGGATAGTGGGCCCCACTGTCAAGGGAGGAAGCGGAGGAAATCTTTCGTAGAATTGGCAGTATCTGCCGACTCTCTAAAATCAGTGTCCGTTTTCTTGACATAGGACCACCTCCAGCCTGGGGATCAGCTGGCCCAGACGCCAAAGATCATGTTTCTGTTTTCGGTAGTTAGAAGGCTCGTTATCGTTCAGTCTGTTGGATGCGGCTTTTTTACTCATAGCCTCCACCTCTTTTTGCAGGCGTTTCATCCGCTTCTTTTTGCGGAGGATGGAAGCACGAAGATCTCTGGCCTGCGCTCTGGCAAGCTCCAGACCGGCCTGGTGTCTGGCTTTTGCATCTCTGACAATGGAGTTGGCTGCCCGGCTTTTGAGCCTGTATTCGTCCTGGAGGTCTTTGGTGAGCTGGTTCAGGTTCTTTTCTCCATGATCGATCCTGGCAAAAGCGGACCGGTAAGCTTTTGAATAAACGGCAAGCTCATCATCGATACAGGCGATCACTTCCGGGCACAGTCTTTTGTCCAGCCGGATCTCCAGTGGGATGACCAGAAATTCCGGCTGTTCATAAACAGGAGACATGGATGCAACTGGAACTGTCCGCATCATTCATCCTCCTGATCGGGCATAGAATCTATGATCTCCCGCATCTTCTTTTTCTGATTTCCTCTGATCCTGTACAGCTTTCCAGAAAAAGATGCCAGCAGGCTCATCATGTCATCGACAAGTTCTTCCTGAAGATCTTTATCTTCCTTTTCCTGCAAGGCGATGAGCTTTACATCGGCCATAGAGAACAGCTCTTCCAGGTATTCGTAACCAAAACGGGTCAGCCTGTCTTTATTTGTGATGAAGATCCTTTTGACCTCATGGTTCTTTGCCATCTCGATCAGTCTGAGCAGTCCTTTTCTCTTTGCGTTGAGCCCGGACCCGGTATCCCTGATGATGATCGGTCTGTCCAGGCCTTCTTTTTCGCAGGCCATCATGATGTCAGAGACCTGTCTGTCCAGATCGCCTCTGTTTTTCTGTTCGTGTGAGGAGACCCTTACATAGATGGCATCTCTTCTTGCATCCTCATCCTCAAGCAGAAGCCCGCAGCGGTCAAGCAGTTCGGCCACGCTGTCTTTGGGAATCAGGATCCGTGACCTTAGAATAATTTACGGACAGTCCATTTAGAGATTCTAAGAATACCGGTATCTATGTCATAGAACTACAATCACTATGAAAGAGGAAAATCTATGGCAAAGAAACGTAAAACATTTACAGATGAATTCAAGCAGGATGCGGTTCAATTTTTGACTAACCATCCAGAAATGACCGTTATAGAATGTGCTGAAACACTTGGTGTAGGCCGCAGCACCCTGGAAAGATGGAGGGCAGATTTCAACCGATCCGGTCTTTCAGCTGTGACAGCTCATAATAATGACAAGGAAGAAAAAGACCTTCTCAAAGAAAATGTCAGGCTTCAACGAGAACTCAGGGACTCACAGGAGGCTTTGAAGATTCTAAAAAAAGCCATAAGCATTCTGGGAAACTGAAGCAGGTCGAATACGAACTTGTTGCCGAGGATCATAAAGCTGGAATCCAATTCTCGGTATCCAGGGTGCTTCATAAACTTGGTCTTTCAAGATCTGGCTATTACGACTATTTAAAGCGGAAACCCAGCCACCAGGAAAAGCGCAGGCATGATGTGAAAAAGGCCATCCTTCAGATTTATGAAGACAGCCACGAAAACTACGGAGCGCCAAAAATCGCTAAAATCCTGAACTCAGGAGGGATCTCCATTACAGAAAGGACCGTTGGTGTTTATATGCGTCAAATGGGGATCCGAGCACAGTGGGTCAAGCCTCATACACAAACCACAATACGAAGTGATTTCAGTGGAAATCTGAAGAATCTTCTGGATAGAAACTTCTCTCCGGCTCACCCAAACTGCGTATGGTGCACAGATATCACCTATATCCACACAAAGCTGGACGGATTCGTTTACCTTGCCTGCATCATGGATCTGTATTCCAGAAGGATCATTTCCTGGAAGCTTACAAAAACGCTGGACACAGGTCCAATTCTGAAATCGATCGAAGAAGCCAGAAAACGCCGGCCGTCCCAGGAACCGATAATGATTCATACGGACCGAGGAATCCACTATACCTGTGATCTGTACAGAAAACTGACCAGAGGAATGATTCGCAGTTATTCAGCAAAAGGAGTTCCGTATGACAACGCCTGTATTGAATCATTCCACTCCCTGATCAAGAGGGAATGGCTGAGCAGGTTCGATATACAGAACTACAGGCATGCATACCGACTGGTGAGTCAGTATATAGATGACTGGTACAACCCTGAACGGATACACAGCCACTGTGGATATATGTCCCCAGCAGAATATGAAGTAATGTTCCAAAGGACCAGCACTGACTGAGAAAGAATTCTGGAGCGCCCTTTACAGTGGGCTATCCCCTGGTAGACTGATGAGCCTTCAGCCAAGAACTGTCAGATATTGACTCTTTGGATGAAGGCAAGAGAAAGGGGTCCAGGGGATAGTGGGCCCCACTGTCAAGGGAGGAAGCGGAGGAAATCTTTCGTAGAATTGGCAGTATCTGCCGACTCTCTAAAATCAGTGTCCGTTTTCTTGACATAGGACCATACACCCGACCTGCGAACCACAGATATGACCTGAGTTCGTTCTGGACTTCCACATTGACAAGAAAGGCGTTGGGGGCGACTTCCGTCACGATCAGGACAATGGAATCAAACCGCATCAATCCGGTCCTGGCATTCTCATTCTCCGAATTCGCCAGGTCACTCCGCAAGTGGTTCCTGCTGTGCTCATCCGTCCCGGTTTTCTCACTCCGCAGTTCCCGACGCATCCGGTCCTCGATTGTCGCCAGAGATCCCGCAAACCTTTCAGGGCAGCACTTCTTCAAAATCAATGCCAGCATCCTGGGAAGATTCAGGACCGCTATTGCGTTTCGGTTCATTCGCATAAACTCCCGGGAATCCATGGCTCTTCCCTCCGGTGTCTGTTCTGTCTTCATGATATCCTCCATTCAGGGCATGAGAATCATCCTGTTGCATACAGAATACCAGAAACAGGCACAAAATATTGCCTGATAGTTTACAATTCCGTGGAATAAACTGCCTTTCAAACTCCCTTGCTACATAAATGTCAACTTTATGTATCCTGCCCGAATATCCTGACCGCGCCGGAGCTTTCGCTCCCCCTAAAAAAACAGAAACCGCTTCTTCCGTCTCGTGGCAGGCACATCCACCACCGGCTTGTCCCGCAGGATCCTTGCCGGATTTTCCACCAGCAGCAGATCCGCCACTTCTTCACCGTTGCGCCGGGCAATTTCATCATAGACATCCGACAGCTGTGTGATCCTTGACCCTTCCGTCCGGTGCGTATCCGTCGCCACCACATCTGCCAGTCCCTGATCCACCAGCTTCCAGGCATTTTTCTCCGCCATCTTTCCATGCAGACCCAGCAGACTGGTCCGGTTGACCTGGATCACATACCCCGCATCCCGCCACTCCTGGACAATGTCTTCATCCAGTCCATCCCGAAAATAGCGCTCCACATGCGCGATCACCGGCACCAGATCCTTCATCTCCAGTTCATACAGCGGATCCTGATAAAAATCGATGTCATGCAGATCGCGCCGCACGTCGTATTCACACAGCTGGTAATGCGTGTCTTCGTAAGGCCGCACAAAGCCAGAAGCAATGGCCCGTATGGAAGCGCGGTTCATGAACAGCTCCGCACCGGTGCGGATCATGATTCCCTGCCGCCTGGCCAGTGCCTTGAGTTCCTCCTGCCTGGCAGCGATCACGTCCAGATCCGTTGTCCCCGGAATCATGTGAGGCGTTGACGCAATCGTCGTGATGTTGTCCTGCGCCGCCATTTCCAGGACCGTCAGAGCGTCTTGTTTCGTTGGGATCCCGTCGTCTATGTCCCAGGCCACATGGGAATGTATATCTGTAAATGTCTTCATGCCCCTACTATACAGGAAACGGCAGGCGGTTGAGCAGGCGGACTGCCGATGGTGGCAAATAAGCCGGGGCTTTCCTGCCCCAGGTCCCTCACCTCACGCACGCATGTATCTGCCCTGATTTCTCTCTGCGTGAACTCCATGCACTATTCCTCTGTCCTGTATATAAGGCTGAACGAATGGAGATTCCCTCTTTCTGCAGAGCAACCCGGCCGCTTGACCTTAGAATAATTTACGGACAGTCCATTTAGAGATTCTAAGAATACCGGTATCTATGTCATAGAACTACAATCACTATGAAAGAGGAAAATCTATGGCAAAGAAACGTAAAACATTTACAGATGAATTCAAGCAGGATGCGGTTCAATTTTTGACTAACCATCCAGAAATGACCGTTATAGAATGTGCTGAAACACTTGGTGTAGGCCGCAGCACCCTGGAAAGATGGAGGGCAGATTTCAACCGATCCGGTCTTTCAGCTGTGACAGCTCATAATAATGACAAGGAAGAAAAAGACCTTCTCAAAGAAAATGTCAGGCTTCAACGAGAACTCAGGGACTCACAGGAGGCTTTGAAGATTCTAAAAAAAGCCATAAGCATTCTGGGAAACTGAAGCAGGTCGAATACGAACTTGTTGCCGAGGATCATAAAGCTGGAATCCAATTCTCGGTATCCAGGGTGCTTCATAAACTTGGTCTTTCAAGATCTGGCTATTACGACTATTTAAAGCGGAAACCCAGCCACCAGGAAAAGCGCAGGCATGATGTGAAAAAGGCCATCCTTCAGATTTATGAAGACAGCCACGAAAACTACGGAGCGCCAAAAATCGCTAAAATCCTGAACTCAGGAGGGATCTCCATTACAGAAAGGACCGTTGGTGTTTATATGCGTCAAATGGGGATCCGAGCACAGTGGGTCAAGCCTCATACACAAACCACAATACGAAGTGATTTCAGTGGAAATCTGAAGAATCTTCTGGATAGAAACTTCTCTCCGGCTCACCCAAACTGCGTATGGTGCACAGATATCACCTATATCCACACAAAGCTGGACGGATTCGTTTACCTTGCCTGCATCATGGATCTGTATTCCAGAAGGATCATTTCCTGGAAGCTTACAAAAACGCTGGACACAGGTCCAATTCTGAAATCGATCGAAGAAGCCAGAAAACGCCGGCCGTCCCAGGAACCGATAATGATTCATACGGACCGAGGAATCCACTATACCTGTGATCTGTACAGAAAACTGACCAGAGGAATGATTCGCAGTTATTCAGCAAAAGGAGTTCCGTATGACAACGCCTGTATTGAATCATTCCACTCCCTGATCAAGAGGGAATGGCTGAGCAGGTTCGATATACAGAACTACAGGCATGCATACCGACTGGTGAGTCAGTATATAGATGACTGGTACAACCCTGAACGGATACACAGCCACTGTGGATATATGTCCCCAGCAGAATATGAAGTAATGTTCCAAAGGACCAGCACTGACTGAGAAAGAATTCTGGAGCGCCCTTTACAGTGGGCTATCCCCTGGTAGACTGATGAGCCTTCAGCCAAGAACTGTCAGATATTGACTCTTTGGATGAAGGCAAGAGAAAGGGGTCCAGGGGATAGTGGGCCCCACTGTCAAGGGAGGAAGCGGAGGAAATCTTTCGTAGAATTGGCAGTATCTGCCGACTCTCTAAAATCAGTGTCCGTTTTCTTGACATAGGACCAGCTGCATCCTTTTTTGATTCAAATGCTGTCCCCCCTGAAACCTGTCCTTCAGACTGACACCAGAAACACAAAACTGAAAAGGAGCGGCTCCTGTCCTGCCCGGTCCAATGAAGCGGGAAGGAAAAGCTGCTCCTTTTGTCCTGATGTCTTTTGACCACAATGAACTGCATGGAAAGAAACGAAAGCAGGTGACCCGGCTTCGGCTGTGCTCTGTTCTGTTCCCCGTCAGGCAGTCCCGGCCGGTCTGTTCAGCCAGGGGAGACTTCACAAGATCTGCGGTCTTCTTTTTCAGTCGGTTTCCCGACAGACAGGATAACCGGTGTGGTCAGCAGAAACAGCAGGATGGTCAGGACCGAAAAGGAATGATGCAGGTGATACCAGCAAGTCAGGGCGAACCAGGCGGTCAGCAGGCTGAAGCGTTTCAGCGGATACCCGACCCGGAAGTGTCTGGCTGTGACTGCCGTGCGCAGCCAGAAATACAGAATGCAGGAAATGCCGGTGGCCACCGCCGCTCCCTGCATACCCATGACCGCGCACCAGGCCGGAGGCTTGTTCCATGACCGGGGCACACAGAGTCTCTGTCACCCCGGGATAGACCGTGCTCTCAAAGATGACAAGACTGCCGGGGCTCATCCGGCTGCCCACCAGCCGGGCGGCTTCCAGCAGGCAGTCCAGGTCCGGGTTCCGGTCTCTGTCCACCGGGGTGGGCACGGCCACGATGAAGCAGCAGGCTTCTTTGAGCCGGTCCGGATCACCGGTGAATTCCAGCAAGCCGCAGCCGGTGATGGTCTGGCGGCAGGTTTCCAGAGTCCGGGGACTGGTGTCAAATCCCAGCACGGAAACATGCCGGCTGAATTCCAGAGCCAGGGGGAGTCCCACATAGCCAAGACCCACCACGGCCAGTTTGCCGCGGCCTGATACCAGCTGTTCATACACCCGGCTTTCTGCCATGGGCATCCTCTCCTTCCCTTTTGCTGTCTTTTCCAAGGATAGTTTCGGTGATCACCCGGCAGATCAGATCGATTTCCGCTTCCCTGATGTACGGATCCATGGGCAGGCTCAGGCAGCGCTGGCTGACCCATTCCGACCGGGGATAGCCCTGGGGCGGCCGGGGAAGATCCCGGAACAGAGGCTGTTCGTGCAGACCGGCGGGATAGTACACCATGGAAGGGATCCCGTTGCGGGCCAGGGCCTGCTGTACCTGACGGCGCTGGTTTGCGTCGTACAGCAGGATGGTGTACTGTGCCCAGGCACTGATCTGCCCGGGCATCACGGCCGGGATCTGCACCACACCTTTCAGGCCGGAAGCATAGCGCCGGGCGGCCTGCTGCAGGGCCCGCTGTTCTTCTGGGGCGTAGGCCTGGAGTTTGCAGCGCAGGATGGCAGCCTGCAATGTGTCCAGGCGGCTGTTGAGTCCGGCTTGCACATGCAGGTATTTGCTGTGGGCAGCGCGCCCGTGCGAGCGCAGCCGGCAAAGACGGGCGGCCAGCCGGTCGTCGTCGGTGAATATGGCGCCGCCGTCTCCATAGCAGCCCAGGGGCTTGGCGGGAAAAAAGGACGTGATGGCCAGGGTGCCGAAGGAACCGGCGGGCTGTCCCTGAAAGGAAGCGCCCATGGACTGGGCTGCATCCGATACCACATGCAGTCCATGGCGGGCGGCCAGGGGCAGGATCCGGCCGTAGTCGGCGGGCAGTCCGAAAAGGTCCGTGGGAATGACCGCTTTGGGATGGAATCTGGTGGTTTTTCGGATCCTTTCGATCTGACATTCCAGGTCCTGGGGATCCATGTTGAAGGTGACCGGATCTATGTCCACAAACACCGGAATGGCGCCGGTGCGCTGGACGGCGGAGGCGGCGGCAATGTAGGTGAAGTCCGGCAGGAAGATGGCGTCTTCGGGGCCGATGTTCAGGGCCATCAGTGACAGCAGGAGCGCATCGGAGCCGCTGGCACAGGTGATGCAGTGCCGGCGGTGTGTGAATGCCGCCAGCTCCTTTTCCAGTTTCCGGACGTGTTCTCCAAGGATGAAGTCTTGGGAGCCCAGCACTTCCCGGACTGCCTGGTCAATGGCGGGTTTCAGTGTCTGGTACTGGCGGTTCAGGTTTTTGAATTTCATGGCTGGACCTCCTTGAGTCCGGTCCCGGCGGGCTGGTACTGCCGGCCGCATTCGGGACAGCGCAGAGTATCGGGCAGGATGGTGCCGCATTCACAGACCCATCCGGTCTGCCGGGCCGGTATGCCGCTCATGAGGGCATGGTCGCCCACGTCGCAGGTGACCACGGCTCCGGCGGCAATGAGGGCATGGCGGCCGATGGTATGACCGCACAGCACCGTGGCATTGGCGCCTATGGAGGCCCCTTCCTTCACCAGAGTCCGGGCATAGGCGGCGGCTCTGCGGGGGTAGCGGCTGCGGGGTGTGAGCACATTGGTGAAGACGCAGGAGGGTCCGCAGAAGACATGATCTTCCAGTTCGAACTGCCGGATCAGCCGGATTGCTACTTCCTGATCCAGATCGCACAGGGCTGCGATTTTCAGGCCGTTGTTTCCGGCTGCCTGAATATGATTGGGAGAGATTCTTCCACAGCCAATCAATGCATACTTCATTCTGATTCCCCCGTTCACAACACAGAGGAAACCGGTTTCGCTTCACCAAAGCCACCTCTGCCCTATGCACTGTTATGATAACTTTTACAGCTTACTACAGTAAAAAAGCGCTAACAACCGCGCTTTCAGTAACAAAATTCAGCGTTTTTTGGAATGGAATATCGAATAATTTCCATAGTTTTACAAGCAAACAGGGTTTGCCTTTGATTCAGGGGGTATCTTCCTCTGTCACTGCACACAAAAACAGCAAAACTGGGACCTCAGCTGTTCCTGCTATCCAGTTCCCGGCGCAGTACATCATATACCTGTCCTGCAATCACGTCATAGCGGTACTGATCGATGTTACTCTGGTCCTGCTCGACCCGGACCTGTCCTGTTTCTTTCCACATCCGATACATCTTCCGCACATACTCCCGCAGCTCAGGCTGTGTTTCTTCATGGCGGCAGCTTTCGTAACAGACGCCTCCCAGTCTGTGCATATCCCGGGCCGGCAGGGTCCAGGGAATGGTGGTGTTCATCATATACACAACTGGTCTTGCTGCCATCATGTATTCATACATTTTTCCGGACCACTCCACCACATCCGATTCAGAAGTCCAGCCAGCCATGAGAAGTATGGAGCTTCTGGCCTGCAGCTGTAGAGACTCTTTCCGGTCGACCAGACCCAGATTGGTATAGATTTCTTCCAGCCCGGCCTGCCGGACCTCTTCCCCGAACGAGTCGGAGTTGTTTCCCGCATATACGAGAGACACATCCTGGAAATCCAGCTCTCCAGATTGTCCAAGATCCTTCAATACCTGGAAAAAGGGCTGCAGGTCATCCGTTCTGTACAGCGTTCCTGTATAGGCAATGATGAACCGATCGGCAGTCTGTATCTCCTGACGATCCTCCGGATCAAACCCGTTGGGAATGGTCAGGACCGGCTTGCCCCAGGTTTCGATCAGGTCCAGCTGATCATTCACCCGAAAGAACAGATCCGCCTGTCTGGTGCTGGTCCTGGCCCAGTACAGCTTCCGTTCTCTCTCCACCTTTGGATCAAAATCCCGCAGCCACTGATCACGAAAATCCACCACCCAGAGCAGGGATGGATTCATTTCCCTGATTCTGGATCCGATGATCACCGGCCAGATCGGACCGTAGGACGATATCACCACATCGTATTGCGAGAAATCCATTCTGGAAATCACGGATTCAAATCTGGAACAGATTCGCTGGTCTTCCTGAGACAACATATTTGACCGCAAAGTATCAATAGCCTTATGTCTTTTTTCAGGAGGCTTTTTCCACTTCCTGATCTGTGCCCAGAGTATCCTGCGCCATTTGACCCAAAATGGACACTCGGCCAGATACATCCTTTCAAAGTACTGACGGTCATCTCGCAGCGTTGAATCTGCCTTCCGTTCCAAGAAGGAGCTTTTATCTGTTGTCAGAACATCAATCTGATCAACTGTATATTTTTCCTTAAGATACTTTCCCAATTTGGTCCAACGGATGGAGGCTACCGCAAGATCAGGAACAATATATTCAGTTAGTATCAATACCATCATGTACTGTTCATCCCTTTCTTAACGCTCAGTAACTATAATTGGTTATCCCACATTGCCAATGCAACAGCGAATTTTCTTTTGTCCTTAATCTCCCGTCTTTCCCCGATGTAATTTGAAAACACACGTCATGCATTCTAAAATGAATGAATAAGAATAAAGGAGAACTGAAATGAAGCCTCTTTGGAAACGGCCGGGACTGTATATATCCATTGTCACCGGCATTTTGACTGCTCTGTTTATATATGAGTTATATAAGCTGAGTCTGCTGCCTGCAGCCATCTTGGCGGGAATCATCATCACCGTCCTGCTGATGTGGATCCTGTCTGCCATCTGTCTGATCAAGGAAGACCTGCATCTGGCCTGGCGGATCGTTGGCGGTCTGCTTGCCGTCTGTCTGGCCCTGGCTTCCGCCGGTGGTATGTATTATGCGAATACGGGCAACAAGGCTCTGGAGGAACTGAGCGACCAGGAAGGCAAGTCCATCGTGGCTGTCTATGTCCTGAACAATTATGTCATTGAAGACGCGAAGGACCTGGAAGGCCGTAAAATCGGTGTCCTGAAAACCATGAGTGCGCAGGGCACGGATGTATGTATCGAAGAACTGAAAAAAGCCGGAGTCAACATAACCACGGAGGAGTTTGATTCCAGCTACCGCATGACCCAGGCACTGAAAGGACAGGCCATCGACGGCATGATCCTGGATCAGGGCTATCTGGATACACTGCTGGAAATGCCGGGAATGGAAAACCTGGATGAGGAAATTGTGCCAGTGGTCCAATATTATTATGACGCTCCCAAGACCAATACCGCAGAAACGGTGGATACAGCCATGGAATCTTTCACGGTATATATCAGCGGCATTGATACCCGGGAGAACAAGCTGCTTCGAAACAGCCGGAGTGATGTGAACCTGCTGGCGACGGTGAACCCGGAGAGTCATGAGATCCTGCTGGTATCCATTCCCCGCGACTACTACGTGGAAACAGTGTGCGAGCCAGATATGGGCTGTATGAACGGCGCTATGGACAAACTGACACACACAGGTCTGCATGGTCCGGAAACCACGGAAATGACACTGGAGAAACTGTTTGATACGAGCATCAACTACAACGTACGGGTAAATTTCTCCAGTCTGGTGAATGTAGTGGATGAGCTGGGTGGTATTCAGGTATACAATCCGGAAGCCTTTACTTCTGTATCAGGTCCCACATTCCAGCAAGGTGACATTACACTGAACGGGCAGCAGGCACTGGCATTTGTCCGGGAACGGTATGCCTTTACTGACGGCGATAGAGCCCGCGGACGAAACCAGATGCGGGTGCTGACGGCTATCATAAACAAGATGATGTCTCCGAAGATCCTGACGAACTTCACAGGCATCATGAATTCCCTATCCAGCTCTTTTGAAACAAACATGAGCGAAAAGGACATCAAGGCACTTGTCCAGGCACAACTGGCAGATCCGGCCAAATGGGATATTTACTCCTACAGCGTAACCGGTACCGGCGGAACTGATTATGCAGCGGAGCTGGGGGACAATGCCTATGTCATGTATCCTGATCAGACCTCTGTGGACAACGCGAAAGCAGACATCAAAGCCGTGCTCAACGGTGAACCGGCTCCCTTTGTGAATCCGCAGTAAGCATTTTCTGAAAATCATAAGGAAGCCAGGCAGGCTTCCTTTTGTGTTGTCCCAACCCACATTTCCCGCCTGCTCCACGTGATACAATCAATGACAGTTCAAAAGTTCCCGGAAGGTTTCTCCTGTCCGGACAATATATTGAGGAGACAGAAAACCATGTCACGCAGGAAAAAGCGAAAAAAGAAGCCTATCCAGTTTAATCCTTCCGAAGATGCCGATCCATGGCTGTCAGAAGATCTGATAGACTACGAAATCAGACTGTTCATTCGGGACGAAGAATACCTTGGCTATCTTCTGGACAAACACCGGGATACAGCCTTCTCGCTCCTCTCGCAGGATATGGAGAACCTTGGAAAACTTCCTGCGGGTTCTCATATCGGTCAGCTGGAGATATCCTCTATGAGACAGTATCTCCCTGAGCTGTACCTCACCAGATACACGTACGAATTCCTGTTCCGCCTGCGGGCTCTGCTGCTGTACCTGGGAAATGGATACTCTCCAATTGGGGATTGGACTCCTCCTGTTGCCAGCTGGATTCTGGTCAGAATGCTGGTGGACCTGGAACATGCCGGTGACATCGATTTGTTTGAACGATCGCCTGATATGAACCGGCCGGTTCAGAGTGTATTCAGTTATGAATTCTATCCAGCACCTGACAGCGATCTGGCCTTTGATCACTGGTTTGAGACGACTTCCCGGGAAGCGAAAATGGCTGCTGCAGAAGATGATGTGGATCAGGAAGCTGATGATTGCCCTCTGGATGAAGATGATTTACCGTTTTAGGATAATCCGGCAGTAAGCTCTCATCACTCCTTCGTATCTTTCGGTTGAGTACTACATTATTTAGAGGCAAATCGAGTAGAGACTAGGTCCCTCTCACACCACCCAGCGTGCCGTTCGGCACTGGGCGGTTCGTACGTATTTCCCGTTGAACTTCACAGCGGCTATTGCCAGCACTTCCTCCACGGCTTGGAGGCCCTTGCTTCGCAGTACGCTGTTTCTGATATACTTGTTCAGGAATGTGCAGGAGCACCGCATGTATTTCTGCCTTGCACAGGCATAGGAGTGAGCCTTGTCCGGGTCGCAACCCAGCTGGATAAGTGCTCGCTCCTTTTTCTTGATACTCTTCCACTGTTTCCACATGATTGTCCGCAGTCTCCTGCGCAGTTTCTGGTCCAGTTTCTGTAGGTATCTCTTCGCTACCCATGCACATCTGAAATAGTTGCACCATCCTGACACTGCCTGATTGATTTTCTCAATCCGCACTGTCAGTGATATGCTCCAGTTCCGTTTGGTCAGCTTCATGATTTTCTCCTCAAGATGTCCTTTGGACTTCTCGTGGATTGTCGCTGTCCATTTCCCTTCTGACCTTCTGAAGCCAAATCCCAGATATTTCAGTTCATCCGGTCTGGCTACTTTGGATTTCGTCGCATTGACCACCAGCTTCAGTTTCTTTTCCAGATAATTGCTGAATGACTTCATGACTCTGTTGGCTGCCGCTTCCGATTTCACATAGATGAGCATGTCATCTGCGTATCTCGTGAACCGCAGTCCTCTTCTCTCCAGTTCCTTGTCAGCCGGGTCTAAATACAGGTTGGCTAAAACCGGTGAGAGTGGACCTCCCTGTGGGATGCCGATATCTGTCTTAACCACTTCTCCATTCACCATGACCCCTGCTCTGATGATCTTTCTCGTCAGTGCTGTCAGGTCGCTGTTATGGAACGTGTCGTCCACCAGACGGATCAGTCTGTCCTGGTCTACTGTGTCGAAGAACTTCCTCAGGTCGATGTCCACGATCCAGTCGTATCCATCATTCATGAACTCCAGCCCTCTCAGGATGGCCTGTTCACACCGCTTGTTCTTCCGGAATCCATATGAGCTGTTGCTCATGTCGAAGTCTTTCCTGTAATCGAAGTAATTGGCCAGACAGGCCTGTACGACTCTGTCTCTGGCTGTGGGAATGTTCAGTCCCCGTTTCGTTCCGTCCGGCTTGGGTATATCCACCCTTCTTTCCGGCTTCGGTTCATATCTCCGGGTACAGATTTTCCCTCTCAGCTCTTCCCAGTACTCGCCGGGGCATGCAGGGAGTTCTCTGGCTTTCACACCGTCTATTCCTGCCGCTCCTCCATTACTGCGGACCTGCTTCCACGCCTTGGTGAGGTTCTGTATGTCGAACACTTCCTGCGTGGTCAAATCTTCGATTGGGACAAGTCTTATCTGTTCCACGTCTGCTCCTTTCTTACTCGTGTTTTCCGCACTGCCCTACCTTACTCTTCTTCAGGGACTCACTGGGGTAATCCTTCCTCGGATATGCGTGCGTAAAGCAATCTGAACGTTGCAGATAATAAGTTCGTACGTTCGGCCCTTCGCTCCACTCCCATTACAGGAGCTTCTTCGCTACTATGGCCTCGGCTGACTTCCTGCCATTCGTTGTTACTACAGACGGTGTGCCGCCATGGTTTGGCGGTTCCGCCTGCTGACAGGACCTCCCCGGGTAAGGTCACATATCTTTCATTCCATCTACCCGCCGCATTTACCCCAGACAGCTCCGCGACTATTGCGATTTGCGCTGCGCAGCACGCTCATCTCCGTCTGTGGCCTCGTATGCGATTCGTGTTCCTCGGGCTGGAACTTTGCCGCCGGCTTCTTTCAGAGACCCCGTTGCCGGTAGTCCCCTTTGCCTTGAGCTAATGGTTAGCGGTCGCGATGATACGCTCCCATAGTGGACTTTAACCACCCATATATGTGCCATGCCGGGCACACATAAAAAAACGATTTTCCCGAAACGGTTCAGGAAAATCGAATCTTAACTTAATGACATTGACTACATCATAGAATATAATTTTTATTTTTCAGTAAAACTGTATATTTAATGAAAACCATTGCCTTTGCAGCTCCAACTTATAGCACGGCACTATTATGCTCACTAAGGAACCCATGTCTTCCTATTTTCTTATTATTTTTTAATTCTATCCAATAGTATTTTTCCACTTCATCAAGTTCATTTTCAATTGTGTAGCATGGACGATTTTCAGCAATCCGCCTTTCTGCCAATTCCTCTGTCCATCCTATTACTTTAGCTGGGTTCCCTCCAACGATAGCACCTTTCGGGACATCCTTAGTAACCACGCTACCACCAGCTACAATTGCACCTTCTCCAATCACTACACCAGGCATAATTTTCGAGAAACCGCCAATACGCACATTGTCCTCAATAGTAATTGTATCAAAGTGAGGATAATTTTTTCCTAAGTAACTATATGTTTGATTAAGTTCATGATAGAAAATATCGTGGGTTACAAACTCCACAGAAATAGCAATTATAACATTATTTCCGATAGATATTAGGTATGGATCGGACGGCCCCCCACAAATGAACGTTCTCACCAATATGATGGAAAATGTGCTTTTCTCGAAGATAATCTCCTCTCCACTTAGCAGACTTCTTTTTATAAATAGTCTTGAACAAAATATTTATAATTCGATATTCCTTTCTCTTCTTTGCAATATTCAATGTTCTTCACTCCAACAGCAAATCATTTATTCAGCATCATTTAACAGCAAGGCAACTTTTCTCGTCCTCTAACATTCGAAAATATTCAATATAGCATCTTTAATAAAATCATTAGTCAAATAGAACCATTAATTTTTCTTTTTATGGTCCCCATTGCTGTCCGCATCAATTTAACTTTCGATATTTCCTTAGATGCTTCAAATAATTTTTTAATATTATATTGTGGAATCAGTTTGCAACCTACTATTCTCATTCCAACTATTTTTCCGCTCATTGTTGTTTGCATATTATAATGGTTTGGTTGAATGTATTTCAAATCATTCATTTTTATATAATTTTCTAAATATACATACCCTTTATTACGCGCTTCTATTAATAAATCCATTCCAACTTTACTTCTTGCAAAAATTATATTTTTCCCTTTTCCTTCTGTAAATTCCGGCATTTGATTTTGATCCAAATTCCACAAATCGCCACAGGATATATCCGCATACATTCCCACGCCATTCACGCAGAACTTGCACATTTTTCTTATATTACGTCCTAATATATGATTCCATGAATCAATATAGTCCATGTATCTTTCTGACTTATCCTTAAGGGTCACTGTAGCTTTACCAGGCCACCCATTTCCTCTATAGCGAACACTATCAATCTGATCTGCCTGTACTCCCAAATTTTCTGCCAATTTTAATGTTGCATTTTTACTTGGCGCTCCAGCACAGAAAAATGTCATAGTATACTTAATACATTTTTTCATTTTCCCATCAAGCTTTGTATAATTGATAAGAGCTTCTATATCACATGGTTTTCCTATCACCACATATTTCTTATCGAAGTCGATAATTTTCAAAATAGTATCATATGTAATTCCAGTTATATAGCGAGAAGACGCACATGAAATAATCTGTTCTTTCTTTTCATTGGCATAAAGTCTTAACTCGCAAGGATCATCCGGTGATGGACCAATTTGAATCACGGCATCACATTTTCCTGTTTCCACAAGGAAACAAGCCATTGCGGTAATTACTCCGCCCGAGGCAGCTTCATATCTTATTTTATCGTCTAGGGACCAGCCTTTATAAATTCCATAACTAGGCCCCCATAACTCTTTATCCTGTCGCTTGTTATAATTAATACCATTTACTGGGCATATTTTTTCACACAGTTCAACTTGATCCTTAGTCATGGACACTGGATAAGAAAATCCATTATAATCCACATATTGAACGTCTTTAGCCGCTTTACACAAGCCACATCCAGAGCAATATTCTGTATAATATTTACTTTTCTCTTCTATACTTTTTTTCTTAGTCATTGAACATCCTCATATATTGTCAACTCGGTTATATATCAATTTTCCCTAAATGTGCCATATCCTTTTTCAACACGCCAAGCTTTTCTTTTGTTATCTTGCTCGCGTCTTTCGCTGCTACCGCAAGGGTTTTATACTCTCTTATATATGTTTGTGTCTGTTCTAATGCAACCTCGGTATCTAATTCCCTAGCCTCAATCGTGTAATTATAATGCAAATTGCCAAACATTGTTTTAAATTTTTTACTATATGCAAATGGAATTGTTGCTACTCCAGCAGAAAGTGCACCTATTGTAGCATGCATTCGTGCACCGATAAACACATCCATATTTGCTATATAACTTTTGGCCTCAATCGGATTTTCAAACGCTGGAGCACAAACGACTCGTTCATCATTCAAAAATTCTTTTTTTAATTCCGCACACGGTCTAACATCATTTTCAGCGGCATTATAATCGTTCTTTGCTATCACATGTGGAATTAAATGAATAACATAGGTATCATCCTCTAACAGATTTTTTATAAGACTACTTATATACGACCGATAGTCGACCTTCAAATGAAATTTATTATCCTTTGCATAGTCGCTGTCCCATAAAAGCGCCGAAATATTAATTCCTATATTAGTTTTTGTATCATCGATATGATACAGCACTCTATCGTATGGCAATGCAAATGCCATATCAGTTAACACTTTAACTTTTCCACCGCATTTAATATTCATTTCCGTCGCTGAAGCCGTATCTCTAGAGTATGCCGCATATGATTTATTTACTATATGTTCTGCCCACATTTTGAGAAATTGATTTTTATATGGACCATACGTTTGAGGTAGCAAAATTAGCGGCTTGCCGGATCGAATAGCGAGTTCTTTTAGCATGTCCGTTGTTACATTCCACAATTTTCCGTATATATCCGAAAATCCATCACCAAAAGTAACATCAAAAATCATGTCAAGAGTAGACATTTCTTTTTTTATTTTTTCCCAATCTAGTGGGTTTTTGATTTTAGGTCTCCGAATTCCAAATTCAATTTCCGGATACTGCTTTGGAAAAGTTCCCAGTCCACCGTACGAATAATTGATAATTTTCAATTCATTTCCGAAACATTCTATGAGCATATTAATGAATGAATATGTGAGTGCTTCACATCCTTTATTTGGGCTTTCAAAATCAAACCCTAATATTCCGATTTTCATTGAACTCTCTCCTCTATTTATGTCTGTTTGTTATTTTCCCTTCAAAACTGGAATATTCGGAAAATACGCTTTTAATCTCTTTCGTTCTTTGTAGAACCTTGATGCAATATACGCAGCCATCAAAAGCCATCGAATCACAAGCTGATTTTTGAACGCATAAAAAATAACAGTAACTATCAACAACTGGATTATTGGCTTCATAAATTGTCCCAATGGATATAGGTTCGGCTCCAATTTTCTTGCATATCGAGAATGAAGCACAAAGGAGATAAGATAAGAAGCCAATGTTGTATATGCAGCCGCAACATATCCATACTTTGGAATGAAGATAAAATTCAACACAATATTACTCGCAGCAGCTATAATCGTATTAATTGTTATATACGGTGTCTTTTTATAGTAGTGCTCA
This sequence comes from Faecalibaculum rodentium, assembly GCF_001564455.1. Classification (GTDB taxonomy): domain Bacteria; phylum Bacillota_I; class Bacilli_A; order Erysipelotrichales; family Erysipelotrichaceae; genus Faecalibaculum; species Faecalibaculum rodentium. The sequence goes on from NZ_CP011391.1 coordinate 2,054,052, forward strand.
ACATTAACATAAAGTGAATACACAAAAATTACATAATTAGCCAAAACAACCGGCGGAATAATTGATATTCCCTCCCAGTAACTCTCATTTGCCAATATTTTTACAACTTCAGGCGCAACTAGAATTAAGGCAACCATCGCGTAAGCCATTAAATTAATATAGTCTTTAGCAACCACATTAATCTCGTCTCTTGAATTCAACTTCAATTTATTAATAAACCACGGAACCCAAATTCCTTCCAACGTTGTGGTAATTACCGTTGCGATCATACTGAAATTGTAAATCAAACTATATATTCCAGTCTGTGCCGCACCAGCAAGAGACGTAATCATTATTCTATCCGATTGCGAAAGAACATTTAATGCAATACCATGAAGAATCAGCGGAGCCGATATCGCCATTGCATATTTAATGTATTCCTTATTAATTCGGAATTTTCCTTTTTTTAATGTAATGCAAACAGTGACCAAGCCAAAGAAAATTGTTACTACAGCTGTAGGAATAATGCTTCCCATGTACAAATCTGATTCTAAAACATACTTGATCATGTAGACCGAAAGGATAACCGAAATTAAATTTGGTAGTATCATCAAGGCCGTTCTTGCTTTATATTCATACTTCATCATTAGGTAATTTGAATAGTCTTCGATGGTAGCTGATGCATAGGCCTGTAACATACAGATAATCACCAAGATGATATTCGCATCAATATGAAGTAGCTTTATACCACCAGCAACTACCGCCGTAATGCCAAATGAGGTTAATGTCACGAACAGAATAATAGATGACATAAAATCATCAAGCTTATCTTTATAATCCACCGCGGCCATTCTAACGCTCATGTGGAGTGCAAAGCCGACAATCATACTTAAAATGCCAATCCACGAATTATATGTAGTTACAATTCCATAATCAGCTGTCGACAGAATTCTTGTAAAAACAGGAACAGTCAAGAAGGAAATTCCCTTATTGAAAATATTTCCTATGAAATAAAATGTTCCGGCTTTTTTATAACTGTTTTCACTCATTCACTTGGGTACTCCTTACGATTCCTCAACCTCTGCTTTGCTTCTTGCAATTCGATTATAAGCAATCAAAAGGGCTACAAAGACAGTGTAAATTCTCGCCATATCCGATTCTTGCACTCCAAATTCGACCACATAATAAACAAGCATCGTAAAAAACACACACATATTAAAAGATATTGTTTTTCCAGACTTCAATATATAATGATATCTATTTTTAAACGAATAAATCAATATCGAAAGATATGACAATATCAAGAGAACCAATCCCACCAAGCCATTATGCCAGAGAATATTTAGATACTGATTTTCAATTGAAGTCTTAGTCTGCCACTCGTAAACCTTATATGCGAATTCAGCTGTAGGGCCATGTCCCATGATCCATTTGTTGCCCATAGACAAGTAAACCCATGTCCATAAATCAAATCGATTACCTACTCCGACAGTGCTACCAGATGATGCAGTGTTTCCAGATAACACCTGGTTAATCGTTTCCAACAAATCATCAATTAATGGTATTCTAAAGTTAAATGAAGTCGAAGCAATCAATAAAACTAAAGCACAAATCAAAGCAACGAACATATAATTCGCAAATTTTTTCTTTGAACCACGATACCAAAAGAGTAACTGAATTACAATAAATGCAATTATAGATGTTCTTGAAACCGATAAAAAAACATTAAGAACTGAAATTACATAACAAATTTTCAGTTTTCTACTCTCTCCAAAAACACTATTTTTGTAATTTATTAAAGCTACGATAAAAACCTGATACAATCCATATGTAATTGGTTGTCCAAATGTAGTCATGATTCGGAGCAAGCCGTATCTAATTTCGTGAAAGAACTCTATATCGCCACTAGACAAAGGCTGAATAAAATTAAATTTCAGTAATGCCTCTGCAATGCCAAGTACTCCAAGGAGCGCTCCTCCTGCTATTAATGCATCAATCACTTTGAAGAAACGTTCTTCTGTATTAATAATCGAAATCACAATCCACGGCAAAAGAATAAATGACATCACATATGTTATTGTTTTTAGAATTCCCGCATCTGTGAAATAACTAGCAGCCATAACAATTAAAAATAGCCAATAAAAAGGAATATTATTCTTAATTCCAATTTTTGCAAGCTTTCCACACCACAATATATAAATAGCCAAAAAAATCGCAAGTAATCCATTAACCACATTTATTCCGCCAATAATATACATATACTGTGGCAAAATAGGATACAGAAACAATACCGCAACAGTTAATGAAAAGATATTTATTTCATTTTTTTTCATCATTTCTTGTTCCTACTCGATCAATGACTTTACACAGCACTTTAATTTTCCTTTTTCCATACTTCAAATCGGGTTCCATATAAGCACCTTCGCCCCATTCATTCCAGGAATTCAAGAACACAATCCTATGCTCTGGTGCCTTATCTTCAACACACTTAACTGCTTTTTTTGCCGCCTTTTCAAAAGTCTCCGGCGTGTTATTATAATAAATAATTGCTTTTTTGCCAGACCTTGGAGAACGATCCCAGCCTGCAAGAAGCTGCGGATAAACATCATCTCTTTTATCAGACGGAGAATAGAAATTATCTATAATCTTGCTGTAATCAAACTTGTCCAACAATGCTCCCGGAAATAGCTTTCTAACAGCAGCAAAGCACACTTTTCTTAATTTACCACCAGTCTTTAACTCTGCATACTTCTGGTCAGTAGTACCAACCGCATCAAAGCCCAACGCTTTAATTCCCGAAATATTCTCGTCAACAGCTTTATCAATATTTTTGATATTATCTTTTGTAATGGTCGGCATAGAATCAATTATTCCAACAAAATGGAATCCCGGCAGTCCATTTTCCTTCGCGAGTCGATTCCACAAATCCATAAATCGTTTCGGTTCCGGCATTGCTCTCGGTACAAGAATTGAGAACAGCAACTTACCATCAATCTTAATGTAGCGTTTATCTTTGAAAGCATCTAACAAGCGATAAAAATGTTTAATATCGTCTTCTTCTCCAGGAAACTCCTGCTTGAAAATCATTGTGTCTTTTGCAATAGAAGAGCCTTTTTCCCATGTTTTCGTTGTCCAATCATGGAGTGCCCAACCCAAGCAGAAAGGGAAATCAGGCTCTCCACTCTTTACAACTTCATCAAACGGCATTTGAAGAACTTCTTTTCCATTGCCAAACCAATAATGCCAGTAACAAAATCCCTCAATACCAGCTTCCTTTGCCAGTTCAGCCTGCGCTTTTCTCACTTGAGGTAATCTCAAATCATAAAATCCCAAATCTGCAGGAATTCTAGGCTGATAATGTCCTCTAAATAAAGGCTTTGCCTTAGCCACATTCGTCCACTCGGTGAATCCCTTTCCCCAGTATTTATCATTTTCAGCCACAGGGTGATACTGCGGCAGATACAATGCAATCACTCGTGCTTTTTTTGCGCTTTCCATTTTATTCTCCTTTAACAAGCCGCACACAAGCACGGCGTTTTATCTAATCGGCTCCCACAGTTTGGTCTCAAGATTATATCTCTTTAGTATTTTTGCTGGACTTCCAACTGCTACGCAATAGTCGGGCACATCTTTAGTAACTACTGAATTGGCTCCGATTACGCAATACTTACCAATCTTTACATTACCTACAATCACTGCATTAATACCAATGTAAGATCCTTTTCCAATGGATACTTTCTGACCTCTTTGTACAATTCCTTGGTCAATCACAGGAACATCTACATTGCGATACTCATGATCACAATCAGTTATGTACACATTTGGCGAAAAGAGTACTTTCTCTCCAATATCCAGAGAATTAGCAATAGATATCCGGCATCGCTCACCAATTTCGGAGCCCTTGCCAATTTTCACTGTACCCCCCCCAGACCAGATTTGGGTATAGGGGCGTATCGTTACGGAATCTTCCAAGGTAATATGGTGTTTTCCTTTTAGGCTGCAATACTTACCGATATAAACGCTCTGTCCAGCAGTTACACCAAAGATTTTTGCTCGCATCAATCCAAGGCACTCTTTGATTTTCCCTTTAAGTCCCATCCTTACGATACCTTTCTAATAAATTTATTCGGATACAAGAAGAACTCCAACCACTCTGTCTTTTTCATGATACAAGCAGCCATAATCGGACCTACAAAGCTAATTCCAAGTCCCAGCACTACATGAATCACAGTGTTTTCGATGCCGATCTTCATCAGGATAGATCTCATCGGTGCCGCAAACAAAGTGTGCATCAGGAAAATCGGCATTGTGTATTTTGCAAGAAAGTCCATTCCTCTACCGAACTTTTCCTCAAAACCCGCCGCCATCAAGATAACAGCTACACAAGCTAATAGCCCCATTGCGAAAGAGATCACACTACTGCCGATTTCCACCGTGTATACTACAATACTCAGAATTATAAACAGCATTCCGAATATTGTTCCTTTTACTTTTCTCCCCTTCAGCTGCACATTAAACGCACAAATACTCATACCGAGCACAAACCAGATTTCGTTTGAGAGAACCGTCGATACAGCGTAAACGCTGTACCCCCCCCCCAGTTAAAATCAGGACTTTTGCTGCCAATGCAACAATCAGCCCTACCGCAGCTGCTTTCACACTGCTAAAAGTCGGTGTAACAAGAAAGATAAAGAATAGTGCATACAAATACCAGTACGGTGTTGTTGGGCGAAAAAATAATGTATCATCCAGACCTCCAATCTGGTTATTAACACGGCTTGGGAATACCTTTTTCAGCACCCATGTAGCAGTCGTAAAGGTTGCATAAGGAACACCAAGTGCTAACGCTTTTTTTGTCACATTCTTGCACCAGCTACCAACACTGTTTACCTTGCCGTATTTCTGATACAAGTATCCGCTACAAATAAAGAACAGCGGTACGTGGAAGTAATAGATTGTCGTATTAAACCATCCATACAGATTATTTTCCGGCAGAATATTCGCCTTCGTCATGCTCTGGAAGAAATGGCCCAGTACAACCAATATGCAGGCAATGACTTTTACATCATCGACCCATTTTTCTCTTGTTCTTACCGCTGTCTTTTCACTCATTACTTCGTCTCCATCTGCTGTGCGATATCAGTATCCACGATTTCCTCGCCAGTCTTGTGCTTCAGCTGCTCCTTAGATGCTTCACTCAGACCGTTATTGATCACACAGTTCATATCGCAGGTGCTGCACTTATCCAGATCCTCCTTGGTGACCTTGCCATCACGGTAATCACGGCAGATTTTCAACTCGTACATGCTGTACGGATGCTTGGTAAAGAGAGCCTTGAACTTGTGAACCAGAACCCAGGTAGCGGGCTTCCAGATGTACTTGTGCATAGCCGGAGAAACAGAACCAATCATCCAGCAGTCACGGTCGCAGCAACGAACCTTTGCACGAACCTTCTCGGCCTCCGGGCTGTTCCACAGCTCATCCCAAGTCTGGTTATTCAGGTTGCCCATGACTTCTTTATCCTTGGTACCATTGCAAGGCATAACATCACCATACGGGTCGATGAAGAAGGTATCGAAGCTCATGTCGCAAGGCAGCAGACGCTTCTGGCCGTAGATGTAGTTGATCAGGCCGTGGTTGAAGTAAGCACGGAACCACTTTTTCGGGCTGTTGCTGCGGAGCAGTTCATTGACCAGGTTCTCGAAGTTCTTTGCAACCATCGGACGGTCATGGATGATGTTCTTTGCCTCAACAAAGTAGAAACTGTTGTGCAGAGAAGCGGTAGCGAACTCCATACCCATCTCATCGGAGATCTTGTACAGCGGAACCAGGTCAGGAGCGTTCTTGTCCTGAACGGTCATACCGAAGCCAACGTCCTTCATGCCCATCTCACGCAGTTTCTTCAGCGTGCCATAACCACGCTGGTAGCCGTTCTGTAAACCACGGATCTCGTTGTTGGTCTGCTCCAGACCCTCGATAGAGATACGGATACCGATCTGCGGGAACTCTTTGCACAGGTCAACGATACGGTCAGTAAAGAAGCCATTGGTCGAAATAACAATACGGTCAGACTTCTTGTACAGCTCACGCACGATATCTTTCAGGTCCGTGCGGATAAACGGCTCACCGCCGGTGATATTTGTAAAGTACATCTTCGGCAGCTTCTTGATGGTTTCAATGCTGATCTCCTCTTCCGGCTTGGAAGGTGCTTTATAGCGGTTGCACATGGAGCAACGGGCGTTGCAGCGATAAGTGACGATGACAGTACCATTTAACTTCTTTTCTTCAAACATGATTAACTCTCCTATTGTTTACTTTATCTTTTAAGAATGTTTCGATTTTATTTAAGAACCACTTTGCACATACCGAGAACACAATCGAGCCGCAAACGACTACAACAGCCGTGAAAAGATATGCCAGCAGACCGTTTCCAAACAGATGTACAAGGTGTAGCTTCTCAAGCACACGATAAATTACCATGTGGCACAGGTAAATCTCGAAGCAGATACCACCGAGGAACTTGGCGACTGGATTGACCAGTACCCCCCCCTTGCATCCGAGGGTATAAATCAGTGCTGCCACACAGAAGAACAGCACCGTGAGCGTATTGCCGCCTAATGCAAAATAAGCAACTGCGGCAATCAACAAAGTCGCTCCGGCGATAACTTTGCATTTTGCTGCAAACTCAGCCAACTCTTTCCGATATAGAAAAATCAAGCCTCCAGCGATAAAATATACTGCACAGTACAGAATGTTTGTCCTTGCACTGAAATTTACGGCTGCTCCATCTGCAATGTGGCTTTCATCAAAGAAATATGTACTGCATACGAAGTTGTAGATTACGGCGCAGATAAATGCCAACCATGCACGTTTCTTGTTTTCCAGCAGAAAGCAGAAAAAAGGAACTTGATAGGCTACGAAGCTCAGTAAAGCTAAGCTGCAACCAGTTGTTTCTGGACGTCTTTAAAGTAGTCGATCATACCCTGCCGGGTCTGGTGAGCACCGCTGATTAGAGTTCTTCCCAGTGATGCAAAGATACTCTTTTTCTTCCATTTCCGGCGACTCAGTTTCCACTCGAAGTCTGCTAATTCGTTCTCCAGAAACTGCAGTGCGATCCCGTGTGCAGTCCCCTGTACCTTGCTTCTGAAGTTGGAAATGATGTGATCCAGAGAGGACAGATGATCTGTATCCACTTCGAACTTTTGGGCATCCACCAGTTTGCCGGCTATATCCAGAGCCAGGTTGGCCGAACTCCGGTCACAATGCACTACACAGTCACTGGGGACTTCTTCTTCCAGAAACTTCTTCAGTTCTGCCTTATTCTCGCTGTGAACGATTCTGAATTTGACAGCATCTGTGGCTTCGAATACTTCCTCATCACCATCCATGTCGTCCCAGACATAGTGTTTGATCACAGCTGCAGCCACATTGACTTTACCTTCTGCTCCCCATCCACGCTTTCCATGCTTCTTTCCGCCATAGGAAAAGACATCCAGTTCGATCGCATCGCAATCAACGGCTATGTGAGTTTCGTTGTCCTGCTTCTGAGCCTGTTTGATCTTGCGAAGCATGAGTTTTGTGGTGTGGTAGCTGACACCTGTCAGATCACTGATGTATTTGGCAGAAGTTCCCGTCTTGGAGATAACATAGGCGAACATCACGAGGATCCAGGAAAACAGAGGAGCCTTGGTGCTTTCCAGCGCTGTCCCGGCAGTGACAGATTCCTGATGACCACAGTGAGCGCACTGATAGACAGTTCTGAGAGAGCCGTTTTTTCGTACAACAGTCGTGTAGTGGGTATGACCGCACTTTGAGCACACAAAACCATCCTTCCACTTCAGATCAAAGAAGAAGCGTTCTGCGTCATGGGGGTCTGAATACTGGGCATGGATATCAGCAAAAGTCAGGTCTTTGAACAGCGATTTCTTGAACATAGGGTGCCTCTCTTCCTGATTCAAGTATCGCATTATTACTGGCGCTATTTATGCGTGATAAGCTATTAACTGAGCTTGGTAGTCTATCAAGAAAAGGAAACAGCAGATAAAACACAAAAATCACTGCCAAAGTCCAACTCACACCGATAACCGATATGTTCATATTCGGCAAAAATCCCTGGCAGAGTGTCAGGTTTGCAAAGACCTCATACAACGCACTTTTACTAGGTGACATTACGAAGTCCAGCACACAAAGCAACGCGAAATATGGCCAGATCTTGCTGTACCTTTTGTTGTAGAACTCTCCCACACCAATTTTCTGATCCTTGAATTTCTGGTAGTAGCCGCAGCACATGCCAAAGCTGCTGACCATCATAAAAAGGAAAACGAGGTTTGTGAAAGATGGTATCAGCCTCTCAAACACAAATCCTCCTATCCCATATTCTCCATTTGCGAGGACGTGCATCAGTGCAATGCCAATGATGGCATACGCCTTCAATCCATCTATTCCCTCATATCTCTCTTTCATCCCACAAGCATCCCCCACAGTGTCTTCGCATATTTTTCCTCTGAACACTCACTTTCAAGGAAGTTCTTAAACTTCTCCGCAATAGCATTAGCTTCTTCTCTATGCTGCAAGAAGTACTGGATTGTATTTTTCCAGTCTTCTACATCCTTACCACATAAAGCACCTCTGCCATCGGCGGAATACTCCTGTGTAGTTACCGTATCCGACGTGATTGCCATCTTCCCATTGGCGGCTGCCTGGTAAAAAGCAATCAATCCGGCCGGTGCCTCCGTATCCAACGGCGTAACTACCAGCTGTGACTGACACATGAACTCAAGGAATTCCTGTTCAGGAATATCCGACTTCACCACCATATTTTTGCCGAAGTTCTCTTTGTACTCTTCAAACTTATCCTTCGGCATAACACAGTTGAATGTAACTTCCGGCATCGTCTGTGCAATTCTAATCAGAAACTCCCAGTCGCGACCGTTCCGTCCGCCGCAGAATACACTATTCGGCACTACTTCGCCTTCATATTCGATGCTGTAACCACCATGATAGGTGTCGTGCAGCAGTGTGTATCTCTTATGGATTCCGAGCATTTCGTTCAAGTGTTCACCGTACTTCTTAGAGGTCACAGTCGCTTGAACCTTTTTTGATATCAGAACCGGCTTGTATAAGAGCTTCGCCAACTTGTTCTTAGTAGTTGCTTTATCTTTAAGCAAAATATTCAGTGCAATGATTTTTCTATTTTTGAACTGCACTTTACACAGCCACCAGCACAAAACTGCCATGAAGTCATACCAGCAGATGATAGTGTCGCCATCGGCTGACTTCTTGATTATATCCTTGCAGGCTGCCAGCATTTCTTTAGTGGAACTACATTTCTGATGAGGATAAACCTGCCGAATCTTGGCTGTTTCATAGCTGTTCAGAAATGTCATATTCTGTTTATCTGCCGGGTTATCAAACAGCATATAAACCATCGGCCTGTCCCCCTCCCTTACTGATACACCTTCATAATTTTCTCGTAATACTCATCAATGGTATCGAAGCTGATGTCCTTACAGTTCTTGCTATACTGCTCACACAGCTTCTTATCACTCCAGAGCTTCTCGATCTTCTTCTTCAGATCTTCGGCATTACCGCTCTCAAACAGCTCGCCGGTCTTGCCAACCTGAATCAGTTCCGGGATGCCACCGATGTTCGCTCCCAGCACCGGTGTGCCATACATCTGGGATTCCATTACGGAGAACGGGCAGTTCTCATACCACTCAGACGGATAGATGGAGAACCGTGCCTCACGGATGAGCTTTTCCAGTGCCTCACCTTTCTGGAAACCAACGTTCTTGATATTCTTAATACCATTTACCGTCTCTTCCAAAGGACCAGTGCCGGCGAAGATGAACTGTACATCCGGCAGCTCCTTACAGACCTTGATGAGTGTGCCGATGCCCTTTTCTTCAGAGAAGCGGCCAAAGTAGAGGACGTAATCCTTCTTTTCCGTTTCTTTCCACTCCACCTTGTCGATAAAGTTGTGCATTGCCACGGTCTTTGTTGCAAACAGCGGGTTGCTGTCCATCTTGCTCTTCATGAACTCCGAGCAGCAGATCATTGTGTCAATGTACTTATAGGTACCCTTCCACTTCCAGAACTCAGCCTCCATCATGCCGATGGCTGACTTTGCCGTGGAGCCGTGGATGCACTTGCCTTTCATGCAGTTCACGAAATGGCCGCCGAGGCACTTCTCACAGTTCTGATGGGTGTTCGGATTGTTCAGCATGTGGTTCGGACAAACCAGTTGGTAGTCATGTGCCGTGAAGATGATCTTACAATCTCTTCCGGTCTCCTTGCGCCACTTCACGATTTCCAGAATGATGGAAGGTGTCAACTGGTAATTGAAGTTGTTCGAGTGACAGACATCCGGCTTGAAGTCGTCCAGAACTTTTCTCAGCTGCACCCGTGCTTCCTTGCTGTAGATGGTCTTGATCGGGTAGGTCAGCTGGCTCAGTTTGCTGCCACCGTGGAAGTCCATGTCACTTGTGTAAGCATTGACCCGGTTGCCCACGCAACGGCCTTCATGCTCCATACCGAAGTACTGAACCTCGTGTCCGTGCTGCTCCAGCGCCTCACCCAATTTGAATATATACGTCTCACTTCCGCCGTTTCGGTGCAGGAATTTATTCAAAATCAGCGTCCTCACGTTAAATTTCTCCTTGTTCTATGCTTTATTTCACTACCTCTGTTCAGATGAAGCACTTCCAATGTGTTGTTCATAAACCAGTGTGCTCCATACAAACGCAGGTAGTGATACTGAAAGTTCTTATGATAATTTCATCTGCTGTTGCTGAACCTAGGTAGCGAGATTAAAACTGCTCTTGCAGCTCCCAGCCCATCTCGAAAAGTGCCGTAAATACGCTGTTTTTCAAGTGTTTTCACTATGTACATCTCACTACCTGCGTTCGGTTAGAGGAGATTATTCAAAATCAGCGTCTTCACGTTATTTTTCTCCTTATTCTATATTTCATTTCACAACATTTGTTGGAATAGCCGAGACACCAGTTTTCTGCCTCATTTTCTATATAACTTCATCGTTTCCTGTACAACTTCGTCCCAATTGTATTTCTTGCAGATAAAGTCAGCTGCCTGCTTCTTCATTTTCATAACCATTTCCGGATGGTCACAAGCATCTTGCAGTTTTTCTTGCAAGTCCTTTACATCCGACTTTTTGAAAATCAGCGCCTTATCTTCCACAACCTCTGTACACTCTGGAATATCGGAAACCAGACAGCAATTGCCGTAGCTCATCGCTTCCAACAGACTCAGGGGCATCCCTTCCAGATCAGACGGCAGCGTATAGGTATAAGCATTACTGTACAACTCATCCAGCATTGCTCCCTGTACAAACCCGGTAAAGAGAATCAGATCATCGCCCTTCGCTAGTTCTTTCAATTCCTCCATAAAGGAATCCGTATCACTGGAGCCGCCTGCAATGACCAGCTTTTTATCCGTCTTAACGTTCTTGAATGCCCCAACCAGATATCGAATGCCTTTTTCCGGCACCAGACGACCGAGGAACAGGATGTAGGAGTCTTTTTCCAGTCGAAAATGCTCCTTGATTAGCTTCGCTTCCCGAATCTGCGGTCTATTTACACCATTGGGAATGAAGTGAGTTTCTCTACCATAGGTTTCCTTGAAATAGTCCTGCACGCCTTTGCTCAGAACAATGACCTCGTCCGCATATTTCGCAGCATTTTTTTCGCCTTGGTGGATAAACTTAGAGCCAAGTCCTGATTGCCATTTCTCGCGCTGCCAGTCAATGCCATGAACGGTAACTACAACTCTTTTCCCAAACATCTTTGGCAGCCATGTAAAGAAGGCCGGTCCTTCGGCGTGGATATGCACTACATCGTATTTTCCAAACGCACTGTAAAGAGCCGCGAAAAATGAAGAGCTGACTGCAGCAAGTCCACGCCGCTCAATGGTCGGAACAGACTTCTGACGGATTCCCTCGTACTCCGTTTTACCAGCATCGTCATATTCTGCACCACTCACATGATGGCCTGCTCTGTTGTAGCAAGTCACGTCACAGCCATTCTGTGCCATTCGGGTGCAGAGTTCTTTGACAACGATCTCTACTCCGCCCTCTCTTGATAATCGCTTCTGTCCGAACATCGCAATCGCAAGTTTCTTACTCATAATTCTTTCCCACACACAATCCCACTCAATTTCTTCATCTATATTTCAGCCAACACAAAGAGCAGACAGGCTTGTTCACCTGTCCGCTGGCTGTCACCCCACCCTCATGGTCGAGATTTCTTCCTGTGCAGCATTTCTGCCACACAGAAAGATTAATCGTTCATTCTTCGGGTAAGAAAATATGAACTTCGGGGCGCGGAGCCTTTCATTCTCTGCCGTACCCTTGTCCCTATTATGACAGCCGCGTATTATTTCACACTCCCCATGGATAGTAACAATCACTTTCTTGCCAAGGAACTTTGGTATCCAAGAAAAAAAACGCAGGTCCTTCAGCGTGGATGTGCACGAGATCAAATTTCCCAAGCCCACTGTAGAGTGCAGAAAAAAAGGACGAACTTACAGCCGCAAGTCCTTTCCTATGAATTGTCGGAACCGCTTTTTGGCTAATCCCATCATATTCAACCAATTCTTCATCATACTCTGCCCCGCTAACATGATGGCCGCTTCTATTAAAACAAGTCACTTCATGTCCTTCTCTTACCATTCGAGTACAGAGTTCCTTTACTACAATTTCTACTCCACCTTCTCTGGATAGACGTTTCTGGCCGAACATAGCAATCCTTAATTTTTCACTCATCTTTAATCCCCATAACCATTTCGTTTAGCTTTTTTAAAGGAACACATCTCTATCACCCCATAGATACGGGTCTAACAAGCTTGAGTCTTTTCTCCTCGACTAAGAATCGTTTTCACCGTTCGCAAAAGCAAAGTGATATCCAACCACAGACTGTAGTTTCTGAAATAGAAGCTATCCAAATCCAGTCTTTCCTCAAAAGTCACATCACTTCGGCCATGGGTCTGCCACATTCCGGTAATCCCTGGCTTTGTCCCAATAACATCCTCATAAATCTCACCCATATCTTCCTTTTCTCCTGGAAGATAGGGCGCGGCCCCACCAGACTCATATCTCCTTTGAATACGTTGATAAACTGCGGAAACTCATCCAGACTTTTCTCACGAAGGAACTTTCCTGCTTTCGTGATTCTGGGATCATTCCGCAGTTTTTTATTGATTTTGTACTCTCTCCGAATGTCCTCATCGGTTTCCATCAGCTCCTGCAGAATCTTCTCGGCATTGGGTACCATCGTCCGGTACTTGTACATCCGGAACAGTTTTCCGTCTTTGCCGATTCGCTCCTGAACAAAAAAGATTGGATCCGTATCACCGTTCTTTCTATTGGAAACAGACACATAGACAGTCAATGGAATCAACACCAGCAGTCCTGGTATGGATCCAAGAATATCCATAGCCCGTTTCAGTCCCCGTTCGATGGAACCAATCTTTCCTGTAGATGTGGATATCATCAGCAAGCCATCAAAGTCGTTGATTTTTGAGGCAAAGTTGATTTGTCCGTCCACCCTGGGCAGGAACTGAATGTTGTCCACTAGATTTGCAATTCGTCCATAGAGCCGGTTCATGTCTGTTCTTCCCATTTCCGGAATGGCAATCAGCACCACGTCAATCTGCTGTTCAGCGATGATTCGCTCAATATCCTTCACTTTCCACACAGGAAGTTTCTGAGATGTGATCTTCTGGTAGTTGTGGAGGAAAAAAGGATCGTCGTTGCAGTTGATAAAGCCTTTTACATCCATCAGGGAAAACCGGTTGGTCTTGCAGACGTTGTAAAGCTGCGTAGCGGTAGGACCAGCGCCAACAATCAGAACGTTGTGTTTCACCTTGTTCCAGAACCAGATATGCGCCCACCTGTTTATATATAAGGAAGCAAGCAGGTCGATTCCGATAAACAGGCATACCCATCCGAACTGATCCCAGGGAAATCCTCTGCTGTAGTTCAGAACCAGGAGAGATGTAATCAGCATTCCACCGAAGCTCTTGAGAAGCAGATACATTTCATTGGTGTAGAGCAAAGCCTGTCCTTCATAGCGTCCTGACCAGAGCTGCATGATGAGCCAGAGAATATAGAGCTTGATCTTGAGTCCAACTCCCAGTGGTAAGAACACCAACAGGAGAAGCGTGATCCCGGACTCAATGAAAACCTTGATTGTGCCTAGTTTTGTCATTCACCCTCCTGTTCCAACAGGCTGAAAGTTGCGAAACGTTTATCAATGGTTAAGGATGCAACTACTAACAACCCACAAATCCATCTGACGCGAAAGAAGTTATTTTATTCAGAAAAATTAAATACTTTTTCGGCGCAATGACCGTAAACCTTTCGGAATTCATTCCGAATGAATTCCTGTAAACTTACATAATATTTCTCAAAAATTATACTACATAAGCAACAAAAGAATGTTATCATAGTCAAGTGCAATGCTCAACCCGACAATTTCAGGTTTTTTAATATTCAATGACTGTTTGGTTGAGTTTTTTCGGAGATGTGACAATGGGTCTGCCATGTGACTCCCATGAATGCCCTGCCAGGCGTCAGCCATCGGCATGGGGAGAATGTGTCAAATGCAGACTTTTGTTATATCCCATATATGCTATATTCTTACCGATTGGCTCCTTTTCATTTAAGGGGAGCCCTGTAAAAGGACTATGAAAGGAGACTGTATGGCTTCAAACCATCATCTGCAGCGAACTTCGCAGTATCAGGAAACGAATCAGCTTCCGGGTGCGGAGGATGAAACGACGATTGACCTGTATGAGGTCTGGGAACTGATCAAGAAGCATATCTGGATGCTGATTGGCGCGACTGTGGTGGGGGCAGTGGTTGCAGGGGGTCTGACCTGGGCACTGATTCCGAAGACGTATGCGGCGAGCGGCACGCTGTTTCTGACGCCGCGGGTTCAGGAGGGTGAGATTGATATCAACTCGCTGAACTCCAACCAGAAGCTGGTGTCCAATGTCATGAATCTGCTGACGCAGGACAACATCATGTCGCTGGTGGCGCAGGAGACCGGACTGGCTTCGACGGAGGATGTGCGGGATTCGCTGACGATTTCGAATACGGACAACACGGAGATCATTACGGTGACGGCGACGACGGAGGATCCGAGGCTGTCGAAGGAGATTGCCACGACGACGATCAACACGTTCATCGACACGATGAAGGACAGCCTGAATGTGCAGAACATTCAGATCACGGACCAGCCCAAGCTGAGTTATGAACCTGTGGGACCTTCCATCAAAAAGAATGCTGCCATTGGCGGTCTGGCGGGTCTGGTGCTGGGACTGGGATTCCTGGTGATCCACATGCTGACGGACAAGCGTCTGAAAACCCGCGAGGAAGCAGAAAAGTATCTGGGTCTTCCGGTATATGCCGAACTGCCGGATCTGGAAAAGAAGTAAGGAGGAGCCATGGCAAAGAAAAAGAAAAACGTCTCAAACAATTCCTCCAGGCGGACAAACCGCAATGACCAGCTGAATCTGGAGGAAGTTTACCGTCAGCTGCGGACCAACATCGAATTCTCGCAGATGGACTCGGAACTGCGGGTGCTGAATGTACTCTCCACGCATCCCAATGAGGGAAAAAGCAGCGTGGCTTCCAACCTGGCGAAGATTTTTGCAGACAAGTATGAGAAAGTGCTGCTGATCGACTGCGATCTGCGCACCCCTTCTCTGCACAAAATGCTGCGTACATCCAATGGAGAGGGCCTGACGAATCTGCTGACGCACTATCGCCAGGATGATCCGCTGCTCGAACAGGATGAAATCCAGGAACTGGAACTGGATGATCAGTCTTCCCTGTTTTTCCTGTCTGCAGGATCGAGGGTACCCAACCCGACGGAGATCATCAGTTCCCGCCGGTTTGCCAGTCTGATCAACAGCGCCCGGTCTCAGTTTGACCAGGTGATCATTGACTGCCCCCCTGCTTTTGCGGTGAGTGATGCCGTGCCTATTTCAAACTTGTCTGATGGAACGCTGTTTGTTCTGAGCGCAAAGGAAACAGACAAAAATGATGCCCGGGAAGCGGTGGATGACCTGAAAAGAAACGGTGCCAACCTGATTGGCACGGTTATGACCAAAGTTCCCGGTTTCATGTCAAGGCACTATTATGGATATGGATATGGTGACCGCAATGAACGCTGAAAAATTATTGAGGGCAGGACTGGCTGCATCCCTGCTTTTTCTGGTAGGATGCAAAGCCGGACCGGAAGTAACCGCAGATGATGCGGCTGAAGTGGCTCTGGATGATGCCGGTTTTGCGCCGGCGGATGTGACAAGTCTGACCAGTGATGCTGCAGCTGACGGAGATGGCTTTACAGTTTCGTTCCACACCCCTCGAGGTGTATTTACCTATAAGATTTCTTCCGGTGGTCTGATTGAAGACCGGAAGTACCAGAAAGATCCTCAGTCTGCTCCTGTGGAGTCAGGAAAAACGCCGGAAGATCAGGCGCAGGCAGCAAAACAGGAAGAGCCTCAGAAGGAAACCAAGTCGGAGAATACCGAAAAGAAGGAATCCAAAAAAGAGGACCAGAAAAAGACCACCCGTTCTGCCGAGGAAGAAACGGCCATCAGCCTGGCCCTTGGCAACGCCGGTCTGGCAGAATCTGATGTGACAGATCTGAATGTTTCCATGGATGGAGATACCGCTACTGTGACATTCTATTACGGAGAATACCGCAACACCGTGCAGGTGGATGTAGCCAATGGTCAGGTCATCAGCTCGCTGATTGGGTAATGAAACCTGGCCTGCATATACAAACAAACCCGGGAGGTGGAAAGCTTCCCGGGATTTTTAATGCCAGACACCGGAAAAATGTGACTTTCGTACCTGTGACACAGTTGTTCGGCAACAGGCTGCTGAGAGGTGATGATTTGTCAGGACAGCTTTTTATTCCGTGACATAGATGTGAAGTTTTATGCAATCATCTGTCTTGACTTCACGTTTTTGTCATTTTTTTGGCGGAAAAATCCGTTATCCTTCCTGTACCGGTTCAGCTGTCGACACATGGACAGGAAGGAGAACGAATGGAAGAATCTGAAATCATCGCAATGCATGCCCTGGAAGCCATTCAAGCTGAAATCCCAATGAGCGATGGAGCAGCCAAGGAAATGCTGCGGGACATACAAATCTTTTCTCTGATTCTGAAATTCAGCTTTGCTGAGTACAGCGGATTCACGGTGGCAGAGATCGCTTCAAGAATCCAGTACTTCAAGGGCATCCGCCCGGATCCGGATGATCCGGAGGGATTTCTTGATCAGATGGTGGATGCTTCCGATCCGGAAGCGAATATTCCCGGTTCGGGCAAATCGATTTATGACAATTTTGTTGTGATCCAGGACATGATCACAGACCAGCTGTATTTCGTGCAGCTGGATGTGAATCTGCGGGAACTGTCGCCGGAAGTCCTTTGCGGAAGGTCCCTGAACTATATTGCCAGTATTATCCTGCGCCAAAGAGGACTGCCGTTTGGTATGAGCCGTGACTACAAAGGATTGAAGCCCATCAAAGCACTCTGGATCCTGCCGCTGTCCCACCGGCTTGGTGTCTGGGAAGGAGAATTCAGGACTGGATGGTCGGGTTGTCCGGATGATTACATCACAGAGCTCAACGGGCGTGTCGAAAATATGATCGAGTGGAAAGTTGTGTTTCTGAACCATGGATGGCACAATTCAGATGAAGAGATCATTCAGGTACTCGGGCATCTGTTTGATACAGAAACCGAAGAGACAATCGAATATTTGAAAAAGGAAGGCATAAAAATGACAAGACAAATTCCAGGTGTGGTACAGGAATACTACAAAAAATATGGGCGGCCCTTTGTAACACTGAGTGATGAGGCCAACGAGAACTATATCCTGATGAAGCAGGAAGTGGTCCGCAAGGACGAAGAGATCAAAAGCATGATTGAGAAGATTGCCTTGTTGGAGGCAGAACTGGCAAAACTCAAAGGCAGTCGCTGATATGCCATCATCGGCCGTCTAGTGATCCTGATCATAAAAACAGCGGGTGGTCCACCAGATGAACCACCCGTTTTTTTCTGTCAGAGGTTTTCCAGGATCCGGTCGCCCATTTCCTTTGTACCCACCAGCGTGGTCCCTTCTGTCCAGATATCCGCTGTGCGGTATCCCTGGTCAAGAACCTTTTCCACAGCCTGCTCGATCCGGGCTGCTTCTTCTTCCATGTCCAGGCCATACCGCAGCATCAGCGCTGCAGACAGAATGCACGCAATGGGATTCACCTTGTCCTGACCGGCGATATCCGGTGCAGACCCATGAATCGGCTCATAGAGCCCGTTTTTTGTTTTCCCGCGGCTGCTGGAAGGGATCATCCCGATGGAGCCCGTGATCTGGCTGGCTTCATCGGACAGGATGTCTCCAAACAGGTTTTCCGTCACAATCACGTCAAACTGACTGGGGTCCTTCACGATCTGCATGGCTGCGTTGTCCACGAACATCGTGCTGTATTCCACATCCGGGTACTCTTCCTTCAGGCGGTCAAAGACCTTCACCCAGAGCCGGCTGGTATCCAGCACATTGTGTTTGTCCACCATCACCAGCTTTTTCCGGCGCTTTCTGGCTGTCTCGAATCCAATGCGGCCGATCCGCTCGATCTCATGTTCGGAATAGGGCATTTCATCCACCGCCACGAGCTCGCCGTTGACTTCCTTCGTTTCCTTTTTTCCAAAGTAGGCCCCGCCGATCAGTTCCCGCACAATGACAAAATCAATGCCCTTGTCCGTGATTTCCTTCTTCAGGGGCGAGGCATCCGCCAGCTGCGGCCAGATCTTCGCAGGGCGGTCGTTCGCAAAGAGTTCCATGCCTTCACGCAGTCGCAGCAGGCCCTTTTCCGGGCGCTGGGGACCGGGCAGTCCTTCCCATTTGGGACCGCCAATGGCGCCAAGCAGGACACTGTCCTGTGCCAGGGCTTTGTCCAGCTCATGCTGCGGCAGGGGATCGCCATACTTGTCCACTGCTTCCCCGCCCATGGCAATGTCTGTATAGACAAAGGGATCGACGGGATCCTGTATGGCATCCAGCACGCGTTTGGCCTGGGCCATGATTTCCGGGCTGGAGCCGTCGCCCCAGATCAGTCCGATTTTCTTCATGCGTTCCTCCTCAGGCTCGGCAGCAGGCCGCCGGCTGCAATGATTTCCTGAATGAATGCCGGAAATGGCTCCGCCTGATAGGTTTCGCCTTTGGTGAGGTTGGTGATCATCCCTTCATCGAAGTTCACTTCCACCTCATCGCCGTTTTCAATGGCTTCAGCTGCTGCTTCGCACTCGAGGATCGGGAGCCCGATGTTGATCGCATTGCGGTAGAAGATCCGTGCAAAGCTTTTCGCAATGACCGCCGAGATCCCCACGGTCTTGATCGCCAGGGGGGCGTGTTCCCGGCTGCTGCCGCACCCGAAGTTCCAGCCCGCCACGATGATGTCACCGGGGTTGGCGTTGTTCACGAATTCCGGATCGATGTCTTCCATGCAGTGTTTTGCGAGTTCCTTCGCATCCGGTGTGTTCAGGTACCGGGCGGGGATGATCACATCGGTGTCCACATTGTCGTTGTATTTGAACACAGTGCCTCTGGCGTTGTTCATGCGGCTGCCTCCTTCTCTGTTTCAACGGGTGTCTCGGTCTGCATCAGCGTGCGGGGATCGGTGATGACCCCGATGATGGCACTGGCTGCGGCTGTATAGGGACTGGCGAGGTAGACCTCGGAAGTCACGTGACCCATGCGGCCGACGAAGTTGCGGTTGGTGGTGGAAATGCAGCGTTCCTCTTCTGCCAGGATCCCCATATAGCCGCCCAGGCAGGGCCCGCAGGTGGGGGTGGAGACGACGCAGCCTGCATCAATGAGGTCTTCGATGATGCCTTTTTTCAGACACTCTTTGTAAATCTGCATGGTGGCGGGAATCACAATGGCACGCACGCCGTCCTTGACCTGGCGGCCTTTCAGGATTTCCCATGCGGCTTCCATGTCCTCCATGCGGCCATTGGTGCAGGACCCGATCACAACCTGATCCACTTCAATGGGTGCCTCGGCAGCGGGGTGCACATTTTCCGGCAGGTGGGGCCAGGCGGTGACTGGTTCCAGCTGGCTCAGGTCCATGGTGATGCTCTGGATGTACTCCGCATCGGGATCGGCTTTGTATTTTGTCCAGGGACGGCGGCTGCGCCCTTCGAGGTAGGCTTCGGTGACTTCATCGACCGGGAAGATGCCGTTTTTGGCACCGGCTTCGATGGCCATGTTGCAGATGCACAGGCGGTCATCCATGGAAAGAGACTTCACGCCGGGTCCGGTGAATTCCAGGGACCGGTAGAGGGCACCGTCCACGCCAATCTGACCAATGAGGGTAAGAATCACGTCCTTGCCGGTGACATAGGGCGGAAGTTCGCCGACGAGCTCCACTTTGATGGCTTCCGGGACCTTGAACCAGGCTTTGCCGGTGGCCATGCCCGCGGCCATGTCCGTACTGCCCACGCCGGTGGAGAAAGCGCCCAGGGCGCCATAGGTGCAGGTGTGGGAATCGGCGCCAATGATGCAGTCGCCGGCGGTCACGATGCCCTGTTCGGGGAGCAGCGCATGTTCGATGCCCATTTTCCCGACATCGAAGAAGTTCGGGATGTCATGGGTTTTCGCAAACTTGCGGCAGGCAGCGGACTGCTGGGCGGCTTTGATGTCTTTGTTGGGCACAAAGTGGTCGAGCACGATGTTGATGCGGTCTGCATCTGCGACGTTGTCGAATCCGGCTTTCTCGAATTCGCGGATGGCGACGGGGGTGGTGATGTCATTGCCGAGAACGCCGTCAAGTTCGGCCATAATGAGCTGTCCGGGTCTGACTTCATCCTGTCCGGCGTGGGCAGCCAGGATTTTCTGTGTCATGGTCATGGGCATAAACAAATGTCTCCTTCCTTCTTTGACAAGTCTCATGGTCAGCCGGTGGCTGAGCATGAGACACGTCATTGTTCATATATGTATCTTGGCTTGTCTGTGTTGATTCTGGGTATCGTTGTGATTGTGTGTGGGATGACCCGCATGATCTGATGCAAAGAGGCATCATGCAGCGGGCCAGCCATTGAAATGCCCGCGGCAGGCAGTCATTTCAACCGCTGGAGGATGAGCTAGACTTGATGCAAAGAGGCGCCATGCAGTGAGCTGACTGAATGCAGCCTCAGTCTCTTCATGCTCTTATCGCTGCCGCTCAGTCAGCCGGCTGCGGCCGGTTGTTGATGGCGGAGATCAGTGCCTTGACACTGGATACAATGACGTCCGTGTCTGTCCCTGCGCCCCAGGAGGTCGTACCATCGGGCCAGGACAGCCCCACATAACTTGCCGCCCGGCTGCTGGAATTTGTGTCCAGAGCGTGTTCAGTGTAAGTATCCAGCGTATATTCCAGACCCAGTCCCTGTTTCAGGGCATTGTTGACGGCGTTGATGCGGCCGTTTCCGGATCCGAAGAACTCGTATTCCTGTCCATCCACTGCGACTGTGACCGTGGCGCGCATCTGCTTGCCCTGCATGTAGTGCGCTTCATGGAATTCCACCACAGGGGACTGCCGGTTGAGATACGTCTGTTCAAAAATCCGGAAGACTTCATCGGGTTTGAGCTCGGCATGGTTGTGATCCGAGACCGCCTTGACGGTATACCCGAAGTGCTCGCGCATCTTTGGCGGCATGTTGTATCCATAGGCCGTTTCCAGGATGTAGCCGATGCCGCCCTTGCCAGACTGGGAGTTGATGCGGATCACATCGGCATCATAGGTCCGGGATACATCATGCGGATCGATGGGCAGATAGGGCACAGTCCACTGGTGGGTGCTGTTCTCTTCTCTGTGGTGCATGCCTTTGGCGATGGCATCCTGGTGGCTGCCGGAGAATGCTGCGAAGACCAGACTGCCGGCATAGGGCTGCCGGGGCGATACCTGCATGTCGGTGATCCTCTCATAGACCTCGCAGATGGCGGGCATGTCCGAGAAGTCCAGCTTCGGATCCACGCCGTGGGAGTACATGTTCATGGCCAGAGTGATCGCATCCACGTTGCCTGTGCGCTCGCCGTTGCCGAACAGACAGCATTCCACACGCTGTGCTCCTGCCAGCAGTGCCAGTTCCGTATCGGCAATGCCGGTACCTCGGTCGTTATGCGGATGGGTGGACAGAATGACGGAATCCCGGCGGTGGAGGCGGTCACTGCAATACTCGATCTGGTTGGCATAAATGTGCGGGAGACTCATTTCCACGGTCACCGGCAGGTTGATGATCATGGGCCTGTCGGGGGTGGGTTCCATGACATCGATGACGGCGTTGCAGACCTCCAGGGCGTATTCCGGTTCAGTGCCGGTGAAGGATTCCGGGGAATACTCGAAGAGGAAGTTGCCCTCATATTCCTGAGAGAGCTGTTTGACAAGCTTTGCGCCTTCCACGGCGATCTGCTTGATTTCCTCTTTGGATTTCCGGAACACCTGCTCGCGCTGGGCAACGGAGGTGGAGTTGTAGAAATGGATCACGGCACGGGGCGCACCTTTCACAGCTTCGAATGTCCTGCGGATGATGTGATCACGGCACTGGGTGAGGACCTGTACGGTCACGTCTTCGGGGATGAGGTTCTGTTCGATCAGGGTACGCAGGAACTCATACTCTGTTTCGCTGGCTGCGGGGAACCCGACTTCGATTTCCTTGAAGCCGATTCTGACCAGGAGCTGGAAAAACTCAATTTTTTCCTCCAGGCTCATGGGTACGACCAGGGCCTGGTTGCCATCCCGCAGATCCACGGAACACCAGGCAGGTGCCTGTTCAATGTGGTCTTTCCTGACCCAGCGGTATTCGTTCTCCGGTGCCGGGTAATATCCCGGTGCGTATTTTGAAGCGTCCATCATAACTCGTTCCTCCTTCTGGATATGTCTGTTGTGGTTTCAGGTGATCCTGTCTCCAGGGAACCAGGATCCGGCTTTGGTGTGGGGGTAAAAAAAACGTCCCTGAAAAATCATTCAGAGACGAGCACTTTCATACCCGCGGTACCACTCTTTTTGTCGGTGTGACCACTTTTCCACGATCGGCCGAGGCGAATCGCTGTCCTTGTAACGGCGGATACCCGGGCAGGACTACTTGCTTCCCCCTGCCGGCTCTGGGGCCAGTAGGTATCGGGTCCTGTTCCGGCTTTCACCATCCGCCGGTTCTCTATGCCAGGTATTCCTGATACCGCTTCCCCGTCATCGCTTTTTTGACGTTGTAAGGTCATGATAAAAGGAATGAAAACATATGTCAACGAAGGAATGAAAAAGTTTCAGGCGACCTGTCTGCCGGTTACGGGATATGACAAGTCTGACAGTCACCGGACGTGTCTGTCAGACACGTCGCCTTTGACAATAATATGGATGACAGGTATGTCAGGAGATCCTGTGAATTCTGTTCAAATCCAGTTCTGATCCCCTTGATTCAGTGGGATATGACTGAATAAGTACTGGTCTGAATCCGCAGATCATAAGAAGTGCTCACCACCCCACCCCTCGGCACAGAGGCCGGGATTCCAGACCGAACCGGTTTGTAAATCCCGGAGTCTGTGCTGTGGTATCATTTTTCCATGAGACTCCTGAGCGACACCATGGGTGAAATAGAAGTGAAAAAATCCCGGTTCCTGTGCTACCTGCACCGGACCGAAAACGAAGACGATGCCAGAAACTTCATCCGCAGCATCCGCAAGGAACATCCCCAGGCCCGACACGTCTGCACCGCCATGGTCATAGACGGACTCAAACGCTCCAGTGACGATGGCGAACCGTCGGGCACCGCCGGACGCCCGATCCTTTCTGTGCTCGAAGGCGCAGACCTGGATCACATCTGTGCCGCTGTCGTGCGCTACTTCGGCGGTACCCTGCTGGGAACAGGAGGCCTGGTCCGGGCATATTCCGATGCGGTGAAGACCGCACTGGAAACCGCGGTTCTTGGAGAAGCCAGGACTATGCGCCGCTACAGCCTCACCGTTCCCTACGCTTTGTCCGGCCGCATCGAGAACTGGATCTCGCAGCGGGGAGAACTCCTGGACACGCTGTATGAAGAGACGGTAACATACGAGTTCCTGGTCCCGGATCCCATTGAGCCGGAGATTGCTGAACTGACCTCCGGTACCTGCACCCCGATGTTTCTGGGGGAAGAAGTGACGGAAATCTGACATGCCTTTCACATTGTGCTGCGACACCCGCAGCTTATACTGAAGGTATCAAAGAATACAGGCCGGCAGCCCGGCTGCCGGTTTTTCTGGAGAGGAGAATGATTCATGAGCGGACTGCTGATGATTTTCATGATATTTCTGTTTTTGATGGTATTCCTGCCGGCCATGATGTACCTGCTGCCGGTGTTTCTCATCATCTGGCTGGTTTCCGCACTGGTGAACAGCTTTCGACCCCGTCGGCAGACCGGAATGGGCAGCGGCATGGGTGGAAATGGCCGGACATTCTACTACTACAGGTCGTCCAACCCAGGGCAGGGCGGCGCCATGAACCGGAACCCCGAAATTGAAAAACGGGCAGCCCGCCCGGATTCCATTGATGCAGAATACACGGAGGTGGAGGTCAGGGATGACACACGTGATCCGCAGTGAGTCCCTGGGTCTGGATGACGAAATCCGGGACCTTCTGGAAAAATCCATGATTGGGATGTCCGAGAAAGAAGTCGGAGCCTGGATGGACCACATTTATGATCCGGAGAATATGTTCGTCATGATCCGGGATGACCGCCCCGTGTCCTGCATTCAGGTCAAACACCGTGTCCTTCATCTCACAAACCGGCAGCTGACGGTATCAGTGCCGGTTCTTTTCTGTACCCACCCGGATTACCGCCTCCAGCGGTGTTTCGGGAAACTCATGGAAGCCGTCATTGCACAGGCTTCGGCGAACGATCTCGCGCTCTTGACCGTCAGCGACCAGGTGAAGGTCCTGGAAAAACGCAGCTTTTTTCCCGTCGCCAGATGCCGCGAGTACTGGCTCGACAGGATACAGATTCCACCCCTGTCGGATGGATCCGTACGGCCATGGCGCGGGGAGGATCTGTATCCGGTGTATCAGGGATTTGTCCGGAATTTTCCCATCCGGCTGGAACTCAGCCGCGATGAGTTTGAGGCGCATCTTGCATATCTGCGTGCTGCCGGGCGCCGGATCTGGGTGGCGGCGGATCAGTGGACGCATGTCGAGGGCTTTGGCGTGACGCTGCCTGTCTCGACGGGGATCCGCTTTGAGTTGCTAGCCTATGAGAACAGCCGGGCGCTGGTGAACCTTCTGGCGAGACAGGCGCGCTATACCCAGACCCTGGTGGTGAGAACCGGTCCCAATGAAGCGCTGGAGCGGCTGTTTGAAGGTGTCGTGCACCGCCCGAAGGACTCGGTGCTGGTGCGCCTCACCAACTGGCAGCTGTTGAGCCGGTGGCTGAATATGGAACTCCGCAGCCCTCAGGCGCTCTTTGATGCCTTCCCCGCCGCGATGTGGTTTGGCCTGTTGTAGGCACCTGCTGCCAATGGTGGCTGGGCTGTCGTGATGCATATTATAAAGACAAACTCCCTCCGGGATCTTCCGTCAGATCCCCAGAGGGAGTTTTTCATTGAATTGAACCCCGGAAAGCAGCATTTTCAAATTTGGCAACGAGTCCATTCATACTCTGGATCCTGTTTCTGAAGATGCCGCATACAGTCTCCGGTCTTTGCTGTCTTGCTTTCCTCAAACTGCCAAAGTTCAGAATATATGGAACTTCAATCTTTCAGGCAACCAAGAGGTACAACATAAACTCCATCACTTCGTCTATATGCATATTGACCTGTTCCGGTTAATACCATGAGAAACGAAGGTTCTTTCATCTTTTCTGTATCCAGCTTTTCTCGCAGCTTTTTAAGATTCTCTGCTCCTTCTTCGATAAGTTTGTCGCCTCCAAGTTTTATTTCAATTAATCCATAAGAACCATTTCGAAGATGGATAACCGCATCACATACAAGCCCAGTTTTATCACGGTAATGATATACATCCCCATTGAGTGCTTCAGCATAAACTCTCAGATCACGAATACACATCGCCTCAAACAAAAGGCCGAATGTCTTTAAGTCAGCTGTCAAATCTCCCGGGCCAACACCCAAGGCAGCAGCTGCAATAGAAGGATCTACAAAAAATCTGGTATTAGAAGTCCTGATAGTAGTTTTTGACCGCAGATTTGGATTCCAGGCTTTTAACTCCTCTATCACAAATATTCTCTCTAAGGCACGTATATAAGAATAAACAGTTGAGGAATCCAGTGCCTTCATATCATTGGCTTCCATGTCCTGACGGATTACTTCACTCGTTGCCTGCGTTCCCTGATTTCGGGCGTAGGACTTCATGAAGAGCTTAACCCGTTCAGGATTCCTCAATCTTCCATCTGCACGGGAAACATCAGAATGAACAACTGCATCATAATACCCTGCGGCCTGATCCAATACCGTTTCATCCGTAAATCCAATTGCAAGAGGCCAGCCACCACGACATGTCAGAAAAGCCAGTTTATCCATATCCAGTGTATTGGTCCCCGTTATTTTTTCCGGAGAGTTGAACAGTTCTGCAAGGCTCACGTCTCCTGTAGATTCTTGTGACTCATAAAGACTCATTGGACGCATAGTCAGCCAGATAAAGCGCCCAGTTCCGGTATGTCGAATATGATCCGAAGATGGTGGAACAGCAGATCCTGTCAATATAAACTGACCAAGTTCATCTCTATGATCAACTTCATATCTGACAGCATCCCACAGTTTGGGTGCGAGCTGCCACTCATCAATCAGTCTTGGGGTTTTCCCTTCCAGAAGACGTTGCGGATCCAGTTCAGCAAGTGTCATATTCTGTGCTTCATTCTTTGGATCGGCCATATAAAGAACACTACCGGCTATCTGTTCAGCCGTTGTCGTTTTACCACACCATTTTGGCCCTTGAATCAAAACTGCTCCAATCCCCTTAAGCTTACGCTTTAGTATTCTATCTACTATTCTTGGCTTGTATTCTTTCATCGTTCTCCTCCGCCTTGAATATTGTGTTTATAGCCCAATTATCACAGCATTCCCGAGTTTGGCCGATTTTCGTTCCTGAGTTTGGCCGGTTTTCATCCCTGAGTTTGGCTGGTTTTCATCCCTGAGTTTGGCCGGTTTTCATCCCTGAGTTTGGCCGGTTTTCGTTCCTGAGTTTAGCCAGTTTTCATCCCCGAGTTTGGCAGAAGCTGCCAACGCCACCATCCCCATCACCACACCAACACAAAAACAGCCCCTGGAGTTTGATGAGTTGCCTTACCCAACTATCCGACAGCAGAAAACAATAACCCAAATTCACCAGCCCGACTCCTCACCTTGGTAAATCTCCTCCATTCTTATCTTCTCCACCATTCTCATCCTTCCACCAAACCCAAAAACAGCCCCTGGAGTTTGATGAGTTGCCATCGGCCAACCATCAAACCGCAGGGGCCTGTCAGTCATGTCCGTGTTGCCTGTACTCCTCGGGAATCACCGCGCTTCGCTCAATTGCCAGCTCCAGCTCCCGGGCGCTGATCCGTCTGGCACCCTTGGTCAGCACCGAGTTCTGGATCAGACCGTCGGATGTCGCCACATGCAGCTGATACTCGTTTCTGAGCACCGAAACCAGCTTCTCGATATAGGCATCCGCTGTCTGTCCCGCCCGGGTGTACACCACCTCCAGGGCTCCCCGCATATTCCGGGACCCGGGATTATCCTGCACCCGCCACCCATCGAACACCAGGATCATCCGGCACCCCAGATAGCCCTGGTAACTCGACAGGATCCGGATCAGTTCCTGTCTGGCATCATGCAGCGGCAGTGTCTTCAGACTGCTCCAGCTGTTGATGATGTTGTACCCATCCACCACATAGCACACAGGTTTGGGCGGATGCAGCGTGACATCCTGCTGTTCCATTGCCATGTCCCGCCGCTTGTGCGGCTTCACGGTTTTCTTCTCGTTTTTGTTCCGCCCGGATACCGCCGCAAAGGCCTTCCGGGCTTCTTCCTCCGACACCACGGAATTCCGGTGCCCTGCCGGGGTGTATCCAGCGGTCCGCTCGCTCTCCAGCGGAATGTGCATGTGCTCCGGCGCTTCATCCCAGGGGACCGTGAACCCCGCCCCGCCGGCACAGAACACACTGTCCGGTGTGTTGCGCAGATCCGCCACCGGATCATAGTCAATTTCCGCCAGGATCCTATCCTGGTCGGGACTCGGTTCATACTGGGTCTCTCCCAGTTCCAGCATTCCCCCGCCTTTGGTCAGGGCACGGAGTTCATTCTGGAAATCTGCCAGGTTCCGCAGGGGACCGCTCCCGGTGATGGCGTCATCCTGGACCTGCACGGAAGCACCCCGCTTCTCCAGCTCATAGAGGACAGTGCCGATGAACTGGCTGTCACACTGAATGGAAAAGGAGATCATGGGCTCCAGCAGCACCGTTTCTCCCGCTTCCCTGGCGGTCATGAGCGCCTGCCGGACCGCGCGGTTCGCTGCCTGACGAAAATCCCCGCCTTCGGTGTGCTTCAAGTGACCCTTTCCGGCGGTGACAGTGATCTTCACATCCGTCAAGTCACTCCCCGACAGAACCCCTTTGTGGCGCTTGTGGCGCAAGGCCGACAGGATCTGTGCCTGGAACCGTGGCGAGAGTGTATCTGTGTCCACCTCACTCTCCACCGTGATCCCGCTCCCGGGTTTTGCAGGCTCCAGCCGCAAATGCACCTCGGCGTAATGACGCAGGGGTTCAAAGTGACCGTATCCCTTCACCGGCGCGGTGATGGTCTCGCGATACACCGGGGTGCCGACAGAGAACCCCACATCGATGCCGGCCAGATCGCGGATGCGCCGGGTGAGGACTTCCTTCTGCACCTCCCCCGCGAGACGGATCCGGATCCCCCGTCTGTCGCTTTCGATATCCAGCGTCGGGTCCTGGGCCGAGAGCCGGGCCATGACCGGCCCCAGATCCGGGGCTCCTTCCGGCACCAGGATCTCGTACGCCATGGACGGCACCAGCTTCGGGCCTTCCACCGGTGCCTGGGCACCGAACACATCCCCCGGAACGAGGTCTGTACCCGTGACCACTGCTGTCATCCCCGCCGGAACGCCACCTGTGGGGGCATTCACGAGCCTGTTTCCCTGGAACACCTTCACCTGATCAAACCGGAGGTCTTCCAGCTTCGTCCTGGGTTCCAGGACACCGCCGGTGACCTTCACATGCACACCGGCATCATCGCGCTTGTATACAAATCCCCCCAGATCCGGGCCATAGACCCTTTCCGGTGCCAGATCTGTCAGGGCATCGAGCAGCTCTGCGGTCCCCTCATGATGCAGGGCGCTCCCGAAAAACACCGGAAAGAGCTTCCGGGCCGCCACGCGGGTACGGATGTGATCCCGGGAAATCTCCCCCGTCTGGTCCCATTCCTCCAGCAGGGCATCATCTGTCAGGGCAATCTGTTCCGGATCCAGGGGAACCGCCGCAGCAGAGAGCTGTGTCTGGATATCGGCCAGCAGGTCTTCCTCACTGCGCCTGGCGAGATCCATTTTGTTCACAAACACCAGCGCGGGAATTCCCCCGGCCTCCAGCAGCCGCCAGATGGTTTTCGTATGCGACTGCACACCGTCCAGGCCCGAGACAATGACCACCGCAAGATCCGCCGCCGAGAGCCCGCGCTCCATTTCGCTGGAGAAATCCGCATGCCCCGGTGTGTCAATGACCTGCACCCCGGTGTCCCGCCAGGCAAATCCCGCCTCCTTGGCGTAAATCGTGATCCCCCGCTCCCGTTCCTGGATGTCGTCATCCAGCACCGTTGTCTGTTTGTCCACCCGCCCGGGGTGGCGGATGGCCCCCGCTGTATACAGCAGGCTTTCTATCAACGTGGTTTTCCCCGCATCCACATGTGCGAGGATCGACAGCACAATATGTTTCATGGGTTCACTGTACCATTGATTGCCAAAACAGGAAAATGCCGTGGTTGCCGGTGCTGATGGTGAAAGAGGCCGATGGCGGCTTCCGTCGGGCATAAGCCGGCATAAGTCCGGGTGATGATGGATGATGCCATCCAT
This sequence comes from Faecalibaculum rodentium, assembly GCF_001564455.1. Lineage (GTDB taxonomy): Bacteria > Bacillota_I > Bacilli_A > Erysipelotrichales > Erysipelotrichaceae > Faecalibaculum > Faecalibaculum rodentium. The sequence continues at coordinate 2,084,143 of NZ_CP011391.1, forward strand.
TGATGAAGCCGGGAGCATCGTTTGGAAAGACAGGCCTGTCTGACCATCATCGGCAGGGGAACTTTTGAAACCGGGGCTTTTCAGCCACCATCGGCAGGGAAAACGATACATTTCAGACTGTGGCAGGTTCTGTCGGGCAGGTCCCGGGGTTTGGGGATGGGTCTCTTCTATAATGGAGGCATAAGGGGGCGCATTTCATGAAATCATGGACACTCATTGCCTGTGCGGGTCTGCTTGCGTTGGCGGGCTGCACGAATTCAGTGGCACAGGGTACCACTCAGGCGAAGGAACCTGTACAGGAACAGCAGGATGCTTTCAAGAAACAGGACACATCGGCGGATACGAACACGGATGTGAAGGACACGACGGAATCAAAGGGTACGGCGAACACCACGACGACCGATAGCTCTGATGCGGTGAGCAAAAACGCCGACAGGCTGCATCAGGGGCTGAAGGATGCGGGGTTCACGGTGTCGGACTACGAGGCGGAGCTGCATGAGGTTTCGTTCGATGCGACAAACGGCAACAGTTTCCTGGGTGCGGATGTGGAGTATATCCCGAATGCCCGTACGTCGTACGATCATCAGAAGAACGACAATGATGTAACGGTGGAGAACGAATACACGGATGGTGCAAGGTCGATGTGTGTGCTCCGGGATCTGGAGGACAACACGTATGAGATCCTGGGTGTGGATGAAGACAGCGATCTGCTGTATGACATTGATGACATCAAGTCCGAGGATATCGGTACGGTGAAGCACATCATGGTGCAGGTGGGATTTCCGGCTGAATAAGGACCCTGCTGCGGATCCGGTTCCATGACTTGACTGGATCACCGGTTGGACGCTGCGTGACAAAAAGCCCCGGGTGGCGGGATTCGAGAATGCCTGGCCGACCGGGGTTTTTGTGTGGGCGGTGGATGGGAGTCCCTTGCCACCGACTGGCAATAGAGATCAACTTTTGTCTTCTGTCTTCGTATATGGGATTTGTACCGGCCGTACCGGGTATCACACAAAAAGCTCCGGGTCCCGGCCATTGCGGCGAAATCCAGAGCCTTTGCTGTGTCTGATTGTCTGTGTTACTGCTTGAATCCGTAGGTCTTGTTGACAAATTTCGCTGCATCCACCATGACCCGGGTGTGACTGGCCTGTCCAATCAGGTCGTTTCCCTGCCAGGCTTCGCACCAGAACTCCATTTTCCGGCCATCGACTTTGGTCAGCGTGGCGCGCACTTTGATCGTGGCGCCCAGGGGGCTGGCCTTGAGGTGATCCAGGTTGAGTTTCGTGCCGACTGATGTCATGGCTTCCTGTTCCTCAGGTTCCACGGTGAGGTCATTGGCCTGTCCTATACAGGCACAGGCGGTTTCTTCCATCCAGGCTGCGAGCTGGGGCGTGGCGAGGACTGCCAGGGAGCCGGATTTCATGGTGCTGGCCAGGCCGGATTCTTCCACGACTTTTTCCAGGTCCACGTATTTGTTCATCATGTTCATGGGTTGGTTCGCTCCTTCTTTTTCCTCATTTTAGCACGCAGGGTGTTTGAGCCTTGTGTACACTCTCCTGTGTTTGTGGTTCTGCATGCTGGTGATGAAAGCCGTGACCAGTCCTGGAGATACAAGGCAGAAACAGGTGTACACTGTGCAGGCATTCCAGTCCTGTGCTTGTGCAGAAAGGGGTTACAGTGGACATGAGGAAAGGGGTTACAGAGTATCTATCCGGAAAGGAGCAGTCATGTCGATATTCTATCTGATCTACCTGGCAGCTACTGGCAAGTTCTAGCAACCGGTCAGTCCTGTGCCGGATTTCTCTGAAACTTTTCCAGTCATGGCCATATCATTGTTTTTCTTCTGACACAGAGAAAGCCGCCGGCTCCTGCAGGAAAGCGGAAGCCGGCGGCTTTTGACTGTTGGCACGGTGACATAGCTGGATAAAGCATCAAATCAATCGGAGAGATTATAACCAATCTCTCTGATTGATTGGTTAGATTCATGATACTCTCACCAGAGTTGTGATTCTGCCCCCGCTATCCGTGAGTACCCACGCCTGCCTCTTCTCATTTCATCCCACAAACCGCAGACAGCGTCAACCTGGCATTTGATCAGACTGACGCTGTTTTCCGTTTCTCTTTTATAAGTACCAGGCGGGTTCGCCGCCATCGGTATCCTGAACTCAATACGCTCCCTGGTCGCCTTTGCCAAGCATGGACTTGGCGGTGCGGATCAGCAGGACGAAATCCAGCCACAGGTTCCAGTTGCGGTAATAAAAAGCGTCGAGCTCCAGCCGCTGGTCAAAGTCCACATCGCTGCGTCCGTGAGTCTGCCACATCCCGGTGATGCCGGGTTTCATCGCAATGACATCCTCGTACTGATCCCCCATGTCTTCTTTCTCCCGCGGAAGATAGGGCCTAGGCCCGACCAGGGACATATCGCCTTTGAGAACGTTGAAAAACTGCGGGAATTCATCCAGGGACTTTTCCCGGAGAAACTTCCCTGCTTTCGTGATCCGCGGGTCGTCCTTCAGTTTCTTGTTGACTTCGTATTCTTCGCGAATCGCGGCATCCCGCTCCATCATCTCTTCGAGGATTGCCTCGGCGCCCGGGACCATAGTGCGGTATTTGTACATTTTGAACAGCCGTCCATCGCGACCAATGCGCTCCTGGACAAAGAAAATCGGGTCTTTGTCCCCCTGCCGGCGATTGGAGATCCAGACATAGACCGTGAGGGGCACCAGGATCACCATGCCGGGGATCGCCGCAATGATATCCGCGATGCGTTTGGCCGCCAGCTGGAAATACGGATCGCGGGTCCGGGACGTGGCAATGAGCAGCGAGCCGTCGAAGTCGTTGATCTGCGATGCGAAGTTGATCTCCCCGTCAATGCGGGGCATGATGTTGACATTCGGGACCAGATCATAGGCTTTGCCGAAGATGCGCTTCATGTCAGATTTCCCCAGGTCGGGAATCGCGATCAGGATCGTGTCAATGTCATGATCCGCCACGGCTTTTTCGAGCTTCTGCCAGGGATACACCTTTCGCGGGAGCTTTTCCTCCGTTTCCTGCACCACATGAAGCGACGGATCCGAGGAGCAGTCCACGAATCCCAGGGGATCCATGAGGGAGAACCGGTTTCGCCGGCATACGCTGTAAAGCTGCCGTGCTTCGGGTCCCGTGCCGACGATGAGTACATTGTGCTTCACATGCTTCCAGAACCAGAGATGGGCGTAGCGGTTCAGGATCACCACGACAATGAAGTCAATGGCATAGAAGAGAGTGAGATAAAAAACATCATGCCATGGGAATCCATGACCATACGAGAACATCATCAAGCTTGCAATATATCCACAAATATAAGATACAAGCAAAAATTTCAGTTCATCCCACACCAGCAGTGCCTTGTGGCGGTAGCGCCCGGCAATGAACTGCATCAGCACCCAGACTATCAGGAACCGGAATCGAATGTTCATGGGAAAAGGAAACAAAAGAAGCAACAGCCAGGTGCACAGAGTTTCCAGTCCACATTTGATTATTCCCAGTTTGCTCATTGTGTCTCCTTTCGTGACCTGTGTTTATGGTATACATACGACTGCCCAAATGCTTGATTTGATTAAGTTAAGCAGTCAGTACTATTCTGCCCAGTCAAGATGTAAATAGCTTCTGGACTATTCCTTGTTTAACGCCAGTTCCCGGTCCGCCATTTCCAGCGCACTGGCTGTCACGGCATCCATGTCGTAGTATTTGTATTCACCCAGACGGCCGCCGAAAATCACGTTTTCTTCCTGATTCGCCTTTTCTTTGTAGGCCTGATAGAGCCGCTGGTTTTTCTCATCGTTCACGGGATAATATGGTTCATCTCCCGGCTGCCATTCAGAGCTGTATTCCCGGGAAATAATGGTTTTGTCGCTGCCCAGATCCTCGAACCACTTGTGTTCAATGATCCGCGTCCAGGGTGTCTCCCGGTCGGTGTAGTTCACTGCAGCGTTGCCCTGGAAATTCGGGATATCCAGTGTCTCGGTCTCAAATCGCACGGAGCGGTATTCCAGGGGCCCGAGTTCATACTTGAAATACGCGTCGATGGGCCCTGTGTAGACCACTTTGTCTGCCAGAGCGTTCCATTTTTCCCGGTCCTTCAGATAGTCCTCTCCCGTCAGGACTTCGATACCATCCAGCATGTGTTCAACCATCTGCGTATAGCCGCCAATGGGAATGCCCTGATAGGCCGCATTGAAGTAATTGTTATCAAAAGTAAGCCGTACCGGCAGCCGGCGGATGATGAAAGACGGCAGCTCGGTGCAGTCCCGTCCCCACTGCTTTTCGGTGTAGCCCTTGATGAGCTTTTCATAGATGTCGCGTCCCACCAGGGAAATCGCCTGTTCCTCTAGGTTTTTAGGCTCTCCTTTGATTTCCTGACGCTGTTCCTCGATTTTGGCTGCCGCTTCTTCGGGTGTCACGACGCCCCAAATCTGGTTGAAGGTATACATGTTGAAGGGCAGCGAATAGAGCTGGCCTTTGTAGTTGGCCACCGGGGAGTTGGTGAAGCGGTTGAATTTCGTGAACCGGTTCAGGTACTGCCACACTCGTTCGTTGTTGGTGTGAAAGATATGCGCGCCATAGACATGGACGTGGATGTTGTGCTCTTTCTTCGTGTAGACGTTTCCGGCGATGTGATCCCGTTTGTCAATGACGAGCACCGACTTGCCGGCATCTGTCGCCTGTCTGGCAAAGGTGGCACCGTACAGGCCGGATCCCACCACCAGGTAATCGTAGTGTTTCTGTTTCATAGTGTTTCTCCTTCGAGTATTAAATCTATTTTATTGTTTTCCAGCAGAACAAAAAACCGTGCTTCCAAAATTGTTCCACATCGTCAGACAAAAGTTCTTTGAAAACGCTTAGCTAAACAACGTCGAACGATTATTCTTAGTAACTTCCATATTTAAGGTACTCTCTCCAATTATGTTCTCAAAAGCAAAAAGCCCCCTTCGTATTCCATGAAAAGAGCTTTTCCAAATCATTTTATTCCGCCACTCAATACCCGACACCGGGATTGACATAGCCGCCATCTACATATCCCGGGTCCGTATACCCCGGATCCACATAACCGGGATCGGTGTACCCGGGATCGACATACCCCGGATCGGTATACACAGGTTCCTGAACCGTCTGGTCATACGTCGTATCCTGACCAGTGCCTGGATCCTGCACCGTCACGTTTTCCTCCACCGTCACATCCTGCTCCGGCTGCGGACTCGGTTCATCATTGGCTGGGACTTCAGAAGGATCCGCGTTGATTGCTTCCACTTCCTCCGCGCTCTTGCCTTCGATCACCGCTTCGATGCGCTTTTTCGCCGTCACAACCGTTTCATTGTCCGGGATCATGACAGATGCATTGTTGCCCAGTTCTGCACAGAACTCCGTGGAGCCCTGGCCATCCAGCGAATAGGTGATGAACTGCCAGTCCGGCATTTCCTTGAGCTGGAACTGGATCAGAGACTGGATCTCATTCTGCGACAAGTCGGTCTGGAAGGCACCGGAAAGTGCATCCATCAGAGCCGGGTAGTTGCCAATCACAGACGGGCTAGTGGCTTTCTTCACGATTGCCATCAGCACCTCCTGCTGGTTCTTCACACGCTGGCGGTCGCCATCCTGATAGGCATACCGCTCACGTGCATAGCACAGCGCTGCCTGGCCATTCAGGTGGTTGATGCCCTCTGTCACGCCGTAATCCGTGCCGAAGTAGTCATTGGTGTAGAAATGATCCACAGCCAGACCCGGCTTGACATCCACATCAATGCCGCCCAGGGCATCCACGAGATTCACGACCGAGGTAAAGTTCACCTTCGCGGTGTAGTTGATGTCGATTCCCAGCAGCGACTCGATGGTTTTCTTCGTCGTCTCGGTTCCATGCAGACCGGTGTGTGTCAGCTTGTCCTTCGCCCCATTCTGGCAGCCGGCGTCTTCTTCGCAGACCGTCGTTACATAGTAGTCACGGGGAATGGATGTCAGAAGCACCGTCCTGGTCACGGGGTTGATCGTGGCCAGCATGTTCACGTCACTGCGGCTGCTTTCCGCAAAGCCATCCCGGGAATCCACACCGGAGATCAGCACCGTGAAGGGATTTTTCGTGATGTCATCCACGGAATTGGTCGTGGACTTGTTTTCCGTCTTGTAGGTATAGGTATAGACCACCTGCGTATCTGTCCCGAAGTTCTTGAACTTCTCGTCCTCCAGGTCATTGATGTTCCCGCGATAGGCATCATTCAGAATAATCGCCGGCACTTCCTTGTCATAGAGACCGTTCACCATTCCCTGAATGTTGTCATACTGCTTGTCCTGGAACGTCACACCTTTGCCGGAAAGATCCTGAATCAGTGCCTGGGTGCTCGCCAGGGAGATGCTCTTCAGCGAACCCACCGTCTTGCCCTCCAGATCCTTCTCCGAAGTGATCCCGCTGTCCTTCAGCGCAATCACCTGCACCGTTGTCGTGGTTTCATTCCCGAAATCCGTCACGTTTCCCAGAAGCCCCGTGGCCTTGGAAATATAGTAGGTTCCTGTTCCATACACCAGGATCATCATGACAGTGATCGTGGTCAGGATGATTTTCGAAGCCGTGCCCCTGGTGAATCCCAGCTGCAGGACCATGACCAGCGCCGCAATGATCAGAATGATCACACAGCCGATCATGAGCATGTTTTCCGGCAGCATTCCCAGTTTCACGATCTCCCAAATCAGGAAAGCCGTCAGCAACAGCATGATCGCCGCCAGGATCCAGGATGCGGTTTTGAAGGCTTTGTTGGATGTTGTCTGTGCTTTTCTCACGTAGCGTTTCCTCCTGTCAGTTTCTTCAGACCGAACTCTGCCCGGTTCCTCAGGCGTCTCAGCTGCAGTCTTCGTTTCTGCGCCGCCGTCATCTCTGTCTGGAGCACCGGCAGCGTCTTCACCCGCAGATCACGGGCCCGGACCCAGACATTCAGAAGCCGTTCCGCGAGAAATCCGTAAATACGCTTCTGATAGTCGTTGTAGTCCGCAAGATCCACTGACGGTTCCAGTTCCTCCAGGATCTGAAACAGCCAGCGGCAATAGGCATCGTACCGGTCTTTCCGGCATACCATCATATTATATTGACACAATCCGCCCTGATTCATGACAGAATCGAAAGCCGTCAGCGCATCCGGGTCCTGTTTTTCGATGATAGCTCTTACATTGTCCAGATCCTTCGCAAATCCGGACTCATTCGCATACTGTTGATAAACCGTTTCTTTATAAGGCTCGAACTCCGCCAGCAGGATATCGTGATCTCCCAGCAGCTGTTCGATCTCCGCAGACCGCAGGATCCCCTCCCGGCCCTGGAAATACCGCCGATAGTGGGAAATCGAAACCACATCGCTCTCGTGGTCGTTTTTCCAGATCCAGTACAGCCCCGTCAGCTCACACCAGTTGGGATTCTTCGCCGAAATCTCATCCCCGGTGTTATCCCGCAGCCAACCCAGGTCCGGTCCGTTTCCCACTTGCAATGGTGTGTAGTCCGGCAGCTTTGGCGGCGTAAAGGCCTTGTGTGTGATGATATAGTTCGTGACTTTCATGCCTCTGTCCCCTTTTCATCAGATGCCGATGATGGCTGACCGGCTTCGCTGTTATCCGACCGTATACCGGCTTCAGCCGCTCGGTCCAGATAGAACTGTTCAAAGGCTCTGGCCGCTGCCTTGATTTCATATCCTGCTTCTGCAATCTCCTGAGTCGTATTGCGACGATGCAGGCGGCTTTCATCGACCGTCTTCAGAATGGCGTTCGCCCAGATCTCCGGGGAAGATTCCAGGGGTATATACTGCGTCAGTTCCTTGAGCGGCAGCTCCCGGGCCACCGCTGTGGATGTGATCACCGGCAGACCCGTTGCCTGGGCTTCCACCCCGACCACCGGCAGACCTTCGAAGAAGGAAGGCAGGACAAAGACATCCATGGCATTCATCAATGCCGGGATGTCTTTTCGCAAGCCCAGGAACATTACGGAATCCTCCAGGCCCAGAGTCTTCACTTTGTCCCGGATCTCCGGTTCCAATTCGCCGGCCCCTGCCAGCAGCAGGATTGCCTCTGGACTCTTCCGGTGCACCGCTGCAAAGATATCGATGAGAAAGGAATGGTTTTTCTGCAGGCTGAACCGTCCCACGTGCCCCAGAACCGGGGTATTTTCCGGGATCCCCAGCAACTCTCTGGTTTTCTTTCGCAGCGCCGGGTCCAGCCTAAACCGGTCAGTATCCACCGCGTTGCGAATCACCGTATACCGCTGGTCCTGGATCACGGACTTCGGGAATTTCCATTCAGCCGCCAGATCCGAACAGGCGAGATAATCCGTGGGGTACTTCAGCAGATACGGAATGGATAGAGTCTTGATGACGTGATATTTCAGGTTTTTGAATCCCCCGCAGTGGGAGTGCACCACCCGGATTGGTACCTCTGCCTCTGCCGCCAGCTTCGCGCCTTCCATCAGGGCATAGGTGCTCCCGGAATGAATGTGCACAATGGGATAGGGATGCCTGGACAGGAAGTCCTGCACGGATTCCCGGAAGACCTTGTTGTTGTTTTCTCCGAAGGGATGATCATACGTGAATACCTGTCCGCCCATGGATTCGATCTCCGCCTTCAGGTCCGGATTGTCGCAGTTGAAGGGTGTCAGAAAATCCAGCTGCACCTTCTTGCGGTCCATGTTCCGGTACATGTTCATCAGGAAGCTTTCCTGACCGCCGTTGGCCATGGGTTCCCGGAAGACCTCCAGCACCCGGATCATTGTGCTTTCTCCACCCGGGGGTCAAAGGTCAGCCCTTCCCGGGATCCGGACCAGATGATGCCCAGCCGCTCCAGTTTGTGGTCCGGCGCCTTGATCAGCACCCGCGCAGAATGATAGAGGATTTTCGCTCCCTGGTACAGGATCCGGCTCCCCTTCTCTTTCTTCGCGATATAGACCTCATTGCGGTAGGCAAAGCGGTATCTGGGCAGTCTTGCAGCGGCATCGGTGGCAATGTTGGACCCTTCGTTGTTGGCAGTCTTGTGAATGACCGTGCTGGCCGGTACATACCAGCAGGGAAGCATCTTCGAGAGCCGCCTGGTGTACTCCACGTCATCCCCCCAGATGAAGAACTCGGAAATGGGCAGACCCGCTTTACGGACAGCCGCAGCCCGCAGCAGAAGGGACACGAAAGTCGCCTGGCGGCAGCGCTGTGGCTTGTCGGCATCCAGGGCGCCTTCCAGCAGTTTCTGTTCGTTCATCCGGCAGCGGGTTCCGTCTGTCCACAGCACCCGGGAGGACAGGAACCCGAAATCGGGATGGGCTTTGGCCACCCGCATAAGCTGTGTCAGGGAATCCGGCTGCACGATGCAGTCGTCGTCCATGATCCAGAAGTATTCATACTTCTGTTTCAGAGCTGTCTTCAGGGCAAAGTTGAACCCCCCTGCCCCTCCGAGGTTCGCTCCTGTATTGTGATAAATGATCACTCCCTGATCCACAAAGTCCTGCAGAGTATCCTGCGTTCCATCTGTGCTTGCATTGTCAATCACGATGATGTCACATGGGGTCTGGCTGCAGATTAGAGCTTTGATGCACTCCTTGAGCAGGTCCTTACGATTGTATGTGACAATCAACGCCGCCGTTTCAGCTGTGGATATCATTGGGCAGCATCTCCTTTCTTCTCTCAGTTAACTTGATATAACTGCCTCCAGCCAGAATAAATGGGTTATATAGTGGATTGATAAGCCGGACTTCCACGAATGAGAAGAGCAGAATCACCACAAAGAAGGCCAGATACAACATGTCGTGGCGCCGATACAGATCCAGTACCACCTGACGACACCAGCTGAATACCAGCAGCAGGAAAATCAGACCATAGTTTAGCAGAATGTTCAGATAGGAACAATCGACATAGAGATATTGCATACCAGGCTTGTAAGTGATACCCTGACCTGCCCAGACAATGCTCTGACCAAAAAAGGACAGGCCATACTTCTGCCAGGCTTCCGCTGCATTGGCAAGCCGCCCGGAGAGGATGTCGTTGAGTTTTCCCATGAATCCTGCGCCCTGGTACAGGCCAGCCAGCAGCATCGCAACGATGGTCAGGATCACCGGCAGCCAGAGAACGACTAGCTTCACCCACCGGTTTTCCAGCCAGTCAAGCCAGCTCGGTTTCTGCCACCAGGTCAAGGTAATGACAAGCACGAATATAGTAGTGAAGAATGCCATTTTTGTGTCGGTGAGAATGAACAGAGCCGTGGCCAGCTGCAGGAGGAAGACGAAGATCCAGCCATTGAGACGCTTTCGTTCCAGGTGTAGAAAGAGCATGGATGCAAACACAAACAGGACTGGGGCGCTGGTGACCCAGGTGAAGCCCAGGCTGTAGCGGATGCGTTCTGTGTCCATGATCACATTGGGAAACAGGCCCAGGGCTGCAAAGAGCGGTATCATGGTCAGTGTAGCGGTCTGGATGATGAGCACCACCCGGAACAGTGTCTTCCGGGGCAGCACTGCCATGGAGCCAACAGCGAGCATCAGAATCATGAATTCCGTACTGCGGGAAAAGAAAAAGACCAGTCCCGTCACAGCCAGGTAAATCACAAACGGCCAGAGGCGGTACTGTCTAAGTCCCAGGGCACAGAGAATGCACAACGCCATTGCCGCATAGGATGCATAGCGCAGAACTAGAAAGACGGTGTCATAAATCTGGTTATAGTATTCGGAGGCAGATTCAATGAGCATTACATTGCCCAGCCAGGAAGACCCCAGGAAAAGTGCCAGGACAGTGCAAAGAATCAGTACCTGGTACTGTCGATAAAAACAGCCAAACCCGGAATCAGCGAAGCGTTCTGTCAATGTCTCGAAAACTGTCATATCAGAAGCTCCCTTCATACTTTTTTCCGAAGAATTTCGCTTTCAGAAACGCTGTCCCCTTCTTCACCCAGGGAACCGGTTCCATGGAAATCACAGGGACTTCTCTGTAAGTCAGGTGATTGGTGCTGATCCAGACGTCTAGGAGCAGTTCAGAAATTCGTCCAAACAGCCTGGCCTGAAACGCATCATACCGCCGGTAATCTACTTCCTTCTGTAGCTGTTTTAATACCCCGAATAGAAATGTGCAGTACTTGTCTGCAAGCTCCTTTTTCATGATGAACATATTGAACATATGACTGGATGTGGATTTCAAATGCCGGTCAAAAGCCGGTAGATACTCGGGATACTTTCTGGCGATAATATCTCGGGTTTTATCCAGATCTTCTTTGTAGTGGGTATGAGCGTAATGATCCCCGACAGATTCTATATAATAGTGCCTCTTTTTGGGCAGGATGATATCCGTGTTCTCCAGCAGCTTTTCCACCTCTTTGGTGGTCAGGACCGAGTCAAAAGGTGTTTCTCCCTTGTGCTTACCCTTGAAATGACGTCGGTAATGAGCCAGGCCGATGTAGTCGGTCACCAGGTTCTTCCAGCCCCAGTACAACCCTGTCAATTCGCAATAGTAGGGATTCAGACTCGATATATTGTCCCCATCGTCATCCCGCTGATAGCCAATAGAGGTTTTGCCGGCTGCACCAACCTGAACAGGTAGATACATAGAATCACTGGGGATGGTATAGGGCTTGTGTGCGGCAGTAATAATTTTGATCAAAAAAATCACCTCGGTTTCTCACATGTTTTTAATAATTTATTCACAACGCTCATGACAATAGACTCTCGGCAGATCAGCAGTGTCAGCACGCAAGTTCCAAAAAACAACAAGGCGCTGACAGCCAGCTGCCAGAACAGGCTGGAAAGCTGCAATCCTCTCAATCCCCATAATACGAGACTGCCAGCGAAAATCATCAGGATGAGCTCTTTGAACTCGATGGTCTGAATGATGGATGTCAGCAGTTTACGTAGATACCAGAACTGAAGCAGTGTGACAGCAAACTCCGCACAAAGTGTACCGATGGCTGCGCCAGAAGCTCCGAGAGATGGTATGAGCAGCAGGTTAAGCAGAAAGTCTACTACTGCTCCGAATATTACAGAGCGAAGTACCAGTATTTCCTTCCCGGTGGGGACTAGAACCTGAATCCCGGTAATGTTGGAGAGACCGATAAAGACAATGGTGGGCATGAGAATGATCATCGGTGCCACTGCAGGCAGATAGCCCGGTCCTGATAAAAACTCCACCACCGGTCTGGCATAGACAGAAAAGTAAATGCAGCAAGGGATGGAAAACAGTAGTACAAAGGAGAAGGCCTTTGATACCAGTGACAGGAATTCTTTCTCTTTTCCCTGCTCATAATAATAGGAGAGTCTGGGCAGTAGTACAGTCCCCAGCGAGGTCACCAGTGTGACCAGAATGGTCTTGATCTTGATGGCTGCGTTGTAGTATCCCACCACTTCGTTATCCTTTATGACTCCCAGCATCACCGTATCAAGGTTTGTATAGACGGTGGTTGCAACAGACATGAAAAAGAAGGTGAAGATGGGATACAAGTGCCGTCGAAAATTCCAGGGTCTGCAGGGATGTAGATTAACCAGTTTCCGCAAGCGAATGAAGTTGAACACAGCTGATCCAAAGGAAGATATAACTGTGACCAATCCGTACCAGAGTACATCCCCGGAATTACGGACAAGCAGAAACATGAGAGCCAGCCCCAGGGCCTTGAAGAGTACTGATACAAATGTGATGTAGGAATACTCTTCCAAGGCCTGGTATACCCAGTTCACGCCGATAACATTCAATAAAATAGCCGCTGAACAGATGGTGTAGAGGGTGGATTCTTCCCTGAATGTCGGTACGAACCACAAGAGGAGAAAGAATGCTGTATAGGAAATGAGCGCCATGATCAGGTTAATAATCAGCAGTTCCTGAACCGTTTTAGATAATTTTTCTTTATTATCCCGGACCTGGGCACATGCCCGGATCCCGTATGATGGTACTCCTAACATTGCAACCATGGTAAAGTAGGAAATCAATGAGGTGCCCATCGCTACTGCCCCCGTACCGTTGGGTCCTAAAATCCGCGAAACGTAAGGGAAAGTTATAAGTGGGAATAAGACCGAAGAAGCAGTTAAAAAAAAGTTCATAAAGAAGTTCAATGCTATTGATTTATTTTTCATAATAATTTATATACTAAGGCACTAAAGGCTTGAATATCCGGATTTTTCTTAGTAGATTGATTAATAAGATAGAAATAAAAATAATTAACCAAGGACCAATGAGTCGCCACCAAATTGACGTTTGACTGATGTCCATGAAATGCAATAAACCTAGAAGAACTAGCTGATGAAGTAAATAGATACCAAAAGTATATGGCCTGAACCATTCAGAAAATCTAATAATTGCTAATTGAATTCTATTTTTTCTATTTTGGCACTTGTTATAGATCTGTCGAATCAGTATAAAAACAGCAATAGACTGAAGATAGCAAGGGAGATTGTAATAGCCTTTGAAAGTCTCTACAATGTGATTCGCATTTATTGATAAGTAGTAAGTTGGAATTAGTTGCATAATAAACCCTATTGTACCCAATATATAAAGTACAATTCTTGTTCTTTTTCTTATGCTGTAATTACCAATTAAATATCCTATTATAAAATATAGATAATAGTTTGCAGATACAGGCATCAACTGAGATACAGAGATTTCAGAAAAAATGTATTACAAATAAATACAGCTACAACATTCAGCAAGAATCCCAAAACTGCAAGATATTCAAAAACATGCTTCCTGGATGCATTGGATATATTGGAGAATAACGGAACTGTTATGCAGATAGTAAAATAAGGAATGAAAAACCAATATACACTCACTAAGTTTCCATTAATTAGACCATCAATTATTACAGGGAAAGTAATTTCTAAGAGAGGAAACCATTCTAATACTATACTTTGATAATAAACGCCTAATACACTCCAAAAAAAATAAGGAATTAATACTTTCATTGCCCGATTCCTCAAGAATCTCTTTGTTCCATTCCTTTCTATACTTGGAATCAAAGTTATACCGGAAATCATAAAAAAATTGGAACAGCCCAATAGAGAACTGTTTCAATTATATTTGCTGTCATCCAATATCGAGCTTTCGGATCAAAATCCCAGAAGCATGTATTCACATGCAGATATACAACAGCTATAGCAGCTGCTACACTTAAAAAATCCACAGTCTTATCAAAATTTGTGAGGTGTTGGTTCAGCATCTTATCCTTATAATATTCCATAAAAATCACTCTTATCTTTTGACAATTGCGGTATCAAGTCACCGCAAGAAATTATCTATGTAGTAATTGCTAGGAGAATACAACATGGTGTCCAGTTTTTCCAAACCATACTGTTCAACTAGGGAGTCCTCGGTTTTAAATAGATCCGTTCCCAATCCTAATCTCTCCGAATCATACTGAACTCCCAAGGCACTCAAAGTCGTTGGAAACATATCCAAAGCGATAAACTCTCTTGAATCGCTTCTCTGAGGTATGGTCGCCGAATTAAGAATAGTATAATAAATCGATCTTTTAAAGTCTGAGTCAATTTTTTTTGACCATTCGTCATCCATTGTCAAATGATCACCAACGAGAATAATTGTTGTATTAGGATACCACTCTTGAGTCTCACACCATTTCACAAACGAATAGACTCGTTTATCAGAACAGCGGATTACATTGGAATATTGGCTGTCTTCAGTCTGCTCGCAATCCGGACACAAATATCCATCATAAAAATGAGTATCTGCGGTCAAAATTGTCAGGTTGAATGGTTGCTTATTTTTTAAATCAGACAAGATGTTTTTGGCATAATCAAACAGCTTTTTATCCTCAAAGCCCCAGTTTTCCCAATACTCTTGTGAAATCAGGCCGTGATTCTTTGCCCAATACACATCTTTGATATCGTAGTCCCCATGACTTTTGAAGTAGGTGCTTCGGCTGGAATAATTTGCATCGGATCCAAGCAGGAACATATTAGTATATCCGTTGTCTTCCAGAATATTCCCTAACGCATAGGCGCCAGGAATCACAGTAGCATTTGGATCAAAGTCATCCTGTGCTCTGAAACTCTTGATATTGATCCCTGCAGTCTGTGCTACAAGAGATCCCATTGTCCATCCCATGGCTCCCGAAGCCATGAACGAGGATCCTGCTCCAAAGTTTATCCCTTCTTTTCTCAGACGAGATAGATTAGGTATCAAACTTTTTTCAAAATCCCCTCCATTATTGATGTCATCATAAGTCTGCTCCATCGATTCCATATATATATAGATCAAATTCCGCTTCTGCTCTGGAAATGAAAAATGAACAGTTTTAGGATCAACATAATAATCCTGGTAAATTGTACCTGACCCCTGTTGTGCAGTCAGATAAGGACCTATTTTTGAAGCTTTGAATAAGTAGAATGAAGATAACGAGAAACAAAGCACAACGATAATCGTTGAGATTAATATTTTCTTATTATTCTGAGTTGTGAATACTGTTTTATACAAACCCCAAAATAATAGAACTGTACTTATTATCGGTAAAACCACACACCAGAAAATGCCCTTCATCACTATTTTTTTGTCAGCATTCCCTAATGGCTGAGCAAGATTAAATAGTATTTGTTCAAACGATACGTTGGCAAAATTAGATTGCAGATAAAACCCACTAAAGAAAAAAAGGCAAGTCAATAGAATTAAAATAACAGAAATTATAATAACGACATATCTTTTCCATTTGTTTTGTCTCATAATTTCCACTATACAACCTGATTTCCAGAATATATCCAAAAAGTGACTTCTTATTTTTTACTGTTTCTTTTAACTCGTAGAATATCATTGTTTTTATAATTTCATTTATTAAAATCGTTATATGTTAGATATAGTTACAAAGTTATATCAGTCAGGTCTAAGAGAAGGAAAAAGAGAATCGAAACAAGTGAAGGAAATATCTTAAATAGAACTGACTATTCCGATAACCTTTAGAATATTTATATTTAACAATATTATCATTAATGCACTGATTAAAGTGTTATTTTATACTGTCAGACCGCTTATTTGATATAGAGCGAAATTTGCAATTTTTCAGTCTTTCACACTATCTCAGTTCACCAACTCTCCACCACCATCTCCAGCAGCTCCGCAGCTGCCACTTTATCCTTCACCCGAATCAGATGGTTCCAGGCATCCTCCGGACCTAACAGGTTGATGCCGCCATCCCACACCAGTTCCCTGTCGATCACCGCAAACGGATCAACCGGATCATCCAGCTCCCGGACGGAAAAACCTGCTTCTTTCAACCGGCGGATCGCTGCATCCTTGGTCCCTTCCCAGCCATCATCGGCAGTAGTGAAAATGACAACGTCCACTTCATTCCTGCCTTCCATAGCCTGAAGCACTTTCTCTGCCCTGGAAAGAGTGATGGCAGGACTGGAAATTACGACTTCCTTTCTGGACTCCCGGAGATCCTGGAGGAAGGCATCCAGATAGTTGTCCAGGTCGAATATCGCATTGACGGTCTGGGATACCGCAGGATCTGTTGTCTGCAGCTGCCAGGCCGCCTTTTTGTATGTCTTCAGACGCTTTCGATACATCCCCTGGAATACCGGAATCCGCCGGTCAATGTAGTCATATACCTGCACTGTCTTCTTTCCGGGGTAGTCCCTGTTCAGCCGGCCGAGGAACTGCAGAAGCAGCCCTTCAAAGGCAATGGGTGATACAAGAAACAGGGTATCGAGCCGGGGATAGCTGAATCCTTCTCCGATTTTCTGGCCTGTGGCAATGATGAGAACTGATTCGTTGTCCGGAACTCTCTTCAGCTGACTCAGCTGTTCCCTGTTCTCTTTCTCAGAGTTGTCTCCATAAACCAGGAACAGATGATCTGCACTTCCTTCCAGGTGTCTGGCCAGCGTGGCTGCATGTGATTTCAGCCTTACGAATATGGCACAGGTATGACCTTCTGCAAGGGCCTGACGGACATCACCTGCAATCAGTTCGTTTCTCACAGGATCCTGTGCAATGTATTCATACAGCTCGTAGATGGCTGGCTTTTCTTCCCGCAGGCAGAGGCTGCGGGTAAACCGCGGGATAAGGAGCCTCTGCAGGTTCTGGCTCTTCGCCTTATCCATGGCACTGTAGGTGTGCCGAATATCGCCAATGAACATGGTGATAAGAGGATCCAGCTTGTCCGCCCGTTTCGGTGTGGCTGTCATGCCGTAGAGATACGCAGGAGAAATCCGGTCCAGGATCTTTCGAAAGGTCGGAGATGCTGCATGGTGGCATTCATCCACGATGACCATTCCATAGCGGTCAGGAATGGAATCCATGTTTCCCAGTGTCTGTGCCATGGCGATATCCACAAGGCCTGTCATGGTGTTTTTGGATCCCTTCAGGACACCGATGTGGCTTTTTCGCCTTCTGGTTTTCCCAGCCTTTGTCCGATACTCCGGAAGGGGTTCATCAAATTTCAAAAACTCCTCCAGCTCTTGCTGCCACTGTTCCAGAAGTGCGGTCTTTTCAATGAGAATCAGCGTATTGACCTTCCTGTGCGCTATCAGGCTGGCTGCCACAACGGTTTTTCCGAAGGAAGTGGCGGCAGAGAGAATTCCATAGTCGTATTTCAGCAGTTCTTCCTGCGCTGCCTGCTGTTCCTGTCGGAGCGAACCCTGGAATTCAACGCGAAGCCATGCTCCCTTTTGCCGTTTGTCTCTGATCCGATAGTCGATGCGGCTGCTTTCCAGCCGGTGTTTCAGCGTATCCCGTATTCCACGGGGCAGCCGGATATAGCCGTCCACATCGCTGCCGATATACAGGATGCGGGGTGTGTTCCAGTTGGAATATCCAAAGCGTGTGTTCTCATACCAGGCGGGATTTGCCATGGCTGCCAGATTCCGAATCTGATTCTGCAGTCTGGGATGGAGTGTGAGGGCATCTACATAGATGCCATCGGCGAGGATGATGGTCAGAGTTCCATAGACATCTTCGGGATGGAATTCACTGTTCTGCTTCCAGGGATCCGGGCGATACTGGCTAGTCATAGCCAGTCTTCCCGTCTCAACCGCAAGTTCCTGGCCCCAGGTTTGGATATACTGCTCCATTTGTTCTCTGGTGAGCTTCTGACACTCTTTCATGGCCTGCCACTGGTCGGGGATGGCATTCCAGTGTTCATCCACAAACGCTGTGTTGCCTTCTGTCAGCGAAGCACCGTGGAGGGGCAGTGCGATGAGACTGCCGAGATCCTCTGTCTGGTCCTGTGCGGGAAACATCCGGTCGTAACACTGGTAGGACCTGAGAGGAACCAGCTGGCTGCCTTTGTTCAGCAGCAGCATACCAAACTGCCTGGCTGTGGAAGCTTTGACAGGTTCCTTGAAAAAGATCCAGACATGAGATCCCTTTCCGGAACGGGATCTTTCCACAAGGCAGTTGATTCCCAGCTGGGTGCAGATCATCCGCAGGGTTTCAGCTTCCTTCCTCGTCTGGGCTGGATCAGAGGCTTCGCTGTGAGCGTCAAAGTCAAAAACCAGAAACCGGCAGGTCCCATCAGGATGCAGTGGATAGATTCCAACAGGATTTGAGGACCCCAGCAGATGCCGGAGCAGGATTTTAGGGTTGATTGCCTCCCAGCCCCTGTGCAGACACTTGCTGCAGGGAGATTTTGGATTCGTGTGTTTAGGACAGACGCCGGCATTCCAGCGATACAGACACTGGGGATACCATCCTCCGTTTTTGCCTCGTTTGGCGTACACATCCATGCGGCCCCAGAACATAGAAAAGAAGAATCGGACCATGTATTCGGTGATCCATGGAAACTGGATCCGGGCTCCCTGATCCGGATCTGTATCAGGGGCTGATGGCATGGGCACTGGCAAGGATATATCATGAGACTCAAGCTGTTTTCTTAATTGTCTGTTTTCCTGTTCGAGACTTCGATATTTCTTTGCGAGTTCAATCAATGCCTGTTGAAGATATTCCATGGCTTTATGATAACAAGTTTGTGTCGTCATAATGCAAGAAAGCCAAACCCTATGCCCTGTCCGGAGCAAAATGCCGGTTCTTTCTCAGGTGTCTGAATCTCTGCTATACTCAGGAAGACTCAGGAAAAATTGCTGCAACAGTAACGTGTGGATGCCTGTCGCCTGCTTTGGATAAAGCGGGTGAATCATGGCGTATCCCTGCTTCTGTGCAGAGCAGGAAAGAACAGTCCATGATTTTAGATGATTTGAACTTTGACGATATTGATCTGGATGTTTTGTTTGGGCGTGATTATGATGGCAAGGAATTTGACATGACGGAATATGTCGGTGTATGGAATGGATATGATGTGTATCTCGGGTATGCAGATGGAGAAGATCATGTCCTGCTGGTCAAGGGGAAACGGGCGTGGTATCCCAACAGTATGGACCTCGATGAGATCAAATACATCTTTGATCTCTGAGACTGACTGATTGACTGTCACAAGACGGGCGAGGTCGGTCGTGTCTTTCCCAGGACTGGTTTTGCTATTTTTCCTACAGCGATTTTAAAAAGCCTGGCGCTTTCACCACCGAAGCACCAGGCTTGTTTTTATGAATCATTCAATTCACCTGCTTAAGGAAGTTCAAAATGAGATTCTGGCGGCAACAGAGATAGCTGTTTCAATCACAGTCATCAAAGTGTCAGGTTACCAAGCCTTCCATTTCATGATAAGAAGCTGCTATAAGAAATCCAAAAGCTGGAAACTGCTCGATTTATTGTTGGCAAACGACCAGTAGTTCGGCATATGGCCGGAGTCCACCCCATTGCGAATGAGCAGATTTCATTTCAATCGTTTCAGAAGTGTCAGGAATCCGATTTTCGTTCGAGCACAATATCATGATCCAGATCCAGACGACTGCAGTCAATGATTGGGAGCTTCACTTCCGATATTGTGTAGGATGTAATAGTCTGGACTGCCTCACGTACGTAAGGGAATGCAACAGCCATGAATCTTTTAATATGAGAGTTGATAGCATCAATATCATCTTCTTCAAAATCCCGAATCAGTCCCTCATCCTGCAGGGAAAAAATACTGGTAAATTCCATTGGAACTTCCTTGTCATGCTTTCCGCACAGCAAAATCTGGATCCCAACCGAGAGAAGGCGGTTTTTCCTTCTGTAATCATAACCGGTCACCCCTATTACAATTTCTTCGTAAGGATGTACTTCAGAGAGTTCATATTCAAGCTTTTCAAGCTTAAAATCCAAATAAGTAAACATATTCCCCCCCTACGCCTGCAGAAACACAGCTTGATTCTTAGCTCTGTCCACTGTCTCGACAGGTACGTATACATCAATCGCAGATGGTCTGCTTTGCCAGCTGTTTTCTTCAGATTCCCATTTCCCGATATCATAACAGTCAAGGGCATAGGCTCGAATCTTGTGACATTCTCTCGCTTCATCTTTTCGCTTAGGTTCAGTAACGGCGCTCTTCCTGAACTGGTACAACTCGCTCACCAGCTCGGGGTGTCGATCCAGCAGGTAAAGAGTCCTGCTGGCGGCTCCTTTGATTGGGTTGGCCCCCTGTTCCCATTTTTCAATGGTTTTTTCGCTTAGCCCCAGCATCTTTGCCATCATTCTCTGTGAAAGTCCCAGTTTCTGCCGAAGGGCTTTTGCAAAACTATTGGTCGTAATCTCTTCTGTGTTTGTAAACTCATTTTTACAAACAGGCATCTTTTTCAAAGCTTCTATATCAAACATATTCTCTCCTCTAAATATCTTCAGGTCTTTGACCTGAAGCAGTCAATCCACATCTTTCACGCCAGGGTTCCACTATTTTTTTCCGAAATCGGTCATTCTTTTTCACTGGCTTCCCGGACTTTCTCCAGGTTGCTGACCAATTTACGAAGCTGATTCTTCTCGTTGGATGTCAAATCAGTCTTCGGCTTCTTTCCTGCATGTTTATGATAAATATGACAGATAAATGAAGTCTCGCAAAGAGCTGCAACCAGAATGATCCTGTATCCTCCACGTTTGCCACTATTGCGCTTTGGATCTTTGCAGCGCATTTTATAAACAGCCAGATCCGAATATTTCTCTGACTGAATCAATCTGCTTCCAGAACGATCATTCTCGAGATCATCCGCTACATCCTGAAGTATCTGATTGTATCCTGACTGCCCAAGTCCCGTTCTCTTCAGATCTTTCTCCAGGTCAAACCCATAATCCTTCAGTTCCCGCAGGAGATCAGGACTGTCAAAAGTATCAGTCAGATTCATAATCCATCCCCAATCGCCCTATTTAGTAGGGTATTCAAATCATACCATATTCTGCCTTTGAAAAAGATATATATTACCGTTATGGATTCAAAAAGCCTAGCGCTTTACTCCTGAAGCACCAGGCTCATTTTCTGTTCATTTATCCCAGTAGTGTATCGATCTGCCCTTCGAGCATTTCCTTCACACCCGGTGTCTTCATGACATCATCGCTGCCCCAGCTTTCCGGAGACAGGGCAATGCCTTCAGAACTGATCACCGTCATGCCCATGAACTTGCAAAGCAGAGACAGGTTTTTCCTTACGCCAAAGCCTGCAGCCCTGCCACCGGCGGTTGTCAGCAGCACTTTTCGGCCATAGACCGCTGTATCCGATTTATCCGCCCCGGGCTTCAGCCCCCGGGACAGCCAGTCCAGCAGGTTCTTTTCTCCGCCGGGAATCTGCCCGTTATATTCCGGGGAAAAGATCCAGATCACATTGCAGCCCATGACCTCATCCCGGACTTTCTGCACAGCTTCCGGTGTCGGGAACTCGTCATCCTGACTGAAAAACGGCACATCGAGCCACTCGATCATTTCCACCTTCTGCCCCTTTTCCTCCAGCATGGTTCTCGCAAGACTGGCCAGCTGTCTGTTGAAGCTGTTCTTTCTCCTGCTGCCCACCAGCAGCCCGATTGTATCGGTTTCATTGTTCATTGATTGTTCCTCCTGAATGATATGGGATAAACCAGTGATTCCCGGCTTTCTCCCTCTCTCTTCAGTATAAAGGGTCAAGTGGAACGGGCTCTGTCTGGTGCCCCTGCGGTATATAGAAAAGTGTTCCACTGATTCCGGTTGTATTTGCGGTCATGACAACGGTCCTGACAACATCGTCACTCTTCCACCATCGGCACTCCCCGTCTCCACCATCCCCATCACAAAAAGCAGCGGCTGCCCCCTGCCCGGGAGAAACCACTGCTTTTGTTCGTCATTCTGTTTGAAATCTGCTTTATTCCTCTGTCAGCTTGTCTTCGATGTCTTCACTTTCATCGAACAGAGTATCCCGCATATAGGCGCGGTTCCAGTTCACACAGAACTCACCTACGGCAATGCGCGTGGCCGGGTGGTTGATCATTTCATAGACCACATCCGCAGGCACTGTCACGGCTCCAATGCCGTTTTCAATCAGCTCGCTGACCTGGCCCACGTTTTTGAAGCTCGCCGCAATCACCTTGGAATCCAGACCGTTTTCCTTGATCATCCGGTTCAGCTTCAGGACCTCGGCAACGCCGTCACCATAGTTGCACATCCGGTTGGTATAGGGAGCCAGGTAGTTGGCACCGTTCTGCGCTGCCAGGAATCCCTGTGCAGGGGTGTAAATGGCTGTGGCCAGAGTCTTGATGCCTTCCTTGCGGCACTGTTTCAGAGCCTTGAGACCGTCACGAGAAACCGGGATCTTCACATACATGTTTTCCGGGCGCATGGCGCTGATCTTCCGGGCTTCGTCCATGATGCCTTCATAGTCTGTCTTGACGACCTGCACGAAGAGCTTCTGCTCCGGGGACAGGATGGAAATGATTTCCGGCAGCACATCCTCGGGCATCCGCCCGCTTTTTGTCAGGATCGTGGGGTTGGTGGTGACACCGGCGACTGTGATCAGTTCATTGAGATCGCGAATGCGTGCAACATCGGCTGTATCCAGCATGAATTCCATAAGAAGTTCCTCCTTGTACCTTGTCTGTTCTATGTGATTTATCGTATCTGCCAGATCCGGGTCACTCCTCGATGAGGTTCATGACACCGTTGTCACTGGCAGTTTGTCTGAATGCGTTCATTTCATCCCCAGTGAACATGGGATGAGGCGGCAGGCTGTAGTCCTGTCCCGTCATTTCGTATTTCGCCGACGCAAGCGGGTTGTAGTTGAGCAGCTCATACTTGACGCCGGGGTAATGGCCCGAGATCCACCGGGCGATGCCGCCGATGTTTTCCTTCGTGGCAGTATATCCCGGAATCAGCGGGGTGCGGATGATGACCTTGTCCCTGTGCTCCGGGGAATCCAGGAGCCAGGCAATGTTTTCCAGGATCTGGGTGTTGTCCCGCCCTGTGGCGTGTCTGTGCCCTGCCGGATCCAGGATCTTGATGTCGGCGAAGATCCGGTCAAGGTAGGGGGCACAGGCCTTCACCAGGGTCGGGTCGGCGAAGAAACTCGATTCAATCGCGGTGTGAAATCCCTCGGCTTTGCATCGCTTCAGGATATCCTCCAGGAAGTGTCCTTGGAGAAAAGGCTCGCCACCGGAGAACGTCACGCCGCCGCCGCTCTTAAAGAATACCGCATCTTCCCGGATCTTTTCCATCAGGGTGTCCAGGTCATAGGGCGTGCTGTCGTAGCGGATCGCCGCCGCAGGACAGGCATAGACGACTTCATCGAAATGCCCGGGGTACTGATGGTTCAGCACCGGTGCCCCGTCTTTCCATTCCAGCTGACCTGGTCTGGCAGCGGCTTTGCAGCGGCCGCAGTGAATGCACTGGTTTTTCAGATACACCGGCTGTCTGGCAGCCCTGAGCCCTTCGGGGTTCTGGCACCATTTGCAGCGAAGGGGACAGCCTTTGAAGAACACCGTCGTGCGGATCCCGTCTCCGTCATGCACGGCAAACCGCTTGATGTCAAACACCAGAGCCTTCCAGTGAGGCTGCAGGTGATGCCTTTCAGCTTCTCCCTGAATCTCGCAGGTGTCTGTCATCTGCCTTTCAGTTGTATTCATGAAAGGTTCCCTCCTCTCTGCCTCCGGCCTCACCCCATCTGACAGCGGTCCGGCTGCCCGGACTTCCGGCCAGCCGGTAAGGCCATACTAGATATCCGCGTAGCTGGTCCGCTCGATGATTTCGTCCTGGAGCTTGCCGGCCAGTTCCGTAAAGTACGCAGTATAACCTGCAACCCGCACCGTCAGGGACTGGTGCCGCTCCGGATGGATCTGGGCATCGATCAGGTCCTCCCGGTTCACAACATTGAACTGAATATGGGGAATCTCCAGGTCCACGAACGCCCGCAGGAAGTGCTCGAACTTGTCCCGCCCTGTCTGAGTCCGGAAGAACTCCGGCAGGAATTTCATGTTCAGCAGTCCGCCATTGGTTGTGAAGGAATCATCCATCCGGGAAACGGATTTCAGCACCGCCGTCGGTCCGGTCATGTCCCGGCCATATACCGGCGACATCCCGCCATCCGCCAGAGGCTCTTTCGCTTTCCGCCCATCGGCAGAGGCGCCGACATTTTCCCCCATCGGAACGTGAGCGCTGACGGTGTACATTCCCGTGTGGTACGGGCCGCCGCGGTAGTTGGTGTAGTCCTTCATCCGCTCCCGGAAGTAGCCAGCCCACTTGGCCCCCAGGTCATCCACCCATTGGATGTCGTTGCCGTACTTCGGTGCCCGCTTCAGCAGCATCGTCTGCGTAATTTCATGACCCTCGAAGTTCTCCGCCAGAGCCTGCTTCAGCTCCTCGCGGGAAATCCGCTTCTCATCGTAAACCAGTTCCTTGATCGCCGCCAGGGAATCCGCCAGGTTGGCCACCTGAATCATCTGGATCCCCGAGAGGTTGTACTTTGCGCCGCCCGCCGTGACATCCAGGCCCTTGTCCAGGCAGTCGTCAATGACCGCCGACAGGAAAGCCGTCGGCAGACAGTCCTGATGCGCCTTTTCCACCACCACTTCGGCTTTCATCATTTCATCAATGAAATGGTCGATGGTCTTCCGGAAGGCCTCCTCGAGTTCTTCAAAGGTTTCGAATTCCTCGATCCCCCCGAAATCCGGGCCAATCTGTTCGCCCGTCAGCAGGCACTTGCCGTGGTTCATCGCCAGCTCCAGGGCTTTGTTCAGATTGAACATCGCCGCATCGCTCCACCCCAGGTTGTTGCCGTGGGTTGTGAGCTCCACGCAGCCCACAATGGCGTAGTCCCGCGCATCTTTTTCCTCGATGCCCAGGTCCTGGACCATGGTGTGAATGATTGCCTCGTCATTGAAGAACTGCGGCATGCCGGAGCCCTTCGCCACGACCTGGATCGCATCCTGCAACAGTTCCCGGCTCGTGTTGCGGTTCAGCCGCACAGAGAGATTGGGCTGCGGCAGCCCCAGGTCGTACTGCGCCTTGAGGAGCAGCAGCGACAGGTCATTGTAGGTGTCGTTGCCCTCTTCGTCCACGCCGCCAATCGCGATATTGAACCCGATGGGGAACCCCGCGAAGTACTTCGCCGAGTGCTGGTTGCGCAGATAGACGATCTGGTTGAATTTCAGCCACAGCGCCTCGAGGATCTCCAGAGCTTTCTGTTCCGTGAGCCTGCCCTCCCGGATGTCTTTTTCATAATACGGCCAGAGGTACTGGTCCATGCGCCCGGGCGAGAAAGAAGAAGCGTTGGATTCCATGTGGAGGATCGTGAACAGGAACCAAAGAGACTGCACCGCTTCGTGGAAGGTCTGTGCCCCGCGGTCCGCAAGTGCCTCGCAGATATCCGCCAGATCCAGCAGATCATCCCGATAAGCTTCGTTCTCCGCCGCTGTTTTCTCCAGCAGCCGGGCATATCGCCGCATGAAGGTCCGGGCGCCTTCCATCACGAGAATCACCGCATCGTAGAACTCCGGGTTATCCGGGTGCTGTTCCTTCGCCTGCCGCGCTTTTTCCGCCAGCCCTGCTGGTCCAAGTTCCAGCCACAGCTTCGTATCCGGACAGATGTGTCCCTGTGCATGGTCCTTCTGGTTGATCTTCACGACCTTCGCCATAGCCGAAATTTCCGGACCATAGTTCTGTGAAATCACATCTTCCATGGACCGCCCGTGCCAATATGGATAGATTTCTTCCCGGAACTCCCGGATGTCTTCCTCACGCACCTGGAACTTGTCCTGGGGCCTGGTGGGCAGTGTCTCGAATTCCTCGTTGATCCATTTCAGACCCGATTCCGGGAACACCACACCCGCGCGGACGCCTTTGGTCCGGTTGCCGACGATGAGTTCCTCGGGCTGCACTGCAATTTCGAGTTCCTCCAGCGCGGCTTTCAGGGAAAGGGCACGCTTGAGTACCGTGGACTTGTCTTCGTTTTCCTTATAGACCCGGGTGATGATTCGTGCCTGTTCAATGGAGGCATACCGGGGCTCCGCGAGCATTTTGTCTTTCAGAATGTCAATGCGTTCTGTTTTCTTCAAATCTTTCATTGCGTGCTCCTTGTCTTGTTTACACTTACCAGTATACCGAAATAACTCTTGTTTTCAATTGTTTTATATTGTTTTTGCGAATAAACGAGACAGAACAGTCTTTCCTGCCGATGATGACAGGCAGCTGAAGGCGCGGCTGCAGCCGGGCATTCAGCACGCCGCCCTGGATGTGTGTTCCTGTTAATCTGGAAAATCCTGGGGATAGCGGTGCTCTGAAGATCGGTTGAAATAAAAAGGCAGCCAATAATCTGGATTTGCGTGAGAAACGGTCTGTTATGGAGAGAGTTCAGGCTTTTCGTGAGAAAATTGCGTGTTTTCGTGAGATTTATCGTGAGAAATCTCACGAAAATCTCAGGATTCACAGGAAAACCGGCTGTTTTGGGAAGAAAAAGAGGAGGATTCTCTGCTCAGAAGGTAATCATTAGTTGATATAGCAGAGAATAATATAAAATGAGTAATCCAGCAGTGAATTTGCGTGAGATTTTTTCCTTTTCATGAGAAAAATGTCCGTTTTCGTGAGAATTATCGTGAGAAATCTCACGAAACTCTCAGGATTTCACACGATTTCCGGATTTCTCCATAGCCTCCTATCCAAAAAACTGCCGGTGAAGCCCTGTGTATTCCACAGCCTTCATCGGCAGTTTTATCATGGTTCTTACAATACCTCGGTGAGCTCCGCTGCAGCCTGCCGCTGGGTGGAACTGTCGCCGGTGATCAGGACATCGAAGTCCGAGACATGAGCGAAAATGAATGCACCGTCCTGGTTGAACTTGCTGCTTTCCGCAAACAGCACCGTCCGGCGGCTGGACTCCATGACGGCTTTTTTCGTGAGTCCATCCTCGACGTTGTAGGTCATGACCGCATCCTTGTCGAGATTCACCCCCACGGCCCCCATGAAGGAGACCGCAAAATTGAATTCCCGGATCTGGCGCTGGGCGAGTCCCCCGACAAATCCGTCCCGTCCTTTGTTCAGCTGGCCGCCAATGAACAGCACCTGCCGGTTTTCATCTGCGGCGAAAAGATCCAGGATCTGTGTCATATTCGTGACCACCGTGACATCGATGTTTTCCTGGATCATGAGCCGCGCCAGCTGCAGCGTGGTGCTCGATATCCCCAGAAACACCAGGGATCCCGGCTCCATGAGCGACAGCGCTTTGCGGGCCATGGCAGTTTTTTCCTCCACGTTCTCAATCACCCGGTCCCGGGCCTTCATGATGTGGAAATTGCTGCGGACGCTCACAGCTCCGCCGTGGATGCGCCTGAGCTGTCCCTGTTTCTCCAGCGCTGTCAGGTCCTTGCGGATGCAGTCTTCTGTCACTTCGAATTCCCGTGCCAGGTCCTTCACCAGCACCTGCCGGGTGATGGCCAGCCGCCGCAGGATCTGCTCGTGGCGTTCGTTCTGCGTCATTGCCGGTTCATCACCGCATCCACCGCATCAATGATGTCACCCCGGAATCCGTCTTTTTCCAGCTGCGACACCCCGCGGATCGTGGTGCCCCCGGGACTGCAGACAGAATCTTTCATCACTCCGGGGTGATTGTGGTCAGCCATGAACAGCGCACCGGTGCCTTCCAGGACCCGGGCCGCCATTTCCAGTGCCTGCGCCCGCTGCAGGCCATATTTTACGCCTGCATCCGAGAGAGCCTCGATGAACATCGCCGCAAATGCCGGGGAGCATCCGGCTATGGTCCCTGCGATGCCCATGTGCTCGCTGTCCACCGGTGCAATCAGCGCGATGGGCCCGAACAGCTCCGCCAGTTTTGCCTCCATATCTGCACTGAGAGTGGACCCGGTTTCCCACACCAGGATCCCCTGCCCCACGCGGATGGGTGTATTGGGCATCACACAGAGGCTTTCGCAGTCATCCGGCAGCAGCGGCCGGAGTTTCCTGTCGGTAAATCCCGCCGCAATGCAGACGACGGTTTTGTTCACCAGTGCACTGCGGATCTCCTGTGTCACGGTCTCCATCATATAGGGTTTGACAGCCAGGATCACCACATCTCCGGCTGCCGCAGCCTCCAGATTTGTCTGACAGGCATGAATGCCGAGCGTGGCGGCTTTTTTCTCCAGTTTGTCGAAATGCGCTGCACTGGCGTAGATGTTCTGCGCCGGCAGGCAGTCAAATTCGATCAGTCCCTGAGCCATGGCCCCTGCCATGTTCCCGAATCCAATAAATGAAAGCTTCATGGTGTCTCCTTCTGTTCCTTCTGTACCTTATTATTTGTATCTTCTGTTTTCTATTACTTGTATCCTCTGTTTTCTGCTGTCAGGCAGCATCCCCCCAAGCCTCTGGACCGGGCAGCCATCTTCCGATGTCCCTGTCTGCCGGCATTGGCAGGCGGTCCCTGCGTACAGGCTGACTACTGCTTCCGGAAAATCTTCCAGTTGCGGATTACCAGGATCTCCGCCAGTGTCAGGATCACGCAGAACACGATCACCGACGTATAGCCCCAGGGCTCCTTGAGCAGGTGCATGTTCACGAAATTCATTCCGAACCAGCCGGTGATCAGCGTCAGAGGGGTAAAAATCGATGTCACGATCGTCAACAGATTCACCAGGTCATTCTGACGCTCCGAGAGCTTTGCCTGCTTCATGTCCAGCACCTGTGTCAGGGATTCCTTCAGCGTGTGTGTCATCTGCGCGAGGTGCTGCACACGCTGGATGTACAGGGACAGCAGCGTCTGGGCGGTTTCATCCCCGGACTGCACCACGACCTGTTCCATGGTCTGGGCCATGTTCGAGAGCTGCTCGTAGTAGGTGTACAGGGCATTGAGCTGACTGCGCATGTACATGAAATCCTTGCCGGTGTCCGCAACTGTGCCGGCATTCATGCGCTCGGCGAGCTGGGAGAGCGTCTTTTCGTATCCCTGCAGGACGTAGAGATCCTCCCGGATCAGGTATTCCATGAAGTCCAAAAGAAACACCAGCGGTGTCCGGATCTCATCGTCGTATTCTTCCTCCATGGCCCTGACTTTCTTGCGCACCTTGGAGCCTTCGTCAATGAAATACAGCTTGTCGGGAGTCAGGCAGAAGGCAAAGATGTTGTGCGAAATCTGGAGGTTTTTCTTGGACGGGATCACAAAGGTCCCGTACACCAGTCCCCGGAAGTTCGAGGCCTTGCAGAATTCCGGCTTGCTGATGACTTTGTCAATGTGCCTGATGCTGCAGATCCCCGGCTCTTTCTTGCGGAATTCCTCCAGCCCCAGGATCTCCACCTGGTCGGCGTCTGACTGCACCGTCGTGTTTTCGGTTTCCACGGTTTCCATGTTCATGCCTCCTGGTGTCCTGTTACGGCTGATGCCGGTTCTGCTGCGGATGCCCGACTGGCTGCCGGATTGCTCCGTCCGCCTTCGGTTTTTCCATCATCGGCCTCCGGGTCTGCAGAAGCGCTGTCCTTCAGGCGGTAGAAATGGGCGCGGGAAATGCCATAGACTTTCTCCCGGAACTTTTCCAGGTTCCCGTACTCCGAAGCCATGTCCTTTTCCTTCCGGGTGCGGATCACGAGCACGCCATCGTCCTCCAGCAGACGGGTCTGGCCCATGCGCTGCATAACAGGTTCGAAGATCTCGTCCACGGTGTAGGGAGGATCGAGATAAATGATGTCAAAGGTCTCCCCTTTTTTGTCGAGACGGCTGACGGCGTCGAACACATCTTCCTGGAGCACCACGGCGTGTTTCATGAGTCCCAGATTCTGCAGGTTGCGGCGGATGACATCGGCGGCATCTTTCCGTTTTTCCACCATGACGGCGCGCTCTGCCCCGCGGGAGAGGGCTTCGATGCCCATGGATCCCGATCCGGAGAAGAGATCGAGAAAGCGGCAGCCCGGAATGTCGAACTGCCAGATATTGAAAAGAGACTGCCGGATTTTGTCCGTCACGGGGCGGGTATCCAGCCCGGCGGGTGCTTCGATGGCACGGCCTCTTGCGGTTCCTGAAATCACTCGCATGCGATCACCTCGTTACAAGGATAGCACGGCAGCTGCCGCGACGGGCAACAGGAAGCAGAAGCGGGGTCCAGGGAGCTGATATACTGGGGCCATGAAACGGAAAGAAATCAGAGAGAGCCTGTGTCGCGGACAGCCGGGTTCAGTGGCAGCCGGGCTGCAGGATCTGGCGGATCCCGTATATCAGGCGTTTTTTGCCCGTCTGGTCCCGGAGGGCGAAGTGCTGGGGGTGAAGATGCCGGCGCTGCGGACCTGGGCGAAGGGGCTGTCCGAAGAGGAAAGGCAGTCTTTTATGACACACCTTCCCCATCGGTATGTGGAGGAGAACCAGGCGCATGTGCTCATGATCAACGAGATACGGGAGTTTGGGGCAGCGGCAGATGCCCTGCGAAGATTTGCACCCTTTGCGGACAACTGGGCTGTGACGGATGCCCTCAATCCCCGGGCGTTCCGGTGCGATCCGGATACGGAGTCCCTGGCCTGTGAGCTGCTGAGGGATGACAATCCCTATGCGGTGCGGATGGGCATGCTGATCCTGATGCGGCGGTTTCTGAAGACCGATCCACACCTGCCGCAGATCCTGGCCGTCAGGCGCAGCCATGACACGCTGGCGATGATGACCGCCTGGTTTCTGGCAGAGCTGGCCATCCACGATCCGGAAGCGGTTCTGGATGTCATCGATACGCTGGACTGGGCAACAGCAAAGCGCCTCGGTCAGAAAGTGCGGGATTCCAGGCGGATCGGGCAGAATGTCAAGGACCGGATTTCCGAAGCTTGCCGAAGACGCAGACCGATGCCGGT
This sequence comes from Faecalibaculum rodentium, assembly GCF_001564455.1. GTDB lineage: Bacteria > Bacillota_I > Bacilli_A > Erysipelotrichales > Erysipelotrichaceae > Faecalibaculum > Faecalibaculum rodentium. The sequence goes on from NZ_CP011391.1 coordinate 2,115,228, forward strand.
GCACTGAGGCAGAAGCCGGAGCGCATAGGATCGTCCCGGGTGTCAGGCAGCAGCCATTTTCTGCAGGATGTTCCCGACCAGTTCCCTGCTGCAGCCTGAGGCCTGCGCAATGGTTTCCGGATCGCGGATGCCCTGACGCAGCATGGCCAGGACCTGGTCCAGGGTGCGGTTTTCTCCGGGGACAACCGTCTGTGCTTCCTGGGGGTCTGCCGGCTCGACTGACGGCATCTCTCTTGTCCTGCGGCTGGCGGCAGTCTGCTCCAGCTGATCCGGCTCTTCTTTCGAAATGGTGGCCAGGTCCTTCAGCTGGACGGGATAGAGCCGGTCGATCCGGTATCCCTCTTCCTTCAGGACCTTCGCCTTGAACTGCATCTGCTGGCTGCACATCACCGTAGCCAGGGCCGGCGGCATAGGCGGATCCAGCCGGATCCCGAAAAGACTGTGACGGTCTGTCAGGATCACAAGATCCATGTCTTCCCTGGTTTCTTCCCGGAGGTCCGGGACTTCGGCAGGGAACACATGCAGGACTGTCTCCGGTTTCTGCAGAAGGTCCTGCACCACCCAGCTCGCGCAGGCAAACCGGTCGGCATCGTCGAGGGCCGGATCCTGGAAAAAGGACCGGAATGCCATGGGGTCATCGGAGAACAGAAGTTTCCGGAATGTTGTCAGGATCTGTGTGCGGGTGGGTTTTGTATCGTTCATTTTGTGTTTCATACTTTGTATCCTCCACTTTGTATATTCGCCAGATGCCCCTGTTTTTGCGGAAATCCGTTCCTGCACTGTACAAAAAAGGCTGGAAATCACCGCTTCCAGCCTTTTTTGTACACTGTTGATGGAATACTTTGCAGGTGACTTGTCATGTCCGAAGACTGCCTCGTATCACACATTGACAACATCGGTTTTGCAGTCTATCTGAAGAGAAATATGAGAAGAATTCCAGCCAGAAGAGCTGCAGCCACCAGAAAAATCCACCAGTACTTTTTGGACTGCTCTCTGCGGCTGCCGACGCTTCCCACAACCAGCATGACCAGGGCCATAAACAGCAGAAGAAGCAGTCCCAGGCTACAGTTGACCAGGACCAGGTTCCGGATACTGATGTTCTGGCTGATGACGGTAAAATCTATGGTCAGGATTGAAAATATCGAAACGAAAATGCCCATCAGCGTCAGAATATTGGCATAAATTTTTCCTTCCTGATTTCTCAGTCCTTCTGTGGCTTCTTCCAGTTTCCCGATTTTTTCCGTATAGACGCTGTCATATTTTCCATACCCCCGATACGCTGTTTCATCCGCAAATGAGCTGACAGGACGTGACTGATAATCCTGTTCCGGCAGTTCATCCAGTGTATGGAAAAACAGCTGCGCTATTTTCATTCCGGTATCGAGGACGATGGGGGTCCCAGAGGCGTTCAATACCCTCAGATAGGCCCGTGAGTGATGGCCGGGGAAATAGACAGGACCATCCACAATCAGTCCAGTGCGCATCAGCGAGTTTTTTTCGCCGACAGTGAGCGCCAGATCACGGGGAACGGTAAATTCTTCTCTGGATTCGATCATGACAAAATCTCCAGGCTGCAGTTCCAGCCTGTCTTCATGATGTTTCGCCAGAATCTTCCCTATCGTCAGATCATAGGAAATACACCCAATATTCTCCTCTTCATATCCGGACGGAAAGATTTCGGGGGCCCGTTGTTTGATTTGTTTATCTACCAGCATCTCAATCACCTTTGTTAGATTATAGTCCCTTGACTGATTTCATAAAAGCAAAAGCGATTGACACCAGCCATGGGTAAAGCTGGATTCATTGTGTCTTTCATGCGTTGTATCCTCCACTTTGTATCTTCGCCGGATGCGGCCGTTTTTGAGAAAACTTCTCTTTGAACTGGATAAAAAAGGCTGGAAATCACCGCTTCCAGCCTTTTTTGTCCAGGTTGATGGAATATTTGGCATGTGACATGTCATGTCCGAAGACTGCCCGTCAGACAGTCTCCACCATGCGGGTTGCAATCACATTCACCCCGGTTTCTGCCGCATCCGCCAGGACCACATCTCCGATCTGCACCGGCGCCTGCATCCGGACTGACCGCAGGGCGCGGCCCCCATCCGGCAGAAGCAGATCAGTTCTTTTTCTTTTCTATCGTCCGGCCTCATCCGGACACAGGCAAGCCCTGCCGCCGGATTCAGTGACAGATTTTCTGAATGTGTCTTGCCCTCACAAGCAGTGGCATTCCGTTGCACGACGGGATATCACAGATCCGGGCAGACCATCCCGGATGATCCCGGAAGCTGCCGGCATCCGCCGCTTTTACCGGACCATGGCCGGCTTGAAGGCCTGACAGGCGTTGACCGCCTGCTGCCAGTCCTGATAGCGGCTGTCCATTTCCTCCTTCGACCGTCCGGGTATGAACCGCCGCCGGACTTCGATGTCCAGGTCCTCCCGCTTCCAGAACCCGATTGCCAGACCCGCCAGGAAGGCAGCACCCAGCGCCGTGAGCTCATTGACCTTGAACCGGTCCACCTCCAGCTGGCAGAGATCGGACTGAAACTGCAGCAGGAAGTCATTGGCCGCCGCACCACCGTCCACTTTCAGGACCTGGATCGGGATCCCGGCATCCGCTTCCATGGCATTCAGCACGTCCCGCACCTGATACGCCATGCTTTCCAGCGCCGCACGCACCAGCTGGTCACGCCCGGTGCCCAGGGTCAGCCCCACAATGGCGGCCTTGGCCTTGTCATCCCAGTACGGAGCCCCGAGCCCCACAAACGCCGGCAGGATATAGACCCCGGCCGTTGTTGCTGCCCGCTCGGCCATCTGTGCGGTTTCCTTCACGTCTTCAAACAGCTGGAGCTCATCCCGCATCCATTTCATGATGGATCCCGAGACAAACACCGAGCCCTCCAGGGCATAGGTGACCTCATCCCCGATCTTCCAGGCCACGGTGGACAGCAGGCCGTTTTTTGACCGCACGATTTCGTTCCCTGTGTTCATCAGCAGGAACCCGCCCGTGCCGTAGGTGTTTTTTGCCATGCCCTTCTCCAGACACAGCTGCCCGAACAGCGCCGCCTGCTGGTCCCCCACCATGGAACAGATGGGGACCTGGGACCCGAAGAACATATAGGGAGCTGTGCTGCCATAGACCTGGGACGTGGGCACGATCTCCGGCAGGATCTGGCGGGGAATGTCAAATTTCTTCAGCAGGTCCTCATCCCATGCCAGTTTGCCAATGTCGCAAAGAAGCGTCCGGCTGGCATTGGAGACATCCGTGATGTGGCGGTCTCCTCCCGTGAGCTTCCACACCAGCCACGTGTCCATGGTCCCGAACAGCAGGTCGCCGTTTTCCGCCTGCTCCCGGACCCCCGGCACGTTTTCCAGAAGCCAGGCGATTTTGGACGCCGAGAAATAGGGGTCGATCCGCAGACCGGTTTTTTCACGCACTTCATCCTCATACCCCTGTTCCTTCCACCGGTCGCAGATGTCACTGGTCTGCCTGGACTGCCATACGATCGCATTGTGCACCGGCAGTCCTGTCCGTCTGTCCCAGAGCACCGTGGTCTCCCGCTGGTTGGAAATGCCGATGGCGGCCACCTGGTCCGGCTGCAGGCGTGCCTTGTGGAGCACTTCTGCCATCACCGCAATGGTATCCAGCCAGATGGATTCCGCATCCTGTTCCACCCAGCCGGGTTCCGGATAAAAGACGCTTCCCTCTTTCCGGGCAATGGATACAATGTGCCGGTCGTGGTCGAAGAGAACCGCCCGGGTGGATGTGGTACCATGATCAATGGCCAGGATGTATTTCGGATTTCTGTGCATGAAGACACTCCTTTCCGCACCGCTTTGCCTGCTCCGTGCAGGCGCTGTCATGTTTGTCGTCTGTTTCTATTGTACGCCGTCCGGATGAGCCCTGCAGTCTTCGGGAAACCGGGACAGTCCGGGCGGGGGGGATGACAGACAGCCAAAGCGGCCATGCAGGAAACGGGAGGCAGGGGCATGGAACCCACAGGGAAGGATATCGGCCGTTGCCGAACCATCCGAGTATAAAAAAAAGACGCTCTAAAGTTTTGTGAGGTTTGGACTCTCACATCCAATACAGTTGGATGAGGGGTCCGGACCTCATTTTCATTTACAGCCTATTTGCTGCTGTTCTCTCTACTGTTGACAGCTTTATCCTGTCTGTCTGGATGCCCATCTTCAGGACCCCTGGAAAGCACAAACAGGACTCTGTTCCTGAACCGTTCCCAGTTCGTATATCCATTCGCATTGTGTTTGATCATCTTGATGATCTTGTTTCTGTTCTCTATCATCGAGCTGGTCAGGCGATGTTCTTTCAGCCTTACATTCCCGGTCTTCGGATCGACCACATATTCCTGCTTGACGATATGGAACGAATTGATGATTTCCCTGAACCAGTTGCGCAGGGTGTCAGCGAAACTCTGCAGTTCCTCCACACCTGTACTGTCTAGATCTCTAATCAGAGATCTGAGCTCCTCCTCTGCAGTACTCAGGTTTTCTTTTCTGTAATACTCCGACAGCCGGTTCCGGAAGTGATACGCCTTCCTCAGGTCCGGGCTCGTATCCAGCAGTGCCTCACGCAGTTCATATCTGTTCATCTGCCTCTTCAGTCCGCTGACATAAGATCTGGGTGCTGCCGGATCAAATATCATCATCTTCTTTCCTGTCCTGTCCCTGTACCAGGCATCAGGCCTGATCCCCAGAAGTTCACTCTGATGCTTGAGCAGATAGTATTCCGGAGACCCTTTTCGAGTTCCTTTCATCACACGGATCCTCACTCTGTTCAGGCTCTTCGTATATTCCTGGACCACATGGAACCTGTCCACGGCGAATATCGCTTTGGGAAAGAAAGTCGCAGCTATCTCCCTGTAGGGCCTGTACATATCGGACGAGATGTACTCCACTCTGTCTCTCTCGCTTCTGGGAAACTTTCGGAAATAAGCTGCCAGATACTCCTTTTTCCTGGAAGGGAGCACATCCACCGGGGACTGGGCATCGTAGTCCAGGAGCATGCATACATATTTTGAATCATCAGATTTGAAGGAATATGTTTCGTCGATCTGCATCACCCTGCATAGTTTCACCGGCACAGGGTAACTTACACACATGTCGAATATCTTCATCACTGTCGTAGCTGAAACGTGATGACGCTCTCCTACAGAAGCAAAAGTTTCATTTGGAGACCTGAGATCTTCGATGATCGCTTTTCCTGTCAATATGGAGATCCGCTGTCTTTTCATGGCGAAGGGATTGTCTTCTCCATAGGTGCGGTGGCAGTCTTTGCATTTGTAACGCCTGGCGTTGTAGATGAGAGTGCATTTGCGGTCTGTAAGGACATCATGGTTTATCACACGGGGAGTGTAGTTGAAAACGACGATGTTATGACCACCGCATCGGGGGCATTCAGGAAACGCAGGAACCAAAGTGACCTCCACAAGCATCTGATCGATGCCAGGGGAGGTCGATATGTTCTGGACCCTGGAAGCATCAAGACCGAACAGTTCAAGAGCTGTATTTTCCAGGGAATTTTTGACTTTTACAGCCATCATTCATCACCTCGATGACAGTATGGCGGAAGGCGGAACAGGTTCCGATGAGAGGAAGGTTGGAAAGACCATGGTCTTTCCCCACTGGACCCCATTGGATACAGATGTATCAGAACTACCATTGGTTTCGTACTGCAATCGCTGAATGAACTTTGGAACAAGAGAAAAGAAGCTCCTGAAACCGGACGATGGGAATTCCGGGAACCGACGACGAAAATCCTGTACGAATCGGTACAGGGATGAGGATTCAGTATCTGGAGAGAAATCCGCCAGGCGCAGCGGCTCCCCTGCAGCAGACTTTTTCAGGGCCATGGAGGCATCTTCGCTGGAAAACAGATAATAGGGTATGAAAATGTCGGGAAGGACCCGGTGGACGTGGCGGCAGTGTGGGCAACGGACGCGTCTTATTGAGATGGTGAAAGTACCACAAGGCAGCTTAATGGTGCGGGGGACACTACCGTGACAGTGAAGATCATGACCGCAAAAAGGGCAGACGAAGAGCTTTTCACTGGAGCAGAAGGCCTGGAAAAGCAGGTCATAGATCCTCTGCAGCATCTCCTGACTTGAGATATCGGAAAGTGATCGTATGTGATTCAGGCGTTTGTCTTTCGGGGACACAAACTTCTTGAAAACCCATGTGATTATCTGTAACGTAAAGGTTGCCTAACGGTGGGACAGAGCAAAGTAGGGTCGAAACTAGATTGCACTGTCTCTTTTTCTTTCTATACAGTGTATTGTGACCGAAAAGACCTCAAGATAAAAGGAGTTGTTCTGACCTTCCACCTCACAGGCTAGATAGGACAGGAACAACTCCTTTTCAGTTTTACTGATTAAATTTGGAGGCTTGATTCGACCTCACAAATCTTTGGATATTCTAAAAAAACCAGATGGCTTCCCCAAACCATCTGGTGTGTACGACCTGCCTGTCTTGCCTTGTCTGTAAATCAGGATAAGCTCACTGATCAATTCCCTTCAGACATTTTCCAGGATGAAGCAGCCGGAGAACAGCGCTTGCTGGCAATGGCAGGTAACCCGTACGGACTTGACTGTCTCCTTATGTATATTATGAACGATGTTCATTCCTGGCGTGCCGTTCTCAGGGAAATTCCCGTGTCGACCGGCAACATTGACAGTATAACGTTATGTCAAATATGGGGCAATTTATCTTTAACGCATGGTGACAGGAACGAGAAGTTTGTTCACTTCCAGACCGCTTTCCGGCATGTCCCGGTTCAGGGAATGAGCAGGGCGAGCAGGCCGGCAGCGGCAGCCGCCAGAGAAACGGCCAGCAGTCCCTTTCCATGCCAGGCCAAAAGAACAGCGGCAGCGCACCCGGTAATGGCGCTGGCCAGATGCGGAGTGGCTGTGAACACCCCGGGAACCGTCATCGCAGCCAGGACGGCATAGGGTACATAATACAGAAACGAGCGGATCCTGGGACTGGTGATGGTGCGGGTAAAGAGTGCCAGCGGCAGGGCCCGGATCAGGTACGTGACCAGTGCCATGGTCAGGATCCCGGGCAGCACCTCTGTCCAGGTCATGCGTTTTCCTCCTGTCCTGTGGTCCGGGATGCAGCGTCTTCCGCCTCCATCCCGGCCCCCGGGTGCAGCCACGCCATGATCCCGGCGGTGATCACCGTGACGAGAATCACCGCCCATCCCGAGGACAGCTGCAGCAGGCTGCAGGCCAGGCTGAGGGTGGCAGCCAGGGCAACGCAGACAGCCACTGAGTGGTCCTGCCGGGCTTTGGGGATGAGGATCGCAATGAACATCCCGTACATGGCCACGCCGCAGGCTCCGGCCACATCCGGAGACAGCAGGCTGCTGGCAGCAGCCCCTGTCCAGGTTCCGGCTGTCCATCCGATGACCGGCAGTGTAATGAGACCCATCATAAAGGAAAAGGAGAGCTTTCCCGATTCGCCAATGGCTGCCGCGAAAATCTCGTCGGTGATGCCGTAGGCCATGACCAGTCTCTGCAGCAGACTGGTCTTTTCCAGTTTCTGGGACAGGGACAGTGCCATGAGAAAATACCGCGCGTTGATCACCAGCGTGGTCAGCACCAGTTCCGCCAGCTGGCCATGCTGCGCAATGATCTGCGTTCCGGCAAACTGACCGGCACTGGTGAGATTGCTGATGGAAATCAGCGCTGCCTGCAGCGGGCGGAATCCCAGCACCACGGCAGAGAGACCATAGGCCATGGACACGGAAAAGTAGCCCAGGGCAATCGGAATCCCCAGTCTCAGTCCCGCTGCATAGCTTTGGCTGTTCCCTGCCCTGTCAACAGCTCTCACTGTCCGGCAGCCGGCTGTACAGGCATGGCCCCGGCTTCCTGCTGGAAGGGACACAGCAGCACTTTGCCTGTGCCACGGTAAACATTGACCAGTCCTTCTCCCGAGAGGGCCGATCCCATCAGTGAACTCGTGGCTTTTTCCACTGTGAACTGCAGCCCGGCACTCCATGCCACGGCCATGTTCCCGTCAATGCGCAGGACATCGTTGTCCAGCTCCACTTCCACCAGCTCCTCCTGGGGACAGGGAACCTTGACGACCGCCGCGCCGTTTCCCCGCAGGCACAGGCTGAAGAGCCCCTCGTTGCCCAGAGTGGCGGCAGACAGAGAACGCCGCATGCTCACTTCCTGCCGGAGGCTGGCTTCGGCCGCCACAAACATGCCGTCATCCAGCACGATCCCGGCTCCCCATTGGGATACATCGATGGCTGCCAGATAGGAATAGGTGGGTTCCAGCACCAGCGTCCCGGTTCCCTGGTATTCGGGTTTCACCGCCGGGTCCCCGGTCATTTTCGACCGGATCGTCTTGCCGATGAAATCCCCGACGCCTTTGAGGCCCGACGTGCCGTGCACATCCCCTGCCATCCACTGCATGGCACCTGGCTGCACCACGACCGCTCCTTTGGAGAGATCGCAGACCACCTGCCGCCGGCGGATGTTCATGGCATTGCAGTACCAGGCAAACTGTGCCTGCTGCGGCGCAACGGAGAATTCCCGCTCATACTGGACAATGGTGAAGGGGCCGATGGCACTCAGGGTGCGGATGTCGTCGTTGGTCGTGAAGTTGGTGATTTTGTACATGGAAGATCCTTCCTTTCCTTCCAGGGCCGCCAGGCGGCGTCTGTATGGTTCAGTGTAGCATTTTGCGGCCGCCTGCCAAGCCGAAACAGAAAAGAACCGGCCGGTCATCCCTTCCGCCTGGCAGAATCCGGATACCGGCCGGTGTTATCGGCTGTTCCCTTTTTTCCTGACCCGACTGTCCAGCTGCCCGAGTTTTCCCGGCCGCAGCTTCCGTCTCCACCAGGCACTGAGTTCCTGGAAGGTGCTCAGTTTGTCGGCGGCGGTGACCAGCCATCCCTCGCGGTGCCGCGGCGGTTTTGTCAGGGGAAACATGTGGCTGACAATCGCATCCTGTTCCCGCGGATGGAGTTCATAGTGACGGTGCGCCGCCTCCATGGCCACTTTCGGATGGTGGAATCCATGCGGGCGTGGATGGTCATGGCTCTTGTCATGCCAGTCATACAGAAAGTAATCATGCAGCAGGGCGCTGCGGATCACCCGGTCCCGGTCGGCCTTCAGGTTCAGCTTCCGGTTGAGCCACAGGGCGATCCGGGCGACGTGATGGACATGGGTGTACACCGTGGTGTGACCATGCTGGATGAAGTCCCGGGTCCGGGCCAGCTCTCCGGTCCGGCACAGGTGACGGGAGACATCCACAATATGCTTCTGGTCTTCCTCGCTGATTCTGAACATACAGAAAAAGGCCCTGCGACCTCTTACATTCCCTGACCGGACTGGTTCTGTTCCCGGAAGGCCTGTGCCCATTCCGGCTCAAAACCGGCTGTCGTGGTTTCCGGATTCAGGACCTGTGCATGCTCAAGGTTTTCAAAAATCAGGAAAAGCATATAGTCCGCAAAGGAAAGGCCCAGACTCTGCGCCTTCTGCTGCAGGAACTCAATGTGAAACTGTTCTTCTGTTTTCATGACGGATGCACCTCCTACAAGGAGAATAGCATCCTTCAGGCATCGGAACCTTCGGTTTGCCCCGCTCCCGCTGCCTGCACCAGACCTGCCGGCTGGCCGTCCCGGTCAAAGATCAGCTGCATGTCATGCCAGGTCGTGCCTCCATGCTGCGAGTCTGACTGTCCCATGTCCTGGAACCCGAACCGGGAATAATAATGAACCAGGTGATCCTTGCACGTGAGGCCCACCCCCTTCTGTCCACGCTTCCGCGCCAGGGAAATGTAGCTGCGCAGCAGCGTGCCTGCAAGTCCGTGCTCCCTTGCATTCGGGTGCACCCCCAGACCGAACACCAGCAGATAGTCTCCTGCCGAATCATGCAGGGAGGCATCGTGATACATCCGGTCTTCGATCTTCGGCGTGGCCGCGCTGCATCCGTTGATATAGCCGCGGATGACGCCGTCGCTTTCCGCCACCAGGAAATTATCCGGGAATGTTTCATACCGTGCCCGCATCACATCTGAAGGAGCGGCTTCCGCTTTCGGAAAGCATACATGTTCCAGAGCCGCCAGGGTCTTGACTTCCGAGTCCCTCGGTTTTCTGATTACCAGCATTTCCGTTCCTCCTTTCTTTCATCCCACAGATTATAAAGGAAGTGTCTCTCAGCCGCAAACAGGCCGCTGACTCTCGACAAACCACCGGTCCCTTTCCCAGTACAAAAGACGCAGCTGTCCCCGGATCCGGCAGGTGTAGCAGATCCCGCACCCGCCATCGGGGCTGAACCGCCGATGGACGGACAGCACCTGTTCGATCGGGTACTTTCCCTGCTCCAGGCAGATTTCCAGGGGACGGAGCCGGCCATCCGCGCTGATGTAGGTCACCACGTCCACATAGGTCTTCACATTTCCTCACCCTTTTCTCCCATCCGGCTCTCAGTTCACAGGACCGCGAAGAAACCCCACCGGATGCACCTGGTGCAGGTGCCCCAGGGGATCGAAGTCCGTGAGGTCCACATCCACCCGCATGGAGGCCATGCGGCACTTGTCATAGCCGTAGCGGACCCGGATCTCGTTGACGGCATCCTCCAGGCTTCGCTGCCGGCTGCGGCTGTCGGGGCGGGAAAACAGATCCGGCTGGTCAAACCCCGGTCCGCAGACCAGGTCCGAGACCTGGATCCCCACACTCCGCAGGGAAAGAGACGAAAGATGCTGCCGGTCGATCAGGCCGTACACCGCGGCTGTCAGGTCACTGGCCAGATCCGTGGGCTGCAGCAGCCGGACCTGATGCGACCCTTTCCAGCGCAGGTCCGTGCCCCGCAGGGCCAGGGAGACGACCCACCCCCGCAGGCCTGCGGCCCGCAGCCGGGCGGCGGCCGATTCGCACAGCACGCGGCACACCTGCCGCAGCTGCCGGAGCGTGGTCACGTCATGGACCAGGGTCTTGGAGCTTCCCACGGATTTCGCCTGTTCCTGATGACCGCTGCAAAGCACGGGGGACATGTCGAATCCCCGGGCACAGCGCCAGAGCAGGCCGCCGATTTTTCCCAGGCGCCTGGTGACGGCCATGCCGTCGGTCTGCGCCAGATCGCCAATGGTGAACAGTCCCATGGCATTGAGCTTGAGCTGGGTGCGGCGGCCGATCATGATCAGCTCCTCCACCGGCAACGGCCATACCAGCTCCCGATAGTTTTCCGGGGTGATCACCGTAAACCCCATTTGCTTGTCCAGGTCCGAGCCGAGCTTGGCAAACACCCGGTTCCAGGACACCCCCATGGAAACCCGGATGCCGAAACACTGATAGACTTCCTGCTGGATGCGCCTGGCCAGTTCCAGGGGATCGCCGTACAGCCGTTTTGTCCCGGTGAGATCGAACCAGGCTTCATCCAGCCCGAAGGACTCCACCCGGTCCGTGTACTGCCGGTAAATGTCCTTGATCTGTTCCGTGCAGTACATGTAGGCCTCGTAGTCCGGGTGCAGGATCACAAGATCGGGGCACTTGCGCCTGGCTTCATGGAGGGATTCAGCCGTCAAGACACCCGCGGCTTTGGCCAGGTCGTTCTTGGCCAGGATGATCCCATGCCGCTTTTCGGCACTGCCGCCCACGGCCATGGGGACATGGCGCAGGGCAGGATTCCGCATTTCTTCCAGCTGTGCATAGCAGTGGTTGATGTCACTGTGAACAATAACGCGATTCATGGCCCCATCATAAACCATTCGTTGACCATGCGCAATAATAGCGCAACAAGTTTTTGTCCGCCCGTTCTGTGGTATACTTTTCGTATGAAGATACAAGAGATACTGTCCGAGTTCAAGCGGCAGAACAATGCAACGAATCTGTACATTGCCGAGAAGATCGGCGTGACGCCTTCCACCGTTTCCCGCTGGTGCCGGGGGCAGATCAAGCACATTGCACCGGCCACCATGGAGCGGCTCTCCGACCTGCTGGGCACGGATGTGCGCGCCCTGACACAGGCCATTGACTTCCAGCTGGAAAAACCTGTCCTGGGCACCGTGAAGGCCGGGTACGGCCTTCTGGCAGAGGAAAACCTGGACGGCTACATGTCGGTGTCCCAGGAAGACTTCGACCGGGGCGACTACTTCCTGCGGGTGACCGGAGACTCCATGAACGGGGCCCATATCCTGGACGGCGACCTTCTGTATGTGAAATCCTGCAATGACGTGCCCTCCGGTGCCATTGCCATCATCCTGATCGGCGGCGAGGAAGCCACGGTGAAAAAACTGATCAAGAAAAAGGGCTACTGGATCCTGCAGGCGGCTAATCCCGATGTGGAGCCCATGGTCTTCACGGAAAAGGAAATCGGGGAGCTGCCGGTCCAGATCATCGGCCGGGCCCTGTACGCCCGCACCGATCTGTAACCTCCGGCACATCCGCAGAACAGGTTTTCCACCCGGGTCCCTTACCTAAAGGGCCTGCAGGGGAATTCGGGTTTTTGTCAGGATTTCAAGATTGAATACGGATTTGTTTTACGCGATAATGACGTGGCCGGAGGAGAAATGGTTGAACCTTCAACCATTTCTCCTCCATACATACGAAAGCAGGAGGAATTTCAGACCATGAACGTCATCAAACGCAGCGGCGAAGAAGTCCAGTTCGATATAGACAAAATTGTAAACGCTATCCGCAAGGCCAACGCAGCCACGCCTCAGGAACAGATGAGCGACCAGGAGATCCTTGCCATTTCCCGGGCAGTCGAAGAAACCTGTGTTTCGCTGAAACGGGCCAGCAGCGTGGAGGAAATCCAGGACCTGGTGGAAAGGGAAATCATGTCCCACGGGTATTTTTCTGTTGCGAAAAACTACATCACCTACCGGTATGAGCGGGCGCTGGTGCGCAAGGCCAACTCCACGGACCAGCAGATCATGAGCCTGCTGGAGCGCAACAACGAGGAAGTGAAGCAGGAAAACTCCAACAAGAATCCCCTGGTCAACAGCGTGCAGCGTGACTATATGGCCGGCGAGGTGTCCAAGGACATCACCCGCCGCTTCCTGCTTCCCCAGGATGTCATGGAAGCCCACGAACAGGGCATCATCCACTTTCACGATTCCGACTATTTTGCCCAGCACATGCACAACTGCTGCCTGGTGGATCTGGAAGACATGCTGCAGAACGGCACTGTCATTTCCGAGACCATGATTGAGAAACCCCACAGCTTCTCCACTGCCTGCAACGTGGCCACGCAGATCATTGCCCAGGTGGCCAGCTCCCAGTACGGCGGCCAGTCCATCACCCTGTCCCACCTGGCACCCTTCGTGCAGGTGAGCCGGGACAAGGCCCGCCGGGAAGTCCGCGAGGAACTGGAAAACTCCGGCATGTCCTTCACCGAAGAACAGGTCAATGACATGGCCGAAATGCGGGTGCGCCGCGAAATCGAAAAGGGCGTGCAGACCATTCAGTATCAGGTCATCACGCTCATGACCACCAACGGCCAGGCTCCCTTTGTCACGGTGTTCATGTACCTGAATGAAGTCGAGGACCCCCGGACCCGCAAAGACCTGGCGATGATCATCGAAGAAATGCTGAAGCAGCGCATCCAGGGCGTGAAAAACGAAAAGGGCGTATACATTACGCCGGCATTCCCCAAGCTGATCTATGTGCTGCAGCCCGACAACATCACCCCGGGATCCGAATACTACTACCTGACGGAGCTGGCAGCCCGCTGCACAGCCCACCGCATGGTGCCGGACTACATCTCGGAAAAGAGCATGCTGAACCTGAAGATCGACAAAAACGGTGACGGCCACTGCTATCCCTGCATGGGCTGCCGTTCCTTCCTGACTCCCTATGTCACACCCTCCGGCAAACCGAAGTACTACGGCCGGTTCAACCAGGGTGTGGTGACCATCAACCTGGTGGATGCTGCCTGCTCCTCCAATGGCGACATGGAGGCATTCTGGAACATCCTCGACGAACGGCTGGAGCTGTGCTACAAGGCACTGATGATCCGGCACAACCGGCTGAAGGGGACCCCGAGCGACGTGGCTCCCATTCTGTGGCAGGACGGCGCGCTGGCGCGGCTGAAGAAGGGGGAGACCATCGACAAGCTGCTGTATGGCGGGTATTCCACCATTTCCCTGGGCTACGCCGGTCTGTGCGAATGTGTGCGCCGGATGACCGGTGTGGATCACACAAAGCCTGAAGGCACGAAGTTCGGCCTGGAGGTCATGCAGCACCTCAACGATGCCTGTGCAAAGTGGCGCGCTGAAACCAACATCGACTTCTCCCTGTACGGCACGCCCATGGAGTCCACGACGTACAAGTTTGCCAAAAAGCTGCAGGAACGCTTCGGCATCATCCCGGGCGTCACGGATGCCAGCTACATCACAAACAGCTATCACGTGAATGTGAAGGAAGAAATCAACGCCTTCGACAAGCTGACCTTCGAATCGCAGTTCCAGCGGCTGTCTCCGGGTGGTGCGATTTCCTATGTGGAAGTGCCCAACATGGAGAACAACATTCCTGCTGTCATGGCCCTGCTCACTCACATTTATGACTCCATCATGTATGCGGAGCTGAACACCAAGAGCGACTATTGTCAGGAGTGCGGCTATACCGGCGAAATCCAGATCGTGGAGGATGAAAACCACAAGCTGATCTGGGAATGTCCGAACTGCCACAACCACAACCAGGAGACCATGAATGTGGCCCGGCGCACCTGTGGCTACATAGGCACGCAGTTCTGGAATCAGGGGCGCACCCAGGAGATCAAGGACCGCGTCCTGCACCTGTAGGCCGGAGAACAGATACAGATATATGGAAAAGCACCGGATGCAGGCAGACCGGTGCTTTTTGATTCTGGCAGCCGTCGAAAAGGCGAATAGTGAACAGGACAGGAAATATACCCGGAGTGATATAAAACCGAGCAAATCAATGAGTCAAAACTCTATTTATACCCGATATGTTATAATCAGAATATGAATTACGATAACCCTATCGGACAGTGGCTGAAAAAGGAAAGACGCGCTGCGGGTCTCACACAGGAGCAGTTTGCGCTGTACTCAGGTCTGGGACTGCGGTTTGTCCGTGATCTTGAACAAGGCAAACCGACAGTGCGACTGGATAAAGTGAACCAGGCTCTGGCCATGTTCAACAAACAGGCCGTTGTGGGTGATCTGCAGGAGGAACGACATGGCAACCATACTCAGGAGTGGTGATGTATAGATCCAAAACAGGAAAGGCGGAAAAATTCTGGAAACGGATGAAGGGTACCAGTTTCAGTACCTCCCTGAATATCTGAACAATCACCCGGTTCCCGCCAGTTTGACTCTTCCTTTGCAGTCCGGACCTTACCAGTCACAGACACTCTTCCCTTTTTCGATGGACTCATTCCCGAAGGCTGGCTGCTGGATATCGCAATGAAAAACCGGAAACTCAACCATGAAGACAGATTCGGGCTTCTGCTGACTGTCTGCAAAGACAGCATTGGTGATGTAAGGATAGAAAGAAGCTCTGTATGAACTGCCTGTACTGCGGAAAGCCTCTGAATCATGAGATTCCGGAAGAGTTTCAGCAGCGATGGCATACAAAATGTATTCGGTCGTTCTTTGGAACAGATACATTACCTGTACTGGACATCAGCAACAGGACTCTGGAGGATCTGGCAATGCACGCAGTCAATGGTGGAGCAGCTGTCCCAGGTGTGCAGAAAAAGCTCTCTCTGCATCTGAGCAAAGAGTCTGTTCCGAAGCTGACTATTGTAAATCATCCCAATGACTACATTCTGAAACCATCCGAATCCAGGTATCCGTACATAACAGAGCTGGAACACCTGACAATGTCCATGGCCCAGGCTGTCGGCATCCAGACAGTAAAGCATGGGTTGATTCCGTTGAACAACGGCCTTGCCTGCATTACACGCCGTGAGGATCGTGAATTGGATGAGAAGGATTCTTTCCGGCTCCGGGCTATGGAAGACTTTGCACAATTATCAAACAGAATCTCGGCAGATAAATACAAAGGATCGTATGAGCAGGCTGCCAAAGTTATTGAGAAATTCTCACATTTCCCTGTACTGGATAAGAGCAGGTTCTTCCAGCTCCTCGTTTTCTGCTTCATAACCGGAAATTCAGATATGCACCTGAAGAATTTTTCTCTGATAGAGAATCGGCCCGGAAGCCGCCTCTATTCCCTGGCCCCCGCGTACGATCTTCTTCCAGTAAATCTGGTTTTGCCAGAAGATACCGAAATGACGGCCCTGACACTGCATGGAAAGAAAAAGAATCAAAGAAAAAACGATTTTCTCTATTTGGCAGACAACATGGGATTACCCCGTCCCACTGCTTTGAGAATCATTCAGAATCTGTGTCGGCAGGAACATCGGTTTTTTTCTCTGATCGATCAGTCTGAGCTGCCTGAGACATGGCAGCAAAAGTTCAAGCACTTGATTCACGACAGAATCAACAGACTGTCATGAGTATCACTGCTGTACTCCAGCGTATTTAATGGTCACAGGCAAAGACTCCACAATTCACAGGAATTACGTCTCCCTTGCATCCTTCCTTAACTCATGATATAGCTCTGTCAACGAAGGGGGGGACCAGGTTCCCAAACTGGCAAATCATGTTTCATGGTTTGCCTTTTGTTTTCCCCTATTCTGTCATCCGCTCTAAAATAGATACAAACCACAGCCTTTTCTGTATGCTCCTGTTTTTCCTTCCCCCACCCCACAGAAAGGAGCCTCCTTATGCCATTTGAAATCATTCAGGGCGACATCACCCGCATCCAGACCGATGCCATCGTCAATGCCGCGAATCCCCAGCTGCAGATGGGCGGGGGTGTCTGCGGGGCCATCTTCATGGCCGCCGGTTCCCGCAAACTCCAGGCTGCCTGCGACAAACTGGCCCCCATTCACACCGGGGAAGCCGTCATCACCCCGGGATTCGCGCTTCCCGCGCGATTTGTCATCCACACCGCCGGACCGGTCTACAGCCGGCAGTCTCCGGATGAAAGCGAACGGCTGCTCGCATCGGCCTACCGGTCCTCCCTCAAGCTGGCTTTTGAACATGGGTGCCATTCCATTGCCTTTCCCCTGATTTCCAGTGGCATTTACGGCTATCCCAGGCGGGACGCCCTGGAAGTCGCCACGTGCGCCATCCGGGGCTTTCTGGAAATCCATGACATGGATGTGAAGCTGGTGATCTTCAACCGCAGCGATGTGCAGATTCCACCAGGGACCCTGTCCGCCGTGGACGACTGGCTGCAGGAACATCTGCCCGAGAGTCAGACAATCCGCCGTCTGTCAGACACAATTGCCATGGAGCCGCTACAGGACAGTGTCCGGCTCCAGCCATCTGCAGCCCCCGCCTCCCCGTTCCATCCCGACTTCTCCACGATGTTCGGGAAACTCGACGAACCCTTTGACGTATATCTGCTGAAGCTCATCGACCGCAGGGGCATGAGCGATGTGCAGGTCTACCGGAAAGCCAATCTGGACAGGCGGCTGTTCTCGAAGATCCGCAGCGGCAAAGGCTACCATCCCGGGAAACGAACCATTCTGGCGCTGGCCGTGGCACTGGAGCTGACGCTGAAGGAAACTGAAGCACTGCTGGAACGGGCAGGCTATGCCCTGTCGCCGGCGGACAAATTCGATGTGGTGATGGAATACTTTCTGGAACACGGTCCGCGGGACATCGATGAAATCAACGAAGTGCTCTTCCACTACGACCTCCCGCTCCTGGGCGGAAGCTGACGATTCAGGCAGTCTGCTATTTTCTGTCTCAAGGAAGAACAGGCATCCGGGTTTCTCCCTGTATCACGGGATGTTTGCTCTTCTGTACGATGTCGTCTGACAGGCGACCATCGGCTTTCCGTCTTCCTGTATCCTCAAAGGCACAGAGGAGGTCACAGAGATGACAGTCAGACACATAGAAGAGACACACCGGCGTCAGAAGCAGAAACCGGGAGCGACAGAACTCGTGTTCATCCTGGATTGCAGCGGGTCTATGGCAGGGATGGAATCCGATGTCATTGGCGGCTTCAATGCCATGCTCGAAAAGCAGCAAAAAAAGCCCGGACGCTGCCGGGTCACCACCATGCTGTTTGATACCGGATGCAGACCGCTGCATGAGAGCATCGACATCCAGGATATGAGACCTATGACAGACCGGGACTTTGAAGCGGGCGGCTGCACGGCACTGTACGATGCCGTGGGGAGAACAATCCGCAGGATCGCGGAGATCCAGAAACAGACAGCTCCGAAGGGCCGGGCAGATCATGTCGTGTTCGCGATCATGACCGACGGCCTGGAAAACGCCAGCAAACGGTATACGCTGCCACAGATCCGGTCCATGATCGAACGGGAGCAGACTGCATATGGCTGGGAATTTCTGTTTCTCGGGGCCAATTTCGACGCAGAAGCCACTGCCGAAACCATGGGGATCCGCAAAGACCATGCGGTGGAGTACCTGGCAGACAGCCAGGGGATGCAGGTGAGTTTCCAGGCCATGAGCGAGTCCCTGGAATCCGTCCGGGACTGCGGTATGCTGGATACACGCTGCATGCAGTCTGTCCGGGAGGATACGCGGACACGGAGTCGAGTGCATCGAAGAAACAGGCACTGACAGACCCGCCGGCTCATGGAATGGCAGTGTCCGGCTGCCACCCGCATGGCAAGCCGGTTCCTGCATGCCGGGTGCAGCAGAAAACAGGCACTCCTGAACAAAGTGCCTGTTTTTTCATATCCGGGCAATCCTCGGGCCATTCGGTCCCTGGCTGACAGGGGATTCATCCCGCCCGCTGCAGGTACTGGATGATATCCTGAACCGTGATCAGTTCGCTCATGTCCTCTTCGGTCGTCTCTGTGCCCGTCAGCTCATCCAGCGCCATGGCCAGTTCCACGGACGAGATCTCATCCATCCCGAGATCCTCCCGGAGTCTGGCGCCTTCCGTGACCCGTGATTCATCCACACCGAGATTCTGTGCAATGAGCACCTGGATGCTTTCTGTCATGTCTCTGTGTCCTCCCGCTCCGTCAATATGGAGTCCGCTGCTGCAGGCAGGAATCTCTGCAGCCATCCAGGGTCATTATACCGAAAAGAAGCAGGTTCTCCCCATGCCCCGCAAACCTGTCCATCCGGCTGATGCCGATGATACAGGTGCGGGCCTGTCAGCAGTCTTCCTCCTGGTCTTTTTGCGTCTCTGACAGAAACGCCAGGACCGGCTCAATGTATCGCCGGTCGGAGATGTCATAGGAAGACCCGAGCATGGCAGCCATGACTTCCTCCTGCGGTGTCCGGTCCTTCTTTGCCCGCAGTCCCGCAAGAAACGCCTTCATCATGAGCCTGTACCGCAAAGACATGGCTTCATAGTTCAATCCTCCAGGGCAGTAGAACACCTGTACGTTGGCCGCCGCCAGATCCTGCACCGTTTTGTCCAGAAACACCTGGCCTTCCGGATCATCCGCGGGACTGGCGCCGACGCAGAATGCAGCCAGCCGCTTTCCGTTCCATGCCGGGATCTGTTCCTCAAACCAGCCGATCTTGCTGATCTGCCCGGCACAGGCCCATCCGCCGTACACAATGGCATCATATCCGGACAGATCCCGTTTCCGGGCCTCCTGCAGCGTGAAGCAGTCACCTCCTGCTGCATCTGCGATCCATTCGGCATACCGCCGGGTGAATCCCGTCTGTGAGTGATACACCACAACAGTTCTCATACCTCAGATTCTCCTTTCGCCGTTTCCCCACGACCCTGTGCAGCCAGGCAGTCGATTCCTTCAAACATCCGGGACAGCAGCCTGAACAGTGTGGCCAGTTCGTCAGCTGTATACACTGAGAACAGCGCCTGGAGCTCTTCCTGGTATTTCCGGAAATCTTCCCCAAAAAACCGGTCTGTCCGCTCTGTGGTCTCCAGCGCCACCGCTCTGGGATCCCGGGGGTGTGGTATCACCGCCACAAATCCCTTCCGTTGCAAAATGTCTGCGAGTTTTTTCACATTCTGCCGGGAGCAGCCCAGAAGTACTCCCAGTTCCGTCAGCGTCTGCGGTGTTCCGGCCTGATGCAGGATCGACAGCAGCATGAACTGTTTGAGGGTCACATCCGGGATCCGGCTGTCAAAAAGCGTCTGGAGTCTGTTGGTGAGAATGAACAGCATGCTGAAGACAGCCCGCCCCTGTCGGACGGGAGTGTGGGAAAACCGCTGTATGAGTTCTTCGTGCGTCATGCACTCTCCTTTCCTGCCAATGAGCCCCTGTCCGGCTTCTGCAGATGACTCCTCATCAGCCCCTATATACGTAACTAGTTACTTATATGTCCTCATTCTATTCCCCGCGGTTGCTGGCGTCAACCGTGGTTCGTGCCAGCGTCCTTCTGCGGCCGATCAATGACTGCTCAATGCCTGCGTCCTCCGTTGGCAGATATCCGATGGAAGCGAAGACAGAATAACGAAAAGCCCCGGAGTGGCAGGATGACCCTGCAATCCGGGGGCAGGTGGATTCAGTGGTTGTGTTCAGGTATGAGTTGCAGCCCCCTGGGGCTGAGAGCTGCCGGTGATCCGGGCATTCTCTGGATGCAGCCAGGTATGGACGCAGAGATACAGCGGTCCGTTTCCCATGCGGATTTCCTCACGCCGGCAGATCACCGCGGTCCCCTGCCTGACATTCAGCAGGCGGCTGTACTTCGGCGGAATCACGGCCGGCCGCAGTTCCCAGGTCACACTGGCGGCGTTGCGGCAGGCATCGAGCTGGAACATGGTCTCCAGTTCATTGAGTCCCTTGTCCATGGCCACCTCCGGCAGGGCATAGATTTCCTCCACTCGCAGGGGCAGGTCGTCATCCAGGATCAGCCGCACCATGCGGAAGAGCCGCTGATGGTCCTCCAGCCCGAAGGCCTTCTGGACATCGCGGACATTCGCGGATTCATAGACAGAATCCAGAAACAGCACCCGCTGACGCTCCTGTCTCGGGGTTGATTCGGAGACCGTGACAGAAGCAGGGCGCCGGGCCACGAAGGTTCCGCGGTTGCCGCCGCGGTAGAGAACCCCCTGGCGGCAGAGTTGTTCGATGGCTTTCCGGACCGTCATCCGGCTGATATCCAGACGCTGGGAGATCTCCCGCTCGCTCAGGATCGGTGTGTGGGGATCTCTTCCGGCGATGTCTTCCCGGAGAAAGTCCATGACCTGGATGTATTTAGGCTGTGACACGCAGTCACCCGCCTCCTTACTGGATCACGACAAACGGACGCCAGGGCTGAAGTGCATTGAGCAGCTCGTGCTCGCCTTCCGGAATGTGCCCGATCACGTTTTTCCGCGGATCGGCCGGCATATCCTTCAGGACAATATGCAGTTCGCCTTTGTAGCGGCCGTAGCCGTCGTTCAGGATCACGATATCGCGGCGCTTCATGTCCCGGCAAGTCTGGGGCTTGATGCTTTCATCAGCATAGGTGACGCGGGGGAAAGTGCTGCGGGCGCTATACTCGCTCATGTCGCCGCGCACATAGTGCTGGTGTTCGAAGAGCACCTTGCGTTCGCCTTCCTGCAGCGGCCGTTCGAGCACAGGCTTGAGGTTGAGCACCCCGGGCTGGAGCTTGCACAGTTCGTCAAATTCCTCCGGTGTGGCGTAGCAGTTGGCAATCAGGATGTCGTCCACGTTGCCTTCGGCAATCAGCAGCCTTGCCTGGGCGTCCAGGGGGAGATCCCGGTGGTCTTCCAGCGTGCAGAGGCCCTCGGACACCGGCCAGGGACCGAAGGTGCCCGGACGGGAGGAGCCGATGAACGCAGCGATCGGCAGGTTGTTCTTCTTGATGTCCTCATTGCATTTGCGGAAATGCTTCAGGGAGAGTCCGGAATAGCGCTGGGGATAGAAGTTGTGGCAGGTCGTGAGCTTTGACCGGTCGGGGTGGTGGGAGCAGATGTTGTCGATGTAGCCGTTGCCGAAGCTGGCGTTGACTTCGATTTTCAGCCCCTCGGGGTTGCAGGTCATGAGGGATTCCTTCATCCCGTCAAAGCCTTCGTCCAGGCGGATACCGTCGGCATGCATGTCCTTGAAGAACGACAGGTCGTTCCATTCCACGCCGATGTGCTTCAGGACCGCCGGTGCGACGTCGTAGATCACTTCCATGCCCTTTTCGTGGGCATAGTCATTGAGTTCCCGGAACTCCTCCCTGATTTCGTCGCCGGATTTGTCTGTCACGGAAAGCAGACAGGAGAAGATCCGTTTGAAGCCATGATCTGCTGCCAGATCGATGTACTTTTTGATGTTCTCCATGGAATCGTGTTCGGGGTAAACCGAAATGCCTAGTCTTGCCATTAATAGTCCTCCAGTTGTTTTTCAAACAGGTCGAGCCGCATGTTCAGCTGTTTCTTCGCACTCAGGCCGAAGAGCAGGCCGGCGAGTTTCTGGTTCCACTTCGACAGGCCCTGTTCATTGCCGCCGGTTTCTTCGTACGTCAGTTCCAGCTGCCCGGGAGCGGTTTCCTTCCACCGCCAGTCCATGGTCAGGATCTCCCGGCTGCTGTCAAAACGCACCCGGTAGTGACCTGATTCCAGGGCCTCGATGGAGACAGCGGTTTTCTGTGGCCGTCCGTTCATGCCCGTCAGCTGTTTTTCATAGCACAGGCCGGCACAGGCGGGCTGCCCGGCGTCCTGGTCTGCGAGAGTCTGGATGAAGGCATCCATTTTTCCCGGGAACACCGGATGTGGCGCGCGGCTTTCACCGGGACTCCTTCCGGCTGCCGGCCTGCCTGCGGCTGCGGCAGATCATCCAGAGACCGATACCGGTCAGGGCCAGGCCGCTGAAAATCAGGTAGATGGGCTGCGGCATCATGCAGGAGAGCAGAATGAACAGGCATCCTGTGGAAATCAGAAACAGCCCGTTTCTGTTGTTGGTCATGGCGGCTTCCTTTCTGTTTGTGTATCAACTTGATTATAGTGCAAGGCACGCACCGGCCAAACGACAGTTTGGACAGACTGTCACCATCGGCAGGGGTTTGTTTGTGACCGGGGATCCGGGACTGTCATGAAGCGCAGCCTGCGGTCCGGTCTCCCTCTGTCGGCACAATCCGGCATGCACCTGTGTAAAAAAGAGAATGGCACAGTGTCCATTCCCCGAAAGAAGCGGACTGTTCTGGCGACTCAGTCCAGGTCGAAGTCCGAAAGACCGGTGTCCTCTGCTTCGTCGGCTTCCACACCCTGGTCATAGCGGTTGGCCACGATGACGAAGACTGACCAGATGGCCACGGCAATCACCAGGTTCACCAGTGCCGGCAGGCCCGCTGCCAGGCTTTAGCCTGTTGCCAGGAAGGCATACAGCACAGGCGGCACGACCCAGGGCACCACGAGGTGTGCATAGGGAACCCAGCCCGCGGCTGTCACGAGATAGGCAACGATTGTCAGTACCGCGGGCACCAGCAGCCAGGGAATGAAATAGATCGGGTTCAGCACAATGGGCATGCCGAAGACCACCGGCTCGTTGATGTTGAACACGGCCATTGGTGCGGACATTTTGCACACAGCCCTGGAATCGGCCCGTTTCGAGAAAACCAGCACCGCAATGACCAGCGCCAGGGAGCAGCCGGCGCCACCCATCCAGACATAGGAGTCAAAGGAAGCACGGGTCCAGATGTATTCCATGGGCTTGCCCGCCTGGAAGAGGGAATCGTTCATGGTCAGGGCCGTCAGGTAGGTTCCGTCAATGACAGCACCGAGGACATTCGTGCCGTGCAGGCCGAAGAACCAGAGCAGCTGGACGGCCAGGACAATGATCAGCACGGCTCCCAGGCCCTGGGAAAGACCCATGAACGGCATCTGCACGTACTTCAGGATCACATCGCCAATCGCCAGGCCACCGGTGAGTTCGGACACGATCCAGGCTGCGGCACCGCAGAGGTAGATTGCAATGACACCCGGGATAATGGAGGCAAAGGCCTTGGAGACAGCGGGCGGCACGGAATCCGGCATCTTGATGGTGATCTTCCGGTTCATCAGCTTCGCATAGACAATGGAAGAAATCAGGCCCACAAGCAGCGCGGTGAACAGGCCCCTGGCATCCAGGTAGCTGTAGTTCAGGAATCCCCATCCCACAGCGTCGGCTCCCTCCGGACCGGCTTCTGCGAGCGTGGCCACCTGCGGGGTCACGGCAATGAAGGAAGCCAGGGAAATCAGGCCGCCGGCGAGGGTATCTGTCCTGTACATCTTCGAGATCTGGTACCCCAGGGCGAAGACGAATGCCAGGGACAGCATGGCAAGGGTGGCCCACCATACGTTGCCGTTGATGGTGATCAGCCACTGCAGTAGTCTGCAATGTGCAGATCCGGCAGATAGCTGGTCGGAAGGTCGCGGACGAAGACATTGAACAGTGTGGCGATGGCGCCGGTCATGGTGATCGGCATGATGGCGATGAAAGCGTCACGAATGGCTGCAAGGAATTTGTTGGAGCCGATCTTCGCCGCTGCCGGGACGAAATGTTCTTCCATCCAGCTGGTGAATTTGTCAAGCATGTGGTTCTCTCCTTGATGGTTCAGCAGTCTAGTCAGGTCCGGCCTGTTGCCGGACACACCGGCCGAACAGGCCGGAGTCAGGTCACAGATGACAGGCAGCCGGACCGGATCGGCATGCCACGGGCAGTCAGTGTCTTCACGGGAATGCGGCTGATGGCCGCTGCAGCCGGGCTTGTCAGCCTGAAGACAGGAAAGGTGAAAGCCGCAGGGCCTCCGGCACCGGGAGCCGCGTCTGTCCTTCTGTTCAGTGGTATATACCAATAGGACATCTGGCTGGCCGGTCCCTCTGTGCGGCGGACTCTCCCCCACCGGCCAGCGCCGATCCAGCAGGATGCAGCGCCCCCATGTCCCCTGGATCGTGGATCATGATAAAAAGACACGGTGTCTCTCCGCGCCTTGTGTCTCTCCGTGCCTTTTCTGAATCCTGCGAATCCATGATGCAGGACCTGCGTCTTTTGCGTCCGGGCTTCAGACCTCGACGAAACCGTAGATGTCCCCGGCTCCGATTTCATCCAGGATCATGAGCTCGTTTTCATCAATGTGCCCCAGCAGGTTGCGCTGACCATCGTTTTTCATGTCCTTCATCACCACCTGGACTTCCCCGGCATAGTGTTTGCAGTTGTCATTCACCAGCACCACGTCGCCCTTGACAAACTTCTCGCGCTCACACACGCGCGGCGTGAAGTCACGGCCTTTGTACAGCATCCGCCCCAGACGGCTGCGCAGCATGTAGTTCAGGCAGTCCCCCAGATCCACGTGATAGTTGAAGTTGAATACGGCGTCTTTCTCGTTCTGACTCAGACCCGGTTCCAGGTGCAGCTTCAGCGGGATCCGGCGGATCTGCCCATCCGGGAGCCAGTCGCGGATGATGTCCCCGAAGAAGGGATCCACGGCATCCAGGCTCTCCATCTTGGGATAGGCCTGCTGCATGGTCTCGGAAATCACCCCGAATTCCTCATCTGATGCAAAGGCGTTTCCGAAAATCGCCTCCGTGACGTTGTTCATCGCCATCATGTGCTTGAGCTGGGACTCCACCGGAATATCCCGGTGTTCTTCCACCGTCGGCAGGCCATCGGATACAGGCCACGGACCGTGTGTGCCCGGCACCTGGGAACTCAGGAACATCGCCGTGGAAATGCCCTGTTTTTTCAGTGCATCATTCGTGGCATCCACTGCCTCCAGCGACGGGCAGGTGTAGCGCTGGGGGTAGAAGTTGTGGCAGGTCAGGATATTGTCCGGATTGCCGCCAGCCTCGATGATGCCTTTGGTCAGGTCGCTCATGGATGCATTGAATTCGATCTTCAGACCGTCTTTGTTGTTGACCAGGATCACATCCCGTTCATCCTTGAAGGGTCCGTCCATCCGCAGGATATCCAGTCCCATGTCCTGGAATACCGACAGGTCATCGGCTTTGGCACCCAGGCGCCGGAAGAGTTCCCCGTTGCAGTCCCCGGATACCACCATGCCGTATTTGTGCGCCAGGTCCGTCAGTTCGCGGAAGTAGTGCACCAGTTCCTCTTTTGTGCCTTCCACGGAAAACAGCGAGGTGAAGACCTTCGTGAAGCCGTGCTCCGACGCTGTCTTGAGGTATCGTTCAATGTCTTCCCGGCTTTCCTGCTCGGGATACAGAGAAATTCCCAGTCTGATTTTTTCCATAGTGTCTTGTTTCTCCTTTGTGCCTGCAGACCGGCCCGGCATACTCGGGATTCACCTGCAGGCACGTACACAGCTGTATCTTATCAGCGGGAGACCCTCGCGGCAGCCCTTTCAGCGAAATCTTCGCCGTAAACCGTTTCCGTGCGCTGTGCAGTGGAAGCCATGGTCCGGGGGTTTTGGGAGTGCCGATGGTGGAAGGAATGCTGATGGGGACTGTGACCTCCCGCCTGTCGATGGTGACAGAGCGCGTAGTGCAATCATCGGCAGGGACAGCCGGTTTGACAAAATGATAGGATGTATGGCATGAACAGACAGACGCTTTTTCTGGGTATCACCCTGTTTTCCATGTTCTTCGGAGCCGGAAACCTCATTTTCTCTCCTTATATGGCGGCACAGGCCGGGTCTCTGACACCCGCTGCGCTGCTGGGATTTGTAATCACTGCTGTGGTCCTGCCGGTGTCGGCGATCGTCATCATTGCCCCCTATGGCAGTGCCTCGCGCATGATCAGCCGCCTCTGGAAACCCCTGGGTCCGGTGTTCCTGACTCTCGTGTACCTGCTCATTGGTCCGTGCATCGCGATTCCACGGACCGCCGGGACCTCCCTGGAGATGTGGACCTGGCTTATCGGCTCAGGATGGATGCCCCGGATTCTGTATACTGTGGTCTTTTTTGCGCTGGCATCCCTGCTGGCCCTGCACCCCGGGAAACTCAAGGACATCCTTGGAAAGCTCCTGGGACCGGCGCTGCTGATCCTCATCCTGCTGCTCTGTGTCCCGGTTCTCCTCCACCCGGGGAACGTGGCACAGCCATCGGCAGAGTGGGCGGACCAGCCCTTTTTCACGGGACTGGAAGAAGGCTACCAGACGATGGACATCCTCGCGGCGTTCTGCTTCAGTGTGGTGATCCTGCTCAATATCCGCCAGGCGCATCTCAAGAACGTGAAACGGGCCCTGCTGTTCGCGGGCCTGACCGCCGGAGTGCTCCTGGCTGTGGTCTATACCCTGCTGGCGGTCTCCGCCATGAGCCGCAGCACCGTCCTCCAGCCACTGTCAAACGGTGCACAGATCCTCTCTGCCATGGCCCTGGAAACGTGGGGATCCGCGGGTCAGGTCCTTTGCGGTCTCATTTTCCTGCTTGCATGCTGCAACGTCTGTGCCGGGCTCCTGGCTTCCTGCAGCGAGTATTTCTGCGAACTGCTCCCGGCCATCCCCTACCGCCTTTGGCTGGCGCTGTTTGCGGCTGCCGGCGCTCTGCTGGCCGTTACGGGACTGGATTCCATCCTCTCCTGGTCCGGACAGCTGCTGTCCCTGATCTGTCCAGTGGCGATTCTGCTGCTTGTCACGGGGCTGTTTCGTCGCCCTGTCATGGGGCAGGATCCGAACGGGTCTGCGGTTTCTGAAAAATGACCCGATATGTGGCTCCGGTGTGCCGATGATGGCAGCCGGGGCTTTTTTGTCTTCTGCCGATGCAGGCAGCCAGGCGGGGCTCCATCCGGGCTGCGGCAGGCTATCCGTTCATCTGGATCACGGCTGTTTTGACGTCATTTTCTTCTGGTGTCCGGGGTGAATGGATGCCGGAGGACAGAGGCAGCTTGTGATACATCCGTCACTTTCGGGGTCAGTGATCTGTCACGTTTTTGTGAGGTGCAGCGGCATGGCCGGCAGTTACCGAAAGACTGCTGCCGGTGGCATGGTGCGTCTGGTCTGATCCGCAGCCAATATCGTTGTCACATTTCGTTCACCTGTGATTTCGTTGTTGACAGAATGTTGTTGCCGGGCTGCTTCCCGGATGGTAAGACTGGTATACGACGCAAAGGAGACCATGCCGGCACACATACCGGCAGCCATCTGAACCGGCCAGGGCCCCCTGCGATCCGGCTGTACCATTGGACTCAACGAAAAAAAGCGCAGCTGCTTCCGGACGGAAACAGACTGCGCGCAGACTGCAGAGACCTCAGATCTGGTTTTCCAGGAACCTGGCCACCACTGCCGGCCCTTTCAGGATCATCCAGAGATCAATGAGTGCGAAGATGCCAATCCAGGCTGCCGAATACCAGAAAATGTGTTCGGCCCATCCAAACAGGATCAGCGGGAGGACCGCCAGGAGAATGACGACCCAGGAGACAAACATTTCAATCATTGCCGTAAAGTTGTTCTTCACAGCCCCTGTGTCATCGTCCCAGATCAGGTGCGGATGCCAGCCATCTGTCAGCAGCCCCAGGCCATTGACAAATACATTGGTCACCAGGGACCCTGCACTCATGAGCAGGACATCCAGCAGATCCGCCTTCAGCAGCCACGCTCCCACGAGAATGAAGAGTTCGCAGCCTGCCGACGACCACAGAAAGCCCAGCAGCCCCCGGCTGAGGATCTGGGTGCGCATGGACACGGGAATCACCTTCATGCGCCACAGATTCTGTCCTTCCCTGGAAAAAGTGGTGGAGGTGATCATGCTCATGGACCCCACAAAGAGTCCCGTCATAATGCCAATGGCCGGCATCCAGGGCGTGAGATCCGGCAGGTCAATGTCTGCCAGCAGGGCAGGCACTCCCTGGATCAGGAATACGGCGGAGAAAATGATCACGATCAGGAAAGACGGCAGCAGGCAGTTCATGAACCAGGCAGGGGTCCGCAGCAGCATTCGGTTCTCCACCAGCAGGCAGGCCAGCCACGCCGGATGCTCCTTCTCGATTCCCCTGCTTCTGGCTTTCCGGGTCGTGCTGCCCATGTTCGTGACAGCCGGCAGAAACAGCTTCCGGGCCGTGAACATGAACAGTGCC
The DNA here is from genome assembly GCF_001564455.1 of Faecalibaculum rodentium. GTDB lineage: Bacteria > Bacillota_I > Bacilli_A > Erysipelotrichales > Erysipelotrichaceae > Faecalibaculum > Faecalibaculum rodentium. The sequence goes on from NZ_CP011391.1 coordinate 2,144,132, forward strand.
AGGCCCAGCAGCGTCACACCCAGATAAAGGCACAGGTCAGAGATGCCCAGGGTCGTGACGGAACGGGCTGCCCAGGCAATCTGCGGGAAGACATAGTTGATCAGTGCCAGATCCTCCGGATTGCTCATCAGTTCTGCCATCATGTCCGGATTGGCCCCGAAGCTGGAACTCAGGGTGGAAATGCCCACCGCCACGATCAGTGTCAGGATCCCGAACACCAGATTGAAGCGGTCCTTGTTTCGAAGGGCAGGCACCACATACATGAGGACCATCATGACCAGTCCAAGGACAAACACCGGCAGCAGCGGCAGGGTCACCAGAACTAGCAGCGAGACCAGGATCTTCAGGATATCCGGATGCACCGTCCAGTACGCCGCAAAGATGGGGAGTGCCATGACGGTGCCCACCAGTACCTGGCTTGTGAGGATCATGCCGGTTTTTGCCAGGACGATGGAGTCTGCCGTGACAGGCAGCGGAAGCAGCAGGTCTGTGTCCCTGGAGAAATAGAAGACCGTGGGCACGACCATCAGGGCCATGACCGCTGTCAACGCACAGGGAATCAGCATGCCTGCTTCCATCATGAGTGTATCCAGCATTCCCTGACGGAAGGCATCCAGGAAGGACATATACAGCATGCCCAGGGTCGGGACAAAGCACAGGGCCAGTACGACCATGAGCACCACGCCGCGCCTGCCCTTCTTCGTCTTCAGGTCCAGCGTCATGCTGTTTTTGAACAGCACCTTGAACAGCAGCCAGGCTTCAGACACGACCGGTGACCTCCAGGAAGATTTCCTCCAGTGTTTTGTCCGCATACTGTTCCTGCAGCTGCTCGAGGGTGCCGTCATACTTCAGTTTTCCCTGGTTGATGAGCAGGATGCGGTCGCAGAGCTTTTCCGCCACTTCCAGCACGTGTGTGGAGAAGAATACCGTTTTGCCCCTGGAGGCGTGTTCCTTCATTTTCTGCTTGAGGATCCAGGCGGCCCCGGGGTCCAGGCCCGTCATGGGCTCATCCAGGATCCAGATATCCGGGTCGGACATCAATGCCCCGATGATGATGGCTTTCTGCCGCATGCCATGGGAGTAATCCGACATCCGGGTATCCAGCGCGTCTGTCATTTCGAATTCAGCCGCCAGTTTTTCCAGACGCTCCCTGCGTTCTTCGAGACTGACCTTATAGACATCCGCCATAAAGTCTGCATATTCCCGTCCGGTCAGCCGAAGCAGCAGGTCGGGAGAATCAGGCACGAATCCGAAGGTGCGCTTCGCCTCCAGCGGCTGTGTCTGGATGTTCTTTCCATCCAGCGTGACAGACCCCGCATCGGGCTTGAGCACCCCGGTGATCATGCGGATGAGGGTGGTTTTGCCCGCTCCGTTGGGTCCGATGAACCCCGTGATTTTGCCCGACTCCACATGGGCAGTAAAATCCGACACAGCGGTTTTGTCACCGTAGGTCTTTGTAGCATTCTGAATATCGATCATGGCTCACAATCAATCCTTTCCGTCGGGATTCACCAGGAATCCGGTATCAGTATGTCACATTTGTGACAAAAAGTGTCTTAAGATTTCATTGAATTCTGATTTTTCTGTATTTTTTGATATATCCGTCTTTTTCTGCATCTTCCAGGCCTGCATCCGGAAACAGTCCATGGCTGCCTCCCTGCTTTCCAATATCTATTCCAGGTCAAATCCACGGCTGTAGACAAAGCCGCCGAGCAGGATCAGCAGCAGGTCCATCATGCCATAGCCGGCCACCAGGGTCTTCATCATGGTCATAAACACCGAAAGCTCCATGGTATCCTGGGATACCATGCCGTCCGGTCCCGCCACCATCAGTGCCAGCAGCACCTGGATCACGATGACCGTCACATACAGCAGCACGCCCCATAGTACGGACATCCCCAGTCTCGACCCGTGACGCTTCAGACCCAGAGCCATGCCTGTCATGCCGCAGATCCAGTCCAGGATCATCTGGAATTCCGCCGCCAGAATCATCACCCAGATCAGCATGTGACCAATCTCGGGATTCTGTCCGATCAGGGCCTGGATGTTGTCCATGATGACCTGCGGCGCGAGAATGCGGATCGAAAGAATCGCGGTGGCAACAGACAGGGTGATGAAGAGCAGGCCACACAGGATGAAGGACATCCAGATGCGGCTGTCTGCGACCGGCAGACTGTGCATCACATATGATTCGGGCTTGAAGTTGTTTCGGTAAAAGCTCAGCCAGCTGGCGAGGACAGTGACAATCACCGCCGCTGCCACAACCAGAACTGTCACAAACGAAGCGTATCCGCCGAGTGTCATCATGACACCGGAACCGGAATTCAGCAGCAGCCGGCTGCAGCCGGCCAGTATAAGGCTGGCCGCGTACAGCGGCAGCAGTGGTCTGGCCAGTTTTGCCAGCTCATACTTCAGAAGTTTCATGCACGCATCCTCCTCTTGAATGCCTCGGAAATGCTGGTGCCTGTCCGCTGCCGGAGTTCGTCCGCATCTTCTTCCAGGATCACCTGTCCCTGGTCAATGAACGCCACCCTGTCCAGGATCCGTTCCACGTCAGACACCAGATGAGTGGACAGAATCATGGTGCTTCCCGGACGGTATCCCGTCAGAATCGTGTCCAGGATTTCCTCCCTGGTGACGGGATCCACCCCGGCCATCGGTTCATCCAGCAGATACAGGTCGGCATCCCGCGCCATGACCAACACCAGCTGCAGTTTTTCCCGCATGCCCTTGGACATTTCCCGAAGCCGCATACCCGGAACCAGGTTCAGCTGCTTCAGCATCTCATCGGCTCTGCTGCGATTGAAATCCAGAAAGAAATCCTGCCAGAAGTTCAGAGTGTGCCGGACTGACCAGGACAGGTCCAGTCCGGAGAGTTCCGGCAGCCAGGAAACCCTGGCCTTTGTGGCAGTGCCGGGTATCTGTCCATCCAGGATGACTGTCCCGGAATCGGGACGGATGACGCCTGCCAGGGTTTTGATCAGCGTGGATTTCCCCTGTCCGTTTTTGCCCAGGAGCCCGAGGATCTGCCCCTCGGGGACCGTGAGCGTGAGTCCATCCATGGCCTGCACTGTTTTATAGGTCTTGACCAGGTCTCTGCATTCGATTTTCATATACTGATGCCTTTCTTGCGCAGCAGGGCTGCGATGTCTTCCTTCGTATATCCCAGCTGTTTCATCTGGCTGAGATAGCGGTCCGTCACTTCCCGGGCTTCATCCCGGGCTCTTTCTGTCAGAAGTCTGGAGTCGGCCGCAACATATTTGCCGGCTCCGCGCCGCGTGGTGATCAGGCCTTCTCTCTCCAGCTGCGCCAGAGCCTTCACCATGGTGTTGGGATTGACCTGCAGTTCCAGAGCCCATTCCCGCACAGAGGGGAGCTTTTCCCCTTCTCCCCATGTACCGGCGATGATGCCCTGGCGGATATGCTCCACGATCTGCAGCCAGATCGGGCGCTGATTGTCAAACTCCATCCCCTGCCTCCTCTCTACTGTACTACTACACTAGTACAGTAGAACATTGCTGTCAATCCTCTTTTGAGTGCGGGTGACCTGCCGGGATTGTACAGATGATGTCCGCGGATTGTCGCCTGTCTGTTATGATGGGGGCATGAATTACGGAGAAATCAAAACCTATGACATCGCCAATGGCGAAGGTGTCCGGGTAACGCTGTTTGTATCCGGGTGCCGCAACCACTGTTTCAACTGCTTCCAGCCCCAGACCTGGGATTTTGGCTACGGACAGCCCTTTGACCAGGCTGCCAGGGACCAGATCTTCCAGGCACTGGATCATGCCTACATCCAGGGACTCACCCTTCTTGGCGGTGATCCCTTTGAGCCGGAAAACCAGGCAGATCTCGTGCCGTTTCTGGAAGAAGTGAAAGCGCGGTATCCGGACAAGGACATCTGGGCCTTTACCGGCTACATTCTGGACCAGGACCTGCTGGATGGCGGCCGGCGGCATGGGCCCTGGACCGACCGCTTCCTGTCCCTGCTGGATATCCTGGTGGATGGACCCTTTGTGCAGAATTTATATGACATTTCCCTGAAATTCCGGGGCAGCTCCAACCAGAGGATCATTGACATGAAACAGTCCCTGGCCAGCCAGGATGTGATCCTGTACATGGAATGAAGCCTGAATGGCTGTTCCTGGAGACCCGTCTGGTCCCGATCTGTTTTTCAGCGCCCTATCCGCCGGGCGGGCCGGTTCGACAAATCTTGAAGAAATGTGAACAGGGACTATGCTAGAATGAGTTTCAGAAAGCATTTTCAGAAAATGGAGGACTATTGGGGATGGACAACAGAAGAGAAACGTTTGTGGACAAAGTGGACAGTCAGCTGAAGGGACTTTCAGAGCAGTCTCTGCATGTGTTTGCCATCATCCTGCGGGTCGCAGGCGTGGCGCTGTTCCTGGAAAGCTGCAGTGAGGGGCCCTTCATACTGAGTCTGATTTTCCTGATCCTGACCATGTCTCTGGCCGACTACCTGGACAAGCTCCGGAAAAGACGGCGCAAGACTGCAAAAATGAAGGACTACATCGATGTGGAAGCCACGCCGCATGTAGAGCCAAAGCCGAAAATCCCGACACCACCCGCCATTCACCCGGCGTATACCCGGACCCTCGCGGAACTGGAGCGCTCCGCTTCCCAGCTGGAACGGCAGTTCACACAGCTGGATGCTTTCCTGGACGACTTCTTCCAGGACAGCAGCATCTCCAAGGACAAGTACCTGTCTCAGATCGATGCAGCCCGGAAGGCCTGCCGGAAAAACCTGGAGAAAGCCACCAATGCCGTGAATCTGTTCGGTGATTCCAATCCGCCTTCCCCGACACGCCAGGAAGTGCTGGACGGTTACGTGGAAAGTTCCCGGCGGACTGTCTCGGACGTGAACGCCATCATTGATGAACTGCTCCGGGTGGATCAGTCCAATACCAAGCTCACCTACGAGTTCCTGGACGAAAACCTCGGACAGCTGAAAAATGTCACCAGTCACTACGACAAGGCCCGGACCCGATAAGCAGGAACACCACCTGCTTTTTTGCTGTCTGGAACCCAGTCTGCAGACTCCCCGTTGCCCCAAATGAAAAAGGACCTCTGATTCCTGTCCGACATGCCTGCCACAGGAAATCAAAGGTCCTTTCTGTTTTCAGATCACGGCATAAACGGGTTGTCCGAATGGTCTGAACATCCCCTGATGCACAGACTCAGTCCAGGTCCGCGATCAGTTCCACTTCCACCTTCACGCCTTTGGGCAGATCTTTGACTGCCACACAGCTGCGCGCCGGCTTGTCTGTGATGAACTCGCCGTATACCTCGTTGAACGCCGCAAAATCATTGATATCCGCCAGAAAACAGGTGGATTTGATCACCTTCGTGAAATCCGTCCCGGCTGCTTCCAGCACAGCCTGCAGGTTTTTCATGACCTGTTTCGTCTGGCAGCGGATGCAGCCTTCTTTGATTTTGCCGGTTTCCGGAATGATAGGGATCTGTCCGCTGGTGTACAGCACCCCGTGACAGGCCACCGCCTGGGAGTAGGGACCGATCGCTGCCGGTGCCTGGTCTGTATGAATCTTTTCCATGATATCTTCCTTTCCGGATCTGCTTTGCTTCCCGATCCGTGATGTTCTGCCGGTGCTTTTCTCAGTCCAGCACCCGGAAACCGGCATCCGCGAGTCCCTGCCGGACTTCCCGGATGTGGGCCCGGTCACGGGTTTCCACGCTGATCCGCAGCACACAGGCTGTGATGCTGGAGCCCTCGCTGGCCTTTTCATAGGCAACCGTCTGCACATTGGCCCCGAGCTCGCCAAGGATTCCGGATACAGCCGACAGCTGCCCGGGCTTGTCCTCCAGCTCAATGGCCAGCACATCGCTTCGGCCGCTGGTCATGAGACCCCGTTCGATGATCTTCGAGAGAATCGTCACATCGATGTTTCCCCCGGAAACCACGCACACGATTTTCTTCAAGTCCTGCGGCAGCTTGTCAAACATCACCGCCGCCACGGACACTGCCCCGGCTCCTTCCGCGATCAGCTTCTGCTGCTCGATCAGCGCCAGAATCGCCGCGGCGATTTCATCGTCGTTGACCGTCACAATGCCATCCAGATAGTCCCGGCACAGGGCGAAGGTGTTGTCTCCCGGCTCCTTGACCTTGATGCCGTCTGCCACAGTGGTCACTTCCTCCAGACAGACGACCCGTTCTTCCTCCAGGCTGGCCGCCATGCTCGCGGCCCCCTCTGCCTGCACGCCATAGACTTTGATGTCCGGACGCAGCGACTTCACTGCAAAGGCGATGCCGGACGCCAGGCCGCCACCGCCAATGGGCACAACCACTGCATCCGCGTCCTGGATCTGGTCCAGAATCTCCAGGCCAATGGTTCCCTGCCCGGCAATCACGAGTTCATCGTTGAAGGGATGCACGAATGTGTATCCTTCCTCCTGTGCCAGGCGCAGCGCTTCCTCGTAGGCATCATCATAGACCCCGGGCACCAGCTTCACCGTGGCGCCATAGGCCTTGGTGGCTTCGACTTTGGAAATGGGAGCCCCGTCCGGCAGGCAGATGATGGAGGGAATGCCGTTGGCTGTGGCAGCCAGCGCAACCCCCTGTGCATGATTGCCCGCGCTACAGGCCACCACCCCATGCTTTCGTTCCTCGTCCGTCAGCTGGGAGATCTTGTAATAGGCACCCCGCAGCTTGAAGGACCCGGTGTTCTGAAGGTTCTCGGTTTTCAGGAACACCTCCCGTCCCGGCGCGATCTTCGGTGCCAGGATCAGGTCCGTCTGACGGGCCACATCCCGCAGCACATACCGTGCATGATAGACTTTGTCCAGTGTCAGCATTCCGTTTCTCCTCCCTTGTCCTTTGCAGCGAGCTGATCCACCAGCTGCCTGGCAGCCCGGGCACTGCGGCCGGCTTTTCGCAGGGCGAACTGTTCTGCCAGCTTGACCAGGTCCTTTTCCCGGATCCCCTCCCGCTTTGCGAGAGAATCCACGATCTGCAGATACAGCGCCTTGTCCGGTTTTTCGAAGTATACCCGCAGCCCGAACCGTTCGGAGAGAGACACCGTTTCCTGCATCGTATCCTGCCGGTGGATTTCGTCGCCCTCCCGCGCCTGGAAGGTTTCCTTGACAATGTGCCGGCGATTGCTCGTGGCGTAAATCACCGTATTGCGGCTTCTCGTGCTGGCACTGCCCTCCAGGACAGCTTTCAGTGCGGCAAAGTCATCATCGTTTTCGCGGAAACTCAGGTCGTCTATGAACAGAATGAACTTCAGCGGCTGCCCCGCCAGTTCATCCAGCAGACCCGGCAGCAGGTGCAGACTGCTTTTGTTCAGCTCGATCAGCCGGATTCCTTCATCCCGCAGCTCGTTGGCCACGGCCTTCACCGTCGCCGATTTGCCGGTCCCGGCATCACCATACAGCAGGATATTGGCAGCCTTTGCACCATTGGCCAGGGCCTGTGTGTTGTCCAGCACTTCCTGCTGCTGGCGCTTGTAGCCCACCAGATCTGACAGCTTCACCGGATCGGGGTTTGTCACAGGCAGCAGCCGGTACCCGGCATCCGTTCTGTCATCCGCCTCCAGCCGGAACATGTGCCATTTTGCAAAGGCCCCGAACCCATGGCGGCTGACGGAAGACACACGCTCCAGCCACAGGGGGTACAGACTGCACTCGTCTTCCACGGTATACCCGGCTTTGTAGCCATAGATGTCAAAAAAACCCGGAGAGAGCAGCGCCATTTCCGACAGAGCATAGAGCTCCGTCTTGGCAGCCGAGAGCATCACCGCCGGAATCATCTTCTGGCGGCTTGCCAGTTTCACACAGCCGGTTTCCAGCGAGAGGACCTGTTCCCGGAAATACCGGGTCCAGTTTGTGTTTCCCGTTTCATAGAGCTCATGCACAAACAGTGCATAGCTCTCCGGTGTGGGGTCCTTCAGCAGTTCATAAAATGCATGGATCACCGGATCCTCTTCAAGTCCCCGGAACAGGGCGAAGCACCGGGTCCAGCCGTAATAGTCCCGCGGCGTCATCAGCGGTTGATCACGGCGCCTTTGTCCGCGCTGGATACCATGGATGCATACCGCTTCAGGTAGCCCTTCACGTTTTCTTTCTTTTTGATGGGCATTTCCTGCTTCCGCTGTTCGATCTCGGCTTCAGGCACCAGCAGTTCGATGGTGTGGTTCGGGATGTCGATTGCGATCCGGTCCCCGTCCTTCACATAGGCAATCAGTCCTCCGTGCACGGCTTCCGGCGATACATGGCCAATGGATGCCCCGCGGGTGGCGCCGGAGAAGCGGCCGTCTGTGATCAGTGCCACTTCCTTGTCCAGTCCCATGCCGGCAATGGCAGAGGTCGGAGACAGCATTTCCCGCATGCCCGGGCCGCCTGCAGGCCCTTCATAGCGGATCACGATCACATCGCCGGCTTCGATTTTGCCTCCGAAAATGCCGGCAATGGCCTCTTCCTCGCTGTCAAACACCTTGGCGGGTCCTTCATGCACCAGCATTTCCGGCGCCACGGCACTCTGCTTCACCACGCAGCCATCCGGCGCCAGATTGCCCCGGAGCACCGCAATGCCCCCGGTTTTTGAATAGGCGTTCTCCGGCTTGCGGATGACCTCCGGATTCAGGTTTTCGTGCCCCTGCAGGTTTTCCTTCATGGTTTTTCCGGTGACTGTCATCACACTGGTATCCAGCAGACCCAGCTGATCGAGCTCGTTGAGCACCGCATACACCCCGCCTGCCGCGTTCAGGTCTTCCATATAGGTGGGACCGGCCGGGGCCAGGTGACACAGGTTCGGGGTCACGGCCGAAATCTCATTCGCCAGATCCAGGTTGATGTCCACGCCGCATTCATGAGCGATCGCCGGCAGGTGCAGCATGGAGTTCGTGCTGCATCCCAGTGCCATGTCCGCCGTCAGGGCGTTGCGGAACGCAGCTTCCGTCATGATATCCAGCGGACGGATGTCCTTTTCAATCAGATCCATGATCTGCATGCCTGCATGTTTGGCCAGCTCGATCCTGGAAGAGTACACCGCGGGGATCGTGCCGTTGCCCGCCAGGCCCATGCCCAGCACTTCCGTCAGACAGTTGTGGGAGTTCGCAGTATACATCCCGGAGCAGGAACCACAGGACGGGCAGGTGTTCAGCTCATATTCCTTCAGCTTTGTCTCGTCGATCTTGCCGGCTTTGTATTTGCCCACGGCTTCGAACATGCTGGACAGGGAGGTCTTGTGGCCGTCAATGCGTCCCGCTAACATCGGCCCCCCGGAGACAAAGATTGTCGGCAGGTTCAGACGTGCTGCAGCCATGAGCAGACCGGGGACATTTTTATCGCAGTTGGGCACCATGACCAGGGCATCAAAGGCATGGGCCAGGGCCATGGCTTCCGTGCTGTCGGCAATCAGGTCCCGGGTCACCAGGGAATACTTCATGCCCTCATGTCCCATGGCAATGCCGTCACAGACCGCAATGGCCGGGAACACCACCGGAGTGCCGCCTGCCATCGCGACGCCCATTTTCACCGCATCGGTGATTTTGTCCAGGTTCATGTGCCCCGGCACGATTTCATTCCAGGAAGACACGATGCCCACCAGGGGCCGCCGCATTTCCTCTTCCGTCATGCCCAGGGCATGCAGAAGGCTGCGCTGGGGTGCCTTCTCCTGCCCGGTTTTCATATTGTCACTTTTCATATCGCTTACCATCGTCACTTTCTGTCAGCCAGGGTCAGAGCTGTTCCCTGCCGGAACCGGCTCTGTCTGGTTCTGTATATGGCAATAAGGACAGTGAAGCACTGTCCTTATTGCGGTTGATTCATCCCGGCGTCCTCTCCTGATTACAGGGTCCGTATCAGAGCTTTTGAAATCGGGTCAGAATGCCCGGATCTGCGGTCCTGGGAGAGCGCAAACCCCGTTTGCGTTCCGGGGAATGTCAGATCAGTTGTTGATCAGTTTGTCTTCGTCGCTCCAGCTGTACAGCGCACGCACTTCTTCGCCGACTTTCTCCGACGGGTGCTCCGCAGCCAGCTTGCGCAGGGCACGGAAGTGTGCCTGGTTGCCCGCATCGGACATTTCCACCAGGAAGTCCTTCGCAAAGGTGCCGTCCTGGATGTCCTTCAGGATCTTCCTCATGGACTTCTTCGTCTCATCGGTGATGATCTTCTCACCGGTGATGTAGTCTCCGTACTCTGCTGTGTTGGAAATGGAGTAGCGCATGCCCGCAAAGCCCGACTGATAGATCAGGTCCACGATCAGCTTCATTTCGTGGATGCACTCGAAGTAGGCGTTGATGGGGTCATAGCCGGCTTCGCACAGTGTCTCGAATCCTGCCTGCATCAGCGCAACCACACCGCCGCACAGGACTGCCTGTTCGCCGAACAGGTCGGTTTCGGTTTCTGTCCGGAATGTGGTTTCCAGCACACCTGCACGGCTGCCGCCGATACCGGCTGCATAGGCCAGACCCAGGTCCAGGGCATCGCCTGTGGCGTCGTTTTCCACGGCAATCAGGCAGGGAACACCTTTTTCCGCTTCATATTCGGAACGCACCGTGTGGCCAGGGCCCTTGGGCGCGATCATGATCACATTGACATCCTTCGGAGGCTGGATCAGACCGAAGTGGATGTTGAAGCCGTGGGCAAACGCCAGTGTCTTGCCGGCTGTCAGGTTCGGCTTGATTTCAGATTCATAGACTGCTTTCTGCTTTTCATCGGGAATCAGCACCATGATGACATCTGCCGCTTTTGTGGCATCCGCAACGCTCATGACTTCCAGACCCTGTTCACGGGCCTTGTCGGCGGACTTCGATCCTTCATACAGACCGACAACCACGTCCACACCGGAGTCCTTCAGGTTCAGGGCATGAGCATGACCCTGGGAGCCATAGCCAATGATGGCGACTTTCTTTCCGTTCAGCTTGTTCAGGTCACAGTCCTGCTGGTAATAGATTTTTGACATGTCTTTACTCTCCTTCTTTGCTGTCTTCTGTATTTTCACGCCTCAGATAGTGACAGCCGCGTTCCAGCGCCACCACCCCCGTCCGGCACATTTCAAGAATGCCGTATGGCTTCACGATTTCAATGAATGCATCAATTTTCGAGGTTTCCCCGGTGATTTCCACACACAGTGTGTTGGGGGAAAGATCAATGATTTTCGAGCGGTAGATATCCACTGCCGACAGGATATCGGAGCGGGTTGCCGGCGAGTTTTTCAGTTTGATCAGTGCCAGCTCCCGCTTCACGGATGCATCCCGTTCCATGATTTTGATTTCCTTCACGTTGTACAGCTTGGCCAGCTGTTTCACGATCTGCCGGCGGGTGGTTTCGTCTCCCTCCGCACTGATGGTCATGCGGGAGAAACACGGGTCTTCTGTTTCCCCGACGGTCAGGGAATGAATGTTGAATCCCCGGCGGGTGAACATCCCCGAAATTCTGGACAGGGCGCCGGATTCGTTTTCCACCAGGATCGCAATTTCAAAGTGTTCCATCTGCTCCATGCTTAGACCTCCGTGATGATGTCGTCAAAGGAGCCCCCGGGGGGCAGCATCGGAAGAACGAATGCATCCGGATCAATGGCCACATCCACCACCACCGGTCCTGTGTGGGCAAATGCTTCGGCCATGACCGGTCCCAGTTCCTGCCGGTTCATGATTCTCAGTCCTCTGGCACCGAAGGCTTCAGCCAGCTTCACGAAATCCGTCTGCCGGTTCAGGGTGGTCTGGGAATAGTGTTTGTCGAAGAACAGATTCTGCCACTGCCTGACCATGCCCAGCACATTGTTGTTCATGATCACGATCACCAGCGGGGTGTTCTGACTTACGGCGGTGGCCAGTTCATTCAGGTTCATGCCGAAGGAACCGTCACCGGTAAAGAGCACCGTTTTCTTTCCTGTGGCCTGGGCAGCTCCGATGGCGGCGCCCATGCCGAATCCCATGGTTCCCAGACCGCCGGAGGTGATAAAGGTCCGGCGCTTGTGGAAGGGATAGTACTGGGCTGTCCACATCTGGTGCTGTCCCACATCCGTGACCACCGGGGTGTCGGCCTCCGTATGACGGGCGACTTCCCAGATCAGGGAATGGGGTGTGAGCTCCTTTGGATCCAGCGTGGCTTCCAGCTGTTCCTCGCCAATCACCCGCAGGGCATCCAGGCGGGCGTTCCACGCGGGATGACGGGCTGGCTTAACTGCTTCGATGAGCGCTGTCAGGGCCTCCTTCAGGTCCCCGCCAATCCCCAGATCGGAGGATATGTTCTTGTCGATTTCCGCCCGGTCGATGTCCATGTGAATGATGCGGGCGCCTTTTGCATATTTGCTGACATCGCCGGTGGCACGGTCCGAGAACCGGGCTCCGATGGCAATGATGAGATCCGCTTCATCCTGTCCCACGGAGGCCGGATAATGTCCGTGCATGCCCACCATGCCCAGGAACCGTTCGTTGTCGTTGTCGATGGCAGACAGGCCCATCAGCGTGGAACCGATGGGTGCATCGATTTTTTCCGCCAGTGCCAGGACTTCCTCCGAGGCATCTGCGGTGATGACACCGCCGCCTATATAAATATAAGGAGAGACGGCTTCGGCAATCATGTCCGCCGCTGCCTGGATTTTTCTGAGCTTGACCGGTCGCTGTGCTTCCTTTTCCACCACCGGTACCGGTTCATATTCCTGCATCTGGACCTGCACATCCTTGGGGATGTCCACCAGCACCGGACCGGGCCTTCCGGATTTTGCGATCCGGAAGGCTTTCCGGATGGTGTCCGCCAGCTCTGTATAGTCCTTGACGAAAAAATTGTGTTTGGTGACCGGCAGCGTTACACCGGTGATGTCCACTTCCTGGAAACTGTCCCGGCCGATCAGAGCATTGGGCACGTTCCCGGTGATGGCCACCAGCGGCGTGGAATCCAGGTACGCCGTGGCGATGCCGGTTACAAGGTTTGTCGCACCGGGGCCGGAAGTGGCAATGACCACGCCCACATCCCCCGTGGCTCTGGCATAGCCGTCCGCGGCATGACAGGCACCCTGTTCGTGGGCTGTCAGCACGTGATGGATGCGGTCTTCCCGCTTGTACAGGGCATCATACAGATTGATGACCTGTCCGCCCGGGTATCCAAACACAGTCTTTGTTCCCTGCTCAATCAGAGTTTCAATTACAATATCCGCACCACTAAGCAGCATTCATATCCCTTCCTTTCCCTTCAGACAATGTATGTTCATTCTACACCAAATGAAAGGAATGACCAAACCCGTTTTCAGAAAGTTTCACCCAATGTTTCAGGCGTCTTTCTTGATTGCCACAGCCCGCCGGTTCATCCCTTTGCTGCCGGATCGAAGACAATCGAGTAGGTGTCATCTGACCCTCTCACACCACCCAGCGTGCCGTTCGGCACTGGGCGGTTCGTACAAATGTTTTCATGAACCTTACTGCCACCGTATCGAAGTATTCCTCCATGGATAGAAGGCCTTTCTTTTTCAGGTGTATATTTCTGATATACTTGTTCAGGAATGTGATTGCACAACGGACATATCCCTGTCGTGCACACGCATATGAGTGAGCCTTGTCTCTGGGACATCCCAGTTTGATGAGGCTCTCTTCTTTTTTCCTGATGCTTTTCCACTGCTTCCAGATGATGGCCCTGATTCTTCTCCGGAGCTTGCTGTCCAGTTTGCGCACCGTTTCTTTATACAGCCATGCACACCTGAAATAATTGCTCCATCCCCTGATGACCTGATTGATTTTTTCAATCCTCTCCTCAAGAGATACGCTCCAGTTCCGTTTTGTCAGCTTCATTATCTTCTGCTCGAACTCATGAATGGACTTCTCATGCGGTATCGCCTTCCATTCCCTTTTGTTCCTTTTGAAGCCAAACCCCAGATATTTCACTTCATCCGGTCTGGCCACTTTCGATTTTGAAGCATTCACTTCCAGCTTCAGCTTCTTTTCAAGATAGTTGCTGAATGACTTCATCACTCTGTTGGCGGCGGCTTCCGATTTCACATAGATGAGCATATCGTCTGCGTATCTCGTGAATCTCAGCCCTCTGCTTTCCAGTTCCTTGTCTGCCTGGTCCAGATAGATGTTGGCCAGTACCGGCGAAAGCGGCCCTCCCTGCGGGATGCCTCTTTCTGTCCTGACAAGCCTTCCGTCTATCATGACTCCCGCTCTGACGAACTTCCTTGTCAGCGACGTGACGTCCCTGTTATGGAACAGGTTGTCTATCAGTCGTATCAGTCTGTCCTGGTCCACCGTGTCGAAGAATTTCCTCAGGTCGATGTCGACGATCCAGTCATACCCGTCGTTCATGAACTCAAGGCCTTTCAGTATCGCCTGTTCACATCTCCTGTTCTTCCTGAACCCGTATGAGCTGTTGCTCATCTCGAAGTCCTTCCTGTAATCCAGATAGTTTGCCAGACAGGCCTGTATGACTCTATCTCTGGCAGCCGGGACATTGAGCCCCCGCAGGCTCCCATCCGGTTTCGGGATATCGGTCCTTTTGGCTGGCAGTGGTTTATAACTGCGGCCCAGTATCTGTTCCCGCAGTCGCTCCCAATACTCTCCGGGGCAGGCAGGAAGTTCTCTGGCTTTGACTCCATCTACCCCTGCAGCTCCATTGTTTCGCCGTACCTGTCTGCACGCATTGGTCAGGTTCTCCATGGAGAAGATTTCCTGTGTGCTCAGGTCTTCCGGCTGTATCAGTCTGGTCTGGTTCATGGCTGCTCCTTTCTTTCACGTGTTCCTGCACTGCCCTTCCTTACTCATCTTCAGGGGCTCTCTGGGTTTGTCCTTTATCGGTTTGTTGTGCAGGACGCATTCCTGATATTTGCAGTAAATTGTACGTTCGGCCCTTCACTCCATCCCCATTACAGGGACTTCTTCGCTACTATGGCCTCGGCTGACTTCCTGCCATTCGTTATTACTGCGGGAAGGGGGTCATCATGGTTTGATGATTCCTCTCGCTGGCAGGACCTCCCCGGGTAAGGTCATACATCTTTCATTCCATATACCTGCCGCATTTACCCCAGACAGTCATCCGCAACTATTACGACTTTGCGCTGTTTCGCACGCTCGTCTCCGTCTGTGGCCTTATATGCGGTTCGTGTTCCTCAGGCCGGAACTTTGCCGCCGGGCTTCTTTCAGAACTCCTGTTACCAGTGAGCCCCTTGCCTTGAGCTAATGGTTAGCGGTTGCGATGATACGCTCCCATAGTGGACTTTCACCACCTGGATGTATGCCATGCCGGGCACACGATAAAAGCCCCGCCATCTTCAGCAGATGACAGGGGGCACCGTATCTTGTGTGGCATGCAGTGATTCGAATGCAGTCCATCATCGGGATCCTGCAGGAAATCCCCGCCCATTGACGCTGTCAGCAGGCCTGCGCTGTTTCTGCATCCACCGATAGACATCGCTGACAAAAGCCGTGGTGCCGGCCAGGATCACCGGACGGTCCTGCCTGGCTGGATCCCGGGCACAAACTGTTTCCCACAGCCTGTCTGCCAGGGCGGCGTCCATCGAGGGACACCAGTTCACAGGAACCCCCAGATTCCAGAGGACCCGGCACTGGTCTTCGGTGATCCGGTAATGACCGGAGGTCACGGGACAGATCCGGATTTCCCCGGCAAAGGGAGCCAGGATGCGGGCAGTGCCGGCAGGATCCTTGTCATCCGGCACAGCCAGAACCAGAAGGGCATCCTTCACATTCAGTGCCCTGAGGGAGTCCGCCAGCTGACACGCAGATTCCCGGTTGATGCAGGCATCCAGCAGCCAGAGCGGCGAGCGGCGCAGCACTTCCTGACGACCCGCAAAATCCAGTGACTTCAGCAGAGCCGGATCGGAGGGTTTTCCTGTCATCACTTCCGAAGCCGCCAGCGCCAGGGCACAGTTTTCTGCCTGGAATGCCGCCAGGGTGGGCAGCAGCACATCCCGGTATTCATTGTCCGGGGTATGGACATCAAAGCGGATCCCGTCTTCGGTCCGCTGCAGATTCGATGCCCTGAAATCCCGGCCATATTCCAGCACGCGCACCCCGAGACTTTGGGCTCTGTCACGGAAGATTTTGCGCACCGCCTGATCCTGACGGGCCATGACCAGGGTCCGGGTCCCTGGCTGAAGGATATGCGCCTTGTCCCGGGCGATGGCTTCCAGACTGCCCCCGAGTTCACGCAGGTGTTCCTTGAAAACCGGCGTCACCAGGGCTGTCTCATGGGGGATGCTGCCCACATCATCGAACTGCACACCCTTGCCGCATTCAAAGACCTGGAACGCGGCATGGTTTTCCTCAAAATACAACCGGGCAGTCATGGCCTGGCTGCCAATGGGGCTGATGAACTGCCCTGACGGGACAGCCACTGTATCCAGACAGGCTTTCGCTTCGCCCACCAGACGGCTGAAATCCCTGCAGCCGATCATGGAGCCGCCCAGCCGGATACGTTCCCGGAAATCCAGAATGTGAGGACTGGTCAGCAGGCCGCAGGGACCCTGTTTTTCCAGAAGAGCCGCCAGCATCCTGGCGGTGGAGCCTTTGCCCTTGGATCCGGTGACCAGGGCGGTCGGAACGGAAACAGGTTTCGAGAGCCAGGATGCCGTCAGTTCCGGATGGCGCTTCCGGGAATCCGGCACATCCCACTGTCTGTCCGGATCGGCTTTCTGCCAGGAGGCGTAAATATAGTCCACCGCCTGTTCACAGGTCATATCCGGCACCGGTTCCTGATTCCCCTGCATATCCACAGCCGGTCCCCGGTTTTCTTCCTGCCGTTTCATCACCGTACCTTTTCCCTTTCTTCCCGCAGCACAAAGTACACCAGCACCGGCGCTGCCAGGGCGGAGACCGCCAGCGAGGTCCAGACATCCGGGAGCACCTCGGAAACCGCCAGCAGGGTACCCAGGATCGTCATTGCCTGCACCTGGGAGTACTTGGACAGGATATGATTCATGTTTCTTCCGACCGTGACCACATCATTGACGGAATTCATGCCCAGTTTCAGCCTCGCGGGAGCCGGAAGACCGATCTGACCGGAATCCACGGTTTCGCAGTTCAGGACCCGCAGCGAAAGGCTGTCACGTCCGTACCGGATGATGATCTTGTCATTTTCCCCCACGCCCAGAAGGGTCATCATGTCCGGGTTCAGCCTGGCGATGCTGTTGCGGTCATCCGTGTCCTGCGTCCAGGTGACTTTCAGGTCGAATTCAGCAGTCCCGATCATGTGTTCCAGCAGCCGGTTCCAGAGCTTTGCCGGCAACGGCCGGCGGATCATTCGCCGGGGCCTGCGCAGGATCTCCGCGCGATGAAACAGAGGCGACTGTGTCTGCAAAACCGCCAGGTCCTGATACAGCCGGGATTCGGGATCCAGTGCCGCATCCAGGTCATAGAACATCTCCGATTCCACCGGATGATAGGTCTGCGTCATCAAGTCCCGCTGTTCTGGGGTCATTTCCTCCAGCAGCCGGACATAGCTTTCCTTGCGGATCCGCGCCACAGGATAACTGGCCCAGCCCATCAGGATGCGGTAGTA
Source organism: Faecalibaculum rodentium (assembly GCF_001564455.1). Taxonomy (GTDB): domain Bacteria; phylum Bacillota_I; class Bacilli_A; order Erysipelotrichales; family Erysipelotrichaceae; genus Faecalibaculum; species Faecalibaculum rodentium. Next base: position 2,161,619 of record NZ_CP011391.1, read on the forward strand.
CCGGGGAACCATGACTTTCCGGGCGGATTTTCCGTTTTTCACCACCCGGCCATGGTCCTGATAGTCGCTGCCTTCAAATGGCAGGTACATCCGGGTATCTGTCAGTGGGTTGTACAGCCAGAAATCACTGTCCGCCGCTTCCGGTTCCAGATCCTGGTACAGCAAGGAGGAAAAATACACCCGGCTGATCTGATCGGCCTTGGGCAAGCCCAGGTCGTAGTTTTCTTCAAAATCCGCGCCCACCAGCAAAGGCGCTCCTTCCAGCCCCGGGGTTTCTTCCGTGCCTTCGATCCACTCCCTTCCATACAGCGTGCGGATCAGGCGGTTGGTCAGCAGGATCTCGCCTGTTTCCGGTTTTTCACTCCCTGCAGCCGGGTTGGTCCACAGTGTGGCCTGCGCTCCCTGGGGTCCCACAGCCTGCAGCCGGGAAAAAGGGGGAAAATCCGGCGTCACGACCCGGTCCTGCGGCTTGTGCCTGACTGCCCGGCCCAGGCGGCAGACCCGGTAGCGTGTATCGTAAGGTATGTTCTCCAGTGCTGTCAGGCACTCCCGGTCCATGGGATCCAGGATCACTCCCTGCCTTGTGGCTGTCACCTTCACGGGTTTCTTTTTCCAGTCACACCAGGCCTGCAGCCAGTCAGCCGCCAGAGCCGCTTCCGGTAAAACGTCCTCGTGAAACAGAGTTTCAGAGGAAGATCCGGATCCTTTGACAGCTTCGGCACCATTTGAAGCTTCGGTCTCCTGGCTTGCGTCTGCACCGGTCTCCATCTTTCCGTCTGCCGGCATCACAGGGACCATCACACCGTCAGCAAACCGCAGCATCTCAGGCACAGGAAATCACCAGGTCTTTCAGGGCATTCAGCAGCATGGCCAGGTTTTCCGGGTTGTCCGGATCCCGGTATTTCCGGTTGATTTCCAGCTGCAGGGCCGGCACCTTCAGGTCCCGGATACAGAACCGGGTCACGGTTTCGGTTTTCGCCGCCGAAAACAGCCGGTCGCTCCAGATCTTCTCCGGGTTGAAACCCTGAGTCAGAAAACACAGACGGGCTTTCTGCACCAGCGGGCTTTTCCCTTCCCACCCCGGGCCGGTACCCAGTTCCACATCAAAGGGCTGCGAGGCTTTTGCGCCATGAAGATCCAGCACCACTTTCACCGGGTCATCCTGCAGGATCCGCGCGAGTTCCTGTTTGTAAGGGCTGATGGATGCCGGATCGTGGTTTCCGTCTGCATTGCGGGACTGTCCTGCCGCCAGTACGGCACATCCGGTTTGTGCATGCAGCCACAAAGCCAGGGCCCCGGTGTACAGATCCGCGTTTTTTTCCCTGCCATCCCGCCAGTGTGTCACAGCGTGCGGCGCTGAGACCAGCACCGGAATGCTGCCCGGAAGAACCAGCAGCGGCGGCAGGTTTCCTGACTGAAATGCCTGTTCCAGATCCTGGATGTCATCAAAATTCATGCTTGTCATAGTGTTTCCCTTTTAATACAGCAGCAGCAAATTTCAGCGAACCGCAGTACAGTGCCGGTTTGTCTGATGACAGGGATTCCTCCAGGGAAACCAGGTCCAGGCCGAACTGCGCCGACAGTTCTTCCAGATCCGCCAGCCTCCGGGTGTCAAAACGGACCAGAGTCACGGCTTTTCCCGTCTCCAGCAGCCTTCTAATCATCTCCGGTGCCTGTTTGTCCGCCAGCACTGAGAAGAAAATCCGGTCCACCCCGGGCAGAGACCGGCAAAGAGCTTCGATGCCTTCGGGATTGTGGGCGCCGTCCACGACCTGGAGGGGATCCTGGCTGACAACCTGCATCCGTCCTGGCCAGAAGAAGTTCTTTTCTGCCTGTTCCAGCGGTTTCACAGGAATGTTCGCTGCCGTCAGCAGCGCTGCTGCCAGTCCCAGGTTGGCTTCCTGGTACTTTGGAAAGTCCTCGGGCAGCGAAAGAGCCGGAACTTTGGTCAGAAGAGTTCCGGCCTGGGCCGCTTCGCGGGAAAGAATTTCAAAAAGTGCCGGATCCTGTTCTGCGGTGAGTGCGGGAATGCCGGGTTTGAAGATGCCGGCTTTGGCTTTTGCGATTTCTTCCAAAGTGTTGCCCAGATACTGCATATGGTCCCGGCCGATGTTGGTGATTCCCGTCGCCAGGTAGTCCAGTGCGGTCGTCGCATCCCGCTCACCGCCAAGACCTGTCTCCATCAGCATGAGATCCACGCGGTTTTCCGCAAACCAGACCATGGCCATCCAGAGGTCGGCTTCGAACATTGTGAAGTCCTGTTCTTCAAACAGCGGCAGCCAGCGGTCGTAAATCTCTTCCCATTTGTCTGCCGGGATTGGCTGATGGTTGACAGCCATGCGTTCGAAATGACTGAACATATGGGGTGAGGTAAAGGTGCCGATGACAGGTCTGTCCGCCAGCAGTGACATCCAGGTCACGGTGCTGCCTTTGCCGTTGGTGCCGGCGACCTGGATGGCGGGGATTTTCAGAGTTTCCGGAATATGCTGCTCCATCAGCTTTCGCAGCTGTCCTGGAGGGCGGTTTATGCCGATGCGGGATTCCAGGGCTGCGATTTTTTCGCTCAGTGTCATGGTTCCATTATAGTCAGGTCCGTATAATGGGGCTATGACGATCACAAACAACAGCTGGGATGCACTGATCCAGCGGGAGAAGGAAAAGGAGTATCTGAATGACCTGGACTGGGCTTTGGCCCGGGAATACAAGACGAAGAAGATCTATCCGCCGAAGGAGCAGATTTTCGAGGCGCTCAAGAAGACCCCGAAGGAGAATGTGAAGGTGGTGATCCTTGGGCAGGATCCCTATCATGGTGAGGGCCAGGCGCATGGGATGGCGTTTTCGGTGAATCACGGGGTGAAGATCCCGCCTTCCCTGCGGAATATGTACAAGGAGCTGGAGAATGAATACCAGGTGCCGTTCTCGAGAGACGGCAACCTGGAGGACTGGGCGAAGGACGGGGTGCTGCTTCTGAACCCGATCCTGACGGTGGAGGAAGGCAGGCCGCTGTCCCATGAGAAGCTGGGATGGCAGCGGTTTACGGATGAAATCATTGATGAGCTGGAGAAGCAGGATCAGCCGATCGTGTATCTGTTGTGGGGCAGCCGGGCGAGGCAGAAAAAGGAGCGGATCCACAACCCGAATCATCTGGTGCTGGAGTCGCCGCATCCGAGTCCCCTGTCGGCAAGCCGTGGGTTTTTCGGGAACGGGCATTTCCGGAAGGCGAATGAGTTTCTGGAAGCGCATGGGGTGCAGCCGGTGAACTGGACGAGAAGCACGCTCAAGTAGGAAGAGAATATGAAAAGGGCCTGTCAGATGGCAGGCTCAGAAACGTCAGTTATGTTCATATAAGTGGATAGTTGAGGTGATTTCCTCCAGCTGCGCTGTGACGCTTTCGGCATCATGGTCCTGGGACTGATCATACTGCACCAGGAGCAGGAGCAGCCTGTCCAGCTGGTCCAGGACAGACTGGGATTCACGGATATAGCCGCTGAATACGAGTTCCCTCTCTTTTGTGGGGGAATCACTGCCGAAGGCTGCCACAGCCCGCTGGCCCTGGTCCACATTGCCTGCAAGAACGGACAGAGCCGACTGCGCTGCACCGGAGAATCTGGCAGCGGTCAGGGAGCCGGCGCCAAAGAGAGTGTCCACAAGCTGGCGGATGCGGCTGAGCTTCTCCTGCCCGTCATGATTCAGCAGGACAAGCTGCTGAAGCTGTGGGGCATAGGGAGAATCCTGGGACTTTTCAGCCCCTGCCCGTGGTATGAGCAGCAGAATGATCATGAGGACCGAGGCCATCATGATGATTACGGAAGCCACCTGGACCCAGGTTCGCAGGGTGCTGGTGCAAGCCCAGCAGGCAAGCGCAAGACAAAGGGCAGAAATCACAATGTAAAGGGCACGGGATTTCCCGGTCATATCCTTGATTTTTTGCATACCATTATTGTACAGCGGGGAGGATATCATGAAGCAATTGCGGCCAGCAGTTATTTTGATTCCACTGCTTCTTGTCGCACTGGCACTGGCAGGGCTGACATGGAAAGACAGGCAGGCGCAGAAGGAACTGGCGGAACTATATACTCCTTCAGAGGTATGGCAAAGCGCAGATCCCAATGAGCTGTTCTCACCGGAAATCATCGGCGGATTCCAGAATGAGGATATGACTGTCATCACCATCAGGCAGAAAACAACCGTTCCCATGCAGACTGGCGCTCAGACGCTGTATCTGCGGGCAGGCAACACTGCCAGAAGCGCCGCCTATTTTCCGGCGACAAACAGCACTGATACGGTCTACAGCTACGCGGCTTTTGACGGCACATCTCTGGAAGATGCCCTGGCGGCGCAGATGGAGTATGGGACCGCTGAAGCGGGATATCTCAAGACTGACGACAGGGTGCATGAATGGGAAGTGGACTTTACGCAGGACAACGATATAATCAGCGGGCGGCTTCCGACGGATGCGTTTATGGAGCAGCCACTGGCGCCTCAGTTCAATATCCTGTTCATGCAGGGTAAGCAGGTCGTGTTCGCGGATGTTCTGAACGAGGAGATCGAGGTGGGCAGCCCGGTTAGGTTTGAGTACAGGCTTCCGTTTGTGCTGCCGGAGTTTGACAGGATCATAGTGAGGACGATGTAGGCGGCCGGAAAGGCCGCTTTTTTCAGATGAAATGTGAAACTCTCATAAAATGAAAGCCACGATTAAAAGGCCTCCTCTCGGGAGGTTTTTTAAATTTTCTGAATGCTTACATATTGTCTAAATCGTTGATATCGCTCCAGTTTGATATTCACATTGAGCAATTCCTATCTGGGCCAGTAACTGCTCTATCTTGTGTTTCATCTCATCATCTGTATTCTGCAGCATCTCTACGATCTCTTTTGCGGTCCTGATAATTGCCGGAGCATCTGTTGCCTCTGCTGATGTCTCCATACTCTGTTCCCGCTCACTCTGTTCTTTTTCCAATACCGCCGGGATCTGTTTCTTTCTCTCTTGGAAATATTCACCTGTCTGGAACATATGATAGGCAAGAACCATCATCTTTCTCGCAATCGCAATCAATGCGCGTTTTTTACCGCGTCGGGCTGCGATAGCCTCATACTTCCCCTTGAAATATGGGTGCTTCACTGCGTTCAGAGCACATTGAATCAACACAGGCTTTAGATAATATCCGCCTTTTCCAATTTTGACCGATTTATGTTTGTTGTTGCTCTGATTGCTTTGAGGGCACAGTCCACACCAGCTTATGAAGTGCTTCTCGTTCTTGAACTGTCCCATGTCTGTTCCTGTTTCGCTTAGTATCTGCATCGCCGAAAGCCCGGAGATTCCCGGGATGGAATCAAGCAAATCAAGATAGGACTTGAATGGTTCGAGAATTTCCGTCATCATTTGTTCGTAGCGTTGGATTTGCGCAGTGAGTCGGTCAACTCTTTCATACGCATTTTCAAGCTCGAATTTCTGGACGGAGGAGAACTTTGCACCAGCGAATGCTTTGCGAAGTTCTTCTTCTTTTTCTTTGCGCTCTTTATGGGTGGAGAACCGCATGATCCGGCAGCTTTTCCGTATCCGCTTTTTCACTTCCTCCAAATCCGGTTCCTCTGTCGTGAGCAGGTATTCGATCACACTTCGGGCCGACTCTCCTTCGATCCCGGAAAAAACAAGATCCATACGGATATTCGCTTCTGTCAGAATATTCCGGATCCTTCGGATCGTATCCCCTCTTTCCTGTACCAGTTTAGTTCTGGACCGTGAGAGCCTTCTGGATTCCCGAAGCTCCCGGACCGGGATATATGACTCTCTCAACAGACCGTTGGCCCCAAGTTCAGCGATCCAGGCACAGTCTTTCTGGTCCGTTTTTTGTCCGGCTATGGTCCGGACATGCTTTGGGTTGACGATATGGGGTTTCAATCCCATTTCCTCACAGACATCAAAAACAGGGGTGGAATACTTTCCGGTCGATTCCATATAAACATCTATCGCTCTGTCTTCCAGATCCGGAAGAGTTGTATAGATCCATTCACACATTGAGGCAAGATCTGTATGATTTGAGTCAAATTTTTTGGTGACGAACACAAGCCCGTCTTTCCCTTTGGCCGGATCTTTGAAGGTCACACAGGCCCAGACATTATTTCTATGGACATCCAAACCGACACAGACCGGTTTTCTGTTACGAACAGCCATGGTCGAAAACTCCTCTCAAACAAAAAAATGCCGGAGTGGAAGTTGATCCATCCATTGAACTTGTCGAGAAAAAACCGACAGCCTATACAAAATGTTCAGAATATTCGTGATGAATTTCTACCCAGGGATACTATTTAGATCAACGGCGACTTATAAAAAAACAATCTCATGAAGACTGTGTGAGAAGTCCGCATGGAATAAATGTGTATCGTGCTCTCACCAGCTCCGGCAAGATAAATATAACAGGGGCCGGAACGGCCCCATCTAAGTTTCACTGATCCAAGGGTGGACCTCGCATGCGAGGTCCATGAATGAAAAAAAGCCCCGCACGTGCGGGGACAAGTTTGGAATCAGTGGAGAACGCGATGTTGTCGAGGGATCACCCCCGCAGGTGCGGGGACAAGTGATGATTTCGAAGTTCTGGTTGCTCTCGTGGAAAAATCACGCCCGCGGATGCGGGGACAAGTGTTATCAACGATGGAAAGATTCTGGACCCGAAGGATCACCCCCGCGGATGCGGGGACAAGCGACTACTGCATGGATAAATACGGCTGGATAGAGGATCACCCCCGCGGATGCGGGGACAAGGCTGTAGCAGTGGTGCTGCCTCGGCCTTGGTTAGGATCACCCCCGCGGGTGCGGGGACATGGATGATTCCAATTCCTCCTGCTTTCTGGATTTGGGATCACCCCCGCGGGTGCGGGGACATGAAGTCGATGAACGCCGTCAGCGCCGGGATCACGGGATCACCCCCGCGGGTGCGGGGACATGAAGCCGTGCGCACTGTTTGATGTTCCGGGACAGGGATCACCCCCGCGGGTGCGGGGACATGTTGACAAGATTGTGTGCAGGGCGTTGACCTTGAGGATCACCCCCGCGGGTGCGGGGACATGTCTTCCCTGAGTGCAGTAAGCGTCGTTTCAAAGGGATCACCCCCGCGGGTGCGGGGACATGCATGTAGGGGTTTTCGCCATGCCGCTGCTCCCAGGATCACCCCCGCGGGTGCGGGGACATGTTGACCTCAGGATTGCCCATCAGTCTGGACGAAGGATCACCCCCGCGGGTGCGGGGACATGTTTCTGGCTGCTCCGGTCATTGTGCAGGGCATAGGATCACCCCCGCGGGTGCGGGGACATGGTCTCTCCGATTAAGCACAAAAAAATCCCCCAGGGATCACCCCCGCGGGTGCGGGGACATGCGCTTCATCAGCCAGTTCGACTCCATCTTTGAGGGATCACCCCCGCGGGTGCGGGGACATGAGGGATACATTTTCAATCAGTCCTCTGACCGCAGGATCACCCCCGCGGGTGCGGGGACATGTCTCGATTTCGGTGTCCCGAGGGACAAAAGAGGGGATCACCCCCGCGGGTGCGGGGACATGCACATAGTCCAGCGTCTTCTTGAGCATGGCGTGGGATCACCCCCGCGGGTGCGGGGACATGGCGACGCGGCCGCTTCGCTTCCTGTTCTGATAAGGATCACCCCCGCGGGTGCGGGGACATGCAGGCAGACTACCGCGGATTGATTGCGTACGGAGGATCACCCCCGCGGGTGCGGGGACATGCCAAATACTGGCGTCCCGCTTCCTGTTTCGTCAGGATCACCCCCGCGGGTGCGGGGACATGGCTCATCCGGTGAGTGGCCGATGCGGGCTTTGAGGATCACCCCCGCGGGTGCGGGGACATGGATACCCAGGCACTGCGCAATGATGCTGCCTTCGGATCACCCCCGCGGGTGCGGGGACATGCCAGACATGCGCTTGACTTCGATTCAGTAAGTAGGATCACCCCCGCGGGTGCGGGGACATGCCCCCAACGAAGGCCGGCAGACCTCCGAGGGTAGGATCACCCCCGCGGGTGCGGGGACATGGCAAACATTCACAAGCAGCGATTAAAACGCTGCGGATCACCCCCGCGGGTGCGGGGACATGCCCAGAAGACGCGGGGACCTGAGCCTGATGGCCGGATCACCCCCGCGGGTGCGGGGACATGGCATACATTACAATGCGTCCGGACTTGCAGAAGGGATCACCCCCGCGGGTGCGGGGACATGCTTCTGGTGGCGTCCCCTTCATTGCGGTTCCCCGGATCACCCCCGCGGGTGCGGGGACATGTTGGCAACAGCCTGCAAACTTGCAAAACAGAGCGGATCACCCCCGCGGGTGCGGGGACATGCAACCAACCCCTGTCCCATGCACGGATCTGCGAGGATCACCCCCGCGGGTGCGGGGACATGGTATTTATGTGTACATAAACCCCTTGCTTGCTAGGATCACCCCCGCGGGTGCGGGGACATGTCCTGGCTACCGCGGCAAGCGTCGCAACCGCTGGGATCACCCCCGCGGGTGCGGGGACATGGCTCATGTGGCTTATGCGGTGCCTCAAGCTGGAGGATCACCCCCGCGGGTGCGGGGACATGTTTCCTTGTCTGGTTCCAGTTCTGGATAGCGGAGGATCACCCCCGCGGGTGCGGGGACATGTATATCGAAATCGGGAAAGAGTACCTGGCTGAAGGATCACCCCCGCGGGTGCGGGGACATGACAACGTGAGATAGCAGCCAGGTCCGGCATTACGGATCACCCCCGCGGGTGCGGGGACATGGCGACACGATCAAAGACGACGAACGGAAAAGGAGGATCACCCCCGCGGGTGCGGGGACATGTAGCCTTTTGCCCGGCACTTGTGAGTGCCGATGGGATCACCCCCGCGGGTGCGGGGACATGTTAATACGCCCAATTCACGCTCAATGCAGTAAAGGATCACCCCCGCGGGTGCGGGGACATGGCAACCGCTTCCGGATAGTCGTATGCCTGAATGGGATCACCCCCGCGGGTGCGGGGACATGTCTAAATAACCCCTTTATGTAAAGGGCTTCTCCTGTTTACCACAGCCGATTTTCTTTAACTCACACAGTAAGCTGTGTACAGCCAGGCAATCGGCTAATCCTTCATGAGAAGGATGAGGCATCAGTCCTAAACAGTCAATCAGAGTATTTAGCCGGTAATTTTTGATCCCGGTTATTTTTTGTCGTGCCAGATTAAGTGTATCGAAAACTCTGTAATTAGGAAACGGAACTCCTTCTTTTACACAAGCCTCTCTCAGAAATCCCAGATCAAAGTCTGCATTATGACAAACCAGCGGATTTGATCTAATAAAATCCAGTGATTCTTCTAAAGCCTGTTTTAATCCTATACCCTCGGCTTTTAGCCGATTATTCGTTATTCCGGTCAACTGTTCAATAAATGGCGATACTTCTCCACGAACTTGAATGAATCTCCGAAATTCTTCAGTAACGGCGTCATCGACAACCTTGATCAAGGCGATTTCAATAATCTGATCCTTGAGCGGATCCAGTCCAGTAGTTTCCAGGTCCAGAACAACATAGTTGCCTGGCAGTGATGATTGAATAGAACGGCCAGCCTTTTTCTGGCTTCCTGTTTTACAGCTCTCTTCCCACTTTTTTGAATCCGCCTTTTGAGCCTTGTTTGATTTTAATGGATGCTTCATTAATGTAATGCCATCAAAATCCGTTGGTTCCCAGGTCTCTCCAATTGTTTTAAAAGCAAAGTGGGTCTCGCTCCTCACGCCATAAACCATACAAGCTCTGCCTGAACCGATATTCTTTCCGATTCTTTCCCATAACCGGTCTCTGACTCTGGCAGAAACGTCACCCACATAAACGCCTGGAGCAATTTCAAAAAGCCACTTGGTCAAATCTCCTCTCAACGATGGCGTACAGACCGAAACAGTTACAACGATCATCAGCCTTCACGCTTTCCTTCTTTTCTCGGGAAATACTGAACGCCGGCTTCCGTACATCCGCGATTTCCGTCCCAAAGACAAAGAGTCCCCTCATCGTTTCCGCTGTCGGCGTCCTCATCTGTATCTGTCAACAGCCATTGCAGATCCTTGACTATGCGCTCTATGAGATGTGACTCGTAAAATTCGTCTCTCACGCGTTTTCGGGTTTCCCAGGCTATATTCTTTGTTCCGGTTCCCGCCAGTTCAAAGGCCAGAGGAATTGTATACTCAGCTTTATACAGATCTGCAATATCGTAGATAAATGACTTATCCAGCCCTACATGAATAAATCCAAGTCCAGGAGCCAGCCCTAAAGCTGCTACCACTGAATGAACCAACCCATACAAACAAGTATTGGCAACTGACAGAGCCTTGTTGACATCATCTGAGTTGTCGAAATCATCAGGTTTATAATTTCGTCCATTCCAGGGCACATGCCATTCCTCAGACAGCTTCTTGTAAAGTGACCGGACACGACTTCCTTCTTTCCCTCTGAGTTGCTGAAGCGTCAATCCCTCTACATCTTCACCCGGAAATCTCATGGAATACATTTTACGGACTACCTGAATATGAAGCCTTTGATTGCTAACCAGTTTGGCCTGCTTCTGCAGTAATGCGGAATTTGCCGAAAGCGGCCGACCGCCTGCATAAAACTTCGTTGCCGCTTCTCCTACCCAGATCACCGTCACCCCGGAATCAGCAATCAGCTCCATGGCTCTGTGAGAAACACGAGTACCCGGCCCGAGCATGAGTACCAGGAACGAATGCGAAGGAATCAGCACATATCCATTCTGGTCCTCTGCTCTCAAGGCATTGGATTCTCGGGAAACTGTACAGTGTTCCAGATAAAGAAACGTCCAGCGGTCACTGATTTTCGGAAGTTCCTGAAGTTCAGGGCGCAATGCACCTTTCGGTCCAGGGTCAGGCATGAGGAGTCACCACAGTGAGAAGCCCCATCCCATAAGCCTTTCCACGTCCAATCCCGTCAACAAGAGCTTTCTTAAAAAGTTCAGGATCTGTAACAGTCAGTACGCCCTCATAGGTAACTTGCGTAAGGGAGACTTTGCGTCTCTCTGCCTGCTTTTTAAACGTTACCCACCTGGAACCGACCACACCAAACTGGTCTGGTTTCAGGGAAAACCCATTGGCTTCCGCTTTTCTTTCCAGCCATTTCAGCTGCACAGTCGTGGAAATCTCTCCTTTGACCTTGCCACGGCCCTGAGGATCCTTTCTGTCTGCCGGGGAACTGAAAGTCGGATTGGCTGTCAGCCTGAAATTCCAGACACTTCCCTGCGTAATACGTTCCAGCAGTGGATCGTAGTTCTTCTGCTGGGGAGATTCGCCGGGATAGCCGAACTGATTGGCCAGAAGCTGACTGTCCACAGTACTTGGGCTGAGAATCATCAAATACTTTTTTCCTCTTAACTCATCAATTCGCCAGAGGATTCTTTCGCCTTCAACGCTCCGGCTTTTTTCAATAGCGCCATGGAAACGATTTGGATTGGAAAGAGCCATGATCGTTGCCCGTTTCGTGGGATCCAGCTCAATTCTTGTCAATATCATGTAAATCCTCCAATTCTGCCATAGCATCGTGCTCAAAGTCCGGATAGTCTCTTTTTTTTGCGTTTTCACCTTCAAAACAGGGAGCAGGATATTCTGACACGATTCTGGACTCGTATTTTCTATGCCGAATGTCGTAAGAAACTGGTTCATCCATGATCCGTCGTGCAAGTTTTCCTGCCGGCCCTTCCAGGATAATCGTTCTGTCATGCCTGTCAGGAGAACCTGTACCTTGCCATGGACATTCTTCCAAAGCCTGTTTCAGACTGCAGTCGACGATTCCCAGATCCATCGGCAGGGAGGGGGGACAGGACCTTCTGCCAAGGAACAGAGGATATTCAGGAGACTTAACTGCCTGCTGGAGTTCTTCCAGAAACTGTCTGTTCTCCGAGGATATGCCGGCGACAAATACAGCATCACTAAGATAGTAACGGTTAGTAATATAAGATGTCTTCTCGTCTTTTCTGGCAGTATGAAAATCATTCATCAATACCCCTGGCTGATCAATTCGAATGCCGAATTTCAGTTTTGCGAGATCTGAGACATCTGCATCGCGTCTTCTTCCAAGGGCTGCAGCCAGCAGACCAAGAACACCGCTTTTGGTAGGATAGAATTCTGTTCGTCTGACCTCAAACCGGCTGTCTGTTCCCCAGCTCTGCAGCGGGCCGGCCAGCCGCAAAAGCAGAGTAAACATTATTCTTCTCCTGTCGGAAGCAGATCCTTCACAACAGTTTCAAGTTCATCCAGGACTTGATCAAACGGTTTGGAATCACCCAGCTTCTCCAGCCCTTCTCCGGATACAAACGCAGCAAACGGTTCTTTCACAAACTGCTTGTAGGCTTTTTCGGCATATTCTTCCAGACGGGTTTCCGATTCGTGTTCAAATCCATTGGATGTTGCCGGAACAGGTTTTTCAAAAGCCCCCACCATGGAAACAGGCTGGTCTTCACGAACAGCAACATAAACAGCACAGGGAAGGGTGTTGTTGGCATAGGAGTTCTGCTTTCCCGTAGGCATGCTTTTTACAAAGGCTTCCACAAATGCTTTGACTGCTTCAGGCGTCTCCAGACCCAGGCTGCGGTACAGTTCCATGACATTGACAGTCGCATACCGGTACAGAGTTCCTGAGTTGTATTCATTGACACCAATGTGACCTGCTCCCGCATTGTCTTCAGGTGACATGTCATCTACCGCCGTGAAATAGTCATATTCATTTTTCACATTATGTGTAGAAATGGCATGTGCCACCTGAGCGCTTGCATCATAATTCAGGCTGGGATCGCTGGCGACCATGCGGCCAAAGAGAGCCATATCGACAGAGGGGTTTGCTGCCAGAGCAGCCTTGTATTTTTTCTTATCACTCTCGCCATTTACCGAAAGATCCGCAAGTGCAGCTGCCTGGCGGCGGCTCATGAACATCAGGGCATCTGTCCCTTTGTCTGCTGACTTGATTTTCAGCCCTGCATTCACCAATGCCTTCTCTGCATCTTTCTCTGCCTGTTCAGGAGACATTGTGTCCTTAAGTTTCAAAATTTCTTCTTTCACCATCTCGACAATTTTTTTGGTTCGTACACCACGGCTTTCTGCAGGCAGCAGATTGCGGAACTCTTCGCGGACGGCTCTTTTCCAGGCCTGGCTGGAAACTCTGGACCTTGTCACTCCCCCATAAATACAGGTTTTAGGAGAGCCTGTGTCATCCCGGTTGACACAGCTTGGGGGTACAGTCTGAAGGCAGTGGACATCTACATAAATTCTTTTTTTATTCATAGTCAGTTATTCTCCTTTTCCTGATTGTCTTTGGTATCGGTCTTTTCCCTGCGGTAGAAATCCCGCGCCCATTCCAGACGCACTTGTTCTTTGCCTTCAGGAAATGAGTAGGTATATAAATCTGCTGCAAGCCTGGGAAAATCCAGGCGTATATCTTTGTCTCTGATCAGCTGGATAATGCCGCGGATTCCATGTCCCATATCTTCCACAGTTTCAGAGGACAGGATCGATTTGAGTCTCCGCTCCATTCGCTCTCTGTCTGTTTCATCAGCACCTGCATATCGTCCTGCAGCTCTGCCCAGAGTAATATCTTTCTGATTGGCACTGTGAATCGCCGGATCGGCTCCCTGTTGGGCCAGGGCGTATAAAGTCATGGCTGTATAAATGGCATTTTCAGCTGCCGATGGTTTCTTTCCCTTTCCAACCAGCCCACCAGGAATATCCTCCAGAAAAGAGCCCCACAGTTCTGGAAGTTCCCCGGGCTGCTTTCCCAGCCCGCGACGAAGATTCGCCAATTCTGCTTTGGCATCTCCTGGACTGCTGCCATGTTCAATCAATCCAATACGGTGAGCCACAAATCTGGCCACTTCACTTCTTTTTGTCATTCTGTTCCACCTTCTTTTTGAGTGATTTTCGGATACAGCTTATTAATCTGGGCTTCAAATCTCATCTCCGCCTCCGGTACGGATAAGACTCTCACCATCTTCCCACCTTTCATGACTTGCCTGGAAAACAAGGCATTCACCGGCGGAACCCCAACCACTGTACATTCCAGTCTGAGGAAGCAGTTTCTGAGTTTCCGCTGGAGTTCTTCCCGTTTTCCCTGTCTTGCTTCTTCATCTTCATACGTAGACGGATTCAAAGTGGCCAGCCAGGTTCTGAACGGCTCATCTGCATTTTCATAGGCAAGAGCTCTTCCTTTGACTGCAAACTTGGTTACCGATTCTCCGGAATCTCCGGATGCCTCTGCAACGGTCTGCGCCAGGATTCCGGTATCATAAGCAGCAGTATCGATTTTGCTGATTTCCTCTTCGATAATGGTTCTCCATTCTTTCCCGGCTTCTGTCAGCAGCTTGGGATACATCATCAGAGACTGTGTGCTTGTATCTGTGACAAAGAAGTCTTTGTCACCATACTGGACAAACGGCATGGTGAATTCAATGGGTTGGGAATCTGGAATCAGATTCTCTGCCTGCAAAGTTTTTATCCAAAGGACGATCCCCGGAAGATGTATTTCTTGACCTTCCTTTTCTCTTCCAAATCCGGCAATGGAAGCGAAATCCCGCCAAATCTGCCTGGCTGCATCATGTCTGCGGGGAACGAAATGCACAGGCTCATTTTTCTTTCCCTTGACAGGACGCCACGTCGTGAATGGCTCATTGAATGCGTCCGTCTTCTCAAAGAAGCCTCCTCCGAGCAAGTTGAATCCCGTAATCCGTCCATTCTGCTCCTTCAAAAGAAGAAGTCTGGAGGGAAATGTCAGAAGCCCTGCCTGATTGTCAGGCATCCGAATCTCCTGACGCTGTCTTACTTTTTCCTGCTCTTCCCAGTAGGGCTTGTCTTTTCCCCAGATGGAATCATCGCTTTTCAGGAGAACGGTATTCAGCATGATTGTTTCGAACAGATTGCTGCCATAGGCATAAATCTGTCCCAGTTTCCCCAGCCAGCCTGCACCAATGGAAGGGAATTTTTCTCCATTTGGCTGTGTTCCTTTTGCTTTGGCGCTGGTGTCATCATAAGCGTTTACATTCAGCAACCATCTTGCTGCCTCAGCCATCGTCAGACTTTCTTTCGATTCACCAGACCGCAGCTGAAACAGCCTAAGTTTGTGATTGGATTCGGATAAGTCGCCAGTAAGTTTCGAGGCTTTGTAATCAGTCCCAATTTCTGCAGTTTTGCTCTGGAGAAACCCTCCTTCCGGATCAATGAGCCAGAATTTATCTTTCCACCTGGAAAGATAGTCTTTGATTGCCTGTTCCGGGAGTCTGCCATCTTTCCAGATTTCTTCCCATCTGTCCAGAGCTTCCTCTTCATCTTCCACAGGGGAATCCATTCTGGTAATAACGGTATGATTGATGGCAATCAGCAGGCGGAGGACCGCTGCATTTTGCGCAGCTGTCTCGCCTGCGAGGTCGCGATAGTCCTGAGCATTGGTCAGAACTTTTTCCAGCGATACCTCTTCAGTATGATCTTCCTGGTCTTTAACCAGAATCCAGGGAGAATCCACGAGATTGAAACATTTCTCTGTCAATTTTTGACCTCCTTTCGTGTTTCTGGTGTAACGAAATTAAGGGTCTTCTTTTTCTGTGTGTTATGGATAATTTATAAAGCCCTTTCATCGTTGCAACCTCATCATATACCTCTCTTTAAACCATGACAACAGAAAATACAATTAAAAAAAAGGAAGTTGCGAACTTCCTAAACCCTGCAAGTGCAGGGATAAGTGGCAACTTCCGTTATTTTACGGATCACCCCGGCTAGTGCTGGGATATAAGGGCTGCCTGCAGCCATTATATCCCAGCACTGATCGGCAATTCAGTGATTACCGAATCTTCCGGCTTTCCAGTCCAAACTCAGTTGAATAATGAAGATTGAATCCAGCCAGTTCAGCGTCGCCTTTCTCATTTATAACCAGAATCAGTCTGTCTTTCATAATCGGGTTGTCCATCCATAGAGGAAATCTGTTCTTTGTTGTCTGTTCCAGTTCTGTTTCGGCAGCTTCGTAAGGAATTGATATCGGCAGTGAAATTACTTCCTTCAGCAGTGTCTGCACCTCCCGGAAGCTCAGCTTTTGATCTGATTTCAAAAGCATGTGTTCATCGTCTACAGGCCGGAATGCACCTGCCTTCTCTCCCTTTAGCAAAATACAACTGATGCTGGGTTTAATGTCCCTCACCGTTGCCAGTCCCCGTTCTTCCGATGTTTTTGCGTTTGAAATTTTCAGGCCATTGATTCCATGGTCCATACGCAGTTTCTTATATGGAGGAGCAAGAATGGCTATTTCTGCCTTATCTTCTTTTCCCTTCTCTTCATTCAGATAATTATGATATTTATCCTGTTCTTCCTGTAGCTGGTCAGACTCGTCTGCATCCTTATAGACAGCATTCACCAGTCTCGGAATATCCTCAGGAATATCAATACTCTGCGGCAGATGTTTTTCGGTCTGATACTGCAACCAGTCGCTATATACCGCAGAAACAGATCTGTCTGTTTTTTTATCTCCTGGGATAAGCACATGACAGACCGGCTCTTCCAGATTTTTAGGGCGAACCCTGTCTTTGTGTCGATGCAAACGTCCAATTCGCTGCAGCAGCAGGTCCATTGGAGAGAGTTCTGTGATCATCAGATCAAAGTCCACATCCAGAGACTGTTCAATGACCTGTGTTCCCACAATCACCAGCCTGTCCCTGATTTTTTGTCTGGATTCGGCTGTCCCCTTTCCTGCGAGAGACAGAACCTCCTTTTCTACTTTGGCTCTGCCTAGCGAAGTAAATCTGGAATGAAACGGGATGATCTGCCACCCAGGAAGTGCCTTCTGAAGGTAATGAGCCAGCTCCTGTGCTTTTTTAACAGTATTGACGATGATACCTGCAACTCCTCCATCACCAAGTTGCTCCTCAAGAATGCTGTATACTTTCTGCTCTCCATCTTCTGTTGATAAGATTTTTTCTTTTATAATCGTGACCTTTTGCCCCTTTCCCTCCAGAATAAGGGACCTGCAGTCTATTTCTTTCCCATCTGTCCATGTAAAGAGTGGATAACCGGCAACTGTCGTCCATCCCGGATTCCCTTCCTCCTGATATTTCTTGCCGAAACGCCCTCTTTGGTAAGCCAGTATAAGATTTATCCGACGGGATTGAGGCAAAGTAGCTGACAGTAAAATGACCGGGGCATGGTAGCTGCCCAGCCACTCCAGCATTCTTTCGAGATACATATTCATGTAGGCATCATAGGCATGAACTTCATCTATAATTACAGTCTTGCCGGCGATTCCGGCATGCCGTAACATCACATGTCGCTGGTTCAGGGCTGTCATTAATCCCTGATCCACTGTTCCGACCACAAAGTCCGACATCATCCCTACTTTGCGGCCCTGCATCCAGTCGTGAACAATCAGCGAAGATTCATCATTTTTTTCATCTTCATTCAGTCTGGCTGTTCCATGGGGGATCTTTCTATACTTTTCATTGAATGCTGCCATTCCATGAGCCAGCTTCAAACTTTGCTTTCCACCTTGGGATACCTCTGCAGCCCATTCCTCAAATCGGGGAAACAGTCCATTGGAAGTAGCCTGAGTTGGAAGTCCAAAATAAATCCCTCCACTTCCTCTTTTGTCAGCATACACATCTGCAGCAGCAAGAGACGCTTCGGTCTTTCCGACACCCATCTGGGCTTCGATCACAAGTATCCCGGGATCAGAGCAGCTGGTAACAATCTGAATCAGTTCTGCCTGTACAGGATTCGGAGAGAATCCAAACATCCCCTTAAAGACCTCGCAAGACATTTCTGCTCCATGCTTATGCCATGCATTGGTAAGAGCCAGATCATTCCATGCCTTCTCAATTCTGTCTGGATAGATATCTTCTCCTGGGTTTTCACTGACGGGGATCAGCGGAAAATAGTCTGTATTGGAACTGATCCAGTCTGCTTCCACCAGGATTCCGGACAGCAGCAGCCAGGCGTTCAGGCTCAAATCTGGTATCTCACTGCGACTGATCCCGCATACCCTGCAGACTGTTTCCACAATTTCCTTCCAGGCATCCTGCCAGAATTCCTTCTCCTGGAGGGATCCATACATAGCCACCGGGTATTGGCTGATTGTTTCTTTCGCCTTTTGAATGGGCTCTCCTGTAAGGGCATCCTGCGATCTTCCATGATGTCCGCCCAGGACAGATGCAAATGCTTCTGAAAATCCCAGACTGACAAGAATCAGCAAGCTGGATCGTGAATGATGAAGATAATCGGAGACACCAAATCTCTTGTATGGTAAGGTGTGCCCCTGAAAACCAGCATATCCTTTAAGCTTTTCCAGAAGCATGGACTGAAACACACAGGTTTCCTTTCCCAGATCATGCAGCATCCCGCATAAGGCGAAGAGTCTGTACAGTCTGCCACTGTCCACACCCTGCTGTATAAAAAACTCCTTTTCCTGGTCAGAAACCCGGTGTTCATAGAGTTTGATCATAATCCCGGCTGTATCTGTCATATGCATCCACAATGGAAGATACTTGTTGCTTTCCTGATCAGCCTTTGCTATCGCTCCCTTGCATGCAGCCTTCAATTGATTCAATAATTCCCATTCCATTCTGCTCACCTCGTTTACTCAGACTGTAACACCAAAAAGCGCACGTTTTATGTCAGTTACAAAACAAACATCTTTTATCACTCATGTGAAGCCCAGGAATATGAACGCTCAGTATATAGGGCGAATATAGAAAATATCTATATCTGAACGTAAAATCGGCACAGAGTCCCCAATCCTTTCCTGGATGCAGTAGGTCTGCGCCGTTTTTCAGTTTCTTCAATTGCTCACGTTTAACGGAATATATCCATATTTCCGCATATCTGCATTATTACGGTTCTTAGCCTGGCTCAGCAGTAGTAGTCTCTCTTTCACCGTCAGTTCCGAATATCTCAATTTGATGAAGGCCAGCAGAATTACCTGGTTGTACCACATTTTGATGGACTCAATTATGGCCTGCTTTCGAATTACCGACATATAGGGTGAGGCCTGAATGATCTGGAAAATCGCCGCCCGATCAATCCTGGGAACAATTTCCAGAATGGTTCGCTGCAAATCCGGAGTTGGTGCTTCAAAAAACCTGAAGGCTGTCCGCTTCCCGGTTTTCTCACCGTACAATGTTGTGTATATCTATGAATATTCCTGTAACCCCCGGCTGACCAATCAGGCCGGCCAGCTCCTCATCACTTTCCAGCGCCAGCAAAGAGAAGCCACAATCATACACAGGTACCGGAAACCGGACACCACGATCATCAAGGTCCTTACCCCAGTTCTCAAGATGACGGTCATAATTACCAATCAGATAATCTATAACAAACATATTCCAGTAGTGTTCAACAGCCTGATGAGTCAGAAATCCATCTCCCAAATCACGCATCATTTCATACAGAATGGAAACAGTCACTTTTGCGGTCTGCCGACTTGAAAAGGGATCTGCAGAATGCAGGCACTTCATGGGGTACAGTTCCACCCCATCATTGGCGAAATCGTAACAGGCTGCCAGAGCAACTTCTCTATCTCCATATTGATACGGTGCCAGGAAGGTTCTCTGTACTGCAATTTCGATACTTTGATGAATATGACAGCCAGCCTATTCAGAAAACCGATTATTCATGTATGGCTGCTGATTCTTCAAATCTCTGACAGAATCCGGAAGCTCTACCATATACGCAGTCGTTCCAACTGTATATTTACGTTTTCTTTCTGAACCGGCACAATTTCCCCCAGTCCAGCCGACCTGCCGATAAATCAAGAATCTCGGCTTTGTCTTCATCCATGTCCTTCACCCTTTCCTTTCTACTGCTGCGCCAGCCCAGTCCTTTCCTAAAATGCAGCTCTGTTTCAGATAATTAACCATCTTCAGTTTCATTCACCAGGTCTTGGAAAAACCACCTGTCAGAAAGCAGTCGTATTCTTTTTATCATTCTCTGATGCCCCCATCGGCATCCCCGCCAGCATTCTCGAACTGGATCCGACAGTATCGGGCATAGATGCCATTTTTCTTCATAAGCTCTTTATGAGTGCCCCGCTCGGCGATGCCGCCATCATCAATCACCAGGATCTCATCGGCGTTCTGGATCGTCGACAGGCGATGGGCAATGGTCAGGCAGGTCCGGCCTTTGGCGAGGTCCCGCAGGGAGCGCTGGATCACGGCTTCGCTTTCGTTGTCGAGAGCCGAAGTCGCCTCGTCGAGGATCAGGATCTTCGGGTCTTTGAGGAAAAGACGGGCAATGGAAATCCGCTGCTTCTGTCCGCCGGAGAGCCGTGTGCCTTTTTCGCCCACCTGTGTTTCGAGACCATCAGCGAGGGAGTCGATCAGGTCCTGGAGGTTGGCCTTGCGGACGGCATCCATGATTTCCTCCTCTGTCGCATCCCATTTTCCGTACCGGATGTTGTCCGCAATGGTGCCATCGAAGAGATATACATCCTGCTGGACGACACCGATTGCATCCCGCAGGGAATGCAGCTGCAGATCCTTCACATTCTGGCCATCCACCAGCACTTCCCCCGCGGTCGCGTCATAGAAACGGGGGATCAGGCTGCAGATCGTGGTCTTCCCCGAACCGCTGGGTCCAGCCAGGGCCACGTTGCGGCCGGCAGGGATATCAAAGGAAATGTTCTCGAGAACCGGCACGCCGTCTTCGTAGGCAAAGGACACGTCGTGGAATGAGACATCGCCTTTGACATCCCGGAGCTCTCCGGCATCCGGTGCGTCCTGGATATCCGGGACCTCCTTCATGATTTCCTCAAAGCGGCGGAATCCCGAGAAACCCTTCTGGAACATTTCGGTAAGCTCGATCAGGATCTCCAGGGGTGAGACAAAGACATTGACGTAGAGGACAAAGGTTGCGAGTTCGCCGATGGAAATCTCGCCGCGGGCTGCAAGCAGACCGCCTGCCAGGACGATCGTCACGTACAGGAGGCCCTGGAAGAAGTGGTTCCCGGTGTAGTAGGCACCCATGGCGCGGTAATTGGCTTCCTTGGATTTCAGGTAGTTCTCGTTGGCTTTCCCGAACTTCTGCAGCTCCAGGGGTTCATTTGCAAAGCTCTGCACGACGCGGATCCCTTCCAGGGAGTCCACCACCGAGGCATTGATACCCGCGACTTTTTTCCGGTTGTCCGCGAATGTGGCTTCCATGCGTTTGTTCTGGACGGCAGAGAACCATAGCATGACCAGGGTCACGGCCCCCAGGCACAGACCCAGCTGCCAGTTGATGCACAGCATGACGGCGAAGGAGCCGAGGATCTTGATCAGGGAAATGAACAGATTCTCCGGCCCATGGTGTGCCAGTTCGGAGATGTCGAAGAGGTCCGAGACAATGCGGCTCGTAAGCGTTCCTGTGTTGGTGCGGTCGTAGAATCCGAAGGACAGCCTCTGGAGCTGTTCAAAGAGATCCCGCCGCATGTCGGTTTCCATCTTCGCACCCATGATGTGGCCCTGGCAGGTTACGTAGTAGCGACAGGCGGCTTTTACGATGTACATGACGAGCATGGCGGGAATCAGCCAGGTCAGTCCATGGTAAATCGCATCGGGTCCTTCAAGAAAGAGCGTGCCGGTGCACCAGCCGAAGATCAGGGGAAAGGCGATGTCGACGGCGGAGATCACCGCAGCGCAGAAGAGGTCCAGGAAAAACATTCCTTTGTAGGGTTTGTAGAAAGAGACAAAATACTTGAATGTCTGCATAAGTCACCTCGCATACTGATTATAGCCGCCGGAGAGAATCTGTCACGGGGTGTGGCGGGTGATAAGCGGATGCAGCTGGGCTGCAGGATGCAGAGGGTGAAAGAAAAAGGAGGGACCGGTGTGGATGGAAGGACAGAGTGCCGGTGATTCATGAAATCTGTCTTTCCTTACATCGTAAATGTCGGTGGACTCATTATTATAGCGGCATCACAGCATCCAGATTTACAGTTATGGCTGATCGAACCTGAAATATCTCCTTGAGGCTAAACCAGAGTGGCAAGAAATTCTTTATTCATGCTATACCATTTTGCATGTCCCTCTCTTCGTACATTCAGTTTATCCCGATGCTTTTGTAAAGTCTTGTCAACCCATGACTGACTCATCTGTGTAATTTGTATCATCTGCTTTTTGGAAATCCCATATAGAGAGAAAAGGGAAGCTGCAAGCAGTGTTTCAAGAAACGTTTTTTCTGCAGGTTTCAAAGAGGCAGCATTCAATTTACTCAAATACTGTTCGTATTTCTCTAATTGTGACTCCAGCTTCACAATTTCATGTTTTAGTGCAGACTCTAATATTTCCAGAAACATCAGAATAAAAGGTGTAAGATCACCCTTATTCAGCGGATTCTCCGATGCTTCAAAGGCTTTATAGTATTGCCTTCGATTTTTTCTGAAGCTTAGAGACAACTGTAACGACGAAAGAATGCTTAGTTCTTCTGAAATGAGCATACTGGTTAAAAAACGATTCAGCCGGCCGTTTCCATCATAAAAGGGATGTATATAACCGAACATAAAGTGAAAAACTGCCGCTCTTACCAAAAATGGATAGTTTTCATTTCGGACAAGTTCCAACGCTTGTTCCATCATTGAAATGATCATACTCTCTGGCATAATTCCATTGTGAATTGTTCTGGTCCCATCAACCACTCCTACAGTATCTGCTCTGAACACACGTCCGTCTGGCCTATTCTCCGGATGTTCGCTGACCACATCCTGCAGCAGCATCTCATTATAAAGCTGTCTTACATCCAATGGATTGTCAGGGAACTTGACTTCTCCAGACAACAATCTGAAATACTGCTCCATCTGGCCAGCAAACCTTGTTCCTGGTTTAGCATTCAATGCATTCTCCAAGTCTCTTCGACTACTGTGCACCCCTTCTATTTCGTTGCTCTGTTCAATCTCCTGAAAAACTGAATCCATCAAGATTAATGGTTTACAGGGAATTGTTGCTTCCAGGCGTTCCAGCCTGATTTGCATTTTTCTAATAGAATCGCCCCTGATTATCATTTCCGGAGTAAGGACCGCAAACGCTGGTAATCCCTTGATATCAAAAGAAAACTTCAGTGTATTTTCTCCATTGAAACGTTCTGTATATTTCTGCTTGAATATACTCTCATTTTCATGAAACAGACTTTTCAGCGTTCTGTATTTGGCCATATCTTCTCCTCTGCATTCCATACTACCAAGATTGTAAAAAAGCGGATAAAATACAGTGTTTAATCACTAAAGATGTAATTTTAGGCGTTTTTTACAACCTTATTTCCTCTAGTATATAAAAACCTTCCATTTTTGATAACTTTTATTGCAGCTTTGCGGACTGTTCCCCGGGCGTATCTCGCAGCGATTCTCCATCTTTTCCGGATAATAAACATGAAAGAAGGTAGGTCACATGATCAATATTGTGTTATGGGCAGATCTGCAGTGTCCATTCTGTTACGTCGGCGAAACCAACCTGCAGCATGCCATTGAAGAACTGGGTCTCCAGGATCAGGTGCGTCTGGACATCAAGTCCAGGGAGATCCATCGGCCGGAGGATGGAGACGGCGATATGGAGATGTTCGAAATCTTCCAGCAGAAAGACGGCTTCACTCCCGATGGCGCCAGGGCGCAGATTGAGAAAATCAACACCATGGGCCGGGAAGAAGCCGGGCTGCACTTCGATTTCGGGAAGGTACATGAATCCAATGACCACGATGCCCACCGGCTGTACAAACTCGGGCGGGACTGCAACCTGGGGCCTCAGGTTCGCAAAGCCCTGCACGATGCCTATTTCGTGAACTGCGAAAAACTCGCGGATCCCGAAGTGCTGGTAAAAGCCGGCAAAGCCGCAGGCCTGGAGGAAGACCTCATCCGCCGTATGCTCAAAGAGGGCTGGTATGAGAATGAAGTTGCCAATGATGAAATGGAATATGACGCGCTCGCCATTGAATCCGTGCCGTATTTCATCGTGGATCAGGAAGTGATTCCGGAACACCTGACGAAGGATGAATTCATCAAGGTTCTCCAGAATCATCTGCCTGTCGGACAGACACAGAACTGACTGCCGCATGCAGTCAAAGGGATGCATCGATCCGGTGCATCCCTTTTTCCTGTCAGTTTCATCTTTGCACCGTCGCCCTGCAGCGCGGCCGGTTCAGCCCATCACCATGACCAGCACAATGTAGACAATCAGTGTGACGATCATGTTCAGGGAAATCACCCCAGAGCAGTATGACCGGTCGTTTTCCGAAGACATCAGCGGGCTGATCTGCACAACGACCCCGAAACCCACCGGACCCATGAAGTACAGCCATGCCGCTGCTGCGAATGCCGGATTGGCCATAGCCGCGGGAAACAGCAGATACAGCAGTCCCAGGATCCCGGCAAAAAACAGCAGACGCACTGCCACGAGTTTCGCAGCCGGCTGCAAAATCCGTGTCGAGAACTCCAGATTGTAGCCAATGATGTACAGGATCATGGGAATGATCGGGGCCGTGACCATGGCCATGACCTGGGAGTAGATTCCAAACCAGGGAGCAGCCTGGGCCCAGGCGTAAACTCCGGTGATGTTCACCAGCAGACCCGAAAACGCGGCAATCACCATGGGCGTCTTCAGCATCTGCTTCACCATATCCCCCGCATGTACATTCATATCCTTTTGGCGGGCCACCAGCAGAGGAATGATCAGGAAACAGAATGCCACACCGGCAAGATCCAGCAGCATGGGGTCTCCGGCATTGGGAGACTGAGTGCCGACGACGGACAAGAACAGCGGGAGGGTAAAGTTGCCGCCTTCGGCGGTGGTCAGCAGAAACGGCGCAATACCGGAATAGGGTGCAAACCATTTCTGCAGGAGGGTGCGGCCGGTGAGATAAAACAGGCAGTAACAGACAAGGACCAGGAGCACGATCCCGCCAATGGACGGGGCCAGCGTGCTGGAGGCCAGGAGGTTGAAGACCATGACCGGGAACAGGAGCCCGAACACGATCTGGTTGGCTCCCTCCTTCTGTTCCTGTGTGATCCAGTGTCTGGTTCTGGAGAGCCAGCCAAGGCCGGCCATGAAGAGAATCGGTGCCAGTGTCTGCAGTGCCTGCATAAAGATCCCGCCTTTCTGCCTGTAATTGTAGGTCACCGGTCTGGAAACCAGGTCCGGGATGATTGAACCTGTGTCACATACAGGCGTACACGAAAATCCCGCCGTATCTCAACCGACACGGCGGGATTTTACGGCTCTGGATTCTCCGGGAATCCGTACCGTTTCGCTGTCCTCCCGAACCGCCTGCTGCCTGAAGCCGAATCGCTGGAAGCGATATGCTTCTGTCTGCATACATCGTTTCAGGCTGCAGATTCGGCCTTCAGCTCCAGGATCATGTCACGCAGCTGGGCGGCGCGCTCGAAGTCCAGCTCCTTGGCGGCTTCCCGCATTTCGAGTTCCATATCCTCGATGAGCTTCTGTGCCGCTTTCTTGCCGATCTTCTTTTTCTTCAGGTACCGGCTGGCCTCCGCCTTGGTTTCCTTGCTGCGCACAATGTCCCGGATCGGCTTGAGCACAGTCTTTGGCACGATGCCGTGCTCCTCGTTGTACCGCATCTGGATCCCGCGACGGCGCTTTGTCTCCGCGATGGCCTCCTTCATGGAGTCCGTCATCTTGTCGCCATACATAATGACCTTGCCATGGGCATTCCGCGCTGCACGGCCAATGATCTGGATCAGACTCCGGCGGCTTCGCAGGAAGCCCTCCTTGTCCGCATCCAGAATCGCGATCAGGCCGACCTCCGGAATATCCAGACCCTCCCGCAGCAGGTTGATCCCCACCAGTACATCGTACTTGCCTTCCCGCAAGTCATGAATGATCTCCGTGCGCTCAATGGTCTTTACCTCATGATGCAGCCACGCCACTTTGATGTCGAGATTCTTCAGGTACTCCGTCAGATCCTCCGCCATCCGCACCGTCAGCGTGGTCACCAGCGTGCGTTCCCCCGCTGCGATCCGCTGCCGGATTTCATCCACCAGGTCATCGATCTGTCCTTCCGTCGGACGGACCTCCACCTCCGGATCCAGCAGCCCGGTGGGGCGGATGATCTGCTCCACCACATGCTGGTTCGTCTTCTCCAGTTCATAGTCCCCGGGGGTTGCGCTGACGAAAATCGACTGACCCGTCACCTGTTCGAATTCCGGAAATGTCAGAGGCCGGTTGTCCAGGGCACTCGGGAGCCGGAATCCATATTCCACCAGTGTTTCCTTCCGCGCCCGGTCCCCGTTGTACATGCCCCGGATCTGCGGCAGCGATGCATGGCTTTCATCCACCACCAGCAGAAAATCCTCCGGCAGATAGTCAAACAGCGTGTAGGGCTTTTCCCCTGGCTTGCGGCCATCGATGTGACGGGAGTAGTTCTCGATGCCCGGGCAGACACCGAATTCCCGCAGTGCCTCGATATCATACCGGCACCGCTGCTCCAGCCGCTCGGCTTCCAGTGGCTTGCCTTCCTCTTTGTAGAACTTCAGGCGGTCTTCGAGCTCCGCTTCAATGGTTCCCGCAGCCCGCCGCATGATGTCCATGCTCGTTGCATATCCGTTTGCCGGATAGATGTTGTACACAGAATATGCCTGCTGGACCTTGCCTGTCAGCGGATCCACCTGGGTGATCCGGTCGATCTCGTCCCCGAACATCTCGATCCGGATCAGGTACCGGTCCGTGTGACCCGGACTGATTTCAATGGTGTCGCCCCGCACCCGGAAGGTACCGCGCACCGGGTCCATGTCATTGCGCTTGTACTGCTGCCTGACCAGAAACTGCATCAGTTCCCGCCGGTCGATTTCCTGCCCCACGCGCACAGTCTCGATCATGTCCCGGTACTGGTCCGGATTGCTGGCACCATAAATGCTGGCAACTGATGCCACGATGATGGTATCGCGGTGATTCAGCGCTGCGTTGGCAGCCGCCAGCCGAAGCATGTCCAGTTCTTCGTTGGTCTTGGTGTTCTTGTCAATGTATGTATCCGATTTCGGGATATATGCCTCCGGCTGATAGTAGTCGAAATAGGAGACAAAGTACTCCACATGGTTGTGGGGGAAGAATTCCTTGAACTCCGCATACAGCTGACTGGCCAGCGTCTTGTTGTGCGCGAACACCAGCGTGGGCCGCCCCACCTGCTCGATCACATTGGAAATCGTGAAGGTCTTGCCCGTACCGGTGGCCCCCATGAGCACCTGGCACTGCTTTCCTTCCTTCACGCCCTCCACCAGCTCTTTGATGGCCTCCGGCTGGTCGCCGGAAGGTTTGTAGTCGCTCACCAGCTGAAACGTGCCCGGTTCCCTGCCTTTTCCTTCTTTCTGCTCAGTCACCGAAGCGGCCGTCTGTTCTTCTGCCATTGTTCCTCCTCCTTCCCGTGCTGTTGTGTTTCTGCAAAACCGGACCTTGCAATCCGGTCCGGTGTGGTCTATGGTTCTATTGTAAACGCTGTGTTTCCTTCAATCAACACCCTGAGGCTGTTCTTCCCGCTGATGATGTCCACCGCGCTGCAGTCTTTGCCGGCGGCTTCATCACACTGGACCTGTTTGCCATCATTGGCATCGGCCTGTCCGGACTGTCAGGATGGTCACTCACTCTCCCGAAGACAGGATCTCCAGGGCCCTGTTTCTCTGCGCGTCGTCGCTTTTCTCCGATTCATAGATCCGGATGAGCGTCAAATCCGCAATCTGGTCAAAGGTCTCCTTGTCCGCTTCCCCTGTGGGTTCCAGGCCGTGGTCTGCCTGAAACCGCCGCAGAGCTTCACTGCCTGCCGCATCAAAATATGTATCCGTCCGGTCGACCTCATACCCCAGGTACTGGAGAAACAGCTGGAGAGCACCGGCGTTGTCATTCACGGAATCCGCCACAATGACCTCGCCTTCCTCCATCCCCGGATACGTCACAGTACGCACCGGCGACAGCCCGACCTCCACATCCGGGGCAAACCCCGTACGGTTGATGCTTTCGCCCGAAGGTGTGAGCCATTCCGCAATGGTGTACTTCAGGCTCGTCCCGTCCGTAAAGGGTACACTCACCTGCTCCGTGCCCTTGCCGTAAGTCCGGGTCCCGACAGTCGTCACATTGTCCAGATTGTCCTTCAGGGCCCCGATCAGAACCTCACTGGCACTCGCAGAACTGCCATCCTGCAGGATCACGATGCGGTCGAAATCTGCCTGTCCCTCCTGCTCTGTCCTGAGCTTCCGGATGTTTCCGTCCTTGTCTTTTTCCTGGAAAATCACGGAGTCCTTCGGAAGCAGCACCTCGGAGATGTCCTTCGCCGCCGAAAGATAGCCCCCTGTGTTTCCCCTGAGATCGATGATGACATTCCGCACCCCCTGGGATTCGAGTTTTTTCACTGCGCTGGCAAATTCCCGCCCGGAGTTCTCGGAAAAACTCGACAGGTCGATGATCCCGATACCGTCCACAGTTTCGCAAACCACCGTGGAATCGTATTCCCCGGGCTCCAGGGTCAGGGTCAGAAGTTCATCCCCCCGCCTGACTTCCACCGGGAGTTTCTGCCCTTCGTAATTCTGAATCGTCTGGGTGATCTCCTCATTGGGGAGCCCCTTTGTTTCCTTCGTGCCGACTTTCACCAGGACATCACCGGTCCGCAGTCCGGCTTTGTCCGCCGTGGAATCCAGGAACACATCCCGGACCGTCATTTCATCATCGGCATTCCGATAAAAGGAGATTCCCACCCCCACATTGGAGCCCGCAAGCGACTGGGAAAAGGCTTTGGCTTCCTCCAGATTGAAGTAATTCGTATGGGGATCTTCCTCCAGGGTGGTCATTCCGGCAATGGCCTGCTCTGCGAGCCTGGAATCTAGGTCCTCGACCTGGTTCCCGTAAAACCACCGGTCTTTCAGGAGCCCGTAAATGTTCTCGACCTTCGCCAGGTCATCGCTCTTGTGCGCATCCATGAGCAGCGGCACCGACACCCCTGCTGCAAAGCATGCGGCACAAAGCCCCGTCACGATCCATGCTGTCTGCTTGTTTTTCCTGGTTTTCTCCAGACTCTTTTTATCCACCGGCTTCATACTCCATGCCTTTCCATTCCCCTGTTCTGTTGTCTCAGTCTTCTGATTTTCTGATTCTGTACCTTATATATAGTACACATAGAACACCAGTGGCAGGTGCATGCCTGCCTCCTCACACTGTGTTCTGCCGCTTTTTTCCGGACTTCTTCCTGACCGCCATCATCCTTTCACCCGCCAAAGATGACTGAACTGCCTCCAGTCTGCCGATGCTGGACATGCCCTGCAGCAAAGCGCGCTGCTCCTCCATCGGGCTACCCTGCCTCCAGCAATACCGGATCCGCCATCGGCACGGGAGTCTCATGGCCATAACCGGAAGAAATCCACAAAAAAACGACAGGGGAGCCTATCGTTTTGCCTTGATGTACTTGGTGGCAGCCATGAAACTGGCCAGCCATCCCACGAGCAGGCCACCGCCGAAGAGCAGCAGGCCTGACCAGAACACTGTCTGTCCGGGTTTCATGAGTTCAAATACATTCGCGAAAAGAATGCCGCCCAGTCCATTATACAGACGCGGATATCCCCAGGCGATGAGCACAAAAGGAATCACCGCCCCAAGAAGTCCCAGAACCATGCCCTGGAGCTCAAAGGGAATCTTGATGAAGGCATTCGAAGCGCCG
This sequence comes from Faecalibaculum rodentium, assembly GCF_001564455.1. Taxonomy (GTDB): domain Bacteria; phylum Bacillota_I; class Bacilli_A; order Erysipelotrichales; family Erysipelotrichaceae; genus Faecalibaculum; species Faecalibaculum rodentium. Next base: position 2,191,272 of record NZ_CP011391.1, read on the forward strand.
ACCTGGCGCATGGTGATGATTTCGTCCTGGCGGGAGTAAATCGTAGTGCGGATGGTGTTGTAGATCAGGTACATGGAAAGCACCAGCAAAAGGGCACTGCCAATGTAGCCGGCAATCCGCACGCGGCTGAGCAGCCGGGCAAGTTCCACGGTGCTTTCACCGCCATAGGTGACAGTCTCCACCCCGGGAATCAGACCTACCTGACGGGCAGCTTCCTGAATGTCGGTTCCGTTGTCAAGGTACACAAACCAGGCATCGGAAAGAGGGTTCTGTTCCCCGCGGTACACGGAAAAGGCCTCGCCTTTTTCCTGGATCATGAGCTCCAGCTCCTGGTCTTTGTCGGAGAAATCCGCCCGGTCCACAAATGAGAGCCCACGGATGTCATTCCCTGTCTGCTCCACTGCTGCCGGATCCAGCCCCTGGGCGAGCACTGCATGGAGCCGCAGCCCGCTTTCCGCCCGGGAAGCAAACTGCTCGGTGTGATAGCCGATCAGCGAAAAACAGGCGATGAGAAACAGCGACACCGTCACCGCGCCCAGGGCTGACAGTGACAGCGCCCAGTTGCGGGTGATGCCCCGCCAGGCACTTTTCAGTTCATAGAGGAACTGGAAGAACAGCCGCTTCATAACGATTTGTAGCCGCCTTTGCTGGAATCATGCACAATGTAGCCTTTGTCGAGCATGATCGTCCGCTTGCGGAACCGGTCCACAAGTTCCCGGTCATGGGTGACCATGACGATCGTTGTGCCCTGGGTCTGGTTGATTTTCTCGAGAAGCTCGATGATTTCCAGCGACATATTGGGATCCAGGTTTCCGGTAGGCTCATCCGCAATGAGGATCGAAGGCCGGTTCGCAATGGCACGGCCGATCGTGACACGCTGCTGCTGGCCCCCGGAGAGTTCATCCGGGTAAGCCCGTTCCTTGTCCTTCAGATCCACGAGTTCCAGGACTTCCCTGACCCGCTGGCGGATCTGCTTCGAGGGCGTACCCGTTACCTCCAGAGCAAAGGCGATGTTTTCATACACCGTAAGCCTTGGCAGCAGCCGGTAGTCCTGGAAAATACAGCCGATGTTCCGGCGATACTTCGGGACTTTGCGGTGCTTGAGGGCCCCGACATTGGTGCCGTTGACCGTCACTGTGCCGGAATCTGCCACTTCTTCGCCATTGAGCAGCTTGATGAGCGTGCTCTTGCCGGATCCTGTCGGTCCGATCACGTAGACAAATTCTCCGGGATCGATCCGCAGATCAATGTGATTCAGCGCATGCACCCCATTGGGGTAGGCTTTCGATGCATCCTTGAGTTCGATCATTGCAGGCTCCTTTCATTCAATGCTGCCATCTGGCAGACCGGTCTGTCGGACTGCCCGGCTGCCTGTATATGCGGCTATATGCGGCGGTTCAGCTGAAGAAGACCTCCGGTCTCTCGCGGCAGGGGGTGCTGCTCTTGGCTTCACACGCTCCGGCGGTATTGCCCCACCCGGTCCCCCAGGCAAAATCCGCACTGGAAGAGAACCGCTTGATGGCGTCTTCGACACTCATGTTCCCGAGATTGATCACCTCGATGTGACAGTGAGGGCCCGTGGAGTTCCCGGAGTTGCCCGTCAGGGCGATCTGCTGCCCTGCAGACACGGACTGACCCGCCCGCACAGCCATCCCCTCCTGCGAGAGGTGGAAAAAGGAGAAGGCATACAGGGACCCATTCATGGAACACAGCAGGCAGATTGAATTGCCGCTCCCATACGGATAGCCGGACATGTTTCCCAGGTACCCGGAGTTGGAAGCCACGGGATTGGCCGCATAGAGCACAATGCCGTTGGCAGGTGCCACCACCGGCGTTCCAATGGGAGCCGCCCAGTCAAGACCCAGGTGAAGTCCCCCACCGGGGTACGCCCAGGTCCCGGCAGAATACTGGCCGCCAAGAACCGGGACATTGAATCCCGAACTCGTTGTGATGGACGCAGATCCTGCTGCCGCGGAGGTGATCACAAAGTCGCGGATCGCATTCATGTCGGCTTCCGCCGCCCGTTTCTGTGCCTGCAGTTCCGCAATCTGCTGCTGGTACTGCGCCACAAGCTGGTTATAGGAATCCTCGAGGCGCTGCGCTTCCGCTTTCTGTTCCTCGAGCTCGGCTTTCTGTGCCGTGTTTTCCTCCTGCAGACGCTTTTCCTCGCTCACCGAGAGCTCCAGCTCGGCCTTCATTTCATTCAGGCGGCTGATTTGCGCCTGGTCATCCTCGGTGATCCGCTCAATGCCGGAAATCCGCCGAAGCATGTCATTCAGGTCACTGGCACCCATCACCAGATCCACCAGCATGTTGGTCCCCACATTGCCCTGTTCGTGCCGCATGCGCGACTTGATCTGTGCATCCCAGGCATCGATCTCCGCCTGTTTCTGCACGATCTGTTCCTGCAGGGCCTGGATATTGGCTTCGATCTGGGCAATCACGGCCTCCTTCTGGCTGATCTGGTTCGAGAGCTCCTCTGCCAGGGCCTTCTGTTCCTGAGCCAGGGCTGCGACTTTGTCCGTCTCGCCCTCCAGGCTGCCAATGGAGTTGGAAAAATCCGTAATGGACTGCTGCAGCTGCTGCCGCCGCTGGTTTTCATGTTCCCGGAACCCTTCGCAGGCCTTCACGCCCTCGGAAGAGGTCTGGGGTTTTGTACACTGGCTGTACCAGTATTCTGTATCCGAATAGTCTTCTGCATACACCGGTATCATGACCGCAGGCAGACAGCCCGCTGCAGCCAGGGACGCGGATACGAGAAAACCCGTAAGTTTTTCTTTCAGTTTCATCGATACCACCTCAGATATTTGCGGACAGCCAGCCAGGACCCCAGGGCACCGGTGAGCAGGCCGATGCCAAAGACACAGGCGGTCACATACGCCGCAAAGGGCCAGGGGGAAATCAGAACAAACATGTCTGACAGCAGTACGCCGCCCAGAAGATTGTAGAGGGCCGGATAGCCCAGAAGGACCAGCAGTCCCGGGACAAGAGCGCCCCAGAATCCGATGATGAGTCCCTCAAAGACAAACGGCGTGGTGATATACCAGTTGTAGGCACCCACCTGCCGCATGATGGCGATTTCCTCCTGCCGGGTGTGAATGGTCATTTTCACCGAAATCCTCGTCAGGTACACCGCCAGTATGATCATGAAGCCCACCAGGAGCCATCCACCAGTCCGGGCCGCATCAAAGACATCCACCATTTTGGAAATCATGGATCCGCCATAGGAAACCGAAGCCACACCATCAAGTTTTGCCGCCTCCTTCGAAACAGCTTCCACCTGCTGGGCGTTTTCCAGATGCACGGTCAGGACATCCAGCAGCGGATTGCGGTCTTCTCCCGCATACTGGCTGAAGATTTCACCGTTTTGCGCAATGAGTTCGTCCAGCTCCTGGTCTTTGGTCGAATACGTCACGTGACCGGCTCCCTTCATGGAAGAGAGTTCATCCGTGAGGGCCTGGCGCTGTTCTTCCGTCACTGTCGGCAGCAGCGAGACCTGCACAACGAATTCGCTTTCGATATTTTTGGTGAACTGGTCAATGCTCGCAGCCATGACGGTCATGAACGTCGCGATCAGCAGCGCAATCGCAATGGACAGGCTGCTGGAGAATGCAGTGGAGAAATGACGGCTGATATCTTTGCTGGCACTGCGCACCATCCGTGGCAGGCTTTTGATGAACAAGAGCATAACTTCCTCCTTTGCACAGTTATATTGATTGTATCATGCGCAAGAGCCGTAACCAAAACGCAGGAAAATGTTAAGGTGATGTAACGATTTGCGTCCCCTGTCCCATAATTCAGCCGAGGTTCACAAAAATTCCCATCATACCGGCAAACTTTCCCGATAATGGTTTCGTATCTTATAGATGTGCCAAGAGAACACAGAAAAAAATCTCTTCATAAATCTCTCTCCTATAACAGATGAAGGCAGCCCTTTCCAGGCTGCCTTTGTCGTATGCCAGTATACGGAGTTTTTCCCATTCAGGAAAGCCCGCTGCCAAAAAAAGAGACGCCTGACAGGCCACTGCCACTGTCCGGCGTCTTTTTTCATCCTCCCGCAAAACACGTGCCTCTCTCCCCAGGCCTGTCAGCCGGCTGCAGCCCTGTCTGTCAGCACCCCGCTTTTTCCAGCACCCGGTGCTGACGCTGCAGTCCGGCATTTTCCGGATCTGCCTCCAGCCCCTGGAGATTCCAGTACTTTGCCTGCTGCAGGTCCCTGGGTGTTCCCTGCCCCATCATGTACATCGCCGCCAGCGGCTCATATGCCCGGGTGCACCCGGCCATCGCCGCTTTCTGAATAAAATAAAATGCCTTGTCAAACTCACGGCGCTCCCGCAGCATCATCCCGAGATTCAGCATGGATTCGGTATCTCCATTCAGTGCGGCCAGCCTGGTGTATTCCAGTGCCTGGGCCGGATTCTGCAGGGTATTCATGTACAGATCCGCCGCCAGAATCTGGCTCTCCAGATCTCCCCAGTGAGCTGCCTGCCGGATCAGGGGCAGGGCCGCCGGCAGATCGCCTGCTTCCATCAGCTGCCTGTATTCGCGAATCACATCATTCAAAAGTTCCTGTTCCATATCCATCACGCTTCCTTCTGCATACAGTGTATCCTTTGCGAACAGTCCGCTCAAAGGAATCAGACCAACGACACTGCCTGCACGGTGCCGATGGTGGCTGACATGCCAGGACTGCATCCATGCAGGAATATAAAAGAAACCCCCAGGCACATGACCTGGAGGCTTTGATTTTCATAGTGGTGGAGCGTAGGAGGATCGAACTCCTGACCCCCTGCGTGCAAAGCAGGTGCTCTCCCAGCTGAGCTAACACCCCACAACAATAAAACAGATGGTGGGCCTGAATGGACTTGAACCAACGACCTCACCCTTATCAGGGGTGCGCTCTAACCACCTGAGCTACAGGCCCATCTGTTGACTGCTCATTGATATTAACATACTCACCGACTCTGGTGCAAGAGAAAAATTCACGTGATTTCCACCGTACCCCTTTTCACGGATACTTTAAGCAGGATGTATGCAACTTTTCGTTTTAACTCTCTGCCTGTACACTTTTTCTGATGAATTTCCCTGAACCCGTCGATTTTGACAGGTCTCATCTTTTGCTGAAAAACCAGAGCAGACCACCGCACAAGATACAGATCACTGTCACCAGTACTCTCATACTTCGTACGATTTCTCATGACTCTGCGTTCAATGCACGTGTTTCCCATTGAACCACTTCCCAAAGCCGAATTACAATAATTACATGAAAGCCCATACAGTAAAAGCCTATAACCTGATTTTTCCCGTATACATGATCATGCTGCTGTCTCCTGTTTTGTGGGTGTTCATGATTATCGGCAATTTTCTGGTGGATTCCCTGGTCCTGCTCGCCACGATCGCCATTCTGGGCAGTATCAATAGCCTGCGCATCTGGAAATCCTCCATTTTTCGCATCGTCTGCTTCGGGTTTCTCAGCGACCTAGCCGGAAGCCTGCTGAACGCCATTCTGGCCTTCACTGTCCTGAGTGATTTCTATGTGGGAATGACTCCCTACAGCTGGCCTGGATGCGCGCTGCTGGCGCTGCCAGCCATCCTGACTGCCGCCATTCTCATTTATATCCTCAACAGCCGATTCGCCTTCCGGAAAATCGGGTTGTCTTTAACCATCCGCAGAAAGCTGGCTCTTTCCCTGGCTGTTCTTACAGCCCCCTGGGTCATGATGATTCCTCTGGATGCCTGGAATGCCTTTTTCCAGCTCTTCGGGTTCCGCTGATTTGTCGGGTGGCGGTTTTCGCCATTCCCGCTGCCCTCAACACCAAGGAGACACTGTATGAAAGCACTGATATTCGGTTCCCTGAACCAGGACATCGTCTATGACGTCGATCACTTCGGCAAACCCGGTGAAACCACAAAAGCGCTTCGCATCAGCCGCTACCCCGGCGGCAAAGGTCTCAACCAGGCAATCGCCGCTTCGAAAGCCGGAAGCAATGTGCATATGGCCGGCTGCATTGGCCCGGAAGGGACCTGGCTGCTGAATGAACTGGAAACTGCCGGTGTAAACGCCACCCATATCCGGATTGTGCCGGATACTGCCACCGGGACAGCAATCATTGAACGGGACCCTGCGGGGGCGAACCGCATTCTTCTCGATCCCGGGGCCAACAACTGCTGTACACCAGAGCAGATCCGGGAAACTCTGGCGGGCTTTGAAGCCGGAGATCTGCTGATCTGTCAGAACGAAATCAGCCACCTGACATCCCTGCTGGAGCAGGCCAAGGCCAAAAGAATGCGGATTCTCTTCAATCCCGCTCCCATGACCCCCGATATCCTGGACCTGGATCTTCGTGAAGTGACGTGGCTGGCAGTGAATGAAAGCGAATGTGCCCGGCTGCTGGGATGCACCTGTGACGACCCGATGCAGCTTTGCCGTCTGTTTCGCCAGCGGTATCCAGAAACAGGACTCGTGCTGACACTCGGGTCCAGGGGGTCACTGTCGCTTCAGGGCCAGTCTCTTTGCCGCGTCCCATCCTGCTGCGTGCAGGCCGTGGATACCACTGGAGCTGGTGACACCTGGCTGGGGTACTTTGCGGATGGCTGCAGCCGGGGTTTGTCTGTACCCGATTCCATGATGCGTGCAAATGCAGCTGCAGCTTTATCGGTACAGGTTGCCGGTGCAGCCTCTTCGATTCCCTCAGACCGCGAGGTCTCAGCGTTTCTGGCTCAGCAGCCGATGGAGTCTGTCATCACCGAACTGGAACTGTGATCAACGGCGAAAACCAGCCTGATCATGTCAAAGTCAGCATGAAAAACAACCCGCTTTTCCCGGACACATGCGCCACGATAAAGCGGGTTTTCTCATCAATGGTTATTTGGATTTTGGTTCCGATACTGCATCAGCTGCCGTCTGGGACACATCTGATGCCCCATCTTTTCCGGCTCCTGTCGACACCGGCTCCGGTTTCTGACCACTGCCACTGCCCGCTGCCTCTGCATTGAGCTGGTCCCTGCAGGCACCGACCCGCCGGCTGACCTCCTGCACATGGCTTTCCACCGATTCATGCGCCTGCTGCATCCGGCTCGCCGCTGCATCCTGCACAGCCTGCACCCTGGCACCGGCTTCGTGCACCCGAGCATTCACACGGTCCTGCACCTGCTGCACCCGCTGCCCTGCTTCCTGGATATGCCGGTTCACCCGGTCCACACTGGTCTGGTATGCCTCATCCATCCGCTGGTGCACAAACCCGCGGACATGGCGGCTGTTTTCCTGCATCTTCTGCAGACTGGCCACCGCAGCCGCGAAACCTTCATCCTGATACGCCACACTGCTGACAGCCCGCTGCACATGGGCATGCAGCTGCTCCAGCGCCTTGCGATGCCGGCCCATCTCCCGGTTCGTAGTGATGAAATCCGTCCCGAACACAATCGTGAACAGAACCATGATGCCTTCCATCGCATGCAGCGGAATATGCGCCACAAGGTTCTCCATCCACGGCTGGAAAACATACGTTACCACCAGCCCCGCCACTCCATACAGCGTGGAATTCAGCAGACATACCCGTCCATGGATATTGAACCTGTGCTTCGAATAATCCCACCACAGCCGGTGGTACTTCTTCTGGAGATACCAGCTCGTGATGTACTCCAGCACGCTGGTGAGCCAGAATGTATTCACAAACACCCAGAACGGATTCATGCTCAGTCTGTCCACAATATAAATGATGAACAGGCAGCCAAACCCGAAAATCGGTACATAGGGACCATGGAAGAAGCCTGTGTTCACGAACTTGAAATCCTTCGCTCCCACATACAGGCCCTGGACCACCCAGCCCCCGAAGGAGTACACCATAAAGTAAAAATAAGCATGGAGACAGTTGATCAAAAAGGGTTCCATGTTGTTCTCTTCCTCTCTCTGTTTTCTCTATTCTATCCTGCCATGCCCGGTTTCCATTCAAAAACGCCCGCATGACGGGCGTTTGCGCATGATCTTCGTACGTTTCTGCTCTTTTTCTGCAGATTAGTGGCGTCTGAAGAGACCCTTCAGAATTGCCATGGCACCAGCCACCATCAGGATGCCCTTGCCGACTTCCTTCAGGGTTGCAGCCGGGTCTTCCTTGGCGCGGTTGACGAATTCTTCGGCCTTGTCCTGGACTTCACTCAGGAACTCCGGATATTCGCCTTCGATTTCGTCACCGATCTGGTCAGCCACTTCATCGATGGGTTCATGGAAAGACTTCGCTTCCTTCACAATGCTCTCTCCGGAATCCGCAGCCACGATTTCATCAGAAATTCTGTTCTGTTCCTTCGTGGGAGTTTTCCGGAACGTGGAATACTGCTCCGGCGCATCGTTTGTCGAAGGCTGCCCTACATCCAGCGACAGGTCGTTGTCCAGGGGATGTGTTTTGTCATCCTCACTCCTTGAAGTCACCGTTGCGTTTTCATTCACATTGCTGCTGTTTGAATACGTGCCGAATGATTCATCCAGTTTCGTGATCTCCTTGTGTGCTTTATTGCTCATGTTGATTACCTCTTATCCGCCGAACTGTTACCCGGCTCTACACTAATAATTATACGTTCGTAACCCGGCATTCACCTGTCTGGTGACCGGTGTGCCATTACATTCCACAGCAATCACACAAACGCGCGTCTACCGACGCCTGCCGCCCTCCAGGAAGAACCCGAATGCGGCCCCCGCAATACCGCCCACAATGTGAGCCATCTGGGAGATATTGTCCGAAGACAGCACACCCGCGAGGATTTCCTGCCCGAGATACAGCGTCACAACCAGAATCATCGTGATGGGAATCTCTCCGCGTTTGAAGGAAGTCATGCTGCACAGGATGATGAATGCAAAGACCACACCGCTGCAGCCAATGAGTCCGTTGGTCGTCACGGCCATATTCGCAAACGCAGTCAGGACAGCCGTGATCAGAATGATGATGAGGGTGTTCTTCGACCCGTACTTTTCCTCCACCACCGGCCCGACCAGCAAAAGCAGCATCATATTGCTCGCAAAGTGTTCAATGGATGCATGTCCAAGGACATAGGTAAACATCGTCAGGTACGTCCGCACGCTGTCCAGCGGGCCGCGGTGCGTCACAAACCACTCCGAAACATAGCGGTATCCCGTGAGTTCCGAGAATATCAGTACCCCGAGACAAAGCAGTGCAAAGGTCAGGATCACCGGCGAATTGTATTTCAGGCGAATCTTCATGATCATTTCCTCCAAATCCCTATCAGTGTATCAAAGAGAGTGGAGGAACTCTTCCCGGTTTCGTGATGATTTTTGCAGCGGTCCGGCAGTTTCCGGATGCCGATGGTGGCTGACAGGCCGATTTCACAAAATGGACAGCTGTCGAGTCACATCTTGATGGTTCCGGTCTTCTGATACTCGGACTTCATCCTTTCCACTTCCTGAACCGGATATTTCGTCACCTGAGAAATCATTTGTGTCAAAGCTCCGCCTTCAACCATGATCCTTGCATTCTCGCGGTTCTTCGCTTCCTGTTCTTTGAGCAAATTCTCTTTTACTTTCCGTTCCCGCTCTTCCACAATCTTTTCCCATCTCTCATCCACGGTCATCATGCCTTCCTCCTTCCGTTTCAGATATATGCTTCTCTTCCTGATTTCACCATAAACCATTTCTTCCGGATTGGAACAAAGCGGGTCATGCATCAGATCCTTCAGAGGCCGGTCTCCTGGCCAGGTGGCATCAATAAAAATCACCGTTCTTCCATCGCCCAGCTCATGCCCAGCCTGACCCTTCATGGTGAAGGAATGTAGTGGCTTGTCATTCCCAATCGCATCACCTTTGCAGATAAAAACAAGCGCAGAGTCCTGAAGATCCCCATAAGATTCACCATGATTCAGCATTTTCCGGCCGTAGTTGATGGAGTAGTATCGACTGCGCTTTGCCTGGACCGGCGGCTTGCAGAGAATGACCTGAAACTCCACAATATCCACACTTTCATCCGCTTCATGTCCCACGACATCCATCCGGGTGGATTTTGAATCCGTATTGACGATGGTCAGCTGAATCTCCACAGAATCAATGATGATTTCTTTCCCTCGAATGAGGCTGAGCATCAGCTGCAGCGTATCCACTTCATCCTCGAAAAACACGCTGGCATACATGTCATTGAACAAGTCGGCATCCTGAAGAATCTCGTCAAATTCCTTCTTCATGATTCTGCTCCTTTTGCCGGGATTGAAAAAAAACCGAATCAACTGCGAATACGGGGATGGAAATGCTCTTTGTCTCCATACATAAATTTCTTCCTTTACATATTGTTGATTTACGTTCTGATTATACCGCTAAACAACCCTTTATCCACTAATTTTTATACACATAATCTACAATTGGTTTATTCTCTATATCTGTCTTAAATACCCACCAGAAACCCTGTCCGCTCCGGACAATCCTGCAACTCTCACATACGATTCCTGCACCCACTCCACACGAAAAAGCAGACCGAAACCGATCTGCCTTTTGACTCAATATTCCACCAGCAATGTCACAAATTTGCAATGACCAATAGGATCTACCACAACTTCGCCATCAACAACCGGCAGCTCACGGATCTTTTCTTCCCGAAGATTCAGTTCATACACATGAGCCGGTCTGCGGACAAACCGAACCCGGTCACCTACAGCTTCCTGATGACGGCCATTGTACAGCCGTAACACAATACCCTCACTGTCCTCCGCCTGCTTGATTGCCGATACCACCAGATTTCCGTCGGACTCAAGCAAAGACAGTTCCCGGTCATTTGTCCCCACTGTTTCCATCTGCGAGAAAATCAGCCGTCCATTCAGGAACCGCGCATACTCATACACCTCAACCGGTGAATTGAAGTCCTTTGCAAGCTGCGGCAGGCGGGCTTCATTCAAAGCCGCAGGGACAAAGGCTGCACCGAAAGAATACACCATGGTTTTCAACAGCTGTGCATCCGGTGTCTCAATAATGCTCTCGCCTGAAGCACGGCCTGGTCGATACAGAAGGTTTTCACGCCCCATGAAGCCATAGGTTCTGAACAGCGTCAGTCGAATGACAGATCCATCTACAATTTCATATTCGCGAACACCCTGCGGGAAAACCGCCACTGTTCTTTCTCCTTCACTCAAGGCTGCATAGCTCTGACACGGTTCAATGGAAATCGGCGGCTCCTGCCAGGCATTGGACTGTGCCCAGTTCACAGGCTGTCCCGCAGCCGCTTCAGTCTTTTCTTCCGCCGCCTGTTCATACCACGCCATTTCCTTTTCATAGCGATTCGGCCGACAAATGCTGCCAAACTGCTGATCTGCAAAATTGAACGCCGTCTGCATTTCTGCATCAAACAGTACACACAGTCTATGGGACAGGCCCCGGTTTTCAACCTTAGTCTCAAACCCGATGACAGGCTCTCCCCGCTTCAGGGTCACAGTCATTGTCACCGGCATCACCGTATCTGCAATTCCCCTGGAACGCTTCTCCAAATCTGTCGGGACCTTCATATCCAGATGAATGATGGCGCGTGAGACAAGGGGCGAACTTTCGATTCGCACATCCGCCTGAGAGGCTGAGCTTCGAATCACCATATCCTGTCGCGGCGGGGAGTAGTTGAAACTGTCGCCATCATCCCCATTCTCCTCCAGTACCGCCTGATTTTTATAGAGACGCCCGGATTGCTTCTCCAGGATATCCAAAGACCCGTTCTTGTTGACGCTGATCCGGTAAAATTCATTTTCCAGTACGTCGGACTCCACCAGCAAAGCCGCTGTGTTTTCATCCGCAATCTGATACTGTGCATATCCCAGTGCAGGAACCTCGTATTTCAGTGCAATCACTGCTTCATACACCTTCTCCGGTTTCTCTGGCTGGTCTGAAGGATTCAGTACAATGGTCTGATTCAGTACATACTCTGTCAGGTCCCGCATAGACAGAATGGTATAGGGGACCGCTTCCCCCTTCTCATTTACAATTCCAAAAGAATCCGAGGGGACATAGGTTGTAAAGATACGAACACCTTTGCGCTTCTGCGGGAGGGGATTGATCAGTGTCCAGCTCAGCCGGTTTTTATCTCCAGCAACCGACGTCGCGATGAGTCGCCCATGAAGTTCGGCGAGTGCCAGGGCTGTGTCCATCGCCTGTTTATTCCGGGTGTGCACATCTTCGTTGACGGTATCCGCAATGCAGCTGCCAATGGAATCATGGGCTGCATTTTCGAACAGCAGCTTCCAGATGTATTCCACTGTCTTTTTGGGGTACTCATTCCCTAAAGACGCACTGATCACCAGCAGCGGCTCCAGCACATTCGCCACATAATTCTGCACCGCTGTATTCTCGGCTTTCAGGTCGCTCCGGGAACTGAAAATGGATTTGTGTATCCGGGAATGCTTCGCCATAAGCAACTCACCCTTTACCTTTTCCAGGTCAGGAGCTGCGGCCTTCACATCCCGCAGGTAGTCTTCCACCGTAGAAATCACATAGGTATTCTCCGGATCCGCTGCATTTCTTTGCTCAATCAGCTCCACCAGATTTTTCCGGACCGGCGCCTGATCAAAGCCATTCGGGAAATAGACATTATCCGTCGCTCCATGGCCCATCTTCTTCAGACATTCCTGTTCCCAGAACCTGGAGCTCTCCGGCTCGCTCTCAGGGATATTACCACCAATGTAGTAACCGAAGGGAATCTGGGCTGCCAGTACGCGGCTGCCGTCATCTCCTTCCCACTCAAAATCCGTGTGACTGACCATGTCATCACAGACCCCCCGCCAGAAAACCGTGGAGTCCATCTCGAAGGAACGATAGATCTGCGGCATGTTTCCCGCCTGTCCGAAGGAATCCGGCACATATCCCACATTCATCACCGGGCCAAATTCGCTGCATCGCCGAATACCATACATAAGATTACGGACAATGCTCTCGGCTGAAATCACCATCTGGTCTGTCTGCGTATACCAGGGCCCGATGACCAGCTGCCCTTTCTGTACCAGATTCGAAATCCGGTCTCCATCCTGTGGCCGCCACGCCAGGTAATCATCCAGCAGCGAGGCCTGTGCATCCAGCATAAACCGCATCTCCGGCTGTTTTTCCAGAGTCTCCAGTACATCCTGGAGATCCTTCATCAGGTAGACCTTCGACCTCGACGTCGTAAAGTACCATTCCCGGTCCCAGTGGGAGTGGGGAATCACATGTATTTTCTTTGTCATTGTATTCTCACTTTCCTGTTTCCTTTAATCCTCTGCCTCTTCCTGGCTGCAGGACAGACAGAGAAAGGGCAGGTACCCATAGCGGACCGCCGAGGTCCCGGGCCCTGCCCTGTTGTGATTATTTACTCGATCGTGATATCGATATCGATGTCATCCAGACTGATATTAGAGCTGTCACCTTCCACATTGACGTTGAAGTTCACCAGCCAGGTGGATACCAATGCGATGAAGAGTGCACCGGCAAGAATTCCCACCAGATAGGCCCAGCCATTGGCGATAGAAATGAATCCATAAATACCACCGACAGGAGGAATCTCCGCTGTAGCACCCAGCAGGCAGGTCACGGCTGCACCCAGTGCACCACCAACCATGTTCACAGGAATCAGTACCTGAGGCTTGACCAGTGTGTAGGGAATCGCACCTTCCGTAATGCCGATGAATCCCATGACCCAGCAGCCCTTGCCGCCTTCGTACAGATCGGCAGAGAAGCGCTTTTTGCGGATCGTGGTCGCAATGGCATAGGCCAGGGGCGGAATGCAGATGGCACAGTTGATGAACACATTGGGCTGGAAAATGCCTTCGGTCATCAGTACATTGCCGGCCATCCAGGCGGACTTGTTGATCGGACCACCCATATCCGAGCAGATCATGGCGCCAAGGATCAGAGCCAGTACCAGCTGTGAGGTTCCGCTTGTGCAGAGCTGACGCAGCCATTCAACCAGGGACGCATTGATGAAGGACAGAGGTCCGGCCAGGATCACACCCATGAGCAGGGCAACAGCACCCGTCGCCAGGAAGGGGCAGATAACCAGCGGCATGATCTGCTGCATGGCATCCGGCAGATGAATGTGTTCCTTGGCCCACTTCACGGTGTAACCAGCCGCAAAGGCAGCAATCAGAGCGCCCAGGAAGCCGGCATTGGTGTTGGAAGCCACCATACCGCCGATCAGGCCAGCGCCAATGGCAGGCTTGTCGGCAATGGAGTAGGCAATGAATCCAGCCAGGACAGTGTTGGTCAGGCCAATACCAGTCCAGCCGACCTGCTCGATCAGATACAGAATGTGGGTGAATCCCTCAGTTTCCGCATAGGGATCCAGGGAGGTGATGCCCATGCACAGGGCAATGATCTTCGGGATTGCAACAACAAGAGATGCGCCGACGATCAGAGGAAGCATATAACCGATGCCTGTCATGACATGACCGACAGCATTTTTAAAAAACTTCTTCATGAGAATCCTTTCCTTTCTTCAGTTCCTTTGTCAGGGAAAGGTTTCTGATATAATCAATACAGGTCTACTGATTTATCAGAAACCGGCGGCATTGTCTTGGCAGAGACGGTGCCGCTTATTTATTGCCTTTCACAGCCTGTATACACTTTGTCAGTACGGCTGTCGGTGCTTTGATGCACGTAGTGATATTTACCCGGATCACAGGCTTGCCCTTGAAACGGTCCATGCCCTGGATCTTCTGGTCAGAAGCGATGATGACGAAATCCGCAGCCTGCGCTTCTTCGGGGGTGATCGCATTGACCTGACCCATGGAGCCCTGCTGTTCCATCTTTACATCCAGTCCCATTTCCTTTCCGGCTTTTTCCAGTGCCTTGGCGGCCATGGGTGTGTGTGCCAGTCCTGCGGGACAGGCAGAGATACCAACAATTTTCATAATTCTTTCCTCTTTCTAAGCAATGGTGTTCAGTATAAACGACTGGAGCATATCCCTGTCCTGACATTCTTTCACTGTCCGGCAGAAATCGTCCTCCATCAGGTTTGTGGCCAGGGAACTGATCATCTGCAGATGAATGTTGCCTTCATTTTTCTCCGGAACCAGCAGCGCAAACAGACACGTCACATCCTGTCCATCCAGCGTCTCCCATTTCAGGGGTGTCCGGTTGCGGAGAAAGAATACATTCACACGCTTTACATTCTCTGTTCTCGCGTGGGGAATCGCGAATCCCTCAGACAGTCCTGTGCTGAACTCCTCTTCCCGGTTTTTCAGGTCCTGGAGCAGCGCATCCTGGCTGTCGGTAATTCCGAATTCCTGTGCCTTGCCGGCAATGAATGACAGGATTTCCTCTTTAGACCCGCAGTCACAATCCAGAAAAATCCCCCGGCTTTCAATCAACTCGTTCATGGCTTTGCACCTCCTTGCTTTTGACACGTTCATCATACCTGCGGTCTTTTTTCTCCTCAATCCAACGGGTTTCCTGTAAAACGGAAATGCCGCATTTCCGTTTCAATGGGAAATCACCTGTTTGCCAAACACCGAAAACCGCCTCACTATAATTACTGGAAACAATTAAACAAGGAAAAGGAGGTCCCCATGCTGACTCAGCCACGCCTGAAAGAAATACTCCAGCTGCTCCTGCATCCGCCTTTGTACACCGCCGACCAGCTCGCACAGAGATTCGGAGTCACGGTCCGAACCATCCGCTCCGATATCCAGGCCCTGAACCGCCTGATCCAGGGAGCTTCCATTCACCTGCGACGGTCAAAAGGCTATGAGCTTGTCGTCTGTGATCCGGAACGCTTTGAAACCTGGCGCAAGCAGGCCACATCCCCCGACTGGACCCTGACACTGGATTCCATGGAAGACCGGCAGCGCTATCTGCTTTCGATCCTGCTCATCGATTCCTCCTGGCAGGACCCGGATGACCTGGCAGACATGATTTATGTCTCCCGCAACACCATTCAGGGCTACCTGCGCACCATCCGCACCATCTGTGCCGCCCATGGTCTTTCCTATGAAAGCGGGGGCCAGCAGGGTGTGCGCATCACGGGTCCCGAAGACAAACGGCGGGACTGTCTTTGCCAGGAGGTCCTGGACCGGAACCTCACAGACTACGTCACTGGGTTCTCACCTCTGGAAAAGCGGCTGTTCGAGCGCACTGACCTGGACATGCTCTCCCGCATCATTTACAGCCAGCTGCAGAACACCCAGCTGTCCTGCTCCGACTACGCCCTGAAAAATCTGATCCTCCATGCCGCCCTGATGATCGAACGGATCCAGGCCGGAGGCATCCTGCCACCCCGGCAGGCAGCCATACTGCCGGCGGAAGTCACGCTGGCTGCCGAACGCATCTGCCGGGACATCAGCGAGGCGGAAGAGCTGGAGATCCCGGAAAGCGAACGGGACTCCATGAGCCTGCACATTGCCCTGAACACAAGACTGTCCGGGGTATCGGAAAGCGAGGATCTGCGCCAGGCTGTCCGAAAGCTGCTGGACCACATCTGGACCGTATGGCGTTTCGACCTGCGAAACGATCCGGTGCTGCAGAAGGATCTTTACAATCACCTGTTCAGCATCTTCAAAGCCAGAAGAAGCCAGCAGCATCACCCCAACCCGCTGCTGAATACCATCCGCAACAGCTTTCCTCTGGCCTATGACATTTCGCTGGACGCAGTCAGCCATGTTTTCCAGGAACCCGCTTTTTCCGAAGACGAAGTCGGCTACATCTCCCTGCACATCGGAGCAGCCGTGGAACGCTGTTATTCCGGCCAGCTCAAACCCGCCAGAGTCTGGCTGGTCTGCGGCTCAGGCATGGCGACCTCCCGTATGCTGGAAGCCCGCCTGAAGTCCTATTTCCAGACAAAACTGGACATCCTAGGCACCCTTTCCTACCAGCAGTACCTGAAGAATACAGATGAACAGCTCGGTGAAGCGGATTTTCTGATCTCCACCGTCCCCTTGCTCGACCGCGGCATCCCCTTTGTGGAAGTGGACTTCTCTCTGACCAGGGACAATGCGGAAAACGTCACCCGCATGCTGTCTCCCGTCAGGAATCAGTCAGACGGGCCCGCCCGGTTCTTCCAGGAAAACCTGTTTGTCCGCTTCGACGATCCCGTTACCAAGGACCAGGTGCTGGATGAACTCTGCAGCCGGCTCACCACCGCAGGGATCTCTGGACCAGACCTGAGAGAATCGGTACGGAAACGCGAAGAAATCTCCCATACCAACCTCAACGACATCTTTGCGATCCCCCACCCCATGACCCCGGAGGCATCCCGGACACGGGCAGCCGTGGCTGTCCTGAATCATCCCGTGGTCTGGAATGACAAAGGAAGTGCCGTGCAGATCGTGTTCCTGCTGGCCTTCTGCAAAGGAGAGCAGCAGAGCATCGAACGGCTCTATGACTATCTCCTGGAAATCGTCCAGTCCGTCCCGCTCCAGCAGTCCATACTCAAAGCCGGGACCTTCGAAGAATTCCAAACGCTGTGCCTGAAGTGATCAGGAAACTGAAAATGCCGCATGGTTCTCAGAAGCCATGCGGTATTTTTCTGGCGATGATGGCTGACGCCATGTGCCGGGGCGTGCAGGTAAAGGGGGAAAAGCGGGCAAATACAAAAAACCTCCGGATGTATATCCGGAGGACTGCTTTTGAAATGGTGGAGCGTAGGAGGATCGAACTCCTGACCCCCTGCGTGCAAAGCAGGTGCTCTCCCAGCTGAGCTAACACCCCACAACAATAAAACAGATGGTGGGCCTGAATGGACTTGAACCAACGACCTCACCCTTATCAGGGGTGCGCTCTAACCACCTGAGCTACAGGCCCATCTGTTGACTGCCCATTGATATTAACACATCATCCCGTTTCTGTGCAACAGAAAATTTCTTGTATTCTGACTATCTGGAATGAAAGACGGCTCTTGTCGATACTTTTATGCCATCTTTCCCGTCCCAACTCTTCAATTTGCATTTTTATTCGAAAATTTTCCGCTGATCCCCTGTATCCTCATCCACAGCATTGTTATAATTTTACTGCAGTCATCAAAACGCTGATGTGCCTGTTTCACCCTGATTCGAGGACCCTGTTCCAACCTGGCCTGTCATACAGACTGGGAAGGAGGAACAATGGATCTTTATATGATTCTCCAGTTGCTGGCAAACCTGTGTGTCATCACAGAATTTGTCAGACCGCTGGTGGGGACTTTTTTCCCTGTAAAATCAACGTAACTTTCCAGGTCTCGATCATCCGAATAGAGTAGAGGGGAAATTCAGTGATTTCCGCCCCTCTCGTTGAACCGTACGTACGGATCTCGTATACGGCTCTACAGTTATATTGCCCTTGCGGGCATTCATGAATTTGCTATGATTTATTCTGTAAGTTCAGGTAACACCCGACCGGGTCGATCAGACCCGGTCGTTCTTTTTCCTTGTTGGGTAACGCAAGAACCTTTGGTGATAAGATGAAATTCACAGTCCTCCACCCAGTAGTTCGCCACAGGCCAAGTCTCGAGTTGGCAGTCTGCCGTATCTCTTCCTTGGAAAATCCCGTTTTGAACTGCTTGTTCAGAATCATGAGATTCTTGAAGAGCGTTTTCGGTCTTTTCCATTGCTTAAAGATCACTACCCGAATTTTGTGTCTTAGCCACTGTCCAAATTCTATTAAGAATCTTTTCATGGAACCAATACTGAAATAGTTGATCCATCCTCTGACTTTCTGATTAACTTTCGTAAACAGATCGGATAAAGGCATGGCAGCGGCTTTCCGACGGCACAGGAGCTCTTTCATATTCTTATAGAGTCTCTGTTTTCTGTCGTTTGCCGGCTTGCACTTCCATCCGTCTCTACCCTTCCAGAAAGTGAATCCAAGGAATGTACTTTCAGGTGGTCTGACTACATGCGTTTTGGTTGGCGAAACCTTCAGGAACAGTTTCCGTTCGAGCCAAGAGGATACAGATCTCATTACCCGGTCGGCGGCCATCTCACTTCGGCAGTAGATCGTGACATCGTCAGCGTATCTGACAAATCTCAATCCTCTGTTTTCAAGTTCCTTGTCAAATACATCCAGATAGATGTTGGCAAGGAGCGGCGAAATATTACCACCTTGGGGCGTCCCTAGGTCATTTCTATTCAGTTTCCCCTCTTCCATGACTCCGGCTTTAAGAAAAGAACGGATCAGGTGAAGGGTCTCCTTTTCATTGACCTTCAGGCGAATGATCGAGATCAGTTTGTCGTGGTTGACCATATCAAAGAACTTTTCAATGTCCAGGTCCACGACCCACTCATATCCTTCGTTGAGATATTCCAGAGTTCGCTCGATGGCCTGATGGGCGCTTCGACCTTCTCTGAATCCAAAACTGCTGTCACTGAACGTGGAATCAAATATCGGATAAAGTATCTGATACGTAGCCTGCTGGACGACCCTGTCTACGACAGTCGGGATGCCCAAGGGCCTCTTTTTCCCATTTGGCTTGGGAATATAGGCTCTGCGGACAGGACTGGGCTTATATTTCATTTCCCGGATTTGTTCTGCAAGTTCATCCCCATTCACCTCCATCCATGCTCTGATCTCATCAACGGGCATGTCATCGATTCCCGCTGAACCGCGGTTTGACACTACCTTTCTGATGGCCTTCTCCATGTTGGAGGATTCCAGAATCAAATCTGACAATCTCATTTTGCGTTTCCTTCTTTCTTACAGAGACTCCCTGACCGTCCCCATCCATTTCACCGGCTCCGGTTACGATCCTTCACCTTATGACTATTCTGACTTTCGGACTGCAGGGTAATTACTCAAAAGCGATTCGCTCACTATAACCGGCAGGAGCCTTCAGTATTACTACCTACTATGCTCCGCTCTGACTTCTCGCAGTAAACATTTTCGGACCGTATGCCACTGGCACCACCATCGCTGTTTTTAAAGCTTATTGGACTGACGTCTGCGAGATCTCTCGGGGTAAGGCACACATCTTTCTCTGCACAACCTCCTGATTTACCGTCTTGGTTTTACGTTTGCCTTTTGGGCTTTGGTTTGTGTTGCAACCTCACCCGCCATTTGGCCTTGTATCAGGTTTCTGTTCGTAGGCTCGTCAGATTGGCTACACCGCTTCTTCCATCCCAGCCTCGCGGCTTTCGACTTGCGGTTCACTACACTTGGCGGCAAATACCCGTGACCGGACTTTCACCGGCTAGATGTGCGTCATGCCCGACACACAACAAAAAGCACGATCAGTGTTCCCGCACCGACCGTGCCTTGGATGATCGCTAGACCATCTAGTGTTCGTTAAACAGCACATCGGTTGATGACCGCTGTCTGTACTTACATTATAGGCTATCCGGCTTATCTTGCAAGAACCAGACCAGGCCATCAGGTTCCTCGAATCAGATGGCTTCCCGGGGTTTGTCAGTCATGGCAGACCCCGTTTTTGCTGCAAACCAAAACAACCCACCGCACATAATCGTGACCTCTATTCACAGACAGCAGCTCTCCGCCAGCGGGTTTGATGAGCAGTCCTCGACTGCCCATCAAACTGGCTGGCGAAACAAAAAGCACGATCAGTGTAGCAGCAACGACCGTGCTCTGGATGATTGCTGGACCACCTGGTGTTCGTTAAACAGCACATCGGTTGATGACCGCTGTCTGTACTTACTGTATCCCTCAGCCAGTTGTCGGGACAACTCTAAGTTATTCAGACAACCCGCTGAGGTTTTTCGATTTCGCCAGCATTCCAGAAACCTGCCCCTGCAAGCTGCCAGGAATCAAAGTTCCCTGATTACTCAAAACAATCCACCGCACCTGATCCTAACCTCTGTTATCAGGATCTGCTCTTGCCAGCGGGTTTGATGAGCAGTCTTCGACTGCCCATCAAACTGGCTGGTGGCTGCTGCTCAATACACCCGGAAATCCTCCTGGATCTCCTCCATCGACTCCCCTTTTTTCAGCCCCAGCATCAGCAGAAGCCTTGCCTTGTGCGGCATCAGATCATACGCCGCAATGGTCTTTTCCTTCGGGTCAAATACCGCATCCGGTATGGCCTCTCCCTCCGGCAAACGGCTTGCGCGCACGATCATACAGTCTCCATCCCAGGCCTCGATCACATCCTGCACCGCCTTCGGGTAATTCCCGGCCCCCGTGCCAGCAATCACCACGCCATCATAGCTCTCCAGCATGTATCGCAGCAAGCCCGGATCTGACTCCTCATGCACATAGAAAATCTCCACCCGGGGCATATCTCTCAAGTCCACATCATTGAACCTTGATTTACTCGTGTGAAACCGGTACGCCCGGTGAATCAGCGAAACCGTCCTGTCCCGGACATATCCCAGAAGCCCGAACTCATTTTGCCGGAAGGCATCTGTGCTCATGGAATCCGTCTTCTTCACATCCCGACCCGCGAACACCATATTCGAGAACACCGCCAGTACACCCATGCCCCTGGCACTATCATCCGCCGCCAGGCGAACAGCCTGCATCAGATTCGCCGGACCGTCCGCGCTCGTTGCCGTCGCCGGCCGCATAGCCCCCGTGATCACCACCGGCTTCGTCACATCCAGCACCAGATTCAACAAAAACGCCGTCTCCTCCAGCGTATCCGTCCCATGGGTGATCACCACGCCATCCACCGACGGATCCGCCTCCAGCTGCTCCACCAGGTTCTTCACCTCACGGTAGGCCCCGAACGTGATGTCATTGGAATCCACCTGACACACCGTGTGCATCTCCAGATCCGCGATTTCCCCCAGACCCGGAACCGAACTCACCACTTCCTCTACCGGCAGTTCCCCCGCCCGGTACCCCGCGGCATCCCCCGCCGGACCGGTGCCCGCAATCGTACCCCCGGTGGCGATCACCGCGATTTTCTTCTTTTCCGCCATATGATCCTCTCTTCCACGCCTCAAGCCAGACGCCCTGACATCCGGCTGTGCCCGAACCAGGTTCTTCCGTATAGCTTGTACATCTGCTCCGCATCCTGCCCCTGCCTGCAGCCGGTTCTACACCTGCAGCCGCACATGGCTTGTGCCCTGATTCTTTTTTACCTGAATCTGGCGGTCAATGGCAGTCTTCAGCCCCGCCACATGGGAAATCACCGCCACACACCGGTACTGTGCGAGCTCCGACAGCACCTGCATGGCCTTGCTCAGGCTTTCCTCATCCAGCGATCCGAAGCCCTCGTCTATGAACAGCGTATCAATGCTGATCCCGGGATTTGCCGCCGCCACCCGGTCACTCAGGCCCATCGCCAGACAGAGACTCGCCTCAAAGGACTCGCCCCCCGACAAAGTCTGCACCGGACGCACCTCGCCGCTGAACCGGTCTTCCACCGCCAGATCCAGCCCGGTCTTTCCTGCACCCTTTTTCTGGCCCTCGCTGCGCACCAGCCGGTACTGCCCCCGGGACAGCTGCAGGAACCGCCGGTTGGCTGCCTCCAGCACCTGATCCAGGTACATCATCTGCACCCAGGCCTCCAGGGAAATCCGCTGCATGCCACTCTGCGTTCCCGCCAAGGTCCGTGCCAGCATGGATACATCCGCCGATGCCTGCTCCAGCTCTGCCTGTTTCGCAAATCCGGCCTCCAGCTTCTTCAGCCGCTGCACATCGTTTCTCAGCACATGATCCCGCTCCTCCAGACGCCGCCGGTCTTCTTCGATATCCCCCGACAAAGTCTGGCGCCGGGTTTCCAGGTCCTTCACCGCCGCCTCAGATACCTGCTCTGCGTCCGGGATCTGGTCCATCGCCGCCTGTGCTTCCGCTGCCCGCGACTCGCAAGCCGCCAGCTGCTTCCGCGACTCCTGCAGCTCCCGGTCAAAGGCATCACACCGCTGCCGCCGCTCCCGGATCTCCGCCTCCAGTTCCTGTGCACCCCGGGTGCCTGTCAACAGAGCCGCCGATGAACGCAACCCAGCCAGTTTCGTCTCCAGAGCTGTCTGTTCTTTCCGCAAAGTCTCCAGCGCCTGTTCCCTGCCCGGCACCTGCCGCTCCAGCCGGGTCTTTTCCTCCATCTGCCTCTCCAGACCCTGGAGCATTGCCTTCGATTCCCGCAGCTTCTGGTCCAGCTCACGGACCGGTACGTCTTCCAGTAACGACAGCCGTCCCTCCCGTTCATGCACCGCCGCCGCAGCCTGCTGCTGCCTGACATCCGCTTCATGCGCCTTCTGCTTCAGACGCTGTACCTGTGCTTCATCCGGTACATCCTGTTCCAGAGGCGCCGGTGCCGGGTGATCCACACTCCCGCACACAGGACAGGGCTGACCGGCTTCCAGTGACGCTGCCAGAATTCCCGCCTGTCCTGCCAGAAACCGCCGGTTTGCCCTGACCCAGGCACCATTGGCCGCCTCGAATTTTTCCAGGGCCTGTCCAAGCGTTTTTCGCACTGCCTCCAGTTCCTGCACAAGCTGCGCACGCTCACGGGCACGGGTCTGCTGCTTCTCCAGCTCCGCGAGCACCGCCCTGGTCTGCTCCAGCTGTACCGGCACCTCCCGCAGCGCCTGCAGCCGGGTCCGGTCTGTTTCCAGTTCTGCCCCGGTTTTCCGGACTTCATCGCCCTTGCGGCCGATGCTTGCCTCCAGAGCCTCCATGTCGGTCTGCAGGCTCTCGGCTTTCCGGGCATCCGCTGCCTGTTTTTCCAGACCGCCAATGGAGTTCCGGTCTTTCGCAAACGCCGCTTCCTGCGGCTCCAGCTCTCTCAGACGCTTCCGGCAGTCCGCCTCTTCCTTGAGCGCTTTGTTCTTTCGCTCCAGCAGCAAGGCCTTCCGCTTCTGTTCCTGTGCCCGGGCCTTGAGCTGTTCTGCCTGCATGATCAGCCCCTGCAATGCGGTCTCCCGTTCCTTCAGAGAAGCCCTGGAAGTGCAGATCTCCGTCGCTTCCGCATCCAGCACCTTCCGGCACGCAGCCCCATCAAAGGGCACACCGTCATACAAAGAAAGCTGCCTGCGTCCCGTTTCATTCTCCGCCACACAGGCCTTGAGCTCCTCCCGCTTCAGCCGGGCCCGTTCCTGCAGCTCTGCCTGGATCCGGTCATAGAGTCCTGTCCCGAACAAGTCCCGGAAGATTTCCTGCCGGCGCTGGGAGTCCGCCGTGAGCAGATCCCGGAAAGCACCCTGGGCAATGAGCACCGTCTGGGAAAACTGGGCCGCGTCCAGTCCCAGCAGGTCGCGGATCCGCGTTGCGGCTTCCCGGTTTTCCAGCACCCCGGTCTCCGTCTTAAGCTCCAGACGCTCGGGGTCCGGGGTTTTCTTGAATTCCTTTTTGTTTTTCTTCAGCTTCGTCTGCATGGGTTCGCGCGTGACGGTATAAACCTGTCCCTTTTCCTCGAAAGTCAGCGACACCCGGGTGACGGTCCCCGGTTCAGCGTTCTTGCACCGCAGCATCTGCGCATCCCGTTCCCGCTGCGAGGGCTGGCCATAGAGGGCATACATGAGGCCATCAAAGAGCACGGTTTTCCCCGCCCCGGTTTCTCCCGTGATCAGGATCAGGCCCTGTCCCCCGAAGGCCGCAAAGTCAATCACTTCCCGGTTCGCATAGGGGCCAAAGGCCTCCAGTTCCAGTTTCAGCGGTTTCATACAGCCTCCATTTCTTCCAGCAACTCCGCCAGCAACGCCTCCTGCCGTTCGTTCAGATCCTGTCCGTTCTGCGACCGGTAGAATTCCCGGATGTTGTCCGTCGGATCCTCGCTACGGACCGCTGCAGCCACACCCGCGGCTTCCTGGACACGGGCTTCCAGGGCTTCGTAGCCCAGTCCCACCAGGCGCGGCCAGCATTCCTGGAGATGCATCAGCGCCATGGGGTTGGGCTGTTCATCCTGCAGTGCCGCATAGACATAGGCATTCCGGTCACGGGATGCCACAAACACCGGATCCGTGAGCTCGGCCAGCGTACCGGAGAGCTTTTCAAATCCGCGCAGCGGTTCAATGGAAACCGGCTCCACTTTCACCCGCATGCCAGGCAGCGCCGATGGATCCACATCCACCACCAGTGCTCCCTTTTTCTGATTCAGCTCGCTGATGGAAAGACGCTGGAGCGTCCCGGGATACCAGACATTGTCGCCGATGCACTGCGGCGAATGGAGGTGGCCCATCGCCACATAGTCGTAGTCCCTGAAGGTGTCGGCCGCGATTTCATCCAGTCCCCCCACCATGACTGACTCCGACTCGCAGGTCGTGGCGCCAGAGACAAACTGATGGCTGATGAGGACATGGGCCTTGTCCGGATCCAGCGTCTGGCGTGCCAGGACCTGTTCCATCATGTCCTGGAAGGAAGCGGGGCGGGTGCCCAGAACCCCGGCAGTGGAAAAGGGCTTGATGAAGGGCAGGAGGTGGAAGACCACGCCGTCCAGTTCCACCGCGCGGATGGCCCCGTCATACACCGTCTCCAGGTAAATGTCGCGGTCTTCCAGAAAGGAACGGGCGTAGCCCAGCTTCTTTGGTGAATCATGGTTACCTGCGATCATGAGCACCGTCAGCCCGCTGTCCTTCAACCGGTTCATGAAGCGGTCCAGCACAGCCACAGCCTCGGCCCCCGGATCCTGCCGGTCATAAATGTCCCCGGCAATCACCAGGGCATCACACTGCAGGTCCTGCGCCTTTTGAATCACTTTCCTGAGCAGGTCTTCCTGCAGGTCCAGAAACTCCCGCGGATCCTGATGGTAAAAGGACTTGCCGATGTGCAAGTCCGATACGTGCAGAAATCTCATCCCATCACCGCCATATAGACACTGAATCCCAGGAAGGCAACGCCCACCAGCCAGAACAGGGGCGCTTTCCATACACAGCGAAACAGGGCCCGCTTTTCCATGAGCTGGTGCCAGGCCTGCCGTATGGCGGGCACCATGAGAATTGTCACGACCAGTCCCAGAACGGCCAGGACCAGGAGCAGAATGATCAGCAGTGGAAACCAGCCGACAAGCAGTGCCATGGAGTTGTTGATCACGTGCAGCAGGATTGGCACCCAGAGACTGCCGGTCTGTTCATACGCCCAGCAGAAGATCAGGGCCATGAAAAATACCGGGATCCCCTGCGTGAAGTTCATGTGCAGAAAGGAAAATGCCAGACTGCTGATGATGGCCGCAAACACCGGGCTGTACCGCTTTAGACAGTTGTAGGCGAATCCCCGGAAGAACAGTTCTTCGATCACCGGGCCGATCACGCCAATGATGAAAAACATGCCGATCTTGTCCGCCGTGGAGAACACAGCCGGCAGCTGCTGGCTGGAGGTTCCCAGAAGTGCCCAGAGCAGGCTGAAGCCAATGGACCAGAAAAAGGTCATGGGAACCGCCCGGAGAAGAGTCGGCAAGGTCCGGTGTCCCAGAGTGGACAGCCCTGTGAGGGGGGTGCCGGTCAGAACCAGGGCCATGGCCAGTGCGGGCAGGCCGCAAAGCACTGCCGCAGCCATGAACACCGTCGTACTGACGGGCCAGCCAAAGATCAGGGGCAGTGAGGTGAGAAAGCCGGCTGCCACCTGCAGGATGAGGTACGCCCAGAGGGAGATGCCAATGCGCTGAATGCGCTGCGTGCAGTTCAGCGACTGCCTGTTGTCATGATTCATATCGACTCCTTTCGATGGCGAATCGCACGGTTCCAGAGACGGGTGACGATCCAGCAGCAAAGCAGAGAGAGCACGATGCCGCCCAGCAGATCCGTCGGGTAATGCACCCCTAGATAGAGCCGGGAGAGGGCAATACCCACCGCATAGAGAAGGACCAGGGGCCACCAGCGGTTTTTCGCGAAGAGTGTCCCCCAGAACAGGGCAAAGGCTGCGGCGGTGTGGCTCGAGGGAAAGGAAGAGCCACCGGGTATGGGCCCCACCCGCTCCAGACCGGGTATGGTCAGAAAGGGACGGGGTTCCTGAAAGAGCGCCTTGAGAAGCGTGGAGCATACCATGGTCAGGGCCAGTCCAAGCAGGACACGAAGGGCCAGAGACCGGGTTTTGCGAAAGCAGAGGAGCACAGCTGCAAACGCTGTGGCGATCCAGATGGTGTTGGTGAAACACAGCACCAGATCATTGAGTGACGGCTGGCGCAAAGTCTGAAACCAGAGCAGAATCTGCGCGTTCACTGACGGTACCTGAGCTTTCCGTAATACTGCACATCCGAGGCTTCATCCATCGCCAATGGCGGAGTGTGCAGAGCAAATTCCCGCCCGGCCCAGAGAGAAGCAAAGTCCGAAAGGGAAAGCCGGGCTGTCCACCCATCGGTGCTGACAAGCACTGTGCTGCCACGCTGCTTTAAAAGAGATCTGCCAGAGCGCAGGGTATTCCCTGCCTCCAGTTCCTTCATTGCCTGTTCAATATACATAGTGACATCATATCATGGTCCATTTTCTTCCACCCATCCGTCCCGTGCTTTTGTCTGTTTCGTGCAGGAAACAGGCATGAAAAAAGCCCCCTGAGAAATCAGGAGACTTTATGATTCGGAATTCTGTGAAAGACTAGCAGTTGTAGTCGATCAGTTCCTGGAACCAGGCCTGCGGGTGAGCGCATACCGGGCACTTGAGAGGAGCCGTTTCAGACTCGGCAATGTAGCCGCAGTTCAGGCAGATCCATTTAACCTTCTCGGGCTTGGAGAACAGTGTCTTGTTTTCCAGCTGATCCAGCATGGCCTGGTACCGGTTGCGGTGGTGCAGCTCGATGTTGCCGATCATGCGCATCTTTGCAGCGATTTCCTTGAAGCCTTCTTCTTCGGCTGTCTTGGCGAAATCTGCATACATGTCAGCCCACTCGAAGTTTTCGCCTTCCCATGCATCCTTCAGGTTCTGCTCAGTACCGGGAACTTCACCGTCGTGCAGATACTTGAACCACTGCTTTGCGTGTGCTTCTTCGTTTCCGGATGTCTGGTTGAAGATGTTGCGGATTACGATATAGCCGTCCTTCTGGGCCTGTTTCGCATACCACTGATATTTTGTAAATGCCTGGCATTCACCGGCGAACGCTGTCATCAGGTTCTGTTCAGTTTTTGATCCTTTTAATTCCATTGGATGATTACCTCCGTCTGCACCCATTGTAGTCTTTTTCAGCCTAAAGTTTCAACTGGGTCAATCAATCTGCACTGGCCCAGGAAGGGGCTTCGTTTCCCCGCCGCACCAGGATGGCTTTCTGGAACTCCGTCTGATTCAGGAACTCCAGAATACGCAGAATTTCGTGTTCCGTGCACCCGGTGATCAGTTTCACTTCGCAGTCTTTTTTCAGAATATCCGCAGATACCGCAATGGCCTGCACCTTCATGCCGCCCTTTGAACCCTTGAAGACGTCGATGGGTGCCTGGTCAGAACCAGTTGTGTCCGTCAGAAACCCGTAGTCCACCGGATATACCAGGTTGCGGTACTTGAAGTGATGGCTTCCCTTCGGACGGTCGATGGTGCAGCTGCTTGACAGCAGAAGAGTATCCAGTTTCTGCCAGAAGAATATGTTGTTTTCCAGTTGACCTTCCATGATGACCCTCCAAACAATGCCTTTCCATTATATAGCCTGCTATCAGAGATTGAAACATTTTTCATGAAAATCCCTTTTGTTTCAAAGACATTCCGCAAACCAGTGAAACCTAGTGGCCACGGGGTACAAAGTCATGCAGTGAGACTTCCCGCACCCGGTCTGCATAGAGCAGCTGCACAAAAATCACCGCCAGGGGAATCAGTGCCATCCAGATCGTCCGCCCCGAAAAATACCGGCAGAGAAAGGAAGCGAGAATGCCTCCCATGACAAACACAACAAGCATCGCAGAATGCATGGTCATTCGCCGATGGACCAGGACACTGCCGGGATGGCGGAAATATTTCACCAGGGAGATCCCCAGCTGGCGCAGGTGATTGGTGCAGAACGTGGTGGCCATGGGGATGCCCCTGGCCTGGCGGAATGTGTTGTACTGCATGGAACAGATGAGATTGACTGCCACCTGTGAAATCTGGAAGGGGGCAGAATCCGGAATGAAGCCCAAAAGCAGCACTACGAGTATTTCTATTCCTATTAACAGCGTATCCCACCGGAGCATGTAACGGCGACGGATTGGCCCGGGAAGGAGTTCACTGAGCATGGATCCAAGCAGATAGGCGCTCATGGGAATCAGATAGTAGAGGGCACCGAGCCATTCTCCCTGTCCGAGTTTCATGGAAAAGAGGACAAAGTTGGCAGTCTGCGCGTTGCAGAAGACACCGCCACGGCAGGAGTAGGTGTAGGCGCCATAAAATCCTCCCACAAACATGAGCAGGAGGAAAATGTGGCGTTTCTCACATTCCAGGTAGATTTCACGATTGGTTTCTGATGCTTTCATGGGTTCAGTATAGTCCGGCAGGAAGGTGGAGATATGAGGAAAACGGTTTCAGGATTGAAAAGGGAGAGGAACGGGTCCTCTCCGGGAATGCCTATATCTATTGCATTCTGCGCAATTGGAAGAAGACTGTTAGGATGACTCTACGCCTTTCCAGTCCCCTTCATGAAGCGCGACTATTGTTTTTTTGCCTTTTCCAGCTGCTCTTCGAGTATTTTGATGTATTGGTCCTTTGCGGCGAGCTGTCGTTTCTGGTCCGCAAGCTGCCGCTTCTGATCCGCGAGCTGAGTCTGGTATTCCTTTACCTGCCGGCGTTCTTTCTTTCCTAGTGTATAGAAATGGGTGTCATAGTAATCCTGCGTTGCGGTTTCAATCATTCTTGTCATTTTCACACCTTCTGTCTCCATGAATCTGATTGCTTTCTTTCTGTCGGAATCAAACAGCCGGCCAAGCGCCAGAACTGTTTTATCCCTTGAATTTTCCCATTGTTCGTTGAGAAATACAATTCGGCTATCCACCATCCCCTCAAAAGCTTCCATGACATGACGGATATATGTATCCTTTTCTCCTGTGTATTCCAAATGGAAATTCTCCTGTGTATTCCAAATGGAAACTTTTCTTCAAGACACCCAGACTGGAAGAAAACGGCAGGATCCACAGTGACTTAACGAGCTTCTGTCCCCTGTAGTTCTTATCCATGCCAAATCCAAGGCAGGATTGATTTGACGCTTCCAAAGAAAAAGGAGAGGAACGGGTCCTCTCCGATAGTATGTATGGCGATGATGAGAAAGGTGTATGCACCTTCTTAAGAAATGGAACATCACTTTCCAAAGCGATTTAGGATTTCCGCCCATTTCCGGGTTATGAGTTTGACTGCAGGTCCCCGAAAAATATACGGCATAGTTCGGAATCTTCAACCCGTTGTTTTGTCGTACAGTCATGGCGCCGTGAAAGTCTGATTTTTCTGAAACGGATAATTATATTTCCATCATCTAATGCAAGCAAGTACTGGTTCATAGCGGATATTACTGGGTTCCCAAAAAAATAACTTATATTTGTAATAATTTACTATTTTTATTCAACTACCAAAATATTATGTCTTTCACACTATCCACTTTCAATCAATTATTATTTTTTTTGGTCGGTAACGGTGGATTTCCACATTTACAAGCTAGTCGTTTTCGTTTGATCCCAATCGTTCTACGATGTGGCATCCTAATAATTCGACCATTACTTTTAATCAAGAAATTATATTCGGGATGATCAACAATCTTTATCAGTAACTCGTCTGCTTCATTGTCTTCGAGAATTTTCTTTGCTAATCTTGTCAGGAGTACTTTATTATAATTAGGTAATCCTAGTCTTCCCTTTCTAACTCCATGCCCAGGTTGTTGCCTCAATGATTGCTTTCGAACCTTTGATAGCCGGCTATAAGCTCGTAATAAATCAACGTAGTATTCAGATGTCGTTTCGATTATCTTAAATCTTGATTTTTCATTTATATCATGCAAAACACTCACAACCTCTCTACATATTCTCACCTTTATTTTTTTCGGGATATTTTATTAGGTGCATCTTTTTGAATAACAAAGTAATCGGTTTCTTTGGGATCCACTATCATATAATTAAAAGTTGTAGAGTTATACGGGTTTTTAAGCTCATTTTCTATCTTTTTATATTTGACCCAATTCCCTTTTTTGATCGGTTTACACCCCTTTACAATAATGGAGACTTGAGCACAAGGCGTCTTATCATCATAAGGACCCAACCAACCATAAAACAATAAATCCGGCTTTCTTTTTAATACAAAATAAACATTAGTCGCTTTACGTTTATCTATAATAGTTTGGATTATTCCACTAGATGAATAGCCAAAAAAAGATCTTTGTAATCTTGATATCAATTCAGTTTTTTCAAATAGAGTTCCAAGTATAAAACCCGCAAGCCCCGCAAATAGTATATAGAAAGATATTTTCCACATAATCCCCGTAGGGCTAGAGTCACGTATCCCTTCAAATAAACAGATATTCGAAATAATCCAATTACAGATAATTTGAGTTAATACGCTAAATGTAAGAACGTCAATCGTATTGAGCTTTTGGTTTTCTGCTCCATTCCGTATTGATATAAGTTTAAGAAAAAAAGCACCAGGAAGATAAAACGAAAGTAGCGATACGGCTATTTTAAATAAATTTTCAAATGAGAATAATTTCAGTGTCATATCGTAATCTAATGATGGTTTTGACAGGTGAATGATTTTAACCAAATCCCTTCCTTAAATTCAAAAATGGGAGAGTATACTCCCATTTATATATTTAATTAGTTTCTGGCTTTCGACCGTTTATCGGCTCCAAGCAGGATGAACAGAGCTGCACCGCCAATCAGAATCCAGAGTCCAGGCTGGGCATAGACAGATGTCTTTGTCTTCTGAGCCTTTTTCGGATCCCGGGCTGTAGTTGGCTGTGCCGGGGATTTAGGCGCCTTATATTCAATAAGGAACGCTGTATCCATCTTGCCCTTGTCGCTCGAGGCGTCCGACTGTGAGCGATAGGCAGTGATCACACTGCTTAAACCGCCCTTGTCATCATTGACCACCGTAACGCGGACAATCAGCTTTTCATCCAGTCCGGAGTTGTTCTCTCCCTTGTTCAGACCGGCTGACAGCTGGTAATAGTAGTTTCCAGACGCTGAGAAGGAAACAGGTCCAAGACTTGCCTTTCCTGCTCCGTCAATGGAAACTTCAGCTGTTGCGGGTGCCGGAGCACCATCAAGAGGTTCCAGCTTGAAACTGGTCGTAAGGTGGACAGTATCGGCCGGTTTGTCCGAATCTTTCGTAAATTCCGTTGTGACTGGAATTTGTACGTCAACTGTAGGTTCCTGTGCCATTACAGCAGAAGGAGCGAATGCCAGAAGAGAAAGTGCACCGGCAAAGCCGATTCGCATCAGTTTTTTGAGAATGCCTTTCATCAGCTGTCTTTCACCTCCCGTTTGTTTTCAAGTTTGCCAAAGACGATCACTCGCCCATTGGTTTCTGTGTCATAACATGTGGACAATGCGATCACCTGAGAATCAGAAGGAACTGACCGATAGTATAGTGCCTTCTGTTCCAAGTAGGAAATCACACCTGAAGCCGAACCTATATAAGAGGAAGCATTGTAGACCACCGGATCTCCCGCATCTGTCTTCAGTACAGCAAACAGGGAAATATCCCACGTGTTTTTGTCATTGTACAGTGTTCCCGTCTTGTGAGACTCGAAATACTTTTTGTCCAGGAACTTCGTTACATCCCCGTACATACCGCCATTTTCCATATGGTGACCATACGTCAAATTGTAGGCATCCGAGAAGTCACGATTGTTCAGACACGAAAGGAAGACAGATCCGGACAGGGCAAACTCTCCCAGAGCATCCTTGTTCACATACTCCATATCATCCTTGCCCTGCGTGACAGGCTGATCGATATGGGTATCGTCAACAGTTATCCACCCGATCACATCCGGATTGATCTTCATCAGTTCAGCCAGAGAATACACATGACCTTCCGACGGCTTGAACTTCATCATCTCGGAACCGTACCCTGCCTGATTGATCAGCCAGTTATCGTACAGCGAATAGCCACCATACAGCATCATGCAAAGCACGAGCAGCATGGCAACAAACGTAACGAACCGGTCACCAAGACGGGCAATCCTAGCCGCATTAGACATCAGTAATTCTCCACACTGTCAAACGGCAGGATTAGTCTTCTCTCTTGTGACGGAAGAACAGACCAGCGAAGATGCCACCCAGGGCTACCAGTCCGGCATACGGAGCAGCAGTCATCAGGATACCTGTAGGAATTTCTCCAGTTTTATCGTTGGTGACAGTTACAGTTTTGTTATCATTGCCCATAGCTGCAGAAGCGATAGTTGCTGTTGTGGTTCCATTTGCTTCAGTTTTTGTCACATCTCCACCAGTAGAAGTGACATTATAGCCTTTCGTTGATGCAAAAGTTTCCTGGATTGCAGCAGCATCAGCAGCAGAGAGACCGGAAATTGTCATTGTCTGGTTGTCTCCGAGGGTTGCGGTTACTGTAGCTGTCCCATTATCTGCATAGGCAGCTGTAGCTCCCTCAGAAACTACATATTTTTCACCAGCGGTAGAAGGTGTAACAGTAACTGTAAACGGGAAGGTATCATTTTTGTTTGCCTGGTTACCAGTGATGACTTTCTTAACTGTCAAAGTTTTCGTTGTATAAGTCTGTGCGAAAGAGATGTTTTCATCGCTCAGTTTTCTACCATTACCATTGTCTACAGTCAGGTACAGGCCATCATTGGTTTTAAAAACATGAGCATTGTAGCTTGTATCCACTTTTGGGAGACCATCAATATCAGACGACTTCTGGCTGATTGTATAGCAATACTGTCCAACAGGCAGATTTTCAAACAATGATTTATTAATAGTAATAGCTGCAGTCTTTGTAGTTGTCTGTGTATCTGTATCTGCGGGAGTAAAAGTAACATCAGCTACGCTAAGTCCACCCCTAGGACCTGCAGCAATCGTATCTGCCCCATAAAAAGGAGTTTCGCTAGCACCGGGTGTACGGGGATCAGCGTTAAAAGAAATGGTACCAACAGGATCTTTGACGTTCTCTGTCTTCGTCACTGTAACCGTAACATTAGCAGTGTCAGTTGCCGCAAATACAGGAGCAACACCCATTGCACTCAGAGCCATAAATCCGGCAGCTGCAGCTGCGGTCAGTTTTCCATAATGTTTCATAATAGAATATTTCCTTTCTTTATTCTGTTTTTCTATATACTTACAGTCCTGATCTTCTCAGTACTGTCAGTACCTTGCCTATGATCTGGTTTCTTTGAACCGGTCCAAACTGTCTGCTGTCTTTGGCGCCTTCTCTGTAGTCACTCAGAATGAAGTACTCATTCTCTCCCAGCGTGAGCGGATAGGTTACATCCGAGTCATACGCCGGGGTTGAGTAATAGATATTTCCTTCTGATACAACAGATCCGTTGACCATAAGCTGATCGTCTTCTGTGATTTCAACCGTATCTCCGGGTCTTGCGACTATACGTCCAGTTCTTGTTTTCCCCCCACCTTCATAAACAACGACATCGTTGTTCCAAAGTTCGGAAGGATAACGGTATACAAGCTGCAGGTCTCTGGCCCGTAACGTTGGCCGCATATCATCATTGGGTACCGGGATTATCCGGAAAATCACATAGAATAGAAGAATAACAAACAGGATCAGTCCAATCAGACGGACGATGAAGCTTCGGACATCACGTCTGTCCAGGGCTTTTCGTCTCTTCCGTTTAATAGATCGTTCAGGGCTGACGGAAACCTCTTCCTTGCGTTTCTTCATCCTCTTCTCAACCTGGCAATCATTGCATCGCGTTCGTCAATCAGAGCCTGATAGTATGCAGCCTGACTTTCATAAACAGACCGATACACTTGCTGAAGAGCTTCCATCTGCTTGAGGACATCGAGTTCATCGACACCCCCAAAAGTTTTCTTCTTAAATTTCATTCCATCTATAAAAGCGGCAATGTCATCCATATTTTTGGGCGGCATAACTAACCTCCTTTATAGCCACATAACTGAATTACCGATACATTTGTCTACGTCGGAGAATCAAAACATAAGTGATACCTAACCCAATACCCGCGATGATCAGAGCCAGATATGGAATCATGCTTCCTTCATTAATTCCAGTAGGTACAGTGCCCTCTTTAGTATTAATGAACTCGATTTCTGTATCGCTTTTAACTGTGTATCCAGTAAGACTTGATACATTTTGGGTTGTAGTCGATCCTCCTAAAGGAGTTATCTTGATTTGCGTTGTATAACCTTCAACAGCTGTTTCACTCAAGTCAAGGACATCGTCTTCATAAAATTTGAGTTCCCTTTGGTTACCACTTTTCAAAGTGAAGGATTGAAGCTTATCAATATCACCATTTACAGTGAAACCAAAGTCATAGAAACGATCGCCAAAGCTGCCATTTACAGTTTTCTTTACGGTTACCGTATAGAATCTTCTGTACTGAGCATACAGATTATTAGGACCATCTTTGCTGACTGCATAATCTGTAATACCAGGCGCAAAACTTTTGCCACTACCATCTGCCATTGTGTTCCAGCCAGTGAATTCATATCCTTCACGGATCCAATCTTCTGGGAAATCACTGATTGGTTTTTGCTCATTGCCAGAAATGCTCGTGTTTACAGCAATATCCCCCACAGTGAATGAAGAATTACCAGTTCCTGCTACATTCTTGTGATAGGTGAGAGTCGTGGTCCCTGGTTCGGTTACTACCATCTGTACATGAATATCCTTATCGCCTCTCGCCATAGTTCCTGCATCAATGACAAAAGATTCTCCAGGCTTGTAAATATTGCCAACCTGTTGATCATTTTTATCAAGCAGCATCCAACCATGGAAGGATTTGTTATCAGGAACATGACCTGATTCTGGCTTTTTCAGCGATACAGCGCTGCTATCCGCAAACTTCTCTTCAGCAATATTCAGCGAATCCAATTTTTTTGCGTGCTCATGATCGTAGTAAACGACATTGAACGAACCAGTAGCCTTCCATACAGCGGTCAGCTCCGTATCACTTGTAACCTTTCGAACGGGGTCCCAATACTCGGTAGCATTAGTGTTAAGAGTTTCTGTCAGAGCCCAACCTACAAAGGTATAACCCTCTCTTTGCGGTTTTGTGAAATAATCACCTGCAAGTTCATCACCATATTGTGCGCTAAATTCAACAGGTATTTCTTCACTTAGGGATCCACCGTTCAAATTCAGTTTCACATTGAATTTTTTGCGATACCAGCCAGCATAAACTTCTAAGTTAGAAGAGGGCATCGTTTCATATTTTGTAACCTTTTCAATTCCCCAGTCTCGCTGGATGCTGGCAAGAGTACCCGCAGGTAATGTTCCGAAATCTACCAGAGTAGTACATTGTGGGTCTGCGAACCAACCTACAAATGCGTATTGATCAGCGTCTGCGGGATTATTAGGGTATTCAGGAACTTTGAGATCAGATATATGATCTTTTATAGAATTCTCAAACAAGATCTTTTTTGTATCATGGTCTAGGTTTCCGTTTTTGAAGTTCAAGGAATATGAATTACGTTTATATCTAATCCTCAAATCTCCTGATGGTATGTTTATAGTTGCCCCTTCTTCAGTTGCTACCCATGACCGAGAGCTCGGCTGCCAATAGCTATCCACTGTAAAACCGTTAATTACCTCTGAAAAAGTCCAAGAAGAATATCCAGTACTATTCATTGGTTGAGAGAAATCAGCTTCATCCCTGTAAGTTTTTCCATCTATGTTCTGCTTATAAACCTCGACTTTTCTTGATCCTTGGCTAGATTTTGTAAACTCTACAGTTGTACGTCCGTTACCACCAGGATCAATGAAATGGGTAATAAACGGATATCCTGTTCCTTCATTACTCCAGGGACCAGTTGGACAGGTAAACCCATTTTGCTCCAGAGAAGTTCCGTATAAGCCCCTCAGTACTATATCTTCCGATATATACCTTTCATAGAACGAGCCTTGGTACTTTTTCCAACTTCCAAGAATCATTCCTCCCTGCCAGTAATACCAACCGTTGTTGCGATAGGTTAGTTTCTCATACGTTCCATCTACTAACCCATATATTTCGCCACTAGAACTTGGAGCAGCTATCTGTCGAAACAGATACCCACCGTTGAAAATGTACGTAATGATTTCCCGATCATAATACACATTCACAACAGTAGATCCATCACCATTAACTACTTTCTCTTCATCTTTATGAGAATAGATGGTATTCCCCTTTGAGTCTTTTAATGGGCGTTTATTTTGAATTCTATTATCATCAATACTAACTTTGGAT
Organism: Faecalibaculum rodentium; assembly: GCF_001564455.1. Taxonomy (GTDB): domain Bacteria; phylum Bacillota_I; class Bacilli_A; order Erysipelotrichales; family Erysipelotrichaceae; genus Faecalibaculum; species Faecalibaculum rodentium. The sequence continues at coordinate 2,228,317 of NZ_CP011391.1, forward strand.
CCGGTTACGGCTTTTAGTACTTCTGAGTCTGCATATTCATAATTCTTTGGATCAGTCTCCACCTTGTCAGTAATAGCCTGAAGCCAGTAAATAACTGTATAGTTTGTCTCTGCAGGTTCCCATTTTGCATAAACAGTTGCGGAAGCAGTCAAAGTCTTCTCAAAATCGAAAATCTTTGTGCAGGCTTCGTCTCCATACCAGCCACCAAATGTATAGCCGGTTCGATGTGGTTCTTCAGGTACTGTTGGTCGTTCATCAGGTTTGACCGTCTGTGGTTTTACATAAGATCCTTCACCAGTACTGAATGTAAGGGTGTAAGCCTGAGCAAATACAGGATAGAAATTTGTTTCTATACCAGTATAATTGCCATCCTGATCCAGCTTTATAGGAGTCCCACTCTTTTCTATGGACCATCCCACGAATACTTCATTCTTCTCTGCAGGAGTAGCTTTGATTGCAGCAGCAGCAATTTTACCGTCTACATATCGAACATGTGCGAGAACTACTGTCCCATCCATATCATCATAGAAAACGCCATATTTTGCCTGAACGTACTTGGCAATAATAGGTTTGCTGATCCTAGTAGTCGTTTCAACTGCAGTTTCGAAATCCACTTTTTGTCCTGTCAGTACGGGTTTTCCGCTTTCATCATATTCACCGTAATACCAGTCTTCGAAAACATAGTCCCCAAAACCTGCATAAGGTTTTCCGGGATACTCGATCCTGCTACCGTTGGCTACAAACTGCGTATCTACGCTGTTATTAGCTTTATCAGTATACGAATACCTCTCATATTCGGCATTGCCATTCTGATCGATGCTTTTCGGAGCATAGAAGGTAAATTCAATGACCGGTTCCTTTTCCCCTACAATTCCGTAGACTGAGAAACTGGTCGCACTAAGCTCGACCTGCTTTACTTCAGTCGAGGTCTGATCGATAGTCGCATCATCCAGAACCTCAATGGCTGCATCATCCGGAAAATGAACAACAGAAACAGATTCGTCCTCACTCTTTTCCAGTTTTTCAGGATACTGGATATTGATTTTTACAGTATCAGGTTCTGGCTGGACTTTCTCACCATTGAACTCGAACCAGATATCAAAGAACTGTGCAAATGTAACATCTCCTGTAAGCGTGTTATTCGCCCATTCCTTATAGACCTCTGCAGCTTCTCCGGTAACTTCCTCAACCCGAAAGGCAGCTTCTTCAGGCAGCCCTGACTGCGAGTCATAGGTAGCCATAATTTCCGCATTGCCAATTCTGGTCTTCACAATCTTTTCCGGATAAGAGGCATTATCCTCCGTGGGTTCCTCCGATGGAGTTGTGGGTTCTTCCCCCTGTCCGTCCTGAGCAGGTTCTGGTGGTACGGTGACCGTACCTTCATCTCCTGTTGGGACTGTACCGGATTCTTCTTCAGCCGCGGGTTCCGGATCTGGCTTAGCTGGCGGTTCGGGTGTGCCTGTCTCCTCCGGGATGACTTCCTCTGTCGGGACCTCATCCGTGGCTGTGACAGGAATCAGCTGACCCAGAACCATGCTCAATGCCAGAAAAAGGCTGAAGCATAGGGTTATGTGTTTCTTCCTAATCAAATTCCCCCTCCTTTTCTAGTCGGTTTGTTGCCGTCCGCTTTCTGTTCCGGAACAACGGAAAGCTTCCGGTGCAGGCTTTGGCTTGTGCCGGAAATTATGCCTGCCTGTTTTCCGGCACGGACTGTTCAAACCCCTAAGGAGGAAGACAGTCTGCACGTCGGTTATTATTCATGCGTTTCCCCTTTCAAAATGATTGCTTTCTTTTATTCCATAGGCAGAATGGTTCGGCACCACCTGAGGAATGTTGTGTGTGAAATGTTCAGACGTTCTGCCGCTGCCCGGCTGCTGATGCGTCCCTGCTTGTAGGATTCGCTCAGCATGTCGAATTCTGCCGGGATTTCCTTGGACTTGGGCCCGACCTGGGAAAAGTTTCTGCGCAGGCTCGGTCTTGTACCGGACTGCCTGAGCTGTTCCTGGGTCTTTTTCATGTACTCCATGATCCGGTCGAGTGTTTCCGGGTCGGCTTTCTGCGAATCCGGATAGTCCAGGACCAGGACCCTGGCACCGGTTCCCCGCAGCATGTCCCATCTCTCGCAGATCTGGGCGAAGGTGCAGCCAAGACATACAAGACTGGGAATCGTAACGAGATCCCCATCGACAAGAACGTGTGTCAGTTCTTCAAAGGCAGGCATCCGGACATCCCCGACCTGATCAATGAAGATTTTCCCGTCGCAGAAGGGCTCAAACGGCTCGTTGGGCCGCATGCACGTATATCCATAGTTCATCAACGGTACTCTCCTCTCTGTCATGACCAGTAAATGTGTTGCCTTTGGTTAAGGAACTGTCTGATACTTCGGATAATAGCATTACATTTACTTTGGTAAAACCCCGGAATGATACAAATGTAATGTTTTTGTTCGTTCTATGTCATATTTGGAACGTTGTTTAAGGAACTTTCGTTTCATTTTGTAATAAAATGATTCAATTTCGTTCCAGGAGCCGATCCCCGCAATATCCGACGCATTTCCGCAATCTCCCGCTGCCCGGTTCCATCCATTCAGATAAAGGAACAACATTTTCCTTTTACTATCACCGCCTTGTTACAAACTTCGTGCAATGTTTTTAGAATTGTCATAGAGGAACCCCATGCGAGAGAAAAGAAAGAAAAAACCGCTCAATGTGCAGATTGGCCTGCGGATCAAGGAGTGCCGCCTCAACCGGAACATGACACAGGAACATGTATCGGAACTGCCCGATGTGACCAGACAGTATGTTTCCGGCCTGGAACGCGGTGTAACAGCGCTTCTGTTGCAACACTCATCCACCTGTGCAAAACCCTGGATACCAGCACCGACTACATTCTGCTGGGCAAACGGCCAAGTCCCGACTCGGTGCTCAATGCCCGGTTCAATCAGTTCACGGATGAGCAAAAGGAGAAGATCCTGGACACCATCGAAGACGTCGCACAGTCTGCGAAACTGCCCGGGCAGCAAAAAAATCTCCGCCCTGAAGACGGAGGCCGTTTGTTTTATGCCGTGTTCGCTATACTGAAACTGTATTGACAGGACTGAGGCGGTATGAACAGGAACAAAACCGAATACGAACAGGGGTACCGGGACGGGTACCAGGATGCGTGGAAGTCCTCGCTCCGGCGCTGGCCTGCCGGCTGCACTGGTCCATAGAGGAGACCATGGAGCGTGTGCCGTCGGACATTGACGCCATGCGACTCCATGCTGCACTGGCCTCTGCCGGCCTTCCGGAAACCCACGACAAAAACAGCGGCTGATCAGGCCGCTGTTTTTTCTGCTTTCGCGTCTTTGCACCTCAGCAGGTCTTCCTTTCCTGCCAGGACCAGATCGATAGCTTTGCCAATGCCGTTGTTTTCATTGGTGTCCGTCACATAGCTTGCGGCTTCCTTGGCGGTCTCCATGGCATTGCCCATGGCCACCCCGATCCCCGCTTCCTTGAGCATCGGGATGTCGTTTTCCGCATCGCCGAAGGCCATGACTTCATTCATCGTGCAGCCGACTTTTTCCGCCACTTTCCTCAGGGCGCTGGCCTTGGAGACACCATGGGGCATGATCTCCAGCCAGTTGTCGCCCACCATCAGCAGGTCGTACGCCTTGAGCTCTTCCCGCAGCTTCGGGAGATTCTTCTCGAAAAACTTCGGGGAGTGAATCATGCAGACCTTGTTGATATCCTTGTCGATCACCCGCCCCCTGGAGGGCAGGTTGGCGAAGGTGCGCACATCGCTGGCAGCCTTGAGTCCGTAATCATCCGGTTCTCCCGAAATCACGCGGCGCAGCTGCTTGCGCACCCGCCCGGGCGTGGTCAGGTAGGAGTAGAAGTCGTACCCGCAGCAGAAGATCCCCTCCACACCATATTTCCGGCATGTGTTCTGGATCTTCACACTGTCTTCGGGCGTCAGGACATCATCCACATCGTATTCTTTGTTCGCAAAGTCGTAGAGGATCTGGCCGTTCACCAGCGCCAGGAAGTTCTCCCCTTTGTCCAGCCCCAGGGGCTTGTAGACAAATTCACACCCCGCGCGGTCACGACCGGTGGCGAGCACCACATGCATGCCTGCGTCGATGGCGCGGTGAATCGCATCCGCCGTGCGCGGATCCACCGTTTGGTCTTTGCGCAGCAGCGTGCCGTCGAGATCGAAGGCCAGGACTTTGACGGTCATCGCTCGAGGAACTCCCAGAGGCCTTCCGTCTTTGCGGTGTCAAAGTCGATGGTGCTGGTGGTGTTCCAGAGGCTGATCTCTTCGGTCACGACGTTGTAGCCAATGGCTGCTTCATCCGATTTGCCGTTTTCGTAGCGGTAAATCGCGGGGGTGTAGAGAAAATACGGCTGGAGCTTCAGCCACTCTTTGCCCTCTTCGGTGCTGGAGACCAGGGTCTTGTCCTCTGCGTTTTCCTTCACGAGGTCAAAGTCCGTGGTGTCCAGGCGGAAGAGGTGCACCTCAGGATGATCCCCTTTTGTCTCTTCGATGTAGTCATTCATGGCCTGGCAGAATTCGCACCCCTCCCGCTCCACGAGCAGCAGGAAGGTGTCCCCGTCTTCCGCCATGTCCCGGACGTCCTGGACGGTGACGTCTGTGATGGTGAATTCAGAGCGTTTCGTGGTGCACGCGCTCAGAAGCAGAACCGGCACAAACAGCAGTGCCAGCAGCAGTTTTCCTGGTTTCATTCCATCCTCCCTGTACCGAACAGACGTATCTAAGGTCCGAACGGTACTGTTCAAACTGTCCTGCCTGTGCTTCAGGCAGGAGTTCATCTGTTCCTTATTATATATAGGGAATGCTCATTTGCGCGCATTCCCTGCCTGCAGGCCGTCAGCGAGCCTGATCACACTGTAGGCCAGGTCTTCCAGTTTCTGTTTCCCGGTGCGCAGGGCGGTGGAAAAGTCCATGGCCCGGTCTGCGGTGGAAAACACGCCAATGCACCCGGCATCATACATCCCTTCATACCCCGGCCCCAGAGCGCCGGAGAGGCAGATGCAGGGCACCTGATGCTTTCGGGCCAGCGCAGCCACACCGTAGGGCACTTTGCCAAAAAGCGTCTGCCGGTCGGTCTGGCCTTCGCCGGTGATCACAAGGTCAGCTTTCGCAATGGCATCCTCCAGGCCGCTGTACTCCATGATCAGTTCGATCCCCGGCACCATGCTGGCACCGCAAACCGACAGAAGCAGACCGCCAATGCCGCCCGCCGCGCCGGATCCTTCCTGGGCATCCATGTCCACATGGAAAGTCTGGCGGATCTTGTCGCGGTAATGGACCATGGCTTCGTCCACCTGCACCATCTGGGTTTTGTAGAGTCCTTTCTGGCGCCCGAAGACATAGGTGGCGCCGTTTTCCCCCAGGAGGTGGTTCTTGACGTCGCACGCCACGGTGATCTTCACGTGACGCGGAAGCCGGCAGCGGCGTTTGTCAATAAACGCAATGCGGTCCAGGCTGTAGGTGCAGGGGGGCAGGATCTGGCGGCTGCTGTCATAGAACACCGCCCCGAATTCCGCCAGCAGCCCCATGCCCCCATCGTTGGTGGCCGTGCCGCCGAGCCCGATGATGATCTCCTGGGCTCCGCGGTCGATCGCATCCCGCATGAGCATCCCCACGCCGCTGCTGCTGGCAATCATGGGATTGCGGCGTTCCCGCGGTGTGCGGTTCAGACCAATGGCACTGGCCGCATCCATGATCGCCACTTTGTCTTTCTCATTCCAGCAGTATCTCGCCGTGACGGGTTTTCCATAGGCGTCCGCCACGCTGCATTCCACGAGCCTGCCTTTGCTGTAGCGGGCGAAGACCTCCGAGGTGCCTTCGCCGCCATCTGCCATGGGATAGGCGTGGACTTTGTGTTCCGGGTTGGCCCGGATAATTCCTTTTTCTATGCTGCGCACCGCTTCAGGAGCACTCATGCATCCTTTGAAGGAGTCGCAGGCGACTACGATATTCATAGGTTTATTGTACTCAAGCCGTGTATGCCTGTAAAAACTGTTTGTCCTCTGGCAGGCTCTCCATCGGCATATCGACCAACCAGGCCATCATCGGCCTCACGGGCACAGGAACCACACTTGTGTTTTGCCGGTGTCGAACTATATACTGAATTGATTGAAATCCAGAATGAATCGAGGAGGGACTGTTCATGGAACCCAAGCATATTCTGATTGTCGTGACGGGCGGGATCGCGGCGTACAAAGCCTGCGATCTGACAAGCCGGCTGTCGAAGACCGGACATGAGATCCGGGTGGTGATGACGGAACACGCCACGAAGTTTGTCACGCCTCTCACCTTTGAGTCCCTCTGTCACAGGCCGGTGCTGACATCGCTGTTCGAAGACCACCCGGAGGATCCCATCGCGCATGTGAATCTCGCGAAGTGGGCAGATGTGGTGTGTGTGGTGCCGGCAACGGCGAACATCATCGGCAAGATCGCCCACGGAATCGCGGATGACCTGGCAAGCACCGTGTGTCTGGCTGCATACCGCAAGCGCATCCTGTGTCCGGCGATGAATGTGCATATGTATGAAAACGAGGCGGTGCAGGACAACCTGCGGGTGCTCAGAAACCGGGGCTGGGAGATCCTGGAACCGGTGAGCGGTCTGCTGGCGTGTCAGGATGAAGGCAAGGGCAAGCTGCCGCCGGTGGAAACCATTGCGGAGACGGTGCTTTCTTCGCTGCATGACAAGCCCCTGGCGGGAAAGCGCGTGGTGGTCACTGCCGGCCCGACGCAGGAGGCGCTGGATCCCGTGCGGTTCATTTCCAATCACTCGACGGGTAAGCAGGGGTATGCGATCGCCCGGGCGGCGCGAAATCTCGGGGCAGAGACGGTGCTCATTACCGGTCCGGTGTCTCTGGCGGCTCCTTCGGAGATGGAGGTCGTGCCGGTGGTTTCGGCGCGGGAGATGTTCGAGGCGGTGAAAGCCCGTCAGGATGCGGACATTTTTGTGCTGGCGGCGGCAGTGTCGGATTTCCGGCCGAAGGTCGTATCGGATCAGAAGATCAAGAAACGGGATGCGGCGCTGGTGACGGAGCTGGAACCCAATCCGGATATTCTGGCGTGGCTGGGGGAACACAAGCGGCCGGGGCAGAAGCTGGTGGGCTTCGCGATGGAAACCCAGAATCTGGAGGAAAATGCCAGGCACAAGCTGGAGGCCAAGCACTGCAATCTGCTGGTGGCCAATGACCTGTTTGTGCCGGGGGCCGGATTCGGGACGGATACAAATGTGGTGCTGTTCATTACGCCGGAAAAAACACGGCGGCTGGAAAAGACCACGAAGGAGGATCTGGGATACAGGATCCTGGAGGAGGCAGCAGGATGTTGATGGCCATTGATGTGGGGAACACGAACATCACGATCGGGTTCTATGACGGGGATGACCTGGTGGCGACAAAGCGGGCCAGCACGGCGGAACGGCGCACGAGCGATGAAATCGCGGTGCTGCTCTATGCGTTCATGGACCTGGCACAAATCCTGCCGGATCAGATCGATGCGGTGATCGTGTCCAGCGTGGTGCCGAAGATCATGCATTCGCTGAAGAACGCCATTGTGAAGTACCTGCACCTGGAGCCGCTGATCGTAGGCCCGGGGATCCGGACGGGAATCAGCGTGCAGCTGGACAACCCCCGGTCTGTGGGGGCCGACCGGATCGCAGACTGCGCCGGGGCATATCACACCTATGGCGGGCCGATCCTGGTGGTGGATTTCGGGACGGCCACGACGTATGACTATGTGGATGCGGACGGTGTGTTCCGTGCGGGTGCCATTTCGGTGGGCATCGAGTCGGGAGCGAATGCGCTGTGGGGACGCACGGCACAGCTGCCGGAGGTGGAGATCCGCAAGCCGGAGACGATCCTGGCGCGCAACACCGCAACAGAGATGCAGGCCGGGATCTTCTTCCAGTTTCTGGGGGGCTTCGAGACGACGGTGAAGCAGTACCGGCGGGAGCTGAAGACGGATTTCCGGGTCATTGCGACGGGTGGCCTGGGGCGCGTGATCTGCGGGGCGACGGATATGATCGATGTCTATGACCCGGATCTGATTTTCAAGGGGCTCAAGACGATTTACGACAAGAACCAGGACTGATGAAAACAGGCTGCATGCCTGTCCTTGACGCTGATGAGGCAGAGGGGCAGGAGAAAGCGGCCTGTTTTTTTGTTTTCTGGTTGCGGAATCGCGAAGGGTTGACGGCGTCAGCTGTGCAGAACAGGGTGTAAGCAACACCCCGCCAGGCATAAGGCTTCTGCCCAGGCAGATGCACTGCCAGCCGGGGTGGGAGTGGCTGAGGTATCCGGCAGCGCGCGCCGGGCCTCTTTTTTACGTGACTGATTACATCCAGCAGGGAGTGTTTCACCGGCAAAGAGCAGGAAAAAGATCCGTTTTCATTGCGGATAGCTATAAAAACAGCTGTATCGAGAACAGGAGGCGGATCTATGATGTTTATACCCATGCCATGATTTCCATTACTGAGGTAAATCAAAATTTCAGGGCAGCTGCAAAACTGGCTGATAAGAAAGGAACATTGACTATCATGAAAAACAATAGACCTGCTTATGTCCTGACTGCTTTCAAGGAGGACCAGATTACCTTCCCGACAAGTCAGGAGGTTGAGGATGCTGCAGATAAGTTTCTGGAAAAATATAGTAATGATTTCGGGAAAATGGCAGAATAGATGAACTATCCATCCATTGCAAATATACTTCAGCTTCATCATAAAGCCATTCTGCACGATGGAGGAGAAGATGGAATCAGGGACCAGGGATGGCCTGAGCGTGCCTGTTATGCACCATTGGCATCCTTCTGATTCGTAGAAGCTTATCCTTCGACAGTTGAAAAAGCGGTCAGATCAAAAAGCACCCATTTGCAGATGGCAACAAAAGAGTGGGTTCATTAGTCCTGCTGTTATTTCTGGATCTTAACATACCGGTCAGGTGTGTCGACATAAAATGCAAAAGGCCCACCATATGGCGGGCGCTCTTGTAGAAAGTTTTAAGAAAGGGAATTTGATTATGAAGTGAGCCTCTATCCTTGGCTCACATAGAATATACCAAAGCACTATGTTTTGATTGCAGCCGCATTGTGTGATTTTATGTGATTTAGATTGAACCGGGTTTGATATTTCAAGGATTCGCAATATTTACTGCAGTCAACAATTTCCCGGCGTTAAATTCCAGCATTCTTTACCACAGGCAATGATTTCCCGCGGTAAACAGAGTTTTGTTCCATTCTGTTCCCCTGAAGTTAGAAAAGAGACCTTGCGGTCTCTAATCTAAGAAAGTTTTAAGAAAGGGAATTTGATTATGAAGTGAGCCTCTATCCTTGGCTCACCTATAAGATACCAGCCTGGTATGGTAATATAAACGCCACATTGTGTGATACTGTGTGATTATTCTTTACCGTGTTCATTGTTCCGGATCTCCTGCAGCCGCAGAATTTCACCGTCCCAGTCAAAGATCAGCAGGCACCCGTTCTGGAACCATTCGGGCTGCTGGTCACACTCTGCAAAGGTAAGAATGAGACTCGCCGCAATGCCATGGGTGATCCCCACCGCCGTTTCGCCATCCGGGGTTTTGGACAGGACATAGCCAATGGCTTTGGCCAGCCGGTCCCTGGCCTCTGCCAGGTCCTCGGCTCCATAAGCCGGGAGTTCATCCCAGCCCGGTGCATCCGCTCCGGGTTTTCCGTCGAACTCCCCGAAGGAATACTCCCGCAGCGCCGGCAGGGCCATGCGCTGTGCATACGGCAGCACAATACCCGCAGACTCCACAGCCCGACCCAGGTCGCTGCACCAGATCACGTCCGGCTGCACACCCATGTGCTTCAGTTCCAGCCCGGAACGGGCCATCTGCCGCTTCCCTTCCTCCGTCAGCGGTGAATCGCTCCAGCCCTGGAGTCTGTGCTGTGTGTTGAATTCGGTCTGTCCGTGACGGATCAGGATCAGCCGTTTGTGTCTCGTTGCGACTTGAGGCGTTTTTTCTCTGCCTGTTTCCATGCCTCCAGTTTCTCCTTCCGGCATATCCTGCCAAAGGGGCAGTCCGCACAGCGGGGATTGCGCGCTGTGCAGAAATACCGCCCGAAAAAGATCATTTCGTGATGCGCCCGGTTCCAGAGATCCCGGCTGATCTTGCGCTTGAGTTTTTCCTCGACCTTCTCCACGGAATCCTGGGGCCTGGCCAGGCCGAGGCGCTTGGAGATCCGGTCAACGTGGGTGTCCACCGCGAAGCTGGGGATGTCAAAGGCCACACTGCGCACCACATTGGCGGTTTTGCGGCCGACACCCGGCAGGGCTTCGAGCTGTTTCCGGTTCGAAGGCACCTGCCCCTGGTACTTGTCTTCCAGCTCCCTGGCAAGCGCCGCGATGTTTTTCGCCTTTGTCCGGTACAGGCCAATGGTCTGGATATACGGTTCCAGGTCCGCCGGTTCGGCTCTGGACATGGCATCCGCATTGGGGTACGCCGCAAACAGCGTCGGTGTGACTTTGTTCACAGCCGCATCGGTGGTCTGCGCCGAGAGCACCACCGCCACCAGGAGCTGGAAGGGCGATTCATGGTGCAGCTCGCACTCGGCATCCGGGAAGATCTTCTCGATCTCGTGAATGATCTCGTCTCCGTACCGCGTGGATTTCGACGGTGTCTGCACCAGGCTGTCGCTGCCTGGTGTGGCCTGATCTGCATCGGCACCGGGCAGGGCGGCAGTCTGGCGGTTATCTTCGTTCATTGCGGTAGCCTTTCCGCAGGTCTTCCGTGCTCAGGCCCTTCTGCTGCCAGGAAGCCAGGACCCGTTCGATGTAGTTGGTGTCGGGGTGTCCGTAGGCAATGGCTTCATCCAGTGCCAGCAGCACCCGGTCCTCGCCGTAGGCCGCGGCCATGTCTATGATGCGCTGCATTTCCTGGCTTGAGAGCGTCCTGGCAAAGGCATCCTCGAATTCCTGGATGAGGCTTCTGGCCAGAGGCTGTCCCACCGACAGGCCCCGGTCATAGACCCCCTGGGTGAGGAAGCGGACTTTGCCGTTTTCCATCGCAAAGTCCAGGAATCCCTTGTCGCTCAGGTCCCCCAGTGTCTGCTCCGCCTGGGCTGTGGTGATGCCCAGTTTTTCGCACAGAATGTCATGAGACACAGGAATCTGTGCCTTGTTGAGATATTCGATCATCAGAAGCGTCAAAGCCTCCAGATGTGACAGGTGCAGAGATTCCAGGTGGCCCAGGATCCACATCGTGTGGTCTATCCAGGGGCTGTTCCAGTCGTTGCTGCTGTTGTTCAATCCTTGTCCTCTCTTTCGTAGATCCGCGTCAGGGTGTCATAATCCAGCATGAGCAGCTTCCCCGATCCATGGAGTTCGTACACCGGACTGTCGTAGCCGAATGCCAGTTCGATGGAATCCGCCTCTATGTTGTAGTTCTCCTTCGCGTTTTCCTTCGCCGCATCGTAGTCCAGTGTCTCTATGCCCCGGGTCGTGAGCTGCCCGCCGTTGTTGTCGAACCAGTACAGTGTTTCCTCTGTATAGCCCTGCCACGTGACGTATGCAAAAATATTCTGTTCCAGTCCCCGGATCCCGGGAACGGCTTCCCGGATCACCTGCTCCGTTGCCGCAAGCTGGGCATCGTGCAGGCGCACCGGGCCGGATATAAAGAGGGCCCAGAACACGGAAACCAGTCCGATGGCCAGGGCCCAGAGAAATATGGTGACGGAAAAGCCGAATGTCTGCGGCTTCTTCCCTGTTTTCTTTCTGTTTTTTGCTGGCATCGGTTTTATTATACCGCCTTGCCGGCGTCTGTCATCCGCCTGGGTGTCCCGCTTTGCGGCTCTCCAGCAGGATGTATCCCGTAAACTGCCTGCACACCACTTCCAGGTAGGTGCTGCCCGCCGGCAGCTGCACCTCCTGCTGGAAATACCCCGGGTACTTGCAGACGACGGTCCGGGTTTTGCCATTGGTCAGGTCAATGGAGATCTCCCCGCCCTGCTGGTCGATGCGGCCGGTGAGCATCACCGTGCGGGGCTCCTTCAGGGCGGCCCCGAACACCGGTTCCTTCAGTGTCAGGTCCTCTCCCTGGAGTTCATAGGTGCCCGTCACGCGGTCACTGCCGCCGGTGCGCCTGCCTGTGTACAGCAGGTTCTGCACCAGGGGCGAGGTAATGGCCAGGCTCGCGGTCACCACCGCTGCGGCCAGCAGGACAAGCCATAGAATGCGTTTCTTCATGGCTCCAGCATACCCGCCGCAGGAGGCAGTCACCCTAACAGCTGTGAAAGACAGGATCCGCCATCATCGGCAGCATCGGCAGCATTGGCAGGACGGACAGAACCGGCATGCTGCGTGATCGAGTAGGTGTCATCAGACCCTCTCACACCACCCAGCGTGCCGTTCGGCACTGGGCGGTTCGTACAAATGATTTCATGAACCTTTCTGCCACCGTATCGAAGTATTCCTCTATGGTCAGGAGGCCTTTCTTCTTCAGGTGTATATTTCTGATATACTTGTTCAGGAACGTGACTGCACAACGGACACATCCTTGTCGTGCACACGCATATGAGTGAGCCTTGTCTCTGGGACATCCCAGTTTGATGAGGCTCTCTTCTTTTTTCCTGATGCTTTTCCACTGCTTCCAGATAATGGCCCTGATTCTTCTCCGGAGCTTGCTGTCCAGTTTGCGCACCGTTTCTTTATACAGCCATGCACACCTGAAATAATTGCTCCATCCCCTGATGACCTGATTGATTTTTTCAATCCTCTCCTCAAGAGATACGCTCCAGTTCCGTTTTGTCAGCTTCATTATCTTCTGCTCGAACTCATGAATGGACTTCTCATGCGGTATCGCCTTCCATTCCCTTTTGTTCCTTTTGAAGCCAAACCCCAGATATTTCACTTCATCCGGTCTGGCCACTTTCGATTTTGAAGCATTCACTTCCAGCTTCAGCTTCTTTTCAAGATAGTTGCTGAATGACTTCATCACTCTGTTGGCGGCGGCTTCCGACTTCACATAGATGAGCATATCGTCTGCGTATCTCGTGAATCTCAGCCCTCTGCTTTCCAGTTCCTTGTCGGCCTGGTCCAGATAGATGTTGGCCAGTATCGGTGAAAGCGGTCCTCCCTGTGGGATACCCCTTTCCGTCCTGGTCAGTTTGCCGTCTATCATGACTCCTGCCCTGACGAATTTCCTCGTCAGGGCAGTTATATCTCTGTTGTGAAACAGGTTGTCTATCAGTCGTATCAGTCTGTCCTGGTCCACCGTGTCGAAGAATTTCCTCAGGTCGATGTCGACGATCCAGTCATACCCGTCGTTCATGAACTCAAGGCCTTTCAGTATCGCCTGTTCACATCTCCTGTTCTTCCTGAACCCGTATGAGCTGTTGCTCATCTCGAAGTCCTTCCTATAATCCAGATAGTTTGCCAGACAGGCCTGTATGACTCTATCTCTGGCAGCCGGGACATTGAGCCCCCGCATGCTCCCATCCGGTTTCGGGGTATCGGTCCTTTTGGCTGGCAGTGGTTTATAACTGCGGTCCAGTATCTGTTCCCGCAGTCGCTCCCAATACTCTCCGGGGCAGGCAGGAAGTTCTCTGGCTTTGACTCCATCTACCCCTGCAGCTCCATTGTTTCGCCGTACCTGTCTGCACGCATTGGTCAGGTTCTCCATGGAGAAGATTTCCTGTGTGCTCAGGTCTTCCGGCTGTATCAGTCTTATTTGGTCCATGACTGCCCCTTTCTTTCACGTGTTCCCGCACTGCCCTTCCTTACTCATCTTCAGGGGCTCTCTGGGTTTGTCCTTTCTCGGTTTTTCGTGCAGGAAGCATTCCTGATATTTGCAGTAAATTGTACGTTCGGCCCTTCACTCCATCCCCATTACAGGGACTTCCTCGTTACTATGGCCTCGGCTGACTTCCTGCCATTCGTTGTTACTGCGGAAGGCGTGTCATCGTGGCTTGATGGTTCCTTTCGCTGACAGGACCTCCCCGGGTAAGGTCATACATCTTTCATTCCATACACCTGCCGCATCTACCACAGACAGTCATCCGCAACTATTATGATTTGCGCTGTCTGGCACGCTCGTCTCCGTCTATGGCCTTATATGCGATTCGTGTTCCTCAGGCCGGAACTTTGCCGCCGGGCTTCTTTCAGAACTCCTGTTACCAGAGAGCCCCTTGCCTTGGGCTAATGGTTAGCGGTTGCGATGATACGCTCCCATAGTGGACTTTCACCACCTAGATGTATGCCATGCCGGGCACACCAGAAAAAACCGGATCTTCATGCCTGAGGATCCGGCTGGGTCTCCTGTTTCCGTGCGAGGGTCTTAAGTTCCTTCCGTCGTTCGCGCAGAGAAGCCCGGAGCCACCAGAGGGCGTTGATTTCGCTGCCGGCCAGGAAAATCAGACCGGTGAGGTACAGCCACAGAAGGAGGATCACAAAGGCTCCCAGGGTGCCGTAGATGACGCTGTAGTCGCCGAAGTTCTCGACGTAGAAGGAAAAGGCGATGCTGGAAATCACCCAGGCAATGATGGAAAACACGATGCCGGGGAGCAGGGTCTTGAAGGGGACGCGGGTGGGGATCGAGCAGCGGTAGAGGATGATGAGGGCGATGCTCATGATGGCGGCAGCGATGAGGAAACGGCCGTATTGCCAGAGCGTCAAAAGGAAATCCGAGAGCCGGAGAGTCTGGGGTGGAAGCAGGGAAACGAGGAAGGTGATGACGTTGTGGCCCAGGATGATGAGGATCAGGCTCGCGGCCAGGGTGAGGGGAATGAGCAGGGTGCAGAGGATCTGCTTGAGGGTCCGCCGGATGAAGCTTTCCTCGGATTCCTGCCGGTAGGAGATCCGGATGCCGTCCATGAGGCTGCGGATGAAGCGCCAGGGGAAATAGATGGAGAACACCAGGGCGAACATGAGGAGCTTCATGTCGAAGGTCCTTGTGACGTAGTCGAGGTAGCCCTTGAGCATATCGATCATGTCCCTTGGCAGGACACGGGCGAGGAGGATATCCATGGTGGCGGTGTCAATGTGCAGGGAACCGATGATGAGGCTGAAGAGGATCAGGAGTGGGAAGATGGAGAACACGAGGTAGTACGCGAGGGCTGCGGCACGGGTGGTGACTTCGTCTTTGGTGCAGCGGGTGAAGAGCCGCATGGCGGGACGCAGGCGGCGGATGATCGGCTTAAGGCGCCCGGCGAGTTTCGGGGGGAGCTGGATGGTCATGAATCGTGTCTCCTTTCGGGTCCTGGCAGATTGTGGGAGTGTAATGCGTGAGGGCGGCTGCGTCACAATGGATCCGGGTCTGTGGCGGGATCTGATGTGTGGCTGGATGCGTTTGTGGCGGGTGCATCCGGTCTGGGCCGCCTGTCACTTTCTGTCACCTGTCACTGTACCAGATGGCGGTTCACTGGTGGATGCAGATGCAGTGCGTGACAGGTTGAATTCCGGGTGGATTTTGCAGGGTTCAAAAAACCGGATCTCCGTTCTCGGAAAATCCGGTTTTGCGTCCTGGACGGTTTCATCTGGATCGGATACCGGCTGTCAGCCGCTGCAGCCGTCCTGTGGCTGTCTTCTGCCGGCCGCTATTCGTGGTCGTGGCAGCAGCCGCCCTCGTGGTGTCCGCCGCAGCAGCCGTCGCCGTGGTCGTGGTCATGGCCTTCGCCATGTCCCCCGCAGCACCCGCCGTCACCGTGTCCGCCGCATCCGCAGACGGTGTTCAGCACAACGAGTTCCCCGTTGACCAGGTCGATCTCCAGGCCATCCACGACATCCCGGGCTTCTTCGGGGATCACGATGTTGATGTCATTGACTGTTTCCGGCTGGTCGTCTTCTGTATAGACATCCAGTCCGATCACCGGGCTCTTGCCGCAGCATGTTTCCTGAATCGCGACCCGCAGTCCGTGGGCACCGGTTTCGTTCAGTGCCTGCTGCAGGACGTCTTTGGCGCTGTCTGTAATTTTCATATCAATCGCCTCCGCCGTTATTTTACCATCACAGGCACGCACACCATGTCCGGATGAACCTGGCTGTGTTTTCCGCTGCCACTTCCGTGAATTTCTCGAACTCCATGGGGTTGTCGTCATGTCCCGTCACATCCGACAGGGCGCGGACAGCCAGGAAGGGAACCCGGAAGGCATGGGCCACCTGGGCAATGGCTCCGGCTTCCATTTCCGCACAGGCGGCACCCGGCCAGTGGGAGCGGATGAACGCCACATCCTCGGGACGGGCGACGAACTTGTCCTGGCTGACAACTTCTCCCAGTTCACTCGGGAGCTGGAGTTCGTCCAGGATCTGTCGGGCGTGGTTCACGAGCCGGATGTCGGGATCGAAGACTTTTCCGAATCCTTCCGGTCCGTCCAGCGGCGAGGTGTCATAGTCACCCTGGATGATCCGGCTGCTGATCACGAGATCCGTGACTTTCTGCGTATCCCGCAGGCCGCCGGCGACCCCGGCGTTGAGGATATAATCCGGGTCGCAGAGTTCAATGAGCAGCGTGGCCGCCATTGCCGCCAGGGCCTTGCCCACACCCCCCAGAGCCAGGGTCACGTCTTCCCCCTCTATGGTGCCGGTCCAGAATACGATGCCGGCGGTTTCCGTGGTGCTTTCAACGTGCATCACGCTTCTGATCGCCGCGGCTTCCGAGTCCATGGCGGTTATGATTCCAATCATGCGGTCTCCTTCTTCCTGCAGATGTAAAAATACTTTTCCCCCGGCTGCAGCCCCGGCAGGTCGAAGTCCGTCACGACGCTTTCCAGCGTGAACCGTTTCTCCAGTTCCTGCCGGACAAACTCCGGATCATGGATGTACTGCAGGTGGTGTTCCTGCAGTGTCCTGCCATCCGGAAGATAAAACGCGAAATCCTGATACAGCACATTGTCTTCGCTTTCAATCAGCCACTGGACCTGGGTGCCGTCCTCAAAGGTCCCTGCTTCGGCATAGCCTTCCCTGAATTCTTCGATCCGGTCCTGGCTGTGCATGTCAAAATACAGGTATCCCCCGGGATTCAGGTGAGTCCATGCCTGGTCGAGCCACCGGACAAACCCGGCTTCATCCAGGTAGTTCACGGAATCGCACAGACAGGTGATGACATCAAAGGTGCCAAATCCCGACAGGTCGGTCATGTCCCCGGTGGACCAGGTGACTTTGTGGTCCGTATCCTTGGCTGCAGCGGCTTCAATCATGGCCGGCGAGAGGTCCATTCCCTGGACATCTTCATACTTCTCTGCCAGCTGTCTGGTGATTTCCCCGGAACCGCAGGCACAGTCCAGCAGGGTGCTGCCGGCGCTGCCGATCCAGTGCACCCAGTGCCTGGTGGCTTCGTCGTCCTTGACCAGCGCATCGTAGTACCGGGCCAGAATGTCGTAGTTCATGCCCCGGGTTCTTCGCCGGTGGAGTCCGCTTCTTCGGTGCGGTCAATGAATACATCCCGGTACAGCTTGTCCAGGCCATAGAAGTCCCGTTCATCCTGCACGAAGACATTCACCACGACATCCTTGAGATCCACCAGGATCCACTTCGAGTCCTGGCGTCCTTCCACACGCATGTCGCACTCCAGGCCTTCTTCCTTCAGCTTGTCCTTGATGCTCTGCACCACGGCATTGTTCTGCCGCAGGTTCTGTGTGCTGCAGACAATCATGGTATCCATGAACGGAGAGAGGGTCTTCATGTCATAGACACGGATGTCCGTGCCTTTTTTGTCTTCAATGGCGTCGATCACGACGCGGGTCAGTTGGTCCATACTGCATCCTTCCTGTGGGCATCCACGTATTCCCGGTTGGATGCCCTGCATTTTTCAAAACCGGCTTTCAGATCCCGCCGGCACAAATCGATGAGGTCATAGCTGTCATATCCCCGCAGGGGGTCCAGTTTGTCGGCACAGAACACACACATGGCCAAAGGATCGTCGCTGGTTCCCTTGACGTGGTGGAAAATGGCATTGGAGATCCTCGGATCATGGATCCCGAAGACCCGGTCCGTCACCTGTGCCCCCACATAGCTGTGCCACGCAGCTGGATGCATGGTAAGTTCCTCCGGGCAGACCGCTTCAAGCCATGGCCGCATGCGGTCCACCGGCATGGCCTTGCAGACATCATGAAAGAGACCTGTGAGCCAGGCCTGCTGTCCATCGAGTCCCGCTGCCAGGGCGAATTCCTCCGTGAGCCTTGCCACGGACAGACTGTGCATATACCGCCGGTCGGGGACGCGGCTTTTCACAAAGTCCTTGCAGTAGAGCCGGTTCGCATAGAAATAGTCCAGGAGCTCCTGCGGAACGTAGTTCAGCCGGTTTCCCGTCCGGATTTCGGTGCTCGACACCGGGACCGGATCCATGTGGATGAAGTGAATGGGATACTTCGTCTTCACGTTTCTGCCATCCCGGGCCACCGCCGCGAATTTTACCAGCCGTGCCAGCGCATCCGCTTCCTTCCATTTGTGGAACTGCTCCACCTGGTCATTGCCGACCAGGAACGTAAAGTCACAGTCCGGGTACTGTTTCTTCAGGTACCGGACTGTATCAATGGTAAAGGACTCCCCTTCCCGCTCCAGCTCACAGGTTTCCACCCGCATCTGCGGTTCGTTTTTCAGGGCAATCTCCAGCATGGCCTTCCGGTGCTCTCCCGGGGTCAGCTGCCGGCTCTTGAGCGGCGCCTGTCTGGCGGGAATGAACCACACTTCATCTGCCTCCAGCTGGTCAAGGGCCGCATGGGCCATGGCCAGGTGCCCGGCATGCACCGGATCGAAGGATCCTCCCAGAAGCACAACCCGCCGGCGGGTGTCAGCCACATCCGGCACCCGGCTGACAACAGACCGGGAGGGAATGGCATCCACGTGCACGGGGCTCTCTGTCGCCTGACTCACAGCCGGACGCCCAGTTTGTTTTCCTTCGTGGGCCGGTACAGCAGGACTGTCCGCCCGATGATGTGAACCACATTGGCCCCCGTTGCAGCCGCCAGGTCAATGGCGGCTTCGCGGGCATCCAGCGGTGCGGTTTTCAGCAGGTTGATTTTCACGAGTTCATGGGCATCGAGCTGGATGTCCAGGTTTTTCACGGTATTTTCACTCAGTCCGTCCTTGCCGACCTGCAGCAGGGCAGGCATGCCCTGACCCAGGGTACGGAGTGTCTTCTTTTGAGATGCATTCAGAATCATCAGATCATCGCCTTTCGAAACGTCACGTCCACGCCCTTGTGGACCTTTACATAGATGTCCCTGACATCTCCGGATACGGTAAACCATCCGATCCCGGCGATGTCCACATCCATTTTTTCACCCGGTTGCAGCTTCGGGGCATGCCAGGTGTGCATTGTCAGCAGACTGGTGTCGGCCGCCGGAGAGAGCATCCCGTTGAGGTGCCTGGTCCACAGTTCATCGGCTTTCGCCAGCTTGCCCCGGTGAATGGGCAGGTTCCGCGAGAAGTTGCCCACCACGGTGGCTTTTCCGTCTGTCTGGATATCGAGCCGGGCCAGGCCACCGGCCGCAAAGGACTGGTCTTCGTAGATCTGCGACACAAAGGGGCGGATGGGCTTGGTGGGAATCACGGTCTTGAGTTCCTTCGCGGGCAGCACCGAGAGCAGACTGTGGTGGTTTTCGATGCCCGGGGTATCGTAAATCGTCCAGCCGTCCTGTTCGATCGGAATGAGATCCAGTGTGGTGCCGGGGTTGCGGGACACCGTGAGCTCCCCCGAATGGAGCAGCTGGTTGATCAGCGTGCTCTTTCCGGCATTGGCGGTTCCCATGAAGATGACATTGCCGCCCTTCCGGTAATAGTCCATGGCCGCTTTCAGGTTCTCGATGGATTCCTGTGCCATTTCCCCGTGTTTGAGCAGCCCGCCGACGATGAGCATGTCCCTGACTTCGATGCCTTCGTCCTTCAGCCGGCGGTCCACAAATTCGTAGATCTTGTCATCCGACAGGGACTCCGGCAGGATGTCGCGTTTGGTGAGCACCAGGACAATGTCCTTGCCGGGAAGCTTTTTGTTCAGGCGGGAAATCATGTTGGATTCAAAGGCAAACAGGTCCACCACCCAGAACACCGTTCCGTCCACTTCATTGATTTTGTCCAGGGTCTTCGAGGACTCGATTCCCTGCTTCATGTCAATGGTGACATCCCCGTAGTTGCGGATGCGGAAACACCGCTGGCAATAGGAGGCGTCCAGTTTCGGGACGTATCCCAGAGCATCGGGATCTTCGTTCTGCAGCTGCACGCCGCATCCCTTGCAGTATTCAGTCATCGAATTCCCTCCTTTTGAACACGCCTTTTTTCTCGTAGTGATCCAGGATCCGGTTCTCGAAAAACCGGTTGATCTGTGTATCGAATTTATCGCTCTCCGTGATGGGGTGCGTGAGGATCGAATACACCCCCGCCAGGTTGGCTCCCAGGACATCAGTCATGAGCTGGTCCCCGAGCAGTGCGGTTTCTTCCGGCTTGACGTGGTAGAAGCGCATGGCTTTTTTCAGGTTGCGGGGCAGCGGCTTGCAGGACAGGCAGAACACTTTTTCCACCCCCAGGTCCCGGGCAAAGCGGCTGGCGCGTTTGGGCATGGCGTTGGAGACCAGCGCCACTTTGAGCCCGGCCCGTTTCACTTTGCTGATGAAGCGCTTCACGCGGACGTTGTTGTCCGGGTCGTTCCAGGCCACGAGGGTATTGTCGATGTCGCACAAAAGCAGCTTGATGCCCCGGCGTTTAAGTCTGTCGAGGTCAAGATTCGAATAATGGGAAATGTAATAGTCTGGTCGAAAAAGCACGGGATTTCCTCCCTCCGGCATTAGTTTCATTTTACGTTTCGCACCAGAAATTGTACAGCCGGCCGTCCTGCCGGGCCCTGCTATGCGCCGCTGTCAGGTGGGGGGCTCCCGATGGGGCACGGACAGCGCAGGCCCCATGCAGGGGACGGGCACAGAAGGCACAATCGTTTGCATCTGATCTGGCGGCGAGGTTCACACTCGCTGCCAAATGGGTCAGGAATCTCCTTTTCATGCCGCCTGAAACTGGGGGCGGGCAGGAAGTTCTCTATCGGTGTGAACGCCAAATGCAATATATAGGCATTTTAATCAAATTCACCAGCCAGAGTTGACTGTTTAGCCCTTATCTTGTTATCTTGTTGTTACCCAAGGCGCCGCTACAGAGAGTATAGACCGGAAACTGTGCTTCATTGCCATGACCGGCTGCTTCCACATCACAGATCTGATCCGGTCCGCACTCATTGTGAAATGAACGACAGGAGTGACAGACATGATTGACGAATTGAACATCTACGACAGTTCCTTCAAGAAGGTCATCCAGATCGCCGATCTGGCGGCGTTTCTCATCAAACAGCTTCACCCGGATTTTCACGCTCTTGATGTGGAAGACATCGTGGACAGCTTTCACCGCGATTCCCGTCGCGTGATCACCCTTCGAAACACAGAATTCAGCTTCGGCGGCCATATCCTGCACGCCGACTCTCTGGGATCCGCGAATCTTGTTGGACTGGACTCCATCCCCGTCTCCAGGTTTCTGATTCATTATGAAATGCAGCTGGAAAAACATCCGGGATATTCCATGACTGCAAGACAGAATGTCTATGCCCATGGAATTCTTGATACATTCAAGCCGGTGAAACGATACGAAGAGCGACCGCAGCTGCTCTCCATCTGGTTCTTTCCCCGAATGGGAAAAGTGATTGACCAGCCACCGCGGGTCATTCCCGGATCTGCCGGTGACGGCATTCTGCAGGCATTCTTCGAGAATCCCGGAGAATGGTATACTGAAAAAAACAGAGAGTATATGAAACAGCTGGTCAATCAGCCTGTTGCGACAATCCTGGGCGTCGAATTTGGCATTCCCCCGGAGAACGCCACAGATCTGCAGAAGGTTCTGTACAACGTCTTTCTGCTCCCGCACGAAGAGCGGGACTATGCCTACCTGGAAAGCCAGGGCATCCATTTAAACAAGAAGGAAAGAGAGGATATCAAAATTATGCAAAAGGAAAACAACATTTTCTACGCTGATGGCAAAGATGCAGGACGTGCCGAGGGTATGATCGAAGGTCGTGCCGAAGGTATGATGGAAGGTCGTGCTGAAGGCAAACAGGAGGTTCTGAATCTTCTGAAATCCATCGACAGAAGCGCCTACGAAAAACTTGCTTCTCAACTTCAGTCTCAGTCTTCCAAATAATCAAAAGCTGCCCTTGTTCGGCGGGCAGCTTTTTCATCCCATCGCAATCTTTTCTCCCGTGGCACTGTTTCCCGGCTTCCGGCACTATCTGCAACAGTACTCCACCCCTGCATTTCGCCGTTTCAGAATGTTCAGCTCTGCTGATCATTCTGAATGGGCGAAATGGGCGGTTTCGGCGGAATGAACGGAAGCAGTCGTCTCCACCAGCTGTGTCTGCTGTCTGCTCCCAGGAAATCCCGGACCAGTTTTCCCTTCTCATATCCCTGGTCCCAGAGCTCCTGCACACCTGCCGTTCCCCGACTCAGGGCCTGCACGCCATGATCATCGTCGGCGTAGATGGACAACAGCTTCCCCTCAGCTTCCAGCTGCCTGACCAGAGCCACGGCCTCGTTGTACCGGATCACATTTTCCCGCAGCGCTTTTGCCGCCCCCGGATACTTCCAGTCAAAGAGCAGCGCCGCACTGTAAAACTTTTCCAGATCCGCTTCCTCCTGCAATGGGTAGGTGGACAGAACCACGATTTTGTCCGCCCCCTGCTCCAGGGCCTTCTTCACCGGGACCAGGTCGGCAATGCCGCCATCCAGGTACGGAATGTTGCCCACCAGATGCGGCGGACACGCCGGAGGCAGGCTGCTGGAGGCTTTCAGTATCTCCAGACCGTGTTTTTCCAGCATCCGTTTTGTGAAGTAGGCAGGATCCCCCGTGAAGGCATTGGTCGCCACAACCGTCAGACTGCTGTCGGCATCCAGAGCTTTGGTCAGCTTTTCGGAATCATTGTAGATTCGGTCAAAATCCACATAGGATCCCTTGGTGATGAAGTTGCTGAAGGAAAACACCTTTTTGCGCGCCTCGGGGTCCAGATAGAATGACCGGGAAGCCTCCATATCACCGGTGAGAAAATTCACAAGATTGGCGGCACCGGCGGATACCCCGTAACAGAGGTCGAAGGATATATGCTCATCCTGCAGACAGGCCAGGACTCCCGCAGCAAACGCCGCCTGCATCCCACCGCCCACATCAATGATGGCGGTCTTCAAAGCTGCTCCAGACTCCAGAGAATGCCCCGGGCGATCCGGCCAGCCGCATCCTGGAAATGATTGCCCTGATCCTGATGCAGCATGCAGACAATGCCCTCCTGCTCAAACTGCTGCTTCAGTTCCTCCATGCAGTCCCAGGTGGTCTGCAGCACGGGATTTTTCACCCGGGTTTCCTTATTCCCCAGTGACAGCCAGATCGCTGCGGGCTGTTTCAGGAAGGCATGGGTCTTCATATACTCCGTGAACCCGGGAAACCACACGGAACCCGAGGCGCACACCAGTGCATCATATGCACCCGCAACCGTGGGGGCAAAGAGAGAAAACAATCCTCCCATGGAATATCCCGCCAGGATCACCTTCGTGCTGCCGGTGAGTGTTCTGGCCCAGTCTGTCGTTTCGGCCACGGTTTTCGCAAAGACCGGTCCCTGTCCGGTAAAATGGTCATCTTTCATCACCACCGGATCGTGAGCCCAGGGCGACAGATCCTCGTCCCATTCCAGATCCAGCGGCATCAGCACGTTCAGGGGCCGGTCCACCGCTTCGAGAATCACCTCCGTGCCCTGGGTGTGAAAAATGCACACGACCAGCGGCAGATTCTCTCCCTGTTCCTGCTGCCGCAGCAGAAACCGTCTGCCGTCAAAAAGCTTCACTGTTTCCATCATGTTCTGTTTCCCCTCAAGCCGGCTGCACGGTGGCCGGACGTTCGTCTGTTCTGTTTGGTTCGACTGCCATGATTGCCGGCAGATCCGTGAACCCCAGTGTCTCATACAATGGGCGCCCTTCTTCACTGGCCTCCAGCCAGATCTTTTCCGCTCCCCAGGCGCGGGCCTGATCCATCAGCCAGTCCACCATGTCCCTGGCATGGCCCTGATGCCGGTGCTTTGGCCGCACATAAATATTCATCAGGTACCCGCACCGGCCCGACGGGTTGTCGGGACTTGGCATTTCCTGCTGCAGGCAGATGCCACCGCAGCCGATGATCCGCTCCTTCCAGTCTCCGGCACTTCCCCCCTCCTGCTCTCCCGCAGGATTTCCGGGTTCCTCCAGGGCAAAACAGGCAATATGTCCGCTGCCCAGCTGCCCCTGGTAATACTGGCGGCTGGCCGCACGCAGTCCGGACAGGTCCCGGCCCGGGAACACATGGTCCAGAACCTCCATGCGCCAGTCCAGCAGCGTCTCCATATCCCGCGGGGCAGCTTCCCGGATCATTGGCCATCCTCCCGGTCCTGAATGGTGTTTTTGTCCTCCCCCAGGGCATCCAGGGCTTCTTTGTCCACCTTGCCATTGGCCGTGCGCGGCAACGACGCAAGGACCGTAAAGGACTCCGGAATCATGAAGGGCGTCAGATGCCGGGACAGGCACGACTTCAGCCGCTCCGTCACATCCCGCTCTGCCACAGGTGTCTGTTCATTCTCCGGATCCGGTTCCGGCACGATCCAGCCATGGAGATGGCTGCTGCCCTCCGGATCCATCCAGGTGGTGACCACCGCCTCCTGGACCCCGGGGCATTTTTCCATCACGCTTTCCACTTCCTCCGGCTCCACACGCTTGCCATAGACCATCACCTGACGGTCTTTGCGTCCCAGGAACACGAAATTGCCATCCGGCAGCTGATATCCCAGGTCTCCGCTGTGATACATGTTGTGGTCAAACGCCAGGTTTTCCCGGGTATGGTCCCCAATGTATCCCGCTGACACCCCGTTGCCATAGATGCAGATCTCTCCCGTTGTGCCGATTGGTACCGGATTGCCGGCTTCATCCAGGATTTCCATCGAGGCGCCCAGAACAGGACGGCCAATGGGGTGGGATCCATCCGCCAGCGGCTGCTTTCCGCTGGCGCAGTAGTAACTGGCACAGACCGTGGTTTCGGAAGGCCCATAGGTGTTGTACACCGGGACCCTGTCGGCAATCGTGTCCATCTGGGAGTGATGCAGGGTATCCCCGCCGCTGATGAGGATCCGCAGGCGGGAAGGCACGAGCTTTTCGCTGTTCATCTGCGCCACCAGCCACGGGAATCCCGAAATGAAGGTAATGCCGTGGTCTTCGCAGTACTGCATGCGTGCGTGGAATTCATCTGTATGCGGAATGGCGAGAGCTGCCCCGTTCAGCAGCGTGGTGAACACTTCCTCCACAAAGATGTCAAACGTGCACACCGATCCCTGCAGCATGATGTCCCCCGGCCCATTGTGAAATTCATGATGGAAAGCCCGCACATAGTGCATCAGGTTTCGCTGCAGCACACAGACGCCCTTGGGCCGGCCGGTGGATCCCGAGGTATACAGAATATAGGCAGGATCCTCCCCGCTCACGGCAGGCTGGCGTAAGTCATGATGCACCATCGGCAGTGTGGGGATCAGGGGCTTCACATCCGGAAGCAGCCGGTCTGTGTATGCCTTCTGTGTGATCACTGTCCGGATCTCTGCCTCCTGGAGAATGTCGCGGATGCGCTCCACGGGAAAATCCGGTTCCATGGGCACATAGGCTTTGCCGGCTTTGAAAACCGCAAGCATGGAGGCAATCATGAGAATGGAATGATCCAGAATGATGCCGATTCGCGGCTCGTCTGGCAGAATCCCCGCGATGTCATTGGCCAGATCGTTCAGTTCCGAAAAAGTCCAGGGCCTGTTACCGTCCAGGACAGCCAGCTCGTCAGGCCACCGCGAAACAACCGCATCAAAGGCAGCCGGAACTGTATCGTATTTTGGGAGACTCATTGGTTTCATAGTATCAGTGTAGGAGCATGATTCCGTTTTTCGTCCTGTCATGCCCATTGCGCCGGTCCATGGTCCGGCAGGCATTCGGAACAGGAAAGAGAAACCGCTTTACAGCCGGATGTCCGAAAGGGCCACTCTGTGTATGCAAAACCCCGCAGCACATGGAGAATGCACCGCGGGGGCTTGTGTGTATCTGAGACCGGATTCATTCTCCGGCGTGATGCTCTTCTAGCGAACTGCTGCGTCCAGGTGCAGGTCCCGGATTCTTGCATCGCGGCTCGCAGCCCGTTCCAGGCTGTTGTACCAGCAGATGCTTCCGTCCTGTTTGGAGCGGACGATGATTCTCGAATGCGCATCACGGCCGACAATGATCGAACCTGTCTCTGCCATGATCTCGCTGATGTTCATGATTCATACTCCTTTCTTTCTTCTAAACTTGTTTATCTCATTATAGCGGGCATGAACCATGAACGGAATCAAACTGCCCTTTTCAGCCAGACAGTTGTCCATAATCGCTGAAAACAGACCTCATTCTGTATCAGACTGTACACAAGGCGCATAGCGGTCCATGAGTGCCCGGGCGCTCTTCACCCCGTCAATGGCACTCGTCATGATACCGCCTGCATAGCCGCTGCCTTCTCCTGAGGGATAAATGCCTTCATCCCCCATGCGCGTGACTTTGTCCCGGGGAATCCGGATCGCACTGGAAGCCCGTGTTTCCACGCCGGTCATCGTGCCCTCCAGGAACCCGGGAACCTTGCGCTCGAAATCCAGCAGCCCCTGATGCAGGGCGTGGTTGACTTCATCGGAAAACAGTGTGTTCAGATCCGCCGGAACGGTCCCCGGTTCATAGGTCGGTCTGGTGGACAGGCTTTCACTGACGACACCCTCGAGATAGTCCGCGGCTTTCTGCACCGGGGCGCGGTAGTCCGGCGACAGGGCAAAGGCCCGTTTCTCGATTTCCTCCTGATAGGCCAGGCCGTCAAAGAGCCCCGGTCCGTAGTCAGATTCATTGACCTGCACCAGCAGGGCGCTGTTGGCGTTCTCACCCGCGCGGTCGGCATAGGACATGCCGTTGACCACCAGCTGGCCGGGCTGGGCACTGGAGGCAATGACATAGCCGCCGGGGCACATGCAGAAGGTGTAGATGCCCTTTCCGTTGTCGGCCATAGCCGTCAGGGTGTACCGGGCGGGAATCAGCCGGGGATCGTCCTTGAAATCATGGAGCATGGCCTCGTTGATGAAGCGCTGGGGATGCTCGATCCGGACTCCCACCTGGAACGGCTTGCTTTCCATGTGAATGCCGTCTTCATGCAGCTGGCGGAGGGTGTCGCTTGCCGAATGCCCCAGTGCCAGGATCAGGGCCTGACAGGGTTCCCACCGGCCGTTGACGTTGATTGCCGTCAGTCTGTCGTCCTCGATCTTCACTTCCTCCAGCCTGGCCCCGAAGCGGATCTCGCCCCCGAGTTCCAGGATCCGCCGCCGGATGCTCTGGATGATGGCCTCAAAGGCATCCGTGCCAATGTGCGGATAGGCATCCACGAGAATGTCCAAAGACGCCCCATGGGCATGCAAGGTCTCCAGGAGCTCATCCACCAGGGGATCGCGGCTGCGGGTGGTCAGCTTGCCATCGGAGAATGCCCCGGCTCCTCCTTCACCGAACTGGACATTGGATTCCGGATCCAGCTCTCCGGTTTTCCAGAAATGATCCACGTCCTGCCGGCGCTGTTCGATTTTCTGTCCCCGCTCGAGCACAATGGGGCGGTACCCGTGTTCTGCAAGGTCCAGAGCCGCAAACATGCCGGCCGGCCCGAACCCCGCCACGACCGGAGGGGTCTTCAGGGCAATGACGCCTTTGGGCCGGAACGGGGCCGGTTTCTCCGGCGTCGGCCGGACATCCTTTTTCATCAGGTGTCTGGCTTCATTGCGGAGCTGGGCATCAATGATCCAGGAAAAGGTCACATCATGGTGTCTGGCGTCCACGGATCTGCGGTAAATGGTCCAGTGTTTCAAATCCCCGTTTTTCAGTCCCAGTTTTTTCATCAGTGCATGTTCGATGGACCGTCTGTCTGTGTCCCGTGTTTTCACCTGTGAAATTCTCAGCATGTGTCTGCCTCTCTTTCCATTGCCGCTGCCATGGCCGGCCACCCTGGCCTGCCCAGGGTACCACTCCAGTGTACTCGACCACCCGGACAACCGCATAGCGGGATGTCCGGCACGCCGGGTCACAAATGATTCAATCCCCGGATGTGCGGCCTCCGGGATCCGGTATCCGGCACTGTGTCCATGTTTTCACCCTGGTGTCGCTGACCGGGCAATCCCCTGCCCTTTTTTACCCGGCCATCAGAAAACCGGAGGGCACGCCTCCGGACTATGGATATCAGGTCTGCAGTCCCGGCCTAAACCAGGTTTCGCAGGATGGGCCATCGCTTCATGTTCGCCGTGACCAGGAACGCGAAGCCCTGGGCACAGGCCAGTGTCAGGAAATACACCGCGAGATGGGCCCCGGGGAGAATCATCAGCAGAATCCTCGCAAAGAGAATGTGGCTGGTGTAGATCAGCAGGCTGTCCTGGCGCAGTGTGCGATAGCCGGGATTCCAGGGAACCCGCAGCACAAGCAGCCAGTCCACGAGAAAGAATACCGCCGGAATCAGCATGAGGAACATACAGGACAGATCCTCCAGGATCCCCAGCTTTCCATAGATGGCGACTTCTCCCACAAGCAGCACCATGGAGATGGCAAATGCAGTACCCGCCGCCCTTGCACGCACCCGCCTGGTTTTTGCGAGCAGCAGCCCCAGGGACAGGAACATGGGCGCGAAAAAGAAACCGTCCCGCGCTGTCACCAGGGTTTTCTGGAAAAAGCCGTACAGGATGGACACATAGGGCAGCGTCTCCCAGTACGGGGCGTAGATGTTGATCAGGTACCCCACGACATAGAGCCCCAGGCTCACTTTCAGCGTGAACATCATGCCGCGCTTTTCATACAGGAACCACACAATGACCATGCCCAGCATCATGGCCGGAAGGAACCAGAGGTGGTAATAGGATCCGTTGAGGAAGAAATCCCGCACCCAGGAGAAAATCGACTGCCAGGAGAACCCCACCGAGGCGTAGTTCCAGATGGTGTAGGGCAGGTAGATCACCGTCCAGATCAGGTAGATCTTGCCGATGCGCCAAAGGTAGTCCTTCAGCTTCTCCCGGTTTTCTTCTGTCTCGCTCCGGCGGATTTTCCGGAAGAAAAAGTATCCGGACACGACGAAGAAAAACGGAACCGCGAGCCGGCATACAATGGCGATGAAATACTGGTTGAAGACCGGTGACATGTCCACAAAGGGGTAGACATGGATCGCCACCACCAGCAGGGCGGAGACATAGCGCGCAATGTCAATGGCGCCGTACTGCCGTTTAGTGCCCGCCATCTGCATCCTCCTGGTCCGCTGCCTGTTTTCTCACCGCATCCGGATCGCCGGTTCCGGTGAAGAACCGCGGCACCCGTTTTGTGAGGCGGCAGAACGTCTCATTGTTGATGGACTCCGAACACCGGGTGATCGCATCCACCGTCACGCGCTTTCTGCCATCTTCACCGATCAGTGTCACCACATCCCCGGGCTTCACGTCCAGGCCCGTGACATCCGCCATGCACTGATCCATGCAGATGTTGCCCACGAGCCGGGCCTCCTGTCCGTTGACCAGGACCGTCAGGTCTTTGTTGGAAATGAGCCTGGGCAGTCCGTCGCCATAGCCGATGGCGAGCGAAGCGATGGTTTCCGGCTGCTGCACCTCGTGATGGCGGCCATAGGACACCGTCTGCCCCGGCTGCAGGTCCTTGACCATTTCCACGCGCGTGCGCAGGGACAGTGCCGGAATGAAGTCCAGGTCATTGACCACCGGAATGGCATCATTGCTGGTGACGCCCATGTACAGCAGCCCCGGCCGGCAGTAGTCAAAGCCCATGTCCCCGTAGTTCAGGATCCCGTAGCTGTTCTGGATATGCACGAGGCCCGGATCGATGCCGTTTTCCTTCAGTATGCTCACCAGCTCCTGGAACATCGTGGTCTGGCGCCCGGTGAAGGCCATGGCATCTTCCCCCAGGTCATCACTCACGGGATAGTGCGAGAAAATCCCTTCATTGGAGAGATTCTTCATGGCATACACCTCAAAGAATCCATCCAGGTCCTTTTTCTGCGGCTGCCAGGAAATGCCAATGCGGTTCATGCCCGTATCTGCCTTCACATGCGTCCGCAGCTTCAGGCCCCGGGCATTCAGCTCTCTGGCATAGGGGACATCCACCACTGTCTGGATGAGGTCATGCTCTGCGAGCAGTGCAGCCTGGTCCGGATCGGTCCATCCCAGGATCAGGATATCCGAACGGATGCCGGCCTGACGCAGTTCCAGTGCTTCCCCGATCGTCGCGACGCCGAAGAAATCGACCCCGTTTTTTTCCAGCACCCGGGTGCACTCCACCGCCCCGTGTCCATAGGCATCGTCTTTCACGATCCCCATGATCTTCGTGCCCTGCATCAGTTCCCGGACCTGGCGCAGGTTGTGCGCCACGGCATCCAGGTCCACTTCCGTCCATACCCGCTGTCCGGCAGTGTCTAGCACTGTCCCACCTCTTTCTCCAGGGACAGTGCAATGAGGTCATCCAGCAGCTTCGCAAAGGGGAGGCCGGCTTTTTCCATCATGGTCGGGTAGCGGCTGGTGGCTGTCATGCCCGGAACGGTGTTCAGTTCATTGATCACCAGCGCCCCATCAGGCTGCAGGAACATGTCCACCCGGGTGAAGCCGGAGCACCCCATGGCCTGGTAGGCAGCCACGGCCAGCGCCCTGGCCTCTTCTGTTTTCTCCGGCGAAATCCGGGCCGGGCAGTAAATGGCGGAATCCTTCATTTCATACTTGCCCGCAAAGTCAAAGAACCCGCCGTGGATCTCGATTTCATCCACATCCCCGGCAAAGGGTTCCAGGTTTCCCATCACCGCACAGCCGATTTCAAACCCGGGAATGCATTCCTCCACCAGGATCTTGCCGCGGCCGTCCCAGTGGAAGGCATCCTTCGCTGCTTCGTCGAATTCCGCCAGGGTATCCACTTTGTGCACTCCATAGGAGCTGCCTGCATTGCAGGGCTTCACGATCCACGGCAGGGGGATCACCTGCAGGATCTCTTCGGCGGAATACGGAATGCCCGCCTTCAGGCACACATACTTCGCCGTGGGAATGCCCTGGGCATCCAGGACGATATGCGTGATGTCCTTGTCCATGATCATGGCCGAAGACAGGGTGTCGCAGCCCACGCAGTGAATGTTCATGATCTCCATGAGCCCCTGCAGGGTCCCGTCTTCGCCGTTTTTGCCATGGAGCACCGGAAACACCGTATCCAGTGCACGCACCGCCGCCGGCTCATCGCTTTCCGGCCGCACATAGCCGCCATGCACCCAGGCCACGGGTGTGGTGAGTTCCGGCGTGTTCCAGGTATCGTGTTCGATGTGGTCGATGTCCCCGGTATACTCCAGGAACCGGCCTTCTTTTGTGATGCCCACCAGAGACAGGTCGTACTTGTCCCTGTTCAGGTTCCGCAGCAAGCTGGCCACAGAATGCAGAGATACAGAATATTCACTGGACTGACCGCCGAACAGTACGGCGAGTTTGATTTTCTTCATGAGTTCATTGCCTTCTTTCTCCAGCCTGCCGGCCAGTTTGTCGAGCTGCAGCGCCCGGCTTCCCTTTACCAGAATCACCGCATCCTCTTCGAGCAGCGGCTTCACGGCCTCAAACAGGCCATCCTGGTCTTCATGCCAGGACTCGCCGATGCGCCCGAACACCGGACCGGTGGTGAACACTTCGATTCCCAGAGTGCGTGCATGGTCCAGCACCCGGCGGTGGAGTTCCATCTCCTGCGGCCCGAGATCCAGCATGTCCCCGAGTACCGCGTAATGGCTGCCCGGCAGGGATACCAGGATATCCAGCGCCGCAATGGCGCTTTCGGGATTGGACTTGTAGGAATCATCCAGCACATGGGCCCGGCCGGCCGGCTGCAGCGCCGTGCGCATGCCGGTCATCACCAGGGTTTCCAGTGCCTGGTGTCTGTCTGCCGATGAAATCCCGCGGGTTTCCCCCAGAATCAGGGCAGGGAGAGCATTCACGCACTGGAAGCTGCCCAGGGCATTCAGCCGCCAGGGGGTTCCGTTCCACTCAAAGGCCATGCGGCCCTGTTCCACGCTCACATGGTGCAGGTCCCTGCGGGAAAAGGGAATGACGGTGATGTCGTTTTCCTCAATGAACCGGCGCGTTTCCGGTTTCTGCAGCTCCACGGCCAGTTCCGGGGCATCCGCCAGATACAGGAACGTTCCGCCGGGGCGCAGACCCCGCAGGATTTCCATCTTCGCCTGTGCGATTCCCTGCTTCGATCCCAGGTTCTCCATATGGGCGCTGCCAATGGACGTGATCACCGCTGCATCCAGCGGAGCAATGTCCACCAGGGTTTCGATTTCCCCGAAGTTTTCCATGCCCATTTCCAGCACCGCCGCCTCGATCCCCGGATCGAATTCCAGGATCGTCAGCGGCAGCCCGATCTCGCTGTTGCGGTTGCCCGGCGTGGCCTGCGTCACACAGTGCCGCGAGAAGACAGCCTTCATCATGTCCTTGGCACTGGTTTTGCCATTGGATCCCGTAATGCCGATGGTATACGGATGCAGTTCGTGCAGATACGCGCGGGCAATGTTCTGGAGTGCCTTCACGGTGTCATCCACCAGAATGAGGGGGACGTCTGCCGGCAGCGGTGTATGGTCTTTCTGCCACAGGGCTGCGGCCGCCCCTGCCTGCACCGCCTGTGCGATGAAGTCGTGTCCGTCGACACGGGCGCCGATGACCGGCACATACAAAGACGCGGGCACGACCTGCCGGGAGTCTGTGACGGCGCCTTTGACAACTGCGCCTGTATCCTGAATCAGGACCCCGCCGGCCATGGCCGCAAGGTCCCGGATGGTTTTTCTGATCATGTTGAATCCTCTTTGTCGCGTACCATTATAGCACGCACAAAGCGGCTGGCTGCGCCCTCTGTGCAAGGGCAGAAATTTGTCACACAGCCACCGGCTGTATGCCCTTACCTGTGCCCGCCGCCCGCTCCTGCATCCTCAGATCCCAAGACAGCCGGTCTGCATGCCCTGCTGGATTGTCCTCCTTCGGACTTTCTTTCCTTAATATATGGATACGTCCATCTGTTAAGCTGCCGCAAGCCGCATTCCGGGTCTGCACCGGTCCCCTTCTGCCGGGAAACCTTGGGCGTCAGGCCCTGGCTCCTGTACAATACAGTCAGCCTGCCGGTTTGACCGGCTGCAAGGAGTGAGAACAACATGCTGCTTTCCTTCGGACTGATCCTGCTGTCCGGGGTTCTCGTCACCCGGATCATGAAACACATCGGACTCCCGCCGCTGACCGGGATGCTGCTGGCGGGAATCCTGCTCGGGCCCGCCGTCCTGAACTGGATCGACCCCGCCATGCTGGAGATCTCCGGATCCATCCGCAAAATTGCACTTCTCGTCATCCTGATTCGCGCAGGCCTGAGTCTCAGGACAGAGGACCTGATTCGTGCCGGCCGCCCGGCACTCCTCCTGTGTTTTGTTCCCGCCACCTGCGAAATTCTGGCATTTCTGCTCCTGGGGCCTCCTGTGTTCGGCCTGTCCCTGCTGGAATCCGCCATCCTCGGTACCGTGATTGCGGCTGTCAGTCCCGCCGTGGTCGTTCCCGGGATGGTGACGGTCATGAAGTCCGGATACGGCCAGGACAAAGCCATTGCACCCATGATCCTGGCTGGCGCCAGTGCAGACGACATTTTCGTGATCGTGCTCTTCAGCATCTTCACCTCCATGGCCGGCCAGGGCGGCTTTCACTGGCAGATGCTGCTGCGGATTCCCACCTCCATTGTCCTGGGGATCCTGAGCGGAATCCTTCTGGGAATTCTCTTTGTCCGCGTGTTTCACAGAGTCCGGACGCCGGTGATCACCCGGCTGATCGTGTTTCTGGCCACCGGTGCCCTGCTCTATGCCCTGGAGGATGCCCTGACTGGACCTGTCGGATTCTCCGGACTCATTGCCGTCATGACCACCGCCCTGGTGGCGGGTCACCTGGATCCGCCTGCTGCCAGACGCCTCGGCGCTTCCTTTGACTCGCTCTGGACGGCCGCGCAGATCTTTCTCTTCACCCTCATCGGGGCAGCCATTCAGCTGACGTACGCTGCCCATGCCCTGGGGCCCTCCCTGCTGCTCATTGCCGCCGGTCTCCTGTGCCGGAGCGGCGGTGTGCTGCTGTGCCTGACAGGCACTTCCCTGAACTGGAAAGAACGGCTGTTTTCCGTGGTCTCCTATCTTCCGAAAGCCACTGTCCAGGCAGCCATCAGTGCGATTCCGCTCTCCATGGGTCTTGCCTGCGGGCAGACCGTGCTGACAGTGGCTGTGTTGGCCATTCTGGTCACGGCGCCCCTGGGGGCAGCCGCCATCGACCTGTTGTATCCGCGGCTCCTCCATAAACCGGATGCCTGATTGCAGGCAAATCCGTCATACGTCACCATAAATTGCACACACTTTGGCCACAAAACACCTGAAAGCGGTTACCTGCAAGGTGGCTGGAGGCGGTGTTGACTGTTATTTTCTTCACAAAGTGGCAGGAATTGGGGTCCAGGTGGGAGACGGGTGGCTGATTCCAGGTAGTTTGCCCCTCTTTTCCCCTGAATCTGGCCTGAAAATGGCCTGTTCACACAGTTTTCCATATTTTTCACACAATTACCGGTGGACCCTGTGTTAAACTCTAAACAAGCAAGGAGCAGAAGACCTTGCCAGTATGATTCAGTCTCAGGCTAATTCATACTATTTTCTATCCCCTTAATTTGAAGAGCCAGGCATCCCCTTAGCCTGGCTTTTCATTAGGAAAAAGCGAATGGTCTGTCCCGTTACGGAAAAAGGAGCAATAACTATGGACTGCATTTTCTGCGAAATTGCCGCGGGCAACATCCCGGCAAAAAAAGTCTTCGAGGATGACGATGTCATTGCCTTTCTGGATGTGAATCCCGCTTCCTTCGGCCACACCCTGGTGGTGCCGAAACAGCATGTAAGAAACTTCATGGAAGCGGATGCTGCCACCATTGGCAAGGTGTTCGGTGTGGCCAGCGCCCTGGGCAGGGTGCTCCAGGCAAAACTGGGGGCTTCGGGCATGAACCTGCTGTCCAATGCAGGGGAAAGTGCGGGACAGACGGTGGATCATTTCCACATCCACCTCATTCCCAGGTATGATGACAGGACACAGGAAGC
Organism: Faecalibaculum rodentium; assembly: GCF_001564455.1. Classification (GTDB taxonomy): domain Bacteria; phylum Bacillota_I; class Bacilli_A; order Erysipelotrichales; family Erysipelotrichaceae; genus Faecalibaculum; species Faecalibaculum rodentium. Next base: position 2,263,514 of record NZ_CP011391.1, read on the forward strand.
CCTGACGCTGGAGTTCGGTCCCATGGACCTGGACCTGGATCAGGTGCTCGCAAAAATTCAGCACTGAACGGATACACGCAAAAAGGATGATGGCGCTCATCATCCTTTTTTGCGTTTTCCGCCTGTGCACAGGCCTGTTTCAGGCCATGGCCTTCCGGATCCGGCGGACCTGTTCCGGCGGAATGCCGCTGTACATGGCAATGTCCCTCTCGCTGATCCGGCCCTTCTTCAGCGTGTTCCCCACTGTCCTGCGGATCTGCAGGTCAATACCGGTTCGGCGGCCTTCCTTTCGGCCTTCCACCAGCCCCTCTTTCGGTTTTTTAATTTGAAAACAATCTTGCGTTCAAAGCTGACAATTGCCAGAGCCACTAAGCATCTACTGTATTAAAAGGCATAGTACCCCCTTTCCCCCAAAAATCGCTTATAAATTCAGGCTGTTATGTATTCTCCTGTGATCGAATCATAACTGTTACCCGCATCATCTTTGATCTCAGAATCATCAAACCCTTTTGCTATCGTTTTGAGGATCTGATGCTCTGTCATCCCCATCGCCTTCAGTGTGCTGACTGTCTTATTCAGTTTCCTGGACTCCTTTTGGACTGAGAGACCTCTTGGTACAAAACAGTCATCACAGTCTTTGGGATGCCATTCCTTCATGTCCGAAAACATGTGGAAGATCGATACGATCACTTTTCGGGCGATCGCGACGATCGCTCTTTTCTTCCCCAGACGCAAACTCAGGATCTCAAATTTACAGCGGTAATATGGATTCTTGGATCTGACAGCTGCCCATGCCACTTCAATCAGAACAGGTTTAAGGTGCTTGCCCCCCTTGGTGATGTGACGGGAATGGATCTTTCCTGCTGATTCGTCACTTCCTGGTGCCAGACCTGCCCATTTGGCTACACGTGAATCCTTCCCAAACTGATCCATCTCCGTTCCAAGCTCAGCGATGATCTTTCGGGCACTTATTTCACTGACTCCAGGTATCGTCATCAGTAAATCGATAGGCTCCTTATGATCTTCACAAGCCTCTGCTATGAGCTGGTCCAGTTTTTCTATCTCTTTCGTCAGTTCATCTATATGGTCCCGGATGATCTTCAGTTTCTCTCTCTGGAATTTATCGAATTCGAGTCCGTGGCAGGCCCGGAGGATATCTTCCTGTGAAGCTTTGCACCGCTTCGACACACATTTCAAAATATCTTCATCTGTATATGATTCTCCTGATAAGATAAGATCGATGATACGGGATGCCGATATTCCCCGGACATTGGAGAAAACCATGTCCAGTTTGTAGTTGTTGACAGTGAGACAATTGATCAGACGGTTATGGTCCGAAGCCCGCTGTTGCACATACTTTTGTCGAAGACGTGTAAGCTCTCTGAGAGTGCGGATCTGTTTGCTCGGGATATAACTGGATTTTGTCATCCCGTTTCGATACAGATCACAGATACGTGCGGCATCCTTGTTATCATCTTTCTCGCCTTTCACCAGAGACAGCCATTTAGGGTTACAGACCCGCACTTCATCCATGGCTGTCTCAAGGACGTTATAGACCGGTATCCAGTATTTTCCGGTCGATTCCATGCAGACATGATGGCAGTCATTCTGCAGGAGCCAGTCCCGCAGGTCTTCCAGATCTGCACGAAAGGTCGAGAACCTTTTTTTTACCGTATTGACCGTTCCCTGATCGCTGGTGCTTTTGATCACAGCGACGACAAAGGATTTATGGACATCAAGTCCACCGGCAACCGGAATAACAGTTTGAGCTACATGGTTCACGGGTGTTCTCCTTTCTGAAAAAAGTAAGGGAGCCTTGTCAGGGATGGAGCGAACTGAAGACATCACTGTCATGAAGACAGATTGCACTTTAATTTACAGCCTCACGGGACTTATGGCAGGTTCGTGGGCATCCCTGTTTTGCAGTTTCTTTCTCTGCTTTAAATCTTTGCAGATAGTCTGTAATTAAAACCGGCGCAATAAAGGCTTCCCTTAAATACATCATAGAGGGAAGCCTTTCAAATGTTATTTCTGTTTTCATCCATGGCAGGTGGCTGACTCAGCCATGAAGTTTCTTTCCATACTCGTCCGCGATTTTACACATAGATCTCCATCCGCCTTCGGAATTCTTCAGATCTTAGACCATCCGGCGAATCAGCAGATGTTTCATTTTTCCGGGATCATCACACCACAAATCATGCAGAACCGTTCCCGGCAGGTCACTGGAGCGGGACCGGCCGTTGATCAGGCGCAAAAGGATCCCGGGATCTGTCACAGTCATGGTTCCGTGCAGGGTCAGATGGAAGGCCTGAAACAGCTGACCTTTGCGAAACAGTCCGGCAGCGCCTTTCAGGATAAACGGGTCTTTCGTCAAAACAACCGCATAACTCCCGCCACAGTTTTTGCAGTCACGACCTGTCGGAAGTGCGTGAATGCTCAGGACTTTCACATACCGGAAAATCCGGCTCCAGCCGAAATCTTCGGATGATCCCAGCCACTTCCGGATCGAATTCAGTGTTCATGAAGTGTCCTCCTGTTTATATATTCGTCAGCCCCCCTGGTTTTTGCTGAAATTTCTCAAAAAAGAAGGAACCCGGAATCGAAAAAAGAACCCGTGAGGGTTCTTCATCTGTCTGTACCCGGATGGCTGCCGCCCTGTCAGTCCTGCGGGGTGTCCAGCGGTACAGTGCTTTCCGTCAGCTCCTCAATGTTGCAGTCAGCTTCGAACACCCGGCGGACATACCCTGCAAAATCGCGGTTCTCCTGCTCCTTTGAAGAGAGATAGACCTGCTGGGTGCTGATGGCTTTCCGGTTCACCACCTGCGCATTGTTGACATCGGGCACCAGCACGATTTCATACCGGCCGTCCTCCAGCTGATACATCCACAGGATCCGGTCCCGCACACCCGCTGTTTTCCCCTGCAGGAATGCCCCGTACACCGGTTCCTGGTCCTCCGCCTTCAGAGCCCTGACAGCTGCTTCCCGGCTTTCCTGAATATAGGCTTCGGGAATCTCTGCCAGACTTGCATATCGTTCAGGCAGTCCCTCCACCAGAAACTCTGCCCGGGTGTTGACCGGCTGGAAATGATATTCCACTGCCATGTCCGCATCATACAGGGCCGTCACAGTGATCGTGTCCCCGTTGGCAAGCTTTTCCGACGGCTCAATCGTATATGTCACCGTCTGCATGAATTCCTGGATGCGCTGGTTCAGGTCATCTGTCTTGGATACGGCACTGACCTGGGCCTCGCCGCTTTCCCCGGTGTACACGAACTGGATCCCGAGCATCACGTCAATGTTCACAGTCTGCAGGAACCCGAAATAGCCCACCAGCATCAGCCCGATGCAGCAGGACAGCAGGAAGGCGAAATATATGAGTTTGTTCTTCACGGCTCCGGTTTTCATGGCACCATCATACCACTAGTCGATATACCGTACAGAATCCCGGGCCTGTCTGACATATTCCATCAGCGGCGGCCAGTCACGGCGCGCCAGCATGGCAGCGGCATCCTGCACCGCGGCTTCCATGATCGCCGGATCCTTCTCGAAATCCCCCAGCACGAAGGCAGGCAGTCCGGACTGCCTTGTGCCGAGCAGATCCCCCGGTCCCCGCAGCTGCAGGTCGTATTCGGAAATCGCAAAGCCGTCCCGGAGTTCCTGCAGTTTCTGGAGCCGCTCCACCGCCGCCATGTCCTTCGTCGCCGACAGCAGCCAGCATGTTCCCTGGACCGGGCCTCTCGCGCACCGGCCCCGCAGCTGGTGGATCGTGGACAGTCCGAAGCGGTGGGCATCATAGATCACCATCATCGTAGCCTTCGCCACGTCGATGCCCACCTCAATCACCGTGGTGGACACCAGAATGTGAATGTCCCCGGCCTTGAAGCGGGTCATGACTTCCTCTTTTTCCGCTGCACTCATGCGTCCATGCAGCAGGCCGATGGTCCAGTCCTTCCCCAGGACCTTCACCATGCCCTCGTACAGCGACGTGACCCCCTTGATGTCCAGCTCCAGGTTTTCATCGATGGCCGGGGCGACCACATAGCACTGCCGGCCTTCCTTGAGCCCCTGCAGCACGTCCTTCAGCACCGGCTTCATGGACTGTCCGCGCACATAGCGGGTTTCCACCGGCTTTCGCCCCGCCGGCATGGTTTTGACCGCCGACAGGGCGATGTCTCCATACAGAAAGTGGGCATAGGTACGGGGAATGGGCGTGGCGCTCATCATCAGAAAATCGGCGCCTTTCCCCTTTTCGAGCAGCTGTCGGCGCTGGGACACCCCAAATCGCTGCTGTTCATCCGCCACCACCAGTCCCAGATCCGCAAACTCCACCGGATCCTGAAACAGGGAATGGGTGCCGACGACAACAGACACCGTGCCGGTCTTCAGCCCTTCCAGCACCTCCTGCTTTTCTTTCCTGGACAGGGAGGACACCAGCAGCTTCGCTTCGATGCCCGCCGACTGCAGCGTTTTCAGATGCTGCCTGGCCAGGATTTCCGTGGGTGCCATCAGGGCCGACTGGGCACCGGAGAGCTCGCAGGCACGGATCGCCGCCATGGCCACGACGGTTTTTCCCGACCCCACGTCTCCCTGCACCAGGCGGTACATCGTGGTGTCCCGCCGCTGGTCGCTCCACACATCTTCAATGGCCTGGCGCTGATCGGCTGTCAGGTCGTAGGGGAACTGGTCCAGGAAAGCCTCGGCCAGTGCCTGGTCAAACATCCGCGGTGTCTTTCGCTGCCCGAGCGCACTTTCGGACTGCACCGCACACTGGAAGCAGAGAAATTCTTCATACTTCAGGGTCCGGATCGCCAGATGCAGACGCTTTTCATCCGGTGGCCGGTGGATCCACCTGTAGCTGGTATCTTTGTCCAGCAGGCGGTACCGGCGCCGGAGATCTGGCGGGACCAGGTCCGGAAGCTGGTCGAGGTGCTCCAGGGCTTTGTCCAGGATGGCCGGCATATCCGCCGGTTTCATGCCTTTTGTCATGGAGTACACCGGCACCAGGCCTTCTTCCAGGGGCTTTTTCTGCGCCTGCATGGCAGTCACTTTTCCCTCCCCGTTGTAGGTGCCGCGGATGTGGATGGTTTCCCCGAAGGGAAAGGCGTTGAGCCAGGGGCGGTTGAAGACCGTCACCTGGAGCTCCTGGTTCCAGCTGATCACTGTGAACCGGGTCATGGTCCGGTTCTTTCCCAGGCGGATCACGGCAGGGCGGCTGGCGATGAGTCCCGCAAACCCCACCGTGTCTCCTTTCTGCCACTGGTCAAAGGGCAGCTGTTCATGGCTCTCGTACCGGAAGGGATAGGTTTTCAGCAGCTGCTCCAGTGTGGTGATGCCCATTTTCTGCAGCAGGCCGAAGCGCCGGGCCGTCAGCTTCAGTTCAGTCAGTTCCATGCAGGATCCATCCCGCCTGCATCCAGGCCAGCAGGCATCCCGTCAGGCAGAACAGCAGGGCAGCGCCGGAAAAGCCGGCGGAAGCGTACAGCGCCGCACTGGAGAGCGGGTCTCCCTGGAAGAGCGTGAGGGTCGCCAGGGAAAAGGCGTTGACGCCATAGGACAGCGTGAACAGGCCCCCCAGCAGAGTGTCCAGCGCCATGCGGGCCAGGACCAGGAAACACCAGCCATTGAGCACCGTCCGGCGCCGGAAGATCTCTGCCAGTGACTGCAGGGGATTCGTTCCCCGGGCGACTGCCAGGTTCCAGGTCACCACCAGCGGTCCGCTGACAATCAGCACCAGCGCGCAGACAAGTTCCACGGGCACCAGCACCCAGGTGTGACCTGCAGCCAGTCCGTACAGAGGCCGAAGGATGCCATACACCAGCACCAGGAAAACTGCCGGCAGCAGGGCTGCGCGAAGCAGATCAGCCGGCCGGAACCGCAGGCGGGGCAGCGTCTTCGCGGGATCTGTGGCCTTTTTTCCATGCCCGGCTTTTTTCCGGGGCGCTGTCTTGTGGACCGCCGATGCAGGACAGGTCTGCCAGATCCAGGCCATGAGTGCATACAGTGCCACGCCGGCAGCGAGATACCACAGGATGAAAAGCAGGCCCTGCCACAGGGCCGGCAAAGACAGGGCAAACAGGCCATAATACCCCAGTTCATAGATGCCGGAAAGCACCAGGAGCAGGCCGGCGGGCGCCAGGGCGCGCCGGTCAAACAGAGACCGGATCAGCTTCATGAAAAGAGCTCCTTTCCGATCCACAGGCCTTTGGAGCCCGGGGCATGGCCCACCTCGGAGGTGAGCAGAACGGGCAGGTCCATGCGGGCCCCCATCTGTTCCAGGACGGTGAGAACCACCGGCAGCGGATCCTGCAGTTCCGTGAACTGACCCAGTGCCAGGGCGCGGATCTGGTCCATGACCCCCATGTTGCAAAGCTGTGCCACCATGGAGGCAATGGCCATGGCATTGCCGGACCTGGCTTCCAGAAACAGGACCCGGCCGGTGAGGTCCGGCCACCAGGGGGTGCCGGCCAGCTTGAGCAGACAGCGGATGTTCCCGCCGGCGACAGGTGCCTGCACCAGCTCCTGCAGCCGCATGGATCCCAGGGCATGCCAGTCGGGACGCATCAGCGCCGGGTCGCCCTCTTTCAGGAAGGCACAGAGAGCCGGAATGTTCTGGCTGGCAGAAAACAGCAGCGTTTCTTTGCCGGTGGCGGCACTCAGGGCATTGAGGACAGGCGTCAGGTCGCTGTATCCCGCAAACAGGGTGCGGCAGGCACCATACAGCTCCAGTTCCAGGAAGGGCAGAGCCAGAGTGGAGAGGTTGCCGCCGGAGACATCGAAAATCCAGTCAAAGTCGCCCTGGCGCATCCAGTCGTTCCAGACCGCTGCCCGGGCATCCCCGGCAGAAGGCCGGGACAGGATCGGGGAGACATGCACATCGCAGAAATCCAGGGCCTGGATCAGTTCACCGGGCCATGGCGCAGGATCGGAGAGACCCAGCAGGCCGATTTTCAGCCGGCGCGCATCTGTTGTCCGGCTTGTTTCATACTCTTTGGTCATAGGAATAGTTTACCATCCGGCGGCATTGCGATTGAGTCCGGGAGCCGGTTTTTCTAAGATGGATGAAAAGGAGGAATTCTCTATGACAAAACGAGTGACGATCACCATGGATGACGGCGATGTCATGAAGGGGGAACTGTACCCGGACGTGGCACCGAAAACGGTGGAAAACTTCGAGAAGCTTGCGAATGAAGGCTTCTATGACGGTCTGACCTTCCACCGCATCATCCCCGGATTCATGATCCAGGGCGGTGACCCCAGGGGCAACGGAACCGGCGGTCCCGGCTATACCATTCCGGGCGAATTTTCCGGAAACGGCTTCAAAAACGACCTGAAGCACGAGCGCGGCGTTCTGTCCATGGCCCGGGCCATGGATCCGGACAGTGCCGGCAGCCAGTTCTTCATCATGCATCAGGATGCCCCGCACCTGGACGGCCAGTATGCGGCCTTCGGCAAAATCACCGACGGAATGGATGCCGTGGACAAGATCGCGGCGACACCCACCAACTGGAACGATGCCCCGAAGGAAAAGAAGGTCATCAAGTCCATCCGTGTGAGCGACGAATAACATCTGTATTCCCGCACACAAAAGCCGGACCATGTCCGGACTGCCCGTCACTTTCAGGCTGTCCGCATGATCCGGCTTTTTTGTCGCACGTCTTCACTGACTGACGTCCGCAGGCCAGCCAAGCGAACCGAGCGCCTGCAGGGAGAGATCCAGCTGTTCCGGCAGGGTGTTGGCAATGTGCATCGTGACATGCCGGTCCGTATCCAGCGTCTCGATGAAGTTCTGGTTGGCCCGGTTGTTGCGGATCACCCGCACTGTCCGGGATCCGTCCTGCCATTCGTTCATGACCTGCATGTTGTTTTCCTCGTCCAGCCGGCACTGGGTGTCGAATACCTGCGCCGCATTGTCCGAGAGGGTGATCTGGACCAGGACGGGCTGGTCCTGGCTTTCAAACCGCAGCTCCGTCGCCTGGTCCTGCGGGTCGCCGCTGGTGTCCGCAGGCACAAACCCCTGCGCCTCCCAGGCCTGGACAGCTTCTTCCTTCAAGTCCGCCAGCAAGACAGAGGCACCCTCAGTTTCCAGCCCCTGCATATCGGCGGATGACGCCCCGGCAGATTCCGTGCCATTTCCTGCCTGCCTGTCCCCGCTGTCCGGCCTGTGCGCCGTTTCTGAAGTCCTGTCCTGCTGTATCGGACTGCTGCCATCGGATACCGTTGCGGGTGCGGCACATCCGGCCATCAGCAGCATCGCGGCCATCAGTGCCGGCCGCAGGTGATGGAATCCACTATGTTCAGCCATGATCAGCTTCCTCCTTTTCTGTTTTGGGTGGCTTCATGCAGCCACCCGGCTGTCCTCAGGCTTCCGCCAGATGCAAAGCCAGCCGGTGCCCGGGTGCTTTCACATCCCGGTTTTCAGGATCCTGCGCTCCAGGGCGCTCAGGAGCCGCAGCACAAAGGGAATCGCGACTGCGGCGGCGATCACGAACACCAGCTGCCACAGATCCAGCGGCACCAGGAACATCAGCTTCCCGAAGAAGAGCACCGCAATCACAAAGCCTGCGGCCATGAAAGCCACCAGCGCTGCCCGGATCCGGGTCATGGGCTGGCAGACAAAGAACAGCACCCACAGGGCGTTGATGCCCGCCACCAGGGTGGCCATGGTGGAAAACTGTGCGCGCGTCCCCAGCAGCAGTCTGGCGATCGTGACCAGGATCAGCACATTGAAGGCACCCGGCACCGCCCGGGACAGCACGTTTTTCAGAAAACTGCCCTGCACCCTGCTGTCATTGGGTTCCAGTGTGAGCACAAAGCTGGGGATTCCCGTGGCCAGGGCGGAGATCACGGAGAGCTGGACCGGCTCAAAGGGATAGACCCTGAAGAACACCAGGGTCAGCAGTGTGAGCCCGAAGGAAAACAGTGTCTTGACCAGAAACAGGCTGGCGGTGCGCTGGATGTTGTTGATCACGCGCCGTCCCTGCACCACGATCCCCGGAAGGTCGTCGAACTGGTTGTTGAGCAGGATCATGCTGGAAACCGCCCTGGCTGCCTGGGAACCCGATCCCATGGCGATGCTGCAGTCCGCGGCTTTCAGGGCCAGCACATCGTTGACTCCGTCGCCGGTCATTGCCACCACGTGTCCCTGGACCTGCAGGGCCTGGACCATGGCTTTTTTCTGGTCCGGCGTGACGCGTCCGAAAATCGAGTGTGTCTGCATCAGGACCGGGATGTCCTGAGCACCGACATGCTGCATGGACACAGCCTTGCCGGTAATGCCGGCTTCGTTGGCAATTGCCTGCACAGTCGCGGGGTCGTCGCCGGAAATGACCTTCAAGTCCACGCCCTGTTTCCGGAAATAGCCCACGGTCTGCCGGACATCCGGTTTCAGCGGGTCCTGGAGCAGGAGCAGCGCCGCGGGTGTGCCGTCGAGCGTCAGGGCCAGCACGCGGTATCCCCGGGATGCCCAGATTCCCTGTGTCCGGAGAGCCTGGTCTGCCGATGATGTCGAAGCCGATGGTGCCGATGATGCCAATGCTGCCGAGGACGGCGCCGAGGAGGTCTGCTGCGATGCAGCCGCTAGAGCAGCTCCGCCGTCAGCCGCCCACTGGTTCTGTGCATCGGCGAGGATGTTGGAAAGCGCCCCCACACACCAGGTCCCCTGTCTTGTCACGACCTTGGAGAACTTGGTGGCGGATGCAAAGGGCTTCATGTCCTGCACCGTGAAGAAACGCGCCGGCACCCCCTCACACCCCCGGCGAATCGCCACAGCCGTGGCATTGGAGTCCGGCAGCACAGCATAGAGACCCGCCAGGATCTGCTTCACGTCCTGCTCTGTCCACCCCGGCTGGGTCAGGATCTTCACGAGGGTCATTTTCCCCTGGGTGAGCGTTCCGGTTTTGTCCAGACACAGCACGTCGGTCCGTGCAAGGGTCTCCGAGCAGTAGAGCTGCTGCACCAGCACCTGCTCCTTCGCGAGTTTCACGCTTGCCACCGCCAGGGCAATGGAGGTCAGCACGACCAGTCCCTCGGGAATCATGCCGATCACCGCCGCGGCCATGCTGTTGATGGCCTGCTTAACCGGCACCTGGGTGGCATACACACTGCGGACAAAGAGCAGGACACCGCATGGAATGATCGCAATGGTGCAGAACCGCACAATGGTGTCGATGGCATCCCGCAGGGGGCTCCGGAATTTCTTGTGGGATCTGGCTTCGTGCATGAGCTTCGCCGCCCGGGTGTTGTCTCCCGTGGCGTCGGCCCTGAGTTCCAGCCGTCCCGAAATGATCGTCATCCCGGAAAGCAGCCGGTCACCCGCCGTGCGCTGAACCTCTTCGCTCTCCCCGGTCTGCTGGCTTTCGTCCACTTCCCCGGACCCGCTCGTGACTGTCCCGTCACAGGGGACCTGGTCACCCTGTTCCAGCACCACCACCATCCCCGGTTCCAGCCCGTCGCGCGTCACGGTGCTGCCATCCGCCAGACGATAGGTATCCTGGTGCAGCAGTGCCAGCTGGTTCAGGGTCCTGCGTGCGCGGATTTCCTGGATCATGCCGATCAGCCAGTTGGTGAGCACTGTGCCCACAAAAAACATGTTCTGCCACGCCCCGGTCCAGGCAATGAGAAGCGCCAGGACCAGGTTCACGGCATTGAACAGCGTGAAGGTCTGTCGGCGGACTATATCCCAATAGGAGTGTGTCATGTCGATCCTTCCTCTCTGTAAGACCGTTGCCGCTTGATACCGGTGGCACTCCGCAGCCTGTACGGCCCCTTACTGCGCATCCTTCAGCAGCTTCTCCAGATCCAGGGACAGGATCCGGTCCACCACCACGCCTTCCTCGCGGTAAGCCGAAGCGGCGCTTTCAAAATTCGCATACAGCTTTGTGCCCGAGAGCGACACCGATACCTGTTCAAGCCGGGGCGGAAGCTCGGCCACTGCCACCGGAGAGTCCAGGTCCTCCATATCCTTCGGGAAGATGCTCAGGGTGGACGTCAGGTGCGGCCCGTCGGACGCGGCTGTGATGATGTGATCCCCTGATACGGCGATTCCCTGGAGGTTGGTCCCGAAGGACTTCGTTTTGTTCCCCCGGATTTTTTCCTCGCGCCCTGTCAGCTTTTCCTTTCCCACGTCATACCATTTGATGTGCACACTGCCGGATTTCTCGAATGTGCCCGCCACCAGCTGGTCTTTATCCATGCACAGACAGGAATCCACCGGCAGGCCATCCAGCTCGAAGGTTCGGCCCCATTTCACGGCCTTTGTGTCGGTCGCCGATTTGAGTTCCTCCATGGGAATGGTGCTCGCTGTCGCCTTCCTGTGTACATGCGTTGCCACCCACAGCACATTCCGGGTCTCATCCCATGCGATGCTCCCTGTGTGGGGCATGCCATCCAGGATCACCGTCTTCACAAATTCATGTGTGTCCTTGTCCAGCACCCAGATCACCGAGTGATGCACATGGTCATGGCAGTATGCTGAAATCAGCAGCCAGTCCTCTGTCTCCGTGACCCCCTGCGGTGTCATGCTCGTGCACGTCGAGGGCTTCCCCGAGAAACTCAGCGAAGCGCTCTTCGAGAGCCCCGGAATCACATACGTTCCCTTGTCTTTTTCCTTTTTGTATGGCCCGAACCCCAGCCTTTCGACAGCCGGCCAGTCCCGCACCGCTTTCTCCAGCTCCGCCACCGAACCATAGGCCTCCGGATTGGTGTTGGTGGTGATTTCCTTTGCGGACACCGGCGCCGTGGCCATTCCCAGGCACAGCAGTGCTGCCATCAGTTTCGCTTTTTTCATGATTCCTCCCCGATACAGATACAGCTGCCTCACGCAGCCAGTCAGTGTCATCTTATCGTCATCCCGGGCTTTTTTCGACAATGGTGAACCGGGGATGCTGTGCCGATGAGGGAAGACAATGGGCAGACTGCCGATGGTGGAAGACCGGGACCCTGATGGCGGGAAAGCAGCGAAAAGGACCGGTTTCTGTGTGCCGGTCCCTGCCTGTTGTATAGTTACTGTTCCAGATCCGCCGGTGTCGTGATCTTCCGGTTGCCCGGATCCGACTCCACCACCGCCACCTGCACCCCGCCGAACTGCTCCGCCAGCATGCAGTCGTCCGTCACCGACGCTCCCTGCTCACGGGCCGCTTCATGACAGGAACGGATCAGCTCCGTGTCGAAAGCCTGCGGGGTCTGCGCCGCATACAGAAACCGCCGGTCGGGCGTTCCCGTGATCCGCCCCTCATGGACCTCCTTGATGGTGTCCGTCACGGGCACCGCCAGCAGGGCAGCCTTCTCCCGCGTCATGACGTCCTTCAGCTTCTCCAGCTCCCGGGCCTGGAGATACGGCCGTGCCCCGTCATGAATGAACACCACCGGTTCCGTCACGGCCTCCAGTGCCTGGCGGACGCTGTCCTGCCGGGTGTCTCCCCCTGCCACGACCCGGATCCTGGAATCCTGCACCAGGGCCTGGACCTCTTCCATCTCCCCGGGATGTGCCGTCACCACGATCTGCCGGCACGCCGCATCCATCAGAAACGGACGCAGGGCTCCCTCCAGCACGGTGCACCCCTCCGGCAGCCGGTAGAAGACTTTGTTGTAGGCCAGACCTGTCCGGGTTCCCTGCCCCGCCGCCAGCACGATCGCACTATAGTTCGGGATACTGTTCATGCAGAAACGCCGCCAGTCCATCATGGTCGCAATCCAGTTTCGTGACATAATCGGCACATGCCTTGGTGTCCTCTGTCCCGTTCGCCAGACATACCCCGATCCCGGCCGTCTTCAGCATCTCGTTGTCATTGGAGGTGTCACCGCACGCCATGATGTCCTCCAGCGAAATGTGCAGGTCCTCTGCAATCTGCGGCAGAGGCACCGCCTTGGAGATATCCGGATGTGCAAATTCCAGCAGCGTCGGCTGGGTCCGGAACCCCTTCAGTCCCTTTATGGGATGGACCGCCAGGTATTGCTCCATTCTGATGGTCTCCGCTTCCTCTTTCGTCCGGAGCATAATTTTCGCGTTGTCCTGACAGATCTCGTCCAGGCTTCCCTGGACCGGTGTCTTCCCGGATTTCAGGGCTGAAGTCCGGACCACTTCGCTGATTTCTTCCGCCACGATCCTGTCTCCCTGGTACACAAAGGGAATGAACTCAAATCCCTGCTGACGCATCGTGTCCACAGCCTGACGCAGCTGCGCTCCCGTCAGCGTATGGGTCAGCGTGCTGGTTCCGGTGATGTGGTTCACCACCTCACAGCCATTGAGCCCCACCAGGATGTCGAATTCAAAGGGGAGATCCCACTTCGCAATGTGAAACGAGATGTCATCCACAGGTCGCCCGGAGGCGATGCCCGTCCAGACCCCTTTGTCATGCAGGTCCATGAACAGCTGCCTGGTGGCAGGCGTCATGTCCCAGTTGGTGTTTACGATTGTTCCGTCGATATCACACAGAACCAGTTTTGGCAAATGTTTCATGACTCCAGTATACCGCCGAATCCTGATATGAAAATGGGTGTAATGATATGATATTTCGCCGATGGCGACTGTCCTCCCCGGCATTTTTTTGTTTCATATACATTTCAACACTTATTCCTGAGAAAAAGTGCTGAAAATCACACTTTTTCTTAAGAATAAGTATGATCGACTGCATGTAATTCTATGATTGGTCTATGTTGAGAAGAAAAATCACCAGTCAGCTGGAAAACTGGTATAAAACGTCTCCACAAACAGCCCTCTGTATTTTTGGTGCCAGACAAGTTGGGAAAACCACTGTAGCACAGGCCTTTGCCAGACAGAACTTTCAGAAAATGGTGGAACTGAATTTTCTGCTGGAACCAGGAGCTGCGCGGATTTTTAAAACAGCAGAATCCTGTACGCAGCTGCTGGAGCGAATATCCCTGTTCAAAGATACTTCCATCGTTCCCGGCAATACGCTGCTTCTTCTGGAAGAAATCCAGGAATGTCCCGCTGCCAGGACGGCTGTCAAGGGACTGGTTCTGGACGGGACTGTGCGGGTCATCGAAACCGGATCCCTTCTGGGTGTCCGCATCTCCGAAATCAAGTCACATCCTGTCGGGTACGAAGAATATCTGAACATGTATCCACTGGACTTTGAAGAATTTCTCTGGGCTGCTGGTGTGCAGGAAGAGACGCTGAATCATCTGAAGCAGGCATTTGATGCCAGGGTGCCTGTGGATGCGTATATTCATCATCGTCTTCTGGATCTGTGGCGGTATTACCTGATCGTCGGAGGCATGCCGGCAGTCTGCCAGGAATTCTTCACAACCAGAGACCTGCCTGAAGTCGTGCACCTCCAGAGACAGATCGTGGAATCCTATCGTTCGGATATCGCAAAATATGCCGACAAGACACAGCGTCCCCGGATACTGGAAGTCTTTGAATCCATTCCACCACAGCTTGCCAGCCAGAACCTGCGGTTTTATTTAAGCGAAATCCGCAAAGGTGCACGCATGGCCGAGTTTGAGCAGGGACTGGACTGGATCATCAAAGCCGGCATTGCCCTGCCATCCTATAACGTCACAGAACCGCAGATTCCTCTGGAGCTGAACGAAAAACGCAGTCTTTTCCGGCTGTTCTTCCTGGATACCGGTTTGCTGTGCTCCTGTTATCCCGGCATCCAGCTTCCCATTCTCCAGAATGAGCCTGACGCCAACTGGGGCGCTGTCCTGGAAAATGCAGCCGCGCAGTCCCTGGTCAGTGCAGGCTTCCAGCTGTTTTATTTCAGTTCCAAAAAATATGGGGAGCTGGACTTTGTCCTCCAGAAAGGACAGTCTGTGGTGCCGGTGGAAATGAAATCCGGCAGTTCCTTTCATCCCCATCCGGCGCTGAATAAAGTGCTGCAGGCCGCCAACTGGACCTTTGCGCAGCCGGTCGTTTTCTGCACAGGCAACGTGCACGAACAGGACGGTATTCTCTACCTGCCCTGGTATATGCTCATGTTTCTGGAACCCGAGCCGGTCCCTTCGTTCAGCTTCGAAGCTCTCGACCTGCCACTCTGAAAACGCGCCATTTCCCGCCATCAGCAGTCTGCCCTCTGTCCTCCCTCATCGGCCTTCTGGAAAAACAGGCGCACCCGTTGCGGATACGCCTTTTCTCATGCGGATGTCTGTTTCCCGGCTTCTTTCTGCGCCCGGAGGGCCTTCGCCTTGTCAGCGACCTGCTGCAGTTCCTCGTTGGAGAGCTCATCCATGTGTTCGAGCTGCGTCACGAACGCGCCGACGGAATGCCCGCGGAAGGCCTGGAACTTTTCGAAGAACCAGGACGTGATGGCGCCGGTCAGAAACGTGATCACCAGATCGCCATAGAGCCCCAGGATCCCGGCGACAATACGGGCAGGGAGCGTCGTGACGGTGAAGTCCCCGAAGCCGATGGTCGTCACGAGGATGAACCCGAACCAGAATCCGTCGGCGAGGGTGGTGATGCCCGGATCCAGGATCCAGAGCAGGATGCACGCAATGACATACCAGAGCAGGAACACAAACAGGAATTTCTTCAGATGCAGGCGTTCCAGAATCAGCCAGAAGAGCTGGAGACTGCGGATCATTTCCCCACCTTCTTCCGGATCGCCCGTGTCTTTTCGGCGATGGCTTTCTTCTCCCGGTCGGTGAGTTCCGGGGCACGGACGAGCTGGTCATAGAACTGGTTCAGGGTTTCATCCTTTTTGTTCTCCACCCGCTCGAGGTAATAGGAGGTCATGACACCGGGAATGAAGGCGAACATCAGCACCCCACCCAGTCCCAGGAGCACCACCAGGATCCTGGCCAGAGGCGTGGTCACCGTATAGTCTCCCAGGCCGATGGTGGTGATGACATTCAGGCCGAACCACAGGGCGTCACCGAAGCTTTGGACGGCGGGGTCCGTGATCTGGATGAGGAAGCAGAAGAGGATGTAAAAGAGGGCAAAGCCGGCAAGAAACCGCTGCATGCCGGTGCGTTTGAGCATGGCCCATATCACTTGCAGTTCTTTCATGTCTCCATGATAAGCCCGGCAGTGGTTTGAGGAAATCCGTCCGCTTTTCCTGCGCGGCATGCACGGCACAGGTTTGACACTCGCAGGCCGGCAATCGTGGGATTTCCCGGCCTTACGCTTTATAATGAGGGACATGGAATACACGACCGATCGCGAGGCGGCCGGAAAGCCGCTGCTGTTTGTCTACAATCCCCACGCAGGGTCCAGCAAAATCCTGGAATCCCTGAACGCACTGCTCTCTCAGGTGGTGGCCTCGGGGCGCCGGGTGGAGGTCCACCCCACGCAGGGTCCCCGGGATGCCACAGAAAAAGTGCTCCGGGACCGGGATCAGTATGCCCGCATCATCGCGGCCGGCGGTGACGGACTGTTTCATGAAGTCGTCAATGGCCTGGCCGGCTGCGACATTCCCGTCGGCTATGTGCCGGTGGGGACCGTGAATGATTTTGCGAGCACGCACCATCTTTCCTTCGATCCGCAGGCAGCCATGAAAACCGCCCTGGAGGGAGAGGTCCATACCGTGGATGCCGGAAGCTTCAATGGCGAGGTGTTTACCTATGTCGCCGCTGTGGGCATCGGGACACAGGCGGCCTGGGACACGTCCCAGGACATGAAGAAACGGTTCGGCACCCTGGCCTATGTGGCGTCGGTGATCCAGTCCATTGATTTCACGCACTGGGAGAACAACTCTGCCCGGATGGCCATCGAAACGGATGACCGGTCCTTTGCGGGGGACTTCACCTATGGCATGGTGTGCAATACCTTCTCCGTGGGGGGATCGGACATCCTGGTGCCCAATGAAGCCAATCTCTCGGATGGTCTGCTGGAATATCTCTTCATCCGCCGGCCGATGAACCTCACGGAACTCAACCAGATCCTGCGGTCTCTCGCGAGCCGTGATTTCTCCTCTCCCTTCTTTGAATGGGGACAGACCCGGGCGCTGCATGTGCAAAGCGAAGCGGCGCACTGGACCCTGGATGGCGAATATGGCGGGGAAATCACTGATGCTGAGATCCGGTGCCTGCCCGGGTTCCTGCATCTGGTGAAAGACCCGAAACCTGCGTGAGCCGGCCTGGCCCGCGGCAGTCTGCAGGCCGCTGCCTGCATGGACCGACAGCACAGAAAAGAGGAAAGAAGTATGGAAGAACGGACATTCCTGGACCTGACACCCCGCCAGGTCCGGCTGCTGGAACTGGTTTCCGGTGTCAGCGAACAGGCCGGAGGACAGACCCGGCAGCTGATGAAGGACGCCGCAATGCTGCAGCGGTGGACCGACCTGCCCGATCCGGCGGCGCTGGAGGGCATCGGGGTTCCCGACAGCGGGCAGCTCGACTCCACCCGTACGTGGTACCGGGAAAGCCGGCTCCCCGGACTCATCAAATCCATCTATATGCTCCAGGAGCTGGAGGAAGCCGGCGTGGAAACCGGGCCATGCCGGCAGTGGTTTGAACAGGCACTCGCCGCCTGGAGCCCATCCTTTCTGGCATTTCCCTTTGACCGGTTCTGGCGGGCCTACGAAAGCCGCATCCAGGACACAGAGGACGAACTGACATGGATCGACGGCATTCTCGAAACCATCCTCCTGCTGCAGAACGAGGAATGGGGCCGGCTGCGGGAAATGCCCGACAGTCCTTATGTGCTGGTGATCGCGGCGGACTATGACGCGCGACTGGAACGCTGGTTTGCGGATGTGGAAGCCGCCATTCCGCTTTCCCGCATGGCGTTGCGCCAGCTCGCCTTCGTGGCGACACAATACTGTGAAGAGCACAGCCTGGCGCCGATGGATGAAGACGGCAGCGTGTTTGTGATCGGCTTCCGGGAAGACGGTGCAACGCTGGTGCCGGAAATCCAGGCAGCGGGGCAGCTGCCCGGGCTCATTGACGAGATCCTGCGGATCGTGAGGCCGGAGCTGTGATCAGCGGCCTGGCGGGCGGCTTTCTCTGGGCGCTGGACACCGTGATCCTGTCACTGGTCCTTGCGCCTTTTTCCATGTCCTTTGCGGCGCCTCTGGCCGCCACGGCGCTGCACGATGCCTTCAGCGCCCTGTGGCTCGCCCTGCTTGCCACGATCCGCCGCCGGTGGTCTTCCGTTGTCCGGGCGATCAAGCACAAAGACGGCCGCCGCGTCATGCTGGCGGCGCTGCTGGGAGGCCCCGTGGGGATGGCCGGGTATGTCATGGCGATCCGTTTTCTGGGCCCGGGGCTGGCTGCCTCCATTTCCTCTTTTTATCCTGCACTGGGACTGGCTGCTTCTGCTCTGCTGTTTCATGAACCGGTGAAGCGGCATCAGGTGGCGGGCATGGTCCTCTCCCTGGTCTGTCTCGTGCTCATGTCCGGACAGGCTGCCGGCGGCACGGATTTCTGGCTTGGGATCCTGTGCGCCCTGTGCTCCACTGCCGGATGGGCGGCGGAAGGCCTGCTGGTGCAGAAAGCCGCTTCCCTGGACAACGACATTGCTCTGCTTCTGCGACAGTCGGTGTCGGGTGCGGTGTTCTGGATCCTGGTCCTGCCGCTCTTTGGCGGACTGCCGGTGGCACTGTCCATGGCTCAAAGCCCGTGGCTGGTGGCTGCCGCCAGCCTGGCAGGAACCGCGAGTTATCTGTGTTACTATCTGGCGATCCACCGCATCGGTGCAGCCCGGGCGATGCCTCTGAACATCACCTACTGTGCCTGGGCGGTGGTGCTGGCATGGGTGTTCCAGGGAACCACTGTATCCGGTCCGGAGGCAGTGTTCTGCGCCGGGGTGATCCTGGGTGGGGTGCTGTCGGCGTGGTGACACGAAAGGGCCGGAAGTCCATGAGGTTTTGCCGGTTTTCCGGTAAAATACAGCACGGACAGAACCGGAAAATCACGGTAAAATGGTAACACCAATTTCGAGGCATTCCCGCCTGCCGGCATCGGCATGGATCCCGGAATGCATCAGCCGGAAGGGGAGGCGGTTTGAAGGATGAAAGAAACAGGAAACAGGAAGCGGCAGATGTCCTATACACATTTGTGGGTTTTGACCGCATTTGCAGTGGTGGCGGTCTTCGGCATCTGCTGGGGCATCCTGGCAGCGGACTACCACACTACACAGGCGGCAAGACATGAAAAGCTCGGGGAAGCCGTGAAAGCCAGGAAGGACCTGGAATCCCGTCTGTCGCAGGAAACCAATTTCCGGAACCTGGACCAGGGGGACTATGACACGTTCATGGCCATGGTGGCGCAGGACAATGCAGGGGCGTATCAGGATCTGGAGCCTTACAACAACGAGAAAACGGAAATCCCCGATGACGTGGCCGCACGGGTGGACACCGCGGATCCCGACACAGACGGCAGGCGCTACCTGGATCTCTGGGATGACCAGAGCATCCCTTCGGAGTACCTGACCTTCCTGTCCCGGGATGATCAGCGCCTCGACATCGTGTCCAGGATCCATGAGCTGGAGGGAAACACCCAGGCCCCGGAGACCCTGAGCGAGTCCCTGGAAACTGTCCCGCATCTTCTGCAGTGGGACGAACGGTGGGCGTATCTGCCCTATGGCACAAGCAATATGCTGTTTGCGGGGTGTGCACCCACGTCGCTGGCCATGGTGTTTTCCTACCTGAACCAGGATCCGTCCATCACGCCGTACGCCGTGGCGCAGTTCTCCGAACAGGCCGGTGACTATGTGGACGGTATCGGAAGCTCCCATTCCCTGCTGGGGGATGCGGCAAACAACTGGGGAATCCAGTTCGAAGCCATTTCCCCGACGAAGGAAATGATGGAGGCATCCCTGAATGCCGGCAACATTCTGGTGCTGTCGATGAATCCGGGGGACTTCACGAGAGTCGGTCACTTCATTGTGGTGACGGGAATGGAAGACGGTCAGTTCAAGGTGCTGGACCCCAACTCCAATAAAAACACCCGTCTCTGGGATCCCCAGACCGTGGCTGACCAGACTGCCTTCGCCTGGGCCTACTGGAAGTAGGGCGCCGCGTTGACCTGGCCGGGATACCGGCCAAGTCAACCCGCCGGCTTTCAGGTTGACGCGATGAATTTACATTTGAAGCTGAATTGCAGTATGGAGGCCTGTCACGTATATGGTGGCCGGGTAGGTAACAGGTGCCATATATAAGAAAAATTAACAAAATGTTTCCTTATATATGTGAATTAAGCCCCTTTTCTGTCATAATATAGACAGAGAAGGGGCCTTCTATGATCAGAAAAAGCGAACTCACAAAGGATTTCTACAAGCCAAAGGAAGCGGGTACCCTGATTGGCAGAGGACCAAGAACTGTCTCTAGCTTGGTCCGTGCCGGAAAACTTGAAGCCATAAGAAGCGACATCAACCGGATCTTGATCCCCAGGGACAGTGTGGCCAAACTGCTCGAACAGTCAGGGCTTCTGCTGGAAGACGAGGATGCAAGAAGGGATGCCATCTATGCAAGAGCTTCCTCTCATGAGCAGAAAAACAGGGGTGATCTGGAAAGACAGGTCCTGGACATCATGAATGCCTGTGAAAAAGAAGGGCTGGACAAACCGGTCATCATCAGAGATACCGGATCCGGGCTCAACACAAAGCGAAAAGGGCTGGTCCGGCTGATCGAAATGGCAAAGAATCACGAGATCAAGAGGATCTTCATCACCAGCAAAGACCGGCTGACCAGGTTTGGCTATGAATATCTGGAAGAGCTGTTCGCCATGGCAGGCGTGGAACTGACCACTCTGCAGGAAGAAGAAAACAAGGACCTTCAGGAGGAACTGGTCGACGATATGATTAGCCTGCTGGCATCCTTTTCCGGAAAGCTGTACCGGATCAGGGGGAACAAGAAAAAGAAGATGCGGGAGATCATAGACTCTGTACCTGAGGAGGACCGGGAATGAGGACCATGGATATGCCTCCTGTTTATGAACAGCCGGGATCTCTGATCCTCCCTTTGGAGATACGTCTGGATAAAAGACTGTGCCCGGAAGTGATCGACTGTATCGATGACGGGCTTTCTGTTTATTCAAGTGCATACAGGTACGCCTTTTCCCAGATCGACCACGGGCAGAGAAACCTGAACCAGCTCACCAAAGACCTCCAGTACAAATACGGCCTGAAAAGCCGGGCAGCCAATTCCATTGCCAGAGACGCAAAAGCCAGACATCAGGCAGGACTGGAACTGGCCAGAGTGCAGGACAAAAACCTTCGTGCTTCCATACTCCGTAAAAAGAAACGGCTGAAAAAGCTGAAGAAAACAGTAGAGGAAAAAAGCAGAGAAGCCGCAGCCGGCCGACTGGGGCATCACGAACTCTCTCATTACCGCAGACAGAAGCATGTTCTGTGGCGTCTGGGCCAGCTGATCCCCAGGCTGGAAGCCAAACTGAAGCGATGGAAGAAGGATATCGAAAACAGGCACGTCCGCCTTTGCTTTGGCACAAAGAAACTCTTCAAGGCTCAGTACCACCTGAAAGAAAACGGTCTGTCCTGTCATGAGGGATGGAAAGAGCTGTTTGTCAGAAGCAGGGACCGGATGATGTACCTCTGCGGTAAAAACGATGAGAAAAACGGGAACCAGCTCTGCCATCTGTTCCGCATGGAAGACGGGAGCTGGACGATTGGGATCCTTCCTGTGCTCAAGCCAGAAAAAGGACAGGACAAGATCATCACCGGTCCGGTAAAGATCACCCATGCACCCGGGCTTGAACTGCTCAATAAGACATTTGACGGCTTTGAAGCTGCCCAGCCAGCGAAGCAGGCGGTCAGTGTCCGGATCCTGAGGAGGAAGAAGGGGCATTATGTCCAGTTCTATCTTCATCTGCCAAAACCGGAAGGATGGAGCACTTCCTCTTTTGAGGGAGCGATCGGTCTTGATTTCAATGCCGACCACATAGCGCTTTGCGAGACGGACCGGAGCGGGAGCGTAGTGTATGCAAGAAGGATCAGCCTGCATGGATTCGGCAGGAAGAAGCATAACTATGATCAGGGGATCGCTCAGATGATGTCTGCAGTAAAGGAGATAACGGGCGAAGCCCGCTTGAAGGGGAAAGATCTTGTCATCGAAAATCTTGACTTCTCCGGCAAAAAAACAGATCTCCAGAAGAACAGGGACTACAACCGGATGATCACTCAGCTGGCTTACGGCCGATACACCCAGGCAGTAAAGAGAAGATGCTTCAAGGACAACGTGGACCTGAAGATCGTGGATCCGGCTTATACATCAAAGAAAGCAAAAGAGACAGTATGCAGGGAACTTGGCATCAATGTTCATCTCGGTGCTGCCTGCATGATCGCAAGAAGAGGACTCGGCCTCTTTTGACAACTGAGAAACACCTCCCACAGGGAGGAAAGAAACGCCGGAGGATGTTTCTTTCAGGCCTTGTGGGAGGAGCTTTAAAATCGCTGTCCGGCTCAATGCATTCAGGTGCAGGCCCCGGAACAGAACTGGCATCAGGCGCAGGATGCTGGCCCGTCATAGGCGGGAGGAAAACCTGAATCCAGTTTTTCCAATTATTTGCTACGCTTTTTCTGATGGATGCAGATCCGCTGTTCTGCCTCACCGCCCTGGAGTATGGCGGCACAAGTCTGCGTGATCCCGAAACACATTGTTTCCTCTTTACTTGCCTGCTGACACCGCGCAGAATCAGAAAAGAAGGCACTGGCGGGATGGCTTGTCCATCATCGGCCAGAGGAAGGAATGCAACGGTATGGATCTTGAACTGTTCGGAACGCTGGGTCCCGCGTGTCACGATGTGAAGCGTCTGAAGCGGATGATTGAATCGGGGATGAACGGCATCCGGCTGAATCTCTCGCATGGGTCTCTGGAGGAAAAACAGGACTGGATCGCGGCGCTGCATGAGGCACAGAAAGAAACGGGGCAGCGGGTGACCCTGCTCGTGGACCTCAGGGAACGGGAATTGCGGATCCAGGACATGGAACCGCTGGATCTGGAAACCGGCAGCTGTGTCGGATTTGGCACAGACATCCCGGCGGATCGGGCCCTGTGTTCTCTGATCACACCGGGGATGACCATTCAGCTGGATGACGGGCGTGTGAAGCTCAGGGCGCTGAACCTGAATGCCGACGGCTCCTGGGACTGCGAGGTACTGCAGGGAGGCTGCCTGCAGGGACGGAAAAGCTGTGCCCTGGAAGGGGCGCCGATACCCTTTTCTCCTCTCTGTGAAGATGACCTGAAAAACCTGGACAACGCCAGGCGCTTCGGGGTGACGGCACTGATGGTCCCCTTTGTGCAAAGTGCACGGGATCTGGAAACGGTGCGCCGGGAACTGACACACAGGGGGCTGAACCTGCGGCTTTATGCGAAGATCGAGAACGAGGAAGGGTGCCGGAATCTGGAAAAGATCCTGCCGCTGGCGGATATGATCGTCATTGCACGCGGGGACCTGGGGCAGGATACGGGTCTTGTGCGGCTGCCCGGGATCCAGCGGGATCTGGAACGGCGCTGCCAGCGTGGCGGGAAGCCATGGATGGTGGTGACGGAACTCCTTGCCTCCATGGTCCAGTCTCCAGTCTGCACACGGGCGGAAGCCAATGATGTGTTCCGGGCCGTGGCAGACGGCGCTTCGGCGGTGATGCTCACGAACGAAACCGCGGCCGGGCAGTGGCCGGAGGAAGCCATGGATATGCTGTGCCGCCTGGCCCGGGAAGGGCTTCGGGAACGCGAAGCGCTGGCGTCGGCGGTCTGCGATGGCAGGCCACTGGATCATTGACCGGCTCCGTCCCTTTTGGAGACTCACTGTGCAGCCGTCTGGATGACACCATCCGGGCGGCACTTTTTTCATCTGTCCTTCAGCCTTCTACAATGGAAAGCGAACACAGGCAAAGCCAGGTCCTGCCGGGACGCAGGCAGTCTGCGGAGGTGATTCGATGTCGTTTTATCAGATGATGCAGCTGGATCCTGCATCCAACCGGAAACTGCGTGCAGATGCAGCCCCGGAGACCGTCCGGAAGCTGCGGCTGGCGATGGTGGCACGCTCGGCGCTGATCGTCGTATTCGCGATTGCCTTCATCGGCCTCATGAGCACCTGGTTCGGGGCGGAGAACAGCAGCATGGCTGTGTCCATTTTCTGTATCCTGCTGGCGAGCCGCTTCGCAGGGTTCGGGTACCGCATATCGGATTCCCTGCTCTGCATGGGACTCAGCTTCTTCCTCCTGCTGACAGGTCCGGTTCTGGCCCTGCTGCCCCATGAGCTGTTCTGGGCGTTGCTGATCGATTTTGTCAGTCTGCTGACCATCATTGTCATGACGTGTGAAAACCCGGAACTGGGCAACGGCGGGCTGTATACCTTCGCATATATTTTCCTGAGCGGCAATCCCGTTCGGGGGGATGCCTTTGTGCAGCGGGCGTGGCTGACAGTCCTGGGGTTCGCGCTTTGCGGATTCGTGCTCTGGCACAACCACCGGGACCAGAACAGAGACCGGACCTTTGTGTCGATCCTGCGCGGATTTTCCCTGCGCAGCTACAAATGCCAGTGGCAGCTGCGGCTGGCGTTTGGCGTGAGTCTGCTTCTGGCGCTGTTCTCGACCCTGGATATGACCCGCTTCATGTGGGCCGGATTCGCCTGCGGGTCCCTGCTGGCGGATGTGGAAGTCGAGAGCCACATTCATGAAAAGCTCCGGGACCGGCTGCTGGGGGCGGTCATCGGCTCGGTGGCGTTCTGGCTGATCTGGTCTGTGCTTCCGGTGAACCTGGAACCGCTGCTGGGGCCGGTGGGCGGCATGTGTCTGGGGCTCTGTGCCGAATACCGCCACAAGACGATGCTCAACTGCTTCGGCGCCCTGGCGCTGGCAGCGGGCATGTACGGACTCCAGGGCGCTGTGCTGCTCAGGATCATCATGACTCTCCTGGGGATCCTGTTTGCGATCCTGTTCTTCTATGTGTATGACCATTTTGTCATGACGGCGTTTGTGCCGGAGAAATCCCGGCTGGAGCCGTACCGGGATGACCCGGAGCGCTGAGAGGGGCCTGCAGACCATGGAGGATCCGTCCCCTGCTTCCCGTCACGCACCACTCTTTACACCAGAAGAAAAGGAGAAGCCCTGCCGCAGTCCGGCCGAAGCTTCTCCTTTTCTTCTGTTCCCGCTGTCGCTTCCTGCAAGCGTCGAGCCGCTGCAGCCGCCGTTCTGCCGTACTCCGGCTCCCCGCCGCTTCAGTCATCCTGCCGCCAGTAGGCTTCCTTCTGTTTCTCGGACAATCCGTCAACGAACTGCCGCTTCAAAGAAATGAATTCCCGGATCGTCATCAGGATATGGTACAGGATCGCCCGGTGTTCGAATTCCTCCCGCGTCCTGGGCAGTGTCTCATGCCGGAGCTCCTGCAGCAGTCTCTGCAGCTGTGTTTCCTGCGCCGTCGGCTCATTCATCTCGCAGACATATCGTGCCAGATAGCGGATAAACTCCGTAATAACCTGGCTCTGGGCCGGCGGGACCTGATAGTTGGCCAGTTCCCACTCCAGGTTTTTCAGCACCTCGACCTGCTTGATGCGCATCTCGAAGTACTCCGCAAAATACTCTGCATGCGCCGCATAGGAATTCTCGGTATAGTTGACCGCCAGACGCAGGTCTTCCTTCAGCTGCCGTTCATATCCCGCAAGCTCCGGCAGCGCCACGCTTCCCTTTCCCAGCTGATCCGCCAGGGCAGAAAGCCAGTCCGCCAGGATCCGGTCATCGCGTTTCATCCGCCGCCGAAGCTGCGCCCGGGCGTTCTTCCCGGAATAAATCTGCCCGCACACCAGCGCACTGGCAACACCCGTGAGCACCATCAGGAATTCATCCAGCAGCATGCCCCAGGAAAACTGCCCCATGGTCACGAAATGGGCGCAGATCACCCCGTTGACCGCCAGCACCGGCAGGATGTCCAGTCTCTCGCAGATGAGATACAGCAGCATCACCGTCAGGCCGAAGGTGATGATGGGATAGGGCGTGAACAGCCCGGTCAGAAAGGTGATCCCCGCCGTGATGAAAAAGGTGACGATCCGCCAGACGCTCTGACGCAGGGACTCCCGCTTGCTGGTGAGCAATGTGATCAGGGCAATGGTCCCGGCGGAATAGCTGTTGGACAACCCGGCTTCATGGGCAATGCCCACGGCGAGAATGACACCGGCCCCCAGCCGCAGCATCTGGATCAGTGTCTGCTTTGTGTGATGTGTCATGCCTTCATTGTAGTCAATTCCGGGTACTTCCTCCCCTGTGCTGATTGAGGCAGCCGATGAATGCAGCAAAACAAACCGGGACCCTGGCTGGTTTGGACACAGCCCGATCCCGGTTTTCTCTGTGCGATGGTCCATGTATATGCAAATGCCTGTGTCAGGCTTTTTCGGTATGCTGGCTGTTCTGGTCCAGGATCCGCAGCAGCCGGTCCGCGGCCAGGGCTGCAAAGGCGATATACAGCGGTGTCATGGACTGAATCACCACATTCCACAACGTCAGCACCAGACTCCAGACAGACATGCCGCTCATGGGCGTGCCTGTCATGTACATCACCGTGGTCACGACCCCTGTCAGAAGCTTCACCAGGAAATCCAGCACGGAGATCCACAGAATGCAGGAAAGCAGCGAAGAATACAGCCGTTTCCGGTCTCTTTGTCGCCGGCTGCCTGCCGGTGCAGGTTCCTGACCGGCAGCCTGTTTTGGTGCCTGACTTTCCGATTCCACGCTGCCTGTCTGTTCTTCTTTCTCTGCGATGTTTCTGTCTTCGTTCATTGTCCCGCTCCTTTCTTCTGCGATTGTTTACATTCATTGTAACAGTTTCAGGTCAGGCCAGCGCCCTGGATCTTTCCTGCCCCTGGTGAATGGGGGAAAAACCGCAGAAAACCGCCGCTGTCTCTTTTCCCCCGGAAACAGCGGCGGTTTCATGAACTTTCGAGTATACAGAACAGAAGTCTGTGACCGGTCAGGCGGCAGCTGCCGCATGACCGCGATCCTGTCTACAGGAGTGTGCCCACCCACTGCAGCAGACTGGTCAGTCCCATGGAATAGGCAACCAGCGCCAGGGGCTTGCCCAGAACAATGATGGTGACAAACTTCGCGTAGCTCATTTTGGTGAGTCCCGCGATCATGCACAGGATGTCATCCGGTGCGCAGGGAAAGAAGATCGCCGCAGCGAAGAACCAGTCAAACCTGGTCCCCTTGTCGAGCCATCCGATGTACTTGTCATAGGATTCCGGACTGGTGATTTTCCGGATGAACGGCTTTCCATACCGCCGCACCAGCCAGAACGCCAGGATGCTCCCGG
Source organism: Faecalibaculum rodentium (assembly GCF_001564455.1). Classification (GTDB taxonomy): domain Bacteria; phylum Bacillota_I; class Bacilli_A; order Erysipelotrichales; family Erysipelotrichaceae; genus Faecalibaculum; species Faecalibaculum rodentium. The sequence continues at coordinate 2,290,678 of NZ_CP011391.1, forward strand.
CCACCAGCCCCAGGTAGTTGTACACAAATCCCCAGAACGGACCGAAGGCCAATACCCCAATGGCGCTTGACACGCCGCCGGGAATCACCGGGATGATCACCTGCAGCACCTGCAGGGCCATGAACAGCAGGGGCCCGATCCAGCCTGCCTGCCTGAGCAGGACCTGCAGGGCCTCGGGATTCGTCAGATATCCTTTGGAGGCAAACCACACCAGAAGCAGCAGCAGGGCTGCTGTTCCGATCCATGTACTGATTTCGATTCCTTTTCTTGCTGTCATATCCATCACCTGTCCCCTACTTTACCGGGCAATGCTTAACAGACCCGGCACCTGTTTCTGAATATTTCCTTAGTAATTTCCTCAGCATTTCAGAATGCCGATGCTGGCAAAGCCGGCTGCCCCTCCGGGTCCCGCACAAAAGCCGTCCCCTGCGGCTGTCCTGCACGATACGCAGGATTATCCCATGCCGATGCCATGAAAGCCGGTTGCATGCACCGTACCTGCAGACAGGGTCTGTCACATTTGCATATCTTCATCCGGCCTCGGCGATATCACGAGGCGGTGTCTTCCAGGATCTCCTCCCGGGGTTTTTCCGGCACATCCTGTTCGTTCACCGGTTTCCAGCTGACCACGCCCCGTATGGCCTGCGTCTCGATCTGCACCCAGGTATCTTCGGGAATGGGTTCATCGCTTCCGAACGTCAGTTCCGTTTTGTCGCCTTCGTCGTTCCAGACCGGCACAGTATAGCTGTTGTCCATTCCCCCGGCTCCTGAAAAGTCGAAGGGCACGCTCCCCGTGTCGTGGTCTTCCCGGTCACTGTCGCTGATGCGGGTATACCAGGTATCGCTGCCCACGGCACAGCCGGCCAGCATCGGCAGACAGGCCAGAAGAAGCAGGGCGCTGCTTTGCAGGCAGCGGCGGGTTCTCTGAATGGTTGTGAATTCTGTCATGGAACACATCTCCTTTTCCGGTTCCAGTATGACAAACCAGCGGCAGATCCGGTCTTACACCTGTCTGACAATGCTGTAAGGAACGGAGGCGGGACTGCAGGAATGGCCATGAGAAAAACAGCCGGCTCTCTCCCATAACGGGGCTGCCGGCTGTCTGTTGTTCATTCTGCTGTTTTCTGTCGAGACGGTACGGTCTTGTGATACTTCATCCCGACAGGCAGCTGCAAGTCTGCCATTTTTCCTGACAGAATCACAAAAAAACTCATTCGTAATGTCCTTTGCAGCCGATAATGATGACTTCCTGGTCCCTGACGGTATAAACGATCCGGTTAACCTCATCTATTCGCCTGCTCCAGTATCCTGATAAATCTCCTTTTAGCGGCTCAGGCTTGCCTTTGCCACTGAAAGGAGTCCTTCTAAGTTCTTCGATCAGTCCATTCAGCCTGCGCAATGTTTTACGGTCTTGTGTCTGCCAGTACAAATAATCGTCCCAGGCCCTGTCTTCCCATAAAAGCCGCATCATTCATCAGCATCAATCAGTGTATGTTCAGAGAGATGCGCTCTGCCTGCCGCCACATCCGAGGCGATGTCAGCCAGATACCGGATGTTTTTATCCGAATAGAACGGGTCAACGCTTACATCGAACGGAATCCTCTTTTCCCTGGTTACCTTTTTGGCAAAAATGGTAAAAGCGGTGGTCATGGACATGCCGAGTTCCTGGCAGGTTGATTCCATGCTTTTTTTCAAGGACGGATCCATGCGAAAATTGACATTCACGGTCTGCATCATAAAACCTCCCTACTATTGTTCAAGTCCATAATACCAGTATCCATATATATTTTCATTACATAGTCATAATACATATCATGACTATGTAATGACACTCTTGACCCTGACCAGGATTTATTACCGTTCCGTACCATAAAGCCGGCAGAATTCCATAACGGGTGCTGCCGGCTGTCTGGTGTTCACATTTCTTTGCTGATCCGGGTTCCCCTACGACAGCGAAACCGGTTCGTAGCCCGCGTCTTCCACGGCCCCCATCAGCTTGCTGGCAGGCACATTTTCCGACAGCGTGATCACAGCTTCCTTCTTCTCCAGGTTCACCTTTGCGTCCGCGACCCCGGGTACGGCCTTCAGTGCACTCTCTACACGCCCTGCACAGTGCATGCAGGACATACCTTCGATTTTCATGGTTTTGGTCATCAGCTGTTCCTCCTTGGATTCATCTTCAATCACTTTGATTTCCGGCTCCCGGACAGAAGCCGTCTCACTGCCTCCGGCGGCCGAAACCGCCTTTGGCTTGAAGAACCGCAGTGTCAGCGCGTTTGTCACCACACATACGGAACTCAGGGACATCGCCGCCGACCCGATCATCGGGTTCAGCAGGAGTCCAAACATCGGGTAGAACACACCCGCTGCGACAGGAATGCCCAGAATGTTGTAGAAGAACGCCCAGAACAGATCCACCTTGATGTTCCGGATCACCGCCGCGGACAAGTCAATGGCAGTGTTCACATCCATCAGGTCGTCCTTCATCAGCACGACATCGGCGCTGTCAATGGCGATATCCGTGCCGGCGCCGATTGCAATGCCCACATTGGCACGGGCCAGGGCCGGCGCATCGTTGATGCCGTCGCCGACCATGGCCACTTTCCGGCCTTTGTCCTGGAGCTGCCGTACGACTTCTTCCTTCCCCGTGGGCAGCACATCGGCAATCACGTCATCCAGATCCAGGTCCTTCGCGATGGCTCTCGCGGTCCGTTCATTGTCCCCCGTCAGCATCACCACCTGGATGCCTTTCTTCCGGAATTCCCGGATCGCCTGACGGCTGGATTCCCGGATCGTGTCAGCCACGCCCAGGATCCCCACCACGCGCCGGTTCCGGGCAAAAATCAGCGGGGTCTGGCCGTCACCCGCCAGCTGTTCCACCGCACCGATGGCTTTGGGAGACATCGTGATGTGTTCTTCTCCCATGAATGCGGCATTGCCCGCGATCCACCGGTCTTTGTCCAGCACTGCCTGAATGCCCCGGCCGCCTGTTGCCGCAAAGGAAGACGGCGTCCGGATCTCCAGACCCTTCTCCTTTGCCAGCGCCGTGACAGCTTTGGCCAGGGGATGCTCGCTGCCGGATTCAATGGATGCCGCCAGCTGCAGAAAGGCATCTGCGTCCAGATCCGGATCCATCAGCACGATGTCCTGTACTGCCGGCTTGCCGGATGTGATCGTGCCGGTTTTGTCCAGCACAATGGTGTTCACTTCATGCAGCGTTTCCAGCGCCTCGGCAGATTTCACCAGAATGCCGTATTCCGCGGCTTTCCCGGTACCGACCATGATCGCCACCGGCGTTGCCAGCCCCAGGGCACAGGGACAGGAAATGACCAGCACGCTGATGGCCGCCGAGAGGGCGAAGGCAAAGTCTTTTCCAGCCCCCAGCCAGACAACCAGCGTCACCAGGGCAATGCCAATGACCACCGGCACAAACACACCGGCGACTTTGTCCGCCAGCCTGGCAATGGGCGCCTTGGTGCTGCCGGCTTCATCCACCAGCCGGATGATCTGCGCCAGGGTGGTGTCATTGCCGACCTTCGTGGCCCTGAACCGGAAGGTGCCGTTGGTGTTGATGGTCGCCGTCATGACGGAATCGCCCACGGTTTTTTCCACCGGCACGGATTCTCCCGTAATGGCTGCCTGATCCAGCGTGCCTTCTCCCTGAGTGATCACGCCATCCACCGGAACGGACTGTCCCGGTTTCATGATGACAATGTCACCCGCCAGAATATCCGAGGCATTCACTTCCACTTCCTGACCGTCGCGCCAGAGTGTGGCGGTTTTCGGCGCCAGATCCACGAGTTTGCCCAGGGCATCTCCGGTTTTGGCCTTGCTCCTGGCCTCCAGGTACTTGCCGATGGACACCAGCGTCACGATGGTCGCTGCGCTCTCGAAATACAGGCTGTGCTGCATCTGGTGCGCGAGTTCCATGTCCATGATGGACAGGGCATGTCCCATGACACACAGATTCCACAGACCATAGACATAGGCTGCGCCCGCGCCGATGGCCACTAGGCTGTCCATGTTCGGGGCCCGTTTCATCAGGGCCTTCAGGCCGTGGATGAAGAAGTGTCGCTGGAAAAAGAGGATATAGGTGGTGAGCGTCAGCTGGAGAATGGCGGATACCATCCCCCACTCATGTCCCGCCAGGATTGGCAGTCCCACCATGGGGCCCATGGAAATGGCCATGAGCGGAACCAGCAAAGCGATGGACCACCACATTTCCCGTTTCATGCCGGCCTGTTCCTTCTCGAGCCTGGCCTGTCTGGCATCCCACTCCTGCTGGATGGATGGCCCTGTGTTGCCGTCAGCTGCCCCGGCAGCTTCCGCGGTCTGTGTCTGTTTTGGCGTGGCTCCGTACCCGATGCGGTCCACCGCCTCCATGATGTCCTTCGCATCGGTTGTATCCGGATCGAATTCCACCATCATGGTATTGCTGATGAGATTCACGTTCACGTCCTGCACCCCGGCAAGCCGTGCCACGGCTTTCGTGACATTGGCTTCACAGGCGGCACAGGTCATGCCCGTGACATCAAACTGTTCCTTCATGCGTTCTCCTCCCTCTTGTCCTGTATCGTACTGTTGTCTTCCGGCAGGGCGATTTCCGGCCGGATGCAGTCTTACTTGAGTTTTCGCATCAGTGCCGACAGTTCATCGATCACTGCGTCATCGCCTTCCCGGATCCGTGTGGTCACGCAGCTGTGCATGTGGCTGTCCAGCAGCAGGCAGCCCACGGACTGCAGCGCTTTCTGCGCCGCCGCGGTCTGGTTCAGGATATCCCCGCAGTACCGGTCTTCTTCGATCATGCGCTCGATTCCCTCCAGCTGGCCGACAATGCGGTGCAGCCGGCGGATCAGCGCCTGTTTCTCGGCCGGATCCCGGGGCATGAGACGTTTTTCTTCGTGTTCCATGGCTTGAGTATATACCACCAGGGGGTATATGACAAGGGCAGTGATTGTATTGCTCTCTACAGTGCCATTATGCCTCTTTCCCCTGCTTTCCGGCATCGGGATACCCGAAACACGGCACCAGGCGCTAAAATACAGGGGAAGCAGCCGGACCGGCTGCTGCAGGCAGAGAGATCATTCTGATACAACAGGCAGAGAGATCATTCTGATACAAGAGGTACGATTTATGAATGCATACTGGTTCCTGCTGCTCTGGCAGGCTCTTCTCGCGGGGTCCTCGTTCTGGATCCGCCCCGCCGGCTGGATGTGGTGTCTGATCATTGCACTGGTCATCATTGTCCTGGAATGCTGCATTTCGATTTACGCAAAACAGGAAGGACTGCAGGCCTTTGCCACTCCCTTCCAGGCAGCGAAATACAACAAAGACACACGGCTGCTCATGATTCAGACCGCGTTCACCATCGCCCTGACCCTGAATCTGCTGGTGGCCTTCGGGGCCAACGGAAACTGGACGCTGTTCTGGATCATCCTGGCGGCTTCCCTGGTGTTCGGGCTCCTCATTGCCCTGGCACTGAAGAAGCATCGTGGATAAACTGTTTGCGGCCATCTCGCTGTTTGTCGCCTCGCTGCTGTTTCCACAGACACCCATCCGGACACAACACCGGTCTGTGCTGCTGGACTGCGGACGCAAATACTACACCAGGGACTGGATCCTGGACCTGCTGGAGGAAATGGAGGACTGCCATGCCAATGAGCTCGTCCTCCATTTTTCGGATGACATGGGGCTGAGGCTGGAATCGAAAACGTATCCCTGGCTGGCGGGATCCGACAACGCCTGGAGCCTTGACCCTTCCGTTCCGGACCCCGATCCCGGCAAAGTGCTGACCCAGGAAGACATTCTGGTCATCGGCCGGGCAGCATCCGACCGGGGCATTGAGCTGATTCCATCCTTTGATTCCCCGGGCCACATGCGGTACATTCTGGAACGCTACCGGGAACAGACAGGGCAGGACATCGCCATGTCCTTTGCCCCGTCCTGCCTGGACATCACCAATGCCAGAGGCGTGCGGTTTGTCCGCTCCCTGATGGAGGAATACGGCCGGCTGTTTGCCCGGACCGGCAGCCGGCAGTTTGACATTGGCGGAGACGAAGTGTTCCCCAATGAACTGTGGCCAAAAGCCGGCAGCTGGCAAGCCTGGGCGCAGAAGGAGACAGACAATGTACAGTGCAGTCCCTATGACGGATTTGTGCTGTACATGAATGCAACCGACGACTTTGTCCGGTCCCTCGGCTATGAACAGACCCGGATGTATTCGGATATGGTGCGGGAAAGCACACTGCAGCTGAATGCCCGCATCGATGTGTCGTACTGGATGCTGGGACGGGCCACTCCTGTCGAGATCCAGGAGCGGCACCGGGTCATCAACTGCATCAACTTTTATCTGTATTACATACTGGATCCGCATCTCTCCTACCCCGGAGGCTATGCGGATGCCATTGAACGGGAGTGGACACCGCAGTGGTTTCTGGGCTGGCCAAGCCGCAGCGACCGCGTCACCGGGAGCTGTTACTGCATCTGGAGCGACATTCCGGGCAGCCAGACACAGGATCAGGTGATGGAAGGAGTCCGTCCGCGGCTGCAGGCCTGGGGCCGGAAGAACGGGTTCCTGACCCCGGAGGGCAGCGAACCCCGCTGATGTCCCCTGTGGGGGATCAGGCTGCAGACATCGCCGGAAGTCAGCCGGGTTCCTTTTCTGCAAGGAACCCGGCTTTTTGCGTGCAAACCGCGTATCATGGAAATATGGAAAAAGACATGACATTGAGAATTGAAACTGTCCGGTCGCTGCCGGACGAAGCCCGTCTGATCCGGGATCAGGTATTCATACAGGAGCAGGGGTTCACGAAGGAATTCGATGCGGACGACGAACGGGCAGCGCATCTGATTGCGTTTGTGGATGATCAGGCGGCGGGAACCTGCCGGCTGCTGATGGAAAACGATGGCTGCCACCTGCAGCGTCTGGCCGTGCTGCCGAAGTTCCGGTCCTGTGGTGTGGCCTCTGCCCTGGTGTCCGAAAGCGAACGCCAGGCCCTTGCCTGTGGTGCAGGGCAGGTCATACTCCATGCCCAGCTGCAGGCGGAGCCTTTTTACCGCAAAAACGGGTATGTCCGGATCACCGAGCCGGATCTGGAGGATGAAGGCGTCCCGCATATCTGGATGCGCCACACGCTTAAGCAGGGTACGGACCGGATCACGGAACAGTCCAATCCCGCTTCTGCCAGGTTCTCCTCGATGAGTGCCCTGGAAGCCGTCCGGCTCATGAACCGGGAAGATGCCCGGGTGCTGGAGGTAATTCAGGAGAAAGCACCGGAAATCGCCCGCATGGCCGAGGACATCACATCCTCCCTCCGGCAGGGCGGACGCCTGATTTATGCGGGGGCCGGGACATCCGGGCGCCTTGGTGTCCTGGATGCAGTGGAATGTCCGCCAACCTTCGGAGTGGACTATGACCGGGTCATCGGCCTGGTCGCCGGCGGTGTGTCAGCCTTCGGGATCCCCGATGAAACGGCGGAAGACTCCGAGGAAGCCGGGGCTGCGGCGCTGGAGGCCCTGCATTCAGGTCCCCGTGATTTTGTCCTGGGCATTGCGGCCAGCGGGCGGACTCCCTTTGTCATGGGCGCACTTCGCAGTGCCCGGAAACACGGTTCATCTGTCGCAGCAATCGTGTGTACCCCGGATTCGCCCTTTGCGGCTGTGGCCCCTGTCCTGTCCCTTGTGTGCGGCCCGGAGATCATCACCGGGTCCACCAGACTCAAGGCCGGCACTGCGTGCAAGCTTGTACTGAATATGCTGTCGACCATTGTCTTCACCCGGCTGGGGTGTGTCTATGGCAATGAAATGGTGGACATGCGGCCGGACAACGAAAAGCTGAAGGTACGGGCCATCGACATGCTGATGAGGATCACAGGCTGCAGCCGGACGGAATCCGAAGAATTGCTGGTTCCCGGCAGGTCTGTAAAGACCGCTGCGGTCATGCACCGCCTCCGGGTGGATGAAGAGACCGCCCGGCAGCTGCTGGAAACCGCCGGCGGCCGTCTGGAGGATGTGGAGGGCGGCGGATTCTGATCCCCCACCTGGCTGGCAGGACAGCCATGGCCCCGAACTGTGTAAAACAGACAAAAACCCGAAGAATACAGAGAAGCCGGCGGACCGGATCCTGTCATCCTTCGGGTTTTTCGCGTCTGTCCATCAGCCTTTTGCATTCACCTCTGCATCCGGGTCCTGTCTGACTGCCACCGTCGGCTGCGGAGTATGAATTTCCAGAACCGGCGGCTTCAGCAGCCCGGCACTCTGCAGCGCTTCCACCACGCCATCTGCGGTATAATCCGCGCAGGCCTGCACCTGGGCCGGTGCATCCTTCATGGCAACGGAAATCCCGGCCCCTGCCAGCATGCCCATGTCGTTGAATCCGTCTCCCATGGCAAGACTGGCTTCCGGGGGAATGTGCAGAACCTTCAGGATCTGCGCCGTGACCATTCCCTTGTCAAAACAGCTCTGGGCCAGAGCCGCTGTCAGCTCTCCGGCACTGGTATCATCCTCCAGAAACTCCGGACGCCGGATCTTCAGCTGCCGGTTGCCTCCCAGGTCCAGAACCCTGCACACCGGATCCTGTGTATTGCCCGGCATGACAATTCTGTGTCCTTCCTGTCGGGCCTGCGCCACAATGGTCTCCAGTTCCCGGTCCTTGAAAAAATCCCCCTGGAGTATGGTCTTTCCCTTGTCCTGGATACAGGCGCCATCATAGCTGATGGCTCCGTCAAATCCCAGGTCGGGCACCTGCGAGGCACAGCGGCCTGTGACCGCAAACACCAGAATCCCCTGCTTCTGCAGGTCCGCCACCGCCGCTGCGTCTTCCTGTGAGACCTGTGTCTGGCCATAGGGAATCAGGGTTCCGTCTATATCCATGAATACGATTTGAATCATCGTCGTTTCCTCTTCGGTTTACCTTACCATGCACAGATGCATAAAAAAATGGGAGGACCGTTTCGCCCTCCCTGTGTTATCCCGCTGGGTCTGACCGCCCCTTCCCATATTGTATCGGGGACCGGCTCTTGCCTCTCTGTCTTTTATCGTCTTCTGTGACGCGCCGCCCTGTCATCCATGCGGAGTACCCGGTATTTCACGGGGTATAACCAGTTTTCTTTACGCCCTCATCCTACCACGGGCTGAGGAAATGCTCCACACACCTGGAATCTCCGGTCCTTTACCCGGCAAACTCTGTTCCGTATTCCCGGAGATACAGCTCGAGTTCCGGTGTCCGGCTCCAATATCGGATTCCCCAGTTCTCCAGGTTCCATTCTTCTGTATACGGATCTGTATCATAATCCACATACCAGAGCTGTCCGTCCTTCAGGACAAAATTCGTCGGGAAGTAATCAATGTTGCATCCGGCGGATTCCGCTTTTTCACTCATATCATACAGCTGCAGCACAATGGAGTCATCCAGTCCCCGCCTCAGGACCAGTTCGAAGACATTGTCTCCGTCTATGTATTCCTTCAGAATCCGGTTCCGTGCATAATCCACATCCACCAGGGCCGGGATCCGTATACCGGCCTTCTCCAGCTGATGATAATTCAGTTTCTGGCGCCTGGTCTGCTCCTCGGGGGTGATCAGATCGCCATAGGATTCCTTGAGTACATATTGCTTCTGTCCATCCGTAACGATCCACGACAATCCGGTTTTTCCCTCCGGCAGCGGTCGGATCACGGTATATTCCCTGTCATTGACTCTCATAGATACCTGCTTTCATCTGTATTATAGGAAAGCCGGCAAGTATGAGCTTTCTTTATGCTCGGTGAAGAGTATCCTTTTGCTGATGGAAGGTAAGAATATCTCTGATGTTATACGGTGCGCTGATCGACAACAGTATAAGCTGCATAGTAGGAGTTGATATCTGTTCTAACACCACATCCTGTATCATTCGCAGCTAAGGCATAAGCCAATCCGCTGCAATAGGCTCCATGAATAGTAAATGCAACAGAAAGGGCTACACCTCCAGGTCCAAAGAAAGATGAGCCTAAGCCCAGTCCTCCATCAAGTGTAGCTCTGTCAACCAGTTCATTACCCCACTGCACTGTCCCCGCATGATCGGTCCAGAAGCGCGTATAATTCCAGCCGGACTCCGTATAGACACGATTGTAGCTTCTTGCTCCATTATTAGGCATAACCGCTTTAGCTTCTAAATTGGCCGTGTTGATTCTGTAAAAGATTTCATTACGTAGAGATTCCGAAGTGTAATTATTCCCTGTTCTGCTGTTAAAGCCCTTAATGTCAAAATCAGAAATCGCTGCTTCAATTGCGGTCCTTTCTTCTTCGGTATAAATATATTTATTATTTAATATTGAAAGATTAGAGTTGATTATCTCTTCAAGTTATGAAAATTGCTGATCCTCGCCAAATGTCACATAATTTGTATCTGCGGATTCAGTGACTGGGTAGGTATTGCATGCGGTGGGTTCTGTTGCATAAACCGTGGTAGGTATTGCCAAAACCAAAGCCGCTGCGAAACATGTAGTTTTAATAGAATTTTTAACCGTATTCATATTTTCCTTTACACAATTTGAATGTTTATTTTTATCCATTATTTTTCTATATTATATTTCGGATGTTACGCATTTTAATTTCACTTTTTGATTTTTATATAGATTTGAATGATAATGTTTATGCACGACAGGATCAGTAAAGATACAGGTATGAAGAGATTCATAAGAAATAGCCTAATTAGTCTAAATATGCTTCATAATCGATACCCACTATATTCTTCAATTCATTAGTTTTTAACGAATTTCTTGACTGATAAAGATAATAAAGATAAACGATCACCCCCTACCATAAAAGTTAATATACTGTATTATCATTCCCGATAATTCCACATTCAACTTTTTCACAAAAGCATAGTTTATATAAGAGACATATTCTTGAAACCGGTTTCTAATAGAAATATATCGTCTTTCCTCTTAATATTCAAACTTTTTTTCTTTTATACGATAGATTACGAAGCTCAGAAGACAGGTTCCTGACATTGCTCTATACCGTCGCAGGGATTGGAATGCTGTGTTTATACAGAAACGAGTAACTATTTCAGGTCAATGACTAAATACTCTGTTCTGCTAGTTCCGTATAAACCGTTAGTAATCTAAATCAACTGAGTCTGGTAACCTATCAAGTTCTTTTATCTGCAGGCATCGAATAGATATTTTCTACTGCAACTTTCCCAAATCAATAGGGGCTGTAACAGTTAAAACTGGAAACCCCTCTCAATCTAAAAACAAAGGGCAGGAAAGCTATTCAGCTGACCTGCCCTTTGCCGTATGATTTGTGTGTGCTAAAAAACATACAGCCAAATTATATACATTATTCATTCGGCGTACAAGAATCCCTTCCGCTGGATGTACCCATTCGAATCTCTCCTGACGACCCCATTCACTCTTTCCTGGATGCGATAGAAAGGATCAATCTTGCTAAATACTTCGCTCCGGTAAGATCGAACAACTCCGGCTCTCACGACCGTGTCATGCTGCTCCGGGTCATCCTTTTCGCGTTTATGGTCTCCAGAAAGAATATTTCCCTCAGGGAGCTGGAATCCCTCTGCCGCACGGACTGTCGCTTTCTCTACCTGTCCAACTACCAGACTCCCAGTCACCAGGCTTTCAAGAGGGTTCTGGACCTCCTTCAGGAAGGGGCTATTGATGATATTTTCTTTGAACTCAGCCATCATATCGCCGTCGATCTGATGTGCATCGACCCACATGTGCAATTCGTCGATGGAACAAAGATCGAAGCTAATGCCCACAAGAATTCTTTCGTCTATAAGAAGAGGATCGTGAACAGTCGCAAAAAGCTGTATCTGAGCACTTCAGCTTTGTTAAGCGAGATCAATTCCTTCTTTGGCTATGACTATCCCCTCAGGGATGAATATCAGTCCTGGGATCTTTTCTATGTCTGCCAGTACCTGATGGAAGTCATGGTCCAGACTGACACGCAAATCTGTTATGGGATCGGCCATCGCAAGTCTTCCATTCAGAGATACTATGATTCACTGTTTAAAATGGCTTTGAAGCTGATGGAGTACGAAGAGTGGCTTTATACGCTTGGAAACCGCAACTCATGTTCAAAAACCGACCTTGATGCGACCTTCATGGCCACCAAATGGGATTATTACAACCAAAGCGGAGTCACCAGACCGTGCTACAACTGCCAGATCGCAGTCAGTGACGGATTGATCGTGAATGCGGATATATTCCAGAATCCGGGAGACACCCTCACCTGGCAGGCTTTCATGGACCGTTATCATGACTATACAGGGAAATATCCTTGCAGACCCGTAGCGGATGCGGGATATGGAAGTCTTGACAATTACCTGTACAACCTGAAAAACGGGATAGAACTGGTACAGAAATACGGAAACTTTGGGAAGAAGAAGGACCGAAGATTCCAGAAGAGGATCTACAATGTGCTCAACTGGAAGCAAACAGAAGAAGGGTTTCTGATCTGTCCGGAAGGAAGGGTCCTGGATCAGTATGAAGGGGACAATATATCAAGGACCCGTGGCGGAAATCTTCATATCAGTCAGATGTATGCGGAAAAAGGTCACTGTGAAGGATGTGGGAACCGGGCAAAGTGCTACCGATATGGCAAGTACAGGAGAGTCGGAAAGAATGTGGTGATGGAAGAGCTGCAGGGAAAAGTAGATGAAAACCTGGGATGCGAAGAAGGAAAGGGACTCTGCAGGCAGCGGTCAATACAGGTGGAGGGAGCGTTCGGGATCCTGAAGCAAGACCGGGGAATGACCAGATTCAGGCGAAGAGGATTGAAAGGTGTCAAGATGGAATTTCTTCTGAACTGTCTGGGTCTGAATCTTTATAAATATCATCTGTTCTGGCTTAAACAGAGGGCAAACAACCTTATAGGCAAGCTAAACTGACGAGGAAAAACAGGCTTTTTTTGAAAGTTATCCCCCAAGTTGTTTTTATAATGGCCAAAAAGAAATGTCTGGAGAATACCAATGGAATCTCCAGACATTTTTTGGCGCTCTAAAGTTTTGTGAGGTTTGGACTCTCACATCCAATACAGTTGGATGAGGAGTCCGGACCTCATTTTCATTTACAGCCTATTTGCTGCTGTTCTCTCTACTGTTGACAGCTTTATCCTGTCTGTCTGGATGCCCATCTTCAGGACCCCTGGAAAGCACAAACAGTACTCTATTCCTGAACCGTTCCCAGTTCGTATATCCATTCGCATTGTGTTTGATCATCTTGATGATCTTGTTTCTGTTCTCTATCATCGAGCTGGTCAGGCGATGTTCTTTCAGCCTTACATTCCCGGTCTTCGGATCGACCACATATTCCTGCTTGACGATATGGAACGAATTGATGATTTCCCTGAACCAGTTGCGCAGGGTGTCAGCGAAACTCTGCAGTTCCTCCACACCTGTACTGTCTAGATCTCTGATCAGAGATCTGAGCTCCTCCTCTGCAGTACTCAGGTTTTCTTTTCTGTAATACTCCGACAGCCGGTTCCGGAAGTGATACGCCTTCCTCAGGTCCGGGCTCGTATCCAGCAGTGCCTCACGCAGTTCATATCTGTTCATCTGCCTCTTCAGTCCGCTGACATAAGATCTGGGTGCTGCCGGATCAAATATCATCATCTTCTTTCCTGTCCTGTCCCTGTACCAGGCTGGTCCTATGTCAAGAAAACGGACACTGATTTTAGAGAGTCGGCAGATACTGCCAATTCTACGAAAGATTTCCTCCGCTTCCTCCCTTGACAGTGGGGCCCACTATCCCCTGGACCCCTTTCTCTTGCCTTCATCCAAAGAGTCAATATCTGACAGTTCTTGGCTGAAGGCTCATCAGTCTACCAGGGGATAGCCCACTGTAAAGGGCGCTCCAGAATTCTTTCTCAGTCAGTGCTGGTCCTTTGGAACATTACTTCATATTCTGCTGGGGACATATATCCACAGTGGCTGTGTATCCGTTCAGGGTTGTACCAGTCATCTATATACTGACTCACCAGTCGGTATGCATGCCTGTAGTTCTGTATATCGAACCTGCTCAGCCATTCCCTCTTGATCAGGGAGTGGAATGATTCAATACAGGCGTTGTCATACGGAACTCCTTTTGCTGAATAACTGCGAATCATTCCTCTGGTCAGTTTTCTGTACAGATCACAGGTATAGTGGATTCCTCGGTCCGTATGAATCATTATCGGTTCCTGGGACGGCCGGCGTTTTCTGGCTTCTTCGATCGATTTCAGAATTGGACCTGTGTCCAGCGTTTTTGTAAGCTTCCAGGAAATGATCCTTCTGGAATACAGATCCATGATGCAGGCAAGGTAAACGAATCCGTCCAGCTTTGTGTGGATATAGGTGATATCTGTGCACCATACGCAGTTTGGGTGAGCCGGAGAGAAGTTTCTATCCAGAAGATTCTTCAGATTTCCACTGAAATCACTTCGTATTGTGGTTTGTGTATGAGGCTTGACCCACTGTGCTCGGATCCCCATTTGACGCATATAAACACCAACGGTCCTTTCTGTAATGGAGATCCCTCCTGAGTTCAGGATTTTAGCGATTTTTGGCGCTCCGTAGTTTTCGTGGCTGTCTTCATAAATCTGAAGGATGGCCTTTTTCACATCATGCCTGCGCTTTTCCTGGTGGCTGGGTTTCCGCTTTAAATAGTCGTAATAGCCAGATCTTGAAAGACCAAGTTTATGAAGCACCCTGGATACCGAGAATTGGATTCCAGCTTTATGATCCTCGGCAACAAGTTCGTATTCGACCTGCTTCAGTTTCCCAGAATGCTTATGGCTTTTTTTAGAATCTTCAAAGCCTCCTGTGAGTCCCTGAGTTCTCGTTGAAGCCTGACATTTTCTTTGAGAAGGTCTTTTTCTTCCTTGTCATTATTATGAGCTGTCACAGCTGAAAGACCGGATCGGTTGAAATCTGCCCTCCATCTTTCCAGGGTGCTGCGGCCTACACCAAGTGTTTCAGCACATTCTATAACGGTCATTTCTGGATGGTTAGTCAAAAATTGAACCGCATCCTGCTTGAATTCATCTGTAAATGTTTTACGTTTCTTTGCCATAGATTTTCCTCTTTCATAGTGATTGTAGTTCTATGACATAGATACCGGTATTCTTAGAATCTCTAAATGGACTGTCCGTAAATTATTCTAAGGTCAGGCATCAGGCCTGATCCCCAGAAGTTCACTCTGATGCTTGAGCAGATAGTATTCCGGAGACCCTTTTCGAGTTCCTTTCATCACACGGATCCTCACTCTGTTCAGGCTCTTCGTATATTCCTGGACCACATGGAACCTGTCCACGGCGAATATCGCTTTGGGAAAGAAAGTCGCAGCTATCTCCCTGTAGGGCCTGTACATATCGGACGAGATGTACTCCACTCTGTCTCTCTCGCTTCTGGGAAACTTTCGGAAATAAGCTGCCAGATACTCCTTTTTCCTGGAAGGGAGCACATCCACCGGGGACTGGGCATCGTAGTCCAGGAGCATGCATACATACTTTGAATCATCAGATTTGAAGGAATATGTTTCGTCGATCTGCATCACCCTGCATAGTTTCACCGGCACAGGGTAACTTACACACATGTCGAATATCTTCATCACTGTCGTAGCTGAAACGTGATGACGCTCTCCTACAGAAGCAAAAGTTTCATTTGGAGACCTGAGATCTTCGATGATTGCTTTTCCTGTCAATATGGAGATCCGCTGTCTTTTCATGGCGAAGGGATTGTCTTCTCCATAGGTGCGGTGGCAGTCTTTGCATTTGTAACGCCTGGCGTTGTAGATGAGAGTGCATTTGCGGTCTGTAAGGACATCATGGTTTATCACACGGGGAGTGTAGTTGAAAACGACGATGTTATGACCACCGCATCGGGGGCATTCAGGAAACGCAGGAACCAAAGTGACCTCCACAAGCATCTGACCGATGCCAGGGGAGGTCGATATGTTCTGGACCCTGGAAGCATCAAGACCGAACAGTTCAAGAGCTGTATTTTCCAGGGAATTTTTGACTTTTACAGCCATCATTCATCACCTCGATGACAGTATGGCGGAAGGCGGAACAGGTTCCGATGAGAGGAAGGTTGGAAAGACCATGGTCTTTCCCCACTGGGCTCCATTGGATACAGATGTATCAGAATTGCCATTGGTTTCGTACTGCAATCGCTGAATGAACTTTGGAACAAGAGAAAAGAAGCTCCTGAAACCGGATGATGGGAATTCCGGGAACCGACGACGAAAATCCAGTACGAATCGGTACAGGGATGAGGATTCAGTATCTGGAGAGAAATCCGCCAGGCGCAGCGGCTCCCCTGCAGCAGACTTTTTCAGGGCCATGGAGGCATCTTCGGTGGAAAACAGATAATAGGGTATGAAAATGTCGGGAAGGACCCGGTGGACGTGGCGGCAGTGTGGGCAACGGACGCGTCTTATTGAGATGGTGAAAGTATCACAAGGCAGCTTAATGGTGCGGGGGACACTACCATGACAGTGAAGATCATGACCGCAAAAAGGGCAGACGAAGAGCTTTTCACTGGAGCAGAAGGCCTGGAAAAGCAGGTCATAGATCCTCTGCAGCATCTCCTGACTTGAGATATCGGAAAGTGATCGTATCTGATTCAGGCGTTTGTCTTTCGGGGACACAAACTTCTTGAAAACCCATGTGATTATCTGTAACGTAAAGGTTGCCTAACGGTGGGACAGAGCAAAGTAGGGTCGAAACTAGATTGCACTGTCTCTTTTTCTTTCTATACAGTGTATTGTGACCGAAAAGGCCTCAAGATAAAAGGAGTTGTTCTGACCTTCCACCTCACAGGCTGGATAGGACAGGAACAACTCCTTTTCAGTTTTACTGATTAAATTTGGAGGCTTGATTCGACCTCACAAATCTTTGGATATTCCATTTTTTCCGTTTATAACAAGAAAAAGGGGCTGTAATCAGCCTACAGACCGTAAAACCGGCCTTACTGTTACAACCCCTATTGATTTGGGAAAGTTGCATTCTACTTCTGGAAGGTTTCCAACAGTTGGCTAAAACCTCTGTAAACGCTTCTGTTAAATAGATCCACCTATAAGGAAAACCGGTACCCTTTCGGATGCCGGCTGTCTGTGTGGCCATTTGTTATTTTTGCCTTTCGGCTATCGTCACCGTCTCTGAGCTTGACTTCTGTGTTCGGGATGGGAACAGGTATTTCCTCAGCACTGTGATGACCACATCTTCCGGAATCATCTCTTCCAGGTCACTCCCTGAAAACCGTACATGATATGTCTTTCGTTTCCTGTCTTTCCGCAAAGCTGCGGGCTTCTTCTTTAGATCAAGTCCTCGACCGATTAGTGCCAGTCAACTCCATGCATCTCTGCACTTCCATCCCTGGTCTATCCACCTCGTAGTCTTCAAGGGGTCTTACTTCTCTTTTAGAATGGGAGATCTCGTCTTGGGTCCGGCTTCGTGCTTAGATGCTTTCAGCTCTTATCCGTTCCCTGCTTGGCTACCCAGCTGTACCATTGGCATGATAACTGGTGCACCAGCGGCAGGTCCATCCCGGTCCTCTCGTACTGAGGACAGCTTCCCTCAGATCTCCGACGCCCACAACAGATAGGGACCGAACTGTCTCACGACGTTCTGAACCCAGCTCGCGTACCGCTTTAATGGGCGGACAGCCCAACCCTTGGAACCGAATCCAGCTCCAGGATGCGATGAGCCGACATCGAGGTGCCAAACCTCGCCGTCGATGTGAACTCTTGGGCGAGATCAGCCTGTTATCCCCAGGGTAGCTTTTATCCGTTGAGCGACGGCCCTTCCATTCGGCACCGCCGGATCACTAATCCCGACTTTCGTCCCTGCTCCAGTTGTCTCTGTCGCAGTCAGGCACGCTTCTGCATTTGCACTCTTCAGTTGGTTCCCATCCAACCTGAGCGTACCTTTGGGCGCCTCCGTTACTCTTTGGGAGGCGACCGCCCCAGTCAAACTGCCCGCCTGGCACTCTCCCCTGTCCCTCTCGGCACACGGGTTAGGGCCCCATACATCCAGGAGTGGTATCCCACCGGCGACTCCACCAATACTTGCGTACTCGCTTCTTTGTCTCCCACCTATCCTGTACATGGCTGTCCAGGACCCAATACCAGGCTGCAGTAAAGCTCCATGGGGTCTTTCCGTCTAGTTGCGGGTAACCTGCATTTTCACAGGTACTAAGATTTCACCGAGTCTGCTGCCGAGACAGCGCCCAAATCGTTACACCTTTCGTGCGGGTCAGAACTTACCTGACAAGGAATTTCGCTACCTTAGGACCGTTATAGTTACGGCCGCCGTTCACTGGGGCTTCGGGTCACTGCTTCACCTCGCGGTTCACAGCTTGCCTTAACCTTCCAGCACCGGGCAGGTGTCACCCCCTATACTTCGCCTTGCGGCTTCGCAGGGAGCTGTGTTTTAGTTAAACAGTCGCTTGGGCCTTTTCACTGCGGCTCTTTCGAGCGCCCCTTCTTGCGAACGTACGGGGCCATTTTGCCGAGTTCCTTGGCAACAGTTCTCTCGCTCACCTTCGCATCCTCTGCGCGCCCACCTGTGTCGGTTTTGGTACGGGCCGTATATGCATTTCCACTAGAAGCTTTTCCTGGAAGCTGACTCGATGCGCTTCGCTACTCGCTTCCGCTTTCGCTTACCCGTCACGCTCTGGTTTCCGTATCCGGATTTGCCTGGATACCACCTGCTTCGCTTGGCCCTCAATCCAGTAAGAGGGTCGCATCTGCCTTCTCCGTCACTCCTTCGCTCCATATACGGGTGCAGGAATCTCCGCCTGCTTTCCATCCGCTGCGCCTTTCGGCCTCACGTTAGGTCCCGACTTACCCAGGGCGGACGAACCTTCCCCTGGAATCCTTGGGCTTTCGGTGTGCAGGATTCTCACCTGCATCTCGCTACTCACACCGGCATTCTCTCTTCCATGCTGTCCATATGCCGTCTCCGTCATACTTCTTCCTGCATGCAACGCTCCCCTACCACATATACTTCCATATACATCCGCAGCTTCGGTACCTGGCTTAAGCCCCGGTACATTTTCGGCGCAGGGCCACTCGACTAGTGAGCTGTTACGCACTCTTTCAAGGATGGCTGCTTCTGAGCCAACCTCCTAGCTGTCCGTGCGTCCCCACATCCTTTTCCACTTAGCCAGTATTTTGGGACCTTTGCTGGCGGTCTGGGCTCTTTCCCTCTCGACCATGGACCTTATCACCCACAGTCTCACTGCCGGATTCCTCCCAGTCGGCATTCGCAGTTTGATCGCATTCAGTACCCCGGGATGGGGCCATCATGCGTTCAGTGCTCTACCTCCGTCTGTCATCCTCCGACGCTAGCCCTAAAGCTATTTCGGGGAGAACCAGCTATCTCCGGGTTCGATTGGAATTTCTCCCCTAGCCACAGGTCATCCGCTAACTTTTCAACGGTAGTCGGTTCGGTCCTCCACAGAATTTCACTTCTGCTTCAACCTGCCCATGGCTAGATCACCCGGTTTCGGGTCTGCTCCATACTACTCTTACCGCCCTCTTAAGACTCGCTTTCGCTTCGGCTCCGTCCTTTCCGACTTAACCTCGCACCATGGAACAACTCGCCGGTTCATTCTACAAAAGGCACGCCATCACCCTTTGACGGGCTCTGACTTCTTTTAGGCACACGGTTTCAGGTTCTCTTTCACTCCGCTCCCGCGGTTCTTTTCACCTTTCCCTCACGGTACTCGTTCTCTATCGCTCACACTGCATATTTTGCCTTGGCGGATGGTCCCGCCTGCTTCCGACAAGATTTCTCGTGTCCCGCCGTACTCAGGATACCGTCTCATGCGTCTAACACTTCGCTTACGAGGCTTTCACTCTCTCTGGCTGTACTTCCCTGTACATTCTGCTGTGTCTTTCGCACTCTTATGACGGTCCTACTACCCCGGATCTCTCCGGTTTGGGCTTTCTCCCCTTTCGCTCGCCGCTACTCGGGGAATCACTGTTGTTTTCTTTTCCTCCGGGTACTTAGATGTTTCAGTTCCCCGGGTACCTCTCCCTTTCGGGATGACAGCCTTCTGGCTGCCGGGTTCCCCCATTCGGACACCGACGGGTCTTTGCCTCCTTACGGCTCACCGTCGCATTTCGCTGTTTGGCACGTCCTTCTTCAGTACAGTGTGGCCAGGCATCCTCCCTGCGCCCTTCCTTGCTTGATCTGATTCTCTCAAACGTTTTTCGTGCTTTCTTCGAGATATTTTTCTCAGAACTGTTTCTTCTCTGTTCTTTTCTTTCTCTCAGTTTCTTTCTATTTCTCCACAACTTTACTTCAGACCTTCTGTTGTCTTTCATATCGTTGTACGGTTTTCAAAGATCGACCCTGGAAGACACTCTTCCAAAACCGGACAGGAACCACTCTGCTCTTTTTCCTTTTCCCCTGTACTTTCTCCTTAGAAAGGAGGTGATCCATCCCCACGTTCCCGTAGGGATACCTTGTTACGACTTAACCCCAGTCATCGATCCTGCCTTCGACGGCTCACTCCTCTAATGAGGTCATGCCACCGGCTTCGGGCATTACCGACTCCCATGGTTTGACGGGCGGTGTGTACAAGGCCCGGGAACGTATTCACCGCGGCATGCTGATCCGCGATTACTAGCGATTCCAACTTCATGGAGGCGGGTTGCAGCCTCCAATCCGAACTGGGACGGCTTTTATGAGATTCGCTCGACATCCCTGTCTCGCTGCTCTTTGTAGCCGCCATTGTAGTACGTGTGTAGCCCAGGCCATAAGGGGCATGATGATTTGACGTCATCCCCGCCTTCCTCCGGTTTGTCACCGGCAGTCTGGCATGAGTCCTCAGCTTTTCCTGTTAGCAACATGCCACAAGGGTTGCGCTCGTTGCGGGACTTGACCCAACATCTCACGACACGAGCTGACGACAACCATGCACCACCTGTGTGGATGTTGACCTCCGATGCATCTCTGCATCTTCGCATCCCATGTCAAGGCCTGGTAAGGTTCTTCGCGTTGCTTCGAATTAAACCACATACTCCACCGCTTGTGCGGGCCCCCGTCAATTCCTTTGAGTTTCACACTTGCGTGCATACTCCCCAGGCGGAGGACTCACTGCGTTAACTTCAGCACTGAGGTTTCACCCCCAACACTTGGTCCTCATCGTTTACGGCGTGGACTACTAGGGTATCTAATCCTATTTGCTCCCCACGCTTTCGTGCCTCAGCGTCAGCAACAGGCCAGGCGGCCGCCTTCGCCACTGGTGTTCTTCCATATATCTACGCATTTTACCGCTACACATGGAGTTCCACCGCCCTCTCCTGCTCTCCAGTCCTCCAGTTTCCAAAGCCATGCATGAGTTGAGCTCATGCGTTTCACTCCAGACTTGCAGGACCGCCTGCGCACCCTTTACGCCCAATCATTCCGGATAACGCTCGCCACCTACGTATTACCGCGGCTGCTGGCACGTAGTTAGCCGTGACTTTCTGGCGGGGCACCATCAGTCAGCACCCATTTCCTGATGCTGCCTTTTTTCCCCCGCAACAGAGCTTTACGACCCGAAGGCCTTCTTCACTCACGCGGCATCGCTCGTTCAGGCTTGCGCCCATTGACGAAAATTCCCTACTGCTGCCTCCCGCAGGAGTCTGGGCCGTGTCTCAGTCCCAATGTGGCCGTCCGCCCTCTCAGGCCGGCTATGCATCATCGTCTTGGTGGGCCTTTACCCCGCCAACCAACTAATGCACCGCAGGTCCATCCGCGCCCCATCCCCGAAAGGATGTTTCACAGAAAGAAGATGCCTCCTTCCTGTACATCGGGATTTGTTCTCCGTTTCCAGAGCGTATTCCCGGTGCGCGGGCAGGTTCCCTACGTGTTACTCACCCGTTCGCCACTAGAGACCCGAAGGTCTCTCGTTCGACTTGCATGTATTAGGCATGCCGCCAGCGTTCATCCTGAGCCAGGATCAAACTCTCCATTTGATCTGTACTCAGACGCTTTGCGTCTTGTGTTCATGATTGTTTTTCAGGTTCAAAGAATCGACGTTGTATCGTCTTGTATTTACTTCGTTTTTCCTGTCCGGTTTTCAAAGAGCGTCAGCACCCATGACAGATGCCTCCATCGCCTGCGGCTTCTGCTGAAGTCACAAGCTTTTCAAAGATACTGAATGAGCGGTCCGGCTGTCAAGCCCGGCTGTGCCCCTCAGCACTCTTATATCTTAACTCATCCGCAAGAGTCTGTCAACACATTTTTTAAACTTTTTATTCTTTTATGTGTTATGACTTGTTGATTTATCCAAATCACTTGCGGCTCACTTATAATACCACACCATCACAGAAGTGCAATCCCTTTTCTGCACTTTTTTGTATTTTATTTTCGGTTACCACCAATTAATGCAAATACCCCTCTCACGAATCCCGATTGCCTCTCCTTTCCTGCCCCTCCTCATCGGCATGGAACCAAAAGAAAGACCGGGTTTCGGCCGGTCTGTCAGAATATCCTGCTGTCTGTCCTTATTTCATGGAATCGCTGAGAATAAAGTTTTCCGGAATCTCATCATCGCTGAGGTATTCCCGAACCCCCGGGTCTGTGATCACGAAATCAAACTCCGCGAGATCTGCCATGGTGTAGAAAGCGCGGATGTCCATTTTCGAGCTGTCTGCCATCAGAACCGCACGGCTGGACTGCTCCATGGCTTTGCGCTTCACGGCAGGGGTCATGGTTTCGGAGGCCAGCACAGTGCCTTCCCTGGGATTCACCCCCAGGCAGCCGATAAAGCAGCTGTTGAAATGAAACCTGGACAGGACGTGGGTCGTCACCGGTCCGGTGAACATGCTGTAATACACATCGTAGTCACCCGGGAGCACGAACAGCCGGGCGTTTCCTTCCTGAAATTCTTCCACCACGAGGGAAGAATGCGTCACGATGGTAATGTGTTTGTCCTTCAGAAGAGGGACCAGGGGCAGGATCGTGGTGCCGCCGTCGAGGAAAATGCAGTCGCCATCCTGGACCATATCCGCAGCCCGACGGGCAATCATTTCTTTTTCTCCCGCATGCACTGTGACGCGCTCCCGCATGAGTTTCTCATCCTGGCTTGTGGTCAGGTTTGCCTTCGTCAGGCTCTTGGCTCCTCCATGAACGCGAATCAGCCGGTGACGGACATCCAGTTCCTCCACGTCCCGGCGGATCGTGGTTTCCGATACCCGGAGCATGTCCGCCAGTTCCCGGGTTTTCACAAACCCCTGTTCTTCCGTGATCTCCACGATTCGTTCATACCGTTTGTCTGCAAGCATAATCCAATCTCTCCCTTACACAGTATAGTCCATCCGGCTGTGCCTGAAAGTCATAACCGCTTTGTTTCATGTAAGTTATTACAGGCTTTGTGCCAGATGCATCTCTTTTCCGGTTGGGGCCTCGCCTGGCCCTTACAGTCCGGCGCAGAATAAAAGCCCCTGGCCGGGGCTTTTTCGCATTTGCGGACAAAGCGGGTGTCATCCGGCGTTGGAAGCCGCAATTTTCACCCGTGCAAACTGATCCGCAATGATTTTCCGGACATTCTCGTCGAATTCGAACACTTCGTCTTTCCCGTATCCGGTTCTCGGGATATAGGCATTGATTCCCGCGAAGTCCGATTCGGCGAGTTCATCCATGACCTCCTGGTTCGGTGAGGTATACCCCACATAACTGGAGTTGTCGTACGCCGCTTCATACTGGCATGTGTATTCGATGAACGCCGTGGCCAGTTCCACGTTCCTGGCGTTCTTCGGAATCACCATCGCGTCACACCACAGGTTGCTGCCTTCCTTCGGGAGGTAGTAGCCCATGTTTTCGTTTTCCGACATGACATACGCCGCATCGCCGGAGTAGATCAGACCCAGCGCCTTGCGGCTCTGTGCCATGTTGTCAATGATTTCATCCGTCACGATTTCCGGATCCATGGTCCGGACACACTCCAGCAGCCAGTTGTAGGCTTCATTGATCTGGTTTTCGTCCTTCGTATTCATCGAATAGCCGAGGGCTTTGAGCGCCATCATGAAGCTGTCGCGTTCGGAATCATAGAGATAGATCTGGCCTTTGTACTTCGGGTCCAGGAAGATGTTGAATCCTTCTTTCTCCAGGTCCTGTTCGCTGACCTTTGTCTTGTCGTACACAATGCCCACTGTACCCCAGAAATACGGCACGCTGTATTCATTCCCCGG
This sequence comes from Faecalibaculum rodentium, assembly GCF_001564455.1. GTDB lineage: Bacteria > Bacillota_I > Bacilli_A > Erysipelotrichales > Erysipelotrichaceae > Faecalibaculum > Faecalibaculum rodentium. Next base: position 2,314,846 of record NZ_CP011391.1, read on the forward strand.
ATCATAGTTGAGGTTCAGGGTCTCATCCACCAGCAGGGACATCGCGGTTTCCAGCTTTGTTTTGTCGAGTTTCTGCAGGCGGTCTTCCTGGATCAGGCGTTCGATCATGTAATCCGACGGAATCAGCACATCATAGGAATCGCCGTTGGCAACTTTGATGTACATCTGTTCATTGGAGTCGAAGTTGTCCGCCACGACCGTGGCTCCGGTCAGCTCCTCGAAACCGCTGATGTAGTTCTCCCCGACATATTCACCCGGGAGATAAATGTGCAGAGTCTGGCCGGCAAAGGGCTTGTCGCTCACGAGTCCGCCGCGCAGTCCGAACACTGCAGCAATGACCACCGCTGCAGCCAGCAGGGTCCAGGGCCATTTCCGCGGATGTTTCCGGAACTCGCCTTCCAGGGATGCGGGGTTGTTTCTGTGGAGTTTTTCCCGGAGCCAGGGTACGACATTCATCAGCACCACACCCAGGGTGATGAACAGCACCACCAGGGTGGAGATGGCGTTGATGGAAGGATTCACGCGCTTGCTCATGGTGTAAACCATGATGGACAGGTTTTTGACACCCTGGCCGGTGGTGAAGTAGGAAATGATGAAATCATCGAAGCTCATCGTGAAGGCCACCAGTGCACCGGATACGATTGCCGGCCAGATCTGGGGGACGATGACTTTCGTCAGGGTCTGCCAGGGCGTGGCACCAAGGTCCATGGCTGCATCCGCCAGGTTGGGATCCAGCTGGCGCAGGCGGGGGGTCACGGACAGCATCACATAGGGAATGCAGAAGGCAATGTGCGCCAGCAACAGGGTCACGAAGCCGCGTTCCACGTTGAAGGTGATGAACAGCAGCATGAGGCCAATGGCGGTCACGATTTCGGGGTTCATCATGGGCAGGTCATTGACCTGGGTGATGTACTGCCGGACGAGTTTCCGGGAATAGGACATGCCAATGGCGGTGATCGTGCCCACCATCGTGGAAATCGCAGTGGCCACGAGGGCGACAATGATGGTCACATACAGGGACTCCATCATGCCGTGGCTCTTGAGCATGGTCTCGTACCAGCGCAGGGAGAAACCCGTGAAGCTGGTCAGCGACTTGGAGCTGTTGAAGGAGAACACCACCATGAACACAATGGGCAGATAGAAAAACAGCAGGGTGAGCGCCATCAGGATATTGGCGGGGATCCGGGTGCGTCCACCGTTTCTGTTCGCCGCAGCTCTGTTCTGTTCGGGGGATTTCATCGCTTTCCTCCTCTGGCATCAAGCCTGCGCACGAGCATCATGAGCAGCATCATGATCACGGCCATGATCATGGAGATCGCCGAACCGAAGTTCCATTCACCGACGGTGATGAACTGGTTCTCAATGACGTTGCCAATCAGGAAGTACTGCCCGCCGCCGAGCAGCTTGGGGATGAAGAACGCCGAGACTGCCGGCAGAAACACCAGGGTGATGCCCGAGACAACACCCGGCAGGGACAGCGGCAGGGTGACTTTCAGGAATGCCTGCCAGCCATTGGCACCGAGATCGCTCGCGGCTTCCAGCAGGCTGCGGTCCATTTTCGCCAGGGAGGTCTGGATCTGCAGGATCATGAAGGGCAGAAAGTTGTAGACCATGCCAATGAGCACGGCGGTTTCCGTGTAGAGCAGATCACCGTGAGGAATGTGCAGCAGATCCAGGATCCATTCCACTGGACCGCCGGCCGACAGCAGACCGATCCAGGCGTAGGTGCGGACCAGCATGTTGATCCACATCGGCAATGTGATGGCCAGGATCAGACGGGACTGCACTTTTTCCGGACTGCGGGAAATCACATAGGCAATGGGATATCCCAGGATCAGGCAGATCACGGTGGTCTTCAGGGCAATGGCCAGGGACCGCCAGAGGATGATGAGGAAGTCTTTGTCGGTGAAAAACCGCGTGTAGTTGGAGAGGGTGAGCTGGAAATGCACGATGGAGTTGCCCGCCTGGATGAAGGAATAAAAGGCGATGAGCAGCATCGGCAGAAGCAGCATGACGAAGCTCCACACCAGGTACGGCACGACGAGCTGACGGAACCGTTTCATTCACTGAACCCCATTTTTTCCATGACGTGGATGTCCTCCGGTTCGAAGGTCAGGCCGACCTTCTTTCCTTCCTTGACGAAGTCCGTGGTGTGGATCTTGAATTCCCGGCCGGTGGTCCAGAACGTCACGGGATAAATGCCTTCCCGGATGTTCTCCGGATCGAAGTCGTATTCCACGGACAGGCCGACGGATTCGTTTTCGTCATCCAGTTTCCAGGCCTGGGCGTTGGCCCACGTCTTCAGGTCCGTATCCAGGGCGATCGATTCCTGGATCTCGTCGGGTGTCTTGAAGAAGTTGAAGGCGGACACCGCTTCATTGACTTTTTTGTTTTCCACGACTTTCTGGTCAATGACCCAGATCTTCCGGGTGATGGACAGGCCATCCACGGTATGGAAAGTGACGGAGTATTCCCCCAGTTCGTTTTTCAGGTCTGTCTGCACCCGTTCAATGGGAAGCAGTTCGTCCGTTGCGGCGTTCCAGGCCTGGGCATCCGCACGGGCAATGAGATCGCTGTCGTCCCAGTCCTTCATGTCCTCCAGGTCCAGGTAGAAGTTGTTGGCGGAAATCCGCAGATCTCCCTCCTGTTTCTCGTTGGCTTCATTGCGGTTCACGTGCATGTTCACGGTGATGTGCGTACCGGGCACGGTCTCCACCATGACTTCATAGTGGACGCCTTTGAAGAGGACGGACTCCACGGTTCCCTGGAGCTTGCCGGCCTCCGGCGTCACGATGTCAATGTCCTCCGGGCGGATCACCACATCCACCGGTTCATTGGGGCGGAACCCGGCGTCGACGCAGTCAAAGTCCGTGTCGTTGAAGCGCACCAGCCGGTCCTCGATCATGCGGCCGGGGATCAGGTTGCTTTCGCCGACGAAGTTGGCGACATAGGCGTTGGCCGGTTCGTTGTAGATGTCCGTTGGCGTGCCCACCTGCATGATCTCGCCTTCCTTCATGACCACGATCTTGTCCGACATCGTCAGGGCTTCTTCCTGGTCATGGGTGACGAAAATGAACGTGATGCCCACTTCCTGCTGGATGCGCTTGAGCTCATACTGCATTTCCTTGCGCAGTTTCAGGTCCAGGGCGCCCAGGGGTTCATCCAGAAGCAGGACCGAAGGCTCGTTGACCAGGGCCCGGGCAATCGCCACACGCTGCTGCTGGCCGCCGGACATCAGGGTAACGTCCTTGTTTTCATAGCCCTCGAGCCCGATGAGCTTGAGCATCTTCTTCACCTTCTGCTCAATGACGTCTTCACTCATTTTCTGCAGGCGCAGGCCGAAGGCGATGTTTTCATACACATTCAGGTGGGGAAACAGGGCATATTTCTGGAACACTGTGTTCAGTTCCCGCTTGTATGGGGGCAGTTTGGCGATGTCCTTGCCATCGAAGATCACCTCTCCGTCATCCGGGTCAATGAATCCGCCCAGGATCCGGAGCAGGGTCGTCTTTCCGCAGCCGGAGGGCCCCAGCAGGGTGACGAACTCGTTTTCATATATATCCAGGTCAATTCCCTTCAGCACCTGCTGGTCGTCGAAGTTCTTGACGATGTGCCGGAACTGAATCAGCTTGTTCTTGTCGTTTTCCATACTCTCTCCTTCGTATGCCGCCGGCGCAGGCGGCCGGCCTGGGCTGCCCGGGCAGGCAGCTTTCCGCGGCTAGAACGCCGGTGGGGTGGTGACCCACAGGATCACGGCTTTGGATCCCCCGGGGTTTGTCAGGGCATGACGGGCGGCGCCATCCAGATAAAAGGCACTGCCGCGTGTCAGCTCGAGCTGACTGTCATCCAGGTCCAGCCGGGCGCATCCCTGCAGGACATAGCCGAATTCCTGCCCTTCGTGGGCTGCCATTTCATACATCCCGCCGGGTTTCAGGGTCAGCCGGATGGGCTCCATGTCGTTTTTCTGGGCATTGGGGATCACCCAGTCGATGGTGTAGCCTTCCTGCTCATCGGTGAACCAGTCCGGTGCGGTGAACACGATCTGTGTCTGTTCCTGCTGCCGGGAGAAAAACTCCGGCAGGCTGGTTCCCAGGGCTTCCAGGATGTCCTCGAGGGTGGAAATGCTCGGGGAGGTGAGGTCCCGCTCCACCTGGGACAGGAATCCCTTGGTGAGTTCGCTGCGGCTGGCAAGCTCTTCCAGGGTCAGTCCCATGGCCTGTCTTCGCTGCCGCAGACGGTTTCCGATTTCCATATCGACTCCTTTCCGGTGCGCGGCAGCGGTGGGGACCCGCCAGCCGCGAGTTTAGCAGTGCTAAACTCCAAATTTTATAACGCAAATCCTATTATTACGTTTTTCCAAACATCGTCAATAGAAAGACCTGAATTTCGTTCCAATTCGTATTTCGCTGCCAGAGTCCGGAAGCCATCTGATATAATCCCGGGGTACAAACGAAATAAGGAGAACAATACAAGAATGCTGAAACGAATCCTCCAGGGCGTGGTGGTGGGCATCGCCAACATCATTCCAGGTGTATCCGGCGGAACCATGCTGGTGTCCATGGGGCTGTATGACCGGCTCATCGAATCCATCACCCACCTGTTCCGGGACTGGAAAAAATCTGTCCGGTTCCTGCTGCCGATCTTCATCGGGGCCGGACTGGCGCTGGTGCTGCTGGCAAAGCTCTTCGAATACCTCCTGGGCACGTGGCCGGTCCCGACCAACCTCGGGTTCTGCGGCCTGATTGCCGGGAGCCTGCCGTTCATCCTGAACAAAGTCCGTCACAAGGGCTTCAACACGAGCATGGCGGTCTGCTTCCTGCTCTTCTTCGCCCTGGTGGTCGGCATGGCGCTCCTGGGCGAAAACAGCGGAGCCCAGGCCAGTGTGGCCATCACGCCAATGAACGTGATCCTGCTGTTTCTGGTGGGAATCATTGCCGCGGCGACGATGGTGATCCCCGGGGTCTCGGGCAGCATGATGCTCATGCTCCTGGGCTACTATGAGCCGATCCTGCACCTGATCAATCAGTTTGTGTCCGGTCTCATCCACTTCGACATGGGAAAACTCCTGCCGGCGTGCGGCGCCCTCATTCCCTGCGGCCTGGGAATCGTGGTGGGGATCTTCGCGGTGGCGAAGCTCATCGAATGGGTGATGGACCGCTGGCCGGCTCAGACGTACTGGGCGATCATTGGCCTGATCGTGGCCAGTCCCGTGGCGATCCTGCTGAACACCGACTGGGCCGGCTTCAGCTGGATGCAGCTGCTCATCGGTGTGGTCACCTTCGGCCTGGGCTGGTTTACCGCCAGCAAGCTCGGCGGAGACTAGGAACCTGCGGCCGGTCCGGCAAATTCCAGAGGAATTTGTCGGCCGGCTCCAGGTTCCGGCAGTATAGAGTTGCATGAACCGTTCAAAAAATCCGGGCTGCCTGTGATGAGGCACCCGGATTTTTTGTCTGGATAAAGAGCGTTCGCGATGGGTCAGGACGCCGCAAACCACACCCTGGTGATGTGGCGGCTTTCCTTATCCGATTCCTCCTGTGCCGGCAAGTGTCCGATTCAGAAATCCGCAGACACCCCGAAACCGCCTCTGCTGCTCAACTGCACACCGCACTTGCAAGCCAGCCGGGTCTGTTCCCTTGAACACAGTCCTCCATCTTGAAACGACATGCAGGCCACGCAAATCCTGAAAGGATCCGGGTAGCCTGCACGTCGTTATGCCTGTGCGATCTTGTGGGGATTGAGCAGGTTCTTCGGATCGAACACTGCCTTGATGCCGTTCATCAGCTCCAGATCGGCCTCCGGCAGCGCTTCCTTCAGATACGGCTTCTTCGCAAACCCGATCCCGTGCTCTCCCGACACCTGTCCATGGAGTTCCCGCGCCTTCTTGTACACAAGTTCCATCGCCACATCGAGCCGGCGCTTCCATTCCTCATCCGACAAATCGTCCTTCAGCAGATAGGCATGCAGGTTCCCGTCCCCCGCATGGCCGAAGCTCTTGATCCGCAGACCTGCCGCAGCCTGGACTTCATCGAAATATGCGACCATGTCATTTACACAGTTCCGCGGCACCACCATGTCCACTTCATCCATCAGCGTCGTGGACCCCTTGATGGCCTCCAGGAACGCGCCTCTTGCCTTCCAGATGGATTCCTCGCGCTCCTCCGTATCGGAAATCAGCACATCCAGCGCCCCCTGCTCCAGACAGAGATCCGCCACGGCTTCATACGCCGCATCCACTTCCTCCTGACTGCTGCCGTCAAACTTCAGCAGCAGATAGGCATCGGCGCTCTTGTCCGGGAACGGCTTCCCGAGATACTCCTCGGCATCCACGATGACCTGCCGTTCCATGAACTCGATCGCCGTCGGGATGTGACGGGACTTCACGATCACCGGCACGGTATCGATTGCCTGCTGCAGGGTCCCAAACGGCACCAGCAGCGACAGTGTCTTCTCCGGCTTCGGCAGCAGCTTCAGGATCGCCTTCGTGATCACACCCAGCGTGCCTTCCGACCCGATCATGAGATCCTTCAGGTCATACCCCGAGGAGTTCTTCACGACCTTGCCCCCGAACTCCACGATCCGGCCATCCGGCAGCACAACCTCCAGCCCCCGGACAAAGTCCCGCGTCACGCCGTACTTCACCGCGCGCATGCCGCCGGCGTTCGTGGAAATGTTCCCGCCGATTGTCGCAGATTTTTCGCCAGGATCGGGAGGATAGAAGAATCCGTGATCCTCCACAAACGCCGCCAGGTCCATCAGCAGGACCCCGGGCTCCACGGTCAGTGTCAGGTTTTCCTCATCCAGCTCCAGGATGGAGTCCATCAGCGTGGTATCCAGCATGATGCCGTGTTCCATCGCCACAGAAGACCCCACCAGCCCGGTTCCGGCACCGCGCGGCGTCACCGGAATGTTGTTGTCCCAGGCATACTTCATGACCCTCGAGACTTCCTGTGCGGTCTTCACCCGCACCACGATATCGGGATACGAAGCCACACCGCCCAGTTCGTCGTGGCTGTAGTCCTCCGGCAGGTCCACCCCGTACAGCAGCCGGGTGTCATCGCCAATGATTGCGCGGATCGCCTCGATATCCCCGTGATCCAGTCGCTTGTAGCTGCTCTCAGACATGTGCGGCTCCTTTCCTTGCCTCGATCCTTTGAATGAGTTCCGGCACCACCTCATAAAGGTCTCCCACCAGACAGTAGTTGGCGGTCTTGAAAATCGGTGCCTCGGGATCCGTGTTGATGGCAAAAATCTGATCCGAATGGTTCATTCCCGCTGTGAACTGCACAGCGCCGGATACCCCGCAGGTAATGATCAGCTTCGGCCGGACCGTGCGTCCCGAGAGCCCGATCTGGGTTTTCGCATCCATGATCCCGTCTTCCACCAGAGGCCTGGTGCAGGCCAGCTGCCCGTCCAGCAAATCCGCCAGCTCCTGCAGCATCTGCAGGTCCTCCGGCTTCTTCACCCCGCGTCCGGCCACTACCAGGACATCGGCATTTTCAATGGATTCCTCTTTGGGTTTCTCCACGATATCCAGCACCTCCACCCGGCTGACGAGCTTGCCGGAAGGCATGTGCCGGTTCACGATTTCGCCGGTTTCCCCAGGCATCCGCTCCGGCGCATTCATGATCTTGTAGCGCACCGTGGCCATCTGCGGCCGGTTGTTCGGCGTCTTGATATGCGCCATGATGTTGCCGCCGAAAGCCGGCCGGATCTGGGAGAGATCTGTCGATTCATCCATTTCCAGGATCGTGCAGTCAGCTGTGAGACCGGTATGCATTCTTGCAGCCACCCGGGGAGCCAGCTGCCGGCCCACGGTTGTGGCACCCACCAGAATCGAACCCGGCTGATAACTGTGGATGAAATCCTCGAACGCCGAAGTATAGGGTTCGATCGCAAACCTGGCCAGTTCCGGCTCATCGTACACGATCACCTGGTCAGCCCCGTAATGCAGCAGCTCATGCGCCTGCCTGTCGATGTTGTGCCCCAGAAACAGGGCATACACGGGCTGGTGGATCACTTCGGCCATTTCCCGGGCCTTGCCGATGAGCTCATAGGTCACCGGGTGAATGTTGCCGTCCACATGGTCGACATACACGGCGATTCCCTTCCACGCCGATTTGTCCACCGCCGGCTTCTTTACCGCGTCTTCCCGGAATTCCACGGCCCCCTTCGGTCCCTTGCGGACACACAAACGGCACATTTTGCAGGCGGGGCTGATGGAAAGATTTCCCTGGCTGTCCAGTTCCATGGCGCCGAAGGGACACAGATCCACAAGCACCTGCGGATCTTCGATATGTTCAGGATGCAGAATCAGTTCTGGCATAGGTCGTATTCCTGTCTTTCTTTCACTCGTTCAAAATGATGGCAATGTCACAGCATCAGATGAATTTCAGCTCTGTGAGCTTGTCCGCAAGATGCGCAGCCATAATGTTGCCAGGTTCGGTCCAGGTTTCCTTCTTGTCGTTTACATCCGGCGGGAAGATCCGGACCACCTGTGTGGGCGAGCCGTTCAGTCCGTAATGAGAGGCATCCCTGTCCTCCATGTCCTGCAGTGTCAGGACCTGGATTTCCCGGTGCTTCGATGCCTTTTTCCGGACATAGCTTGGCAGCCGGGGCATGAAAATGTCCTTGTCCACCGCCAGCAGGCAGGGAGTCTTGATGCGGGCGATTTCGATTTCGTCCGGCAGGTCCATGGAAATCACCAGATCCCTGTCCGTGACATCCCGGATCTCTTTCACATTCGCCACGCTGGGAATCCCCAGCCATTCGGCGATCTCGGACCCCACCTGAGCCGTGTCACCGTCGGTGGTCTGCTTGCCGCAGAGAATCAGGTCAAAGTCCCCTGCTGCCTTGATGCCCTGGGCCAGCGTATAGCTGGTAGCCAGCACATCCGCACCGCCGAAGCTGCGGTCGGAGATCAGCGTGCCGGAATCCGCACCCATGGCGAATGCTTCGCGGATCACCTGCTGCGCCTGTCCGGGGCCCATGGAAATGACATGGATCGTACCGCCGGTTTTTTCCCGGATCCGGAAAGCCGTCTCCAGGGCATAGAGATCATAAGGGTTCATTTTGCAGGAGGCACCGTCGCGTCTGATGACACCGGTTACGGGATCGACTTCCACTTTGCTGGAGGCGGGAACTTGCTTGATGCAGACCAGAATATTCATAATGTCCTCCTTTCCGGTTCTGCGCAGGAATCATCCTGTCTGACATGGGTTCGATGTGTTGTTTCTGACAGGCCCTTTATATTGGTCCTACCAATTTACACCTTCACCATACCGTCCCCTCCCCCGCGAATCAAGAGATTTAACCGCTTACAGTAAGCGGTTACTTACTGTTTTCCTGTCAGTCATTCCTCAGGCAGACTCTCCCTGCCCGGTCCGGGAATCCCCTCTTTTGAAGAAGCCATCAGGGTGATCCGGTCACAAACCGGGTCCTGTGAAACAGGAGAGAACATCCATTGCAAAGTCAGGTGGCCTCCGCTGAATTCCCGTCTCCCGCGCCTTTCTGCATTCTGCCCCGGCGATCTGCCTGCCGAAAACATGCAAAAGCCAGGATCCCGTCTCTGATTCAGGACACGGACCCTGGCTTTTTTCTTCTGTGTTTTCTCTCAAGCCGGAAAGATGCGGAAAAGTGCTACAGATGGCGGTACTGCTCGATGTAGCCGAAGTGGTTTTCCAGCCCCTGCTGCGCCTTGACCAGATTCCCTTCGATCAGCCCCTCCACCAGCAGCCGATGACTTTCCTCCAGCTTGTTGTTGCCCATCATGCCACGGATGATCCGCTGTCGCATGGTGGAAATATACCGGTCCATGAACGCCGTCAGTGCCTGGTAGCTGGCAATGAGGAAATCATTGGCACTCGCCTGCACAATCACTTTGTGAAGTTCCTTGTCACTGCGGATCCGTTCCTCCTCCGACTTTGCAGATTCCAGCCGCTCCAGCTCCTGCCAAAGCCTTTTCTTCTGCCCGGAGGTGATCCGCTGCACAGACAGCTCCAGGGCTTCCCGTTCAATCATCCAGCGGAACTCAGTCACATCCGACTCCTGCATTCCCCGCAGATAGTACAGAAAGGACAGCGCCTCGCTGATGGTGTCGTCGAAATTCAGTGCAATGTAGTTCCCGGAACCCTGTGTCGAGGAAAGGACCCCGAGGTTCTCCAGGACCCGCAGGCCTTCCCGCACAGAATTCCGGCTGATATCCAGCTGCGCCGCCAGCTCTCTTTCTGTCGGCAGCTTGTCCCCGGGTCGCAGGGAACCTGCGAGCACCTCCTGCCGGACAAAGTCCACCGCCGCCTTATACGTTTTCGGTCTCTCGTTTACCGTTGCATTCATACAGCTATTTTAGCAGACAGAGGCATTCCGAGACAGAAAGCCTTTCCTGCATCAGGAAAACCAATATCTGAATTCCCTTCGGTTTTGTGTCCTGTACTGTGCATTCACTGCATGCAGACAGCAAAAAAGGGCAGCGTAACCTGATTCTGGTCCAGGGCCACCCTGCCTGTTTCCGGAAAGACGGCTGCCTCAGCGGTACAGAACCTCAGCCGCTTTCTGCATGGAAGCGAAGCTTTTCTTCACATCCCCTCTCATACCACCAGCCATCCATTCTGTCATCAGCCCCAGCAGCAGACACTTGTAATACTGCGCAATGGCTTCCTTCTGCTCGGGGGTATGAAACTTTCCCAGATACTCCACGGACTCCAGGAATGTCGTGACCACAAAACCGCACACCCGGTGATAATACAGCTGCAGGTCGATCCGCGAACGTGAACGGAACAGATGCATGCAGGCGGAGCGGTTCTGCGACATGATATCCGCCAGGGCATCCACGCATTCCTGAAACGTCTGCGGACGATTCTGAAGGATCGTCCGCTCGAAAAGCTCCTGCACGGTGATCTCAATCATTCCCGGCAGATCCTCAAAGTAATAGTAAAAGCTGTTTCTGTTGATTCCCGCCCGGGTGACGATATCCGTCACCGTGATCTTGTCCGCGGGATTCTCTCTGGCCAGCTGCAGGAAGGCCTGCTGAATGGCGGTCCTTGTCTGCGACATTCCGGTCTCAGTCCTCCTGTTCTTCCCCTTCTTCCATCTCTGTCTCTGCCTGCCTGCGCAGTACAGCATCACGCGCCGCATCTGCCGCAGCATCCGGCCGGCGGATTTCCAGCTCCAGGCGGATACCGGAATCCGACTCCACTTTCTCCTGCACCTGTCTGACGAGTTCCAGGAACTCCCCGCACGTGGATTCCCCTGCATTGATCAGGAACCCCGCATGTTTTTCGGACACCATCGCATCCCCCACACGCAGTCCCTGCAGGCCGCTTTCGTGGATCAGCTTTGAGGCAAAGCTGCCGGCCGGGCGCTTGAACGTGCTGCCCGCCGATGCAGCTTCCATCGGCTGCTTGCTCCACCGCTTCTGTGTCAGCTCATCGATTCTCTGCTCGATTGCCCGTGTATCCCCCGGCCGCAGCCGGTACACGGCATCCACGATCACGCCAAACTCATCACTGAAGCGGGAGTGCCGGTACCCCATGTCCAGTTCCTCGCCTGCTGCGACATGGAGGTTGCCCCGGCGGTCCAGCCACCGGACGCTCTCCAGCACATCCACGGTCTCTCCGTCATAGGCCCCGGCGTTCATCACAATGGCGCCGCCGACGGTTCCCGGGATCCCCGACGCAAATTCATACCCCGCCAGTCCCGCCAGGCGGGTGAACCGTGCCAGTTCCTGATTCGTCGTACCGCTCTTCACACGCAGTCTGCAGGCATCCACCAGCTCGATTCCCGACCAGTTGGGTCCCAGGTGCAGGATCCAGCCATCGTATCCTTCGTCCGGAAACAGCACATTGGATCCGTTTCCAAGCACGAACAGCGGGGCTTCTTCCTCCAGGGACTCCTGCAGGATCTGCGCCATGTCTTCTATGGTTTCCGGCTCGAAAAACCGGCGGGCAGGTCCCCCGATTTTCAGAGTCGTATGGTTCTTCATTGGAACATTTTCTTTTGTATTGATCATACCCATATTTTAAGCACTGGCATGATGCAGTACAACGCCTGCGAACAGACAAACCCGGCACCGGGCGTCACATCTGGTTTGCCTGCCGATGATCGGCAGCATGTCCCAAGGGCCGGAATGGCGGTCCAGATCGACGGATCCGGCCTCCTGTGTCCGTTCCACGTGCATCGTGAGGCGAGAGAAAAGGGCAGCCCGCCTGTATGGGAGCTGCCCTTTGTGGTCTATGCCCTGCAGTCCGGTGCTATTCAGCCACGTCTGCGTTTTTGTAGAGGTTGGAGACACCGAATACGTGGTGGTCGATACCCGTCACCTTCGGGTTCTGGAGCACGGCGCCGCCCATCTGGTAGATGCCGGACACGGCTTCGTCATCCAGAAGGATCTGTTCTGCTTCCTGCAGCAGGGTCCAGCGCTCTTCAGGCGTTGCAGCGTCTGCCGCTTCGGCGAGTTTCGCATCATAGGCTTCACTGACATAGCTGCCATAGTTGTAGGCATTGCCTTCTGTCATGAGGCCCAGGAAAGCGGTGGGATCCGAGAAATCGGGAATCCAGCCCGTAAGGACGATATCAAAATCGTGGTCTTTCATCTTCGCCAGACGGTTGGCTTTTTCCTGCGGCAGCAGTTCGATGTTCAGGCCCTTGAGTTTCGATGTGCAGGCCTGGATGTATTCTGCCACGGGCTTCGCCGGGTCGGAGGAGTCACAGAGCAGGGTCAGGGTCACTTCATCTTTTCCCAGTTCCTTGAGGGCCTTGTCCAGATATTCCTGGGCCGCCTTCACTGCGTCGTCGCCTGCCAGTGCTTCCGGAGAGTCTGCGGTTTCGCGGTAGTCCTTGCCGTCAGGCCCGGTCGTGAAGCCGGCCGGCACAAATCCCGTCAGGACCGTGGAGCCATCCTTCAGGACGTTTTCCACCAGGTCCTTGCGGTCCACCACTGTGCTGATGGCCTTGCGCAGGTTTTTGTTGGCGAGGTCCTTGTTGTCATAGTTGTACTGGAGATACCACAGGCAGGACTCGGGTTCTTCCTTGAAGGCTTCGTTGTCCTTGTAGCGGTCGATCAGCGTGGAGTTCAGCTGCGTCCAGTCGGTGTTTCCGTTCTCAAAATCCAGTGCAGATGTGGAGAAGTCAGGAACCGCGTTGACTATGATGTTGTCCACCTTGACATTGCCTGCATCCCAGTAGTCGGCGTTCTTTGCCACCTTGACAGAGTTGCCCTTGGTCCATTCCACGACTTTGTACGGTCCGTTGGCCAGCAGGTTTTCCACCGCCAGGCCATACTGGTCGTCCTTTTCCTTATAGAATTCCTCGTTGATGGGATAGAAGGAAGGGAACACCATCAGGGACAGGAACTGCGGGCTCTTCTTGTCGAGTTCCACCACCAGTGTCTTGTCGTCTTTGGCCGTCACGCCCAGGTCCAGGTCGTCCTTGCCGTCGTACACGATTTCGTTGCCGTTCTTGATGCAGGCACCGTCATCCGTCACGAGGTAGGAGTACTCCGCTTCGTCATTGTGTGCCAGTTCGTTCCAGGCAAAGACAAAGTCCTGTGCCTTCACGGCTTCGCCGTTGCTCCATTTTGCATCCCGCAGCTTGAAGGTGTAGGTCAGCTGGTCGTCACTCAGTTCGTAGCTTTCGGCAATGGCGGGAATGATGTTGTTGTCCGCATCCAGTGTCATGAGGCCTTCGGTGAACATGCCGATCACGTCAAAGGATTTCTGGTCAATGGCCAGGATCGAGTTCAGGGAAACAACGTCGTTTTCCTTGGCGATGGTGATGGTCTTTCCGCCTTCGGCAGTGCCGGCTTCTGCGTTGCTGCCGCCTCCGTTGCCGCAGGCAGCCAGGCCCATGCAGGCGGCTGCTGTGCACAGCAGTGTGACTTTACGATTCATAAGAGAATTTCCTTTCTGCTTCTTAAGCAATGATGGCAACATTCTAGCATAGGTGCCGGGTTTCAGGATACATGTAAACGGTTTCGGTCCCATAAAGAACGCCGTTCTTTCCTGTCTTTTCCCCTGTCCCCGGCTTTCCCTGAAAAAGACCCCGGTCTGCCGGAGCCTTTTGCGTGCGGCATGGAGCTGTCTTTTTCAGTCAGTTCAGATCCTGGTAGTCAACGCCTTCCTGCGGATCGTCATAAGATGACCATTCGCATCCGTCAGCGGTTTTTTTCAGCTCGAAATACCGGCCACCCAGCTGAACGAAGGCCCGGTCATTTTCGTCGAAGCTGTCTGTCACATCGGCTTTTTTAACCTGGAAAGAAAGCCAGAGTCTGCCTTTTTCGTCCTTTGTGATGTTTTCAGCCAGGGTATCCGCCACATCCTGGGTATCCAGTCTGTAGTTCACGCCTTCCTCGTCAATGAAGGCCCCGCCTTCGCTGCGTTTGACGGTATACTTGCTCTCCGGTGTTCCCTTTTCCCGGATGACCCAGGTGCTGTCGTCCACTTTCTCCATCTCCGCCTCCTGCGCCTTGCCATCCAGCCACAGGGTCACGGTGGTGCAGATTCCTCCAAGATCGGCTGCATAGGCTGCGCCGGTGCTGCCAAACAGAACCGCGGCCCCTGGACAGTCTGGTCTTGACAGCCGTTTCACTCTGACCAGTCAGCTGCGCGATTTCCCGAATCGAGAAGTCCTCATAATAGTACAGCTGCAGCGTCACTCTGTATTTTGACGGCAGACTGCTCACGGCTTCATACAGCTCCTGACTGATCTGTGACCGGAATTCCGGAGCCGCAACCGATTCATCCAGAGCCGTCCGTGACCGCCGCCAGAAAGCCCGGCGAATATCCTTCGACTGATTCAGGACAGTCCTGAACAGCCATTTCCGGATATATTCCCGGTCTCTGAAATCCAGGTCACTCTGGCAGTATTTGATGAACGTCAGCTGAACGGCATCCTGGCTGTCCGCCGGATCCCGCAGCACAGCCAGCGCCGCTTTGTATAAATTGTCCTGATACTCCGGTATCAGCATTTCCACAGACAGTTTCATATCAGCAGTCTTTGAAGGTCCTTCACCTATACAACGATTCAGACGCAGAAAAGGCTGCAGGAACAGAAAAATCATTCCCGCCCTGCAGCCTCTTTACTGCCCAACCCTCTCTTCACAGTCCGCTATCGCCTGCACAGCCGCTGGCGTATCATCTGTGGTTAGTCCGTCCACACCCATCGCCAGGAGGACTTCCATCTGTCTTGGATCATTCACTGTCCAGGCGTAGATCCGCTTTCCTGCCTGGTGGACCTGTGCAATCATCTCCGGCGTGATGGCTCCCGCCTGTACAGAATAAATGTCCACGTCTGCCAGTGACGTCACATCGCTGATGGCGAAATTCAGCAGAAGCTCCGTGCCCATGGACGGATCCACCTCCCGGGCTGCAGCGAGCACACTGTGCCGGAACCCCGCAATGGAGCACTGCTCTCCCATGCCCGTCTCCCGGATCATTTCAGCCGTTTTGCGGGCTGTATCCACGGCTCTGGATGTGGACTTGATTTCTATGACCAGGTGAAGGTCAGACTCTTTCGCGTACGTCAGCACGTCTTTCAGTGCAGGCACCGCCTGTCCATCCTTCGTGCGAAGGGCTTTGATTTCCTGCGCCGACGCCTGTTCCAGATCGAGAGCGGTGCCGGTGACACGTTCCAGTGACTGATCATGACTCACATACAGGCCGCCATCTGCACTCTGGTAGACATCCAGTTCCGCCACCCCGGCTCCGGCCTCGTGGGCAGCCCGAAAACTTTCGAGAGTGTTTTCCGTAACCCCATGGGCATACCCTCTGTGGGCCACCACCACCGGTTTGATTCCGGCATCCCGGTCCATCAGCGGCCTGTCGGGCCATGCCACAGACAGGCAGATCACGATCGATACTGCAACACCCAGGACAGCTGCGGCAGGCGAACGCTGCACGGTCCTGGACAGTCCCAGAGTCCCGGCAGCCAGCATTCCTGAACCGAGGAGTACAGGCAGCGCCATGGAAGAGATCTGCCAGGCAGGCAGCAGCAGCCAGTTGACGGCGGTGACGGCAGGCGGAGCTGTGTAAAGGATTTCGCAGCCTGTCCGCACAAGCAGCGCCACTGCGGTTTCCAGGACTGCCAGCACCAGGGCAATCACGAACGCAGCCAGCGGATTGAGGTGACGGTGGCCAGGATCAGGGCGTCCCTTCTCCAGAAACGCTGCAAGTCCGGGCAGCGAGACAAGCGCCGGCCACGCCAGGAGCACCGAAACCAGCAGATACAGCAGAACGAGGGCGCCGATTCCCCGGATACCGTTTCCCAGCAGTGCTGACTGCAGCCCCTGTCCGAGCAGGGGGATCGTCCCGGCAAACAGAAGCGGCATCAGGAGCATTGCAGCTCCAGGCCATTTCCAGGACCGGGGATCCATCAGCGTCCCGCAGACTTTCAGGACCCGGATGAGGGACTGAAGCGGAGAATACCCCTTTGCAAACAGAGTGAACAGGCCGGTCAGCTCCCAGAGCCCCAGGAAGACAGCTGCCAAAGCCACAACCAGCATTCCGGGCAGCTGGTGAATCATCCGCCTGGCCAGAGGCCAGAAAACGAGGGAGGACAGGGCACGCCATCCCAGTTCATAGGTATATGCATGAAGCCAGAGGCTGAATCGGCTCGACATGAGATCATTCCTTTCAGAAAAGTTCTGTTTCATTGTATCTCATAGACAGAATGCAGCCTGTCCTTCCGACAGAGCTTTGGCGATCCGCTTTGGGAAAACCCGAGTGGAAATCCTGACGAAAGCCGGTTCAGGCAGCCCGGACGATCTCTTTTTTCCGCCGGTCGTACCGGAAGACTTTGTAACTCAGCAGGTCCTTTTCGTTCACCGTATGGGCATTGGCATCTGCCACTGTCAGCTTCATGGCCCGGGCACCTTTCTCCAGTGAAACAAACGGACTGGTTCCGGTGATCATGACCTCATGGATGGAAGACGGAAGAATGAAGTAATCTTCCCCCAGCAGTCTGCCAATCTTTTCCAGTGTCGAATCATTCAGAACAGCCCTGGCTCCGTTCAGTGCCACCCTTCCCCTGTCCACAGGACCGGAACACAGCAGATACGTCGCTGCGGGATCCAGCCGTCCCACACCTGGCCGAAGAAGAAGATTGAGACGCGGGTGACGGAGGTTGGGGGATGTCGCCACATGGAGTGTATGAATGAATGTGGGCTGTTCTCTCTTCAGATTCTCCAGTGCCTGCTCCCAGAGCTGTTCTTCTGTAATCTGCCAGAGCTTCAGAGTGTCAGTGCTGATGGCGGCTGACACAAGATTCTGGCCAGCCTGTTCGTTCATCGCCACGCGGTAGACCGCGAGCATCTGGGAATCCATGACCAGTCTGGCCGGAAAGCCTTCCTTGAACTCCGGATGCAGATCCGGATCCTGGAGGCGGATGAATATCCGGTGTCTGATGGTCTCATAGTCTGCCAGGCTGTTCAGGGCGGCTTCGTTTTTGTGACAGGGCACAATGTCCTCCAGGTATTCCCTCGCACATCGCTTCAGTGCCCTGTCGAT
This sequence comes from Faecalibaculum rodentium, assembly GCF_001564455.1. GTDB lineage: Bacteria > Bacillota_I > Bacilli_A > Erysipelotrichales > Erysipelotrichaceae > Faecalibaculum > Faecalibaculum rodentium. The sequence goes on from NZ_CP011391.1 coordinate 2,332,341, forward strand.
TTTGGAAGCCGGCGCGCCGAGCAGAGCCGTCACAACAAACCGGATTACAAACCCGGACCCTTTTGTATGAATGATCAGCCGGGTTTCCAGGTCTCTGCCCTGGCTTCTGTCATCGTCCTTCACTTCCGTTGTCACACTGTATCCGGCTTTGGCCAGCATGGGGACCAGGATGGTCTTCGCCCGCCGGCTGATGGTATCTCTGTTGTTTTCCATTGTGTCTCCTTTCTAAAACCGTGCAGACCTGACAACAATACAGCGGTTTCCAGGAGTCCGGCTTTTGTGTTCCGGCTCATTGTATAGAACCATAAACATAGATTCAAGTATTTTATGCGCAACATATAAGATATCAACTCAGTATGATTCACATTTATTTCATATATTTGTCACGGTTATGTCATCTATCCGTATTCCATCCACGGTTCCGCTCCCCTGCAAACACCTGTTTGCCGGGGCATATCCCTGACTTCCCGGAGCCTGGCTGTGCACAGGCCCTGAAGTCCGACATCACCATCCTGTCATGTGACATCTGGAACAAAAACTGCCCGGACAGGTCTCCGGGCAGTCTGTTATCAGCAGTTTCTCTCTGACTGGTCTAGTCCAGTTCGATGTACGCGATCCCCGGTTCCGGCCTGTCACTGGTCTGTGTCTGAACGCCGGTCCCTTCCACCAGAACCCGGAAATACCTGCTTCCGGCATGGAAGTTTTCCGCCTTGCCAGACTGTACATAGTCCGTGATATCCCAGGTCTGCTCATTCACCGACAGCCAGACAGTGCCGTCTTCCCGCACCTCCACAGGAGAAGCAAGGTTTTCCGCCACTTCCTGGGCACTGGCTGCATGCTCCACACCGTTTTCGTCGATCCAGACCCCGCCGCCTCCGCCGATGGATTCATCGCTGCCAGTCTCATAGAACTCATACCCGCCGGTACCGTTGGGCACTGCATCCAGCTGCGTGTGTTCTCCGTGCAGCCAGACATTCACTGTCGTCCGGATCCCGCCCAGATCTGCCGCATAGGCCACACCTGTGGACCCGGCAATCACCAGAGCAGCCCCCAGGGCCGCTGCATGTTTCTGCCAGAAATTCATTCCTGTCCCCCTTCTGTTTTCTTTCATGATTGTTTCCACATCCACCGGTTCCGGAATCTGGATCTTTGAGAATACACGCTGATAAGTTTCCCGTTCTCTTTGGAGTTTTTCGTTTTCAGACATCTCCAGATCCCTCCTTTTCCAGCATTTCCCGCAGCATTTCCCGGCCGCGGGACAGTCTCTTTTTCACCGCTGCTTCGCTCAGGGCGGTGACTTCCGCAATTTCACGGATACTGAATTCTTCGTAGTAAAACAGCTGCAGCATGACGCGATATTTCTCGGGGAGGCGGCTGACGGATTCGAACAGATGCCTGTCCAATGGATCCTGGTACAGTGCAGCTGTCTGATGTACACCGTCTGTCAGTTCCGTCCGGTTTTTCCGCCAGAATGACCTTCGTATATCCTTTGCCTGATTCAGTGCCGATCGAAACAGCCATCTGCGGATATGATCCTCATTTTCGTAGTCCAGATTCAGTCTGTGGTATTTGATGAATACCATCTGAACAGCATCCTGGGCATCTGCAACATCCTGCAGGATGGCGAACGCCGCCTGATACAGGTTGGTCTGGTATTTCGGCACCACATACTCCACTGGCAGTCTCATGTTCTCTTTCCCCCTGTCGCACCGGTTCTGCTGATTATGCCGGCTGCAGTCTGAATTGTATTTGAAGGTTCCTTCACCTGTAACACGATTCAAAAGCATGACAGGTGACAGAATTGTGCAGAATCATGAAAAAAGAACCCGGATGCCGAATCCTGGCAGTCGGGCAAGTTACAAAAGCCACCTGTAAAGATGCAGTCAGGAACCGAAATATTCTTCAAAATCATCCAGCGGGACCATGCGGCCGGGATCGGGTCTGTGCAGTTTTTCGATTGAGCTTTCTGGACAGAAAGATTCCGGAAAATCATCCAGGGGATACATCCCGGCCGAATCTGCTCCCGGGGAAATGGCACAGCCCATCAGAATCAGTGCCGGAAAAAAGAACACAGTAAGTTTGCCACAATATACTCTCATATCCAGTTCCAGGTGGCCGGGAATGCCACCGTTCCTTTCACTTTGATAACAACATAGAGATACTAAAAAAAACCGGCTCCCTGAGAAACCGGCGGAATCCTTAATACTTTCTGTGGAATCCTGTCTTTTGGTCGCTCCCTGAAAACCATACACGATATGTCTTTCGTTTCCTGTCTTCCGCAAAGCTGCGGGCTTCTTTCTTAGATCAAGTCCTCGACCGATTAGTGCCAGTCAACTCCATGCATCTCTGCACTTCCATCCCTGGTCTATCCACCTCGTAGTCTTCAAGGGGTCTTACTTCTCTTTCAGAATGGGAGATCTCGTCTTGGGTCCGGCTTCGTGCTTAGATGCTTTCAGCTCTTATCCGTTCCCTGCTTGGCTACCCAGCTCTACCATTGGCATGATAACTGGTGCACCAGCGGCAGGTCCATCCCGGTCCTCTCGTACTGAGGACAGCTTCCCTCAGATCTCCGACGCCCACAACAGATAGGGACCGAACTGTCTCACGACGTTCTGAACCCAGCTCGCGTACCGCTTTAATGGGCGGACAGCCCAACCCTTGGAACCGAATCCAGCTCCAGGATGCGATGAGCCGACATCGAGGTGCCAAACCTCGCCGTCGATGTGAACTCTTGGGCGAGATCAGCCTGTTATCCCCAGGGTAGCTTTTATCCGTTGAGCGACGGCCCTTCCATTCGGCACCGCCGGATCACTAATCCCGACTTTCGTCCCTGCTCCAGTTGTCTCTGTCGCAGTCAGGCACGCTTCTGCATTTGCACTCTTCAGTTGGTTCCCATCCAACCTGAGCGTACCTTTGGGCGCCTCCGTTACTCTTTGGGAGGCGACCGCCCCAGTCAAACTGCCCGCCTGGCACTCTCCCCTGTCCCTCTCGGCACACGGGTTAGGGCCCCATACATCCAGGAGTGGTATCCCACCGGCGACTCCACCAATACTTGCGTACTCGCTTCTAAGTCTCCCACCTATCCTGTACATGGCTGTCCAGGACCCAATACCAGGCTGCAGTAAAGCTCCATGGGGTCTTTCCGTCTAGTTGCGGGTAACCTGCATTTTCACAGGTACTAAGATTTCACCGAGTCTGCTGCCGAGACAGCGCCCAAATCGTTACACCTTTCGTGCGGGTCAGAACTTACCTGACAAGGAATTTCGCTACCTTAGGACCGTTATAGTTACGGCCGCCGTTCACTGGGGCTTCGGGTCACTGCTTCACCTCGCGGTTCACAGCTTGCCTTAACCTTCCAGCACCGGGCAGGTGTCACCCCCTATACTTCGCCTTGCGGCTTCGCAGGGAGCTGTGTTTTAGTTAAACAGTCGCTTGGGCCTTTTCACTGCGGCTCTTTCGAGCGCCCCTTCTTGCGAACGTACGGGGCCATTTTGCCGAGTTCCTTGGCAACAGTTCTCTCGCTCACCTTCGCATCCTCTGCGCGCCCACCTGTGTCGGTTTTGGTACGGGCCGTATATGCATTTCCACTAGAAGCTTTTCCTGGAAGCTGACTCGATGCGCTTCGCTACTCGCTTCCGCTTTCGCTTACCCGTCACGCTCTGGTTTCCGTATCCGGATTTGCCTGGATACCACCTGCTTCGCTTGGCCCTCAATCCAGTAAGAGGGTCGCATCTGCCTTCTCCGTCACTCCTTCGCTCCATATACGGGTGCAGGAATCTCCGCCTGCTTTCCATCCGCTGCGCCTTTCGGCCTCACGTTAGGTCCCGACTTACCCAGGGCGGACGAACCTTCCCCTGGAATCCTTGGGCTTTCGGTGTGCAGGATTCTCACCTGCATCTCGCTACTCACACCGGCATTCTCTCTTCCATGCTGTCCATATGCCGTCTCCGTCATACTTCTTCCTGCATGCAACGCTCCCCTACCACATATACTTCCATATACATCCGCAGCTTCGGTACCTGGCTTAAGCCCCGGTACATTTTCGGCGCAGGGCCACTCGACTAGTGAGCTGTTACGCACTCTTTCAAGGATGGCTGCTTCTGAGCCAACCTCCTAGCTGTCCGTGCGTCCCCACATCCTTTTCCACTTAGCCAGTATTTTGGGACCTTTGCTGGCGGTCTGGGCTCTTTCCCTCTCGACCATGGACCTTATCACCCACAGTCTCACTGCCGGATTCCTCCCAGTCGGCATTCGCAGTTTGATCGCATTCAGTACCCCGGGATGGGGCCATCATGCGTTCAGTGCTCTACCTCCGTCTGTCATCCTCCGACGCTAGCCCTAAAGCTATTTCGGGGAGAACCAGCTATCTCCGGGTTCGATTGGAATTTCTCCCCTAGCCACAGGTCATCCGCTAACTTTTCAACGGTAGTCGGTTCGGTCCTCCACAGAATTTCACTTCTGCTTCAACCTGCCCATGGCTAGATCACCCGGTTTCGGGTCTGCTCCATACTACTCTTCCCGCCCTCTTAAGACTCGCTTTCGCTTCGGCTCCGTCCTTTCCGACTTAACCTCGCACCATGGAACAACTCGCCGGTTCATTCTACAAAAGGCACGCCATCACCCTTTGACGGGCTCTGACTTCTTTTAGGCACACGGTTTCAGGTTCTCTTTCACTCCGCTCCCGCGGTTCTTTTCACCTTTCCCTCACGGTACTCGTTCTCTATCGCTCACACTGTATATTTTGCCTTGGCGGATGGTCCCGCCTGCTTCCGACAAGATTTCTCGTGTCCCGCCGTACTCAGGATCCCGTCTCATGCGTCACACACTTCGCTTACGAGGCTTTCACTCTCTCTGGCTGTACTTCCCTGTACATTCTGCTGTGTCTTTCGCACTCTTTTGACGGTCCTACTACCCCGGATCTCTCCGGTTTGGGCTTTCTCCCCTTTCGCTCGCCGCTACTCGGGGAATCACTGTTGTTTTCTTTTCCTCCGGGTACTTAGATGTTTCAGTTCCCCGGGTACCTCTCCCTTTCGGGATGACAGCCTTCTGGCTGCCGGGTTCCCCCATTCGGACACCGACGGGTCTTTGCCTCCTTACGGCTCACCGTCGCATTTCGCTGTTTGGCACGTCCTTCTTCAGTACAGTGTGGCCAGGCATCCTCCCTGCGCCCTTCCTTGCTTGATCTGATTCTCTCAAACGTTTTCGTGCTTTCTTCGAGATATTTTCTCAGAACTGTTTCTTCACTGTTCTTTTCTTTCTCTCAGTTTCTTCTGTTTTCTCCACAACTTTACTTCAGACCTTCTGTTGTCTTTCATATCGTTGTACGGTTTTCAAAGATCGACCTGGAAGACACTCTTCCAAAACCGGACAGGAACCACTCTGTTCTTTTCCTTTTCCCCTGTACTTTCTCCTTAGAAAGGAGGTGATCCATCCCCACGTTCCCGTAGGGATACCTTGTTACGACTTAACCCCAGTCATCGATCCTGCCTTCGACGGCTCACTCCTCTTATGAGGTCATGCCACCGGCTTCGGGCATTACCGACTCCCATGGTTTGACGGGCGGTGTGTACAAGGCCCGGGAACGTATTCACCGCGGCATGCTGATCCGCGATTACTAGCGATTCCAACTTCATGGAGGCGGGTTGCAGCCTCCAATCCGAACTGGGACGGCTTTTATGAGATTCGCTCGACATCCCTGTCTCGCTGCTCTTTGTAGCCGCCATTGTAGTACGTGTGTAGCCCAGGCCATAAGGGGCATGATGATTTGACGTCATCCCCGCCTTCCTCCGGTTTGTCACCGGCAGTCTGGCATGAGTCCTCAGCTTTTCCTGTTAGCAACATGCCACAAGGGTTGCGCTCGTTGCGGGACTTGACCCAACATCTCACGACACGAGCTGACGACAACCATGCACCACCTGTGTGGATGTTGACCTCCGATGCATCTCTGCATCTTCGCATCCCATGTCAAGGCCTGGTAAGGTTCTTCGCGTTGCTTCGAATTAAACCACATACTCCACCGCTTGTGCGGGCCCCCGTCAATTCCTTTGAGTTTCACACTTGCGTGCATACTCCCCAGGCGGAGGACTCACTGCGTTAACTTCAGCACTGAGGTTTCACCCCCAACACTTGGTCCTCATCGTTTACGGCGTGGACTACTAGGGTATCTAATCCTATTTGCTCCCCACGCTTTCGTGCCTCAGCGTCAGCAACAGGCCAGGCGGCCGCCTTCGCCACTGGTGTTCTTCCATATATCTACGCATTTTACCGCTACACATGGAGTTCCACCGCCCTCTCCTGCTCTCCAGTCCTCCAGTTTCCAAAGCCATGCATGAGTTGAGCTCATGCGTTTCACTCCAGACTTGCAGGACCGCCTGCGCACCCTTTACGCCCAATCATTCCGGATAACGCTCGCCACCTACGTATTACCGCGGCTGCTGGCACGTAGTTAGCCGTGACTTTCTGGCGGGGCACCATCAGTCAGCACCCATTTCCTGATGCTGCCTTTTTTCCCCCGCAACAGAGCTTTACGACCCGAAGGCCTTCTTCACTCACGCGGCATCGCTCGTTCAGGCTTGCGCCCATTGACGAAAATTCCCTACTGCTGCCTCCCGCAGGAGTCTGGGCCGTGTCTCAGTCCCAATGTGGCCGTCCGCCCTCTCAGGCCGGCTATGCATCATCGTCTTGGTGGGCCTTTACCCCGCCAACCAACTAATGCACCGCAGGTCCATCCGCGCCCCATCCCCGAAAGGATGTTTCACAGAAAGAAGATGCCTCCTTCCTGTACATCGGGATTTGTTCTCCGTTTCCAGAGCGTATTCCCGGTGCGCGGGCAGGTTCCCTACGTGTTACTCACCCGTTCGCCACTAGAGACCCGAAGGTCTCTCGTTCGACTTGCATGTATTAGGCATGCCGCCAGCGTTCATCCTGAGCCAGGATCAAACTCTCCATTTGATCTGTACTCAGACGCTTTGCGTCTTGTGTTCATGATTGTTTTTCAGGTTCAAAGAATCGACGTTGTATCGTCTTGTATTTACTTCGTTTTTCCTGTCCAGTTTTCAAAGAGCGTCGTATCCCCGCTGAGATGTCCCGAAGCGGGAGCATCTCAGCCAGGTCACTTTCCTGTTTTGCCTGAGACCTCATCTGAAGTCACAAGCCTGTTAATACTCTCAGGTCAGCAGGCGTCCTGTCAAGGACGCCTGTCTGTCCTGAGCACTCTTATATCTTAACTCATCCGCAAGAGTCTGTCAACACATTTTTTGAACTTTTTATTCTTTTCTGTGTTGCGATCTGTTGATTTATCTAAATCACTTGCGGCTCACTTATAATACCACATCCTCACAGAAGTGCAATCCCATTTATGCACTTTTTTGCATTTTATTTATTCTTCCTGCCAATTAATGCAAATACCCCTCTCACGAATCCCGATTGCCTCTTCTTTCCTGCCCCTCCCGGCCATCATCGGCCCGTCGCACAAAAAACCCGCCGGAGAGTCCGGCAGGTCTGGTTGTATGGGAAGTGGTTTTGCCGGCTATGCGGCGAAGATGCCAATGGAAAGATCCATCAGGCCCTGGGAAAGGAACAGCGCTCCGACGTATACCGTAAGCAGTTCTCCGCTCTGGCTGGGGTTGAAGAGGAACATGCAGGCAACGACAAGCTGCAGGATACCCAGGATCAGAATGGCCCACCAGCTGGACACGCCAATGGCTTTCGCTTCAAAGGAGAACCAGATCCGCAGGCCGGCGCCGATCAGCAGGACAACTCCCAGGAGAATGCCGAGGAAGTTCATCGTCCCCACAAGGTTGGTGAACATCACGATGCCAAGCACGATCAGGACAATGCCCATGATCAGGCTGTAGCGGAAAATGGAACGGAAGGCACCGGAGGAAAAATAAGAAATGATTTCCACGATGCCGTAGCCCACGAACATGGCACCCAGGACCATGCCCAGGGTCGGTGTGTTCAGGCCGGGGTACAGGAACATCCAGACACCTGCAACGCAGGAAATGATGCCCATGAGGATATAGCCGATGCGTGTACCGGCGGTAAGATTCGATGTCATTGATACGACCTCCTTGACAGGAAGCTTCTCTCTTCCTGTCTCCATTATATAGAGCAGCTGCAGTAATTCCGCCCCGGGTGCCCGGGGCAGGGGGCTGAATGCGGTTACGGCCGGTTTCCGCATCCATTTGCTGTCTTCCCGCGAAAAAGGCGGCTGCCTTTACTCTGGCAGCCGCCCGGATTCTTCGATCCATGGTTTCATTTTCATCAGGTCCTGGGGGAAGGTCTTGAAGTCCTTCAGTTTCCAGGTCCAGTTATCGGGATCGTCGGACCCCGGTACATTCACCCTGGTTTTCCCTTTGTAGCCGCAGATGTCCTGAATGGGCAGGATCACCGTTTCGGCCTCTGAATCCAGGACATATTTGCAGACCATGTCATGGAAAGCCCGGAGGTTGTAGCCGCGTTTCTTGAAGAACCGGCGCAGTCCGATCCGCCTGTTCTGGTCAAATCCCGAATACTGTTCCTCGAGCGCGGCATTGTCGTGGTTGCCTGTGTACAGGAAACTGTTGGGCTTGTCCGGTTTTTTCAGTGCCTTGGTATCCATCCGGTACTGGAGGACATCCATGCCCTGCACATTGTAGCTGTCCCGCAGCTCCGCCACTTCGGGTCTTGGCATCCCCAGGTCTTCCGCCACGATCTCACGGCCGTCTGCGGATTCAAGGATGGCTTCCATGAGCGGTCCGCGGGGGCCCAGGATCCACTTGCCGTCTCTGGCCGGTTTTCCTGCCGGAATCCGCCAGTAGGTGTCCATTGCACGGAAATGGCCGATGCGGATGATGTCAAAATACCGCGCCATCCACGCGATACGCTGGCGCCAGACCCGGAACCCGTTCTTTTTCTGTTTCGCGAAATCGTAGGTGGGCATCCCCCACTTCTGGCCCTCGGGGTGCTCCTCATCAGGCGCCAGACCGGCTTCATAGATCATTCTGCCATCGGGCTCCACCATGTACTGAGCCCGGTCGGCCCAGATGTCGGCTGAATCGTAGGCAGGATAGAACTGGATATCTCCCATGAGCGCCAGCCCCTTTTCCCTGGCATGGGCAGCCACTTCGCGCAGCTGGCGGTCGAACAGCCACTGGAGAAATTTGTGATACAGGATTTCATCCTGGTAGTCATCCAGTTCGATGTTCGTGGGATCCAGGGGCCAGTCCCGGTACTCTTCTTCCCATTCCGTCCAGGCCCTGAGATCGTACATCCCCTTGAACAGGCTGTACACAGCCCAGTCCTTGAGCCAGAACGCCTCTTCTTCAAATTCCTCGAACTCTTTCCGGAACTCTTCATAGCGCTTCTTGAAATTCCGGAACGCCCGACGGAAATAGGGCTCCTTGAACTGCCGGACTTCGTCGTAGCTGACATAGTCCTTGAATTTGTTGCAGTTCACGATGGATGACTGTGTCAGCAGTCCCATCTCTGCCAGCCTGTCAATGTTGATGTATATGGGATCGCCCGCAAAGCTGGACAATGTCTGGTAGGGAGAATGAGTCATCCCGGTCATCTTGAGCGGCAGGATCTGCCAGATGCTGAATCCGGCAGCCGCCACCGCATCAATCATTCGAATTGTCTTCTGTCCCAGGTCTCCGATCCCCTGGTTGGCGGGAACCGAAAACAACGGGCACAATACCCCCGCACGCTTTTTCATGGTTCTGTTCCTCATTGCAGATTTGCAACCACTTTCATTTTTTTATATTCTAACACATTTGGCATGCTTCGGCTTTGCGGATTTTGACTGCGCCAAGTCAAATGACCGGAAAATGAGAAACAGGGCAAACTGCCCTGTTCGTTGACCATTGTTTCCGCCGCTGAACAGACAGCCAAACCGCTGCGGCTCAGGCACCCTGGACTTCGTCCAGGATTTCCTTCATGTGTCCGGCCAGCCCCTTCACTTTGGACACAGGCATGGAGCAGATTGCCACGCGGATGCCCTTGTTGACCTTCACGGTGAAAATGTTGTTCTCCATCAGCGCCTCATGATACCGGTCCCGGAGGTCATTGTCCATGGACAGGGTCACAAAGAATCCCTCCCGGTAGGGATAGTACGCGAGGCCCGCTGCATCGGCTTCGTTCCGGAAGATCTCGCTTCGTTCCTTCAGAAGGGCGACATACTTCTGCCGCTCGGCATCATAGTCCTCCAGGCGGTTGTCGAGCACATCCACAAACATCGCCATGGCACCGTTGTTCACATTGCTCCAGGTGGCGCGGGCGTCTTTCTCGAACACGGTCTTGAGCTGGTTCACGATCTCCGGGTTCTTCGCCATGAGGATCGCCGCACCACACCGCATGCCGTAGCTGGTCATGGACTTGGAGAGGGAGAAGGCAACAACGACAGCCATATTGTCGGAGATGTCGTCAAAGACCGAGAAATACTTCTTTGCCTCTTTCTGGCCAAAGGCAAAATCTATGTAGGCAATGTCATTGAGCAGGACCACAGGGCACTTCTTTGAGCACCCGTTGAGGAATGCGATGACTTCCTCCCACTCTTCGCGGGTCATGGAATAGCCTGTGGGGTTGTGGCAGGGATCGTTGATCACCACCACCAGCTTGTCCTGCTTCTCCATGGTTTTTGTGCATACCTCCCGGAAGGAGTCCATGTTGAAACGGTCGTCGTCAAACAGGGAATATTTTGCGACTTCCAGGTTGTTCATCTGGGCCATGAGGTTGTAGGACCCCCAGGCGATTTCCGGCAGAACCACTGTCTGGCCCGGATCCAGGCACTCCTGGATGGTCATGGCCACCGCCCCGGTGCCGCCGGGTGTCGCAATGACTTCCTTGTACAGGCGGCTGTTTCCGTCCAGGACCCAGTCGATGACTTTCTGCCGGAAGTCCGGGTTGCCGGTGAATCCCGCGGCGTAGGAAGCCAGGACCTTGTTGTCCAGGTTCTTCAGGCTGTCAAACACGCAGTCCAGAGCCGCCAGTTCGCCGGCTTCGGTATACAGAGAGCCGATGGTCGCATCCGTCACGGCATCTTCTCCATATGTCTTCTTTGCCTCTTTGGCTTTGTTCACGATCGCAAACACCGTATCCACGATGGGTGTCTGGCTGACACTGTCTTTTACAAAATTGGTCATCTTCAGCATGTCTCCTTTTCTTCCGGATCCTTCGGGGCTTCCTGCCTGTTGTAGGGTCCCAGCGGCTTGATCCGCCCGCAGACGGCTTCCAGACCGGCAAGCAGCGTCCGGATCTGTGCCTGGTCGCAAAAGTCCGCCAGTTCGATATAGAAATAGTATTCAAAGGGATAGGGCCTGCGGGGGCGGGACTGGATGGAACACATGTCCATGCCGGCTCCGGAAATCGTTTCAATGATCCGCCCCAGGGCACCCACTTCATTTTTCACCGTCACGATCATGGAAAACCGGCTGCCCTCTGTGTTCGGTTCCCGGCCGATCACCAGGAAGCGCGTGGTATTGTTCGCGTTCTCCATGATGTGTGTGGACAGTACCTTCAGGTCATACAGCTCCGCATTTTCCCGGGCGCCGATCGCGGCACGGGTCTTGTCACCGGCATCCGCGATGTACTTTGCGGCCATGGCCGTATTGGGATAAGGCACTGGCTGGGCCCCGAGTTCTTCGAGAAACCTCCGGGCCTGGGCGAGGGCCTGATCCTTGGAGTATACCCACTGCACGTCCTTCAGCGTGGCATCCTTTGTCCCCAGCAGACACTGCTCGACCGGCTGGTCGATGACTTCCCGGATATAGACCGGATACTGCGCCAGCAGGTCCAGGACCTCGCCGACAAGACCGGAATTGGTGTTTTCAAAGGGGATCACCCCGCAGTCTGCCTGTCCTGTCAGCACAGCCTGGATCACATCCTCGAACGTGGGATGGTTCTGCAGCCGGGCACCCGGGAACCGGGTTTTGCTCGCCATATGAGAGAAGGCTCCCTGCATGCCCTGGTAAGCCACCACATCCTGGTGGATTTTCCGCTGCTGATGTTCCCGGCTCAGGGCCAGGATCTCCCGCAGCAGCCGCAGCCAGCTCTCGCGGTATGGAGAAGCAACATAGCCGGCTTCCCGCTCCAGCATCGCTTTCTCCCGGTCGGGCTGCAGCACCGGAAGATTGTACTCCTTCTTGTAGTCCGCCACGGCCTCCACCGCCTGCATGCGCTGCTGGTATAATTCTGCCAGCTGTCGGTCGATCCGGTCGATTTCCGTCCGCGCCTCATCCAGCGTCAGCGGCTTTCCGGGTTTGGCGCAGCTTTGGGCTGCTGTGTCCTGTGTGCGGTTCATCGGCATCCTCCTGACTTCCGGCGACGCCGGCTGAACCGGGGTGTTCATCGGCGCTCCTCGCCCTATCATAACGCACTTTTTCAGGGAGTGAAAAGATTTTCAGAAATCTCATGATATGATTCTCACGAGGTGAATGACATGAAACTGAACGTAAACCTTCCGGGGCATGGCTACCCTATATATATAGAACGCGGATCGCTGACAGCCGCCGGCCAGCGGATTCCCGTCCATCGGCGGACATGCATCGTCACAGATGACGGGATTCCCGCCAAATGGGTGAATACGGTGAAGGACACCCTGCCGGGGTCCTTCGTGGTGACGATTCCCCATGGCGAGGGATCCAAGAACCTGGCCACGATGCAGCAGGTACTCGAACAGATGGCTGAAGCCGGCATGACGCGCAAAGACGCCGTGGTGGCTGTCGGTGGCGGTGTCTGCGGAGACCTGGCGGGATTCTGCGCAGCGGTCTACATGCGGGGCATCGACTTCTACAACATCCCCACCACTGTACTCTCCCAGGTGGATTCCTCTGTCGGCGGGAAGACAGCCGTGGACCTGGGGTCGCTGAAAAACATCATTGGCGCATTCTGGCAGCCGAAGGCCGTGATCATTGACCCGGATGTCCTCTCCACGCTCGATGACAGGCAGATTGCCGCAGGTCTGGCGGAGGCCCTGAAAATGGGCCTGATCCTGGATCCCGGGCTGGTGGATCTCTTCGAGCAGGATCCTTTGCCGGTGGATGAAATCATTGCCCGGAGTGTGGATCTCAAGCGGATGATCGTGGAGGAAGACGAAAAGGAACAGGGGCGTCGGGCGCTGCTGAACTTCGGGCACACCGTCGGCCACGCCATGGAAGGAGCCTGGGGGCTGGATGCCTGGCTGCATGGAGAATGCGTGGCGGCAGGCATGGATTTCATGCTGGAGGACGACACCCTGCGGGCAAGAGTGGCCGGGCTGAAGCAAAAGCTCGGGCTGCCTGAGATCCCGGTACCGGAAACCGATGTGCTGATGGACTACATCCGGCACGACAAGAAAACCGGCGATGCCCACATCACCATCGTCACGGTGGCAGAAGCCGGAAAAGGCCGGCTGTCCCGGGTCCCCTTTGATGAGGTGCGCCGACGCATCGAGGCCCGGAAACAGGCAGCTGCCGGCGAACACACGGAGGCGGCCCATGAGTGACACCTTCGGAACGCTGCTGAAGCTCACGATTTTCGGGGAAAGCCACGGCCGCGCCATCGGCGCGGTACTGACCGGCCTGCCTGCGGGACTGCCGGTGGACATGGACCGGCTGGAGCAGGACATGGATCGGCGCCGGGCAAAGGGACGCATCTCCACCCAGCGCCACGAACCGGATCAGGTGCAGGTGCTTTCCGGGGTGTTTGAAGGCCGGACAGCCGGGACCGCCGTGACGCTGATGATCGAAAACAAGGTCCAGCGCCCGGCGGATTACGACCAGCTGAAGTACCGTCTGCGGCCGGGTCATGCGGATCTCGCGGCGTTCGCCCGCTACAACGGCTGCCAGGATTACCGTGGCGGCGGCCACTTCTCGGGACGGATCACGGCCGGGCTTGTGGCGGCGGGTTCCATCTGCCGGCAGGTGCTGGCGAATCACGGGATTCAGATTGCCTCCCATATTGAACAGCTGCACAAGATCCGCGACCGGGACTTTGATTTCGCACACCTCGATGAGGACATCGCGCTGGCACAGAGCCTGGAGTTCGGGGTCCTGGATCCGCAGAAATCGGCTGATATGCACAGTCTGATCGAAGAAGCGGCATCACAGGGAGATTCTGTCGGCGGTGTCCTCGAGACTGTGGTAACGGGACTTCCCGCAGGGATCGGCGACCCGTTCTTTGATTCCGTGGAATCCGAACTGGCCCACCTGCTGTTTTCGGTGCCTGCCGTCAAGGGGGTATCCTTCGGGGACGGCTTCGCCCTGGCGAGACTGTATGGCTCCCAGGCAAACGACCCCATCATTCCCGACCCCGCTCTCCCTGGGGGCATCATCACGGCCACCAACCGCAATGGCGGACTCAACGGCGGACTCACCAACGGCATGCCGGTGATCATCCACACAGCGGTGAAGCCCACGCCCTCGATCTACAAGGTGCAGGACTCGGTGGATTTCCTGACAGGAAAAGCCGTAAAGCTGCAGATCACGGGCCGCCACGATCCCTGCATCATTCACCGCGCACGGATCGTGATCGAATCCGCCGTTGCCTTCGGGCTCCTGGACCTGCTCATGGTGCGGGATGCCCAGCTGAAGCTCGGCCAGGATGCCGGCGTGCCGATGATGGATACCAGGGACCGGTTTGACACGAACCTGGCCCGTGAACACGAGTCCGGCGATGCTGCCGCCCGCTCTGAGACAGCCATCAGCCCCACAGCAGACCAGGCGCGAAAGGAGCAGGCATGAAACAGACCATCACCCCCTGCCGGGTGGAGGGCCGCATCCAGCTGCCGCCCTCCAAGTCCATGGCCCACCGGCTCATGATCTGTGCGGGTCTCGCAGACGGTACCAGCCGGGTCGCCGGACTCCGGGACTCCAAAGACATGCAGGCCACCCTCCAGTGCCTGAAGGCGCTGGGCGCCCGTGTGACCGGAGACTTCCCGGTGCTCGAGATTGCAGGCTGCAATCCCGTTTGCCGGACAGAGCCTGCAACGCTGGACTGTAATGAATCCGGCAGCACGCTGCGCTTCATGATCCCCTGCGCTGCCCTCAGTGCAGCCCCGGCTGTGTTCACGGGACGCGGACGCCTCATGGAACGCCCCATGGGGGTCTACGCCAATCTGTTTCTCGAACAGGGACTGCGCTTTGACCAGGGAGACGGACAGATCCTGGTCCAGGGACCCCTGCAGCCGGGTCTCTTCGAGATTCCGGGCAATGTAAGCTCGCAGTTCATCTCCGGTCTGCTCTTTGCAGCCGGCCTCATGCAGGGCACCACGGAACTCGCGGTCCTGCCGCCCTATGAATCCCGGGACTATGTCACCATGACCGTATCCGCTCTGCAGACCTTCGGGATCACCGTGAACCAGCCCACGGATCACGGCTATGTGATTCCCGGCGGGCAGTCATACCTGCCCCGGGACGTGCAGGTGGAAGGCGACTGGTCCCAGGCGGCGTTTCCCGCCGTCCTGGGGGCCCTGAAAGGATCCGTGGTCCTGGAAGGACTCAACCCGCACTCTCTGCAGGGAGACAAGGTCATCGAAGACATCCTGCGCCAGGCAGGGGTGGATGTGCGCTGGGAGAATGACACGCTGATCGTCCGCCACCCGATGGCCGGGCTGAAACCCCTGGATGTGGACCTGGGCCCATGCCCGGACCTGGGACCTGCCCTTTGTGTGCTGGCATCCTTCATTCCCGGGCAATCCGTCATCCGCAATGCCGGGCGCCTGCGCATCAAGGAAAGCGACCGCATCGCCGCCATGGAGGCCGAACTCCGGAAATGGGGCGTGGATATCTCGAGCACAGAGGACACCATCGTGATTCAGGGCCGGTCCGGGTACCGCCTGGACCAGCCGGTGACGATCGACGGACACAACGACCACCGCATCGTCATGGCCATGGCGGTGTTTGGCTGGGTGGCGGGCTCTCCTTCGGTGATTGAAGGAACAGAAGCCGTGACCAAGTCCTGGCCGGATTTCTTTCAGGACATGACGGCGGTCCTGAAAACGGAGGTCCTGAAATGACGGTACCCGAAATGACACCTGCCCTGCACCCCAACCTGCATCCCAAATGGGCGGGCAGCCGCTGCACCTTCGGCATCGTGGGCCTGGGCGTGATGGGGGGCAGCTTCGCGGCCCGGCTGCGTCAGCTGGGGTATACCGTCTATGGCATGGACCTGGATGCCGATACCCTGCAGTATGCACAGGACCATGGCATCATCGACGAAGGGAGCCAGGATCCCGCTATGCTGCTGCCGCAGTGCGACGTGGTGATTTTCTGCCTGTACCCGACGAAAATCGAGCCCTGGCTCCGTGATCATCAGCACCACCTGAACCCCGGAACCCTTGTGCTGGAGATCTCCGGCGTGAAAACCGGCATCACCGGCCCCCTGCAGGATCTGATGCGTCCGGATTGCGAGCTGCTGTCGATCCACCCGATGTGCGGGCGCGAAAGCCAGGGCATCCGGTACTCCGATCCGAAGATCTTCGACGGAGCCAATTTCCTGATCATTCCCACGGACCGCAACACACACGAATCCGTGCGCTTTGTCCAGGGTCTGGCCCGGGAACTGGGGTGCGGCACGATCTCCGAACTGGATCCCGAGAGCCACGACCGCATGATCGGGTTTCTGTCGCAGCTCACGCACGTCATTGCGGTGTCTCTCATGAACACCCACGAAAACAGTCACCTGGTGCAGTACACCGGGGACTCCTTCCGGGATCTCACGCGGATTGCCAGGATCAACGAAAACATGTGGCCGGAGCTGTTCCTGCTCAACCGGGAGATCCTGCTGGATGAAACCGACCAGTTTCTCGCGGCCGTGCAGCAGTTCCGCGATATGCTCGCCAATGGCGACCGACAGGGCATGAAGGAAGCCATGATCGAGTCCACGAAACGCCGTGAAAAGTTCGGGTAAGCTCCGGTTCAGACTGCAGACCGGTTTCCTGCCGATGATGGCAGCGGCCTGCGTGGAGTTCTTTCGCCCGTCTCATGACGATGCCGGCAGGAAGCATTCCCTGTCAGTTCCATGCCGATGCTGGGCGGCACCCGCAGGCTGCATGGTTGCAGGCAGCCACACTGCTGAAACACAAACAAAAGGAAGCCTCACTCCTTCCCGGCCTCTTTCGGGACAGGGAGCAGTGGCTTCCTCTTTTTGCATACAGATTTGTGAGTCAGATGAAAGGGTGGAAAAAGCAGGCATCTAGACAGAGATGCGCACGGAAGCCGGCAGCGGATCACTGCGTCTTTTCCCGTTCGAGAATCACGGTCACGGGGGCATCCGTGCCGGAGGTCAGCGGCAGCAGGAGTCCGCCGGTCATCAGGGCCTGTCCTGTCCGGCGCATACCATCGGCATCTCTGTACACTGCCTTTGGATCAAGCCCGCGTAAGCGGACCCGCCGCCGCAGGGCGTTGGGTTCGGTTTCGTATACCAGCCCCTGCACCAGGACACGGTCGTCATCTGCGATTTGCCAGAGGGCCATTCCCTGGCCCGGATTCGTAAGACGGTAATACCTCCCGTGGAAAATCAGCGGCTGCAGATCCCGGTACAGCTGGTTCATTCCGCGGATTTCCTCCCGCTCCAGGTCATCCAGTGTCTCCGGATCCAGCTCATAGCCGAAGGTGCCGGGCATTGCCGCGGCGGCCCGTGTGTCCAGAGATGTCCGCCGGCCGGTCTGGTGGTTGGGGGATGCGGATACATGACTGCCGACGGTATCCGGGGGATAGAAGAAGCTCGTACCGTACTGAATCAGCGTGCGTTCGTGGGGATCGGTGTCATCGCTGCACCAGATCTGCGGGGTGTAGTACAGCATCCCGGCATCAAACCGTCCGCCGCCGCCGGAGCAGCCCTCGAAGAGGACGTCCGGGACGGCTTTCGTGAGACGGTCGAGCAGGTCATAGACCCCGAGCATGTACCGGTGATGGACCTCCCCCTGCCGGTCTTCCGGCAGATGATCGGAGTGCCGGTCCGCCAGGGACCGGTTCATGTCCCACTTCACGTAGGTGATGTGATTGTCTGTCAGCAGCTTCGAAAACACCTGGAACAGGTGGTCCACCACTTCGGGATTGGTCATGTCCAGCACCAGCTGATTCCGCCCGCGTACCGGACCGCGACCCGGGGCCTTCAGCACCCAGTCCGGATGTGTGCGGTAGAGATTGCTGTCTTCATTGACCATCTCCGGCTCGATCCAGATCCCGAAATCCAGACCTGCGGCATTGACTTCCTCAATGAGGGACTGCAGAGAGCCCTCGAGTTTCTTTTCGTTGACCTCCCAGTCCCCAAGTCCCGCATTGTCGGAATTCCGGCTGCCAAACCAGCCGTCGTCCAGAACAAGAAGATCGATGTCCATGTCAGCCGACTGGCGGGCAATGTCCAGAATGGTCTTCCGGTCAAAGTTGAAATACGCTGCTTCCCAGGTATTGATCAGCACAGGCCTGGGCCGGTTCCGGAACCTGGGCGGAATCAGCCGCTGGCGAATGAGGCGGTGAAACCGCAGGGACAGAACCTCCAGCCCTTCATCACTGCGGATCAGCACCGCCTCCGGAGTCTGGAAGGATTCTCCCGGATTCAGTTTCCAGCGGAATCCATAGGGGTTGATGCCCATAACCAGCCGTGTCTGCCCCAGCTGGTCCATTTCCGCATCCGCCCGGAAGCTGCCGGAATACACCAGCATGGCGCCAACGGCCCAGCCAGCAGTTTCCGTGGTGTCGGGTCCTGTGAGAATGACAGCGGGATTCTGCTGGTGACTGGATGTCCCGCGGGTCGATCCGGCCGAGACGATTCCCTGCTCCAGGCGCCGGCGCGTAAACTGCCGCTCCTTGTTGTGCTTTCCTGTGAAAGTGATCAGGCCCACAGGTTCCCCATGGTGCACATCCAGTGACAGGCTGGCGGTGCGGTCCAGCCAGACAGGACGGCCGGAGCGGTTTTCAAACCGCGCGCTGCGGATAATGGCATCGTTTTCTTCATCCACCACGTAGAACAGGTCACAGGTCACTTCTGTGACCTTGTCTGCCAGGTGCAGCACCAGTGTCTGCAGGGGATTGCCTGCCTCCCGGATCTGCGGAAGTCCTTCCAGCACAGGGCGGCCTTCCAGAATCTCATATCCTTCGTACCGGAGGTCCAGCCCCCGGCTGTCTTCCAGTCCCGCGGCGCTGATCCGGTAGTCGCCGGTGCCTTCGCAGGGATACTCCTGGAGTCTGGTGTCCAGGGAGTAGGTGCGGTCATTGCCCGCATCCGCAATGCTCCCGGCAAACCCCACATCGGGATAATCCTGCAGATAGTCCATGACCTGGCCGCCGGTTTTCGGTCCATACCACAGATGGGACAGGATGTTGTGGCGGTCTGCCTGGATCTGGTAACAGGTGTGTTCTGTTTCTATCTGAAAAATGCGGTCTCTAATTACCTGTATGGCCAAAGTCTGTTCCCCCGTTTCTTGTCCTCTATTGTAAACCTGCCGGAAACAAGGTCACAGTCCAGTTCCAGGGCTTCATCCCCTGACCTTCGAAGCATACGCAGGTGGCCGTCTTCAGATGCGACATCCAGGTCCCCTTCCAGGTCAAACGCCGGATGACTGTTCCGCAGCTCCATGAGCCATTTCAAGTCCTGAACCACCGGGCGTTTCTGGTTTTCCTCAATCTCTTCCAGGCTGTAGCCGTGGCGGTTGATGTCCCGGCCGTTCCGCGTCCGTTCCAGGAGCTCCAGGTCGTTTTCCCCCGCGAGCAGCCCGACGTAATACACCTGCGGGATCCCCGGGGCAAAGAACTGAATCGCCCGTGCCATGAGATACCGGGCATCGTCGTTGCCCAGGGCGGAATAATACGTGGTGTTGACCTGGTAGATGTCCAGGTTGCCATACGCCTCGGAGCTGTATTTCCGGTTGAGGTTCGCCCCTTTTTCATACAGCAGGTCCAGCACCCGATCCGTTTCCTCCTGCGGCAGCAGGTCCCGGACATCCACCACACCCAGCCCATCATGGGTATCCAGTGTGGTGTACTGGTGCTTCGGGCACATCTTCAGCCATCTGGCCAGGTATTCGCCGTTGCCGGTATACAGGGCATGGAGCGTGAGTACCGGGAGCGCAAAGTCGTAAATCCAGTACCCGCGGTCTGCGAGACTCAGAGGAATGGTGTAGTGTTCGTGGATCTCCGGCAGGATCTCCACGCCCCGGGCCTGCATCCGGGACTCGATCCGGTCCAGCAGCTGCCAGATCTCCGGTGCTTCGAAGAAACAGCTCCCGCCGGGTTTCTTCACCGCATAGGCAAAGGCATCCAGCCGGATCACTGATGCACTGTGGTCCGCCATGTCATCCAGGGTCCGGTCAATGAACTCCAGGACCTTCGGACTGGAGACGTCCAGGTCGATCTGGTCTTCGGAGAACGTGCACCATACCTTGTCTTCGGTGCCGTCCGCAAAGTGTGCCTCGATGTACGGCGCCCGGGGCTTGCGCTTGTAAATCGCATCCACCTGCTCCTGTGTGGGAGCCCCGCCGGGCCAGAATTTCGAGTACCGGATGAAGAAATCCTTCCAGTCGGACTCTTCCTTTTTTTCCAGAAAATCCCGGTAATACTCCGACTGGGCGGAGATGTGGTTCACCATGAAGTCAAACATCAGCCATCGGTCTTTCCCGATGGCTTCCACATCTGCAAAGCTTCCGAAAGCCGGATCCACCATCTCATAGGTTTTCGGGGAAAATCCTCTGTCCGCACCCGAAGGGAAAAACGGGAGGATGTGGACACCGCCGACGGCTTTGTCGTACCAGGTATCCAGCGCTGTTTTCAGCTCCTTGAGATCTGCTCCGAGAGAGTCGGCATAGGTGATGAGCATCACCCTGTTGTCCCGCTGTTTTGTCATAGTCTGTTTTTATCCTTTCACGGCACCGTTTGCCACGCCGTTGAGGATCTGTTTCTGGCAGACGATGTAGAACACCAGAATCGGAATCAGCGACAGGACATAGGAGGCGAATGCCAGGTTGTAGTTTGTGCCGAACTGCGTCTGGAAGTTCAGCTGGGCGATGGGCAGGGTGTTCTGTCCTGTGCCGGACATGATGACCAGAGGGGTCATGACATCATTCCAGGTCCCCAGAGCGGTCATGACCGCCACGGTGGCGTGCATGGGCTTCATCATGGGGAAAATGATTTTCCAGAACGTCTGCCACGTGGTGAGTCCATCCACCTGGGCAGCTTCCTCCAGCACGATGGGAATGTTTTTCATATACCCCGCATACAGCATGACGTTCATGGGCATGTAGAACACCAGGTACAGCAGGATGACGCCGAACTGGTTGCCCAGGTGCATCTGAGCGGTCTCCTTGACCAGGGGCATCATCAGAATGGCGAAGGGCACAAACATGCCGCTGACGATGTAGAAGTATATGGTCTTGAACCCCTTGCGGCCGTTCATGCCCCGGCCCAGGGCATAGCCTGCCAGGGAATACACGAGAATCGCCAGAACGATCGTTCCCACTGTGATGAACAGAGAGTTGCCCAGGGAATGCCAGAAATCCGTGACGCGCATGGCTTCCGCAAAGTTGGAGAAACTCCAGGTTTTCGGGAGAGACAGCGCGCCTTCCACACTGTTGGTCATTTCGGAAGGCTGCTTGAAGGCAATGATGATGGCCATGTACAGCGGGAAGAACACCGTCAGGGTGCCCAGGCACAGTATGAATGTCAGCAGTTTGTTCTTTTTCATCAGAGCTGTTCCTCCTTGCTGCTCATGGACCGCAGCTGGATCACGGAAAGAGCCACGATCACCACGAAGAAGAACACGGCGTTTGCACTCTGGAATCCGAACTGTCCGCCATCCAGGCCATTGCGGTAAATCAGATAGGAGATGGATTCCGTGGACTGTGCCGGGCCGCCTTTGGTCAGGGACATGATCTGGTCGAAGACCATCATGAAGTTCTTGGTGGTCAGAAGCAGGTTTGTGGAGACAAAGGGAATGATCAGCGGCAGAGTCACCTTGCGGAATTCCGTCCATTTGCCGGCACCGTCGATTTTGCTCGCCTCATAGACGTCTTCCGGCACGGTCTGCAGACCCGAGATGTAGATGATGGTGGTCATGGCCACAGCCTGCCACACACCCACGATCAGCACACCGATCCAGGCGGTGTCCGGGGAGGACAGGATGGAATTCTGCAGCCAGGAAATGCCGAAATACTGCCCCACAGCCGGAAGGATGTAGGTGAACAGGAAACTGAAGATGTAGCCGATGATCAGACCGCCCAGAATATTGGGAATAAAGTAGATTCCCCGCAGGGCGGACTTGAAGCGGATCTTTGCATTCAGGCCGATGGCCAGCGCCAGGGCGAGCACATTCACCAGGATCGTGCCGCAGATGGCGTACTTGAAGGTGAAGAAGTAGCTGTGCCACACACGTTCGTCCGTGAAGAGGTCCAGGTAGTTGCGCAGGCCTACCCAGTCATAGGAGCCGTAGCCTTTGTAGTTGGTGAAGCTGTAGATGAAGCCCTGGATCATGGGCAGGGTGTTGAACAGAAAGAACAGCACCAGGATCGGAAGCAGGATCCTGACATAGGTGCGTTCCCGCGGTGTCATTTTGCGTTTCACTGGTTCTCCTCCTGCAGCCGCCGGATCAGGTCCCGGTTGTAGCGCTGCCACTCTGTGTCGAATTTTTTCAGGAATTTCTCCTTTGCGTCCGTGGATGTATCCAGCAGATAGGTCTGGATCATGGCATCCACCGCCATTTCGCTGGGGTAGTAGTGGTCATGGAAGTCCCGGACTTTTCCGGATTCGATATATTCCTTCATGTCCCCCAGTTCCTCGGGAATGGCGAAGTCTCCCTTCAGGCACGACACGCCGCCCTGGTCCGCCAGGTACAGATCCATGACTTCGTCCTGGCACAGGTAGTCAATAACCTCCATGGCGGCTTCCTTGTTCGGGCTGTCTTCCATGACACAGAACTGCAGGTCGATGCCGGAATTCAGCCACCGGTCTTCGGCTTTGTCTGTTGCCGGCATGACAAAGGAGCCGATTTCCATGTCGGGATTCACCGACCGGATCTGGGGAATGGCGTAGCTGCCAATGGCCCACATGGCGGCTTCTTCATTGGCAAACGCCGTGGCTGCATCGGAGTAGCCATAGGCAGAGGGGTTGGGCTGGATATAGGGAAGCAGGTCGCGGATCCTCTGGGCCGTGAGGTCATAGGCTTCAGTGAACGTGGCCTCGCCGCGGTTCACCTGCTGACAGATGTCCGGATCGGCCAGTTCCACCGCCATGGCATTCCAGGGGGCGAGAGTGGTCCAGGTGTCTTTGTATCCCGCATACAGGGGCTGGACACCGGCTTTGGATATGGTCTCGCACAGATCGGTGAATTCCTCCCAGGTTTCGGGCACTTTCCATCCGTGTTCTTCAAAAAGCTCCCTGTTGTACAGGATTCCCGCAGCATTGGCGACATAGGGAACAGCATAATCACCGTCCATGGGCACAAATTCCAGCTGCTTGTCGATCTCCCGGTAGCCTTCCTTGACTTTGTCCAGGAACGGCTGCCCTTCGAGGTTTTCGAACAGACCGGCGTCCAGGAATCCGGAGTAGTTGATGTCGCCGCCAATGGCCACGATGTCCGGATAATCTTCCCGGACAAACCGTGTTTTCAGAATGGTCATGGCTTCATTGGGTGAGTTGATGGTGAGATGAATGTCATCATGAGTCTCATTGAACAGATCCTGGATCTCTTCAAACACCTTCGCGGCTTCGGGTTTGTAAGACACGATCTCGATCTGGATTTTGTCGTCCGCAGGCCCGGAGGCACACCCTGCCAGAAGGCAGGAGGCAGATACCAGTGCTGTCATCAATTTTGCGCATTTCATGACTGAGTCCCCTTTCTTTTTCTTCTGATAAAACTGTACAAAATGGCGCGAAAAGAATGAATGGAACCAGAAATCCGCCGATATATCATATTGTGTGTTTTGACCGCTTTTCGAGATATTGAGTCAAAAAATGATATATTTTGGTTAACTGCTTCATTCTTTTCAACAAAGGAGGGGGATTTAAGATGAATGACGTCGAGTTTTCAATTTTCCGCAACGAGAATTACATTGATTTGAATATGTATCAATGCGGGCGCGAAAAATGCAAACCGGGTCATATCTTCGGACCAGCCGCCCGCAATCACTATCTGTTCCACTATGTCCTCGAGGGCAGAGGCACTCTCATGGCAGCGGGCACCGACGACTTGACCAACACCTTTGAAATTTCCGCCGGACAGGGATTTCTGCTTTTTCCCGGACAGATTTCCACGTACATCGCAGATGCCCGGCAGCCCTGGACCTACTGCTGGATCGAATTCGACGGACTGCAGGTCAAGGAAGCGCTGGACCGGACGCAGATGACCATGGACGATCCCGTATACCGTTCCCACACCCCGCAGCAGCGGGAGCTGATGGTACAGGAGATGCTGTACCTGATCCAGCACATGAAGGAACCGACGCTGCATCTCATTGGCCATCTGTTTCTGTTTTTCAGTGCTTTTGTGGAATCCACCAGGCGGTGGCAGCCCCGGAAATCCGCAAAGATGGCCGACTTCTATATCCGGGAGGCAATCACATTTATTGAGCAGAACTATACCCGGGATTTTTCCATTGAAGACATCGCAGCCACACTGGGCATCGACAGAGGGTATTTCGGCAAGCTGTTCAAGCGCGCCACAGGGCAGTCCCCGCAGCAGTTTCTGATCCAGTACCGTCTGATCAAGGCGGCCAATCTGCTGAAGACCACGGAGCTGTCCATCCGGGAAGTCGCCAACAGCGTGGGGTACGAAAACCA
Source organism: Faecalibaculum rodentium (assembly GCF_001564455.1). Taxonomy (GTDB): domain Bacteria; phylum Bacillota_I; class Bacilli_A; order Erysipelotrichales; family Erysipelotrichaceae; genus Faecalibaculum; species Faecalibaculum rodentium. The sequence goes on from NZ_CP011391.1 coordinate 2,357,066, forward strand.
GCTGCATTTCTCGCGGGCTTTCCGGAAAATGTACGAAATGTCGCCCAGGGAATACAAAAAGACGCTTCTGACGGATTCCAGAAGCGTCTGACAGGAAACTGTGCAGAGCCGGAGAGCGGGATCACCCAATGGCTCTGCCGGTTTCGATGTCGAATACGTGGATCCTGGCGGGGTTGAAGGACAGTTCCACCTCGTCGCCCACCTGTGTTTTGGATTCCGGATCCACACGGGCTGTCAGCTGTGCTCCGTTGAAGTCTGTGTACAGGTAGATCTCTGCACCCAGGTTCTCGCGGACAGCCACTTTGGCCTTCGCTTTGGAGTCTTTGTACAGCTCCAGGTGTTCCGGTGTGTCATACAGATACTCCGGGCGCACGCCAATGGTCACTTCTTTGCCCATATAGCCGCCGTCTTTCAGGACCTTGCCCTTGGCCGGGTCGATGGCAATGTCTGTATCTCCGACACGGACAGCCACTTTTCCGTTTTTCTCCGTCACGGTCCCGTCCAGGAAGTTCATCTGGGGGGAACCGATGAAGCCGGCAACGAACTTGTTGGCCGGGTGATCGTACAGATACTGCGGAGTGTCGATCTGCTGCACTTCGCCGTCGCTCATGACCACGATCCGGTCACCGAGGGTCATGGCTTCGGTCTGATCGTGGGTGACGTAGATCATCGTGGCGCCCAGGCGCTCGTGCAGACGGGAGATCTCGACACGCATCTGGCCGCGGAGCTTGGCATCCAGGTTGGACAGGGGCTCATCCAGCAGCAGGACCTTCGGGTCGCGGACGATCGCACGGCCCATGGCCACACGCTGTCTCTGGCCGCCGGACAGGGCCTTGGGCTTGCGGTCCAGCAGTTTTTCCAGGTCCAGAGTCTTCGCAGCCTGAGCGACACGTCTGTCGATCTCGTCCTGCGGCATCTTGCGGATCTTCAGGGGGAATTCCATGTTTTCCTTCACTGTCATGTGGGGATACAGAGCATAGTTCTGGAAGACCATGGCAATGTCCCGGTCCTTGGGTTCCACGTCGTTGACACGGTTGCCGTCAATAATCAGGTCGCCTTCTGTGATGTCCTCCAGACCGGCGATCATACGCATGGTGGTGGACTTTCCGCAGCCGGAAGGTCCGACAAAGATCACGAATTCGCCATCCTTGACATCCAGGTTGAAGTCCTTCACGGCCTGGAAGCCGTTGGGATAGACTTTCCTGATATTCTTCAATGATACTTCAGACATACAGTTCTCCTCTCGGCATTCATTCTGCACCCTGACTGTAACATCGGGACGGGAACCGGAAACAGAAGCAGAAATCGCCTGCTATATGGAAAAATGAAGTTTTTTGCCGCATCTGTTCATATCCTGTCGCATCTGTCCATATTCCGGGGGTCCTGTCCTGACAGCAGGATCAGGCTGACTGAAAGCGGCTGCAGGGCCGCGGCGCAAAAACGGAAGCCCGGGCCGGATCTCCCTTCCTGGGACACTGGTTCGGACTTCCGTCTTTTTTCATGTTTCGTTTTTTTGTAGTACTGCGGACCCGCCGGGCTGCAGCGGTGCCTACTTCCAGAGGAAGTCAAACCATTCCGGGCTTTCCTTCTCCCAGCTTGCCTCGTCATGCCGGCCGCCCTTGACATAATTGATGTGGGTCATGATGCCTTTCCGGTTCAGCGGCTTGGAGAACCCCTGCAGCAGCTGCCAGATCCTGCGGCGGTTGCGCCGGAGTTCCGTCGAGCCCATGGACATGTACAGGCGGGTGTCGGGATTCAGGTCTGCGCTGTTGATGAGTTCATGCAGCGGACCGGGGTACAGGAACAGAGACGGGGACAGGGCCGCGGCTTTGGAGAACACATCGTTGTGCTTCAGCACACCGTAATATGCCATGAGTCCGCCCATGGAGCTGCCCGCGACCGCTGTGGCCTCCCGCTGCGGCCAGGTCCGGTAATTCTGGTCTATAACGGGCTTGAGTTCCCGGATGATCCAGTCAAAAAGCAGTTCTCCCTTTCCTTCGATGGGTCCCATGGGGGTGCGTGGATTGTCCCAGGGAGCGTATTCGTTCAGCCGGCTGTTACCTCTGTGGTCGCATTCCAGGCCGACGATGATGAAGGGCTTGTCATACTGGCCCAGGAAGGCATCAAGATTCCAGGACTTGCCGTAGGTGGCTTCGCTGTCCAGAAACAGGTTGTGTCCGTCGAACATGTAGATGACCGGATACCGTTCCTGGCTGTCCCTGTATCCCGCGGGCAGTCTGAGATGAATGGGGATGGACCGCTGCAGGCTTTCGCACCACAGCTCATGGTGCTGCACATCTCCGGTCAAAGGAGCCTGCTGTCCTGTCTCTTCCCCGCTCCGGGGTGCCTGAACAGAATCCGGCTGCACGGTATCTACGCCAGCAGCCTCGGTTCCGCAACCTGTTTCTTCTTCCGCCTGCTCCTGCTGCGGTGTGTGGATCTTGCCGGATGGAGTTTTTTTTTAGGCCGGCTGAGCAGACTGTCATAATCTGCCTGCCCGTCTTCCTGACAGTCATAAGTGCCTGCCAGGGTGCCGGAGGAAAACAGCAGGTACTTGTCTGCATAGAAGTCATATTCGAACCAGGTCGCTGCACCGTTTTCGGTACTCTTTTTCTGGCTGATCCGCAGGCTCTTTCTCTGCGCGGGTGTCAGTGTCTCGCGGAATTTTGCGAAATCCTGGCAGGTCACGGCTTTGCGGCGCAGCATGGGATCCCGGGGCAGGCTGCCCTTGAAAAAGTCGCCTTTGCGCGGATCGGGTGTATCCTCCACAAACTGGCGAAGGCTCATGGTTTCCCGGGAAATGTCCAGCCTGGGGTTTTCTTCCGACAGCAGGTGTATGGCTCTGTCATAGCCTTTGTCGAAGGACAGTATCACATATCTGTCCTTTTTCTTCACACCGTCGGTGATCATGTTCGCAATGAAGGCGATGATGGCCAGGTCCATTTCATTTTTCTCCCGGCGCCGTTCATTGTCTGTCTCCAGGAGATCCACTACATGAAAGCGGGGATCGTCCAGCAGGCCGTATACCTTGCGGTACACATTGATGTCAGACAGGAAAAACCATACTTCGGTATTGTCCGGCAGTGTCGAGGGGATCAGATTTCCGACATTCTCGGAATCGACAAACACCCGGCACATCCCGCCTTTTTTCCCGTCCTTTTTCTTCTTTTTCTTTTTATCTTTCTTGTCCTTGGACATATGCATTTCCTCCAAAGGGTCACAATTCTGTCATCATTATACCAGACTGGGACAACCACTGTACCCGGGCCGGGTTTTGCTTGAGTTTTGCCAGCGCTGGGGATAAGCTGTAGTCAGATGAAAGCGTTTACAGAAAGGAAGGCCACACATGAAACACGAAGCAATCCGGGCCCACATTCAGGAACTGATCGACAAACGCGCCGAGTCTCTGATGGAAGATGACACACAGGCAAACTATATCTCTGTTCTGGCCAAAATCTGGTCGGAGCTCGGCGACATCCCCGAAAGCAGTCTGGAATGGATGGATCCCAAGGATCTGGATGAACTGATCCTGACTGTTTACTATGCTCTGTCCCGTCAGCGTCATGCGATCACTGCCGGTGTGCAGAAGGAAGTGAACAAATACGTCCGCCACGAACAGAAGGACTGGGAATTTGCCCACATCATGGATTTCAACGAGTGACTGACACTCCCGCAGGCAGTCCGCCATCCAGGTGGCTGCCTGTTTTTGCGTGGTACGGCTGTTATCGCCGGTCCCTGGTGCAGTCTGCATTGTGGTGCCGGCAGGGACTTCCTGCAGTCGGCACCAGGCATAAGCCGCATTCTCGTGTTCTCTTTATGTGAAATGAAGTGATAGTCAGCACTCTCGTTGTACGGGTGACAGAAACAGATATAATGAGTGCATGACTTTTATTCGGAAGCATAAGAAAGAAGTGATGTACTGAATATGAACAGACAACCGAAACAGAAGAAATCTCTGTACAGATACTGGCTGATCACGCTGATCGTGCTGCTGGTCGTCAACCTGCTGATCGGGCCGATGCTGCAGGGAGCCAGGACCACACAGGAGAGCTACTCTTCCTTCCTGGACAAAGTGGAGGAAAAGGACGTCTCGAAGGCGGAGATCGACAACGGCACCATTTACTACGAGCTCAAGGGAGAGGACGGAAAAACCTATGCAGCCCAGGCGGTCAACGATCCGGACCTGGTGAATCGCCTGCGGGAAGCCGGTGTGGAATTCAGCGCCGTGAAACCCAGCACGACGTCCCCGTTCCTGTACTCCATGCTCTCACTGTTCCTGCCCTGGCTGCTGCTGTGGGGACTGGGATACTGGTTCTTCAGGCGGATGCAAAAAAAGATGTCGCAGGCTTCGGATTCCATGTCCTTCACACCCGGTGATGACCAGGACAAAGGTGGCGGATTCGGTGGCTTTGGCGGAATGTTCGGCGGCATGAACGGCCTGGGCAAGTCCAATGCCAAGGTCTACAAAGGAGAGCAGACCAACACGAAATTCTCCGACGTGGCGGGTCAGGAAGAAGCCAAGAACAATCTGATTGAAATCGTGGACTTCCTGAAAAACCCGAAAAAGTACCAGGAAATCGGTGCAAAGATGCCCAAGGGCGCTTTGCTTGTGGGTCCTCCGGGAACCGGCAAGACGCTGCTGGCCCGGGCGGTGGCCGGTGAAGCCGGTGTTCCCTTCTTTGCCATCTCCGGTTCGGAGTTTGTGGAGATGTTCGTGGGCCGCGGTGCGGCAAAAGTCCGTGACCTCTTCAAACAGGCCCGGGAGAAAGCCCCATGCATTGTCTTCATTGACGAGATCGATACCGTGGGCAAAAAGCGGGATGCCGGCGGCATTTCCGGCAACGACGAACGGGAACAGACCCTGAACCAGCTTCTGGCGGAAATGGATGGCTTCGATGGATCCAAAGGCGTGGTCCTGCTGGCCGCAACCAACCGGCCCGAAACACTGGATCCTGCCCTGACACGACCCGGCCGGTTTGACCGGCGGATCCCGGTGGAACTGCCGGATCTGAAGGGCCGGGAAGATATCCTGAAGCTCCATGCGAAAAACGTGAAGGCGTCTCCTTCCATTGACTACAACGAAATCGCCCGGGCCGCTGCCGGTACCTCCGGTGCAGACCTTGCAAACATCGTCAATGAAGGTGCCCTGCTGGCTGTCCGGGATGGACGCAAACAGGTGACGCAGCGGGACATGGAGGAAGCCATCGAAATCGTAATTGCCGGCGAGCAGAAGAAAGGCGCAGTCATTTCTCCCCGGGAACGCATGATCGTGGCCTATCACGAAATCGGGCATGCCCTGGTGGCCGCGAAATCCAAGAACGCGGCTCCGGTGCACAAGATCACCATCATTCCCCGGACCAAGGGTGCACTGGGCTACACCATGCAGGTGGAAGCCGAGGAAACGAATCTTCTGACAAAGGAAGAAGCCTATCAGCGGATTGTCACGTATACAGGCGGCCGGGCGGCGGAGGAACTGGTGTTTCATTCCATCACCTCCGGTGCTGCCAATGACATTGAGCAGGCCACAAAGCTGGCCCGTGCCATGGTGACAAGACTGGGCATGTCAGAGAACTTCGGCATGACGGCCCTGGAGTCTGTGAACAACGCCTATCTGGGCGGTGACACATCCCTGGCCTGCAGTGACGAGACTGCGGCAAAGATTGACGTGGAAGTGGTTGCCCTGATTGGCAGTGCCTACACGGATGCCACGAAAATCCTGAGCGACAACATCATGAAGCTGCATGAGCTGGCGAAGTATCTGTACGAAAAGGAGACTATCACCGGCGAGGAATTCATGGAAATCCTCAACAGACCGGCGGATGACTCCGCAGCCGCGGCTCAGGCATAAACCCTCATCGCAGGTTCCCCGGAACCTGCTTTTTTGTATTTCCGGGACAGAAGACAGCGCTTCCCGGTTTACAGACTGGTATCCGACTGTATCCTCGCGGGCATCTGAGACACCATTTTGCAGGATTTGGTTTCATCATTGACTGTATGGAAATGCTCAACTTACAGATACAGATATTTCTGCTGCTGGCCATTGGATGGATCCTGGGCCGGCTGAAACTCGTGGACAAACAGGCCCGTTTTTCCCTGTCCAGCCTGGTCATGGACCTGGTCCTGCCTGCGGCCATCATCCGGTCCTTTCAGCTGGAAATGACACATGAAATCCTGGTGTCCACGTTCGCAGTTCTTGTGCTGTCCGTCCTGATTCAGATCGGATGCATCCTGCTCAACAAATTTGTCTGGAAAGGCATCCGGGATGAAGCCATACGCACCAACCTGGAGTATGGTACAGTGGTGAACAACGCCGGGACCCTGGGCATGGTCATTGCCGAAGCGGCATTTGGCGAGGAAGGGCTGCTGTTCGCGAGTGTCTTCATGATCCCTGTCCGCATCATGATGTGGTCCTATGGCATCACACTGTATTCCCACACAGCCAGCCGGAAGGACGCCTTCAAAAAAGCCGCACTCCATCCGTGTGTCGTGGCTGTCTATATCGGTGTTCTTGTGCTCATTGCGCAAAACAGCGGTTTTGTGCTGCCGGCTGCTGTCCAGAGCACCCTCAATGCAGTAGCCAACTGCAACACAGCGCTGGTCATGATCGTCATCGGCACCATTCTCTCGGATGTGCATGTACGTCACATGTTTGACAGGCTGTCCATCGGTTATTCCGTTTTCCGCCTTCTGATCATGCCGGGTGTCCTGCTCCTGCTTCGGTTTCTGCCCATTCCGGCTCTGGCAGCCAATGTCTGCATCCTGGAATCTGCCATGCCTGCAGCCAGCACCATGGTCATGCTGGCAGACAAGTATCACAGGGATCCGGCGTTTGCCTCGAAGATGGTGTTTGTGAGTACGCTGCTGTCACTGTTCACCATGCCCTTCTGGACCTGGGTCTTCAGCATCATTGCGTGATGACCATCGACCCTGTACACATACCAGTTTGTCCGGAGCCTGCTCCGGATTTTTCTTTGTGCAGATTGACCGGCTCACCGCCGGGACTGCCTGCATTCTGCCACCCATCCGGTAAACCAGGTTAACGATTTAACGCTTGGCACCTTTCTTTCACTTCCTTATCATGAAGTCATGGAAAAAATACGACTGCGGGACATTGCGGACGCCCTTGGCCTCTCTGTGGCGACGGTCTCCAATGTCCTCAACGGCAAAGACAGCAAAGTATCACCGGCCACCCGGATCCGGGTCCTGGAAGCCGTGGAAGGATCCGGATATCTGCCAGAGCGCGCAGAAGTGCTTCTTGGCAGGAATCCGTCCCGCATGGTGGGGCTGGTGGTGAACGATCATCCGGAATACAGTGGCCACCCCCTGGAGGATCCGTACAATGCCCGGTTCATCAGCTTTCTGCAGCGGGCAGCTGTGCGCCATGGTCTGGAACTCCTCGTCAAGACCGCCCGGACCTGGGAAGAAGCCGCGCAGTTTGCCTCCATGTGGAACATGACTGGTCTGGTTGTGTCCGGCTTCTGCGATGCGGATTACGTCTCGCTCCGTCAGGAAATGAAGATTCCTCTGGCGGCCTGTGATGCCTTTTCTCGTGAAGCCGGGTTTTCCTCTGTCACGGTCCAGGACCGAAAGGGCGGCCGTCTGGCAGGAGAGCACCTCAAATCCCTGGGCCACAGCCGGGTGACGTGCACCACCACGAACATGATCTGCGACGATTTCGAGCGGATCCAGGGAATCCGGGATGCCGGTCTGCAGACCGATCTGTTCATGATCAGCGGTGACCGGACCGTCATGCGGGAGCAGTTCAGGCAGCATGATTTCAGCCATGTGACAGCTGTGTTCTGTGTCAGCGACCGCCAGGCCATGGAGCTGCTTTGCATTCTCCATGAACGGGGCATCCGGGTTCCCGAAGATCTCTCTGTCATAGGATTTGATGGCATTGAGGCCGGGATCTGGGCCGTTCCGCCACTGACTACCATTGCCCAGGACCTGGAAGCCAAGGCAGAAACCGCCATTGCTTCCCTGTTTGAAGACCCGGCGTCCCATCTCATCGATGTCGAGCTGACCGTCAGAAGGAGTACCGGCTATGCGAAAACCATTCTTTAGAACCGTCATGACCATTGCCCTGCCGGTAGCCCTTCAGTCGCTGGTGCAGAGTTCCTTTTCCGTGGTCGACCAGGTCATGATCGGCCAGCTGGGAGAAACGGCCATCACGGCCATCGGATTCGGGGGAAAGTTTCTGTCCCTGGCGCTCATGGTCATTGCCGGGTGTGCCTCGGCTGCCGGGATCCTGACAGCCCAGTATGAGGGACAGGCCAACCGGCGGGCTCTGGAACAATCCTTCTCCCAGGTATTTCTGATCTCGCTGGCTGTCTCCGGTCTCTTTTTCGCGGTATCCACGATCCTCCCCGGCACGATCATGGGATGGTACAGTCCGGACGCCACCGTGATTTCCCTGGCTTCCGGCTATCTGCGGATTTTTGCCTGGTCACTCCCGTTTTCGACGGTGACATCCCTGTATTCCGTGGTCCTTCGCTGCTGCGGCCATCCTGTCTCGCCCCTGTATGCAAGCGGGGCAGGCATACTGGCCAACACAGCCCTGAATGCCCTGCTGATTTTCGGGTTTGGCTGGGGTGTGCAGGGGGCTGCCCTGGCGTCTCTGCTTGCACAGATCCTCATGGCCGTCATGACCTGGTGCCTGGTCCGCCGGAACCTGCCCTGGTTTGGCCTGATGCCTGCCGTTGCCGGACTGAAAACCGTCATCGTGATCCTTCTGCCGCTGGTGGTTACCGAATTTCTCTGGAGTCTGGGTGAAAACATCTACTCCATGGTGTACGGCCACATGGGAACCGGCGCTTCGGCCGCCATGACCATGACCGTCCCCCTGCAGTCCATGACCATGGGGCTGCTGTCCGGGTTCAGCCAGGCTGCCGCCATCCTCATTGGGCAGCGGCTGGGAGCACAGGACAGGATAGGAGCATGGCAGGATTCCCTGTCACTGATCCGGTATTCCCTGTTCGGGTCCCTGATCCTGGCAGGGCTGCTCTGTCTGGGGGCCCCGTTTTATGTCCGGCTGTATTCTGTGGATGAATCCGTCCGGCAGATGTGTCAGCAGCTGATTCTGGTTTTCGCCCTGTTCTCCATTGTGAAAACGCAGAACATGGTTCTGGGTGGCGGAGTGCTGCGCAGCGGGGGAAAAACGGCCTGGGTGCTTGCCATCGACATCACCGGCACATGGGGAATGGGCGTTCCGGTGGCCATCTGGGCGGGGCAGGCCGGGTTTCCCGTGGCAATGGTCTATGCCCTTCTTTCGCTGGAAGAGGTGCTCCGGCTGGCTATTACTGCAGGGGTGTTCGCCTCCCGGAAATGGATGGAAACCATCCGCGTCTGAATGACCAAACTGCACATGACAGGAAGCGGCTGTCCCGGCTGCTTCCTGTTTTTTGCATCATTCCATCTGACGGAAACATTTTGTTTGAAACCGCTGTCACCTGAGGAAACAATATGTTATTATCCGGAGGAAAGCAAGCAAAAAAGAAAAGGAGTATCCACATGTATCAAACAGCACCCGATTTCCCCGCCGCTGAATCCGTTTTATACAACTCGCCTCTGGGAATCCTGATTCTGGAGGCCGATGAAGCCGGTCTGACGGCAGTCCGGTTTTCTCCCGAACAGGCATCGGATACGGCAGTCCGGCCCGGTCCCATCACCGCCAGGGCCGCAGAGTGGCTTGACGGGTATTTTTCAGGCAGCTGTCCTGAGCCGGATTTCCCTCTGAATCTCAAGGGAACCCCCTTTCAGAAAGAAGTATGGGCCATCCTTCAGACCATTCCGGCAGGAAAGACCATGACCTATGGAGAGATTGCCAGGATCCTGGCAGACCGCCGCGGAATCGACCGCATGGCTGCCCAGGCTGTGGGACAGGCAGTGGGAAAGAACCCGGTCTGCATTCTCGTTCCCTGCCACCGCGTCCTGGGACAGTGCCAGCGGCTCACCGGCTATGCCGGAGGTCTGGAACGCAAAAAAGCCCTCCTCACACTGGAGGGGGCAGAATTTTTGCCTGATTCCAACTGATACAGCGTTTTGTAAAAAGATCTGACGTTACTGACTCCGGTCGCCGGTTTCCAGCAGTCCGCTTTCCCGGATCCGTCTGGCCGCTTCCTGCACTTCCCCGTCACTGCGGACCAGGGCAAGGCGGACATACCGCTCTCCTTCTTTGCCAAAGTTGGATCCTGGATTGACCAGTACACCGGCCTGGTCCACCAGGGCATCCGTAAAGGCCTGGGCGCTGGACCAGCAGGCCGGGATCCTCGCCCAGACAAACATCGTGGCTTTGGGGACTGCAATGTTCCAGCCGGCATCCTTCATTTTTTCGATGAGATAGTCGCGGCGACGCCGATATTCATTACGCACCTGTTCCGTGAAGGCCTGTCCCTCCTTCAGGGCACAGATTCCCGCCTGCTGAATGGCCGGGAATACACAGAAATCCGTCATATCCAGCAGCTTCCGGTACGCCTGCACCAGTTCGGCATTGCCTGCCAGGACAGCCAGTCTGGCACCTCCCATGGAATAAGACTTGGAGAAACTGTTGAGCTCAATGCCCACCTCTTTGGCGCCGGGATAAGCCAGGAAGCTTTTGCCGGTTTCCCCCTCAAACACCAGTTCGCTGTAGGCGTTGTCATGCAGCACGATGATGTCATGATCTGTGGCAAACTGCACCAGCCTTTCGTAAAAGGCATCGTTGGCCACAGCTCCTGTGGGGTTGCCCGGATAGCTCACATACATCAGTTTGACCTCATCCGGATTTTCAATGGCATCAAAATCGATCAGGTACCCGTTCTCTTCTTTCAGGGGCATAAACTGCACAGCCGCCCCGGCCAGACGGGGAGCTGTCCCGTAAATCGGATAGTAGGGATCCGGAATCAGGACTGTATCCCCGGGGTCGCAATAGACCAGCGGGACATGGGTCAGTGCCTCCTGGCTGCCTTTCAGCAGGAAAATTTCATCCGCCTCCAGGTCCACCCCGTACCGGTTTTGGTACCAGTCCTGGACAGCCTCGATCATCTCCGGAAGGGGGCCCAGGGAATACTGCCAGGCGGCATCTTCCTGCACAGCCTGACTCAGGGTTTCCTTCACTGTATCCATGGGCGGGATATTGGATGAGCCAATGGAGAAATCGATCACCGGAAGACCCGTCCGGTCCGTGAATCTCTTCTTCTTCCGGTCCAGGTCCGCAAATGTGGCCCCCTGGATCTCCTGCACCCGTCTGGCTGCCCGGATCATCCCTGCTCCTCCGGCATCTCTTCCTGCAGACCGGCCACCTCAAGAAGCAGGGGCAGCACCTGGGCCTTCACCGCCTGCAGTTCCTCACGCGATACAACATCATATTCAGCGCGATACAGGGCTGTCTGCACCGGCAGCAGCGCACTTTGCAGGTCCTGCCACTGCTCCAGCTGCATGATCTGCGGCAGGCTCATCATCCGGGCTTCCAGGGTGTGATGACGCAGTTCATTCAGGAGTGCTTTCTGCAGGAACAGGACACTGGCACTGAAATCCGCCTCGGTGTCTTCGTAGAATGACTCCAGATCCCAGGCCTGTTCCAGAAAGTCCAGGGTCCGTCCGTCCAGTTCCTGGTAGATGTCACTCAGACCCAGCCCTTCACTGTAGTCCACCGAAGGTTCTTCCTCTTCCGGCTTCGGCTGCATGCTGGCAATCATGTCATTGGCCATGGAATCCAGCTGCGCCCGCTCATCATCGGACAATCCGTTCATCATCCGGGAAATGGCACTGAAATCTATGTCACTGAGTTTCATATTCCTGATCCTCCCTCTTTCGTACTCTCCTATTATCCATTTCCAAACAAGGAACTCAAAGCAATGATGGAAAAGAATGAAAGAAACCGGCCGATATCTGTAAGCAGCCGCTTCGGTTTCACATGGGCTGTCCCGCAATGTTCCGTCTCAGTCTGTCACACGCAGGGTGTCTATAATACTTGTATGACAACCATTCACGATACATTGAAGAACGACATTCTGACAGCCATGGGAACAGCCCGGTATCTGGAAACAGATACTGGTTTTCCGGCACCGGAGATGCTGCGCAGGCAGCTGATGTCACTGTTTGAACAAAAATACGGGCCGGGAGAAGGAAAAGAACAGCTGGAAGCCATTCTGCCCGCTGACATGCAGTCAGAAGCACCTGTTCTGCCGGCTGACGGTGGGACGGCCGCAGATCTTTTTGGGGAATTCGAGGAACTGGACCGCCGGTTCCAGGCACAGGATCCTGCCTTTGGCACCCCCAATACCAGACTTCTGGAGCGGATCTGGAAGGGACTTGACGCTTCCTTGCCCGAGGCGCAGGACCAGAACTTTGCCCTGAGTCCCAAAGCCCGGAAACTGCTGGCTGAACTGGATGACATGACAGGACTGGATTCCGTCAAGAAACAGGTCCACCGTCTCGCTGCCCTGCAGCGCATCTCGAAGATCCGGGAATCCCGGGGCATGAAAGTGCCCGCCGTTTCCCGTCACCTGGTCTTTGAGGGAAATCCCGGGACCGGGAAAACCACCGTGGCACGGCTCATAGCCCGGCTCTACCGGGAAATGGGGGTCCTTTCCCGGGGCCAGCTGGTGGAAGTCCACCGCCCGGATCTGGTGGCTGGCTATATCGGCCAGACCGCCCAGAAGACGGAAGAGAAAATCCGCGCTGCCCTTGGTGGTGTCCTGTTCATTGACGAAGCCTACAGCCTGTACAAGCCATCCTCCCCCAGTGACTTCGGGACAGAGGCCATCGAGACGCTTCTGAAACTGATGGAAGACCACCGGGATGACCTGGTGGTGATAGCCGCCGGATATCCCATGGAAATGGAGACATTCCTGGAATCCAATCCCGGCCTCCGGTCCCGCTTTGGCACCACACTGACCTTCGAGGACTACACCCCGGATCAGCTGATGGAGATCCTGCTGTCCCTGGCGCAGGACATGGAGTACACGATTCCCGTCCATGCGCAAAAGGCACTGAAAGAAACCATCCAGGGCTACATGAATCATCCCGACCGGCACTTTGCCAACGGGCGAACCATGCGCACCTGGCTGGAAAACGCCATCAGCCGGCAGGCCGGACGGCTCATGAATGTGGAGAATCCGAGTCTGTCGGACCTGACGGAACTGACCCTCGAGGACTTCCCGCCGCTTTCCTGAGGTCCCCAAAGCCTCCTTTTCCACGAAATGATCCCGGAAACATAGTCCGCCCGCGGATTCATGCCACAGGCTTTCCATTCAGATTTGAAAAGGGAGAGCATCTCCACCAGGTGCTCTCCCTTCTTGTCTGCAGTCCTCCAGGGTCTCCAGCTGACCGCGCCGGCATTTCCTCAACACCGCGGCCATGACAGTCTGCTCAGTCCTGCTCCTGCAGTTTCTTCCGCCGGTGCATCGCAGCCCGGATCCGGCTCGTCAGGCCGAAGACCGTGCCCATGATCAGGATCGCCAGGGCAAGGGCCCCGGAAATGGACAGGATCTCAATGAGCTTGCCGATGGCACCGCTCTGTCGCCCCTGCACGATTTCGCCCATGAGATACAGCATCAGCCGCCCCGGCACAAAGGGCATCAGCACACTGGGCAGATACGTCGTCACAGGTGTGTGGCAGATCCGGGCAAATACCTCCGACAGACCCGCAAACACCAGTCCACTGATGAAGGTACACGTGATTTCATTGGCCCCGTTCACCCGGCAGATGCTCCCGGCAACCGAGGCACTGCCCGCAATGACACCGGACCAGACAATGTTCCAGCGGCGGACATCGAAGAACACCGAATACATGGACGCCGCCAGGAATGCGCCGGCCGCGGATACCAGAATCGTGTTCATGCGCCCACCATCATCGCCGTCAGGCACCCCAGTGCAATGGCGATCGCCACCAGAAAGGCCTCCGTCGTGCCGGCCAGACCCGAGAGATAGTCTCCCGAAATCGTGTCGCGGATACCGTTGGTGATGGCCAGTCCCGGCACCAGCAGGGCAATCGCAGCCACGACCGCCGATCCGACATCCAGTTCCGGAATCAGGTACTCCTGCACCATCATGGGCAGCCACGTGCAGAGAAACCCCGAAATCAGCGTGGCCAGCAGACCGTTGATGAATGTCTTCTGCAGCAGCCCGTCCACCAGCCAGATGATGAGGCCGATCCCGAAAGCCGCCACAAGGCCCTGCAGACTGGCACCATCCATCATGCCGAATCCCACGGAACAGAATCCGCCTGCCAGGGCGATCACCCACCAGGGATAGCCCTTCTGGGCATCGATTTTGTCCAGTGCCCGTTCCATCTGACTCAGGGTCATGGCGGATGCATGCCGGGAGAGGCTGTTGATTTCATCCACCTTCGAGAGATCCGTGTCATAGTGCTGCACCCGGACCACACGGGTGATGATCCGTTCGTGTGCCTTGAAGGAAAACATGACACCGGTCCGTGTCACGAAGGCCTCGGGCTGTGCCACACCGGGAAAACTCAGGCAGATGCGGTTCATGGTGTCCTCCACGCGGTAGATTTCCGCCCCACTCTCCAGCAGGATCAGCCCTGCGCGCATGACCACGGACGCCAGCCGGTTACTTTCCTGAAGATCCAAGGCGTCCCGCTCCTCTCTCGCTGGCGATATCCTGCAGGTCTTCGAACCGCAGCTCCTGCACCTCCGGTTCGGGCACCGGAAGCAGAATGGCCTGACACAGTGCCTTTTCATAGGGATACAGAAGGAAGGACTCCGCTTCCTTCAGATCCAGGGCTTTTTGGGCCTGTTCCTTGATAATCCGCAGCGGTTTTTCATTCAGGTTCGTCACCGGACACAGGTATTCCCCGCGGTATCCGGAGTCAATGACCCCGGAGCGCTGCGCAATCCCCTTCGTTCCCGTGGACCCCCGTTCCTTGAGAATCATTACATAGCCCGGATCGAAGGCACTCGCGATCCCCATAGGCACCATGCGGGTTTCCATGGGCCCGATTTCCAGCCAGTCTTCCTCGAAGCAGGGATACAGGTCATACCCCGCATCTTCCCGCCGCTTTGAAGGGATCCGAGCCCCGTCCTTCACTTTCGCCCAATACAGTTTCATCTCTCCATCTCCTTTGCTGCTCACCAAACACGGACCAGTCCATGATCTGTCCAGCCCTGTGCCGCTTCTGTCAAAAACAGCCGGAGGCTGCATGAGCGGCCACCGGCTTAAAACCTGTCCGGCTTTCTGACATCAGAGTACGCCACAAGACAGGCAGCTGTCACTGCTTCTGGAATCAGTACCAGTTCTCCGGCACTTCCTGGGCCCGATCCAGGGCCCTGGCATACAGCGGTACCAGTTCATCCAGGTGTTCGTACATGAAATCCGCTCCCGAGGGAGAAGGCACGTAGCAGACCTGGACATCCGCCGGGAAGTTCCAGTTCTCCCGGTCGATTTCGTGTTCGGCCATCCTTGATACACAGATGAGTTTTTTGATCGTGGGATGCTCCTTCAGGAACCCCGCCATGTCATTGTACACTTCATCCGTTGTCGTATCCTGCTGAGACAGATGCCGTTTGCAGGATTTCAGCACAGACCAGATGGCGATTTTGTTTGCCTTGCACAGAGCCGTGCGTTCTTCGCTGGTCTCCGCCGGCATTTTGTAAATCGCGGCCATGACCTTCCAGAAATGATTGCCGGTATCCGCAAAGTAGAATTTGCGTGCTTCGGAATCGAAACTGGGCATGGTCATCAGAAACAGATATTCGCTGTCTTCAAACACCAGTGGCGGCAGAGCCGTGTAGGTCTGAAGATCGGATGTATCCCCGAATCCCGGGAGCTGCATAAGGGTTCCTCCTTGTCGTATGCAATGCCGGTTTCTGTGCCGCCCTGCGCAGGCAGCCCGTACAGGCACAGACCGGCTGTGTTTTGAAAAAACGACCGGGGATGTCCCGGTCGTCTTGATCTGTCTTATTTCAGAGCTGCAAGGGCTTTTTCGACGATGGCGATTTTCTCGTCCTCGGCTGTGGCCTTCGCCTCTTCCCCGGCATCTTTGTGGATGCGGGCATAAGCTTTCAGGACACCGAGTTTCTCATCGAGACGGTCCTTCATGTCCTGGCCGTACTTTTTGTCTGCATCGCCGAAATCAGCGGCTGCCTCTTCGACAATTGCATCGCCATAGGGAGTTCCCCCAACGGCTTCCTTCAGTGCGCGTACCAGTTCATCTTTGGTCATATCGACACCTCCTGCCTTGCGTGTTTGAATGAAGAGATCTTACTGCAGAGCAGCAGCGGCCTTCTTCACGATGGCCAGCTTGTCAGCTTCAGCAGCGGACTTTGCTTCTTCGCCCATCTGAGCGTCGCGGTTCATGTAGTACTCCAGGAATCCCAGACGGTCGTGCAGACGGTCCAGTGCGTCCTGGCCATACTTCTTGTCAGCATCGTCGTAAGTGGCTTCCAGAGCAGCGATCAGCTCTTTGCCATAAGCGGAATCACCGACAGCAGCTTCCAGCTTTGCAACCATTTCGGCCTTGGTCATTTTGTTTTCCATGATATTTTTACCTCTTTTATTTTGTTTCTGTTTTAAACAGGGAAGATCCGGCTCCGGTCTGGAACCGGATCTGATTGACATGATTTCTTAAGAGATCTTACTGCAGGGCAGCAGCGGCCTTCTTCACGATGGCCAGTTTGTCAGCTTCAGCAGCAGACTTTGCTTCTTCGCCCATTTCAGCATCGCGCTTCATGTAGTACTCCAGGAAGCCCAGACGGTCGTGCAGACGGTCCAGAGCGTCCTGGCCATACTTCTTGTCGGCATCATCGAATGTGGCTTCCAGAGCAGCGATCAGCTCTTTGCCATATGCAGTATCACCAATAGCCGGTGTCAGTTTTGCGATCATTTCATCTTTTGTCATGATATATTGCCTCTTTTTCTGTCTTCGAATTCTTACTTCAGAGCAGCCTGTGCTTTTTCCAGTACAGCTACCTTGTCTGCTTCAGCAGCAGCCTTGGCATCTTCGCCCATGGCAGCGTGCTTCTTTTCCCAGCCCTTCAGGAAGCCCAGACGGTCGTCGATGCGGTCCAGCGCATCCTGTCCGTACTTCTTGTCAGCATCGTCAAATGTGTCAGCCAGGACTTCGATCAGAGCCTTGCCGTATGCAGTATCACCGATAGCCGGTGTCAGTTTTGCGATCATTTCATCTTTTGTCATGATATATTGCCTCTTTTTCTGTCTTCGAATTCTTACTTCAGAGCAGCCTGTGCTTTTTCCAGGACAGCTACCTTGTCTGCTTCAGCAGCAGCCTTGGCATCTTCGCCCATGGCAGCGTGCTTCTTTTCCCAGCCCTTCAGGAAGCCCAGACGGTCGTCGATGCGGTCCAGCGCATCCTGTCCGTACTTCTTGTCAGCGTCGTCAAATGTGTCAGCCAGGACTTCGATCAGAGCCTTGCCATATGCAGTATCGCCGATAGCCGGTGTCAGTTTTGCAATCATTTCATCTTTTGTCATTGTATGTACCTCGTTTATATTCTCAATAATACGGATTTTCGTTCCGTACCGTTATTCAATTGCCTTCAGAGCTTTGTCGATGATCGCGATCTTATCCTCATCCGCGGTCTCGCGGGCCTCTTTTCCGAATGTCTTGTCGATCCGGGCATAGGCTTTCAGGATAGCCAGACGTAAGTCGAGACGGTCTTTCATGTCCCATCCATACTTGTGTTCACTGTCGCCGAATGTCTTTTCAGCTTCTTCGATCAGTTCCTTGCCGTAGGGGGTATCACCGACTGCAGCTGTCAGCTTGCTTACCAGTTCTTCTTTAGTCATAGAATCTTCGACCTCCTTAGTCGTCAGCAGGACCCCGGCTTATTCAGCCAGCACTCCCGCGACATCATATGGCCTTGCTTCGTCAATGCGTACATTCACGAAGGTGCCAGGTTCGATTTCCCTGGGACTCGTGAAGATCACCTGACCGTCCGCTTCGTCCGGCGCATCCGCTCTGGATCTGCCTCTGTAGCGCCCTGTCAGGGCTTCCCGTTCTTCCACCAGGACCTCGACCACTTGTCCGATCTTCTTTTGGTTGCTTTCCAGCGAGATCTGTTCCTGGACCTGCATCAGCTGATCCAGGCGCCGTTGAGCCGTCTGCTCATCCACTTCAGGGCTCATGGACCAGGCCGGTGTATCTTCTTCTCTGGAGTAAGTGAAGGCACCAAACCGGTCCCAGCGGACCTCTTTGACAAAGTCGAGCAGCTCCTGAAATTCCTCTTCAGTTTCGGTTGGAAAGCCGACAATTGCTGTCGTCCGCAGAGTTGCCTCCGGAAACATCTCGCGGATCCTGCTCACCAGTGCCAGAACGTCTTCCTTCGTACCCCGGCGATTCATCAGCTTCAGAAGCCGGTTGCTCGCATGCTGCATGGGGATATCGAAGTAAGGAAGCACTTTGCTGCTCTCTTTCATGGCCTGAAGCACCTCTTCGGTGATTTCGTCGGGATACATATACAGGATGCGGATCCAGCGAATCCCTTCGATCCGGTCCACCTCACGGATGAGGTCGGCCAGCATCAGCCGTCCGTAGTTGTCCAGACCATATTTCGTGGTGTCCTGGGCAATCAGAGTGACTTCTTGAACACCATGTTCAGCCAGGGCCTCGATCTCTTCCCTGACCTCACTTAGAAGTTTACTCGTCTGATTTCCCCTTATCAAAGGAATTGCACAGTAAGTGCAGCGATTCGAGCACCCATCGCTTATCTTCACGTAAGCGCTCCAGGGATTGCCGCTCAAAGCCCTTTCTGACTTCGAAAAGCTTCCATTTCCTGCGTCTTTGAGCACCTCCTGCAGTTTTTCGGCCAGTTCTCCATAGTCCCGGATGGGAATTACCGCATCGATTTCCGGGATCTCCGAGCGCAGGGTCTCCTCATAGCGCTGAGCCAGGCACCCGGTGACGATCAGTTTTGACGCATACTGGCTCATTTCAAAGATGGTATTGATTGATTCTTCCTTTGCGGGCTGGATAAACCCGCAGGTATTGATGACGATGGCGTCTGCCTGCCGGGGATCGCCGACGATTTCATGCCCGTTTTCCCGCAGGACGCCCATGATCTGCTCACTATCCACCAGATTCTTGCAGCAGCCCAGGGATACAAATCCGACCTTCATGCCTGTGTTCCTCCGTCGTTTCTTTTTTCTTTGCCATTGTCCGCAGCCGCAGATGCCTGTTCGCCAAACTGCGTGGGGCGGTAAATCATGCGGTTGTCCAGCGCAAACACCCTGGGACCGAAATGACCGGGAGCCGTTGCGTCCATGGACTGCTTCATCATGAACATCCGGGCATCCAGATCGTCCACCAGACTCAGCATCTCCGCTTCGGGGATCATGGGCATCACCGGGGACCCGAATTCAAGCTTCCCGTGGTGGGAGAGCACCATGTGCTTGAGCAGCATCCGCTGTTCCTTGTCCTCTTCGCCAGCATGTCCGGTTCGTACCGCCGCTTCGTCGATCCAGCCCGCAGTCATGGAAATGTGACCCACCAGATTGCCTTCGCTGGTGTATTCTGCCAGCATCGGCGCGGAGAGTTCCTCGGTTTTCCCCAGATCATGCAGCAGGATCCCCGCCATGAGCAGGTCCCGGTCCAGGAACGGGTACAGCGGCAGGAGGGCATCGGCGGCTTTCGCCATGGACAGCGTGTGCCAGGCCAGTCCCCCGACGTAGTTGTGGTGGTTTTTGGTGGCGGCAGGCCAGGTCAGAAACGCCTTGCGCCTCTGGTCGATGAGATCGCACGTGATATCGCGGCAGACCCCCGGGTTCATGGACTCCAGCAGCCTGCTCAGCATGCGATCCATGGTATCCCGGTCAGCCGGCGCCTCGCGGACAAATTCCAGAATGTCCGCATCCGGCACCACATCCAGGTGACGCACCCGCAGCTGCACGGCATTCCGGTGCAGGATGATGTCACCCGAGGCTTCCACCACCTGGCCGGCTTTGTACTGCCGGGTCTGTTCCTCGGTCAGGTTCCAGAACTTGGCATCCAGCTGTCCGGTCTTGTCCTCCAGTGTGAGGGAAAGATAGGGCGTGCCTTTGCCTGTGCGCCCTGTATCGCATTTGGTAATGAGGGCCCGAAGCCGGGCCCTACCTTCCTGATTCAGATCCTTGATCATGTTTCGTTCCTTTCCGGCAGCTGACTGCAGCTGCCTGTATCGTGACCGGCAATCCTCACGGATCCCGGATTGTTTCTTCCACAAAGTCCCTGCCAGCCTCCAGCTGTTTCGCTGCACATCTGCCTTTGGCCAATGACTGGCACTGTCAGTCTTCCTGGCTGTCTGCGGATGCATCCTCATCCGCATGGCCGGCCCCGGTTTCCGCCGCCAGGGTCTGGCGTTCCATGCGCGCAAATACATCCGGGAGTCTTTCCTGCACCTCGTCTGCCGTAAATCCCTGCCGCAGGCAGTACTGCAGGATTTTCTCCTTCCGTTTGTCTTCCTCCAGGGAAATATACAGACGGGCTGCATTGTCCAGCGCATGCTGCAGCGCTTCGCCGTCATCCTGCTCCAGTTCCAGGTCTTCTCCTGTCTGGCGGGCGATTTCCGGCGAGAATCCCCGGTTCTCCAGACGCCGGACCACAAGCTGCCGCTTGTAGCGGGCCGACTGGGCTTTCATGGTCTTGAGCATCCCAAGGGCCGCTTTCCTGGCACTGTCATATTCCAGGTCGGGATCCATCTGAGAGATCACCGATTCCACCAGTCCGGCCTCCAGCCCATCCCGGAGGAGTTTGCGCCGAATGGTTTTGCGGCTGCTGCCCATCCCCTGCCAGTATGCGGCTTTGTTCTGTGCATAGTCCTGGTCATCGAGGTAATTCCGGGCGGTGAATTCCTCCACCACCGCCGAGGCCTTCGCTGTATCCAGCCCCCGCCGGCGGACAAGCCAGTCCTTGAGCTGCCATGCCGTCATATCCCGGGAGGACAGCTTTTTCCGCGCCGCCATCCAGGCCCTGTAGTAATTCTGGAACTGCAGGTAGTTTGTCACGACCCAGGCATCGAGCCGGGCCTGCAGCCCGATTTTCAGGTCGAAAAAGTCATCCATGGGAATCAGGAGCTTCAGTGGCTCCTGGTCGGCATCGCGCTGCAGGGTGAGATACATAAAATCTCCCACAGCCCGCATTTTCTTGACATCATAGGTCGCGGCGTAGTCCGCCACCGCCTGTTCATAGACCGAAGAGACCTTGCTGCCGAATATCTCCCGGGTGTAGGTCCGGGTTTTCGCAATGCACGCCTGGGCCTGCCCCTCATGATCCTCATCGAAGAATGTCCCAAGCTTGTCTGTCAGTTCCCGGGCATCGTCAAAGTAATACCCCGTGATTCCCTCGGTGACGAGATCCTCCAGAACCGGGTCCCGGCGCCCGAAGACCGGCAGGCCGGCCGCCAGCGCCTCAATGTAGGTCATGCCCTGGGTCTCGGAGGTGGAAGCCGATGCAAAACAGTCTGCCAGGCCGTAATAATACGGCACATCTTCCGATTCCACACGGCCGGTGAAAATGATCCGGTCACCTGCACCGCGTTCCCGGGCCATTTCATGATAATGGGCCTCATCCGGTCCCGACCCCACCACCAGCAGGCGGATGTGCTCGTCATCCGACTGGATCACGGCGTCAATGACCATCTCCAGCATTTTCTCTTTCGCCAGCCGTCCGACAAACAGGACGATGTGATCCTCCGGTTTCAGTCCCAGAGACTCTGCCAGTTTCTGCCGCCGGTCCGGATCCAGTTCTGTCATGTCAAAGCGCGAAAGGTCCAGACCCGTGGGAACCACATAAATCGGGGTGATGACGCCATACCGGAGCAGTGCCTCTTTGGTCTTCTGACTGGGCGCAATCACAGCCTGGCCGCCATTTCCATAGGTGCGGGAAATGGACCGCAGAGCGGCCCGGGACAGTTTTTCCACCCCCGTGAGTTCCATGGGATTGAAGTAATGCGTGTAGTTTTCCCACATGGTGTGATAGGTATACACCAGTGGAATGTGAAAATCCCGGGCAACCTGGCGCCCGTATATGGCAACGCCGTATTCTGTCTGCACGTGGATCACGTCCAGGTTCATGTCCCGGATGTACCGGTCGGCCGTGAGCTGGAAGGGACTGGACATTTTGTATCCGTACAGCCGTTTCAGTTCAATGCCGGGAAGGCGCAAAATGTCTCCTTCCCGGCAAATGGTCGATCCTGAATGGTTGGTAATGACAAAAACCTGGTGGCCAAGATCCTCCAGGGCGCCTTTCAGCGTGACGATGCTCGATACCACGCCGTTGATATCCGGCAGATAGGTATCCGTGAAAATTCCGATTCTCATGCGTTTTCATCCTTTCCGCCCTGCAGCTGTCCGTCTGTCCCGGCATTCACCATGTCTGCCACCGCCCTGCGCGAAGGTTCGCGGGGTCGAAGATCGTCAATGGAGAGATCGCCGGGTTCGCTTCCCGGCGGCTGTATCCCTTCCGCCGCCTCCTGCTGTGCCTCGGTCCCTTCAGGTTCCCCATCCGGGCGCAGTTCGGAAATGGCAAGATCGGCCATATTCGTGTCTGCAAGAGAGACAGGGCTCTCCTGTTCCTTTTTCTCGTATCTGGCCTTGGCAATCATGAACAGGATCCCGCCCAGAACCAGGATGATGTGGTAGGTGGATACACGCCACAGGATCATGACAGCAGACGCCAAAGTGCCAAGCAGCGTGGAGAATACAATATTGAACAGCACTTCCGTGCCGCCGGATGCACCGGGGATGGGAATGAAGCTGTTGGCCATGTACACGAAACTCGACAGCGCAATGACATCCAGCAGCTGGTTCCAGTGCAGGTCGATGTGCATGAATTTCGCGATGACAAACGGAAGCATATACAGCATGGTCAGCCGGATGAAGTTGATCCCGGTGCACTGCAGGATGATGCCCTTGTCTCTGGACAGTTTCTTGATCTCCCTGGTGAAGGACGTCATCTGCACCGTCCAGCTTTCAATCATGTGCTGGGGGTTCTTGATGAATCGGAAATGCGAAAGCACGCCCGCCAGCCGGTGGGCCAGGGAAATGTAAACTGTGGGAAACAGCGCCATGGTGTACAGGAACAGGATCACCAGGACATTGACGACATAGCCTGCCAGGATGATCGTGAACCAGCCGGACTGCTGGGCATAATAGGAAAACTTCAGCAGAAACAGCAGGGTGACGTAGACCATCATGGTGGTCTGGTAAATGATGAAATCCGCCCACAGCAGGCTTGCGCCGTCAGAGTAGTCGATGCCCTGTTTCTTCAGAATATAGGCCTGTCCGAACTGACCGCCCGTGGAACTCGGGGTGATGCCGGAAAAAAAGGTGCCGGTGAACGCCACCACAATACCATCCCACCAGGTGTAGTGCTTCGCATATTTCTGTGCCAGGACTTTGTAGGCCAGCCCCCAGACACAGGTGAACAGGATGCCCCAGCTGAGAATCACCACAAGACCC
Organism: Faecalibaculum rodentium; assembly: GCF_001564455.1. GTDB lineage: Bacteria > Bacillota_I > Bacilli_A > Erysipelotrichales > Erysipelotrichaceae > Faecalibaculum > Faecalibaculum rodentium. Next base: position 2,380,459 of record NZ_CP011391.1, read on the forward strand.
AGCGGGCTGATTTTACCAATGGCGTTCATGACTTCCTGGTAGTTGTCCTTCAGCGAAAACCACAAGGCACCCGCTGTCAGAGCTGCAATGAGCAGGAAGTTCCATATGTAGTTGTTCTTTTTCATGTACGGAATCTGTCCTTGTATTTCCAGGCCTCCACATAGAACGCCTTCCACATGGTGAGGACATGTTCTGCGGAATAGTACTGAGAAATTTTCCGGCTCTCGTCCTGGTACTGTTCGTAGACCTTCGGATTGGAAGACAGGGTATGAAGCAGGTCTGTGAATTCATCCACGGAATCCCCCTTCATATAGTGACCCTGCAGGATTTCCTTATAGAGGTCCAGGTCCCGGATCACCATGGGCACATGCAAGTTGGCGGCCTCGAGAATGGTCATGGGAAACAGCTCATTGTACGAAGGAACAAAGAGGACATCCGTCATGTTGTAGAGTTCAGCCATCTTTTCCCGCGGCACGATGCCGGTGAAGACCACATTGGCAGGCGGATTGTCCATGATGGCCTTCAGCTCTTCATAGCCATCTGTCATTTTTCCGAAGGAAAACCCGCCGGCCCAGACAAAGGTCAGGTGCGGCAGACGCTTTGCGGTCTCCACAAAGTCCTTGACACCTTTCCGGGTCTGCACCTGTCCGGCCCCGAGCACCACAAATGCCTCGGGATCGATGCCGTACTGCTTCCTGGCGGCCTGCCTGGTTTCTTCCCCCAGGGGATGGAACACTTCCCGCGAAACGTAATTGGGAATGTAGCGGATCTTGCTGCGGGGAATGCCGTATTTTTCCAGTTCGGGAATGAAACTCGGGTTTACCACGATGAGATGGTCGGCTGCATTATAAAAATGGATGATGTAGTCAGCCACCATTTTTCGCAGCGGTTTGGGCACCTTCAGGCTGCCGTCCATGACGGTGTCCGGAAGGAAATGACAATAGGCCACATTCAGCGGCTTTTTGTTGCGCATCCGCAGGAAAAAGATCGGATCGATGGTATGGAAATGCTGAATGTCTGCATCCCGGTCCGGCCTGTTCACTTCCACATCAAAAAGATCGTCGGCCTGCCGCACCAGGGCCACCTGCTCCTCATAGGCGCTGCCCACTCCCTGTCCTGCGACTTTGTCAGCGCTGGAATACATATTGATTCTGAGTTTTCCATTTTCCATGAAGGGCCCCTCTTTTCTTTGGTCATTATAGCATGGAACCGATTTGCCCGGCTTTCTCCCCTCTCTGTTAAGGAAATGGTCAGAAATGCGCAAAACCGGTATCAGGCTTTCCCCTGATACCGGTCGATGTTTTTCAGCACATGCTTGCGCCCGTTGTGCCGCGCCACCAGTGCGAACACTAGCATGATAAACGACAGAACTGCGGTGATGAGTGCGATCCATTTGACTACATTGCGCACTCCATCGGAAATATCCGGCAGAAAGGCATCCTTCATTCCGGTAAATCCCCAGAAAACGAGAAGCAGTGAAATCGCAAGGGCGATGGAGGCATTCCGGGCCACCTTGACAACCCGTTTCAGCATTTCGTTTTCCTGCTGAATGGAGGCCCCCAGCGCATCCCGCTCTTTTTTGGACAGTTTCGCCATCACTGATCCTTTCCAGTCTTATAAAGAAAGAAAGAGATGAAGGAGACTCCCTCATCTCTTTGAGATACAGATTTATCCCAGGATACCGCAAACGGATCCAACGAAAGCCACGATCGCCATGATCAGCAGAGTCTTGATCGGCGTCATGCCCTTCTTGGCCATCATCCACCAGCAGAGGATGACGAACACCATGGTCAGAATCTTCGGGAAAGCGCCATCCAGGTTTGCCTGCAGCATTACAGGTTCGCCTTCGGAGTTGGTAGCAATCTGGATCGGAGTTGTAATGTTGACCCAGGAAGCAGCCATCGCACCAACGACTACCTGACCCAGGATAATGACGGATTCACGGAAGGCTGTAGCCTGTTCGCCAACCAGCAGTTCAACAGCGGATCCGCCCAGGGAGTAGCCCTTGTCGAAGATGAACTTCTGGAACCAGATGGAAGTTGCGTTCCATACGATGATGTAGAACAGGGGGCCGAGAACGTTGCCGCCTTCGGCGAAGCCTACGGCAATACCCAGCAGGATAGGAATGTAAGTACCAACGATCAGGGAGTCACCGATACCAGCCAGCGGGCCCATCAGACCAGCACGGATACCGTTGATCATTTCATCGTCGATGCCTTCGGCGCCGTTTGCACGTGCTTCTTCAAGACCAGCCGTGATGCCGACCACGATGCAGCCGATCTGGGGTTCAGTGTTGAAGAATGCATAATATGTTTCAAGCTTTTTGGACTGCTCTTCGTGAGTCGGATACAGTTCCTTCAGAATGGGGATCATGGCCCACATGTAACCGAATGTCTGCATGTGCTCGTGAGAGAAGCATGTCAGGTTGCCATACCACCATCTCCAGAACGCGGAGTTCAGAGTCTTCTTACTAATTTTTTTCATAAATTAGATGTCCTCCTCTTCTTCAACGATCACACCTGCAGCAGCAGCCGGTGCCTTCTTGGCCATGGTCAGCTGGTAGTTGATCAGGGCGAATACACCGCCGATGACTGTGGCAGCCAGCAGAGTCAAGTGCATGGCAGCTGCCAGAACGAAGCCCATCATGAAGTACAGCAGGTCGGATGTCTTGTTGACAACGGACTTCAGCAGGATGGACATACCAACTGCAGGAAGAACGGAACCAACGGTCAGCAGAGCCTTGACGTACCATACGGATACATCCAGATACTGGAACACTTCCTCAACGGCGCCGGAACCGAAGTAGCACAGCAGCGTTACAGGGAGGAAGGACAGGCAGAAGTGGGAAATCAGGGGCATCAGCGTGTCCACTTTGCCGACGATTTCGAAGTTGCCCTTGTCCAGCTGAGCCCAGCCGATGTGCTGCCAGATCAGGTTCATCATCGCGGTGCCGTAGAACAGGGTGATACCGATCGTACCTGTCAGGGCCGAGATGGAGGAAGCCAGCTGGAATGCTTCATCGGAAGCGTAGTCGATGCCTGCCGCACGGCAGCCAACGTATGCCAGAGGGATACCAATGTAGGATACGGCACGGAGGTCGGATGCGACTGTTCCGCCCGGGGTAACCAGGGCGATCCACATAACCTGCATCGGGATGCCAATCAGAATGCAGCCGGTTACATCGCCAAGGATGAGTCCGACAAACAGAGAGGCAACCAGGGGACGGTTCAGGGTATAGTTACCAACTGTTGTTCCCAGGCAGGCAATAGTGGAAGCGGCAGTACAAGACATCAAACCAATCAGGATAGCTTGAAATAAACTCATAAAACCTTTCTCCTTTTATTGCTTTCTGCAATAACTGTGATTTTTATCTATATCCGGCCTAGTAACCGAATTTAGATCTGAACTTGGGCCATTCGCCGATCGAGGATTCTTTTACCAGGGCAAACTCGATGTCGTAGCCTTTTTTGCTGATGGCTTCCAGAGCGTCAGCTTCTTCCTGTGTGATGGACTGGTTCTGTCCCAGTTTCACAGCACCCGGACGGTCGTTGCAGGGACCGATGATCAGCTTCTTGATGCCGGGTTTGAAGTCCATGTCCACCAGGATCTCCTTCATGTCAACGGGGTTCTTGGTGATCAGGAAGTATTTCTTGTCGGAGTTCAGGACCTTGTCCTGCACTTCCTTGAAGTGTTCCTTGGTCCATACAAAGACTTTCTTGTCTGTGGAAGCCTTGAAAGACTGAGCCAGCACCGGAGTCGTGGCTGCCTTGTCGTTGACAGCGATGATTCCGTCGCAGGGATATTCCTTAGACCATCTTGTGATGATCTGGCCGTGGATGATTCTGTCGTCCACTCGCATGAATGTGATCATAGTGTGTCCTCCTAATGTATTGAGCCGCGCGTATGCGTCAGTTCCTAGAGATCGTCTTCGTCTTCATCCGCAACAGCCGTGAATTCCGTCAGGCCGGCACGGCCTTCGGACAGCAGCGTGTCCTTCAGCAGGTTCAGATCGTCGAAGTTGTCCTTCATCAGGACTGCAGTGATTGCCAGGGGCATGTTCATGCCGGCAATGACCAGCGTGTTGGGCAGCATGCCCTTTTCATCCAGCACGGACAGAGCGTTTGTGAACGGGGAACCGCTCAGAATATCTGCGAGCAGGATAATCTGATCGTCTTCCTTGATGTCCTTCACCAGCTCACGGAAGTTTTCTGCGAACTCGTCGGCAGACATGTCAGCCTTCAGCGAAGTGTCCAGAACATCCGGACGGTCACCTGTCATCATGTTGACAGCGCTGTGCAGTCCGGGGGCAAATTCGCCGTGACTGACCATCACTACATACTTCATTTGACTTCCTCCATTTGATAGCGCATTCAAAACTGCGCCCGTTACACACATTCTAACAAAGTCTTGAGAGAGTGCAAGACAAACCGCGGTCAGAATCACACGATAACCCAAATTTTACCCCGGTAGATGACAATTGTCATATGTGTGTAAGCGCTTACAGCAATTATATTGCTCTTTTCAGCCCGATTTTGGGATATTCATCCCAAGATTTTCCGCAGCTTTTCCATGGTCAAAGGGGTTGCAGATCTCCTGTTTCTGCACACAAAAAGCGGCCTGGCAGGCCGCATCGACAACCTTCAGAACAGATATTTGCTGGCTGCCCACAGAAGCAGCATCGCGGCGATGGGGATGATGAAAAACATCGAATATCCCCGCACAAACTTCATCTCCAGGGCCTTGAAGCCAAGTTCGTCGTAATAGTACTTTTCCTCCGGTGTCTGCACCACGATACCCTCCTCGATGAGATTGCCAATGGTGTAAGACAAGGTATTGGTCTGCAGCGGCAGATCCTTGAACACTTTCAGGGGGACCGCCGTTTCCGGCGAAGTGGCATCCCGCTTTTTCAAAGCCTCGATCACAAGACTCGCCGCAGTGCCTCCGGGGCTCTTTCTACGCTTTTTCGACATACTCAAGTTTCCTTTCAATCACCTGGCTCACACCAGGGGTCACATTCGCTGCATGGCTTCTGACAGACGCCGGGGCCGTATCCATGCACCAGGTATCCGCAAGCACATCAAAGACCGGGATGTCATTGGGCCCATCTCCCACATAACTGACAGCCGCATCCCCAGTGAGCGACCCGAGCAGAACATGCAGGGCCCGTGCCTTGTCCGAGGCACAGGCCTCCACATAATCGTGAGACGTCTGGTGCCACAGCAGATCCGGTGTCTGCCTGCGGGCTTTCGTCAGCACCTGCGAAGTATCGCGGTCCTTCCACACATACAGGGAAACACCCGGTACATCCGGTACCCGCTCCAGCAGATCTTCCAGGTCTTCGTCAGAAAAATGCCGCAGATGCGCCTGCGTCTCCATGACCCGGACCATCGCCGCTTCCCCCATGCACCGCCGCGCAAAACGGTGTGCGCCATCCGGCATGGTCACAAACGGCACACAGACCGAAGGCCACAGGCCGTCTGAATGCAGAGCTTCCAGTGCCCGTGCCACCTGCGCCGCCGGCAGCCATTCCCGGTGCAGACACCGGTTTTCCATCCAGACCTCCGCGCCATTGTCCGTGATCAGCACATCGGGTTCAACACCCAGCTCGCGGCACAGTTCCCGGCAGAAGGCTTCGCCCCGTCCTGTCACCAGGCCGAACCCGTTTCCCGCCTCTTTCCAGCGCTGCAGACACCGGGCATCCTCTTCCCGGACAGACCCGTCGATCAGCAGCGTGCCATCCACGTCACAAAGCAGCAGGCGCTTCAGCGGTTCCTGCGGTTTTTGCGTTTTTCCTTCTTCTTTTCTTTCCATGCCAGCCAGTCTTCCCGCACAGCCATGCCAACCCGGTTGGCCATTTCCAGCTCCGTGCCGTTGGCCATGTTCAGTTTCACGTTCTTGAAGATGCCTTTTTTCTGTTCCATGTTCAGGATCATCCGGAACCGGTAGGTGTCTCCCGCATAGAAAAAACCGTCATTGCTCAGCAGGAGACGCCGATGCAGCCAGACATCCAGGGACAGGCCCAGGAACACCAGGCCCAGGGCGAAATAGGTCAGCTGATACATCCACACCTGCTGGCCTTCCGGTGTGATGATGTTTCCAAAGAACACCAGGACAAAACACAGCACCCCCATGCCGACCAGCAGCCACGCCTGCCAGATGCTCAGGCTCACCCGCCTGGCTTCCGGATGTACGGTCATGTATTCCGCTGCTCCGGCTTTGTCTTTTTTGTACAGGCGCAGACTGGAATACAGCATATAGGCGCAGTACAGAATCACGATGACCATGATGATCACCTGAAGAACCGCATTGGACATGTTGAAACCCCTCTCTTTTCGATAACAGGTATTATACAACACCCATCCGGGACAGTGCTACAATTCCCTTATGCATGAGACAAACCACACACAGCGGTTCCAGGAAACCGCCGAAGACCAGGAAGCCAGGTTCAAAGGCCTCAAGAAGCGCCTGAATTCCTCCAGCAAATACCTGCAGTCCAACGACATGCGCGTGACGGAACTCCGGCAGGGGTATGCCCGCGTGGAAATGACCATTGACGAGCACATCCTGAACATCCACGGATTCGTCCACGGCGGCGCCCTGTTCTCCCTCGCGGACACCGCGGCCGGCAGTGCCAGCTTCACCACCGGACGGGATTCCGTCACCCTGTCGGCCTCCATCAACTACCTGTCTCCGGGTCGCGGCGGGCGGCTGATTGCCGTGGCATCCGAGGTCAAGGCCGGACGGACCACCGGGGTCTACGAAGTGTTCATCTACAACGAACACGAAGACCTCCTCTGCCGGGCCACGACCACCGTGTTCTTCCTCGACAGCAACAGACACCGCTGACACTCATGGCTGCACGCTGCCAGACCACGCTCCACTCCGTCCGCCTGCCGATGCACGCAGATCCGGCCACCACCATGCCGATGCCGATGCAGACAGCCCGGGTTCCCATCACCGGTCCGGCCCGCAGCCTCAGCCAGACGGGCACTTCAGGATCACTCATCCCGCCACACAGGTACAATGAAGCTGACAGAACTTGAAGAAAAGAGGGGTACACATGAACGAATTCATCAGCAATATCCGCAAGGACTGGGACAAGGCGAAGCAGGGCTTTGACCGCTTCATGGCCAAGGCCGACGGCCAGGACGAGTACCAGAACATCAAGGCGGCGCAGGAAAAGGCCAGGACCGAACTGACGCAGAAGATCCTGACACAGAAACCAGACCAGAAAACCCTGGAGGGCTGGCTGGCAGACTTTGAAGAACTGTGCTATCAGGACGGATTCTCCCAGGGATATCTCGAGGGCGGACTCACCGGATCCGAAACCATGGAATGACCCCCGGAGCCCGGACCGATACCGATAATCGAGTAGGTGTCATCAGACCCTCTCACACCACCCAGCGTGCCGTTCGGCACTGGGCGGTTCGTACAAATGATTTCATGAACCTTTCTGCCACCGTATCGAAGTATTCCTCTATGGTCAGGAGGCCTTTCTTCTTCAGGTGTATATTTCTGATATACTTGTTCAGGAACGTGACTGCACAACGGACACATCCTTGTCGTGCACACGCATATGAGTGAGCCTTGTCTCTGGGACATCCCAGTTTGATGAGGCTCTCTTCTTTTTTCCTGATGCTTTTCCACTGCTTCCAGATGATGGCCCTGATTCTTCTCCGGAGCTTGCTGTCCAGTTTCCGCATGTTCTTTTTATACAGCCATGCGCATCTGAAATAATTGCTCCATCCCCTGATGACCTGATTGATTTTCTCCAGCCTTTCTTCAAGGGATACGCTCCAGTTCCGCTTCGTCAGCTTCATTATTTTCTGTTCGAACTCATGGATGGACTTCTCATGCGGTATTGCCTTCCATTCCCTTTTGTTCCTTTTGAAGCCAAACCCCAGATATTTCACTTCATCCGGTCTGGCCACTTTCGATTTTGAAGCGTTCACTTCCAGCTTCAGCTTCTTTTCCAGATAATTGCTGAATGACTTCATCACCCTGTTGGCGGCGGCTTCCGATTTCACATAGATGAGCATATCGTCTGCGTATCTTGTGAATCTCAGCCCTCTGCTTTCCAGTTCCTTGTCGGCCTGGTCCAGATAAATGTTGGCCAGTACCGGCGAGAGAGGTCCTCCCTGTGGGATTCCTCTTTCTGTCCTGACCAGCCTGCCGTCTATCATGACTCCCGCTCTGACGAACTTCCTTGTCAGCGACGTAACGTCCCTGTTATGGAACAGGTTGTCTATCAGTCGTATCAGTCTGTCCTGATCTACCGTATCGAAGAATTTCCTCAGGTCGATGTCGACGATCCAGTCATACCCGTCGTTCATGAACTCAAGGCCTTTCAGTATCGCCTGTTCACATCTCCTGTTCTTCCTGAACCCGTATGAGCTGTTGCTCATCTCGAAGTCCTTCCTGTAATCCAGATAGTTTGCCAGACAGGCCTGCACGACTCTGTCTCTGGCAGCCGGGACATTGAGCCCCCGCATGCTCCCATCCGGTTTCGGGATATCGGTCCTTTTGGCTGGCAGCGGTTTATAGCTGCGGTCCAGTATCTGTTCCCGCAGCTGTTCCCAGTACTGACAGGGGCACGCTGGGAGTTCTCTGGCTTTGACCCCATCCACTCCTGCGGCTCCGTTGTTTCGCCGTACCTGTCTGCACGCATTGATCAGGTTCTCCATGGAGAAGATTTCCTGAGTACTCAGGTCTTCCGGCTGTATCAGTCTGGTCTGGTTCATGGCTGCTCCTCTCTTTCACGTGTTCCCACACTGCCCTTCCTTACTCATCTTCAGGGGCTCTCTGGGTTTGTCCTTCCTCGGCTTTTCGTGCAGGACGCATTCCTGATATTTGCAGTAAATCGTACGTTCGGCCCTTCACTCCATCCCCATTACAGGGACTTCCTCGCTACTATGGCCTCGGCTGACTTCCTGCCATTCGTTGTTACTGCGGGAAGGGGGTCATCATGGTTTGATGATTCCTCTCGCTGGCAGGACCTCCCCGGGTAAGGTCATACATCTTTCATTCCATACACCTGCCGCATCTACCACAGACAGTCATCCGCAACTATTACGATTTGCGCTGTCTGGCACGCTCGTCTCCATCTGTGGCCTTATATGCGATTCGTGTTCCTCAGGCCGGGACTTTGCCGTCGGGCTTCTTTCAGAACTCCTGTTACCAGAGAGCCCCTTGCCTTAGGCTAATGGTTAGCGGTTGCGATGATACGCTCCCATAGTGGACTTTCACCACCTAGATGTATGCCATGCCGGGCACACCAGAAAACAGCCGGTTCAGGTGCCTGCATACGCACCCGGACCGGCTTTTCTTCTGCCTTCCTTCCGCCTATTTTCCCGATCCCGCCAGACCGGACCAGACCAGACTGTGCCAGACCAGACCATACCAGGGCTCTCCCCTCGCACGATCCCGTCAAGACCCCAACACACACCCGGCAGGATCCCCGTCACTGACCGACAGGAACCAGATAGTCATACTCGGCGTCCTTGAGACACACCCATTTCCCCGGCTCGATGCGCCCCCAGACAGAGTTGTCCTCCGCCCGTTCCAGCAGCTCGATATCCACCTGTTCCCCCGCCGGCAGACTGCCCACTGTCCCGGCATCCCTGTGGCAGGAACTCCGCAGATTCATGTCATATACCGCCTCATAGTGACCCGGGTGCAGACCCTCCAGATCATCCTTCGGTACCTGCCGCTGACCAGGATCCTGGCGACCTTCACACGCGGGGTCCGCTGTATGTGTCTGCAGAAAGGCAAACTGGTCATGCCAGGAGGGATCCGTCAGAACATGGTCATTTTCTTTCCACCTGCCATTTTCCGGCTGCGGGCCGCTGACCAGGATCAGGGTGTTTTCATCATCCAACACCTTCCAGCCGGTGAAAGTCACATCCTGCAAAGGAATCTCAACCGGTCCGGGCAAAAGCGTGAACAGCGGATTGCCTGCTCTGAACACTTCGATCTGCCCGTTTTCTGTCCGCAGGACGAATTCAGCATCTGTGAAGCAGGGGGTTTTCATCGTCGACAGGATTTCCCTGTCGTGGCTCAGTCCCAGAGTATGCAGATTCACGCTGCGATCCGTGCCTTTCCACTCGGACACAGAACCGTCTTTGAAGACATAGACAGTTTCAGGAATCTCCCTGCCGGTTAGCTGTCCCCCGCTGTTTGTCCGGACTTTGAGAAACACCGCCGGTTCCTGTCCTGTAAACATCTCCTCCAGCGTCCGGACCGGAACCTGGCCGGCTGAACCGGAGCGGGTGGAACGAAGCAGGAAGTAGGCTGACACGACAATAAGTGCCAGGCACAGAAAAACCGCAGCTGTCCGAAGTCTGGTTCTGGTATTCACAGCCCGCTGCTTCCCGGTTCGTGTCTGTGACATGGCATTCCCTCCGAATCGTGTGTTTTCTATTTTAATATATCAGTCGCAGGCCGGACATGGAGGATGCATTTCCGGGAAAGAACAGGGTACGGCAAGGACCGTAATGATCAGGGTGATGAAAGCCATGGCCGGGCACCTGCAGGCGTTCTGTTCAGAAATCCACGAGGTAAACCTCCACACGGATCTTGTACCAGTGTCTGTTTTGCGGGCGCCGGGACTTTCCTTCCCGGACATCCTTTTCCACCACTTTTGCTTTCAGCAGCTTACCTGCATCCATGAGGCGGGCAAAAATGACATTCTCATTTGCAGGGATATAACCGCATTTGCGGCGCTGGCTGTCCCGCAGAAGAATGGCATGTTCGTCCCAGGGATTGTCTTCCCGTTCCATGATCAGCCAGTCTCCGGTTTCAGTTCTTCCAGACAGGACTGGTTTGGCAGATGCGTGGTTCCGGCGATGCACCTGTCATCCAGCAGGATTTCCTCCTGCAGAGGTTTGAGCAGATCAGAGAGCGGGGTATCTTTGACAAGCTGAAGGGTCCCGGAGTCAACGGCTACAAGGGAGTGTTTCAGTTCATGGGACATGCGGAGCCTTTCCATTCCAGAAGCAGGGTTTCCAGCTTTACAGCCAGCCTTGTGCGGGCTTCATTCCAGGACTGTATGCTGTCCTGATACTCCCGGCGCCGTTTTTCGATTTTGACGGTATCATAAATCCATGTGCTGTACAGCCAGGGATCTGTGGTCGTGATGGTGTGCAGTTCCTGCCGCAGCTTATCGATTTTTTCTGTCAGATCCGTGATCTGAACCGGAGCCGTGTCACTGTCAGCCAGCACCTGATGGATCAGCACTGCGATCTCTTCCATTTCATCCAGTGCGTTCAGCCGGTACGCAGTCTGGAGTCTGTCCCAAAGTTCGCGGATCCGGGGATCATGTTCCAGTTCCGGATGCAGGTCCGGATGGATCATTTTCACCATTTTCCTGTATAACCGGCTAATCTGCCGCATTTCTTCCGGCAGCACAATGCTGCGGCATTTCAGAGACTCCTGGTATTCAGCCATTTCTTCCAGCTGCTTCTGCCAGTTGGCGCTACGCTGAGCAACAGCTTTTTCAATCTCTTCAGGATCCGGGTCCTGTCCCTGATTCATTGCTTTGATATACAGAGACAGCTCGATTTTCTGTCTGACCAGTTCGATCTGCGCCTGAAACTCTTCCAGGATCAAGGGTCCGAAAAGTTCATCAAATTCCATGTCCAGCTGCACACACTCTTTCTGCAGTTTCTCCTTTTGCAGCAGAAGCCGGGTATACTCCTCCATCTCTGTGACAGCCGCGTCTGCCGTAAGCTCTCCGGCTTTGTTCAGTTGTGCAGTCCTGCTTTCCATCCCTGATCCTCCTTCTGTCCACCGGTCCCCTGTTCCACTGGAACTGGAACCGGATCCCCTGTCTTTTTCAGTATAAACATACTTATGCAGCCGGCGTTTCCCTTCTATGCTGCGGGTGTGGACAATTACGGCAGGGGTGTCAGAATAGGATAGAGGACAAAGGGGATGAGTTCGTGAAACACAAACTGCTTATGATTCTTCTGGCCTGCAGTCTGGCAGGCTGCGGTTTCACAGGGACAGAGGATACAGCTGACAAGACGGATGATGACAGAACTGCGGATGTGGCCGGTGAAGGCAGCCTCGCAAAAGATGCAGAATCCGGGGAAAAAACCGCAGATCAGAACAGGGAAAAAGCTCAGGAGAATAAGGATGAGAAACAGATACCTGCAGCTGCAGGGGAAGTGGTGATTTCCGGAGACGGAAGTCCTGCAACGATAGCCGGCGTGCCGATTGTGAACAAGAAATATGGCGTTTCTCCGGACTATGCTCCGGGGGAGGATCCCACAGCGGCCGCTGCTGCCAGGGAACTGATTGCGGCGATGCAGAGTCAGGGACTGGATGTCTCGGACTCCTGGAGTGGCTTTCGTTCCTATGAGTATCAGAGCGAACTTTACAATGGCTATGTAGCTTCCAGCGGGCAGGAAGCGGCGGACACCTTTTCCGCCAGGCCCGGGTTTTCGGAGCATCAGACTGGCCTGGCTTTCGACCTGAAGCACGCCAGCGGTGCGCTTCTGGAGAATCCGGCAGAGGCGCAGTGGCTGCTGGATCATGCCCATGAATACGGGTTCATTGTGCGCTACCAGGAGGGTTGGGAGAGCATTACAGGATACATGGCTGAGCCCTGGCATATCCGGTATGTGGGAGATATTGCCGAAGACATTCATGCCCGGAATATTCCTCTGGAGACCTATCTTGGCGCCGAGGGCGGAGACTACCGATAAAGGGCAGAAGTCTCCGGAAGACTGAAGAAGGAAAAACACCTGCAACGGGGGTACAGCTGAATACAGAAAAGGACTGTCCGTTCCACATCATCGCAATGGGATTCGGGCAGTCCTTTTTGATGTTCCTGTTCTTCTGGCCAACGTCAGTCCGGTTTGTACTCGATCAGATCCCCGGGCTGGCACTCAAGTTCGCGGCAGAGAGCTTCCAGCGTGGAGAATCGCAGGGCATTGATCTTGTTGTTTTTGATCCGCGACAGATTGGCAGGCGTGATGCCGACTTTGTCCGCAAGGTCATTGAGGGAAACGTGGCGTTCCACCATCAGCCGGTCGAGGTGCATGAGGATCATACCAGGCCTTCCACATCAGACTGCAGTTTCTGGCCGTAGCCGAAGATGCGCGAGAGGTACCAGATGACAAGGCCTGTCATGATGCCCGTAACGTCAACATAGGGGTCAATGTCAACATAGAACAGGCGCATGAGACAGCTGAATATGAGCTCCACGACGGGGATGGCCATGAAGAAGATGCCGATTTCCCGGATCATGCGGGTGATGTCGGGGGTGAAGGGGGTGTTGCTTTCACCGAAACTGTCACTGCCTTTGAGGGTTTTCAGGATAAGCCAGAGGTTGCGGAAAATCATGGCGGTCAAAGACATGGTGAGGATACCGCAGGCCATGGTCCAGCGCACCATTCCCAGGGAGATGACACTGCCGGAAATCATGGAGCTTCCGAAGCCGTTGATGACAAAATCCTGACCTGCCATGATTTCGGAGGCCAGGAAAGCTTCAATGTTTCCGGGAACCACGAAGGATGCAATGAGGCCGACGAATGCAATGGCTGCGAGGAGCCAGGCGAGGATCTGAATGATGCCGGCAAGAGCCTGCAGGAATCTGGGGAGCTGTTTCATGGGATGTATCTCCTTTTCTTTTTCTTTTGACACTTTTGTTATACACCTCAGGGTTTCGTTTGTCGATAGATATTTATCGTTTTTCGATATTTTTATCTCGATATTCGATTGTTATATATCGTACAACAGCAGGTGACTGTCGCCGTTTTCCTAACCGGATTCTTCACGGGATCCAGGCTTTTTAGGAAGGGGAACGGATGGAGGGGACAGAAAACAGGTTTCATGGTACGGTGACTGTGGCTGAATGACAGTGACCAAAGCTGCCTGGTGCAGTGTGGACGGACTGGATGTCATAAGGCGATGCAGAGGGCAGATACCTGTCCCGGCATGGAAAGAAGGACCACAATGATTCAAATCGTTTTCATGGATATAGACGGAACTCTGATTCCCTATGGCCAGCAGGAAGTATCTCGCCATGCACTGAAGGCTGTGCAGCTGCTTCAGAAACAGGGAATCCTGGTGTTTGGCGTGACAGGGCGCTGTGCTGGACAAGTGCCGGAGATCGGATTCGACGGACTGATCAGCTACGATGGGGCCTGTATTCAGGATAAAGGCAAGATGATTCTGGAAAAAGATTTCTTTGAGGATCAGGAACTGGACTGGATCATGAAGGATGCCAGGGAGCAGGGATGCCGTGTTGTGCTGGCTGGCGAGGATGAGGACCCGGTCCAGAACCCTATTCAGGAAGCGGCGCAGGGAAAAGTCCGGCTGAAGCGCCCATGGTTGCTTCCGGATGACACGATGAGAGACCAGGTGCTGGATGCACTGGAACACCGTACGTTTGACAAAGGAATCGTCGTGGCGCGGATCCTGAACATTCTGCGGATTCCGGCAGGCAGCGTCATGGCCATGGGAGATGGTTTCAATGATATGGGCATGCTGGCTGCTGCGGGAATTTCCGCAGCGATGAAGGAAGCTCCTTTGCAGGTGCAGGCCTGTGCCAATTTCACGGCGGACGGCGTGCTGGATGCCCTGGAACATGCAGGGCTGATTGCGATGAGCAACGGAACACTGTTGTGATCTGTCCGGACCAGAGCCGGGGCCGGGCTGACCAGGGCTGATTTCGGGACGAGTCCAGTCGGCGCCCGACAGTATCTCAGATGAAAGGCGATTTTTCATCTCTCTGTCTATATCGAACACCAGGCGATACATGCTTTTTTGATTATCGAACTATATCGAAAACCAGACGAAAGACTTTTCGTCTGGTTTTCGATATAATCGTATTATCCGCAAGGAAAGGAGAACTTCATGATGGCGCCTGAATCTGATGTGCTGGAATATAAACAGGATTTGACTAAAACATTCCTTAAAACTGTATCCGCATTTGGCAATTTCCATGATGGAGATATCATTTTCGGTGTGGCAGATGATCTGACTGTACCAGGTCTCGACCATCCGGCGCAGTTTGCTGAATCCGTTGCCCATATGATCAACGATTCATTTACTCCTGCCCCTCCTTATGATGTTTCCGTCAATGAAGATAACCGTACAGTTGCTCTTCATGTGTACAAAGGAATGCATCGTCCCTATCTGTACAAAGGAAAAGCATATGAGCGCCGTGGATCATCTACCGTGGAAACTGACAGAGCCGTTTTACAGGACTTGATTCTCGAATCACGGAATATGACATGGGATGAGCTCCCATCCAGCCGGGAAAATCTCACGTTTGCAGCGTTGGAACGGGAAGCGCAAAATGCCTTCGGTTTAGAGAAACTGGGCAATGATGCTCTGCGGTCCCTTGGACTGCTCAGCGGATCTCGGTTTAACCATGCTGCAGAACTGCTGTCTGATCAGAATGATTTTCCCGGAATTGATTTAACTGTCTTCGGTGATTCTGTGAGTATCATAAGACTCCGCAAAATCATTTCAGGATGTTCCCTGATTGACCAGTACTGGCAGGCACTGGAACTCTTCAAATCTCAATATGTTTATGAAACCATAGAAGAAAGCCTTCGAAAAAAAACAGAGAGAATCCCGGAAACCGCATTCCGGGAAGCACTTGTGAATGCTTTGATTCACCGCAACTGGAACCTTCCTGGTTTTGTTTCTGTCCAGATGTACCCGGACCATATTCAAATCACGTCCCCTGGCGGATTACCCATCACTATTACTGAAGAAGAATATCTGAATGACAATGTTTCCGATCCCCGCAATCAGACACTGGCCTGGATTTTTCTGCGCCTTCATCTGATTGAGCGGCTGGGAACAGGAATCGCCCGAATCAAAGAAGCCTATGCCGGGTCTGAGCCAAAGCCGCAGTTCCACCTGGGTCCACACCGAATCAGAATTGAATTACCCGTTACAGACATCTTTCAGCCTTTGACTTCAAAGCAGTCTCAATACCTGGATAAAATGACACCAGGTGTCCTGTACACACGTCAGGATCTTGAAGCCCTTTTTTCATTGTCCCGTCAGCAGACGTTATCCATCCTCAATACTCTTCTGAAATCCGGTTATCTCACCAGAATGGGCAGTGGACGCGCTGTACGCTACCTGCGCCGCCCTGGTCAGTAATCCACCGGGGTATCCGGCGTTTGCAGAATAAGCGGTTTTGGCTCCAGCCACTTGCACGAAGAGCCCCAAACAGCAGAAGTGTAAACACAAAACCGGATCTGGCAGGCTCCCGTTGCAGGAACCGGCCGGATCCGGTCATCATTCATCCTAGTCTTCGCCCATGAAGGCGTTTTTCAGCTTCTCGAAGGGACCTGCGAAGTCGCCCTTGCGGATCTGTTCGTAGGCCTCGCGTTCCTTTTTCGAGACACGCCGCGGGATCTGGACATTCACATCCACATACTGATCCCCCTGACCTGTACGGCTCGTCACGCCTTTGCCCTTGAGGCGGAAGCGCTGACCCGGCTGCGTGCCTTCGGGGATCTTCAGATCCACCGGACCGTTGACGGTGTCCACCGACAGTGTCGTGCCCAGGATCGCGTCCAGGACCGGAAGTTCCGCTTCGGTGAAGATGTCATTGCCCACGCGCTTGAACCGCGCATCGGGACGCACCATGATCTCGATATACAGATCGCCGTTGGGGCCTCCGTTTTCTCCCGGACCGCCTTTGCCGGGGATCCGGATCTGCTGACCGGACTGGATGCCCTGCGGGATTTTGATATCCAGCTTCACTTTTTTCCGCACATGGCCCTGGCCATGGCATTCGTGACAGCGTTCCTTCACCACTTTGCCCGTACCGCCGCAACGGTCACAAACCGACTGCTGCTGCATGGTGCCAAAGAACGTGTTGACGCTCTGCACCACCCGGCCGCTGCCATGGCATTTGGAGCACGTCTCGATGTCCTCCGGAGACTCCGCTCCGGAGCCGTGGCAGTGCTCACAGGGTTCCTCGACATCCAGCGTCACGGTTTCGGTCTTGCCATGGACGGAATCCATGAAGTCGATCGCCATCTGCCTGTAATGGTCTTCGCCCTGCATCGGCTGGTTGGCCCGGCGTCTGGTCTGACCGCCCCCGAACATGCTTCCGAAGAAGTCCTCGAAGCCATAGCCGCCGGTGGCCTGGCGGAACAAGTCGTTATAGTCGAATCCGCCGGCACCGCCGCCTGCGAAGCCGCCATCCACGCCTGCAAAGCCGAAGCGGTCGTAGTTGGCGCGTTTCTGTTCGTCACCCAGCACTTCGTAGGCTTCGTTGATTTCCTTGAACTTGTCCTCGGCATCCGGTTCCTTGTTTACATCCGGATGATATTTCATGGCGAGCTTCCGGTAGGCTTTCTTGATTTCCTCTTCCGTCGCGGTCCTGGAGACCCCCAGCACCTCGTAATAATCCCGTTTTTCGTCTGCCATATGTTCCCTCTTTCTCAATCCCCCGCTTTTTGCGGGTTTCCCTTTCGTGACTGTCTCTCACTGTTATTGTTCGCATGTCGGGCGCTGCTTTCAATACCGCCCGTCACTTTTTTCCTGCATTCCCCTGTTCGAGATCCGTGCCCGGTACTCCCTGCCACCGGCAATATTCATGCCGGAGAAAGTCTCCGATCGCAAGCCCGGGTCCCGAATAGGAGAATGGAAGAAGCAAAGCTCCTTCCATTCCCTGGTTCAGCCATGCCGGCTGTATGAATCACTGTAGTTTCTGCACCCTCGCCGGGTTTTACCGGCTGCAGTGCAGCAGGCATGTTCAGTGTTTATTTCTTTTCGGCGAACTCTGCATCCACGACATCGTCGTCATCCTTTTTCTCGGATGCCGGCTGTTCCTGAGCAGCGCCCTGTGCGTTCTGATACATCGAAGCGCTCATGGCCTGAGCGGCTTTTTCCAGAGCGTCCAGCTTGGACTGTACAGCAGCCATGTCGTTCTCGTCAAGAGACTTCTGCAGGTCGGCACGGAGGTCCTCAACCTGTTTCTTCTCGGCTTCGCCGATCTTGTCCTTGTTGTCTTCCAGAGTTGCGTCGATCTGGGCAATGAAGCTTTCTGCCTTGTTGCGCAGTTCCACTTCTTCCTTGCGCTTGTCGTCTGCAGCCTTGTTTTCCTCGGCTTCCTTGACCATGCGGTTGATTTCATCCTCGGACAGACCATTGGAGTTCTGGATCACAATGGACTGTTCCTTGCCCGAAGCCTTGTCCTTGGCGGATACATTCACAATACCGTTGGAGTCGATATCGAAGGTTACCTCGATCTGAGGCTGACCACGGCGTGCCGGTGCAATGCCGGTAAGCTGGAAGTTGCCCAGTTCCTTGTTGTCCGCAGCCATGGGACGCTCACCCTGCAGGACACGGATGTCCACAGCAGGCTGGTTGTCCGCAGCGGTGGAGAAGATCTGGGTCTTCTTTGTCGGGATCGTGGTGTTGCGCTCGATCAGCGGTGTCATGACGCCGCCCATGGTTTCGATACCCAGTGTCAGCGGAGTGACATCCAGCAGCAGCACATCCTTGACATCACCAGCCAGGATACCACCCTGAATGGCAGCACCGATGGCTACGGCTTCATCCGGGTTGACGGACTTGTTGGGTTCCTTGCCGGTGGCTTTCTTTACAGCTTCCTGTACAGCCGGGATACGGGTGGAACCGCCGACCAGCAGAACCTGGTCGATGTCGGATACAGACAGGTTTGCATCCTGCAGAGCCTTTTCGATGGGCACGATCGTGCGCTCAACGAGGGACTTGGTCATTTCGTTGAATTTTGCACGTGTCAGCGTGGTGTCGAAGTGCAGCGGGCCGGCAGGACCAGCGGAGATGAAGGGCAGGGAGATCTGTGTCTGCATGGTGGCGGACAGGTCTTTCTTGGCCTTCTCGGCTGCTTCCTTGATACGCTGCATGGCAATCTTGTCAGTGCGCAGGTCGATGTTGTTGTCTTTCTTGAACTGATCGACGATCCAGTCAACCACGATGTTATCGAAGTCATCGCCACCCAGACGGGTATCACCGTTGGTGGACAGAACCTCGAAGGTGCCATCTGCCAGTTCCAGGATCGAGACATCGAAGGTGCCGCCGCCCAGGTCGTAAACCAGGACTTTCTGTTCCTTGTCTGTCTTGTCAATGCCGTAAGCCAGCGCTGCGGCTGTCGGCTCGTTGATGATACGCTTTACTTCCATGCCAGCGATCGTGCCGGCATCCTTGGTGGCCTGACGCTGTGCGTCGTTGAAGTACGCCGGAACCGTGATGACAGCCTCGGTGACTTTCTCGCCCAGGTATTCCTCGGCATAGGCCTTCAGGTACTGCAGGATCATCGCGGAGATTTCCTGCGGGGTGTACTGCTTGCCGTTGATGTCGACCTTTTCACCGGTGCCCATCTTACGCTTGATGGATGCAATGGTGTTGGGGTTTACAACGATCTGACGCTTGGCGGCATCACCGATGATGCGCTCGTCGTCCTTGAATGCCACAACAGAGGGAGTGGTGCGGTTGCCTTCCGGGTTGGGGATGACCTTGGGTTCCTTGCCCTCCATCACAGCGACACAGCTGTTGGTTGTGCCTAAATCGATACCGATAATCTTGCTCATTTGTGAATACCTCCTCAGCTTACGCGCTGACTTTCACCATGGCCGGACGAAGCATCCGGTCTTTCAACATATATCCTTTTTGAAGCACCTGGGTGACGGTTCCGGGCTCGACGCCTTCTGCAGGTTCCTGCATCACTGCCTGCATGGTGGCAGCATCGAAGGGTTTGCCTTCGGCGTCGATTTCCTTCACGCCCTCTTTGTCCAGGACATCCTCGAGCTTCGTGCGGATCATTTCGAATCCCTTCACGAAGTTCTGCGTCTCCTCGGACTGAGGTGCATTGGCGAGGGCCAGGTTCATGGAATCCAGCACCGGCAGCAGCTCAAGCGCCGCCTGCTGGAACCGGTACTTCCGGTCCGCCTCTGCCTGTTTCACCAGGCGCTTTCTCGTGTTGTCTGCGTCCGCATAGGCGCGGGCCACATCGTTTTTGGCTTCTTTCAGATCATCCTCCAGTTTGGAGATGATGGACTGAAGTTCGGCAGCCGGATCGGTTTCCGGCGCAGGTGCTTCCTGTTCGGCAGTCACTTCTTCTTCAGCCGCCGCTTTTTCGGCTTCCGGCTTCATTTCCGCCGGTTCCGTTTCCTGCTGCGGCTTCTTGTGTTTGCTCATCCTGCCTACCTCCTTTTTTGTCTGTGCCAAAGATCTCCTCGATGACATCGCTCATGGCGTCTGTCAGCGCAATGACCCTGGCATAAGGCATGCGATTGGGACCAACCACCATCAGGCGTCCCTCTTCCTCGTCACAGGTCCTGAATTTCGCCGTGACAACGGAACAGTCTCCAATCTGGATCAGTTCATTGCGCCCCCCGATGGGGACCGCGATGTTCGTGGACTGATGGGTCCAGGCATTGAACAGATCGCTGTCTTCCAGGATCTTCATCAGCTTCCGGACCCGGTTCACGTCGGAGAACTCCGGCTGGGCCAGCATGTTGCTGCGGCCGGATACCGCCATTTTTTCCGCCGCGAAGTTCATGAACGCCGCCGCAAAGGCTTCGTACAGCACCTCGCTTCGTGCCAGCTTCGCCGCCATGAGCGGCCGGAGCTCTTCCAGGTGCCCCGCAATGTCTTCCAGACGGATTCCCTTCAGGTGACTGTTGAGAAGATCCGTGCAGGTGGTGAGATCGGGCAGGCTCACGTCCTGCTCAAACCGGAACAGCTTGTTCTCGGTGTGTCCGGTGTCGGTGACAAACAGCGCCACGGCGGAGTCTGTGCTCAATGGCACCATCGCCACGTGCTGCAGTCTCTGACCGGATGCATCCGGTCCCAGGACAATGCTGGTCAGGCTGGTCATTTCCGACAGGACATCACTGGCGATCCGGACGACTTCCTCCAGGGTATACTGCCGCTCCATGAAGATGTCCCGGAGGGTCGTGCGCACCGTTGTCGGCAGCGAAGTCTCCATCAGGTTCTCCACATAATAGCGGTAACCCCGGCGGCTGGGAATGCGTCCGCTGGAGATGTGTGTTTTCTCCAGCAGACCTGCGCGTTCCAGCACAGCCATTTCGTTTCGGATCGTGGCACTGGACAGCGGATGATCCAGCAGTTCCATGAGCGCCTTCGAGCCAACCGGCTCGGCGGTGCAGGTGAACCGTTCCACAATGGTCCTGAAAATAAGTTTCTGCCGCTGGGTCAGTTCCATATCACCGCCCCTTTCTAGCACTCGGACCTCTTGTCTGCTAACAGAATACCACTCTTTTTAGCAGAGTCAACAGTCGGATGCTATCTTCGGCAAATCCATTTTCCCATATCTCCATATACAAGGGATAATGATGTGACTGTCCGGCTGCCGATTTGCGATTGGATGGTCTGCAGGAGAAACCGCCATGATCCTTAGTGGTCTTTCAGATGCCGATGATGGGTGAAAAGGGCTGGTTTGCTCTCAGGCCGATGGTGGCAGACAAGCCCGAATAGATAAGGGAGGTTCGTTTACTGCTGTTGATGGAGGAAAGGCCGGCTGTCTGCTTCAGCTGCCTGAATCAGATGCCAGACTGAGCGCCGGTCGTGGGTCATAGTACAAAAATAGGGTACAAATTTGATAAAATCAGGTAAGTTTGTACCCTATTTTTGTACAAGGCACCGATACAAGAAACGTATCCCACAGAAACCCAGATTCTGAGAGGCTTTATTCTTTGCGATCGATCCGCAATCTCTGTCTGTACTTTCTCCAGCAGCGGGAATGACAGCAATGAACAAAAGAGAATCGTCCGGAGCCTCGGACAGGAGTTGCGGAACATATTGGTTATTTCTGCGGAAAGAGAGACCAGATTAGCGAGGCTGAACATTGAGATAACGGAACAGGAGAGCATTCTTTCCAGCCTGGATGGCAAGAAGGCAAGACTGAGGGCTGAACTGGAAGAGTACAGGAATATGGATTCATCCATCAGCCTGGTCTAATCCTTTGCTTGAAGAAAACTATTTCGAACCATGCTGGTATCGTTTAAACAGTGAGCAGCGGCAGGGAGTCACAAATGCCTGTCACAAACTTGAGAGCACCAGGAAGAAACTTTCAGAACTGGAATAAACCATTGTCAGGAACAATGCGATCATCACCAGGCAGAAACAGGCTTTCGATGTAAAAATGGATGAGTACGCCAGACTGAAGACAGAGACAGACCGATACAAAGAGGTTCTGTCGGAGGCGGGATCACTGTCCGCTGTCTGGATAAATGAAGAGCCATTGTTTCATCTTTTATGGTTGCAGCGAAAGCAATGTGCAAAACAGGCATCTGACCTTAGAATAATTTACGGACAGTCCATTTAGAGATTCTAAGAATACCGGTATCTATGTCATAGAACTACAATCACTATGAAAGAGGAAAATCTATGGCAAAGAAACGTAAAACATTTACAGATGAATTCAAGCAGGATGCGGTTCAATTTTTGACTAACCATCCAGAAATGACCGTTATAGAATGTGCTGAAACACTTGGTGTAGGCCGCAGCACCCTGGAAAGATGGAGGGCAGATTTCAACCGATCCGGTCTTTCAGCTGTGACAGCTCATAATAATGACAAGGAAGAAAAAGACCTTCTCAA
Organism: Faecalibaculum rodentium; assembly: GCF_001564455.1. Taxonomy (GTDB): domain Bacteria; phylum Bacillota_I; class Bacilli_A; order Erysipelotrichales; family Erysipelotrichaceae; genus Faecalibaculum; species Faecalibaculum rodentium. The sequence continues at coordinate 2,403,048 of NZ_CP011391.1, forward strand.
AGAAAATGTCAGGCTTCAACGAGAACTCAGGGACTCACAGGAGGCTTTGAAGATTCTAAAAAAAGCCATAAGCATTCTGGGAAACTGAAGCAGGTCGAATACGAACTTGTTGCCGAGGATCATAAAGCTGGAATCCAATTCTCGGTATCCAGGGTGCTTCATAAACTTGGTCTTTCAAGATCTGGCTATTACGACTATTTAAAGCGGAAACCCAGCCACCAGGAAAAGCGCAGGCATGATGTGAAAAAGGCCATCCTTCAGATTTATGAAGACAGCCACGAAAACTACGGAGCGCCAAAAATCGCTAAAATCCTGAACTCAGGAGGGATCTCCATTACAGAAAGGACCGTTGGTGTTTATATGCGTCAAATGGGGATCCGAGCACAGTGGGTCAAGCCTCATACACAAACCACAATACGAAGTGATTTCAGTGGAAATCTGAAGAATCTTCTGGATAGAAACTTCTCTCCGGCTCACCCAAACTGCGTATGGTGCACAGATATCACCTATATCCACACAAAGCTGGACGGATTCGTTTACCTTGCCTGCATCATGGATCTGTATTCCAGAAGGATCATTTCCTGGAAGCTTACAAAAACGCTGGACACAGGTCCAATTCTGAAATCGATCGAAGAAGCCAGAAAACGCCGGCCGTCCCAGGAACCGATAATGATTCATACGGACCGAGGAATCCACTATACCTGTGATCTGTACAGAAAACTGACCAGAGGAATGATTCGCAGTTATTCAGCAAAAGGAGTTCCGTATGACAACGCCTGTATTGAATCATTCCACTCCCTGATCAAGAGGGAATGGCTGAGCAGGTTCGATATACAGAACTACAGGCATGCATACCGACTGGTGAGTCAGTATATAGATGACTGGTACAACCCTGAACGGATACACAGCCACTGTGGATATATGTCCCCAGCAGAATATGAAGTAATGTTCCAAAGGACCAGCACTGACTGAGAAAGAATTCTGGAGCGCCCTTTACAGTGGGCTATCCCCTGGTAGACTGATGAGCCTTCAGCCAAGAACTGTCAGATATTGACTCTTTGGATGAAGGCAAGAGAAAGGGGTCCAGGGGATAGTGGGCCCCACTGTCAAGGGAGGAAGCGGAGGAAATCTTTCGTAGAATTGGCAGTATCTGCCGACTCTCTAAAATCAGTGTCCGTTTTCTTGACATAGGACCAATCAGCCCGTGCCTGAAGGGTCCGGATGCCTGTTTTGATTATGTCCTCACCATGTATCTCCCATTGTATTGCGTCTCTCGGTCGTCCACGACACCAGAAACAAGGTTACGTCTATCATCCGCGGACGATAGAGCTATCTGCCTGATTATCTGCTTTATCTGCCTGAATCAGATCCGGGAAATTTTGCGCAGCCTCCTAAGCAACATCAGAAAACGCAAAAAAATAGGGTACAAACATTAAGGGTTTTCCTTAATATGTACCCTATCACCTTTACCCGGCATGACTCTCATTCAGATTCTAAAGCAGGCAGATTGCCTGAGTTTCTGATTGTGGAAACTGCTCCACATCCAGCCACCGAAACATGTGCCAGACAATGCAGACCCTTCATCAGATGTATAATTTGCCTGCCCACCTTTGCAAACTCTGCAGATAGTTCGAATATTGAAGACAACGCGCCAGGTCCTTCCGTCAAGGAAACTGGCGCGTTATTATATTTATCTCATAAAACTTGGCTTTTTAAGTTTCGTGACATTTACCTTGCCTGTTTGGGCAGGCATTTCAAGAGGCGATACATTATAATATGTACTTCTCTTATGAGCTGAAACACGAAAGCTATCAGGAAGCTTCGTATTCATGCTCCGCGAAATGTCATCTCTAATCACCTTATTAATTACCAACTCTTCAAAATTCATTGTTCATCTCCTGTGATTCTATAATAATTCATTAAAACATTCTCTGTATTTATCAAAATACAGCTGGTTTACATATGAAAACAACTCGCTGGTTTTCAATGGACTACTGTTATGCATAGCAGACCGAAGCAAAAAGAGACTGGATTTTGGAGGGACTTTGTGAAATGTTTTCTTCCACGCTTCCTGTTTCCTGCACTCCAACAAATATTGAAGAATTCGACCAAGATCTCCAACAAGAAACTTGTTTTCGATATTATACCAATCACTGATTTCCGTGTGAAGTGAATTGATTATCCTCATCTGCATCTCTGTGATATAACTGATATCATTTTTCCTGGAATCCTTCATGTGTGGCTCATTAGAAAGCAGAGAATCAAAATCTGATTGAGTATAGTCTCTGGGATCCACAATTCCGTTATCAAGTATCAGCAATATGATTGCTATTCTAATACGGCTGTTGATCGACATATCTCCGTTCTTTGGACTTTTGAACATTGCCAAAAGATACTCTTGAGGTGTCATCTTTAAAAGCTCTGCAGCAGATAGATCTGCATAGGCCTCTCTCATGATCTCCAATGTTCGAAGTGTTCGATGATGAGCCTGATCCAATAAATCTGTCAGATTTGAAAACGCGGAAGCGTATACAATTGCAAAAATCTCAACTGGTATTGCACGCTGGTCGGATGCCATCATCTCATGAATAAATACATAATCATTCAATAATGATTTATATAAGTTTTCCTCTGATTTCAGCCCAATACCTTTGATCTCAGCTTCCATTCTGCTCGCTGTAAGATCTGAATCCCCAATAGATTCAACTTTGTTTTTCCATCTTCCTTTTTCACTGAACGACCAATCATCAAAACTCTTCATTAACAAATCTTTCAGCCTGATAAAATCATCTTGTGTACGGTCTTTGGCTAATATATTTGCAAAGTCATCCAGAGAAAACTTTTCTCCCTCAAGAAAAGATACATAAAGATATGTTAAATTATCAAAATATGAATCAAGCAGGATTTTTGCCCGGGCTTTTCTTCTGCGGATTTTATCCCCGGCAAAATGGGAGATCTCGTGAGCCGCCGTGAACAAACCGTCACTCAATTTTAGTGTTGAACCGAAATTAACAGTATATATATACAACTCTCGTATGGTGTCATCAGATTGAAACGGTACTTTACAAATAGATGAATGATTGCTGATAGTCGGCGCAGAAAACACAAGGAATTCTTTACTCGGCTTGTCTTCCTTGCTGAGTGCTTCAATCATGGTTTCCGCCAATACACTACTGAATCCAATCAAGGTTGCTGGTGCAATCCCATCAAACTCCCAATGGCTGTCTTTTCTTCGAAGCATGGACTGTGCATTGCAAAGCAGTAAATCCTGGAACGCTTTCGATGTAATGTCTATATTCTGTATAAGATCCTGATAAGCCTCTTCATCATTTTTCTGAATTATTTGCTGTCTTATACTGTCAAAATCTGGTAACTTCCGCAATACAGATGACAGCAGCAAAGAAATTGGGTTTAACAATCTATTTTCTTCCTGTTGCCGTATGTACTGATATGCTGATTTGAAATAGGCATGATTCTTTGGCTCTACAGCATTATTACTCTCTACTCCTGATTTTCGAGAATTACCTACTCTATATGGCAGATTTCGATATATATCTTCACAAGCACTCCATGGGCTATATAACTTGACGTTAAACTGCTCAAATTGCTTAATCACTTTTTCAAAAACCGCAAAGAAGTTAGCTGCTCGTTTATTCGTAAAGGGAACAACAACATCTATCGCTCCTGCTGTACTGGATATCCTGGAGTCTCCCTGAACATTGAGCAGGCTACCACCTGATATCGTTGTCTCAAATCTGTTTTCAACAGAAAAGAAATCCCACATATCAGAGTTTTGCCTTGAAATATCAGACAGCTCATCTTTGTTTCTGATTTTGATTTTTAACTCGCCGGACAATAACTCATCTGACTGTAGTTTGTCGGTTCCCGGGTTGATCATAACTATGGTATACATGTTCGAAACAGAGACACCAAATCTGCGCAGGCGCTTGATTTCCGATAAATATCTCCTCCACGCTTTTTCGTATGTATCTCCTGCCTGAAACAGAACCAGATTGTAAGTATCAAGGCTTTGAAACCAGCAATTATTTCTCCTGGCCCTTCCATTTGTCAATTCTGAGACAGCCTTCGGTATGGATGGAATGCTATTCCCAACATTTTCCGAGATAATCACGAACCCAACGAGGAGATAGGGAGACTGATCAATCCGCTTCCAAAACTGCTCCGGATCTTTCTTTTTATAGAATACCAGTGAATTAGACTGTGCTGAATCATTTATATTTATATCAGGTAATTTATCATGAGCTTTCAGTAATTGCGGGAAGTGGTTGCGTGTCAATGACCTGAAAGAACCTAATACAGCGTCATTATTTGTCCCCCCATTCGGCTTCGCCAATACGAGTCGGTAAATCATACTAAGCCTCTTTCTAAGATGGCAATCAATTCAGATGGATAGCGACAAAAGAGTGTGGCATTGAATACTGCATTTCTGACCTGTTTGCCATACTCTTCTCCCTTCTTAGGAAACGTAATGCTGTTCCAGTCAACAAAGGACTTTGTGTTTAAGATATACCTGCAGGCATATTCATATACGTTCCGGATATGTTCAAAACTGGCAGCATCAGAATCTTTACTATCATAGAGTCCTGATTCCATATACCGCTGAACCGTTTGCTGCATCTCTTTATCTGGATATTCGAGTTCAGCCAAAATGATAGGAGTCTTTACATTTTTCAGATTTGCTTCATCAAATAATTGACTGACATACAAAGCCGTAAATCCATGTAAGGCCGCAATGTATGACCGGGCTACCTTTTCCCTCGAAGCTGTACCATCAGTAACAGTTTTCCCCAGCATGTCCAGATAACAGGTTAATAATGCTGATGCTTTTCCGGTACCATTTTTCTGTTCATGAAAAAACTGCAGCATAAGAAGAAAGAAAACCTGATCTGTAAATTTACGAGTAGATAGAGATTTGTCACAGGCCTTCAATTGCTCTGAGAACAGCCGTTTGAGAAAAATCTCTGATTCTCGTCTACCTCTTGGGGAGCATTCAAAACAGTTGAAAATAGTCGCCTCTGCCACATTATTCATCAATTCGATTGCAGAAGCCGGATCCTTCAACTTCTGCAATTCTCCATTCCAGTCAGTTTCTTCCGAGTTTTTTTGCAGATCTAACTCAATCTGTTTTAATACATAACTGAGAATAATCGCTTTGTACTCTAATTCTTCATCATTGGACTTTAGAAACCGTTTCAACACCGAATAATCTACAGATAGTTTTTGAGGACTTATCATTGAAACCAAATGGATTCTCTTCCTTGGTTCCACCTGTTGGTCAGCCGTTTCATTTTTTGTAATTTGCAGACCATTAGTCCTATTCTTTTTATTCCCACGCTGTCTATATGTGTCCGGATTCATAGTCTTTACAGTGATAATGATGACAATCAGCACAACGGCTATATCAAGCAAGAGATGTAATAACGGATACTGTTCCGATATCATTACAAATCCCGGAATACCAGGTGTTTCTTCGTAATTCGTCATAATGATATACGACCCAAGAAGACCAAGAAACACTCCGATAACCAACATTTGCATCCAGCTTCTGCGATTATAAATAGTATTTATGTGCTGAAAAACAGGAATACCCAGTATCTCGTCTTTCATGGCAATGATAATACCTATTAAAACGCCAAATACTATTTCCATAAAACTCCTTACTACATCTTCAAACGCAAAACCGTATAATATCTGTTTTATTGCGTTTTAGATTTTTGAAAATTGGGATTTCAGAAGCTCTGAAATCCCAAATCAGACATAAGAATTAAAAACCAATATACGAACTCAAGCTTCCTTCTTCCGCCTCCACAGCACCACCAGTGCCAGTACGCTCAGGGAAATCCCTGCCAGCATCAGGAACTGATCCTGCTGCAGCTCAGCCGCCGTCTTCGCCTTTGACGGTTTCGTCGGTTTCTTTCTGTACGAGTCCGTCTTGCCAAAGGAAGTCGCATCATAGCTGCCGGACTTATCCGGGATCGTTGCCAGATAGGAAGTCATGACATACCCGGCTTCCCCCAGCTCAGTCTGACGGACATAGTAGATCCCCAGGGGCAGATCGCTGAATGTCACCGTGTTGGATTCCCCGATGGTCCTCGTAGCATAGGGCTGCAGGCCTTCCTGATCGATGTAGTCACCCACAAACTCAATCAGAGGATGAGACTCATCCGCATCCCAGTAGTTCAGATCCTGCTCCGTAAAGTGGAACCGGATTCCTTCAAACCCCGGTGCATTCTGATACTCATATGGACCATCCTCTGATACCCCAATGGTCGCCACCTGCCAGATGGCATAGGATGATCCCTCCAGCGGGTATTTTCCATTGAATGAAATCGTCAGGGATCCTCGCTCGTTCAAATCAATATCCTGCGCTGCAACGGGCATCGCCGCAAACAGCGGGATCAGCAGAAGGATCCATAACTTTCTCAAAATTCCCTTCATAAGTTTCCCTCAACTTTCTAACCTTTCTTTTTCCGTCCTCTGGCCATTACCCAGACAAAGAGTCCGATCAGGACAGGAACGGCAATGAACAGCGCCACAAGCTTCGAGTCAATGAGCATGGCCTCATTTCGTGTATTGATGAAATCATCCGGCAGGTTGTCCACACGGTGACCGCGTACCATTAGACGATGCGAATTGATACCGTATGGCGTACATGTCATCAAAGTGACATAATCTTTTCCATCTTCTATCTCCAGCTTTGAATAATCTGTTGGCAGCACAATGGAAATCTGATCTACCTGGTATGTCATAAGATTATCCAGTGACTGAATCATGAAATAATCCCCTTCCTCCAAATCATCAAGATCTGTAAGGAGCTTGGCAGATGGCAGTCCCCTGTGCCCTGAAATTACTGAATGAGTTCCCTGACCCCCGATCGGCAGAGAGGAACCCTCAATATGACCCAGAGCAGTATTTAAAACTGAATCATCCGTTCCATGATAGATGGGCAGGTTTACACGCAAAGACGGAATTTTCAGGATTCCCATCATTCCATCTTCCGTAATATTCAATGTCTCCTCATATTTTTTGTGCAATGCATCCGAAGGATTGAACCGGTAAGTCTCCTTAGAAAGCAAAGAATTGTATTCCTTTGCTCCCTCAATCATCTGATCATATTCCTCCGGACTCATGCGATTTACCGTATCCTCATAGGATACAACCGCCCTGGATGCATACATTGAATTCACCCAGTCCGAAACTGTCGGATACAACAGCAGGGACAACCCTGCCGTGAAAATGATTATGAGGAGAATCGTGGTGAGATTCTTTCTTATAAACTTCATTGCAGAGTTCTCCCTGCCATTGAATCAGGAAGGCAGTCTTCCTGATTCAACGACAGTAAATCAACTTGTCAAAAGAGCTTATGCAGCCATTCTCTTGCGAACAACGAATAGTACTGCTGCACCAGCAACCATCAGGCCGCCAATCGTGTACAGAGCCGTTGTACCCATACCACCTGTGGAAGGCAGAGTCGCACCACCCTTGGTGTTCTCGATGTTTGCCTTCACTTCATTCATAGAAGGATTCGAAACATTAGTATCATTAAGAGTTACATTAAACTGCTGACGGGATGTCATCAGGTTATAACCAGCCGGTGCTTTGGTTTCCTGCAGCCAGTAGGAACCTTCAGGCAGACCAGTCACGTGGAACTGACCATCAGTTCCAGAAGTCAGAGTGGTTACAGAACTGTCACCATCTACAGGAGCCTGTACATAACGATATGTATCTCCATCCTTGATAAAACTCAGTTTTGTTCCTTCAGTGGCTTCTGTATAAATCTCGAATTCTGCACCAGCAAGAGTGGTAGCCTCGTCGTTTGCATCCACCTTTGTGAAGTCAGCTTTTCCAAGGAAGATTTTTACAAAGTCATTGACTGTATCGTTATCTCCCGGCTTAACTACGACAGTGTTCTGTACGGATCCTGCAGAAACTGCAGCATCCGTTACTGTTGCCCGGTAAGTAATCGTTACAGAAGTGGAAGCTGTTAATCTCTGCAGATAAGTATCTTTGAAAGCAACAGTGATTTTCTGGCCATCTACAGAGACTGAATAATCTTTGTCATTTGTCAATGTGCTAGGAGTTATAGAGATAGAATCAGCAACAAGTTCCAGACCCGTTCCCATCGTATCGGTGATGGTGAAAGATTTCAGACCAGGTTCAATGTTTGTGGTAATCTCAAAGGATTTGATTTCTCCAACATAAGCGGTTGAGTGATCGGCATCTACTTGAGTATTTTCAGGATCATTAACCTTCTTATCAACATTAGTCGGTTTGTTCTTATCGGTAATTGTCACGCTGGGAGTTGCTGTATTAATGCTGGCAATCGTTCCTGCATCTGTTTTTACATAGTAATAACCATAAGGAACATCTGTAATGGACAATGCACCTGCTGTATCTGCCGTCACAGATTTATGATCGAATACTTTATTCAAATCATCAACTTCTTTCGAATTCAGGAATGTAGCAATATCTTGACCTGTGATTCCAGTCTTAACTGCTACGTTATACTTGCCATTTGCAGTAGCCTGGAAATTAAATAATTCAGGATTTGCTGAAGCAAAGAATGTTTTCTGCTCTTCTGTCGCAATATAAGAAGCAGTTCTTTTATCATCAAACTCTACGCCAGGGTTGATTACATCATGAGTCTGTTCTGTAGCGCTTACCTCAAAAATCTGATAGGCAGTATACGTTTTTCCCTTCTGGGCATTGGCAATGGTAATGGTTCCCTCGCCGGCGGCAAGTTCTGCAGCATTGACTGTTGTCAGGCCAACACCAGCCACCATAGTAGCTGCTGCGGCAACAGAGAACATCTTTTTAAAATTTTTGTTCATAATTTCCTTTCTTTTCCTTTCCGGTATCAAATTCCCGGATTTTTTATTTATCGAATACAAATCCCCTTAAGGTCAGGGGCGGAGGCTTTTACTTCAACCCCCTTTCTTTGCCCCTAAGCCTCTTTTTGTATCCGTACATGAGCAGGCTACCGGCAATCATTGCCGCGCCTGCGGATGTAAGAAGTTGTGTACCGGATCCACCGGTGTTGGGCAGCGGTTTACCTGCCTCATTTTTAATAGTAAGCGTTACACGTCTTCCATTAATTCCAACTGATACATACCTATCAGAATCAAATTCACCTGGTTTTCCATTACCATCCAGAATTTCAACAGTAGTATCCTTGCCATTGAATGTAATCTTGAAGATCACATTGTCCTGCAGATATCCGGCAGGCGGTGTTTTCTCCTTCAGGTAATAAACTTTTCCGTTTTGAACTCGTCCAATATCTATATGACCTGCATTCTCTCCGGAACCGCTCGTCGTATATTCTCTAAGCGGATCTTTCGTCAGGTCATCATAGATTTCGAATACGGCACCATTCAGTTTTTCACTACCATCACTGGACACTTTGAATACATCCAGCAAAGCAGCATCAGTCTGAACAACAGGTTTCTGATATGGAGTAATCTCTATAACTCCGCTACCGGGATTTGTTGCAAGCCATTGTGTTTCGGATTCTTTATATGGATTCTTATATCGGTAATTCAGAGCAGAACTTTCATTTGAGAAGAATCCTCCGCGGTTGCTCGAAGTTGTGTTGCCAGATGGCCGGTAATCACTGTTGGAATCTCCAGATTCGTTGTATGTCATCTGCTGATTATCAAACTTCTCATACGCTTCGGCAGTTGTTTCTACATTGAAACTGAGTTCATATCTGTAGGCAGGATCCATGGACCAGTCCGGATTGAATTTCAGCTGAATTGTCTTGGATTTCAGATCAACAAACACGCCACCAGTACTGCCAAACACCTGAGCATTTGTCCAGTTTTTGACATTCACATTCGTGCCAATCGTATCCCTGTTCTCAAAGCTGAAATTCGAAGTTTCATTCGGTAATGCCTGTTTCGGACTTACTTCACTCTTATTCAGGGAAGGTGTCTGATAGATGATGACTGGTTCAGGTGCTGCAGCTCCTGTTGGAATTGCCTTGACAATGATAGTTGTGTTTACTAAATCGAAATTGACATTTTGAGAAAGTGTATCCTGAATCACCAAATTGTCACAGCGTGGGCCAATGCACATCAGATATAGCTGTTCCTGCAGAGAAGTTACATCTGTTGCGCTGCCACAAAATCCATCTTTAGAGGGCAAATCTGGGACATCTATTGTTTTCCCTTCATAAGTAAATTTTCCTACTCCATTTGGATTTTTGGCCAAGAATACGGTCGGAGTTGTATCGTAAGCAATTGTACTTAATGTAAATTGCCTAGTTGAATCTGCATATAATGCATTGATCTGGCTTACGACTCCCTTTGCATCAACCATATTGGTCTCATTGCTACCACCGATTTCATACCTATTGCCATCATTATGTACAGTAGGTACGCCGTCACTTAGGAAGATTACATATGTGGAATAACCTCTTGGCGTCTGATCAATGACGCCTGAAAGCTTTAAAAGTGCATCCTCATAGTTCGTGCCTCCCAAGTCCCCACTCTGAAGCGATGTACCATTCAACTTGTTCTTAACACTGCTAAAATCCTTATATACGGTATTATCTATAGTTGCAAGAGACGCAAAAGTAATCAATCGAACCTGGTTCATAGAATTCAACTTGTAGAAATCCTGTAAAACACCAGTATTACCAACCAAAGTATTTTTAAGATTCGACCAGCGAGACGTACTTGTGTTACCCAGATTTTCATTCATACTCGCTGAAGTATCCAGAACCAGAATCAAATTGACAGGGTTCTCATCTGCAATTGGTCCGGCATCCAGATACAAGCGGTACGAATCAGAAAGGTTCTTATCTGATCCATATCCCGCATCAGGATTCACGACAGAATCTCCCAGATAATCAATCATTTTCGAATGCGGGATTTCCTTTTCCGCCATGGGAATGGTTCCGGAACCAAATGATCCTGAAGCAACCTTGGTGTTTGTAATGGTGTACTGGATATCCAGTTTCTCCTGCGCAACCACTTCATATATGTGAGCTCTATGTTGAGAGGAATCCGCCCTAAAACTTGAAGTATACCACAAATGATCAGAACCGTAGTCAATATAATAGTTCTCAGACCTAAGCCCATCATCATTAACAATGAATGACGATCTGTTATTAGGAGTACTCGTAAGTCTCAAAACACCATAATTAATCCTTAAATAATAGTTGTTATTACTCAACGCGAAGCCCCCATTATGGCTGGCAGCCGTCCACAGGATCGAGTCAGTAAGCAAACCATCATAAGTATTTGTTGAATAGCTGCTGCCATTTCTTCCCAGGGCCCTGTTTTGGTCATCGTTGAGAATCACGTACTGCTTGCCCGCTTCCAGCTGAGATGCAGGTTGTGATTTAACTGTTCGGAAATTATCATCTACAACTTCCTGCCGCTGGTAGGAAGCGAGATACCCATCAAGGGTTTCTGTAACGTAGAACTTTGTATAGTCCGCAGTCTGATCCGGGTATTTCTCTTTGAACTTAGTCAGAAGTTCGCTGTAACTGATTTCCCGTTTCCAGGTTCTTGATCCGGAATCATAGCTGATCTCGGTTTCCATGATGACCGGATTGGGATCTACCATACCCTCCAGCAGGTCCGGCTGATAGGTTTCAGGATTGTAGTCTCCATAGCGGATTTGGACAGGAACAGAAGTAACTTCACTTTCAAGAGGCTGCTTCGTCCATTTCTTTTCAATGATGAATGAGTTCGGCGTCACATCTGTTTCCGCAGCTGCGTTAATTCCATCCGTCTCTTCATTGGCCGTCTTCAGAACCACATCTCCTGAATAGATAGTTTCTGTACCATCTGAAGCTGTTTCTTCTGAACCAGTCATCACTTCTTCCAGTTTCTGAACAGGAACAAGAGGTTTCAGCTTGTAGGCCGCTCCCTCAGTGTTTCCACCGCCTGTATAAGAATCTGTGCTTACCTCCTGTGTAATCCCTACACGCCAGTGGTGAGTCAGATTGTCGTCTGTAACCAGAATCGTCAGTTTATCGGAAGTTTCACCCTCCAGATCTTTCCAGGCTTCAGAATCTGCGTTTTCTGTATCGTTGTACTGCCACTGATAATGCAGGATTTCACCATCCTCGAATCCCTGAGGAACAGCCGTCAATGTGATTTCGTCACCAGTCTGTACTTTATTGTCAGCGCCCTCGATGGAAACCGTTTTTGTCTGTTGGTCAGATTCGGAATCCTCAGGATTGTCCTCTCCGGAACCATCACCTGGAGTCTCAGTGTCTGCACCATTCTCGGATGGTGCTTTTTCTGAGATCTGCAGAGAACCGATCAGCTGTGCAGCAGAGCGGTCAATTACCTTTACAGATTTTTCGACATCTCCCGCATATATTTTTGCTTTCTTTGATGCTTCATCATAACTTTCCAGGATACCGGACTTTCTCTTGCCTTCATCATCCTGATAGAACACCACATCCCCGGCCTTCGCCTCTTTGGCATCCTTGACCAGATCTTCGGACCGGGCAGCGATCCATTCATCGGCATTTGACTTCCAGCCGGCTTTCGCATTGGCATACTTCAGAACCCAGCCGGTGAAGGCATTGTTCCAGTCACCATATCGGTCACCAGCCCATTCCCCGTACCTGGTAAAGCCGTCTTCCGTGCCGTCATCGTTGACCCGGAAGTTCTTGTCCGATTCCTTGTATCCCTTCTGGCTTTCCGCCACCTGCAAAACTCGTTCCCGGACATCTTCTTTCAGATCAGCCGGAACCGTCTTTTTCCAGTCCTCTTCCGTTTCCACGGCTTCCGGATCGGATTCGCATTGTCTGGAATGGGTGTGTTCCTCTTTCCCACACATCGGTTCGCTGCTCTTTTTGCAGTCGTCGGTATGGATATGTCCCTCCGTGCCTTCCGACTCATTCTTATCGCAGATCAGAACCTGTTCTGTCAGGTAACAGGTCTCATCATGCACATGGAGTTCGCTTTCTTCCTGTCCGCAGATCAGTGTCTGCATTTCCTGGTAACAGGATTCGTCATGGACATGACCTTCCGTACTGTCAGATTCTTCCTGACCGCAAAGATATTCCCCGCTTCTGTAACACTCTTCTATATGCGTGTGCTCTTCCTTGCCGCAGTGTGTCTCGCTGGAAAGCGTCACGGCTGGCAGGATCAGCGCATAGGTCGTGCAGAACACGACGACCGCTGCCAGAGCACCCACCAGTTTTTTCCGTATATGGCGGTGTCTCTTCATCATCAAATTTCCTTTCTACAAAGTCCCTGCCGCATCAAGAGGCCAGAGCCGCCAGACCAGCTTGCCGACAATCTGTTCTTCGGCAATGGGCCCGATGGCCTTGGTTCTGGAGTCCAGGGAAACGCTCCGGTGGTCCCCCATCACAAACCACCGGTCTTCCGGCACCTGGTAGGGGTAGTCGATGTTCGTTTCACCCAGTGCTTTTTCCTCCAGATACGGTTCCTCCAGTTCCTTGCCGTTGACGTACACAGTGCCGTCGTCCGCAAGATCCACCCAGTCTCCCGGTCCGGCGATGACGCGCTTGACGAGGAGCTTGTTGTTGTAATAGAAGGCAATGACATCCCCCGGCTGGAATTCTGTGGTTTTCACCGTGGCGACAATGTTGCCTTCGCTGAGGGTGGGTGTCATGGAGTTTCCGTAGATGCGCAGGACCGGGAGCCACAGGGTTGCGGCGAGAATCGCCAGTGCGGCGACGACCACGAGCACCGCAACGGTGCTTTTGAGTGTGTCCCGGAACTTTTTCTGGTACAAAATCCGTTTCTTTTCTTTCTTCCAGTCCGCCGAGTCAAACTGATCGGCCGATGGCATCTCTTTCTTATGGCTGCTCATGGAGCGGCCCTTTCTGTCTGTTGTCTGATCTCGTTGAGGTAATCCTCGGCTGCCTGCTGGGCGGCTTCGAACACGCCGTTGAGCTGCAGGGCGGCCTGCGCGATGTTCCCGGCTTTCCGGCACTCGATGCGCCGGCTTTCGAGCTCGTCGCTGAGTTTCTGCACGAGTGTCTTCAGCCGTTCGTTTTCTTCTGTACTTTCAATGAGAAGATCCACGAGCTGAAGACGGGACAGCTTTTTCAATTCCTTTTCTTTCATGCAAAACTTTCTAAGAAGCTCAGGCTTCGTCCAGCTGCCGGCTCCATCGCAGAAACGTCGTATGAGAGACATTGAGCGATTCCCCGGCTTCCCGGCTGTTGAGCTTGCCGCTGCAGTAGTCTTCGTAGACTTCCGCGAAGCGTTCAGGGAGTTCGATCCGCCGTCGGCCAGGGCCGCTTCCGTTCTTATCACGGATCACCGTGCGGTGTTTCGGGTTGCGGAACCGCTTCTGCGAATAACACACATACTGCAGGACTTCGCCGAAGAGCTCCGGCTGGCTGTGGGCCGCGGGACAGTCCAGGATCCAGATGTGGACCTCTTTGTCCTGCAGCTTCTGCCATTTTTCGCATACCTGCGTGAGGTTGTAGCCCAGATCTGCCAGGGACGGGATGTGAAGACTGTCATTCGGCTGGATCACGGACAGAAGACGGTCGAATTCCGGGAAATCCGTGTCTCCACGGGTGTCGGTAAAGACTGAATGCTTGAGATCCCGCGGGTATTTGTCAGATTCCGCCACGAGCATGTAACTGTATTCCAAACCCTTCCCTCCTTGTCTGCTGAAAAAGTCCGCCAAAGTATACTTTGGAAAACATCACTATGTTCAATAACTTTCTCAACTAAATGAATTTTAGCATGGGAAACTAATGACTGGATACAAATTCTGTAATGTTGCAACGCATTTCCTTACAAGTCCGCGAAAGTATACTTTTAAAGACAAGTTCCGAACTGTTTCCAAACAGATTCCGGCACAATGTCCCAAAATCGATTCCAGATAAGACAAAACAGGCCGTCATGCCCCGGATTTTTCATCGGGACTTGACGGCTTTTGTGTATTTTCGGGCAGATCCGGCCAGAGCTTGATGCAGACTCCGGCTGCAGGTTGCTTTGACTTCCCGGAATCCTGTCTAAACCTCCCGGTTTCCGTCCCCTGTCAGCCACCATCGGCCTCACATTCCCCAACGCCAAAAGGAGAGCAGCCCCATGCGGACTGCTCTCCCTTTGTTTTATTCATTCACTTTTGCAGCTGTCCTTTGACAGCAGGACTGTCATTCAGTCCGGGATTTGTCCGTCTATTTCCGTTTCCGGGAAACCGGCTTTCTCCGTCTGCGTCCGGCAATGCCCAGACCTGCAACACCTGTCGCAGCCCCTGCTGCCAGCAGTGTCCAGGTCAGGATACCGGTGTTTGTCGCAGTGGGAGCGCTGGCTCCAGGATGCGGCTTTCCATTGGTGGATGTGGTCGGAACCTTGTTGGGATCCTTCTTCACTTCCACTTCATTGGACGGAGTTTCGTGTTCCGGTCCCGACGGATCGTTCTGGTATGTCAGCTTGGCAACGTTCTTCCAGCTGCCGGCTGCATTGTCCATGGGCAGCTTCGCCTGGAACTTCAGGGTCACACTCTCGCCTGGTTCCAGTGTCTCCACGTACCATGTCAGTTTGCCGTTGTCATACACCGCATTGTGACTGGCGGACCCATTGACATATGTCAGGCCTTTCGGAACAACATCTGTCACGGTAATGCCCTCGGCAGTTGTCTTACCGACATTGCGGACAGTGAGCGCATAGGTCACCACATCACCGGCTTTGCCCTTGAGGACTTCGCTGGTAAGTGTGCCATTGTTCAGTGCCTGTGTCTTGTCGATGAGCAGTTTCGGTCCTTCCTCAGGCCATTCAATGATGTCCACGGGGTTGGAAGGCTCTTCCTTCGGATCCTCGCCATCCTCATTGTCCGGGTTGTTGGGATAGAACGTGTAGGCAATGTTGCGCCACATGCCCTGTTCCTCCGGCACATTGACTTTGAAGGAAACGGTCCGTTTTTCGCCTTTGGCCAGGTTGCCCAGCTTCCAGGTGATGACACCATTCTTCACGGTTCCCTTGTCGGAAATGGAACCATCCACCAGAGTCAGGCCTTCGGGCACCGTATCCGTGACTTTGACGTCTCTGGCTTCGGCGTTGCCGTCGTTGGTGACAGAAACGTAATACGTCACGATGTCCCCGCCGTTGACTTCCATGAGGTCTTTGGTCAGGTCGCCGTCAGCCTTCTGCTGTTCCTTTTCGATCACCAGATGCGGAACGTCGGCTTTGGATTCCACTTCGTTGGACGGAATGGGATCTTCCGGATCTTCTCTGTTGGAATAAGTTGTGCTGGCTGCGTTGATCCAGGTCGTGGCTTCGGTGACTTTCGGCGCAGTGACTTTGAACGTCACGCTCTTCGATGCCCCGGCACTGAGGGTGCCCAGACTCCAGGTGATGACACCGTCTTTGACAGTACCACCGTCGGAAATGGAGTTTTCCACCAGTTCCAGTCCTTCCGGTACAGGGTCTTGGACAACGACATCTTTTGCAGCAGCCTTGCCGTTGTTGGAAACAGTCAGGCTGTAGGTAATGGTATCACCGGCATCCACCAGAATGGGGGTTGCAGGTGCTTCATCGTTTTTCTGCTGAGATTTTTCAATCACAAGAGCCGGCACATCACCTTCGATCTCGACAATGTTCGAATCAACCGGTGTCTTTGGATCTTTGGGATCCGTCGGGTTGTCCGGGTTGTTGTCATACACTGCCGATGCGCCGTTTTTCCATGTGGTTGCCACAGTGATGGGATCCAGCTTTACCTGGAAGGAAACAGTCTTCGCATTCGCCTGTCCAGGTTCGATGTTGCCCACGTTCCACTCAATGACGCCGTTGCGTTCTTTGCCGCCATCCGAGATGGAGTCCTTTACCAGCGTTGTGCCGTCAGGGATTTCATCGGTAATGATGACATTTTCCGCTGTGAATTCGCCTTCATTGACAGCCCGCAGTGTATAGGTCACGATTTCCTCTTCACCCAGAGATGTCAGCGGCGTCTTTACCGGCTGTCCGTCTTCAAAGTTCTGGAACTTCTCCAGACGGAGTTTCGGTGCTTTCGCCTCGACTTCCACTTTGTTGGATTCCTGCGGTTTGTCCGGTCCATCCGGGTTGTTGGAGTAGTTGACTGTTGCGACGTTGAGCCACCTGGTCAGTTCCTTGACATAGGGAACCCGAACCTGGAAGGTCACTTCGCGGCTCTCGCCTGCAGGTATTGTGCCCAGATTCCAGACGATGGTTCCGTCAGCATACAGGTTTCCGCCCTGAATGGATTCAGGTATCACAATAAGCGGAGTTTCCGGTGTGCCTGTGGGAACTTTGTCTTTCAGGACAACGTCTTTTGCCTCCACTTTGCTCGTGTTGGCCACAGTCAGTTTGTACGTGACGATATCCTTGTCACGGGCATGGAGAATTTCCTGCGTGAACTGTTCGTCATCGTTGAGCTTCTGGTCCTTTTGGATGGTCAGAGCCGGCACGTCGGTTTCTACGGTGACTTTGTTGGAGGGTTCTTCCGGTGTTTCCTTGCCTGGGTCCTTCGGATCCTCGTGTTTCACCGTTGCCTGGTTGGTCCAGGAATTCCATTTCGAAGCCGTCGGGATCTTCACGGAGAAGTGTACCCAGGCAGAAGCGCCAGGAGCCAGTTCCGGAATCTTCCAGGTCACTGTCTGATTTCCCTTGTCGAACGTACCGCCATCGTAAGCCTGCACAAATTCGAGCGAGAGCTTTTCTTCCTGGCTGGTCGGAATCTTGTCAGATACGATTACGTTTTTCGCAGCACCCGTACCATGGTTGGTGACTTTCAGTTCATAGACCACGAGACTTCCCTGTTCGGACATGACGGGATCCTTGGAATCCGAGAATCCGCCGACACCTGCAGCCCCCGGTTTGTTCACCGACTGTGCCTTGTAAATCTTCACATCCGGCAGAACAGGAGTTTCCTCGACAGTCACGTCGTTGGAAGTGATTTCTTCGTCAGGATCTTTCGGGTTATTGGAGTATTTCGCTGCCGCAATGTTGGTCCAGTGTGTATCCACAGTCACTGCCGGAACACGTACGGTCCAGCTCACGGTCACAGCTTTGTTCACGCCAATGTCCCCAACGTTCCAGGTCAGCAGATTCTTCGATGCATCAAAGGAAGCTGTTCCTTTGTCAATCAGGGTCAGTTCGGCTGCAGCATCACCGACAGGTGCAGGCACCACATCGGTGATCACCACGTCTCTGGCTGCAGCGGTTGCATCGCCGGGAACGGATGCTGTCAGGTAGTAGGTGACAGAATCGCCCGCATTGACCGGCTGTGCCTCTTTCACATCCGTGATGGGACCGCCGTTGATGCTCATGGACTTGTGGAGATTTAGAGCCGGGGTTCCGTTGAATACGTTGGTGAAGGTGAATCCATCTGAAGAGAGGTTTCCGTCGTTGTCCTTATATTCAACCTTCGTGACTTTCACACCGGTTACCTGGTTGTTGGTCACCACATTTTCCACTGTGATGGTGATGGTCCATACCTTGTCAGAATAGTCGATTTCCGAATCGGTCTTGTCGATTTCAGTGACTTCATAAACATAGGTTCCGGCTCTGGTGAATTCAATCTTGCCAAAGTCGATCACGCCTGTTTCGGAGCTGTATACCTTATTGCCTTTTTCGGGCATTGGGATATCCTCGAGTGCCAGATTGATCTTTTTGGAAACAATCCGTGGAAGGGCAATTTCCTGAACAGTGGTTTCCCCAGCCTGTTCTTCTGCTGCAGGCTCCGAATCTTCGTCCGTATCGGCTGCCGGATCAGAAGCGGCCGGTTCCTGTTCAGCATCAAAATCTGCCGGTTCAGTTTCCTCTTCCTCTGCCTTCGGTGTCGAGACAACCGGTGTATCTTCTACTTCTGCGGATATCGGCGCAATCTGGAACTCGAAGCTGTTCAGCAAATGACCAATATCAATACTCTCGTTCATGCCATCAGTACCTGTCAGGGCCTTGTAGCCGAGGATCAGACTAGTGTCAGTGCTCATCTTCACGTTTGTGAAGGAGGCAGTCATATTCTCGCCTGGGCTGGCAGTTCCTTCGCTTAACAGAGCTTCAACGTTGAACCAGCCTTCTTCCTGTTTTTCAGCAATGCTGTACTTCGTACCTATGGGCAGTCCATAGATATAAGCAGTCTGTCCATGGGAGAGTTCAATGGTGCCCTCGCCTTTGGTAATGACAGTCTGATCACCCTCCACTACGCGATCGTCCTCATCGCGAATCACGGTTCTGAATGATCCAGCCAGAGCATTGTTGTCTTTATCTTTCAAAGACAGATTAAAAGTAAACTTCTTCGCATAATCATCTTTGGTGAGCTCCACATCTGTACCAGGCACAATCGTCTTGGTCAGGCGCAGTCCGGCATCGTTGGTGAAGACAGTGGAAGCATTGTTTCCCACTGCGTCTTCCACAGAAAGCAGGCCTGTGGCCGAATCGGCTTTCACCGTCAGGTTGAAGACGACTTTATGATCATCGCAGTTGATCTTGTCGTCCGCACCAGGCACTTCGGAAACGGTGACTTTGTAGTTTCCAGGCTTGGTGAAGCGGATCGGATCAAATGTAATTTTCCCGGTTTCATCACTGGTAGCTTCGTCACTGCCTGTGAGAGAGGCATTGGCTGCCGGGTCAAGTTTCATCTGGAATGTATAGCCGGCAGGACTGCCTCCCAGGGTTTCCTTCGTGACAGACGGTGCCCATTCCACGGAGGTGTTCCAGATGTTGGTGATGTCCAGTGCTGTGACATCTTCGGGATTTGCCCTGTCATAGGAAACAGCCGCCTGCAGAGTCCGGTCTTCGGCTTCCGTCACCACCACGCTCACCGTGTGTTCCTTCGTGTCGTAAGTGATCTCCGGATCGTTGCCTTTGATTTCGCGGACGATGTAGTCCTGGGAATCCTCGCTCAGGAATTCGATGGGCTCAAAGGAACCTGTCACGGTGGACTGTCCTTCAATGCCCCTGAGCATCAGCGTCTGCAGGACTGTGGAGCTTCCTTTTTTCAGAAGTTCGAAGGCGAAGACTTCGCCCTCCCGCATGGGACGGCCATCCAGTGTCTTGCGGACGTTGATGACAGCCTGCGCGCGCTGGTAGATGTTGGTGAAGACAAGGCTGTTGTCAGCCGCGTCGGCTCCACCCATCACGGAGACGGAATCCAGCACCGCTGTCAGTTGGTCGACGCCATTGACGGCTGCCTTGGAGACTTTGATCTTCGCAAGGTACTGCTTTTCATCTGTCAGCAGACCGCCGACAGTTCCGCCCTCTTCCTGAATCACGTATTCGTAGAATTTGGTTGCATCGCCCTGACCAAGATCTTCCCTTGTATAAGAGATCGGTCCAAAGCTGCCATCATAGGGGCTCTGTCGACCATCATTGGTGATGGTCACTGTTGTTTCCTTCGGCATCGGTGCATTCGGGTTGGTGGCAGCAGCCTCGATGGTGAAAGTATACTCATCACCGGTGTTGCCGTTGGTCACACTTCCCTCACCCTGTACATTCTTGGTGAAGTTGATGGAGGCCTCGGCTTCCAGCTTTACCTTGTTGGTGAATGACACAGTATTTCCTTCAGTTTCCACCGGGTTTCCGGCATCATCTGTTATCCCGTTGGACCAGGTTACGACAGCTTCCAGATCCTGTGTCAGGTTGCCATCTTCATCCGTTGCATTCTGCACAACGACCTTCACCTGATACTTCGTATCATCATATTCCAGGCCGTTCTGTACAGTACCTCTTCCGACTTCGGTCACGTTGAAGAGGTATTCTCCAATTTCGCTGCGGGTGAAGTGCATCGGTGCAAATTCTGCAGTGGCAGTCGTTTCACCTTCCTTGACAGTAGCCTGTGCAAGCAGCGGACTGTTGTCTTTCAAGTAGGCGATTGCCGCGTTATTGGCGCCTTCCAGCTGGAATGTGAAGGTTTCACCGCCTGCTGCGGCCTTCCGTCCGTCAATGGTCTTTTCCGCCACGATCCGTGCTGTCGCGTTGGGTGCGTAGACGTTGGTGTAGTTGACGGTGACGTTCGGACGGTTGGTTTCTGTAATGGGACCATTCGCATCCACTGTACCCTGAACCATTCCGGCAGCCAGTGTAGTGGTGTTGTTTACACCACCAGTCACTGTGATGTCAGAGGGCAGGTAGTTCCCGTTGGAGATTTCTGTCACTGTGTATTTGCTCTTCAGCGGAATGTTGTAGAGCGTTACTGTGTCATACTGATTCTTTTCATCATTCCAGTGCAGCGTGACTTCGAACTCGCCATCTGCATTCGGAGCAATGTCCTGTTCCTGCAGACCGTTGCGCAGCACACTCAGGCTGTTGACAACAGAGCCTTCCGTTGCCTCCAGCTTCACACGGAACGAGAAGTCTTCCGTGGTGGTGTGTCCGCCAGCCGGATCGATTTCCTTATTCAGTGTCAGCATGCCAATGTCTGTGGCATTCACGAACTTGACGTAGTTTTCTTGCTGCGTAGAACCGGACACGGTGTTTCCTTCCTGGAAGTCTTTCTGAATGTTGGTATTTCCATCCTTATCCACCTGTCCGCTGACAAATGTCGTGGACTCGGAGGAATCAAGCTTGATTTCTTCCACACGGTAGAGAGAACCTTCGGGGAGGCCCTTCACGGTGAAGCGCTGCCCGTCAGCCAGTTCAAATGAGCCCCCATCGGCAATATAACCGGAATCCACTGTCTGATCTGTGTCTATATCCTTGATTGTATAGGCATATATATTGACCAGATTCTTTTTGGCTTCATCAAAGGTAGCAGGTCGAGTAGATGTCTGACCATCTTCTCCCGTCACAGAAATCTCTTCACCCTGCTTCAGGTTCAGAAGGAAGGAGTACTTTTCAGGCTGTGCATCGCCACTCTCTGCTGGCGGAACCTGCGTCTTTACTTCCTTGTCAACATTCAGGTCTGCTTTGAAATCCAGTTCATCATACGTACTGGGTTCAAACGGAACTGTCAGACGCATAAAGCAGGATGATCCGGAGGCACCACGCTCTGTATAGAACACAGACAGGCGATAGTGCTGTACCAGAGCCTTTTTCTCCGCTTCAGACATATTCTTGTCTGGATAAGGAATTGGCTCACCGTTATTTACGTATGGCCACAGGTTTGTGTACATACCTACAGACGAATGAACTCCACCGACATCTGCAATCTTTTTCGTATCTGTAAGAGTTTCGTTTCCCTGGTCATCCGTTGTTACTTTGGAAAGGAAGACAAACATATCGTCATCACCGTAGAAGTAGTAACGAAGAGGACCGGAATAGCCAGGATCCAGATAGAAGTCTGTGGTAAAACTCATGCCGAAGTAGGAGTTGTGATCCAGGGCACTGTCTGCTATGGGCAGAGTTCCTTTTCCCTGATTCGCTGCTGTGGAGCTTCTGTTGAAATACCGGTTTTGCGGGTCTGCAGCTCCATAGGTGCCTGCAGTCTTCCCGGCGCCAAATTTCAGGTCGTGTCCATCTGTTCCATAGGAATCAGCCGCATCCATAGGCCAGAAATCATTGGACCAGATCACCTTGGTATTGCAGTCCAGGTCCCGGAATGACGACAAGTTGCTTGCGGAAGACACCTCGGAATATGCGCCTGAAGTTCCCTTTTTGGTTACATCCTCCAGAATATAGGTTCCACCAGATCTGTTGAACCGGAGACCAAACTCTCCCTTAATATAGTTGGTTTTTCCCTTGACCTCTTTTGTAGCGTCAGTGGTGAACAGATTGGGAGCAGAAACACCGGTGTTCCACTTCGGCGTTCCATCATCCTTCAAACCAGTTGCAAGATCGAACACGGAGCCCAGAGCATTCACACTGCCATTGGTCTTATTGATGTTGTTGACAACACCTCCCGTCGTGAGCGTTTCATTTGCCAGTCCTGATCCTGTGTTTGAGTTGCCAAATGCAAGCTTTGCACCTGTCCCCGTATAGTTGCTGGGGGAGTTTATCCCCTGCTGATAGGTATTTCCATAGGTGATATAACCTGCATCCTGATTGTCTTTCTGACTGGAAGTGGGCAGTGGTGTGTTGGAAACAACTGGAGAATTCTGTATTCCGTCCGGATTATTTGGGTCTTTCTTTTCACTCAGATAAATGTATCCATCCGTAATGTCATAATCGAAGAAATTGACATCATTCTTGTCATAGGTGGAACTGGTCGGATCGAACAGCAGCCGGATGGTCGTGCCTTCTTTCACATAAATCACCCAATGATCGCCCATCCGAACAGGGTTGGTTTGGTCCACAACAATTTTCTGTCCATCTATTGTTTCTGAATAGTTGGGATTATTGGTGAAAACCACAGGATTTTTCTTGTTGATATCACCTGTAATTTCCGCCATATGAAAATCGGTTCCTTCT
This sequence comes from Faecalibaculum rodentium, assembly GCF_001564455.1. Classification (GTDB taxonomy): domain Bacteria; phylum Bacillota_I; class Bacilli_A; order Erysipelotrichales; family Erysipelotrichaceae; genus Faecalibaculum; species Faecalibaculum rodentium. The sequence continues at coordinate 2,426,327 of NZ_CP011391.1, forward strand.
ACATCTTTCTGTTGTTCTTCTGTCAAACCATAACCAACAAGAACTGCTTTCAGTTCGTAGTTGTCATTGTTGTCAAGGCGGTTCATGTAATCCAGATATGGTTTCTCATGGTAGGTGACTGTTTCATCTTGAAAAAGCATCTTTTTCGTATCATGAACAGCCATCTGGCCATCTTTCAGAATCAGACCATACTCCGGTGCACCCTGACCATTGGTTACCACACCTCTGGCCTCTTTGTTGTAAATCTGAAGCAGAACTCCGGATTCGACTTCATAATCTACGCCTTCTTTCAGTTTCCCATCAGTATACTCCTGCTTGAATGTATTCCAGTTAAAACTATCACTGTAGTCCGGAGTATTTCTTAATGGATATACCACTGTACCCTGACTGGTTTTGGGATCCGGCTTTACTGTTATCAAGCCCATAGATACCGCACTGAAATTCAGATAATGCTGTATCGTGATTTCCGGATTGGCAATCGTATCCCGCGGCGGAGTCTGTTCCGCAGTGGGAAGATCCTCAGGATTCTGATTGTCCGCGAAGACATTCAACCCGGTCTGTGTCCAGACCATCATGCCGGCCAGAAGAATGGATAGAACCTTGTGGGCCAGCCCATTCAATTGTCTCTTCATAGTTTTTCCTTTCTTTTTCCTTTTGCAGACCTGCCCCTTCCCAGATCTGCTTTGTTCTGCCGAACACAAAAACTGCCTGTTCCCCTTGCCCCTGCGTGGTTCATATCCGGTACCCGGACAGGATCCGGCTTTCGAATCCCTCATTTCCGCACGGTGCCTGCAGGCAGCGCCTTTTGTTTCGGTAAAACGCTTTGTAAAACATACCCGGTTTCCCGGATTCGAGCCGGGCTTTCCAAACCGGCTCTCTTTTCCCCTTTTCTCAAACGATCCGAACCTTTTCCAGGGTTTCTATGCCTGGTTCAGTTCCCGTGTCCACCGCAGAAACGTCGTGTGGGACACATTCAGTGCTTCTCCCGCTTCCCGGCTGTTGAGCTTGCCGCTGCAGTAGTCTTCATAGACTTCCGTGAAGTTGTGCGGCAGCTGCATCGGCTTGCGCCCGGGATTCAGCCCGCCTTTGGAGGCAGACGAAGACCGCACCTGCTTCGCACCGAACTGCTGCTGGGAATAGGAGACATACTTCAGGAATTCCCCGAAGAGATCCGAATGATTCCGCAATGCCGGGCAGTCCAGGATCCACACTGTGACCTGGCGTCCCTGCAGCTCCTGCCATTTGTCACTGATCTCGGACAGGCTGTTCCCCAGGTCCGAGAGCGTCGGGATGTTCAGCCTGTCGCCGGGCTTCACCACGGTGAGAAGACGGCGGAATTCCGGATAGTCCAGATCTCCGCGGGCATCAGCGAATACAGAGTCTTTCAGTTCTGACGGTAATTTGTCTGCTTTCGCTGTCAGCATGTAACTGTATTCCATATGATTTCCTCCTTTTCTAATAATAAAAATCCGCCAATGTATACTTTCAAAAACATATTTTCTACGTGCAGTTTTCTCAAGTAAATGAATTTTATCATACAAAACAATGGAACGATTGCATTTCATTAAGGATTCACCGCAATTCCTTACAAGTCCGCCAAAGTATACTTCGAAAGACACAGTGCGGACCGTCCACGGTCCGTTTTTTCTGTTCCAGCTGGAACGCAATGTGAAAATCCGGGGATTTTCCAGCCTTTGCGCGTATCCCCTGTTATCCGTTATGCGCTATTTGTTATATTTTTAATATAACTTCATAATTCAAATCTTCTGCAGTTTCCTTCAATCCCTGCAGATATTGTCTTAACCTCCCGGTTTTGGCCCCCGTCTGCCACCATCGGCATCCAGATTCTCTTTCCTCTATATACCGGTCTCTGACACTGTCCCGGGGTGTGGTCTGCGGTTTTCTGTTATGATGACGACATGAAAGCAATTTGGCATACAACGGATGTCGTTCATGGGGGAACGACTTTGAAGGACCGGCAGGCACCGGAGAACGGAAACATGGCGCTCCATGTCTGTCAGGATCCGGTGGCGGTGCTGGAAAACCGCCGGATACTCGCAGGCCAGACCCTGCCTCTGGACCACTGGGCGCTGCCGTGGCAGAAACATACGGCGAACAGTCACCGGGTGACGGCGGATGAACGCGGCAGGGGGGCAGCGGACAAAGACACGAGCATCATGGATGTGGATGCGGTGTGGATCACGGAGCCCGATACGCTGATCGGGGTCTTCACGGCTGACTGTGTGGGGCTGCTTGTGGCCGATCCGGGGATTCCGCTGGTGGCGTGCATTCATTCAGGGTGGAAGGGCACGGCCCAGGCCATCACGCTGAAGACCATGCGGGAACTCATCTCTGTGGGCGGACTGGATCCCGCCCGGGCGCAGGCCTGGTTCTCCCCTTCGATTCTTCAGGACTCCCTGGAGGTGGGGCCGGAGGTCATCGAAGCCATGAAACCATTGAAGGAACTAGGTCTGGATGTGGATGCCTTCTGGCGCCGTTCTGAGGATCCGGACAGTGACCGGCTGTATCTGGACAACCAGGGGCTGAATGTGGCGATGCTGCGCATGGCGGGTCTGCCGGCAAAAAACATCCATGTGTCGGATCTGGACACCAAAACACATCCCGACTGTTTCAGTTACCGGAATGAAGGACGGAAGACCGGGGAGCACTTCACATTTGGATGGATCGAGTCCTCAGATCCGGGAACGGGAGCGTCATGAGGGCGTCGAAGGAGAAGCGCCTGGGACGGATCCTGGAAATTCTGGAGCGGGAGGAGAAAATGCGGGTGCGCGAACTGGCGGATGAACTGGAAATCACGCCGGAGACCCTGCGCTCAGATCTCGGGGACCTTGTGCGGATGAGTGTGGTGGAGCGTGAACACGGCTATGTGCGGCTGGTGCAGGCGCCGCAGGAAACGCCCATGGCCATCCGCTCGGGGCATCATGTGCAGGAGAAGATCGCGGTGGCCTACGCCGCGCTGTCAACGGTGAAGGACGGCCAGGTGATTTATGTGGATGCCGGCAGTACGGTATTGCTGGGGCTCCAGGCGCTGGCGCGGCGCAGGGACCTGCTGGTGGCCACCAATTCGCTGCCCGGAGCGCTGAAACTGGCGCAGATGAACATCCGGACCCTGGTGGTGGGCGGTATGGCCTACAATCCCGGGGAGAGGACCTATGGCAATTTCGCCACCAGTGTGGTGGACCACATTCAGTTTGATGTGGTGTTTCTGGGAACCGACGGGTTTCAGGATGCGCGGGGATTTACGACAGTGCACGACAATGAGCTGGGGCTCAAGCGCCATCTGATTGCCCAGACGGAAAAAGTCGTGGTGGTCTGCGACCGGTCAAAGTTTCATGACAAGGCTCCGTTCATGTTCTGCACCTTCGCGGAGGCAGATCTGCTGGTGACAAACCGGCTGACGGAACAGGAGCGCAACGAGGTGGATGGTGTCAGGGAAATCCTGGAGGTATAGGCCCCGGGGGTTCCCTTTTTGTTTTCGGGCAGCGAGGCTCGCGTGGCGGTGAAGCCAGGGTGGGGCCGCTGATGGTGGGGAGCGGGCAGCGGGTGGGGCGGGAGAGCCATCATCGACGTAGGGATGAACATGGGCGCCACCATCGGCAGGCGAGGAACGGTGGTCTGACTTGGGGCGCAGAGTCACGCGGTGTTTCGGTGTCTGGCGGTATCGACGGCTGTCGGGGCGGAACAGTGTTCTTATTTTTCGGGAATCCTTCTCAAGTGTTTCGTTTCGCCGGATAATACCAGGGAAGAAAGAAAGTAGAGGGACTGGGAATGCTGACGGATTATCATGTGCATTGCGAGTTTTCGGATGACTCGGTATATCCCATGGAGGATGTGGTGAGGGACGCCATTGGCCTGGGGCTGGAGGAGATCTGTTTCACGGATCACGTGGATTACGGGATCAAGGTGGACTGGGACAGCGGGGAGGAAATACGGTGGCGGAATGGCGAGCCGTTTGCGAATGTGGACTATCCCCGGTACTTTGCGAAGATTGCCGACCTGCAGGAGAAATACGGGGACCGGATCCGGATCCGCCGGGGTCTGGAGCTGGGGGTGCAGTCGCACACGATCGATGCGTACAACCGGCTGACGGAGAAGTATCCCCTGGATTTTGCGATCCTGTCGATTCACCAGGTGCATGACCAGGAGTTCTGGAATGGAGAGTTCCAGGAGGGGCGCACGCAGGGGGAGTACAACGAGGAATACTATCGGGAGATGCTGCGGGTGGTGCAGAGTTTCAAGCACTACAGCGTGCTGGGGCACATGGATCTCATTGTACGGTATGACAAGGCGGGGGTGTATCCCTTTGAGAAGGTGAAGGACCTCATCACGGAGATTTTGAAGGTCGTCATTGCGGATGGAAAGGGCATCGAGCTGAATACCTCGTCTGTGCGCTATGGTCTTTCGGATACGCAGCCGTCGCGGGATATCCTGCGGCTGTACCGGGAGCTGGGCGGGCGGATCATTACCCTGGGGTCCGACAGCCACCGGCCGGATCATCTGGGGGCGCATATCGCTTCGTCGATGGAGCTGCTGAAGGAACTGGGGTATGAGGCGTTCTGTACGTTCGAGAACGGCCGGCCGGTGTTTCATCCGCTGTAAGGGCTGAGTCTGGCTGGGCCGGCATCGGCTGTGGCTGGCTTGCTGAAGCGGGCTGCGGGTTTGGCTGCAGGGACGGAATCTGGCGGGAACAGCCGGCGGGAATATCTGGAGGAATATACAGAAGGAGACTCAGCATGCTGAAACTGGAACTGGTGCTGCAGGGAACGGGTCTGTCTCCTGCAGAGAGCGGTGTGAACAACTATGTCCTGTCCCATGTGGATGACCTGATGCACATGACGATCCGGTCGCTCGCGGAGGCGTGTTACACAACACCGACGACGGTGATCCGGTATTGCCGGAAGATCGGGTATTCTGGCTTCGAGGAATTCAAGATCCGGATCCGGCAGGACCTGAGCCGGTCTGATTTCGAGAGCTACAGCATCCGGCGGGGGAGAAGCCCGTGGAGGTGATCAACAAGCTGCGGGTCATGCACGCGGATGTCATCAGCAAGACCGTGGACCTGATTTCCATTGGCCAGCTGGAGGCGATCGTGCGGCGGATCCGGGAGGCGAGTGTGGTGGATATCATTGCGTTTGACGTGAATGCCGCCCTGGCGGATTATGCCAGCCAGTATTTCTTTCAGGTGGGCAAGATCTGCAATGTGTATGAGGACATCAACCAGCAGCTGATGCTGGCGATGTATGCCCGTCCGCAGGATCACGTGATTTTCATTCTCTCGCGCTCGGGTCTATCCCCGCGGGTACTGAAGACATGCCGGCAGCTGAAGGCCAACCGGCAGTATGCCGTGGCGGTGACGGGGCAGCCGGGGGACGAGCTGAACTGTTACTGTGCACATGTACTCCATGCGCTGTTCAAGGATGATTTCCGGGAGATGGGGGATCTGACGTTTTTCACCTCCGCGAAGTTTCTCTTCGACTGCCTGATCAATTTGTACTGCACGGCGAATTACGACGAGGTGCTGGAGAAGGAAAAGCGCTACAACGACCTGTACATCGAGGAGCCGTTCTGAGAAGGAAAAACCGCCTGTGGCGGGGATGGACGAACTTGTGTCTGTCCCGCTGCAGGCGGTTTTTTTGTGTTGTGTTCCGGGTGGTGTGGGGAGATTGGGAGACTGCCGATGATGGATGGGAGGGGCAGTTCCTGAAACGCGGATGGAGGGCTGCGCTGGGTCTGTACGATGAATCAGCTGCAGGATGGTCCCGATAGGCGGATGGAAGGCTGTATCCGGCGGAATTCGTGCGGTGTATAACCGACAAAAGTGGTGGATTCCGGAAATTTGTCGGTTATAACCGACAAAAGTATGAAAACGAGGAATTTTGTCGGTTATACTGGACAAAAATCAGATTCCGGGGAGTTTTGTCGGTTATAATAGATAAAATCAGAGTGCTGATGACGTGTCCGGACTGAAAGGAGAGATGACATGATTCCAAGAGAACTATACATGAAGCAGATTCGACCATTTATCGATCAGGATGTCATCAAGGTTCTGACCGGTGTCCGACGGTCGGGAAAATCTGTGCTGCTTTCACTGATTCAGGAAGAACTGAAATCCAGAGGTGTTTCTCCCTCACAGTTTGTCCGTTTCAATTTTGAATCCTTTTCCAATGAGAAGTTCAAAACTGCCGCATCACTCTACGAGGAACTCATGGACAGGATTTCTCATACAGATCAAAGAGTCTATTTCTTTTTTGACGAAATCCAGGAAGTCAAAGACTGGGAAAAGTGCATCAATTCTCTGCGTGTAGACTGTGACTGTGATATCTATATCACCGGGTCAAACGCAAAACTGCTGGCAGGAGAACTGGCCACATACCTGGGCGGACGGTATGTGGAAATCCGGGTGATGCCGTTTTCTTTCGGTGAGTACATGACTGCACAGAAACAAAAGAACTCCCGGCTTTCTCTTTCAGAATCATTTCAGAACTACCTTGTGTTTGGCGGAATGCCCTTTCTGACCAATCTCTCAGGCCAGGCGGATTCTTCCCTGCAATATCTGAAGGATATTTACAACTCTATATTGCTGAAGGATGTGATCCAGCGTCACAATTTTCGGAATACAGATCAGGTTGAGCGGATTATCCGGTATCTTGTGTCCAACATCGGCCAGCCATTCAGCGCTGCCAGCATTGCGAAATACATGAAAAATGAAGGACGCAAGATATCACGGGAATCCATACTGGAATACCTCAAAGCGTGTGAAGAGGCATTTCTGATTGAAAAAGTCCCCCGTGAAGACCTTGTGGGGAAAAAGCTGCTGACAGTGAATGAAAAATACTATTTGACAGACCACGGGTTCCGGGAAGCTCTTTTTGGATCCAATCAGCGGGATATAGGGCAGGTACTGGAAAATATTGTCTGCCTGGAGCTTCGGAGACGGGGGTTTGAGGTGCATGTGGGGAAGGCCGGGGACAGAGAAGTGGACTTCACGGCATCGCGCAGCGGGAGAAAACTGTATATACAGGTAGCGTATCTTCTTGCTTCGCCGGAAACCATAGAACGCGAATTTGCGGTTCTGGAGAGCATTCCGGACAATTACCCGAAGCTGGTTCTCTCCATGGATGAAATTGACTTCAGCCGAAACGGAATCATCCACAAAAACATTCGGGATTTCCTTCTCGAAGATGTGATTTGACAGGTTGTATTTTTTATAAGAGGGACAAATTTCCAGACAGAATCCAGGAGAGCGCCTGTTGCAGGGGGTTCTCCTTTTTCGGTTTACGCCCCTTTCCCCCATCATCGGCATGAATGAGTATGCGAAAAAACGGTCTGCGTTTTCCGCAAACCGGTTCGTGGGGGTCTGGTTCGGGATCGGTCTGTCACGCCTGATCCGGGAGTTCCATGAGGAGGGCCATGGTGAAGGGACCATCGGCGTAGACTCTGTGGCGGCCGCCGGCTGCGAACTTGAAGTTTTCGCCGGCATGCATCAGGTGTTCCTGGCCTTCGTAGCCAATGACGCCTGTGCCGTCGAGTCCAAAGAGCAGGGCTTCGCCGGGCGCAGCATGTTCACTCAGTCCGGTGCCTTCATCGAAGGACATGAGGACAAACTTGAGTCCGGGGTTTGCGGTGAGGTCCATGTTCACAATGCGCCCGGGCTGAACCGGCACACGGTCCTTGAGGACAAAGGGTTCATTCAGGGGCAGCGAGGAATTGAAGGACCCTGCGTGGAGCGTGAGCTCGAGATACACCACATCGGCATCGGATGCAAATCCCGCCAGGGTGCCGGGTTCCAGGATCAGGGCTTCGCCGGATTTCAGGGGAATTTCCTGTTTCTGCCGGGGTTCCTGTACGGTGAGGTTTCCGGAAAGGACCAGGATCAGTTTTGGCTGGCTGTAGGTCTCGGCACTGATGTCTGTATCTGCGGCCAGAGAGAATACCGTGGCGGTCGCGGCATCCGAGGCAATGAGGTCTCCGGAAATCGTGCATCCGGGGACGGGTTTGTATGTATCGGTGAGAGAGAACAGCTCTCCTGCTTTTGTGTTCATGTTTCTTCACTCCTTTTTGTCCTGCCAATCGGGGATGGTCGCCGCCACGATCCGGTGGAATCTGGGGGCGGGCATCATCATCGGCGGTCCCTGGCATTTGGCCGGGACTGTTGTGTTTTACGGATTCATCATACTAAGATGCAGGGGACAAGTCTGTTGGAATTCCAACAAAGGAGAACATATGGATACAAAATTTCTTGTCGGAACACGGCTGTTTCGGGGAATCCGGGAGGAGGAAGCGGCTCACTTGCTGGAGTGCCTGGATGCACAGGAGGCGTCTTTTGCGAAGGGTGACGTGATTTTTCATGCCGGGACGTCCATCAGCCGGATCGGACTGATCCTGTCGGGAAGCGTGAATATGGTGGTGCCGCTGTACTGGGGGTCGAGCCGGATTTTCGGGCATATGGAGACGGGGGAGATCTTCGGGGAGAACTACGCTGCGGTGCCGGGGAAGGAACTGGTGGGGGATGTCGTGGCGGCGGAAGACACACGGGTGCTGTTTCTGGATCTGCAGAAAGTGTACACGGTGTGCCGCCATGGGTGTCCCTTCCATCACCGGCTGATCGAGAATATGCTTCTGATTTCGGCGCAGAAGAACCTCCAGCTGTCGGAGCGGATGCTGCATACATCGCCGCGGACGATCCGGGACCGGGTGCTGTCCTATCTCTCGGCAGAGGCCAGGGCACAGGGATCGGGGCATTTCACGATTCCCTTCGACCGGCAGCAGCTGGCGGATTACCTGGGTGTGGAGCGCAGTGCACTGTCGGCAGAGCTGGGGAAGATGAAGAAGGAGGGTCTGGTGTCATTCCGGAAAAACGAGTTCACCCTGCCCTAAAGCGGCCCCTTTCAGCCATCATCGGCATGAGTGTGCATTGTCTGCATGAAAAAAGAGCTGTCCGCATCTGCTGGAAGAAGGAGTGTCCGGCAGCGGTGGCAGCTCTTTTGTTGTTACTGTGCGTGCTGGAAGTGTTCCTTCGCGAAGGTCATGTCCTGCACGGCCTCGAGTGTCCCGAGGTAGTCACCGGTTTTCGAGCGCACCGCCATGTAGCGGACGTACATCGGCCGCCCGGCTTTTTCAACCCACACCGCGACTTCATCCCGGGTCCCGTTTTTGAACTCCTGAATGATGTGTCGGACCATGGGCTCGATTTTCGGGGGATGGCAGCTGTAGACCTCACGGCCCAGGGCTGCGAGGGGGCGCTTGAAGGCCTTCATGTCGGGTCCGTCGTTGAAATACCGGTTGATGTCGTGTCCGTCGACGAAGGTGAGTTCCATGGGGATGGTGTCAAGCATGGCTGTCAGTTCCGGGAGGGAGAGGCTGCCGCCGGAGATCCGGATGACGCCCTGGCTGAGGACCGGGGCATCGGGTCTCGTGAAGCTTTCGCCGGCTTCCCACATCAGGCGGGGGAGGCCAAAGATGGCGGGATACTGGCGGCTGTCCTGGTAGATCTGCTGCCAGTCCTGTTCCGTGAAGTGCTGGGCAGCAATGGGGTACAGGATGTTCTGTTCCTTGTAAATCATTTCCTTTGCCCGCTGGAGAATGGCATCCACGCGGATTTCCCAGTCAGTACCACGGTCCTGGACCGGGACCTTGTCGAGTTTTGCGAGTTCATCCCGGATTTCGTCATCCACGGTCCACATCACGTCCGAGGGTCCGGAAATGCCGTAGTTCACCTTCAGGAGCGGGTACAGCAAGTCGCCTTTTTTCGCATAGTGCACAGCCAGGTCCCGGATCTCGGAAAGGACCGATGTACGCCGGGTTTCCCTGAATGTGTCCATGAGCTGATCCAGTGCCTGGTTTTCGCGGGTGAATGTCTGCAGGGGATGGCCTTCGATGTCCTCAAGCCGGGCGGCCATTTCTTTCCGTGACATCACAGGCGCTGCCTGGGGGGAACCTTGAGCGAGGGACCGTCGGACAGCGGCTTCGGCATTGGCGATTTTTTCCGCCCGGGTCAAGCCGTGGAAGAGCGCCGAGTGGACATCACAGAGGCGCTGGACTTCCTGAAGAGGTGTGCCTTCGGCCATGAGTTCCTGCTCCGCCCGCATGATTTCCGCTGCATCCACGTCCTGGAAATTCTTCACAAATTCCTCCTGGACCTGTGCCAGGTCTTCCCCGGACTTGAGTCTTGCAAGGTAGTCCTTCAAAAGCGCAATGCGGTCCTCTGTCTGAGCCGGCTGTTTTTCTGCAGGAATCCTGTGTTCCGCTTCAGCGGGCTCTGTCTGTGTTTCTGCTCGGGTGAGTCCCGTGACTTCAAAGCCGTGGTCCTGCAGTGTCTGGACCACCGCTGTCATATCTATCTGTTTGAGTCCGGCTCCTTTGGGAATGGTCATGATTCGTCCCACGGAGTCGAGCATCATGGGGTTGGTGATTTCCGTGAACCCCAGCCCATGCAGGATATCCTTCAGGTCCGGGTACTGGTTCACAAGATCGTGAACGGAGTGACGCAAATCGAGTGTTTTCATCAGGAACCTCCTTTTTCTCTGTTGTACGGTTCCATGATAGGCGGATTCTGCGCCTTTGTATGTTGTTTTTCCAACGTTTTTATGATTTCTCCAACAAACTCTCGGCTGATTTCCTGTCCCCTGCCGATGGTGGGTGTTGCTTTCAGCCTGTTTCAGGGAAAACAAAAGCCGGTTTCGACAATAACCGGCCTCAGGCTGTCAGCGGTGAACGAGGACACATGTCCACCGGACTTTGTATGCATGTCATTCAGCAGTACGCTCTGTTCATCCGGAGTCCATATCGTCCGGCTCCCATGTCCAGGGCCATTTTCCGGTAGACCTCTGCGTGAAGGCACTCCGGGTTGATGGCTGCCGCCTCTTCTTTTTTCTGCTCGGAAACACAGATGCGATCCATATAATACAGATATTCCCCGTGGTGGCAGGTGTAAATCATTGCGCCGATCATGCTGTCCAGCACGATGCAGTGCACGCCAATGGGCTTTCCGCTTCCTGTCACGATGGCTGCGAATTCTTCGGGTTCCAGGTGTACGATGGTCATCTTGTGTCTCCTTCCTTGCTTGATGCACCATAAGTGTCTCCTGGAGCAGGACAATTTACGATTGATTTGACGCCTTTTCCGGATAAAAGTAATTCTAATCTTGCGAAAACAAAAATGTCACTGCTTTCAGTTTTTGTTTCCAAAATAAAAACCGGAAATCCCCGCAGACTTCCGGTTTTTGCAGCTTCCTCTTCTTCTGCCTTGCGGACAGGATCTTGCTCCATGCCCGGGGCTTCACAGCCCGGGTCGTATATCCGGTTTCACTTTGCGTAATCTGTGTGCTTACTGCTGCATCGACAGCGTGGGATGTTCCACCGTGACCTGCAGGTTGAGTTTCCGTCCCGTCCGGACGTAGCCCAGGAGCTGTTTTTCAATCTGTTCCTCACTGCGATGTTCATCAAAGGGCACCACAAGATCGAAGTCTACGGTGATTTCATCGTGACCCGGAATGATCCGGAAATCATGCAGAGACCAGTGCCCCTGTCCGAGTACCCGGGTCGCGCTTTCGAATTTACTCAAATACGACCTGGTGAGAGGATCATCCACGAGGACAGGATCCATGTGAATGGTCAAATCCACCCCCATTTCTTCCCGGACCTGGCGTTCAATCTGATCAATGGCGTTGTGAACCTGCATAATGTCGTCATGGCCGTTGACTTCCGCATGCACCGTGGCGTAGCTCACCGTCGGTCCATACTGGTGGATCCGCAGATCGTGGACACCCAGGACGTATTCATTCGACAGCACTCTGTTCTCGAGCTCATGCGCGGTCTCGGGATTCGGGGCTTCGCCGATCAGGTCGTTGATGACAGACTTCAGCAGGTCGTAGGCGCTGTAGAAAATGATCAGCGAGACGATCACACCCATATAACCATCCAGTTCGAAGTGAATCAGCGGCGACAGACAGGTGGAGATCAGAACAGCGGTCGTGCCGATGCAGTCAGAGCGGGAATCCACGGCGGCTGCCATCAGCAGGCTGCTGTCATAGCGCAGGGCATATCGCCGGTTGTAGACGAACATGACGAGTTTGATGACGATGGACAGCACCAGGACTGCCACTGTGTACCACTGAAAGTCAATGGGTGTCGGGTGAAGGATCTTGAGGATGGAATCCTTCAGGGTTTCATACCCCAGAAAGGCGACGCCGAGGCCCACGAAAAGTGAGGCAATGTATTCGCTTCGTTCATGTCCATAGGGATGTTCCTTGTCCGCCGGTTTTTCCGCGAGTTTGAAGGATACAATGGAGACGATGTTGCTGGCAGCATCCGTCAGGTTGTTCAGGCCGTCTGCCCGGATGGAAACAGACTGCACGATGAGACCCACGATGTATTTGCCGGCAAAGAGAAAAAGGTTCAGGACGATACCCACGATCCCGCACACATTTCCCACACCCTGGCGGACTTTGGCTTTCTTTGTGTTCTGCCAGTCAGGCACAAATTTTCGGATCAGCCATCCAACCATAGAATCACCCCGTTTTCCTGTCTTCCTATTATACGGCTTATTGTAAAAGAAAGCGTCTTTTGATAAACTGAGAAAAGCCTGCAGACGTATCGAAGTGGTCATAACGAGCTCGACTCGAAATCGAGTTGTCCGAAAGGGCACGTGGGTTCGAATCCCACCGTCTGCGCCATGAGAATACAAACCCCCGGTCACACTATATGTGTCCGGGGGTTTTTCATTCGGGAGAAAATCCCTGAGAACTGCCGGAAGTGTACCCTGATTTCATGGAATCCCCGGTGGGCTCTTCGAGATCCTCGACAGCCAGAACGGCGAAGGTGTCGACAGAATTTCGTCGAGGGCATCGACGAAGAAATCATCGACATCGACGATGAAGATTGTACTGAATTCGAGAAATGGCATTTCAGCGCCATAAGCAGCTTTCATCCATTCTGCCTTTCTTCCTGCATATCAGCAGCCAGTTCAGTTTTATCATCAGAGCAAGCATTAAGCCGGTATATAGAGCAACTGCCAGAGCCGATGGCAACATCAGATTTTTCAACAGATGCCAGATACCGGTGGGCTCTCCAGTGGAGTAGTCAAACAGAGCTGCCGGCAGTCTGCGAATTTCATCCAGCCCGGAAATCCATGTGCAGGAAATGATGGCTGCGGTTATTACAGCCAGCAGAATACCGCAAAACTGAATGGTCAGCTTCATGCAGTTCCGGAGCATCAGAATAGATCGTATTCTTCTGTCATATACACCAGCTTTATCAAGCTGCTGCATTGTCTGTTCATCTGTCCGGGTAATTCGGGAAGCAAGCTGCCAGAGAAATATAGTCAGTATGGTGGCAGACAACATAAGAACCCAGACTGATATCATCGTTTCCCGCTGAAAATATCGCAGTGTCCTGTATTTGCCATGAACCATATTTTTCAGCCTGAGATGGCTGCGTGTGAGCATGGAACTCAGGGTGGTTTGGAGAACGGATGCTTCTTCTTCACCTTTTGCAGTGATAACCCCTGCATTCACCGGACTGGATTCTTTGAAAAAGGCCGGACTGGCTGCAAAAAGGTAGGGAGTCGCCAGATATGTTCTCGGAAAGGCAGATGTTCCTGCAGCATCTTCAGGGACACGGCGGCATACTGCTTCAATCACTGTCTGTGTCTGTGTTCCGTCAGGCCAGCAAAAAACCGCCGGATCTCCTGCAGCATAGCCTGATCCTGTGACTCCTTCTTCATCTCCTGTATACAGAATCACAGACTCACCCTTTTCGAACCGGCTGGCAGCCTCCGTTCCCAGGGATTCTGTCAAAACTGCCTGGCTGGTATGATAGGGAAAACACAAAATACTTCCCATATAGTGTGTCCCGTCTGGCAGATACAGGCTTTCCAGCCATGGATCCGGCGCGATATCCGCTGCTGCAGGGATTGCAGCGCTCGTCTCAAAAAACAGGAGCGCTGTCTCTACAGCCGGATCTTTAAGCAGCTTCTCCTGATCGGCCAGACTCAGTCTCAGGTCACTGTCACTGGCCAGATCCGGGTTGTAAAACCTGAAGTCAGGGGCTTGAGATGCGTACGTCTGATACGCAAGGCTGGCACCTGTTTCGAGCAGAGCATAGAAACTCAGTCCGGCCAGGGCAGATATGAGGGCTGTCAGCTGCAGTGTGGATTTCCATTCGCCTGTCATGGAATGCCGCGCAAAGGAAAAGAGACCTGCACAGATCCCCACAGCCCGTTTGGGAAGCGGCTGCAAGGGAGGCTGCCGGTCCAGCTCCTGAATGCCGGCCACTGTCCCCGTCACTATGGCAGCGAAAACCGACAGAGTGAACCAGAACATACACATCACGGACATGGTGATCCGGAGCGGAATGTGCAGAATACAAAGAGCTCCAAGAAACACACCGGAAGGAACAACGCTGCACTGAACCAATGGCTGGATCATCTGCCAGGTAATGGCAGATGACCGCATACCCAACACTTTCAGAATGCGGATGGAGTCCCGGTTTCCTGTGATTGTTATCCGTGCTATCCAAAGCAGCCCGCCCAGCGTACAGACAAGCACGACCGCCACGGTGAGGGTACCAAGGATGTTTTCAGCAGACAGGGGATCCAGATGAAACTGCACCCTGGTATTGGGATAGAGAACCGCAGCTGTGCCTGCGACTGCTTCCGCCAGATACTCGAATCGGTTATCTCTTGCCTGCAGTATCCGGATTTCTGATTCACCCGGAACATCTTCTTCCCAGGCTGTTAAAACCTCCGGAAGCTGACTGCCACAGGTCCATGCATCTGTGTAGTTTTCCAGGATTCCACACAATTCAAACATCTCATCCCCAACTGTAATGTTCTGTCCCAACTGGTACGAAAGCCCGTGCTCATCCAGCCACGCCCGCTGGACCGCTGTTTCTCCTGGTTTCTGTGGAAGTGTACCGGTCACGGAGAATTCAGCCAGGTCATAGAAAGCTTCATTCGCCATGCCCATGGTTTCTCCTGTCATTCTGACACATCCGGTTTTTTCCACCAGGCTGTGGTTGTCCAGCCTGTCAATGGCCTGTCTGGACAAATCAAATCCAATGGCTGTCCATTTACCATATACAGACATTTGATGTGCCCGGTGAACTTCAAAATTCCGATATTGAAGGACCACCGCCAGAGCCATGGCCAGCAGGCTGAAGGATATCAGCAAAACAAGGGAGCGCATAGAGGCTCCCCAGTACGGCACAGGATGTTCTCTCCAGTCCCGGATGGCTTTCTGCTGGTGTCTATACCGGATAGACATTGACCAGGATCTTATAGGTGCGGGAGATGGAAGCAGGCTGCAGGACTGCAGCTGCAGTTGAAACTGCCAGGAGGGTCTTTATACATTTCATGGTTCCCTCTCCTTTCTGTTCTGTCTGTACCTTACAGTCACTCCTTTACAAAAACTTCACAGACATCAGCTTGTTTTCGGATATCCTGAATGATCTCTCCGTCTTCCATTACCAGCAGTCTGTCTGCCTGTCTGGCAAGGTCCAGATCATGCGTTACCAGTAAAATCGTCTGTCCGAAAAGCTGCTGGCATTCCCGAAGCAGCTTCATGACCCGAATCCCGCTTTTCCGGTCCAGATTTCCAGTCGGCTCGTCTGCCAGTACAATGGCCGGTTTGCGGATCAGCGCCCGGGCTATGGCGATTCTCTGCTGCTGGCCGCCAGACAACTGCGAAGGCCATGCGTCCAGACAGTCAGTCAGCTCAAGGGCTTCTGCCAGGCGGGAAAAACACTCCAGATCCGGTGTCTCTTTGTTCAGAGAAAATGGCAGGAGAATATTTTCCTTTGCTGTCAGATGCGGCAGCAGGTCGTAGGACTGAAACACAAATCCTATGGTTTTCTTTCGGAAATCCGCACGCTGTCGTCTGTTCAGGGTATCCAGTCGGATCCCATTGACTTCGATGTGCCCTGCATCCGGGGGACACAGGCCACCGAGCAGATTGATCAACGTGGTTTTCCCGCATCCGCTTTTACCTGTCACGGCGGTGAGCTTCCCGGTTTCCAGTTCCAGAGAAAGATGCCTGACGGCTTGTACAGGCAGCGACTGACGGGCATAGTTTTTTGTTATATCGCAGGCTTTGATCATGGTTTCCACTCCATTCAGCACCTCCTCTCTCTATTTGTGTTATTTTGTAATACATCCATTACAAAATCTTCACAGTTCTGCGGTTTCCAGGCTTGTGCAGGGAATCTGCAGGGTGGTCCGGACACCGGAATCTGTTTCAGTTATCTGCAGTTTTCCGCCATGAAGCCGGACCACTGCAGCTGCCATGTCCAGACCAATGCCATAATGATCCGGCGTCTTCGAACGATACCGACGGTATGCATCTGCATCGAGACAATTCTGGCCGCCTGTCTGATTGATTATGACAGCCACCTGCTGCTTGTCTGCGTCCATGGAAACAGACAGGACAGAGGGACTGTCCGCATGCCGTAAGGCATTTTCCAGAAGGGAGGCCATGGCCTCCCTGACCTGGACCGGTATCAGAAACATATTCACCGGAATCAGATCCATCCGGATCGTAATCTGGCGTTTTCGGGCTTCAGCAGTGATTTGTGAACCGGCTTCCTCCACCAGCCGGTTCAGAGAACTGTACTCGAATTGAAGAGCTCCGGATAAAAGGAGACGGAGAAGAGTTTCGCATCGTTCCAGCTGCCCCAGAATGGCGTCTATATGTTTTCTTTTCTTTGGGGCAGGCGGATCAGTTTCCAGAAGTTCCATTCGGAGTTTCATTGTATTGACAGAAGAAAGAATCTGATGGCAGAAATTCTCCGTAAATTCCTTCTGTCTGATACAGTCATTCCTCAGAACATCTGACTCTCTCCGGTAACTGTCCAGCAGGCTGCAGATATATTGCTCTGAAGGATTTGAAGAGAATGATCCTGTCATGATTCTGTCCAGCTGCTTCTTACTGGCTTTTTTATCTCTGGACTGTATCCAGAATGGCCATACTCCCATCAGTCCCCATGCAGTAAGAAACAGGAGGAAGGGCGGGTATATGAGTGCATCCTGCAGCAGCCGGGCAGAAGAAGCAGGCCCGTACCCGGCTTCAGCAAGAGCTGAAAACAGATTGGAAATGTCACCGTCCAGTTGTATCCCCATCCGGTCCACCACCTGGACACCATACAGCCAGAGTACAGAAAGCAGCATCGAGAACCAGAGTCCAATATACAGGCGCTTCATGAAATCACGACAGAGTATCCCCGGCTGGCTCTGCCTTCCACCTGTATCCCGGTTTCCTTCAATTTGCGCCGGAGCTCGGAGATCCGTGATGACAAAGAAGATTCTGTCAGTTCACGGGAAAGACGGGAACGGATCACAGCAGAGGACACAGGATTGCCCTGTGCCTGCAGCAGCAAAGCGACAATTTCCGTTTCGGACCGCGACAACTCTGCAACTTTCTGTCCATTGCGCAGCTGGCAGGTATCGAGGTCTGCAACGCATCGTTTCCAGGTGACGAGGTTTTTCTGTATACCTGTACGGTTTATAAGTGCCCGTACTTTGGCCAGCAGGATGGCACCTGATACAGGTTTTACGATGTAATCATCCGCACCTGCTTCGTATCCATCCAGCTGATCAGATTCCTTGCCACAGCCGGAAATCATGAGAATCGGTTTTCCTGTTACAGTCCGCAGCCACGCAGCCAGTTCTATTCCATCTCCGTCGGGAAGTCGTACATCAAGCAAAAACAGATCAGCCTGCTTCCATTCCCGAACAGCCTGCTCCATGGTCTGGACACAGAGCACATCGTAGTCCGACAGGAACTCTTTCATGGCCTGGGCTAGCGACCAGTCATCCTCCACAATCAGAATGGAAGGCATTCTGAAGGTCTTATTCTTTATTTTCATGAATTAACGATATACTTGAAAGAATATATATTCAACGAGAAGAGACCTGACTGGATCTGAATTCAGTCTGATTCCAGAATTCCAGACTGTCTGATTTACGTTCTGTCTCACCTGATAAAAACAGAGAGGAATCAGCAGCCTCCCCTCTCTCGTTGCACCGTGTGTATCGTTTTCGTACACGATAACAGAGCTGCACTGCCCGGACATACAGATAACTGAATCCGTTATTCCAGACAAACCACTCTGTATAACCATCAAGGCTTGCCGTTTGCTGCACTTGGCGACAATACCCGTGATCGATATTAACCGATAAAATGTGTGTGACGCCGATTTCCGGAATCTCCGGTTGGCACTTCGTCACCCCCGGAAACCGGAACGTCGAAGGGATCGACGAAATTTTGTCGAGGGTATCGACGGAGAAATCGCCGACGTCGACGACAGTGCGTCGAATTCATCGACAGCCAGTCAAAATGCAGAAACGCGCTCAGCTGGATCTGCGCCGGTCTTATGTCTTCTTCAGATTCGCTGTATATGCATACAGGCTCCGGGCGATTCGAAACCTGTTTTTGGCAATTTCGACAAGCAAAACATCGAGGGTGTCGACAAAAATTCATCGACACCCTCGACGTTCATATCATCGAATTCGATATTCATCGCCATCGAATCGCCGAGAGCCTGCTGCAGCGGCAGGGCTGCGTGGCTGCATGCCTCGGCTCTCATCGGCACTCAAAAAGAGCTGCAGATGCTGTCCGGGACTTGAACTGGCACAGGTTGCCGCACCGTGTCCCGGTGGAAACAACTCACTCTGCAGCCTGAACCCGGATCTCACCATCGGCCCCAGGGATATCCCGGATGACTTCTGTTTCAGCGGGAATGGTAATGGTTCCCGACAGGGGGTTCCTGATGCTGGCAGGGGACTCGCTGAGTGTGGCTTCCACCTGGCTGCGTTCAAAGGCCAGGTCACAGCCTCCCATGCGGCAGTTCACGAGTTTGAGGTTCGTACAGTAGCAAAGGGGCTGGGTTCCCTGGATGAGGCAGTTTTCGAAGGTCACATTGTCGCTGTACCAGGCAAGGTATTCACCTTTGACCACGGAATTGCGGACGATGACATTCTGTGCATGCCAGAAGGCATCCTTGGTGTCCAGCACGCAGTGTTCGATGACCATGTCCTGGACGTACTGGAAGGAGTACTTGCCTTTGAAGTCCACTTTGTCGAGGTAAACATGATCGGAGCGCATCATGAAATATTCGCTTTCCACGTGTGTATCCTCCATTTGCATCCCGCGTGTGGACCATCCGAATTCCGGGGACAGAATGTCACATCGGCTGATTTTGATGTCACCGCATTCCCGGACGGCTTTGATGCCGTGGAGCTTCGAATCCCGGATCTCGGCGTGTTCTGTGTACCACAGGGCGGCGCGGCAGAGCGGTGTGAGTTCACAGCCGGCGATGGTCAGATTGTGGTCGTGCCAGAAGGGATAGCGAAGGTTGAAGAAACAGTCCTGGACGGTGATGTCCCGGCATTCTTTGAGGGCACTTTCTCCGTCTGCAGGTCCGTCGAACTGGCAGTGTCTGACCAGCAGATCCCGGGTGCCATAGAGCGCGCGTTCCTGGTCGAAGGTTTTGTTTTCCACAAGTTCCATTCCGGTTCCTCCTCTTTTCTGGATATCGCTGATGATGCAGCGGCATTGGGTCTGCTGTCAGGATAATACGGAGGGATGCGATTGAAAAATACCGGTTTTGGATAGTGTCCCATAACTTTTGCGTATGGATTCAGGGATTCCAGGGACTGGGATGGTCAGAGTGCCGGATCCGGTGTCAGCTGCAGGGTGGCGCAGGAAAAGAAAAAGCCACAGGCAGTGTGACTCTGAGGGGTTCGCTGTCTGTGGTTTTGTGAGCAGGTTATTCTGCGGGTTCTGCTTCGTGATCCCCGGACTCGGGTTCAGCGGGTTTCTCCGGTTTCTTCCAGCCGTCTTTTGCTTTGGTCAGCAGGGCGGCGAGCTGTGTTTTTTCCTCCGGTGTCAGGGCACCGAAGAAGTTTTCTTCCGTCATGTCGGGTTTCTTTGTGTGATGGAACCTGTGTCCGTAGGCGTACATCAGGCCCATGAGAGAATCCGCCGGGAACTCATTGAGGCTGCATTTGCCGTGGCCCGGTTTGTGGCCGTGATGGCCATGGGGACAGCCGTGCCCCATGTGATGAGGATGGCCGTGGTGACCGTGATGTGCATGTTTTCCCATGGGGGCTTCCGTTGTTTCGGCAGCTTCCGGGGCTGTGGTCTTTTCTGTTTCTTCCATATGAAATGACCTCCTTGTTCCCTGATTATAAAGGGCTGCCGATGATGGCCGCCTGCGGAATACCCCGGGATGTGACGCTGTGTTTGTCTGCCGCTGCAGGCACAAGGCCTCTCCCCCCTGTAATCACATCATGTGCAGGCAGATGGAATCCCAGATCCGCCGGGGATCATGTGTGTCGCAGATATCCGCAAACCCGGGATCCTCCAGGAGTTTCAGAAGTCCGGCCATGGCAGTGAGATGAGATGGGGTGCCCTGCGGTACACTCAGGGCATATGCATATTTGACAGGATCGTTTTCCGGACTGCCGAAAACCACAGGGGTTTCGAATACAGTCAGAGAGAGCCCCTGCTGCCGGGCACCGTGCTCTGCCGCCGTATGGAGCAGGGCTGTATGGGGAGCAATCACCACATAGGGACCCGCCAGATCCATACCTGCAATGGTACGCCTTATGTATTCTTCAGTGATCATTCCCCGCTCCTGTAGTGGGGCATAGGCTATGCGCACTGCCTCCGGACGGGTTTCACACTGTACGTGTGTGCGGATAAGGCCTGGATCCATCATGCTGAGCAGCCCCTCTTCCTTCGTCTGAAATACTGGATCTTTTCGGGCAAAGAGTGCAGAAAGAGCATGTCGCAGCTCTTCCTCTTTCTGAATCCTGCAACAGCGCCGGATGACGGAGAGAATCATATCCACAGAAGGAATACCAGCTTCCTGCCCGAGCAAAGAATTGACCTCACGTAATACAAGAAGCTTCTCCTGTTCATCCATAACCGGACTCACCGTGACCACTGGAATCCCGGTTTCAGGGATTCTTGTCAGGCTGCGGGCTGCAAAAATGATATCCGGCTGCTTGTGCCCGCTCCAGTGCTCCAGAGAATCGGCGGTTTCGAACTCCAGTTCCGGGAACAGCTCCGTGAGTACTGAGTGCAGAATGGCGGAGGACCCTATGCCGTTTCGGCAAAGGATAAGGGCCTGTTGTCGGGTATCCTGGACAGAAGGATGCATTCCTTCATACAACGCGGCAAAATGCATGGTCAAATAGGCGATCTCGTCCTCCGGAAATTTTTTCTGTGCCAGCCGACTGGCAGGATTCACAGCCCGGGCGACGATTTGATACAGGTCTTTGTACTCCTGTTTCACTTTTTCTGTCAGGGGATTGAGTATGGGAATCCCATAGAGGAGACGGTAATATGCAGGTCGTATATGAGAGTAGAGTTTGACAAACATATCCTCGGGTCGGGGGGCCCGAATCCCCGTAAGCTGTTCGAACCGGCTCATGATCCGTCCGGTGATGTCTGCAATCAGCAGGCAGTCTTCGGTGTCCTCATAAACACTCCCGAAGGAAATTCCCAGGATCCAGGATGTGAGCCAGCTCACTTCTTCTGTCTCCATGAAAGCTGCACTGCCAGTGGCCTTCAGCAGAGACTGCACGAACTGTTTTTCAGGACAATCCGCCATTTCCTTATGAACATCCCCGTGGATTCCTGTGTTACAGATCCTCATTTTCAAAAACAGGTAGATGTAGATAAATTCCGTCATGCGGTCAGCCGCAAACTGGATACCGTATTTAGTGGCAAGTTCCAGACAAATAGCCTCGGTTTCCTGAAACGTATCCGCCTGTGTATTTTCTAGAAACAAATCGAAAAGCTGCACATCCGCAATGGCGGCAATTTCCTTCATGACCTCCAGTACCAGATACCGGCGAAGATCCGTTTCCTTTCCCTGCAGGACATATCCCTTCCGGCGGTCGGAAAACAGCTGTATGCCGTTGGTTTCCAGTGATTGCCGCAGCTGCCGAAGATCTCCCAGAACGGTGTTTCTGGATACATCCAGAGCTTCCATGAAATCCGACAGGATCAGATGATCCCGGCCTTCAAACAGCATGAGATACAGAACCAGCTGGCGCTGAGCGGGCGTGAATTCGTATTCATGCAGCCGTGCTCCACCTCCCACCGCTGTCAGCAGCGCCTTGCGGGTCAGGGGAGCGACATCCAGTACACTCCCGGGAATGATAGGCGGCACTTTGTATGGTCGAAGGACCTGGTTGATTTTCTCCAGTCGGTAAAATACTTGGCGGCGCGTGAGCCCTAGTGCCTGTGAAATTTCGTCCACAGTCATCCGCTTTTTAGACGCCACTAGCCGGCTCATGGTTTTCAGTTCCGTTTCCATGGCTTTCCTTTCCTGTTCTCTTTCTTCTGTATTTTCTCCTCTGCCTGCAGGAGGCCTGGCTCTCTGTCTCCTCGTGTTCTCCGCTCGCTCCATTACACCTGTCACCGCAGGCTGGTCCAGGTCATGCACAGAGTCGCAAAAGCGGTTCAGAGGCAGAATCTGAACCGTTTTCGTTACATCTGTATTATGATTGTACCCCGGTTAATGTTCGAATAATATGACTATTCAGACTGCCGTGGGGCAGAGCCGTGATCACAATGTGCGTGACTGATCAATGATTCGCCGGATGTTGCGGGCATTCCGGGCGATTTCCTCCTCGGTGCCTTTGGTGAGCAGGCCGCCAAATCCGCACACATCGCAGTCGCGCCGGATATAGTCCGCCAGATTGTCCAGTGTGATGCCGCCGCTCGCAAGGACTGGCAGGTCAGGAATCGGGGTCTTGAAGACACTCACCAGTTTCGGGCCGTAAAAATCCGAGATTGGAAATGCCTTGATAAACGCCGCTCCCAGTTCCAGGGCTTTCACGGCTTCCGTAACCGAAGTGCACCCGGGCATGTACGGGACCTGGTACCGGCTGCAGACTCGGGCACAGGATTTGGAGAGGTTTGGGGCAATGACGAACTGGGCATCATGCAGGATCACCTCCCGGGCGGTTTCGCCATCCAGCACAGTTCCGGCTCCCACCAGCAGTTCCCCGGGAAACTTCTTTCTGAGATGGGCAATGAGTTCGGGGGCGTTGTTGTTCGTGCAGGAAATCTCCATGACATAGATGCCGCCGGCCAGACAACCCCTGGCGATTTCTTCCGCCCGTCGGCAGGAAGTGGTACGCACAATGGCCATGGCACCGCAGTCTGCGATCCGACATGTGATGTCGGCTTTTTTCAGAAACGGCCTCATGCTGCTGTCTTTGACTCCCCGCTGGCCCGCGCTGCCCGCTGTCGATAACCATTCACCATGGTTTCCACGCGCCGGATGTCCTCCGGCCGTAGTTCTCTCACAGGTTTCCGTGCAGGACCGGCTTCGCAGGAACCGTTGAGTTCCACGGCTTTCTTGAGTACCGAAGGCACTGTGCCCAATGGCAGGACCGCCCGAAGTGGTTCAATGGCGGCCTGGAGCCTTTCTGCCTCATCCTGGTCGCCGGCACGCAATGCCCTGTCCAGTCCTGTGAGGATATCTGGAATGAGATTGGAAGTTCCGGCCACAGCCCCGGAGGCACCAAGACCATACGCCAGGGAGATCTTCGAGTCGCTTCCCACCAGCAGCCTGAAGTCCTTGCGCCGGGCAATGTCGGCATAGGCTTCCAGAAGCGCCGGATCGCCGGAGCTGTCCTTGATGGCAGCGATCCCCGGCAGATCTGCCAGACGATCCACCAGATCCGGGGATAGAGTGCCACCGGTTGCCTTTGGGATGTTGTACAGGATCACCGGCAGACTGGTGCTTTCCGAAACCGCCTTAAAGTGCTCATACAAATCCTCCCGCGAAGGCTGCAGAAACCATGGATTGATTACTGACAGGGCATCTGCGCCCGCAGCTTCCATGTCCCGGGCCAGCTGTATGGCTTCCTTCGTCGAACAGGCACCTGCCCCTGCGTATACCGGCACCCTGCCGGCAGCGGCCTTGACTGCACAGCGAGTCACAGCGACTTTCTCGTCATGATCCAGAACATGAAATTCGCCATTGGATCCCAGAACGAAGATTCCCTTCACCCCGTGATCGATCAGCCAGTTGATCTGCGCCGTCAGGGCCTGCTCATTCACACTCTGCTGGGCATCCCGGCGAAAGGGTGTGATCACCGGGGTGATGATTCCTTCAAACAGTTCCATTGGTTTCCTCCTGGCAGGCTTTTCCCAGGCTGCCGCCCGGATGCCATCTGCCGTATTGCTCCACCGTGAGTCCCTTGGCATTCTGCAACAGCACAGACAGGGTCTGCAACGCCACCATTTCTGCCAGAATCGATGCCCGGGGCGGTTTGTTCAGTGTGTCTCCTTCTTCCTGCACCCCGGCAGCAAGTGCAAGATCGCTGTGTCTTGCCAGCCAGGAGTCCAGGGTTCTGGACAGGCCGATGAGCTTTGCCTCATTGTTTTGCAGAGCTTTGACCGTGCGTTTCAGTTCCTCTGTTTCCCCGGAGTTGGAAATGGCAATCACCACATCCCCTGGTTTGACCTGACCCGAACTGCCGTGCACGGCTTCCGTCCCGTCCAGCACATACGCAGGTGTTCCGGTGGAAGAAAGCAGCGAAGCAATGTATCCCGCCAGATGACCGGGTTTCCCGATGCCCGTCACATGTACCCGGCCGCCATCGGCTTCCGCGTGAAGAATCATATCCCGGGCTGCAGCCAGAGTCGTTTCATCCATCTTGTCAATGGAAGAAGCCAGCTGCAGCATCTCTGTATCCAGAAACCGGCGGATCTGATCCGCATCTGGGGTGAATACTGTCCGCCTGTCTGTCATGTCCATGCATCTCCTTTCTTCTCAGTCCGGTTCATGGCCTCAAATTCCTTCACGGCCTCCAGACATCCCGTGCGCAGCAGCGTGGTATCAAACGCGGCCACCGCAAGATGCGTTGCTTCAGGAAGCATAGCCATGAGACGGTAAGGACCAATGAGACCGAACTTTTTTCCCCGGTCATGGCAGGCCTTCTGCACCCGGGCGATCATCTCCACTTCTTCTTCTGCGAACATATCGTCTGGATCATTTCTGGAAATGGACAGATCACAGGGGCCGATCACAGCTCCGGTGATTCCTGGGACGTCCAGGATCGCTTCACAGTTTCTCACACCTTCCAGCGTCTCGATCTGAGCGAGCACCAGAACAGAGTCATTGGCTTTGTCCATATTTATGCGGTGATTTCCACCCGGACCATAGCCGGTATTGGCGCCGCCCGAATAACTGCGGTGTCCCAGCGGCGGATACAGCGCCCAGTCTGCGAGCTGCCGGGCCTGTTCCGGGTTTTCGATCATGGGCACCATGATTCCGGCTGCTCCTTCATCCAGGGTGCGCGATATATCCTTGCGCGCAAGCTGCGGGACCCTGACCAGCGAGGAAATGCCAATGGCGTTCCCCAGCAGAATCAGGTCCAGCAGTCGCTGATCTGAAATCATGCCGTGTTCCAGATCATAGAAGAGAAAGTCCATGCCGCACTGCCGGGCAATGTGGACCATTGCCGGAGAGTCGCATACTTTTACCAGCAGCCCAACTGCAGGATCCTGTTTCATGCATATCCTCCTTGTATTTTTCGGAACAGGACAGAACCCAGGCGATGCCCCCGATCGTGTCGGGGAGCACCCACTGTTTCCATCCGCTGTTCACAGACGTCAGCCGCCAAAGGTAAACAGACCGAGAATGCCGTCCAGAATTGCACCGATGATGTTGTAATCCACATTCGGGAACGAGGCACCGGCAATACCCAGAGCCGAGAATGCCGGGTACAGAATCAGTGGCAGGGCGCACAGGGCGATACCCACAATAAACGATCCAACGAACGCGCCTTTCCAGCCGCCATAGGCGTTGCCGAAGACTCCGCAGGTGCCACCGGAGAAGAAGCAGATGCCGGCAGCCGGGATCATGATGGTGGGAGACTTGAAGACAACCATGAGCAGCATGGCGAAGAGTCCGCCCAGAAGAGAGCCTACGAATCCGACCAGGACGGCAGTGGGAGCAAAGGGGAAAATTGCAGGGCAGTCCACGGCTGGTTTGGCATCAGGGATATATTTTTCGGAAATGCCCACGAAGGCGGCGGTGATTTCAGCAATGAACTGACGGACGCCGTAGATCAGGACAGACATACCGGCTGCAAACTGCAGACCCTGGAGGAAGGGGTAAATAAACCAGATATCTGCACCAGCCATTTCCCTGACCTCCGGCAGATGACCATTGCAGGCTGCAGCAATCACCGCCACGTAGAAGAGCACGATCATGAACAGAGCCACGGAGAACACGAAATCCCGAAACAGCTGGAAGAAGGCGGGCATCTTCATTTCGCTGGAGTCTTTCTGTTTCTGAGGGGAAACGCGGGAGATCATTTTGCCGATCCAGCCAGAGAACCAGTAGCCGATGGTGTTGAAGTGACCGATGGCCAGGTTGTCAGCCCCGACGATTTTGTTCATGTAGGACTGACAGAGTGTCGGCATGGCTGCACCGAAGAACCCGAGCATGAGGCCACCACCAATGGTGGTCACCCAGAATGGACAGTCATGAGCGATGAATACCAGAGCCAGGACACAGGCGAAGTACAGGAAGTGCTGGCCCGTGAGGAAGATCGCCTTGAATCGGGTGAATTTTGCGACGATGAGGTTGAAAATGAATCCGAGGACAAACACCATAGCCACTTCTGTACCGTAGGTGTCCAGGGCCAGGGCAGTGGCAACTTCCACCTGAGTGGTTACGCCTTCAATGCCGAAAGCGAGGTTGAAAATGGTTGAGAAATTGTTGACCACTGCCGACATGGCGTTGGATCCAATAGTGAAGACCATAAAGCCGATGACAGTTTTCAATGTTCCTGATACGACTTCCGTGGCATTCTTTTTCTGCAGCAGCAGTCCAATCAGGGCGATTACGCCCATGATGAGTGCAGTATTCCGGCATTGTGCCATGATTGCGTCCATTACTGACATATTCTCTCTCCTTGTATTGTTGTGTGTTGATGGCTGTTAGAACAGGGCTGGCGGCTTTCGCCGTACTGAACCCTTTACCAGGTGCTACTGATTCATGGATGCCAGATAGGCTTCCATTTTCTGTCTCATTTCTTCTTTGTCAACAATGTTCCTGATGCCCAGTGCATATGGTACCTTTCCGGCAAGTTCACTGCTCAGGTCATCCATGGTGATGACCAGATCGCCATTGAATCCAATAAGAGAATCGAGGTTTCCATGTTCTGTCTGGATGGGGAAGCCATTTTCACGGATGACCTGATCGGCTTTTATTTTCAGAAGCATTGAAGATCCCATGCCTGCACGGCAGCATACGAGTGCTTTATACATTTCTTTCTCCTTTGTTGTATTTGGTTTGTACATATTGCTGGAAAAAGCTCTCTATCCCTGTTTTGGAACAGACGTCAGCAGTCCAGCTTGTCGAGGTAGGCGATAATTTCATCCGGGGTCCTGGCATGGTCGAGGATGTTCAGGAAATTCCGGTCTTCAAGAAGCTCAGCGAGTTGGGCAAGTCCCGCCAGATGTTTTTCGTCATCAGTGGCGGAGAGACAGAACAGGTATTTCACCGGATCGTTGTCCCGGTTTCCAAAGTTCACCGGTGTCTCCAGAGTTGCAATGCCAATGGCATCCTGCAGCGCACCGGCCTCAGGTCGGGCGTGGGGGAGTGCAACGTTTTTCGTCAGCACAATGTATGGACCGTAGTCCCGGACACCTTGAATGATGTCCTCTACGTAGCTTTCCCGAATTCTGGACTGGTCCACAAGGGGCTGAGCCGCCTGACGGATGGCATCCTGCCAGTCTATGGCCCGAATGCCCAGTTTCATCAATTTGGTGTCGGTCAGTTCACGCAGCATGTATTCACCTCCTTTGTCTGACATGGCCATGTCGTTCTTTACGTCTCCATCATAAAAGCGCTTACAGTACCAAAAAAGTCCAACCTTTGTCGGAGTTTCTGACAAAATTTGTATTGAAATCCAGAACAGAAGGCCATGCATTATAAACGTTTATCGAGAAACTGTGTGATAGTATGTTGCTTTTGCAATATAAAGCCCGTCAGAAACGAGGCAATCATGTGTTTCTGACGGGCTATGAAGATACAGACATGCCTCTGTGGGAGAGGGACGGGCAGTATATTTTCTGCAGGTCTTTGTCTTTATTTCTGTGCTCTCCAGTTCCAGATTATTAGAATAAGCCGTAGACAGTGGGAAGTGGATGCTCTCTTCCATCTTCGGCTTTTTCACTCCGTTCAGTGTCTGGATCCAGCCTCTGCCTGTACTCGGATAGCCGACCATGGCGTTCCAGATAGTCATAAGCTTACGGCTGTTGTCGATACCTTTTTAACTCCACTGTTCTCGCCTTTCCTGAAGCCGATGCTCTCGCCCTTTTGCAGGCCGGCTTTCCACATCTGCTCGGTTTGTCGTGCATCAGATATTCCAGAGCCATTTCCATCGTCTGATCCTCCCTTTTCATCCCTCGAAGCACCTCCAGATCTGTATCCGTATGCTGTCATTCGCAATCAGGCCCGGATAGCGATCGCAGACTTCCGCTCCATAGAATTCCCGCAGCATTTTCGGACCCTTCCACGGCTACTGTCCATAGTATAGTGTGACATTCAGTTCCAGAACCGGCAGCGGATGCAGATCTTCTGCTCTGAATCCCGGCAGCGGAATGCCTGTCAGTTTCAGGACATCCACCAACACATCCGCGAACTCCAGGAAATGCCGTTCCAGGATATCTTTCTCTGCCATTGAATTCCTCCTTTCTTTCCCGGCCCCCCTCACAGTCCACAGAGAAAACCGGTTCAGGACAGAACCCCCTGTTCATATATTCGCCAAACGGCCTCGTTTTTGAGGAAACTTATCATTTTTTCTTCAAAACCCGGTTTCACGCAAAAAACTCCTGCAGAAGCACAGAGTGATGCACATCCACAGGAGATTCATCCCGCAATCATTTCATTTGTCCGCAAACAGCGGCAGGATCCCGGAAAGCCCCGGCTTCACTTCTCCCGGCTGACTTTCAGCACCCAGAACCCCTTGTCCCGGTTCACGCGCTCCACCTGACATCCCAGGGACTCCAGGTGCTTCACGGCACTTTTCACGCCGTGATCCTTGCGCATCACGATCCAAAGCCTGCCCGCATCGGCCAGTGCCTGCACACATTCTTCAAGGAGGCGGTAGACCGTTTCCTTGCCCGTGCGGATCGGGGGATTGATCAGGATCGTCCCATACCCGCTGCCAGTCACGTGATTTGCCACCTGCACATCCACGGCCAGACCCGCTGTGTTTTCCCGGGCCAGACCAGCGGCTTTTTCATTGACGTCGATCGCCGTGACCGGAACCTGCCATTCCACGGCGAGCACCTTCGCCACGGGCCCGATCCCGCATCCCATGTCCAACACCGGACCCGCAGGTTCGGCCTGCGTCAGCACGGTTTCAAGCAGTATACGGGTCCCTTCATCGAGTTTGTCCTTCGAAAATACCCCGGCATTGGACTGCATGTCATAGGTCCTGCCAGCAATATCAAAGGTAAACGAAGAGGGTACATCCGGAGTTTCTTCATTGGTATAGTAGTGACTCATATCATTTTCTCCTGAAAACAGCCGCAGTTTCCTGCGGCTGCTGTTGTTTCATGATTCTGTCTGTTGATTCTGTCTGTGTTGTGCCAGCCAGAGTGCGGACCTACGCTTTGGCTTCCTTTTTTGCCTTTGCATCGGCTTTCTTTGCCGGAGCTGCTTCGGGTTCCGGCTTCGGCGCCGGTGTATCGGCTTCGAAAATGCAGGCACCCAGCGCAGGAACCGTCACTTCGAACAGAAACGGCTGGTGGTTCAGAGGCACCTTCACGCTCCATGCGGTCTGCGGGGTATCTGTATCCAGACTGCCGTTGTATTTCGCCCACTGGGTGTTGAGCACTTCCGTGAATTTTCCGCGGAATGGAACCCCGAAACGCTGCCTTACGCTGTTGGTAGAGAAGTTCAGCAGGATCACATACGTTTTTTCCGCTGACTTCCGCATATAGGAGAACAGGTTCTGGGAGGCGTTGTCCGCGTCGATCCACTGAAAGTTCATGGGGTCATAGCCGTACCAGAATGCGCTGTCTTCTCCATAAATGTCTCCGAGGTCCGCGAAGAACTTCTCGAAGCCCTGGTGCATCGGGTATTCATCCAGGAACCAGTCGCAGCCGCGGCTTTCGTCCCATTCCCGCATCATGCCGATTTCGTTGCCCATGAAATTCAGCTTCTTGCCGGGGTGGGTATACATGTAGGTATACAGCGCCCGGGCCTGGGCGAACTTGTCTTCATAGCTGCCCCACATCTTGTCCACGATTGTGGCCTTGCCATGCACGACTTCGTCATGGGACAGAGGCAGAATGAATTTTTCGCTGTAGAAATATGCCATGGAGAACGTGATGTCATTGTGGTGCCACTGGCGGTAGATCGGGTCCTTTTTCAGGTAGGACAAGGTGTCATTCATCCACCCCAGATCCCATTTGTAGTCAAATCCCAGGCCGCCGTCCAGCGTCGGTTTCGTGACGTTCGGGAAATCCGAGCTGTCTTCCGCAATGAGCATGACACGGCCTTCCCACCGCTTGTTGATGATGAAGTTCAGGCGCTTCATGAAGTCGCAGGCACCTTCGTTCACTCCGTTGCGCTTGTCGCCGTGCCAGAAAATCGCGTTGGCGATCGCGTCAAAACGCAGGCCATCCATGTGATAGACATCCAGCCAGAAGTTGGCGGCACTCATCAGGAAGGAACGGACTTCCTCTTTCCAGAGGTCAAAGTTGTAGGTATCCCACTGGCTGTGGGCGTCGCTGTCCTTGCTGTATTCGTAAAGGGGGGTGCCGTCAAAGCGCGCCAGGGCGAAGTTGTCCTTCACGAAGTGCACAGGCACGAAGTCCATGATCACACCGATGCCCGCATCATGGAGCTTGTTCACGAACTCCATCAGGTCCCGGTTTGTGCCATAGCGGGAGGTGCTGGAGAAATACCCCGTGGACTGATAGCCCCAGGAGCCATCGAAGGGGAATTCCGACAGAGGCATCACTTCAACGTGGGAGAAATGATATTCCCTGCAGTGGGCAATCAGGTCGTCCACGATCTGGCTGTAATGCATGAAATCATTGGGACCCATGTCCTCATCCCGTTTCCAGGACCCGACGTGCATTTCATAAATGTTCACCGGCTTGTCATAGCCTTTGGTGCGGGTCTTCATCCACTCCTGGTCCGTCCAGCCGTCAAAGGAGAGATCGGCCACCACGGAGGCGGTGTTGGGCCGTTTTTCGGAATAGAAGGCATAGGGATCTGCTTTGTCCACCACATCTCCGGTGGCCTGCGTCACCCGGTACTTGTATCCGTCCCCGGGTCTGGCGTTTTCGACTGTCACCGACCAGATTCCCTGGTCGTCCTTGACCATGGGAATCGGATCGGCTCCCCAGTCGTTGAAAGCGCCCACCACTTCAATTCTCTTGGCATGAGGGGCCCAGACACGGAACGTTACGCCGTCCCTGCCCGGGTGTGCCCCGAATATTTTATATGCCTCGATTTCGGAACCCTGGAAAAAGGGCGTCGTATTGAGTTTGTCCATATAAGAATGCTCCTCCTGTCATCAGGTTCATTTTATCGCATTTGCGCAGAGGTTTGTGAGCCATGGAAAGAATATGTAAGCGGTTTTTCGTCACTTCCGGGAATCTGTCAATTGACAGCTGTCCCGTTGTGTTCTCCGGCACTGTTCTGTGTTTTCTGCAGCCGGTTTTCTTCACCAGTCAGGCCCTGTTTTTCGCCATCGGCAGGGGTCTGACCGGCATTTTCCTTCAGCGCAGCCTGGTCGGCTGTCCATAAGTCCAGATACTCCTGCAGTACGGCCTCGAGCTCCGGCAGAGACTGAATCCGGCTCAGTTTGTCTTTGTATTTCTTCGCCCCCCGGAGCCCCTTGAGGTACCATGACGCAAGTCCCCGCATTTCCATCGCCGCAGTGCGTTCGCCCTTCAGCTCCGCCAGGCTCTTCGCATGTTCCATGCACAGGCCGATGCGTTCGGGGACCGAAAATTCGTGGTGTGTGCCGAAGTACGCGTCATTGCATTCCTGGATCAGAAAGGGATTGCCCACAATGCCGCGGCCGATCATCACCGCATCGCAGCCGGTTTCGTCCATCATCCGCAGGAAGTCCTCCGCACTCTTCACATCCCCGTTGCCAATGACGGGAATCGACACGGCTTCCTTCACCTTCCGGATCCAGCTCCAGTCGGCGTGACCGTCATACATCTGACTCCGTGTCCGGCCGTGAATGGTGATGGCTCTGGCGCCCGCCGCTTCGCAGGCCTTTGCGAGCTGTACGCAGTTTTTGTGGTCATTGTCGTAACCGATGCGCATTTTCACCGTCACGGGCTTGTCCACGGCCTCCACCACGGCTTTCACGAGCTTCGCCGCATGGTCGGGATCGGTCATGAGCCAGCTGCCGGCATGGGCTTTGATGACTTTGTTCACGGGGCACCCCATGTTGATGTCAATGATGTCACACCCGGTTTCCCTGTCCAGGAACTTCGCGGCATGTACGACGGTGTCGATGTCATGGCCGAAAACCTGAAACGACAGCGGGTGTTCATCGGGATCCGAAACGCACATCTTCCGTGTTTTCTCCGAGTCATACCACAGGGCTTTGTCGGAGACCATTTCGTTGCAGACAAGACCTGCCCCGAATTTCCGGGCGATCCGGCGGAACGCCAGGTTGGAGATCCCGGCCATGGGGGCGGCGATCACCGGGGAGGGAATCGTCACATCACCGATTTCAAGCATTCATCTTGTCCAGGATCTTCTGGAGGTCATCTTTGTCGAAGTGGTATTCGTTGTTGCAGAAATTGCACGTGATGTTGATGCCTTCATCCTGCCCCATGAGTTCCTCGATGTCCTTCTTCGGGAGCGTCATGAGGACTTTTTCCGTCTTCTCGCGGTCACATCCGCAGTGGAACTGAATGTCCCGGGTTTCCAGGATCCGTGCATCGTCGAACATGTCCTTCACCAGCTGGTCCAGGCTGGAATCGTCGTATTCCTGCATCAGGGTGGACATGGGTTTCAGGCCGGAGAGGACATGTTCGCAGATCCGGATGTCTTCATCCGTGGCATCGGGCATCATCTGCAGGAGCATGGCGCCGGCGGATTCCACGTTGCCGTCTGTGCCGATTTTCACGCCCACACTGACAGCCGAGGGGGTCTGTTCGGACATCGTGAAGTAATACGCGAAGTCCTCCCCGATTTCCCCGGACTGCAGTTCAATGGTGCCTGTCCAGTTTTCCGCCATGTGCAGGTCCTTGGTCACGGTCATGGTGCCGTCTTTGCCCACGACGGCGCCGACATCCAGCTTGCCGGGGCCTTTGTATACATCCTCCACATGAGGATTGGAGACAAAGCCGCGGACATTGTCGTTTGCATAGGCATCCACGATGATCGACCCGATGGGGCCGTGGCCGTTGATGGAAATCGTCAGCATCTCCTGGTCGCTTTTGAGCATGCTGCCCATAATGGATGCGATGGACAGCACACGCCCCAGTGCCGCGCAGGCAGTGGGATGGAGATCGAAGCGGTCCCTGGCTTCCTGGACCATATCCGTGGTCCTGTCGATATAAATTCTCACCCGTCCATCCAGGACAAAGGCTTTTACGAGCTGATCTTTCATGATCGTACCTCCCGGTTTGCATGTATTAACCATTCCTTATTATTGCGCAGTTGCTTCCTTTTTTCGAACGGGACGATGATACAATAAACAGCTGAAGGGAAACATAACGAATCATGAAACAAAATACACTGACGAAGTTTCTCGCCGCAGCCGTGGTGCTGCTGCTGTTTGTGCTGTTCACTGTATGCCTCACCGGCGTCGACGTCCGGCCGGTGGGACCGGAGAACTCCTATGTCGGTTTCGCCAGTCTCAATGACTGGGTCTTCAAACACATAGGCACCAGCGAGATCTGGGACAAAATCACCGATGTGATCGCCCTGCTTGCCATGGCCCTGGCGGCTGTCTTTGCAGGAACGGGTCTCTGGCAGTGGATCAAGGGAAAGAGCCTGAAGGCTGTGGATCCGTGTCTCATTGTCCTGGGGATCTTCTACATCATGATGGTGGCTTTCTATGTGGCATTCGAGTTCATCGTGATCAACTACCGCCCGGTGCTCGTGGACGGAGCGCTGGAAGCGAGCTATCCCAGCAGCCACACTTTTGTGGCGCTGTTCATTTTCTTCTCCGGCCTTCCCGTAGTCAACCGGCTGGTAAAAAAACAGACCTGGAGGATGTGGATCAATATCATGCTCATTGTTCTGTCGGTGGCGATGATGGTCGGACGTGTGCTCTCCGGCATGCACTGGACCACGGATGTGCTTGGTGCGTTCCTGCTGGCCCTGGGCATGGCACTGCTGTACGACGCCTTTGTGCTGTGGTGGAGAACGGAGTAAGCTGGAATATACTGCGATTGAATGCGGTTTACAAGGACAGAGAAAGGCTCTCGTGTGATGCGATTGTGATCACGCGGGAGCCTTTTGTGTATGGATGAATGAGGGTGGACAGGGAAGCGTACAATCGTTCGCTGATCGTACTCTATTCGTACTCTGTTCGTACTCATCATCCTTAATTCGTATTCTCATTGCTCTGAGGAAACGATTAGATTGGCTCCATTCATACTCTAGCCGTTCCCTATTCTTACTCTATTCATATTCTAATCGTACTCATCGTTCTCAATTCGTACTCTAATTGCTCTCGGAAAATGATTCGATTGAAGAAATAGATGTACAATTTCAAGACCATTTCAAATAGATACCGAGTTCCTTTTCAGTTCTCTGGCGGATGCTTTCCGCCCTGTCCGCAGCTTCCTGAAGATCCAGTCCAGCCTGGCCAGCCACTGAGAGCAATTCATCCATGCCCGGATCTTTTCCATTTCCATGAATCATGGTGGCAGGTTCTCCACCCATGGAATTTGACCAGGTCAAATCATATGCAGGAGCCAGTTCCCAGTGGCCCTGTAAATACAGAAACGAAAAATTATTGGAATGATCATCCCGGTTATGAGCGAACACATTGCAACACATGAGAGAAAACATCTGCCAGACTTCTTCCCTGGATCTGGTGAGCAGCCAGGTCAGTTTCAGCAGCAGATCATAATCCAGGCTGGGGATCCGGTGACTGGTTTCAAGCAGTCCGGATACAGAAACCATGTGGATTTTTTCGGTACCCTTTCTGTCAAACCGCCGGGAGCCAAAATATCCGCTGCATTTGTCTGAAGGAAACAGCTTCGTTTCTGTCACCGGAAAATACCCGATGATGAAGAGCCCCGGAAACAAGCCAAAAACGGGAAGCCATTTCCTTCGGAATGCGTCTTTCATTCTTTTCACCAAAATTGAAAAGCAGCCGTCCGGCTGCTTTCAATCTCTTCTCATTTCTGTATCCGTCTGGGTAACAGCTTATGCCTTCAATTCTGCCTGCAGCCCGCCTTCCATAAGCCCTTCTTTCCGGCCATCATTATAGATTTCTCTCGATACTTCACACATGGATGTTTCTCATTTCTCTGTACTCCTGATCTGCTTCATCAGCTGCTTCAGATATGTGTTTCTCATCGTTTCCGGATCTGACTGCCGGAAATCATGAGCCAGGTCTCCGGCTGTATCCGGTCCAGCACCAGATGAGACCGCTACACGTCCAGCCTTCCTTCCTCAATGCTGTTATTCTGCACTTGCACGCTCCAGGACTCCTCATGTTCGTCATATCCGAACAGATCGGGCATCATGGACTTGGCCCCGGATATGGCCTTCAGGTCCTTCTGACTTTCCACATCACGAAACAGTCCTGTCTCTCTGCCGCAGACCATGCCTGATATCAGCCTCATGTACTCCGCTTTCTCTTCCGGACTGCACAGTTTCACGCTGATCTGGAAACAGACATCGCTTTTCAGCGGCAGCTTCTTCAGCTTTTCGAGATACTTTCTGTCAAATTCCCCGGTTTTTGTGAAATCCGTCCAGGCAAGAGTCAGGATGTGACGGGGATTCCGGTTTGTCCCCAGTTTGCAGATATACGTCAGTCTTCAGCAGACACACTCTTTTTGAATATTGACTGCCTTACCGCCTGGTCAGCACGTCCAGCACATTGTGAACATCTTACCGATATTTATCTGCCTCATTCCATTCGTTTCTGCCTCATTTCGGGGTAAAATGAGGCAGAAACAGAAAGGAGATTCCTGGAATGCATACATTTGAATATAAGCTGCTCAGCGAAAAACTGCTGACTCTCTCCATCGTCAGACAGCTTTCCGGGATCCACGAACATAAAGGGAAACAGGAACTCTTCCTGGAAGCATCTCCGGATGTACTGTCTTCTCTGCTGAAAATCGCGGTTATTCAAAGTACGAGGTCTTCCAACCGAATTGAAGGAATTGTCGCCACAGACAGCCGACTGAAGGAACTGGTTGAGATGGATACAGCACCTGCCAACCGGTCAGAAGCTGAAATTGCCGGTTACCGGAAGGCCCTGTCACTCATTCACGAAAGTTATGAATTTATTGAGCCAAAACCTGGAGTACTCCGGCAGCTCCATCAAATCCTGTATTCCTTTCTGACCAGCGAGGGTGGACACTATAAGAACAGCGACAATATCATCGAAGAAAAAGATTCGAACGGTGTCAGTCATGTGCGTTTCAGGACTGTACCGGCGTTTCAGACACCGGAAGCTGTGGAGAAAATGTGCCAGGCCTTTTCAGATGCCTGGGAGGATCCAAAAACCGATCAGCTTCTGCTGATTCCGCTGTTTATCCTGGATTTCCTTTCGATACATCCATTCAATGATGGCAATGGCCGTATGAGCCGTCTTCTGACACTGCTTCTTCTGTATCGTGCAGGATACATATCCGGGAAATATATCAGTCTGGAACACCTGGTTGAAGAATCCAAAGAAACCTATTATTCGTCGCTGAAAAGTTCGTCACAGGGCTGGCATGAAAATCAGAATTCCTATGTGGAATTCACAGAATACCTTCTGGGTGTCATTCTCCGCTCTTATCAGGAACTTGAATCCAGAGTCAGGCTTTCCCAGGACCGCTCCCTGTCCAAGCCCGCGCGGGTTGAACAGGTCATCAGAAATCAGATGACACCTGTTTCCAAAAGAAAGCTGCTGGAACTGCTCCCGGATATCGGGACTTCGACAGTGGAACGGACATTGAGCAGTCTTCTGAAGGAAGGGAAAATTATAAAAACCGGAAAGGGACGGGGTACGAAATACTTCTTCAATTCTGATTTGTAGCTCCCTTTCTGCCCTTTATCTGCCTCATTTACTCCGTTTCTGCCTCATTTGACCCCGAAATGAGGCAGAAATCCCTCCAAAAGGGCAGTAAATCCGCTCCCTTTCGGCCACCATCGGCATTCAACGCCAGAACGCCAAAAAGAGAGAAACCCTGCCTGCACCGGCATTGAGTTTCTCTCTTCTTTTTCTATCGCTTGGTCAGTTCATCCAGCGCCTTGTTGATGTCTTTCTGGTCCATGGTTTTCGGAACCGGCGGCTGTTCCACCACTTCCTTCTTCGTTTCCACGACCTCCACCGTGATCGGCGCGTTGGGGTCTGTCAGCTGGCCGTACTTCATGAGGTTGGTGATCTCCTCATTGGTCAGCGTCTCGTGCTCAAACAGATTGTGCGCAATGAGATCCAGAAGCGCCCGGTTTTCCGTCAGGATCCGCTTGCATTCCTTGTGACAGGAATTCACGATGTCCCGCACTTCCTTGTCGATCTCCTCCGCCACACCGGCTGAATAGTTGGCCCCCTGGGTGTAGTCGCGGCCCAGGAACACATTGCCCTGGGGATCCGCATACTGGATCGGGCCCAGGCTCGACATACCGTAGACACGTACCATGTTCTTGGCGATTTCCGTCAGCCGCTCGATGTCATTCACCGCACCGGCACTGATTTCGCCGAACACCAGTTCCTCGGCGGTGCGTCCGCCCAGCAGGCCGGTGATCTGCGCAATGAACTCGCTGCGCTTGTGGAAGTACTTCTCCTCGCGCGGGGTCATGAGGTTGTAGCCCCCGGCTTCGCCGCGGGGAATGATGGTGACTTTCTGCACCATGTCCGCGTCTTCCACCTTCAGGCCGATCACCGCGTGACCCGCTTCGTGATAGGACACGAGCCACTTGTCTTTCTCTGTATACTTTTTGGACTTCTTCGCCGGACCCATCATGACACGGTCAATAGCTTCATCCAGGTCATTCATCGTAATGGCGGTTTCCTTGTTGCGGACAGCCAGGATCGCCCCTTCGTTCAGGACGTTGGCCAGATCCGCACCGGAGAATCCGGGGGTCCGCTTCGCGAGGTTTTCCAGTGTCACATCCGGGGCCAGGTTCTTGTTTCTCGCATGCACCGCCAGAATCTCCCGGCGTCCCTTCACATCCGGCAGGTTGACGGTGATCTTCCGGTCAAACCGGCCGCTTCGCTGCAGGGCAGGGTCCAGCACATCCGGGCGGTTGGTGGCCGCAATGACCACGATCCCGTTGTTGTCCTCCATGCCGTCCATTTCCACCAGCAGCTGGTTCAGCGTCTGTTCCCGTTCGTCGTTTCCGCCGCCCATGCCGGCGCCACGCTGACGTCCCACTGCATCGATTTCATCGATGAACAGGATGCACGGCGCACTCTTGGATGCGGTCTTGAACATGTCCCGCACACGGCTTGCACCGGTGCCGACAAACATTTCCACGAAATCCGAACCGGAGATGGAGTAAAAGGGCACATTGGCTTCTCCCGCAACGGCTTTCGCCAGCAGGGTCTTGCCCGTACCCGGAGGGCCGACCATGAGCACACCTTTCGGTATGTGGGCTCCCATGTCCGTGAACTTCTTCGGGCTGCGGAGATACTCGATGATCTCCTTGACCTCTTCCTTTTCCTCCTCACAGCCGGCGACATCCTTGAACCGGGTCTTCACATTGGATTCCACCCGGGCCTTGGATTTGGAGAATTCGAAGGCCTTGTTGCTGCCTCCGGCGCCGCCCATCTTGGTGAACATGTAATAGAAGAACACGCCCACCAGCAAAAACGGAATCAGCTGCCCCAGAAGGGAAAGCCACATGCCGTTGGTGCTGGGATCCTCCACGGTGATCTGTCCGCCGTCGGACGTCAGCCGTTCCTGGAGCCATGCCATGTTCTCATCGGTATTGGGCACGAGCACGGAGTAATTCACCGTCTTGTCCCCGTTTTTGTATGTGCCCTCCACGTTGATCACCGTGGAGGAAATCGTCATCTGCGAATCCTGGAAATCAGTGCCCGCCGGCAGTTTCTGGAACTCGGTATAGTTCATCCGGACAGAATTGCCCGTGGAGCTGTACGCGATCAGCGATATGACGATGGTGATGATGAAAAGCGTAGGCAGATAATTCAGCCATTTTTTCATTCGCCCTTATTCCCCCTGTTCATAGACTTCGGGTTTCAGAATGCCAATGTAGGGCAGGTTCCGGTACCGCTGGTTATAGTCCAGGCCGAATCCCACCACAAATTCATTGGGCACTTCAAATCCCACGTAATCGGCTTCGATGTCCACGACGCGGCGGTCAGGCTTGTCCAGCAGGGCCACGACCTGCACACCCTGCGCGCCTTTGTTGCGGAACATCTGCTTCACGGCCTTGAGTGTCCGGCCGGTGTCCACAATGTCTTCCACCAGCAGCACGTCCCGGTCCACTGTGGAG
Organism: Faecalibaculum rodentium; assembly: GCF_001564455.1. GTDB lineage: Bacteria > Bacillota_I > Bacilli_A > Erysipelotrichales > Erysipelotrichaceae > Faecalibaculum > Faecalibaculum rodentium. The sequence continues at coordinate 2,466,007 of NZ_CP011391.1, forward strand.
AGGTCCATGTCCATGTCAATGCGGACATCCCCCACAGACTTCGTGCCCTGATAGGAGCTGACTTTCATGAACGCCACTTCCACAGGCATGGTGAAGCGCTTCATGAGTTCAGCCATGAAGGGCACGCTGCCCTTGAGCAGACCCACCACAACGGGAATGCTTCCCCTGGCAAGATAGTCAGCCTGGATCTGTGCTGCAAGTTCACGGCAGCGTTCTGCGATCTGGTCTTCAGACAGCAGAATTTCCTGTATATCCTGGGTTATCATAATTGGTTCTCCTTGAAAGTTACAGTTTTGATTTTATCATGAACGGCCACGGGTGAAAACTGCCGGAAACAGAAGGTGTGTCCCCCTGCAAAATGGTCCCGGTCACACCCCAGACCAGGTACATAGATCACGGCCCCTGCCGCATTTTCCACCACATACCACTGCCCTCTGGCCAGCCGGCTGATGTGCCGGTCGATGAAAAACCGCGAGAGCTTCTTTTTCCCGAACCGCATGTGAATCACGTCCCCCGGCTTCACGGGACGGATCATCAGGGGAAAATCCGCCTCCGTCACCGAAAGCCGCTGCACCGGTTCGCAGGTCTCGCCTGATGCAGATCCATCCACGACGGACAGACCCGCCAGCTCCTCCATTGTCCGGACAGTCACCGCCTGGTCCGGCTTCCAGCCCGGTTCGGCCAGCAGCAGGTCACGGCCATGACGCTCCAGTTTCCAGCCGCCGAATTCCGTTACGCAGTCCTTCTGCAGGTCCGCAAACAGCTGACTGCACTGCCTCGCCGACAGGTGCTGGCCAGTGCGTTCTGCGATCCACGCATCCAGCAGCCGCTCCCCTGTTGGGCGTGGCAGATCCAGCAGTTCCGTGGCCGCATGGCTGTCAAAAAAACGGGTCGCCTGCTTCCGAAAGCGGATCTGTTCCCGGTTCATCCGGCTGATTTCCGTCAGCAGCCTGGCTTTGTCCCGTTCCTGCATCCCGTGCCGGATCCGGTTGCGTGTGTAGTCATCCCCGAGATTGGACTCATCCACGCCGAAGGCCACGCCATTCTCCTGACAATAGGCCTCCAGACCGGCCTTGGTCCATCCCAGCAGCGGCCGCTCGATGACCAGGTCCTGCCTCCGGCTGCGATACCGCAGCCCATACCAGTCACACCGCATATGGCGCTCCCGCTGGAACACATACGTTTCCAGCAGGTCGTCCTGCTGATGCGCCACCAGGATTTTGCCGATGCCCTGCAGATGTGCCTGCCGGCAGAAGAAGTCATACCGCACATCCCGCGCCCAGGCCTGGAAGTTGCCGCCTTCATAGTGCGGATACAGCACCGCCAGCAAAAGGCCATGGGTTTCGCAGTACTGACGCACAATGGCTTCGTCACGGTCAGCCGTCGGCCGCTTGCGGTAGTTCACATGACAGACAAACAGCCCGCCGCCTGTTTTTCGCTCCATATCCAGCAGGGCCATGGAATCCGGGCCGCCGGAACACGCAATGAGTTTCATGGATTCATCTTACAACAGGAACCCGGGATTCATGGGAGCGTTGTCTCCCATCGGCGCACAGAAACGCATCCCCATGCCGATGAGGATCCCGGCTGCCATCATCGGCGGTCACAGAGGTGTCCGAAAACCCCAGCAGACCGCAAAAAAAGCACCCTGGGGTGCTTTCATCACTGTGTCGGGTGACTCATGCGGTTTTGTGCAGGCACTCGCTGATATAGCGTGGGCTGTACTCATGGGCGAGCTGGATCCTCACCTGCTCCAGCAGTTCATCGCCGGCGCTCCGGTTGCGGAAACACTCCGAGGTGATGAGCTGGGCGAAGGCATCGGCATCCATTTCGCTTTCCAGACTGCTGCACGTTGGCGCATCGGGATCCAGGGTGCCGTCCAGGTGCCATTCGTTGCGTTCCTGCCAGATGTGGCGCAGGGAATGGGCGATCTTGAAGTAGGCGTCGCGGTCATTCCGGTCGACGTCCACGTACAGACGGCTCTGGTGGGGAAGGCAGATCAGGGTGTTGCCTGCATGGACCTGAAAGGGCTGGTCCAGGATGACATTGCCCTGCATATCCACGAACCGGCCCTTTTCCCGGATCATCACATCGGGCACCGGCATTTCCAGGACACGGCATACAAAACGGATATAGCGCTGACAGGGAATACTCAGCATTGTCTCTCTCCTAACTTTCGCGACCGCCCTGAACAAGCGGCGGCCTGCTGGTGCAAGTCCTGTTCCGGCTTTGCGCCAGGCACGCACGCTGCTTGTGGGGAAACGCAAAAACAGGAAAAGGACCGGCCAGAAACTGACCGAGGTTCTTCTCCTGTAGCAAACCACTGATAAAGCATATTGTCACCCTGACTGGCATACATGGTCCGTCAGGTGGCATCAGCGGGAGGAGACCACGCGTTTTGTCAAGCGCTTCACCCGCCGCCACAAGCCGATGAGGGGATGAAACTTTTCGGAAATCATGGCGGATTTCTCGATGAACAGCTCCACCATCACGAGGATCGCCAGCATGACGAAGAACCCCAGGTTGCGGTTGAGCAGGTACACATAGGCCGAGAGCCCGAACAGGGCGGTGAGACCGCACATGATCAGCACGGTGTTGCGGTGACCGTACCGGGCCATGAGCAGGTGATGGATGTGGCTTTTGTCCGCCTGGGAAAACTTCATGCCCTTGAGGGTGCGCCGCAGGATCGCCGAGAGGGTGTCAATGATGGGAATCATGAGCAGCAGGATGGGCAGGGCCAGCGTCATGATGGTGCTCGACTTGAATCCCATGAGCGAGATGGCGGAAATCATGAATCCCAGGAACAGGGACCCGCAGTCGCCCATGAAGATGCTCGCGGGGTAGGAATTGAACACCAGAAACCCCAGGGTGGCGCCGGCAAGCAGGAAGCAGATGGTGATCACGTCCGGACGCCGGTCGATCATGGCCAGGCAGCCGGTGACCACGAGGATGATCACGGACATCCCGCCCGCCAGGCCGTCCAGGCCGTCAATGAGGTTCACCGCATTGGTGATGCCGCAGACCCAGAGGATCGTGAAGAGAAAGGACACGAATCCGAAATCGATGCGGATCCCGAAAGGCAGCCGCAGTACATCCACCTGCACGCCGCTCCAGATCAGCACCAGGGCGGCAACGGCTTCAAAGGCCAGCTTCACCGGCGGCTTGATGTCGATGAGGTCATCCACCAGGCCGGTGAAAAACATGACGCTGCCTCCCGCCAGGATCCCGAACACCGCCCGGTCGGCGCGGACAAACACGGCGGCGCAGATCATGAACGCCAGGTAAATGGCCACGCCCCCAATGCGGGAAATCAGGCCGTGGTGGACCGTTCGCTTGTTTTCATGGGCGTAGGCTTTGCAGATCACGGAATACTGCTTCACCAGCGGCGTGAGGACAACGGAAATCGCGAACGGCAGCAGATACAGACTGGCTTCAGGCATGCTCTTCCTCCCTTCTCACGGGATACCCCAGGGTCTGGACCAGGGTCTGGGGCAGACCGAAGCAGGCCGACAGGCTGCCGCGCAGACTCAGCCCTTCCTTCATGAACAGCTCCCGGGCTTCCATGCTCGCGGCCTCCAGCAGGCTGCCGGTCCAGGACACGATCTGGTCAATGACCGGCTTCATGCCCGGCCACAGTGCCGCGGCCCGGATCTGTACCGTTTCATACTCGCCGTAGCGGTTGAGGCCACTGACTTCCAGCAGGGGATTGGTACCCTTCCAGAGTGCCTGACTGGCCGACAGCCGCAGGGCGCGGGCGTCTTCCAGGTGCAGCAGGCAGCGGGTCCTGCGGGCCACGAGCTGCTGGATGTCTTCATCCATGGCCCGGCCGCCGAACAGGATGTACTGGCTTTTCACCAGCCGCCCGCCGGCAAAGAGACCCAGTTCCGTTCCGGCGTATCCTGTCTGGATCACCAGTGCCGTGCCGGACTCCTGGAGCCTTGGCACAAACCGCACCTTCCTGGCCCCGGCTTCCAGGCCGGTCTTTTTCCACAGTTCCTTTCCCTCCTCCGTGATGTCCAGACGTGTGCGGACCTGCAGACAGGGGGACAGAAACCGGTCGAAGGCCCCTGCCTGGCGAAGCAGCAGGCCGATGAGTGCCGCGCTTTCACGCCCCGGGCGTTCCTGGTCAAAGGGCCGCCACACCTTGTAGTCCCGTGGTCCTTCGTACAGGCGCTTCATGGCATCTTCTCCCAGCCAGATCTGCCCGGAGGCATCTTCCCCGGCCAGCGACCGGATGGACACCTGCACCGGACGGGCTTCGACGCCGGCTTCTTTCGGGGATGCAGGGGAGTCTGTCGACTGAGCAGAGGCAGCCGGGACCGGGCCCGCCACACTCTGTGTCTCTCCGGCTGTTTCTTTTGCGTCCCCGGACTCTGACCGGCCGCTGCCGACAGTCCCCGTGCCGGTCTTCGGGCAGGTCATGGTGCACACATCCGCCCCGGGATCCAGGGTGTACCAGGTATCGAATATCATCGTGCGAACCCGTTGAGCACCGTCAGGGACAGGATGGCCTGGCTGGCGAGATAGCCCATGATCAGCGACACGAGAAAGAGGAAAATCAGAGCTTTCTGCCGGTCGGGATGCTTCCAGAGGGCATCAAACCGCATGCCCCACAGGGCGTAGAACGACAGCCCGAAGCAGACCAGGAACAGGGAAAACTGCAGGAATGCGTAACTCATGACGACTCCCTCCCCGATCCTGCGGATCCGGATTCCGCGGGTGCCCCGGCATGCACCACCTGCACAAAGGGATGACGGTGCCGCAGCATGAGGGCCGCGTTTTCCAGCACCTCCTGGTCCACGGAAAAGCCCATCATGGCCGACCCAGAGCCGGTCATCATGACCCGCACCAGACCCAGTTCCGTCATTTCCTCCCGAAGCTGCTCCAGTTCCGGAACCAGGGCCATGGCCGCGGGCTCCAGACTGTTGACCATTGTCGACAGCAGCAGCTCGGCGTTGTGCTTGTGCAGGGCTTCCTCCACCAGGTCTATGTCATGCAGCCCCGTTTCGGTTTCCTCCCATCGGGCAAACGCCTCCGGTGTGCTGACTCCTGCCTCGGGCTTCACCAGCAGCAGGTCGAAGCCCCAGTCCGTGTCGATGGGCCGGATCAGTTCCCCGATTCCGCGGACGCGGCTTGTGCGCCCGGCAATGCAGAAGGGGACATCCGCCCCCACCCGGGTCCCGAGTTCATAGAGACGCTCTTCGCCAAGTCCCAGGCCTTCCAGCCGGTTCACGGCTTTGATCACCGCCGCGGCATCCGCACTGCCCCCGGCCAGACCCGCCTGTTCCGGGATCCGCTTGGTGATGTGAATGTCATACCCGCCGATGGTTCTTCCCTGGCAGGAGGCCTCTTCCCGCAGGATTGCCATGGCCTTCGTGACCGTATTGGTTTCCGGCAGAGGTGCATCGCACGTGATGCGGTCCGTATCTGCGCCGTTGGGTGTGATGTCGATCGTGTCCTTCAGCGACAGCGGGGCCATCACCATGTCCAGTTCGTGGTATCCATCCGCCCGCCGACGCACCACGTCAAGGGCGAGATTCACCTTTGCATTTGCGTATATCTTCATAATTTTCCTCATACAGACGGATGAAAGTCTCCAGGTCCAGGTTCTGTGCCCGGGCAGCGGGATCGATCCCGGCCTTCTCCAGGATCTTCGCCGCAAGCTCCTTGTCCTGCAGCCACTGCCGCAGGTTGTTGGAAATGGTTTTCCGGCGCTGCACAAAACAGGCCTTCACCATATCGATGAACAGCTTCTCGTCCCGGACAGGGTGATCCTTGATGAAGTCGAACCGCACCACCGCGGAATCCACATTGGGACGCGGACTGAACACCTGCCGGGAGACATCCATGACTTTCCGGACATGGGTCCGGTACCGGGTGATCACCGACAGGGCATTGTAGTCCGGACTGCCGGGTCCTGCTGTGAAGCGGTCCGCCACTTCCTTCTGCATCATCGCCGTTACACTGGCGATGTCGGCACCGGATTCAAACAGCCGGAAGAGGATCGGCGTGGTGATGTAGTACGGCAGGTTGCTCGCAAACCGCACCTTCTGCCCCGGTTCGCAAAACTGGTCAATGATGTCCTCCACTGGCGCTTCCAGGAAGTCCTGCAGGATCACCGTCAGGTTGTCGGCCCCCAGCTCCGCCTGCAGGATCTCCGGCAGCCGGGGATCCACTTCGAACGCCACCACCTTCTGCGCTTTTTCGCACAGAAACTGCGTCAGTGCCCCGATGCCGGGGCCGATTTCAAACACCAGATCCGACGGATCGTCAATGGCGCTCCGGGCGATTTTTTCCACCACACCAGGTTCCGTGATAAAGTTCTGTCCGAATTTCTTTTTTGCCTGCAGCCCGTAGCGGTCCTGGATTTCCCTAGTCCGCCGGACCGTCGCAATCGCTTCCTGCATCCTGCACCAGCCTTTCCGCTTCCTCTTTCGTGATCCCCAGCAGATTCATCCGCCTGAAACACGTCTTCGCATTGCAGGGACCCATGTGCAGCAGCCGGCACACGGCTTCCCGTTTCTTCCGGTTTCCATTCAGACCCAGATCCAGGTACTCGGACCAGCTCAGCGTGTCGGTCTGCCGGTGTGTGAACGTTACACAGGCAGAAAGCGCCGATTCCAGGTCCTCCCGACTGGCATGCTCGATTCCCACCTTTTTTGTGGTTCTCGCCTTTTCCTTCGGGACAAATGCCTGTCCGGCCTCCGGCAGTGCCTCCATGATTTTCCGCCGCAGCCGCTCTCCCGGGCCATCGGGATCCGTAAACACGATCACGCCCCGGGTCTTCGCTGCCTGCCGGATCAGGTCCAGCGTCTCCGGACGCAGGCGCCCGCCATCAGTTTCCACGGTATCGCAGTCAAAGAACCGCTTCAGTCTCGCAGTGTCGTTTTTGCCCTCCACCACGATGACCTCGGCGATGGACAGCCGCTCCATGGTCTGCTGCCCGGATCCGCTTCTCTTCTGTTCCTCTGTGCGCCGCATGGCGTTCATAGTCTCCATGGTCATGGGCTACACCGTCCCGTGCGGGGCGACAAATCCTTCCCCGTGCACCGAGTTGACATCGCTGACGATGATGAATGCATTCCGGTCAATGGCCAGCACTCCCTGCTCAAGCTGCGGATACTGCGTGCGGGCAATGACACACATCACCACCGGCCGGCTGGTTTCCGTATAGCCGCCTTTGGAGTCCAGCAGCGTCACGCCGCGTTCCAGGTCCTCCAGAACAAACCGCCGCACAGCCTCCCACTGATCCGTGATGATCATCACATTCTGCGAAGGCTGGGATCCCAGCATGATGGTGCGGTTGATCATGTATCCCGACACGAAGACCGAAATCAGCCCCACGAGCGCCGCCTGCAGACCGTAACTGGCAATGCCCAGGGCCACCGTCAGCCCATCCACCAGCATCACCGCTTCCCCCTCCTTGATGGGGGTGTACTTGGCCAGGATCAGTGCCGGAATGTCCATCCCGCCGGTCGAGGCACCGGTCCGGAACACGAGACCCAGCGCCAGACCACAGAGAAATCCGGAGTAGATCGAAGCCACCCAGGACTCCATAATAAAATACCCCGGGGGGAAACAGGTCTGGGCCACCCAGGTGAACAGACTGACAAACAGCGGATAGAGAATCGCCGAGAGCAGGGAATTCATGGCGAATTTCTTCCCCAGCATCACAGCACCCAGGATATACAGTCCAATGGTCAGGCCGTTGATCATGGCAACGGTGGGAATGTGCAGAAGGGGATACAGTGCCACAGACACACCGGCAACACCGCCGGTCAGGATTTCATTGGGGACGATGAGAAAGGCCACGGCCGCCGCAAGCATCAGGTTGCCTGTCACGACCAGACCCAGTGAAACGAACTTCTTCATGTTCTTCATTATAGCATTGATGGCAGGACTGCCATGGCCGGACAGCCGGAATCCCGCTGCCTGTGCGCACCCGGGCTGCGGCTTTTCTTTCTCCGCTTTCCCTGGGATTCCCCGCTTCCCTCCGTTTGCCTGTCATTTTCCTTTGTTTCCTTATATAACCTTTGTTTCCTTATATAAAAGGAATGCGGCTGATTCCTGCCACATTCCCGTACCCTTCAGTTTCTGTCTCCTGTTTCCCTCCCTGCCGATACTGGCAGTCCCGGCAATGATGCGGATGACGGGGATGCGGCTGGTGCGAACAGGGCCTGCAGGTGCCTGCCCAGGGCCCTGTCCGCACACCAGACAAAGCACCCTTTTCTGGCCCGTGTCAGCAGCACCCGGTAGGTGTTTCGGATCACATCGTCCGCTTCTTCCTGTTCTTCCATCCGCAGCCGCACCCTTGCCTGCAGGCCACCCATGAGCCGGTCACTGACAGACCTGGCTCTCCAGTCCGTCTGCACCCGGTCATGCCGGTACACCAGATCCGGGCCGATGAACACACCGGTCCAGTCGGCTTCCTGCCCCTGGATGTCCTGCACCGAATCCACCAGCCTGTATCCCGCGGGCGCCGGAGCCTGCCGGCAGTCCGTTTTCCAGATGCCCCGAAACCCCGGGCCGATGTGAAAACCCCGCCCCTCTGGTTCAGGCTTCTGCCTGGACTGCGGCCAGCACCTGCCCGCACACAGCCGGACAGAGTCACCGGCTGCTTTTTTCCTGTCCAGCGCCCGCACCACTGCCTGGGGTGTGGGCAGGATATGAAATTCATATCCCGAACAGACGGGGACTGCATCTGTCGACTGCAGCGGCTCCCCGGCACGATCCAGGACTTTGTCCACCCATGCCGGGAACCCGGCTCCCCCGGCACAGCGCAGCTGCATCCTCAGCGGCGGGAGCTCCCGGAGGGTTTTTCGCCTTTGCGGATGGGTCCGGTTATGCAGCGCCACACAGCGCCGGATGTCAGCCAGGGTGCATCCATCGTCCGGACTGACACGCTGTGACTCATCCAGAAACAGAACCAGGTGCCGGCTCTGATCTGCCAGCCAGTCCAGCATGGGTGCCCGAAGGCAGCAGTCCAGATCCGGGGACAGGACAGCCTTCGCCGGGAGGATCGGCCTGTCCCGGCGCGTGAGGCGATGGGCCTCATCCACCAGAATCACCTCGGCCTGGCGGTGGACAGGGGGCCCGAAGACCGCCAGAGGCTGCAGTGTCTGAAATACAGCCGGCGGCAGACCCCCAGCCGTGTCCAGCTGGTCCCGCATGTAATGACGCAGGCCGGCGGTTCCAAAGGTCAGCAGGCAGGATTGCCCGGCGTGCAGGCAGTGAAAGAGCAGCTGCAGGGCCAACGCGGTTTTTCCCGTGCCGCAGCCGCCGGTCACCACCATGAGCGAAGGCCGGCTGTCTTTGAGAATGGACAGGATCTGTGCAAAGAGTGGCTGACAGAGTGCGGGCAATCCGGAACTGCCCCCGGTTTCCGGCCGGATCATATCCGTCAGCAGCCGTCGCAGTCCGGGACCGGGACGAACCGGGGCGCTCTGCAGAAGCCCGAGCAGATCTCCGGCGGGGGCCGGTCCCAGGGATGACTGCAGGCATCGGATCAGTGCCCCGCCATCACCCGCAAAAAAGAGGGAAACAGATCCCGAACCGGGGACCTCAAGGGGCAGTTCTCCCTGTTGCCGGTCCATATTGTGGAGCCAGACCGCTCCATGCAGGGACAGGGCCCTCTCCTGCAGGACCTGGTTCCAGCTGGCCAGCTCGCTGACATATCCGGCCGCCTGCAGACAGGGATGCAGGACTGCCTGCAGGCAGCCGCCGGTCCGGGTCATCACCCGGCAGGGATCTGATGACGGACTGACCTGGCGCCACTGTTTCAGTTCCAGCACCACGAGACCAGCGGCACCGGCCAGGATCACATCCGCCCGTCTGCCGGAAAGCGGCATGCGAACCTCCAGTCCGACCTGGATGCCGGGATCCAGGGAAGTGCCCGACAGAAGCCCGGCCAGCGCAGAGAGGGAATTCTGCCAGGACCTGTATTCACCTTCGGTGACAGGATACCCGGCGGCCACAAGCCTGGTTTCCAGCAGACCTGCCAGCCGGCTGCCGTCTTGTGCCCGGGCGATGAATTCCTGCAGGGTGAACCGGCAGAGACTTTCCATGGTTTCTCCTTTCCGCTGTGATCTTCATGACCCGGCTGCCAGTCCTGCCGTGCGGCTGCCCGGAGCCGGTCACACAGCCTGGCTTTGCGGCAGCATGAAGCGCTTTCATATGCGTCCAGAGGCCGATACGCAAGGAGTTTGCCTGCAATTGTCTGAAATTTTATGACTCTTTTCTGACAAACTGTGTGATTTTTTGGGACTATCCGCTACAATAGGCCTTGTTCAGAACCAGAAAGGAGACTCTGACAAATGTTAAACAAGCTTTTCAAGCTGGATCAGAAGCACACATCGGTCAAGACCGAAATCCTGGCCGGTGTCACGACCTTCCTTGCGATGGCCTATATCCTGGGCGTCAACCCGGCAATCCTGGGGGATGCAGGCATGGATATGTCGGCTGTGTTCATGGCCACGGCAATCTCCAGTGGAGTTGCCTGTCTGATCATGGGCCTGCTCGCCAACTATCCCGTTGCCCTGGCTCCCGGCATGGGCGTCAACGCCCTCTTTGCCTACACCATCTGCCTGGGCATGGGCTACTCCTGGCAGGCGGCACTGGCTGCGGTATTTGTATCCGGCATCGTCTTCGTGCTGATTTCCGTCACCGGTGTCCGCAAGATGATCATTGATGCCATTCCTGTGCAGCTGAAGACTGCCATCGGTGCCGGCATCGGGTTCTTCATCGCCTTTGTGGGCTTCAAGAACGCGGGCATCATCATTGCCAGCGAAAGCACATTCGTAACCATCGGCAGTCTGGCTGACCCGGCTGTCCTGCTGGCCATCTTCGGCATCCTCGTCACGATTTTCTGCGTTGTCCGCAAAGTGCCGGCAGCCGTATTCGTGGGACTGGTCATCACGGCGATCCTGGGCATCATCCTGGGCATCTTCGGTCTGGAAAACATGCCGGCTCTCCCGCAGAACTGGGGCATCAACTTCGATTTCAGCGCTGTGGGCGCCTGCTTCTCCGGCTTCGGGGAACTGTTCTCGAACCCCATGAGCGCAGTGGTCATCATTTTCTCCTTCCTGTTCGTTGACTTCTTCGACACCGCCGGCACACTGGTGGCTGTCGGCAACTCCATTGGCCTGGTCAACCGGCAGGGCGAACTGGAAAACGCGGAACAGGCCCTGCTGGCCGACTCCCTGGGAACTGTGTTCGGTGCTGTCATGGGTACATCCACCGTCACTTCCTTCGTAGAGTCAACCTCCGGCGTTGCAGTGGGTGGCCGCACAGGTCTGACAGCCTGCACCACCGGTATCCTGTTCCTGCTGTCTGTCTTCATCTCCCCCGTCATCCTGAGTGCCATCACCAATGCCGTGACGGCGCCGGCTCTGATCGTCGTGGGTGTCATGATGGCGCAGCAGCTCAAGGGCATCGACTGGGACAACATGATCTACGCGATCGCGGCGTTCATCACTGTGATTTCCATGATCCTGACCTACTCCATCTCCAACGGTATTGCCTTCGGCTTCATTGCCTACACTGTGGCCATGATTGCCGCCGGCAAGGCGAAGGACATCCACATCACTGTCTGGGTGCTGATGGTGATCTTCGTGCTGTATTTCGCATTCGCAATCTAGAACACTCTGCAGAATGCAGGCGGCTTCGGCCGCCTTTTTTGTGCTGCGCAAAGCCAGTGCCCGACGGGCTTTTGTCCATGCAGTGCCTGTACTGTATATATTCGCCAGGAATGCCTGTTTTTGTTCAAACTTTCTGTAAATGCACAAATCCGCAGCATTCCTGTCATATATGACATGCCTGCTCCCCGCCAGACCCAGGCAGCAGACACCGGCGGTTCTTATCTGTCAGAGACACCGGAAGCTGCCGGTGCAGCAAAAAACCGCGGCTGTGCAGGATCATGCAGCCGCGGTCTGTCATCGATGTCAGTGTGCGTGGCAGCCGTCATGGCTGCATCACGCGTAATGGGTGTACTGGTCCAGATAACCGCCTTTCAGCGTCTCGTAGCCCTGTTTCTCGTCGTACAGCCTGGCCAGTTTCTGCAGGGCTTCCTCTTCCGTCATGCGGCTCATGTCCAGCACCACATCATAGTTTTCCGGCCGCCCCCAGCCCTGTTTGCCGGCGAATCCCACAAAACTGCGCCGCTTGTCGTCCATTTCCCGGACTCTTGCCCTGGCCTTCCGCCGGTTCAGCCCTTCTTCCTGCATGCAGGCTTCCACACGCTGGTCGAAGTCCTGGCGTATAAACACTGTGATTTTCCGGATCCCGGGACCGAGCACAGCATCCGCTGCACGTCCCACGAAGACAGCACTTTCTGTGCGGGCAATGCGGGTCATCAGGCTGCGGGCTTTTTCGATCATCTGCACATTGACGGACAGATCGGTGAGATGTGAGAGCCCGAGCCCGGGGACACCGATGCTGAACAGGCCATCCGCATTCAGGTTGCTGTCCGAAAAGAACTCCGGAGACAGCCCGAGTTCCGCAGCCACAGTTTCCAGGATCTTTTTATCGTAATACCCGATGTCCAGATACTCTGCCAGCCGCCGCCCAATCTGTCTGCCGCCCGAGCGGTATTCGCGGGATATGGTGATCACAGTTTTGTTTTCCATAGAAGAATTATATCTCACGCAAGGATAAACGGTTTCACAAAAGTCCTGCCTCGCGGCGGGAAAAAGAAGCAGATACAAAAAAGATCTGAACCCGGCGCCTGCATGCACCGAGTCCAGATGTCAGGCCTGGTTGACAGCCGCCCAGGTACGGCGTTCGGGAGACAGATTGTCCACGTAATACCGGATCGTCAGCGTCCCGGCAATGCGGGAACGAACCTTGGGCTCCGTCACAAAGGTATCACCCTCCAGCATGGAGGCCAGCATGCCCTTGCAGGCTGCGTTCAGGTTCTTGGTTCCTGGTTCGCTGTCCGTCATCAGGTCCCTGGCATTGACTTCTATATACAGCCACATTTTATCGTGCGCTTCCTGCTTCATTTCCTTCAGCCGGTCTGCGTACTGCTCCTGTGTCCACTTTTCCATTGCGAGTCCTTCCTTTCACGAATCCATGATAATAAGACACCCCAAAACTGTCAAATTTCACATGAAATATCTAATAATGAAAGCGGTTAGCATTGAGAGGAAGGCGTTTTCCTTTCAATGCAAGCGGTTTCTGTGAATGCATCTTCCTTCCCTATCCACTCCCTCTGGTACAATCAGGACATGAAACACAAACGAACGAGACTCCGCATGGACCGGGTCCTTCTTCTTGCCGGATCCGTGCTGCTCCTTCTTTTCCTGGCTGTCATGGCCGTACGCGCGGTGTTCTTTTCCGATACCGGCCCGCGCCCGACTGCTGCCGGTCAGGGTTTGGACAGCACCCGGAACCAGACAGGGAAAACACAGCGTGTATCCGTGACTGCCACCGGCGACATTCTGCTGGAGGAACCGCTGCTGAACACCTTTGGCAGCGGAAGCTGGCAGGACTGTCTCGCTGACATCGATCCGCTGCTGGCCGCGGATGACCTGACGATTGCAAACATGGAGGTACCCATCGGCGGAGAGGAGCTGGGAATCACCGGCATCGATTACTCCTTCAACGCTCCGGCCCGGACGGCCCAGAACCTGAAGGACCACTCCATCGAGTTCGTGTCGCTGGCCAACAACCATGCGGCGGACCGCGGGACGCAGGGTATCCTGAACACCCACCGCAATCTGGATGAGGCGGGAATCGGTCACACCGGAACCTTTGGCTCCCAGGAGGAGCGGAATCAGACGAATGTGGTCACAGTCAATGGCATGGACATCGCCATTGTGAGCTGGACCTATGACACGAATCAGCCCTATGACCAGGAGTGGCAGGTGAACTCCTTTTATTCTCCCGACAGTGCCCAGTCGCAGGTGCTGCTGGAGGATGTCCGCCGGGCCCGCCAGCAGGCAGATGCGGTGATCGTGTGCATGCACTGGGGGACGGAGTTCACGTATGGCCTCAATGACGCCCAGAGGATCCTGGGGCCGCAGATCGCGCAGGCGGGGGCGGATGTCATCATCGGCAATCACCCGCATACGATACAGCCGGCGGAGTGGATCGAGACAGATGGACGGAAGACATTGTGTCTGTGGTCTCTGGGAAACTTCCTGTCTTCGGCGTATCAGGTGGACCGGGCGGACGAAACGTTCCAGGATATGTATGAGGTCGGTGCCCTGGCGGCTTTCGATCTCGTGCCGGGGGCATCGGGGGTACGGGTGGAAAACACCAGGATCATTCCCATTGTGAATCACTTCGAGGGTGAGTATGAGAGTTTCCGGCTGATGAAACTGAAGGACTATACGGAGGAGCTGGCAGCAGCCCACAGCCAGCGGCGGTTCTCAGATCTCTTCAGGAAGGACTGGCTCGTGCAGCAGGTCCATGAAGTGTTCGATCCCTCGGGCATCGACCTGGAGCTGGATTGACGGTCCGGTGCATCTTTCCGGCGGGATACCGGTTGACTTTGGCGGCGGTTCCTGTCAGGATAGGCACGGAAAGGCGGTGTGTGAATGTTCAGAGGACTTGCACTGTACAAGTAAATCGTCCATGAACCCATACTGACCAGACTTTTTTGCCGTGCTCTGACGGCTTTTCGAAAACCGATGATGTTTCAAGTGCGTCTCATGGACCTGTTCTGACGCACTTTTTTTGCATGCGCCTGTGATCCCGGATCGCGGGGCAGGAGGTGAATCTATGCTCGAACTCAGAAACCTGACCATACAGCTCGACCGGGAGGACCGGTATCTTGTGAAAGACCTGACTCTGTCCCTGGCAGCGGGGGAAAAGGCCGTCCTGATGGGAGAGGAAGGCAACGGAAAATCCACGCTCCTGAAGGCCATCCTCCACCAGGCCGGCTGGTGCACCGTCACCGGAGACATCCGGCTGGAGGGACCTGTGGGATACCTTCCGCAGTTTCCCGCCGTTGAGGGGACCCTGGCTGCTCTCTTCGGAAGCCTGCCCGTCTGGGATCATGTGGAGGTCCTGGCAAGCCTTGGCATTGAATATGACAGTCTGTTCTCCACACAGCTTTTTTCCACGCTCTCGGGCGGAGAGAAAGTCCGGTATTTCCTGCTGTCTCTGCTTATGCAGGACCCGGACATCCTGCTGCTGGATGAACCCGGCAATGACCTGGACATCGACACCCTGGAATGGCTGGAGCAGTTCCTGGTTCTGTGTCCGCAGACTGTCCTCTTTGTTTCCCACGACGAAACCCTGATCGAGCGTGTCCATCCCACGATCCTGCACCTCGAGCAGCTGCACCGGAAATCCATTCCGCGCCTCACCCGCTCCTCTCTTTCCTGGCCGGATTACATCCGGCAGCGGCAGCAGTCCATGGACCACCAGGACCAGGTCGCTGCGGGACAGAGACGGGATCATGAGGCGAAAATGGCGCGATGGCGCCGTATTCACGATGCCATCGAACACCGGCAGAATACAGCCACCCGCCAGGATCCCCGCAAGGCGGCGGCCCTGAAACGCAAGCTGAAGTCCGTCAATGCAGCAGGGCGGCGGTATGAAAAGGAACGGGCATCCTTCCAGGAGTTTTCCGATGCGGAAGAAGCCATACTCACCCGGTTCGACCCCGGCATCCAGGTCCCAGCAGGAAAAAACATCCTGGAATGGCAGGGATCCGTCGTTGCAGGAAGCCAGATCCTGTGTCAAAAGGTCTTCCTTTCTGTGAAAGGCCCCGGAATTCTGGGCATTACCGGCCACAACGGGGCGGGAAAATCCACCCTGCTCAGACAGCTGCATTCCATTCTGAAAGAACGCCCGGACCTGAGGGTGGGATATATGCCCCAGGACTACCGGGAAATCCTGGATCTGTCAGTCAGTGCCGCTGACTTTCTGAAAGACTGGCCCGAAGCCCGTACCCGCCTGGGATCCATGCGGTTCACCTCCGGGGAAATGAATTCTGCCATGGGCAGTCTGTCCGGCGGCCAGCAGGCCAAGATCCTGTTTCTGAAAATGGTGCTGGACAAATGCAATGTCCTGCTGCTGGATGAACCTACCCGCAATTTCTCTCCACTGTCAGCTCCGGTGATCCGTCAGGCGCTGAAGGACTTCGGCGGCCGGATCATTCTGGTCAGTCATGACCGGAAACTGCTTCAGATCTGCGATGAAGTGCTGGAACTCACACCGGATGGCCTGATTCCGGACCGACGCTTTGCGCAGGACTGATTCAACAGGGGCCAAAGGGTCACAGGCCAGTACGACTGGACGCCCCGGCTTTCATCACCCTGTATCGGGCTGCCGGCCAGCAGAGATCCGTATATAAAAACCCGGAGACTTCACGCCTCCGGGCTGCAGGAAACAGCGCTCAGCGGACCTGGCCGTTTCCGTAAATGATGAATTTGCTCGACGTCAGTGCCTCCAGACCCATGGGGCCTCTGGCATGGAGTTTCTGCGTGGAAATCCCGATTTCCGCCCCGAACCCGAATTCGTTGCCGTCGGTGAACCGGGTGCTGGCGTTGACGTAAACCGCGGCGCTGTCCACCTGGTCCAGGAATTTCTGTGCATTGTCGTAATCCTTCGTGACAATGGTTTCCGAGTGTCCGGTGGAGTACCGGTTGATGTGCCGGATGGCTTCCTCCACGCTGTCCACGGTCTTCACACTCAGAATATAGTCCAGGTACTCCGTCCCGAAATCCTCCTCAGTCGCTGCCAGAGCATGATCAAAATACGGCCGGGAAGCCTCATCTGCCCGGATCTGCACATTGTGCTTATCCAGGACGGTTTCCAGTTCTTTGAGCATCGGCAGCCGGCTGCGGTGGACCACAAGGCTTTCCAGCGCGTTGCAGACCCCAATGCGCTGGGTTTTTGCGTTTTCGACAATGGCAATGGCCATGTCCTTGTCCGCCGTTTCATCGATATACGCATGGCAGTTGCCGGTTCCGGTTTCGATCACCGGAATCGTGGCGTTGTTCACGGTTGCCTGGATCAGCCCCTTGCCGCCGCGGGGAATCAGTACATCCACGTACTCTCTGAGTTTCATGAAGGCATTCGTGACCTCCCGGGAATTGTCTTCAATGAGCTGCACGACAGCAGGTTTCGGCAGCACTGACTGCAGACTTTCCACAATGGCTGCATTGGAAGCAGCCGCGTCCCGTCCGCCTTTCAGGATCACTGCATTGCCGGTCTTGAAGGTCAGGGCGAACACATCGGCTGTCACATTGGGACGGGCTTCATAGATCACACCCACGACGCCCAGAGGAACCCGTTTGCGGCCGATCATCAGCCCGTTGGGACGCTTTTCCATGGATTCCACCCGGCCAATGGGATCAGGCAGAGCCGCGACTTCCCGGATCCCGGAGGCAATGCCCGCGATCCGTTCGGGAGTCAGCCGCAGGCGGTCCACCAGACCGGCTGCCATTCCGTTTTCCTGCGCCCGTTTCACATCCATGTCATTGGCAGCCAGGATCCTGCCCGCATCTGCCTCCAGCCTGTCGGCTGCTTTCAGCAGCAGGTCGTTCTTTTCCTTTGTGGACAACCCGGCACACCAGGACCCGGCTTCCTTTGCCCGCTGTCCCATGGCTTCCAGCATCTCCTGGATGGACTGCTTCTCTGTCTGTGCGTTCACAGTCTCTGCGATCCCGGCGGTTTCCTTACCGGCTTCTGTTTTGTCATAGCATGCTGTCTGTGTCATCCTCTGCACTCCCTTTCTATGCTGCTGTCTCTTTTCCGCCGGTTTTCCTCCGGCGCCCTGAACCAGGTTCCGGTCCCTTTACCGGATACCAGATCATGGATCACCCGGAAATCCCGGCCATTGGCAATCATCATGTCTGTGCCCGCATCCATGGCCATCCTGGCAGCCTGCAGCTTGGTCCGCATGCCGCCAGTGCCCACATCCGATGCGGAATCCCCGGCCATACCCAGCAGGGATTCATCCACTTCCAGCACTTCCCGGACCAGCTTGGCTTCGGGATCCGTGTTCGGGTCGCTGGTGAACAACCCGTCAATATCCGACAGCAGCACCAGCAGGTCTGCCTGCACCAGTTCGCTGACCACAGCCGAAAGTGTGTCGTTGTCGCCAAACTGGATTTCATAGGTGCTGACTGTGTCGTTTTCATTCACAATCGGGATCACACCCATGGCCAGGAGCTCTTCAAAGGTGTTGCGGGCGTTCTGCTTGTGCTCGGGATCCGCCACGGTGTTTTTTGTCATCAGCACCTGGCTGGCCACAGTGTTGTACTCCGAAAAGAGCTTGGAGTAGATCATCATCAGCCGGGCCTGGCCCACACTGGCCGCGGCCTGTTTCTGCGACAGTGTCCGCAGGGAATCGATCCCCAGTGCTGTCCGTCCCGCCATCATGGCACCGCTGGAAACCAGCACCACATCCAGTCCCGCGTTCCGCAGATTCGCCAGCTGTCTGACCAGCACCTCCAGTTTGTATAAATCCAGCCGCCCGGTTGCCCCGTGCCGCAGGGAAGAGGACCCCACTTTCACCACGATCCGGCTGCCTGGCTTCAAATACGATTTCATAGTTTCACCCCGTCAGTCTTATGCCCAATTATACGGTACGATGAAACTATGAAAAAGGAGTTCTCATGTCTGAAACCGTCATTCATCCCTTCGAACCGGTTTTCGATGCAGATTCGAAAATCCTGATCCTCGGCAGCCTGCCTTCCGTGAAAAGCCGGGAGAACCGGTTTTATTACGGCCATCCGCAAAATCGGTTCTGGAAAGTCCTGTCCGCTGTCTTCGATGCCCCCGTACCGCAGACTGTGGAAGAAAAGAAGTCCTTCCTGCTGGCGCATCATGTGGCGGTCTGGGACGTGATCAGCCAGTGCAGCATTACCGGTTCCTCGGATGCCTCGATCCGCGACGTTGTCCCCGCTGACCTGGAACCGGTGCTGAAGGATTCCGGCATCACGCAGATCTTCTGCAACGGCCAGACCGCCCTGAAGTATTACCGGAAGTATCAGGAAAAGCAGACCGGCATCAAAGCAGCTGTCCTGCCCAGCACCAGTCCCGCCAATGCAGCCTGGAATCTTGCCAGGCTGACCGAAAAATGGAAGGAAATTCTGGTGCCGATGGAAGACAAGCCGGGGCAGCCAGCTGAAATACAGCAGGATTTCCCGATATGAGAAAGAAGCCGCCGGTTTTTCCAGAAACCGGTCCAGGGTTTCCACCGGGCTTTTTTGAAGAATTTCACCTGCTATACTGAGGGTGCAAGGAAGCAGAAAGATCCGCCGCTTCCGACAGGGACCGAAAAGGTGCCAGACGCGTCAGACAAGACGTTAAAATCGACAGAGTGCAAAGAAACTCAAAGGGAAACAGAGATCCGGAAAAAGGGCCGAAGTTTCCAGCCTTGAAAAAATCCCTCCGATTCAGACATCCGAAAGAAAAAATACAAAATGATTCGAAAAGGATTGGAAAAAGGAGAGACACAGGACAGGCCAAAGGATGCAATCTAAACGGCTAAGTGGTTGAAAGATACCGGAAAGCATGAAGAAAGCAGAGAAGCTGTCCGAACCAGTCAAGGATAAACGTCTGAAACAATCAGCCAGCACCTGATCTCCCTGGACATACAAGGATCCGGGGATGATTCAGAAAGAATCATCCTTTGTTTTTGGAACAGCGAAGGACCGCCTGACAGCGAATGCAGGCGGTCCTTCTGGCGTGATGGACTCGGAAGAGAGAACAGGAAATGACAGAGAATCAAAAGAACTGTGGGTCAATTAAAGAAAATTGACTCAATCGATTGAGTCAATTCAGCCGAATCAATTCAAATTGTACTTTGGGGAGATTCTGCATGGAAAGAATCAAAAACGTTCTGATGTCAGACGGATTCGATGGTACAGAGACTACACCATAGCGACCCATTCTGACAGAGCTGTACAGGAATCAGCATCAGGGGGCTGAATCCAGCCCCCTTTATTGTGGGCAATCACCATCGCTTATGAGTGAATCATGGGAAAACGATGATGGTGACTGCTTATGTAAATAGATTATCTCCGTGGCATATAATAACGGCCGCTTTTGTTGTAGTACGAAAAATGATTTGAAGCATAAGAAACACTCAATGATACAGATGCAGTTCCTTCGACGCCAGCGCCTACAGTTCCTCCCACTGTAGTGGTTCCATTGTCAAAGAAATCTCCATTAACGATCCAGTCAATTGTCTGAGCATCCACCAGATTCAGATATACGGTTCCTGCAAACTGCTTTGTTATACCACGACTGGAATCATATCTATTCAAGGAAATATTCATAATTTGAACACAGGTCATCTGGCTGCCTTCATAATCCGCTGATTTATGATAAAACTGGATCCCTGCTGGAGCATATCCAGTCATGGCTGGAATCGGAATCGTAAGAGTTCTGTAGGTAGCAGCCCGCAAAGAAGCAAGAATTTCATTTTTCGTATCGATCGAACCTGTTGATTGCTTAAATTCCTTCAAGTTATTTCGTTCAAGTTCCACCATTTCGTTAATTACTTCATTTGGTGTTTTGTTCTGTTCCATACAGATCCTGTTAACCATTTCATCGAATGTCATAGTCTCATCAATGGATTCTTGAAAATTCACTGGTTTCGATTCTGTACAGCCTAATAAATGATGGCTGCTAACAGCAGCCAGTCCCATACTCATGATTATTGTCAAAAATTTCCCTTTCATAATGATTCTTCCTTTGCTTAATGAAGAAATCAAACTCCATTACTTATTTTAATACACTATCTGGGATTTACCGTTACCCATATACATTTATTTGTGGAAACTCCATTAATGCTGATATAGACACTGACAATCTTGCTTCCAGGTGTCATCAGTGCACCAGTTACTGTCACGGCAGCACTGCTAGATTCCAAAATCCATCCACGACAACTCCAATTACCATTAGCGTAAGTCATGGTAGCTGCAACTTTAACATAATATCTATTTACTGATCCTGCATTCTCTCCATACCAGGTTTCGACACTATATGGTTCTATTTCGGTTTCTTCTGCACAGACTGCCATCGGAGATAACCCAATACCTGAAGTAGCAATAATTCCTGCCAGTATTATTTTTTGAGAGTATTCATAATTTCCTCTCCTTTCTGGCTCTACAATATTGCATCAATCTTTCAAAAACTTTTCATTTCTTCTGTTAACCCAGAACCCGGCTATTGCCAAGACTACGGTCATACCCAGAACTGCAGGAAGCAGCCACAAGCTGATCTGGTGATCGAGCTGATAGATTCCCACAGCCTCATTGTTGACAAAGAGAAAAGGCATTACACTCCCCAGCAAATCTCCATTGGTTGGAAATCGGCTGTGAATCGCCTCAACCAGGTTACCTGCCAGTAAAATTCCGGTCGCCAACAAAAACAGCAGCAAACCCCACACAGAGCAAATCGCTTTGTCAGCCTGTGACAATCGGGCACCCGCCAGGATCAGACATTGTTTCCAGTCTGCCAGCTGATTATGCAATCTTCCAGTTGCAGAAAGGATAAAGAAACTCAGGGACAAGAACAAAGCAGCTGTCAAAACACCGAAAAGCGTTTCCTGACTGTCAAGAAGGTCCATCACTCTCTGTTTAATAGCCCTCTCATTGGTCATATACACTGCTTCCCTGGCTGCTATGGCAGAGACCGACACTTGAACTTCGTCTTTCTGCTCATCAGAAAGAGTCAGGTGCAGACGATTCACAGGATATTCAAAAAAATCCGGAGCAGCATATATTGTATAAGCCATGGACAGTCCCATCATCTCATCAAATCTCATCCATTCAGGCGGTTTTCGCAAAATGCCAGCAATTCTGGTCTTTACTTCTTTCCCGAAAGGATCCTGCAGCAGAATTGTGTCTCCAGAACGATATCCTCCCTCACTCTTTACCTCTATTGAATTGGATAAATCATCAGCCAGCCACAGTTTGCCGTCATAAATAGAGACATCCGGTGCATACAGAATAATGCCCTCTCCGCTGTTCCAGAGCTCCTCATCAAATCCTTCCACTTCTGTCAGGTCTATATCTTCCCGACTGATAATGGGAACCATTTGCCAGTTCCTCAAGTCTTCTGCCATCAATTCCGATGGATACAGCAGACTGTTCCGGGATTCGTTGGAAATTGTCGGATCATTACGCAGCTGCTCCAGCAGTGATCCTTCTTCAACAGGTATGGCCCATCCATACATCTGGACAAAACCAGATTCCACATGAGAAAACCGACTGTCATCTTTCAGCTTTTCTGCTATTCTTTCCAGACTGTCATCTGTTCTGAAAGTCTGAAGTCCTTCAGGCTCCAGAGACAAAATGAAATCCGGCTTCTCCTGCAGCCACTTTTGTAACTGCCAAGTTTCTGTCAACGCCAGGGTCGTTCCGAAGAATACCGCAGCCAGAAAGACTGCAGCAATCAGATTTCCGGCTATGCTTCGGTTCCGGCTTTCCAGAAATCGCAGACCAAGACGGAAAGCTGTGACCCGTTTCATCGGCTTCCAGTGTCTTTGAGTTTCCGGAAGGTCTCCTCCACTGGCATTTTCCACTGCCGGAATCTCTTTGACATCCTTGGCCAGCAGACAGCACAGGATCAGAATCTCCAGAATCAGAGCTCCTGCTGTTCCCAGAATCACCGGCAACGGCCAGTTCATCAAAGTCGCGATTGTCAGAGAAATCAGAGCAGCTGTTCCGGCAGCCTGAATAATGGTTCTGATCAGGTCTTTTCGGATCTTTCGTTCTGACACACCCAATCCCTTCAGTACTTGAATATCATGTCTGCGGCTTTTCAGCCACTTACGGAAGACGACCATAATCAGGAAAGCGGACCCTCCCAGAGAAAATACCATCAACATGGACCATGCAGCATTTTCCGGTGCAAAAGGTTCCCACAATTCCTTTACATGTACATTTCGAATCAGCAGCGGCATAGCCTGTTTCAAATCATCTATTACTTCAGAGTTTTCACCTCTGATAAACACATTATCCCTGACAGATTTCAGTCCCGATCCAGGTCCTGTGAAAATGGCTGGCTGACTGTCACCACTGATCCAGGAGGTAGTGTAATTATTAATTATACCTGTCACTGTAAATTGTCGCTGACTTCCCTGAATTGTTCCGGTAATAGTTTCCCCCGGCTCATAGGCCATTCCAAGTCGGTCAAGAACCCAGTTTTCCACTGCGATTTCATCTCCTCTTTCCGGTAATCTACCTTGAAGGAGGCTGAAATTTGCCAATTTGTAAAAGGCACCATCAGCACAGCCGGTTACAAATGTCAGGCCATTCGTTTCCAGCAACCCGAATATTTCCTGAGTTCCCACTTCTTCCAGCAATTCATGGGAATTCAGAATCTGACGGTCTTTTACACTGATATCCATCCTCACCCCCTGCCACAGACCATATTGCATCCTGGCAGTCTCCAGTCTTTTGTTCCACAGACCGGTCTGAACAGCGACAGCTGTCGTAAGGCACAGGAATCCGCAAAGGAATATAAGAAAAAAGCGCAGCTTCAAAGAGCGATTTTGTGAAAAGTACTGGAATTCAGATTTGCTCATTCTGAATTCTCCCATCCTCCATCACCAGCATCCGGTCTGCCTGTTTGGCCAGCGCCAGGTCATGAGTGACCATGATTACAGTCTGATTGAACATTCTCTGACACTCCCGGAACAAAGAGAACACCTTACGAGAGTTTTCGGAGTCCAGGTTCCCCGTAGGTTCGTCCGCCAGGATCAGATCCGGTTTCACAGAGAGTGCCCGGGCAATCGCAATCCGCTGCTGCTGACCGCCCGAACATTCACGGGGATATTTGTTCTCCAGCTTTTTGATATCCAGTCTGCTCTTCAGCTCCTCAAGAAACTCTTTATCAGGACTGCTCCCATTGACTTCGAAAGGAAGCCTCAGATTCTCTTCCACTGTCAGTTCCTGTACCAGAGAATAGAACTGGAAGACCAAACCTATATGAGACAGGCGAAAATCAGACCGCTGTTCTTCATTCATTTCAGTAAGTATGGTTTTACCTATTTCAACAGTTCCTTCCTCTGGAGCAATCAGTCCGGCTATACAGTGCAGCAATGTAGATTTCCCGGAGCCGCTTCGCCCGATGATTGTGACAAACTCCCCAGGCTCAACTTTAAAAGAACAACCCTGCAAAGCATTGACAGGCGTCGTTTTCATGTTCCAGGTCTTGTGGATATCACAGATTTTTACGGCATATTCTTCCATGGTTTTACCTCCGAATTCATTGAATCAAAGGACTCTTTCATAAACATTGCAGTATCGGATTCCCATGGATGCACAGGCAAGAACAATCGCGCATTAAATCGGCCATCTTCCAGCGTAAGTGACAAATCCCCTCCGTGAAGTCTGGCTGCAGTTCTTGCCAGATCCAGTCCTATACCATAGTGACTGTCATCTGACGTTTCATATCGATTCATGGAGGGAAGAATCCCACTTTTTGTTTCATTGCTCACTGTTAACTCCAGACCTGTCTCTTGCTCAACAAGAGCTATCTGCACCTGCTGGCAATTCCTGCAGGCGTTGACCAGAAGAGTTTCCACTCCTTCCCTCAGAATCCGGGAATCCCCATACAGCCATCCAGGATCAAGCTTTGTCACAATCCGGACTTTATACCCATCAAGTGAAGGCAGTATGTCCTGTTCCAGCACTTCCTTCAGTGAAAAGAGCTTCATATCCAGAAGGCGATTATTGTAATGAATTCGGGAAGACTGTATAAATTTGTCCAGCTGTGAATCCATCAGTGCAAAAGATTCTTCAGCCGGTTCATACAAACCTTCGAGTTCCAGTCGCAGTGACAGACTGTTCAAAGATGATTTGAGCTGATGAGCAAAATTTTCCTACTCCTCCCTGCGAACCTTCATATCTCTGTCCTGTGCTCGAAGCAGTCCTTCCAGCTCCGTTACACGTTTCTGAAGAGCAGTATATTCGTGATGCCAATCCATCTTCTTCTTACGCTGTTGCCTGCAGCTGACTGCTGCAGATATCAGACCTGTCAGCAGAATAACTTCAGTTATCACAAAACGGCCGTCAAACAGGGAACTCACAGTTCTCCAGAAAGCATAATCCCCATATCCCTGTTGTATTGCAGATATCCGGATGGAAGAATCCAGATGAAAAAGCGCCTGAACCGGATCCGGTGCCATGGCTGTCAAATACAGCCGGCTGCCAATCCCATAAACCCAAAAGAAAAAGCTCAATATAAGAACCACAACCCAGAGTGTCATAAGGATATGTCGTTTCATCGTTCCTCCAGACGATACCCGGTATTTTTCCTTCCGATGATATTCAGATCAAAAGGTTCCAGTTTCTTTTTCAGTGTGGACAGACGGGAACTGAAGGTTTCCGGAGAAATGTCGCGTCCTGTGGTCTGCCGGACAGCGCGCATCAAAGTCTCGGCCTGACAGGGATGCAGAATCAGCTGCCGGAGGATGGCGGTTTCGGTTCCTGAAAGATCAAGCTGCAGACTGTCTTTTTTCAGACAATGCGTATCTGGATACAGGACTGTTTCTCCCAGATGCAGGGCAGATCTGTACCCGCTTCTGTGAAGCAGGGCCTCTACTTTTTTCCTGAGGACCGCCAGTCTGACGGGCTTGACGATATAGTCATCACAGCCGGATTCAAAAGCCTCCAGCATGGTGGTCTCCATTCCATCACTGGAAAGAAACAGAATCGGGACATTGCTGACAATCCTGGCGGCTCTGGCAATATCCAGTCCGCTGCCATCTGGAAGTCTCACGTCCAGAAGCAGAAGATCCCATCCCTTCTCACACTCTGCCAGTCCCTGTCTGCAGGTACAGCAGATTTGGCACTCCTCCGGATTCAGGGCTTCCCGAATCACAGAAGCCAGTTCTCTGTTGTCCTCCACAATGCAAATTCTCATAATTCTTATCTCCTTAACTCATCATAAAATACAGTGGTGATTCTTCCAACTATCCTTTAAGTTTTCCGGAATATCTCCCGGATTTTTTCATTTTCCCATTCTTCATTTTCGCAAATCTGCCTTTCAGAAAAATTGCAGACCAGGATTTCCGCCTGTATGACGGAAGAATATCCCAATCATATGAAAAAACCGCCAGATTTCCGACGGTTCAAGTGCATATATTAATATTTTTAATCCGATAAAATGATGCCTTTCAGGCTGGTATAAGTGTTTTGTAGATATCCTCTGCATCCTTTTCCTCTGCCAGCCGCGGATTTGCCTGTACATTGCCGGACATCAGACCATCACGGACGAGTACTGGAAGATCCTCTTCTCTGATTTCCCATTTCATTTCAATTCCCAGAAGACGGTTGAGTTCTTCGATCCAGTCCGCCAGATCTGTCTGCTCTTTCACTCCCAGCAGATCAGCTGCCTGACGGTATTTCTCTCCTGCTGCTTCCTGATTGAACCGGATCACCGCAGGCAGCAGCAGGGCGTTGGCTGTTCCGTGGGAAATCCCGTAATGAGCCGACAGCGGATGACTCAGCGCATGTACCAGACCCAGGCGGGAAAGGGAGAAGGCGCAGCCGGCCAGAAAGGATCCTTCCAGCATTTCCTGTGCAGCTTCGGCATCCCCTGTCCGGACAAACTTCACCAGGCTGTGACCGATTTTCTCCAGAGCCTGTGCCGCAAACCCGTCAGAGAGAAAACTGCCATATCGGGAAACATAAGCCTCCAGGGCGTGAATGAGTGCATCCATCCCTGTTGCCGCAGCCAGTCCAGCTGGAACGCCGCTGAGCAGGTCAGGATCCAGCACCACCATTTCCGGAATCAGGAAGGGAGAGGATACTGTCATCTTCACCTGCCGCTGGTCGTCGCTGATCACCGCAAAAGGAGTCACTTCACTGCCGGTCCCCGCTGTGGCCGGCACTGCCATCAGGGTCATCTCCAAAGGGGAAATCTTCCTGGCTTCGGCTCCTTCATAATCCTGAAGACGGCCTCCGTCACCAATCAGAACCGCAGCAGCTTTGGCGGCATCCATCACCGATCCGCCTCCCACAGCAATCAGACCATCACAGGCATTCTTTTCATACATGGTCCTGATCTTCTCCACTGTCTCAATGGAAGGATCGGATTCCGTTTCATGGAACACCGCATACCCGATTCCTGCTTCTTCCAGGCTTTCCAGCACTGGCGCAATGATTCCCGCCCGGAACAGATGGGGTCCCGTGACAACCAGGGGATGTTTCATGACCCCCTGAACCAGGCCTCCGGTTTCCTTCATGGACCCCGGTCCCGTCACCACGGTTTCCGGCACATGCCAGGAAAATGTCTTGATATCTCCGTCTCTGCTCACTCAATGAACCCCCTGATTTTCAGGGCAGCCAGGATCAGCTGCACACTGCCTTCGATGCCCATGCGTGCACTGTTGATTGTCAAGTCGTAGGCAACAGGATCTGTCCAGGACTTTCCGCCGGTATAGAAACTGTAGTACTCCGCCCGGTACCGATCCGTTTTCTCGATCGTTGCCTCCGCCACTTCCCGGCTCACCGGCATGTTGTCCATCGTCCGCCGTATGCAGTAATCCCTCGGCGCTTCGATGTAGACAGACAGCACGTTGTCCCGGTGACGGAGGATGTCATTGGCGCATTTGCCCACGATGCAGCAGGACTCTGTCTCGTTGAGGTTCTCAATGATTTCCTTCTGGTATTCAAAGAGTTTCTCGTCTCCGGAAAAAGGTTCTTCCCGGGAGATGTATTTCCGGCTGCGGGGCAGTCCCGCCAGAAAGGCGGAGAAACCGCTGTGCTGGCGGATTTTTTCATCCACCTCCACAAACAGTTCCTGGTCCAGACCCGACAGCTGACTGGCCAGGGTCAGGATCCGGTTTTCGTAACAGTGGATCCCCAGCTCTCTGGCAACCCGGGAAGCGATTTCCTTGCCGCCGGTCCCGAATCCCCGGGCGAACGTGATGGTGAACGGCCCTGTCATGACTGCTGCTCCCGGTACCGGGACAGAAACTCCCGGGCTCTTTCTGTAGCAGGGGCCGTGAAGAAGGATTCCGGATCGGTATCCTCCGCCACATAACCCTGATCCATGAAGATGATCCGGCTCGCCACATCCCGGGCAAAGGCCATTTCATGGGTGACAATGATCATCGTCAGACCGGATTTTGCCAGATCCTTCATGACCGTCAGGACCCCCTGCACCATCTCCGGATCCAGCGCTGAAGTCGGCTCATCGAAGAGCAGGATCTCCGGCTCCATGCACAGTCCCCTGGCAATGGCCACCCGCTGCTTCTGGCCACCGGAAAGCTGCGCCGGTTTCGCATGGATGTAGGGCGCCATGCCCACAGCTTTGAGCTGTTCGATCGCCCTCTTTTTTGCCTCCTCTTTGCTGAGATTCAGGACATTCCTGGTCCCGGACATGCAGTTGTCCAGAACTGTCATGTTGTTGAACAGATTGAAGGACTGAAACACCATTCCCACCTGGGAGCGGTAGTCAGACAAGGCACGGGCGTGTTTCTGTACCGGATTGCCGTGGAACCGGATCTCGCCGGAAGTCGGTGTCTCCAGGTGATTGATGCACCGCAAAAGAGTGGACTTGCCGGAACCAGAGGAACCCAGCACGCAGATCACCTCCCCCGGGGCCACATCCAGGTCGATCTTTTTCAGCACCTCATGGCTTCCGAAACTCTTGGAGAGGTCCTTGACAATCAATACTGCCGCTTTTTTCATACCGTTCTCCTTTCTATTCCCCGTCGGACATATATTCCACAGCCAGGGCATAATCCGCCTTGCCCTTCATCTTTTTCTCCAGCAGCAGGAACAGCCG
This sequence comes from Faecalibaculum rodentium, assembly GCF_001564455.1. Classification (GTDB taxonomy): domain Bacteria; phylum Bacillota_I; class Bacilli_A; order Erysipelotrichales; family Erysipelotrichaceae; genus Faecalibaculum; species Faecalibaculum rodentium. Next base: position 2,494,717 of record NZ_CP011391.1, read on the forward strand.
GTTGAACACAAAACACAGGACAAAGTAGATCAGGGCAATGCACAGGTAGGCTTCAAAGTATTTGTAGTACACCGCACCGGTGGTTTTGGCCACCATGAACAGCTCCGTCACGCCGATGACATTCAGTACAGACGTCATTTTCAGGTTTGTCAGGAACATATTCGCCATTTCCGGGATGATGTTCCGCAAAGCCTGGGGAAGAATGACCTTCACCATGATTTTCATCGTCGTCATCCCCAGCGCCAGGCCGCCTTCCCGCTGACCAGGATCCACGGAGTTGATTCCTGCCCGGACGGTTTCCGACATATAGGCGCCGGTGTTGAGCACCGTGACCAGAATCGCCGCAGGCACCGGGGTGATCTCAATCCCTGCCGAGCGCAGGCCATAGTAGATGACCATGGCCTGCACGATCATGGGAGTATCCCGGAATATCTCGATGTAGATGTCCCCGATCCATTTCAAGATCCATACCGGCAGCCGCCGGTACCAGGGATCGTGGGGACTGACCTGCAGATCGCTGAGCACACCCAGCACAAACCCGAGAACAAACCCGATGATGGTTCCCGCGATGGCGATGTACAACGTGACCAGCGTCCCCTGCCAGAACATTTCTCCGTATTCCTGGAACAGGAACACCATCCATTCAAACAAGTTTGTGGGCTGTGCCATGATTACCTCCTGTATCTCTTACGTACTCTGTCTTTCTTCATTCCCGAAGGAGTCCCTCAGCCTTCATCTAACGAAGCTTCTACTCATCACCCCGCCCAGACTCCATACCGCGACAGCCACCACATCCGCATCACCCGGCAGACTGTGACTAAACCCTGTGCCGGCGCCTTCGATACGCGGCTTCAGCCGCTAATCGAAGTGGCCGGCACATCCTTGAAGGACTCATCCATCAGCTTGTCCATGTCTTCCTTTGATGTGAGGCCGATCTTTTTCAGACTCTCTTCCATTTTCTTCAGTGTCTCTTCATCCCCCTTGCGTACCGCAATGCAGATGTTGGTCATTTCCTCGTCGTTCTTGAACTTGTCGTTTTCATCCAGCGTCACGATTGCCAAATCCGGGTTGGTAGCCAGTGCAGCCCTGGCTGTGGGCTCATCCACCACGACTACATCAGCCACACCGTTGTTGACTGCCATGAAGCACTCGGAAGTGGTTTCATAGTTGGCACCCAGAGTCGCGTCGGGGATCTGATCCAGCAGATCGACCCATCCGGTACCCAGCTGCGTGGTCACCGTGACATTCTTGCCAGCCAGATCCGAAAGTCCTTTCACGTCCTCCAGACCGGATCCCTTCTTCACCACCAGACAGTTGGTGCGATAGTAGTAGGGATCGGTGAAGTCGTAGCTCTGTTCCCGCTTCGCCGTGCGGCCCATACCGGAAATGATCACATCGTAGTCACCGGCATCCAGGCCCTGGGTAATGGAAGCCCATTCGGATTTGTGAACCTCCAGGTCCATGTCCAGTGCCTTGGCCATTTCCTGCGCCACAGCCACGTCATAGCCATAGGCATACTGACTGGTACCGTAAATCGGTGTTGCCTCCTTGCCCGTCGTTGTGGTCTCTTCTGTCTGCGTCCAGTTGAAGGGCGGATAGGCACATTCCACGCCAACCTTCAGCACTTCCTTGCCGGAATCGGCTTTCTTCTCTTCACCGCCGGAGGAACCGCATCCTGCCAGGATCATCATGCCTGCCGCTGCTGCCATCATCATTTTTCTGAATTTCATACCTGATTTCATGTCTCTTTCCTTCTTTCCCCGCTTTATGTTCCGCGGTATTGTGTCCCGGATTTCTGTTATCCAGCTTTATGTTCTTCCAGCCGTCTCAGGCAGCCTGTTCCCTGTCAATATCTTCCAGTGCATCCCGCATAATGGCCACAGCCTTGTCCACATCTTCCTTTGTGATGATCAGCGGCGGCACCAGGCGGATCACCGACTTGCCGATGGCTGTCGTCAGCAGATGTTTGTCAACACACCTGTGTTTCAGATCCACGGCATCAATGAAGTCATCGAATTCCACACCAACCAGAAGTCCCTGTCCGCGGACATCCTTCACATGGGGAAGCGTGGCAAGCTGTTCCATCAGGTATGCACCCATCTCTGCTGCATTTTCATCCAGTTTCCGGTCCTGCAGTTCTTCAATTTCAGCCAGAGCTGCAGCGCATGATACCGGATGCCCGCCAAAGGTCGTGCCGTGACTGCCTGGAGTGAACGCTTTTGCGATTTCCTCAGTCGTCACGATCGCACCTATGGGCATCCCTCCGCCCAGGGCCTTGGCCATGGACACGATATCCGGCTGAATGCCGTAATTCATATAGCTCATCGGCTTCCCGGTTCGCATCCATCCGGTCTGCACTTCATCCAGCAGAAGGAGGATGCCTTTTTCTTTCGTGAATTCCCGCAGCCCCTGCAGAAACTCCTTCGTGGCGGGGTGAACACCGCCTTCACCCTGCACAGGCTCCACCATGATGGCAATCGTGTCGTCATCCACTGCATTCTTGAAGGACTCCAGGTCGTTGTAGTCTGCATAGACAAATCCATCCGTCATGGGACCAAACCCGATCTGGCAGCCATTGTCCGGCTGTCCTGTGGCAGACATGGATCCGAAGGTCCGTCCATGGAATCCCATCTTAGCGGTCACGATTTTATACTTCTTCGGTCCATAGTGTTCGATGCCGTATTTGCGGGCCATCTTGATCATGGCCTCATTGGCTTCCGTCCCGGAGTTCTGGTAGAAAATCTTGTCAAATCCGGTAATGGTGCAGACCTTTTCTGCCAGCAGCGCCTGGGGAATCGTGTAGGGATAGTTGAAGGTATGCATCAGCTGACCTGCCTGTTCCTGGACGGCCCTGACCACCTTGTCGTTACAGGATCCGGCGGAATTCACTGCGATCCCTGCATAGAAATCGAGATAAGGTGTCCCTTTCTCATCGTAGATGTACTGGTCCTTCGCGGTTTCAGCCAGCAGATCGAACCGTTCATAGGTTTCAATCATGTACTTTGACGCGAGGTCCCGGATCTCCTGTGCTGTGTGTCCGGTCTCCTGAAGTTTCATGGGAATTCTCCTTCCAAATACAGCCTCCGAACGCGAAAAGGCGTCAGGAAGTTCACTTCTCTGACGCCTTTGCCATGTCGTTCTGTATTTATGAGCCGATTCTAGCATTCGATTCTTCCACTGTCAAAGAAATTTCCATATTTTTTCAGAAAATACTGAAAATTATTGACATCCGGGAGTGAAACCGTTTTCAAGAATCAGGCAGATTTTCTGCCGGATCCTCTTTTCGCTAACGGCATTGCTTGAAAAAAGGGCCTGTGCCCTTTTCTTCTGTATTCGCAGGTACGCGGCTATTTTGCCAGAATCTCCACGCCTTTGTCCGTCACCAGCAGGGTATGCTCCCACTGTGCCGACAGCTTTCCGTCTTCGGTAATGGCTGTCCAGTCGTTGTCTTCGTCGATATACAGCCGGCTGGTTCCCTGGTTGATCATGGGTTCGATTGTAAACACCATTCCCGGTGCAATCACCATTCCCCGGCCGCGGATCCCCACATGATGCACATAGGGTTCCTCATGGAAATCGTTGCCCACTCCATGACCGCAGAAATCCGTCACCACGCTGTAGCCGTTTTTGTGCGCCACTTCCTGGATTGCCGCCCCAATGTCCCCGAAATGACCCCAGGGACGGACCGCCGCAATGCCTGCCTCGAGACATTCTTTCGTCACATCCACCAGCCGTTTTGCTTCCGGACTCACCTCGCCAATGCAGAACATCCGGCTCGCATCCGCATAGTGGCCGTGCACGATCGTCGTGCAGTCCACATTGACAATGTCGCCTTCCTTCAGGATGACCTTCTCGTCCGGAATCCCGTGGCACACCTCTTCGTTGATGCTCGTACAGCAGCTCTTCGGAAATCCCTCATATCCCAGACAGGCGGGAATCCCGCCGTGGCTGGTGGTATAGTCATAGACCAGTTTGTCGATTTCCTCTGTGCTCATCCCCGCATGGATTTTCTCCCCCACCAGATCCAGCACCGCATCGTTGATTTTCGCCGCCTTTTTGATGTATCGGATGTCTTCCTCCGACTTGATCAGTTCACGCCCCGGCACCTGCTGTCCCTGGAGTTTGAGAACCGCCATGGTATCATCAAACTTCTCGTGACAGTGCTTGTATTTCTTGCCCGAGCCACACCAGCAGGGGCTGTTCTTTCCCAGTTTCATCGGATTGCCGCCTCTCATTCCTTTATTCGTTCTCATCCCTGACCTGTCCTTCACCGCCAGCGGGATTCCCTGCACCGATGTGCAGCCAGAACATCCGGTCCTTCCCGTTAATGTCCTGCTCGATATGCGCCACGGCTCCAGGGAAGTACTCATGGGCCAGATCCGTCAGGGCCTGCCCCTGGTTCCACCCCATTTCAAATGCCATCAATGCCTCCGGCTTCAGCACCTGGCGGGCCGTCGCAAAGAGTGCACGATAAAACTTCAGTCCATCCGGACCCCCGAAGAGCGCCACATGGGGTTCAAAGTCCCGCACCGAGCGTTCAATCTGTTCCTGGCTTGGAATATAAGGGGGATTGCAGACAAGGATATCGCAGTGCAGACCCGCCTGGATGTAGGGCTCCAGCAGGCTGCCGGTCAGAAAGCTGACACCTACCTGCAGTCTGTCCCGGTTCTTTTCCGCCTGCCGGACTGCCTGTTCGCTGATGTCGCTGGCATACACCGTGAAATCAGGTTCTTCCAGCGCCAGGGAAATGCCAATGGCTCCCGATCCGGTTCCCACATCAAACACAGTCACCTTTTGCTTCGGAAAGTACTCATCATACAGCCGCAGCACAAGTGCCACCAGTTCCTCGGTTTCCGGCCTCGGGATCAGGACATCGGGAGAAACCAGGAAATCATAGCCATAAAACGGGGTATAGCCCAGGACATAATCCAGCGGCTCTCCGCGTTCCATGCGATGCACACCCTCCAGGTATTCCGTCTGCAGATCCTCCGGCATGGGTTCCTCCATCACCATGTACAGATTGATGTCATGTCCCCGGCATATTTCATTCAGCAGCAGACCCGCTGCCTGGTCACCATGTTCCTGCAGCCTCTTTCGGCCTTCCCTGAGAAGGTCGGCATAACGCATCAAAGCGCTTCTCCGGCCAGCTTCGCCTGCTGGTCCGCCGTCTGCAGGGCCGTCATCAGATCCTCCAGCCGCCCGTCGATCATTCGGTCCAGCTGATTGACGCTGTAGCCGATGCGGTGGTCGGTGATGCGGTTCTGCGGATAGTTGTAGGTGCGGATCTTCTCCGCGCGGTCCCCGGACCCGATCTTCGTCCGACGCTCGGCGCCGGCTTTTTCATCCAGCTCCCGCTGGTGTTCTTCCTTGACCCGCGCAGCAATGGTCGCCAGGGCAGTGGCACGGTTTTCGTGCTGCGACCGCCCGTCCTGGCATTTCACCACGATGCCCGTGGGCTTGTGCACAATGCGCACCGCGGAGTCTGTCTTGTTGACATGCTGGCCGCCGGCACCAGACGCCCGCATGGTTTCAATCTCCAGATCGTTCATGTCAATGTCGAAATCCTCTTCATCGAGTTCCGGATAGACAAGCACCGTCGCCGTGGAGGTCTGGATACGGCCCTGGGATTCGGTCTTGGGCACCCTTTGCACCCGGTGGCTGCCGCTTTCGAATTTCAGTGTCCCATAGACACCCTGGCCGCTGATCTTGAAGGCAATCAGGGAGTAGCCGCCGGCTTCCGAATCCTCGGCATCCGTGACTTCCACTTTCCAGCCCTTGCTTTCGGCGTATTTCACATACATCCGGTACAGGTCGCCCGCAAAAATGTTGCCTTCGTCACCTCCGGCTGCACCGCGGATTTCCATGAACGCATTGTGCGAGTCGTTGGGATCCCGGGGTACGAGCAGGAGCTCCAGGTGATCGAGATAGGACCGGATTTTCGGCTCCAGCTCCCCGATTTCCATCTGCGCCATCTCCCGGATTTCCCTGTCGTCTTCCGCCGCCAGGATCCTCGCATCTTCCAGTGCCGCCACTGCTTCTTTGTATTCGTGATATGTATCGATGATGGGCGTCAGTTCGCTCTGTTCGCGGCCCAGTTTTGCCATGGTCTTGCGGTCACCCAGCACCTGGGGGCTCATCATCAGTTCGGAAATTTCATTGTATCGCTGTTCAAGACCTTCCAGACGGTCATCCATTTTCGCCATTTGATTCATCCTTTCCCGCCCGCAGGCGATCATTGTTATGTTGCGGATTCCTGCATGGATCCCAATGTGACAGGCTGCCCGCAGGCAGTCTGAACCTATCCTATGATAGCACCTTGTTGCCTTGCGGGTCACCTGCTGCCCGTGTCCCGCGAAGGACAGTGCCGGCACCTGCCTTCTCTGGATGTCGCGGACCACGCAGCAACCATCGGCAGGAAAGGAACAGAACCGGAAATCCGGGTGCCGGTCCTCTATAATGAAGGAATGAGCAGAAAGATACAAAGAAGACGAAAGCCGAGACGGTCGGTGGTCATTGCGGCGGTGGCTGCCGGGATTCTGCTGGCGGTATGGCTGGGGTTCAAGGTGACGGAAAACGGCGTGTTCACAGTGATCGACTATTCGGCGGATCCAAAGGAAATCGGGACCTGGAAGCACTATGGCCTTGCGGCGGCGAAGCTGAATGCCCTGGATCCGGATACACCGGCGTGTATCGAGAATGAATCCGGGAAGGTGGTGGCGATCCGCAGCGGGGTGGTGGATTTTTCGGGGAAGCCGGTGACGGAAAACACCCTGTACACCATGGAGAACGGGGAGCAGGGATATCTGAACGGGAGCTATGGTGTGGATGGTCTGTATCTTGGGACCAGCGGTGATGGCCGGGAGGTGAAGTTCCAGATGGCAGGCACGACGGGGTGGGTGGATGTACAGGATGTGTCCCTCCGGTTTTACAGCGATACCGTCCGTCTCTCGGGTTACAGCCGGTATCAGGACTCCCTGGTGCATCAGGTTTCGACGGGACTCGACGGACAGGAGCCTCTGGCCTACAGCATCGGGTCGTGTCCGTCGTTCATTGACCCGGATGTGTTTTACTTCTCCTATGACGGGCACTGGTTCTACAAAGACTTCTACACCATGTCAGAGGCCATGCGCACGGGGGACGGCCGTGCCGTGAATGAAGAACCCTGGTACAATCCCTGGCAGTTCACACCCCACCGGACGCTGTCCAGTCTGACGAATGCTGACGGCAATGCCGCACTGGCTGCCCGGGGCATCACCCGCGGGGTATCACCGGAGGACACCTGGCCGCTGGAGGCCGGTCAGTCTGTGCTGTTTGATGCGGCGGATCTCTTTTCAAAGGTCCAGCAGGAGGACTGGATGAATGCCCGGATGATGTTCGCGCTGGCGATGAATGAGTCCGGTGCCGGGCAGAGTGAATATGCGGTGGACCGGCACAATGTATTCGGTCATGAGGCCGGGGATGAAAACCCGGATGCTGCAAGCGGGTATCCCGATTTGCTGGCATGTGTGCAGTCTCATGCCTGGGACTGGCTTCAGAAAAAGTATGCCAATCCAGGCAATGAGGTGTGGCACGGATCGTGGTTCGGAGACAAAGGGTCCGGGATCAATGTCATGTACGCCTCTGACCCCTACTGGGGGGAAAAGGCGGCGAGTTTCCTGTATCGCCTGGGGTTCGAGCCCCCTGAGCTGATCACCCGCGATGGCAGTGAAGAGACACCGGTCTATGACAGACCCGGAGGATCCGTCGTGTATGTATTTGCGGGACCTGCCATGCTGGTGAAGACCGGGGAAGCCCGTGACGGATATCTCCCGGTGCGCAGCGAAGCACCTCTGTCGGAGGGCAAAGTGGATGTGGAGATCCCCTATGAGGAAACAGACATTGTCTGGATTCCGGAGAAATGGGCAGCTGCAGCGGATTCTGCTGCAGAAAACTGAACTTTCCCCGGTCGGGATCTGTGCCTGGCGGCAGAAGTGACTGGCGCTGCGGACTCAAAAACCCGGACAACTCGCCGTCATGAACACGAGACTGTCCGGGTTGTCTGCATATCCGGATGGCTGCCTGTGTGCCCGGCTGCCGGCAGGCAGGATGACCGGCTGCAGCTCTGTCTACTCCTGATTGCCGGAGGTTTTCTGCTGAGCCGCCTGCGCCAGCAGCACTGTCTCCACATTCCGGAGCAGCTCCAGTGCTTTCTTCACCGCTGCTTTCTCCTGCCGGCGGATCAGGAACCCGCTGCCCTCCAGGGTGTGCGTGTACGTCACCTGCACCCTGTCAGGCCCCAGCGGTTCCAGGTCATAGCGTACATCCAGTCCTTTGCCGTCTGTGGAAAAATGCGCTGCATACGCCGACGGTTCTTTCCAGTCCGTCAGCTTCACCCGTGTGCGGCGGTTGCCGGTCTTCTTTGACCAGCTGTACCCCGGAGCGAGTTTCGGGTGTTTCTCCCCGGTTTCCAGCACCAGGGACCGTTTCATGACATCAAACAGTGCCTGGGCACTGACATTCAGTTGGATGGTATCTTTCATGTATCTCCTTTCAGACAGTGTGCAGCTGTGGTCAGTCCATTGCCCTGCACCCCGGTTTCCCCGTATCATGACGGAAGCAGCCCCGCTGCGGGAGGAATTGTATGTATACTGACAGCCACTGCCACATCACCTGTGATGAACTGTATTCTGACCTGGAAGGCGTATTGTCCCGCATGAAGGACGTCTGCCGGGTGATGATCGTCTGTACCAGCGAAGAGGAATATCTGCGGGCTGTTCCCATCCGGAGCAGCGATCCTGTCCGCTTCCGGATTGCCTTCGGGTTTTATCCCGGGGATGCGGATGAGGTCACGGAAGAACGGCTGGCCTTTCTGGAGGAAGCCCTGAAATCCGGCAACGTGGATGTCCTGGGAGAAATCGGGCTGGATCACCACTGGCCCGAGCCTGACAGACAGACACAGAAAGATCTCTTTGTACGCCAGATCCGCATGGCCAATGACTATGATCTTCCCATTGCGATTCATATGCGCGACGCCAGCCAGGAGACCCTGGATCTTCTCAGACAGGAAGCCCGGACCCCCATTGTGTTCCACTGTTTTTCCGGCTCCCCGGAAACCATGCGGGAGGCCCTGAAGCTGAATTCCCTGATTTCCTTCGCCGGTCCCGTGACGTTCAAAAACGCCCGTCACGCCCCTGCCTGTGTCCAGGCCTGTCCCGCCGACAGGATCCTGACCGAAACCGATGCCCCGTATATGGCACCCGTCCCCATGCGCGGCCACCGCAATGAACCGGCTTACGTGGCGTATACCACAAAAAAAATCTGCGAACTCAAGAACCTTCCGGAAAAGGATCTGACCTCGCAGATCGGTCACAACTTTGATTCACTCTTTTCGCGGCAGTCCTGAACCTGCCGCTTTTTTATGATTCAGCGCCCGGATCCCTTCAGTGGATATGTTTGTGACACAGTTCCTTGATGGACTCTTCGGATTCTTCCACCGCAGAGTTCAGCGCCTTGGACAGCGGGGCATTGGTTTCAATGGCCTGAATCGTGGCAGCCAGCAGCGGCGCAACGGAAATCACAGTCATTTCCTTGTAAAGATCCCGCTTGTCTGTCTGGTCAATGGTGTTCGTGCAGATGAACTCTTCCAGATCCGCGGCTTTCAGCCTGTCAATGGCGGGTCCGGAGAGAATGCCGTGTGCACAGGCTGCATAGACTTTCTGTGCACCCTTGTCACGCAGCATTTTGATGCCGGATGTGAGTGTGCCGGCTGTATCCACCATGTCGTCAATGATGATGGCGGTTTTGCCGTTCACATCGCCAATCAGGTTCATGGCTTCCGCCACATTGGGTTTCGGACGGCGCTTGTCAATGATGGCAATGGGTGCATCCAGCTGCTCGGCGAGCTTTCGGGCACGCACGACGCCTCCGTGGTCGGGAGAAACCACCACGAGATCCCGGGAGGATTCCTTTTCCTTCAGGTATTCGCCCACCAGCGTCAGCGTGGTAATATCATCTGCCGGTACATCGAAGAATCCCTGGATCTGGGTGGCATGCAGGTCCATGGTGATGACCCGGTCAGCCCCGGCACGTTCCAGCAGACTGGCCACCAGACGGGATGTGATTGGCTGTCTGGGCTTGGCTTTCCGGTCCTGTCTGGCATAGCCGAAATACGGAATCACGGCATTGATGGTCCGGGCGGACGCACGCTTGGCGGCATCAATGGCAATCAGCAGCTCCATGAGGTTGTCATTGACCGGGTTGTTGGTGGACTGTATGAAGTACACATCCTTGCCGCGGACAGACTCCCCCAGCTCCACCAGGATCTCACCGTCCGCGAAATGATTGACCGTGACCTTGCCAGGTTCCTGACCCAGAATCTCGCAGACCTGATTCGCCAGCTCCTTGCTGGAAGAGAGTGCAAATACAATTGTGTTTTCCATGAAATTTCCTGAACTCCTACTATTCATCTACTCGTTTTTCAGGACCGCGAACGGACCCGCCTGTGTATCATCAGGCACTGAAACATTATACACTCTGCAGGCATCGATGCAGGCTCTTTTTCCGACAACCGCATTTTCCAGCCGGCTGCCGGCAAGGATCCGTGCACCATCCCCGATCACGCTGCGTCCCAGGATCATCACATCCGGTTCGATCAGCACATCCCGGCCGATGACGACATCCCGCCCGATCACAGTTCTGTCCGGATCGCAGATCTGCACCCCATTGCGCATATGCCGGTGGCAGATCTTTTGCTGCAGCCAGGCAGAGGCAGAGGCCAGTTCCGACGGATCGTTGATTCCCGCCGTTTCCTCCCGGTCATCCACCACAATGGCATCCACGGACTTGCCTTCGCGGGCAAAGATCTTCGCCAGGTCCGTGATGTAATACTCATGCTGAGCATTGTCCGGCTTCAGCTGTTTCAGTCCCTCGAACAGGTCCTTCGTATTGAAGCAGTACATACCCGCATTGATTTCCCGGATCTGTCTCTGCTCCGGTGTGCAGTCCTTGGCCTCGACAATGCCTGTGACGTGTCCATCCGCATCCCGGACGACCCGTCCATAATGAGCACCGTCCTCCAGGACAGAGCTCAGAAGCGTCAGGCTGTTTCCTTCACCGGCTTCATACAGCTTCTTCAGGGTTTCCGGCTGGATGCACGGTCCGTCACCGTTGATCACCAGCGTCAGCCCGTCTTCTCCTTCCAGCATATCCGCCTGCATCGCGGCATGGCCCGATCCAAGCTGAGGTTCCTGAATGGCAAACTCCAGTTCCGGGAATGCCTCCTTCACTTCCCCGGCTTTGTAGCCGACAACCGCAACGATGCGGTCTGCGCCTGCTTCCTTCAGGCTGTCCACGATATAGCCCATCATGGGACGGTCTATGATGGGGTGCAGCACCTTGGGGGTTTCGGATTTCATCCGGGTTCCCTTGCCTGCTGCCAGGATGATGGCACTTCTCATTGCTTCCTGTCTCCTTTATTCCATTCAGTTGAGGGCATCCAGCTGAGACTGGAGTGCCGCTATCTGGCTGTTCAGATCGTTGATGCGGTTCTGTGCACTGTCCGTGGATCCGGCCAGGGCATCCAGGGCCCCCTGGGCACTGGCAAGATCGTTCTGACGGGCCTGGATGACACCGGCGGACTGGTCCATGGAAGACTGCGCCGAGGACAGCTGGGACTTCAGCGAGGACTGCTGGGCAATCAGATCCGACAGTTCCTTCTGGATCTGTGCCATTTCATCCGGCTCCTTATCGGCGGACGAGGTGTTCTGCAGTTCCTGGATCCGGCTGTTCATCGAATCCATCTGGGCCTGGAGATCGTATACGCTCTGCTGCGCCGCCCCGTAGGTATTCTGCGCATCCGCCAGGGCGGCCGCAGCACTGTCCACACGGCTCTGGGCGTCATTGATTTTTCCCTGGGCTGCATCATAGTCGGCCTGGGCACCGGCCAGCTGACTCTGCAGCTGGGCAATCTGGTCCTTCAGGCGGGCTTTCTGTTCCGCCACTTCCGTGTTGTTGTTGTCCTTGTCGGCTTTCTGCCCGGCTTTTTCTTCTGCCAGGATCTCATCAAAGGACTTCCCGGTACTGTCTCTCAGGATTTCGTTGATTTCCCGTTTCTGCTTGTCGCTCAGTTTGTTCCACCGCACTTCATAATCCTTGATCCCGGTATCGGATGTGCCTGTCAGTGACTGGGCCCACTGCTTCAGGGCATTGAAATCCGCTTCTGTGTCCTTTTCTTCCGTCCTGTCTGCCGTGACGTTTTTCACCACCTGGGAAATGCCGAAAATCAGCAGGGCTCCCAGGGCCACCACCGCAATGACCGTCGCAATGATCCCGGCTGCCCGCCAGTCTGTCTTTTTGTGTTCCTTCTGACGGTTCACCTGGCGGCTTACACGTTCCCGCTTCAGAGAAGGCCCCTTTTCCTCCTCAATCAGGCTGTCGATTTCACCATTGTCCAGAACCACCGTGCTGCCTGGACTGTCGGCCGTATCCTCTATGTCCCGCGGGGCAAATACCATAGTGCCGCCGCCATCTTCCTCCCCGGTCTGTGAGACCGGCCTGCCTGTGATGACCGTGTCCTGGTCCCGTGTGCCGGAAAAATCCGGCACATCCGGTTCGTTCTCCTGCTCCGGCTCCCGGTTGTCCCGGGCTGTCAGGACGGGACCTGACTGTTCTGATTCCTCATTGCGGGTATGGGAAAAGGCGCTCATTTTCCGTTCCAGCTCGCTGTCTGCGGACAGACTGTCCAGCAGGGCATCGAGCCGGTCATCTCGCTTGGATTGACTCATTCTGAATTTTCCCCCTATCTTCTCAATGATACCACAGCCGGTCTGTGCCGGGCATAGAGCCAGGCTTCCCGGTACAGGACACAGACGTCCGGTTTCCGGAAAGCGGTTACGTGTCCGAAAGCAGCAGGACCTTTCAATCGTACAGATCTGTGCATCCGGCTATCTCTTTCTTCCCGTTTCCGGGTTTCCGGAAGAGTTTTCAGCTGTCAGTTTGGTGACAAGTCGTCTATAATTGAAACATACTTTGAGGTGCGTTTACCTGAGTAAACCACGGGGAGCCGGCTATGAAACGAAGAAAACTGAAGAATGAGATCATCCAGAAATCACTGGACCTCTTTCGGCAGCGAGGCTATGATGCTGTATCCGTTCAGGACATCTGTGATGCATGCGACATCACAAAGCCCACATTCTACAAGTACCTTGCCAGCAAGCAGAACCTGCTGAGCTATTTTTTCTCCTCCATGAGCGAAGCCATTCCGGACGACTGGTACCGGATCCCGGAAGGCACAGACTGTTACCGGAAACTCATGGAAGGCTATCTGATGTTCATGCGTCATGCCGCCGGACTGGGAGCGGACCTCTACAACCAGGTATTCATCTCCAACCTGGTGGAGTACATGGGCACATTCAATGATGTCCGGGCGTTCACCGATCTGATGGTGGACCTGATCCGCGAAGCACAGGAAACCGGACAGATCCAAAATCCTTCCGATCCCAAGTCGCTGTACAAAGTGGGTGTCGGAATGAGCCTGGGGTATGGGGCGTTCTGGTGCCTGAACGAAGGCAGAAGCAGCCTTCTGGATGATTTCAGTCAGGACCTGGATGCCGTCTTCATGCACAACTGCCCCTGCACCACTCAAGCAGGAGGACTGGCATGAACCGGAAACGACTGGAACAGATCCTGGATGTCAGCCTGACCATGTTCCGGGAAAAGGGGTTCGACGATACCAGCGTCATGGATATCTGCAATGCCTGCGGCATCACAAAGCCCACATTCTACAAATATGTAAACAGCAAGGAGGAGCTCCTGCGCCATTATTACGATGGTGCTCTGGAAACACTGATCCAGGCCATGGACGAACATGAACCGTCCAACGATTATGTGGCGCTGATCTGGATCGGGCTGTCCATGACAGCTTCCCGGTCCATCGACCTGGGGCCGGATCTCCTGTCCAAATACATGATTCTGAATTTTCACGAACATACCGTTACCGCCAGATACAGCGCTGGTGGAAAACAGCGGACAGTGGAGGCCATCCGGAAAGCACAGGAAGCCGGGCAGATCCGGAATCTGTGCGATCCGGAGAAACTGTTCATGGCTCTCAAGAACCTGAGCCTGGGACTGACTCTGAAATGGATCATGACCAAAGGCAGCTTTCCCTTCTTCAGTCACTATGGCCGGATGGTCGAAGACATCATTCTGCCGGATTACGATGCGGTTCTGAAACAGACAGGCGTGGATCACCGGAAAAAAACCGGATGAGACTGCCTGTCTTTTTTATGTGTCTCCAGCCACAGGGGGTGAGCAGCAAGGACGAGGGCTTCTGCCTGCGCGTCGGGACACAGGGAAAACAGGGCATCAAGTGTCGCACCGGTGGTCAGGACATCGTCGAGAATCAGCAGCCGGCCTGGCCGCCTTTGCCGGGTCGTGTCCGGTGTACAGGCAATGAGATGACCCACTTCCTTCCTCGTTCCGGGGTCGTTTTCCGACTGCTTGAATGACCTGGTTTTGTGCCATGGGCGGTCTGCCTCCAGGTTCCAGGCCCGCAGGATTTCTGTCAGCGGATCAAATCCCCGCTGCAGGGTCTTTTCAGGCCACGATGCAAGCGCAGCGATCCTGCAGCCCCTCAGACGGCGGATCAGGCGGGACTGCCCGGACAGAAACAGGGGAGCCAGGGCAATGTCCCGGTCTTCCTTGTATTGAAAGAACAGTTGTTCCATGAACTCATTGTAGACATAGAGGACATGCACAAAACGGCCCTCAATCCGGTATGTCTGTTTCAGTTCCTGCACCCGTTTCCTGCATTCCGGACAGAGACAGTCATCATCAAGCAGCAACTGCGTGAAATCTGTATCTTTTGAATATTCATTCAGACAAAAGAGACAGATTCGTTCATCTGGTGAAGCAAATCGGCTGACTGTCTCATGGAATCGCTTAAAGAGGCGGCAAAGCACAGGCATTCTCCTTTCGGGTCATCAAAACTGCGGCCTGCCCGGCCGAAAATCTGGACGAGACTGGCCATGGTGAATACGGGATGATCGGCACGAAGCACGATCACCTGCACAGACGGGACCGTGATTCCCCGCTCCAGCAGGGTGGTGGACACCAGCACCCTGTATTCCTTGCCGGAAAAACGGCGCATAATGTCATCTTTGTCCGGACTCTGGCTGTGAATGCATGGACAGCCCAGCAGCCGGCTGAGACGGTTTCCGTCCCGGATCCTCGGTACAAACACCAGCACCTGTCTGGGTGCCATTCTGTGCAGCTGCCACAGCAGTCCGAAGATCTGCAGCCACACAGGTCTCAGATAAAACCGGGGTTCCGGCAGAGGCTGGCCATGGGGCCGCCGAAACAGCCGTGCCACTTTGAGTCGCCCGGCTTCGATCTCTGCCAGACTGACTTCATCCGGTGTGGCTGACAGCATGAGCTTCACACCCCTGCAGGCTTTTGCCGCCAGATGCTCCAGAAGGGCATTCCCTCTGTAGGGAAAGGCATCCAGCTCATCCAGGATCAGCAGGTCAAACGCCCCCGGATACCGATAGAGCTGATGCGTGGTGCAGACTATGAGATCTCCATCGGTCACAGAGGTGTATCCCTCGCAGACGCAGACAACGTCCAGTCCAGGAAATGCTTTCTGCAGCCGGGCCCCGATTTCCAGCACCACCTGCCGGCGGGAGATGGCAAAACAGACTTTCTGTCTGTGCCGCAGAAACCAGTCTATGGACGCGAATGTGATTTCGGTTTTCCCTGATCCGCAGGCTGCATAACAGAACACAGACTCTCCCTGCTTCAGCCAGTCCAGGATCTGGTCCGAAGCCTGCTGCTGAAAGGGCGTCAGGGCAAAGTCCAGGTGTATCTGCCCCTCCCATGCCGGTTCCTTCAGCACCGGGATCTGCGGCTGTGCTCCGGCATCCAGCCGCGAAAAGGCCACACAGCGCCGGCAGTACGGTATTCCGTGATCACTGCCGAACAGAGCCGGATTTGTGTTCCCGCACCGGCTGCATGCCAGTCCGGCACAGTCTGGCACAGCGGGTTTTCGGGTCGTTTCAGGAAATTTGTGTTTCATCTCAGACACCCCCCTGTTTTTATATTCGCCATCCGGCCTCAGATTTGCGCAAATTCGCTGATTTTTTATATCATGGGAACATACGAGGGAGAGAAATTCGATGAAAAAGAAAAAATGGCTGCCAATTCTGGTGGTCTGGCTGCTCCTTGGGGGTGTGGCGGTCTGGGGGCTGTCCCAGTTTGTCACAGAGCAGATCTGGAAATCACACAACTACATCGTGGAAAATCCTGTAGCCACGGTCATGATCGACCCCGGCCACGGCGGATATGATTCGGGAGCCGTGGCCGCAGACGGAACCATGGAAAAAGACGTGGCACTGGCCCTGGCACTCCAGACCGGCGAAAAACTGCACAACATGGATCCGTCCATTCAGGTCATCTTCACGCGCTATGATGACAATGTGTCCTGGCCGGACAATGAAGCGGAAGACCTGCAGGCGCGGGTGGCCATGGCCATCAACTACGGTGCAACCCATTACCTGGCCATCCACTGCAATTCCGCAGAAGATCCCAGTGCCCTGGGACATTTCGGTATTGTGCGCCAGGATGATGTGACCAGCCAGCGGATCTGCCAGAACCTGGACAATTATCTGGCAGCCGCCAACTGGGGCCCGGCTCTGGGCTTCCGGAAGACCAGCGACATCGGCAGCATTTTTGTGGTCGATCAGCTGGGGATCCCCAGCATGCTGTTTGAAACCGGCTTCCTGTCCAATCCCACGGAAGCCATGCAGATGCGCGACCCGGGCAACCAGGATGCCATTTCCACAGCTCTGGCCCAGGCCTACTACGATTCCATACATGGTCTGGACGTGAATGTGGCGATGCCGCAGGCTGCTGTTCAGGAACCGGAAGCTGTTCAGGAGACACCGGAAGCCGAACCTGTCTGGGTGCCGGAAGACTATACCGGAGACTACATCCCGCAGTAAGCAATGAACAAAAACAGGATGATACCGCATCTTTGCCGGTCTTTGTGATACGGCAGACAGGGCATCATCCTGTTTTTCATTTCTTCGTCAGTTCCTGCTGTTCCGCCTGTACTGTGTATCAGGATCGGGAGTCAAACAGACCGGAGTCTGCGATCCGCCTGGCAGCTTCGCGGATCTTTTCGGCATCCTGCACCATGGCTATGCGGACAAACCCTTCTCCTTCCGGCCCGAAGCGGGATCCGGGAGTGACAAGCACCCCTGCGGTTTCCGCCAGCCTGAGGGCAAAGGCCTCGGAGGTCATTCCCGCAGGAATCGGGGCCCAGAGAAACATCGTGGCTTCACAGGACGGAATGTGCCATCCCGCTTTCCCGAATTCCGCCACCATCAGATTTCTCCGCTGTTCATACTCCTGGCGCGTCTCCGGAATGGATCCGCCTCCATGTTCCAGGGCTTCGATCCCGCCATACTGGACCGGCAGGAAAATGCCGTAGTCCAGACTCCTTTTGAGCTCCCTGTAGGCGCTGACTGCTTCGCGGTTGCCGGCCAGCACACCCAGCCGGGCGCCGGCCATGCCGTAGGTCTTGGAAAAGGAATTCAGTTCCACGCCCGTTTCAAGGGCACCGGGAAATGACAGAAAACTCTTCCCTGGCTGGCCGTCATACACCAGCTCAGAATAGGCATTGTCATGAATAATCAGGATGTCATTCTCTTTCGCAAACCGGATCAGTTCCTCGTAAAAGCTGTCCGGGGCAATGGCGCCAGTGGGGTTGTTGGGATAGCTCACCAGGATCAGCTTTGCCTTCTGTCGGTCCTCCTGGCTGATGGCCTCCAGATCCGGCAGATAGTGGTTTTCCGGTTTCAGCGGCATATACAGCACATCGGCTCCTGCCAGTCTGGGCGCCTGTTCGTAGACCGGATAATAAGGATCGGGAATCAGGATCCCGTCATGCGGGTTGCAGAACACCAGCGGCAGATTGATCAGGGCTTCCTGGCTTCCCTGCAGGAGGCAGATTTCCTCCGGATCCAGGTCTGTGCTGTATCTGTCGTGATACCAGTCCTGTACAGCCTGTATCAGCTGGGGCAGGGCAGTGACGGCGTATTTGTAGTTCTGGGACTCGCCGGCTGCCTTCTGAATGGCCTCCATGATGGAGGGCTCCGGTGCAATGTCCGGGGACCCCAGCGTAAAGTCGATCGGATCCGGCCCCGTGCAGGCCTTCAGGTCTGCAAAGGCCGGTTTCCTGAAATACTTCATTCTTCTTGCGGTTTCCATGACCATACCTCTTCTTTCCGGTTTTCTCGCATGACCGGCAGTTCCTGCATGACAGGAGCCGGTTCCATTTCATGATATAGAAAAAAACGGCTGATCAGCCGTTTCTTACTTGTTTTCGTTCTTGAGTCCGTATTTGCGGTTAAACTTCTCGATACGTCCCTGCGCAGCGGCAAACCTCTGACGTCCAGTGAAGAACGGGTGGCAGTTGCTGCAGGTATCCACACGCAGTTCATCGCCCTTTACCGTACTACCGGATTCAAATTCTGCCCCGCAGGACGTGCATACGACTTTAACCTTGTGGTAATCGGGGTGAATTCCCTTTTTCATACGCTTGTCCTCCTTCCGCCTTGAGCCTCATGCGTGCTCAAAGTAAGTGCCTTGACATGGTATCAGAAAATTGCAGCCTTCACAATCCCCATGAAACAAAAACCGTCCTGTGTCTGCAAACCGGGTGTGGGTCTGCCGACGGCACTTCGCATCGGACATCGGCAGGCCATAGGGGAAGTACCTCAGACAGCCCACGCCGGCTGTGAATCAGAAACAGGCCGGGGGAACCGGACACAGTCAGGATGTGCAGGCATGATACGATACAGAGGAGGTGATTGTCGTGACACTGCATATCGACTGGCAGAAACTGGGCACCAGTCTCTGGCTTCCGGTTCTGGAGATCGCAGCCGGGCTGTTCCTTGGGCCGCTGGTCAAGCGCATGATTCTCCGTATGGCCCGTACCGTTCCCAACAAAGGGGTGCTGACATTTCTTGCCTCTCTGGTGAATGTTCTCATCATCGGCCTGACGTTTCTTCTGGCCATGGAACAGCTGGGATTCAAAATGTCCGGCACCCTCAGCCTTCTCTCGGCCGTGGGACTGGGCATGACCCTGGCCCTCAAGGACAACATGGCAAATGTGGCAGGCGGACTGCAGATCCTTCTGACGAAGCCCTTTGCGGTAGGTGACTATATTTCCGTGGGGAAACATCAGGGGAAGGTGTCGTCCATAGAACTGATGTACACCACCATCCGCACGAATGGAAGCAAGGAAGTCATCATTCCCAATTCGGTTCTGGTGAACGACCTGATTGTCAACTGGAGCAAGGATCCTCTCATGCACCTGACGGTCCATCTTCACTTTCCGCTGCCGGGGAATGTCCAGGCAGGGCTGGAGCAGGCACGGGTGATTGCCGGGCGCTGCCCGCAGATGATACCCGGGGAAGAGGTTCAGGTCTGGTGTTCCTCACTTCACAAAAACCAGGCAAAGCTCGCCGTGTCTGTCCCGATCCGGGGACAGGATGTAAAACCCGCCAGGCGCTGGCTCATGACACAGCTGTCCGTGCTCACCGACCGTCACGATCAGGGTGAAGGCAGTGCGGCCTCCGGTCTTCCGCCGGCACCGGCTGAACCTGACAGAGTTTCCGCACCGGCAGCCGGCACAACACCGCAGGAGGAAACACAGAATGAAAAAGCTGGATAAAATCAGAGGGCATCTGCATACCATCAATGCCCACAAGCTGCTCGTGACAAAACTCTGCTTTGCGTGCGGGCTGTACCGGCAGGGACTCCTGCACGATCTCTCGAAATACAGTCCCCTGGAGCTCCGGACCGGGTTCCGGTACTTCCAGGGATACCGTTCACCGATCGAGGCACAGAAGGAACACGAAGGCTATTCCTTTTCCTGGCTCCATCACAAAGGGCGCAACCCGCACCACTGGGAGTACTGGATCGACAACGGTTCTCAGGGTGTGCATCCGGTGAAAATGGAACGGCGGTATGTGGCGGAAATGTTCTGCGACCGCGTGGCCGCCAGCATGATTTACCAGAAAGAGAAATATACCGACCGGTCAGCCCTCAACTACTATCTGGCGGCAAAAGACCACATGATGATGCATCCGGAGACGGCCAGGGACCTGGAGTATCTGCTGGACTACCTTGCCCGGCATGGACTGGCCAATGCGCTGAATTTCATCCGCCGGGTCTATCTCCCATCCGGACTGGATGCCCGGGATGGCAAAACGGTCTGAGTCATTCTGTGAAAGTCTGCCCGTTCATATGAACCGCGATGGGTATTTTGGACAGAGACTTTCGCCCGGCGCCTCCCGGTTTCTGCCTGTCTTCACAGTGATTCTGGAGACAAGATACAGCCGGAGCTGTACAGGATGGTCTGTGCAGCTCCGGCTGTTCCGTTTCCCGCGGCAGACTGACAGCCAGGGACAGGTCCTTCTGTCAGCCAGTGCCGGAATCATTCTGTGAATCTATTCCACCGTCACGCTCTTGGCCAGATTGCGCGGTTTGTCCACATCGCATCCTTTGTTCACCGCAGCCTCGAAAGCGAGTTTCTGCAGCAGGATGGTGACGGGAATGACCGCCAGGTGAGGATGCACATCGGGAATCCGCAGAACCTGCGAAAAGCCGTCTGCAGTTTCGGATGGCCCGGTGATCAGGGTCACATCTGCGCCCCTGGCCATGGTCTCCTGAATGTTGGAAATCGTCTTCCCGGCAACCTCAGGCTGTGTGGCAAGTGCAATCACCACCGTTCCTTCTTCGATCAGGGCAATGGGACCATGCTTGAGTTCCCCGGCATAATAGGCATCCGCATGAATGTAGGAGATCTCCTTGAGCTTCAGAGCTCCTTCCAGCACACTCACATAATCCAGCTGGCGGCCAATGAAATAGGCATCCCGCAGATTCGTCAGGGAATCCGCTGCGTGACTGATTTCCGGTGTTTCCATATCCAGCATCTTCTGCGCCGCCTCCGGCATATGCGCCAGATCCTGCAGGAACCGGGTGCGGTCGGGTACATCAGCCCCATACAGATCCGCCAGCTTCAGGACCATGGCAGCAAGCAGGACCAGCTGTGTGGTATAGGCCTTGGTGCTTGCCACTGCGATTTCCGGTCCGGCACAAGTATAGAGTGCCGCATCGGACTGCCTGGCAAGACTGGATCCCAGGACATTGGTGATGGAGACACAGGGAGCGCCGGCTTTTTTTGCTTCCTTCAGCGCCGCAAGCGTATCTGCTGTTTCGCCGGACTGAGAGACGAAGATACACAGCGTGTCCGGGCCCAGAGGATAGTGTCCGTATCGGAATTCACTGGCGGGAATGCAGAAACAGGGAACGGGAATCCAGGTGCGGAACAGATACTGTGCATACAGACCGGCGTGCCAGGCTGTGCCGCAGGCAATAAAATACACTGCCTTCATGTCCTTCATATCCAGAAACCCGAGTTCCGGAAAAATCACATCTTCACCGGAGATCCTGCCCCGGAGCGTTTCAGACAGCACATAGGGCTGTTCATGCATTTCCTTCTCCATGAACGTATCATAGCCGCCTTTCTGCGCAGCCTGCACGTCGTACTCCACAGTCATCCATACAGGATTGGCCGGTCTTCCGTCGAAATCATACAGCTGGATCTCTCCCGGCTGCAGAACCGCGATCTGCCGGTCTTCCATGGCCACGATTTCACGGGTATATTCCAGCAGTGCCGGGATGTCACTCGCACAGAACGCCGCATCCGCGCTTTTTCCCAGAACCATCGGGGAGTCCTTTCTGGCGGTATAGACCGTGTCGGGAAAATCCGTGCAGACCACACACAGGGCAAAACTGCCTTCCAGATACCGCACCGTGTTCCGGATGGCTTCCAGCATATCCCCCTTGTAGTAGTAATCCAGCATGTGCACAATGACTTCGCTGTCTGTCTGGGAATGAAACCGGTAGCCTGTGTCCTCCAGAAAACTCCGGATGGCCTGATGGTTTTCAATGATGCCATTGTGGACAATGGCAATGGTCTCTGTCTCATTCGTATGGGGATGGGAATTCAGATTGCTGGGGATGCCGTGTGTCGCCCATCGCGTATGACCGATCCCGGCTGTCTGCGGCCAGCAGCCGCCTTCCATCGACGCCTTCAGCGTCGCCAGGCGTCCCCTGGCTTTTACTGTCGTCAGGCCCTGGGATCCGACAAGGGTCACACCCGCGGAATCATATCCGCGGTATTCGAGTTTTTCCAGCCCCTGCATCAGAAAGGGCAGAGCCGGAGTGGTGCCTGCAAATGCAGTGATTCCACACATAAAAAAACCTCCATTCATCATGGAGGGTACGGACAGCAGGTCTGTTCAGCTCTCGCGGGCTGGTTTTGTCTGCTGCCTCAGGCTGTACCTGGCCTCCAGGTCATCCGCCGAATCTTTCGATCAACCTGGTCCTCGTCAACTGCCGAAGCAGTCCTGGCGCTTGTTCACATCTGACTCCATGAATGGAATCACTATACAGAAAATTAATGGATTTCTCAATGACTCTGTCGGGAACTCAAGTCGATGTGGTACCGGTACCTGTCGCCTCTGAAATACGAAATGGTGTATTCCACCGGATCATTGTGCTGATCATATCCGCTCCGCTGGCGCACCAGCAGCGGTGCCCCTTCCGCGACCCCGAGCTGCCGGGCAATCTCCCCCGTGGCCAGATCAGAATACAGAATGTCATGGGACATCGCAGGCTGTGCCCCGGTCACGGTTTCATACAGCCTGTACAAAGACCCGCTGTAGGCCTCCCTTTTTTCCGGAAACCCGAGCGTTCCCGGAATCCAGGTGCGGAAAAACACGATGGGCTCTCCGTCCGCTGTCCGGATCCTGTCCACCCGCAGACACTCCTCCATGGACTCAAATGCCTTCTGGACCTGAGCCGGCGGAATTTCCCGCACCACTTCCACATAGGGTGTGTCGATGGCATGTCCCTGCTGCTCGAATTCATCTGTCAGACTGATCAGCTGATTCACGTCTTCCTCAATGCCCTTGCGCCAGATGACCTGCGTGCCGCGTCCACGGGAACGCTCCACATAGCCCTCCTGCTCCAGGCTGGATATGGCCTGCCGGACAGTGATCCGGGAGACACCGTATTCATTCTGAAACGCGATTTCCGCCGGGATGGTTTCATGCCGCGCATAGACTCCGGTTTCAATGTCTTTCCGGATGATTTCCTTCAGCTGCATATACAGCGGCTTGGCTCCCCGTCCGAAGTCAAGATTCTTCATAGTTTCCTCTCCTGCATTCCTGTACTGCCTTTCCGGTATGGCCGGAAGGCAGCCGGATTCATGCTTCTTTCTCTGTCAGCCCGAGCAGGTCCAGAATTCTTGTCAGGTCTTCATCGTTCTCGTAGTGAATGCTGACGGAGGACCCGCTGATCCGCACACCTGTCTGAAAGAATCCTTCCAGCTTCTTTGCGGCATCCTTCACGAACATATCATCCTCGGGACTGATTTTTTCCGGCTTCTTCATGTTTTCCTGCCGGACCAGCTGTTCCACTTTGCGGACAGACAGTCCCTGTGATACAGCCATTCTGGCGATCCGCCGCATCTGGTCCTCGTTTTTCAGAGAAAGCAGTGCGCGAATGTGTCCCATGGACAGTTCTTTGCGGACTGCGTATTCCTGCACATCTTCCGGCAGTCGCAGCAGACGCAGCGTGTTGGTGATGTGTTCCCGGGACTTTCCAATCCGGTGGGCCAGCTGATCCTGAGTATAGTTCAGGCTCCGGATCATCTGCTGATAGGCTTTTGCTTCCTCAATGACGTTCAGGTCTTCCCGCTGAATGTTTTCCAGCAGTGCCACTTCCATCATTTCCTGGTCGCTCATTTCCACGATGATGGCTGGGATTTCCTGCAGACCGGCCATTCTCGTGGCCCGCAGCCGGCGCTCTCCGGCAATCAGGTCATAGCCCTGCACACTCTTCTTCACCAGAACCGGTGTAAACACACCGTGCTGGCGGATGGACTGCGACAGTTCTTCCAGCGCGGGCTGATCAAACACCTTTCGGGGCTGATAGGGGTTCGGCCGGATTTCGCTGACAGGAATCCGGGTCTGTTCCTGTACCCGCTCGTCCTGCTGTCCATTCTGGATATCATCCAGAACACGCGTCACGTCACCGCTGAAGATGGCCCCCAGCCCTTTTCCAAGTCCTGTGTTCTTACTCATGGGATCCCTCCTGTCGTGCACGTTCCAGGATTTCCTCTGTCAGAGCCTGATATTTCTGGGCCCCGGTGCAGCGCGGGTCGTACTGGAAAATCGACAGCCCCCGGCTGGGCGCTTCCGAAAGACGCACATTTCTCGGGATGGAGGTCTGATAGACCAGCCGCCCGAATGTCTGCCTGACCTCCTGTGCCACTTCCACAGACAGCCTGGTCCGGATATCGTACATGGTCATGAGAATGCCCTCGATCCGGAGTCCTGGATTGGATGTGTGCTGCACAAGCCGGATCGTGATGAGCAGCTGGGTGATTCCTTCCAGCGCATAGTATTCACACTGAACCGGGATCAGGACTGTGTCGGCTGCCGTCAGCGCATTGGTATTCAGCAGCCCGAGGGACGGGGGACAGTCGATGAGTATGTAGTCATACTGATCCCGCAAAGGCTCCAGGGCCCTGGACAGCAGCTGTTCCTTCCCGGCTCCCTGTTTGTCCATCTCCAGGTCCGCACCGGCCAGAGCCAGATTGGCGGGGAGAATGTCAAACCCGTTTGCCTCGCTTCTTACAACCGCTTCCTGCACCGGCACGCCCTCCATGAGAACGGAGTAGACCGTGGGCTGGTCTTCGGTGAAGAACGCCGAGAGTCCCTGGGAGGCGTTGCCCTGGGAATCAAAGTCCACGAGCAGCACTGTCTTGCCGGCAGCAGAAAGGCCCGCCGCGAGGTTGATGGCTGTCGTGGTTTTTCCCACCCCGCCTTTCTGGTTGGATATTGCCATCACTTTTGCCATGTCGTATCCTCCAGCGGATGTTTCTTGATCTGACCGAAGTTCCGGGGATAGTCCGCCGGGGTCGGACCCTGCTTTTCAAAATACAGATTGACACGTTCCCCTGCAGACAGGGATGTATCGGTTTCCTTCAGCAGCTTCAGATGCAGAGCCTCCAGCGCCGGAGCCGCAGCCCTGAGTTCTGCCGCCGCTCCAGGACCCTTCAGGGCAATGACCAGCCCTCCCGGTTTTGCCAGCGGTGCAGTCAGTTCCAGAAGGATCGACAGTCTGGCCACAGCCCGGCTGCAAACCGCATCAAACGCATCGCGGTGTCCTGCCGCGAACTCTTCCGCGCGCTCCGGGCAGATTTCCAGGTCTTCCAGATGCAGGGCTTCCTTCACGGCTTCCAGAAACCGGCAGCGTTTTTTCAGCGGTTCCACCAGCGTGACACGGATCTGCGGCCATGTGATTTTCACAGGAATGCCCGGAAACCCTGCTCCGGTGCCCACATCCGCCAGCGTATGGATATCCAGCCCGGAAAACGGCAGGATGGAATCCAGATAGTGCTTTTCCCAGATCTGTTCCGGGTCGGTGATCGCGGTCAGGTTCATTTTCCTGTTCCACTCGATCAAAAGGTCTGTATATGTACGAAACTGCTGCATCTGGGCATCATCCAGGAGGATGCCGTTTTCGGCGCAGGCAGTCCGGAATTCGTGTTCGGTCATTGACGAAATCTCCCTCTTCTGTACCCGCCATTATAGCACATTGATATGATACAATTACGCCATGAAAAAAATGACAAGTCTGCTGGCAGCGCTGCTCATCGGCGTGATTGCCGGCGCATTTCTGTTCTTTGGAGCCGTCAATCTCAACATTGTGCAGTCCGAGCCGGAGGTCACAGGGAAAGTGGTCCTGCGGGAACTGGAATCTGCCAGCAGTCTGATCTCGACCAGGTACAATTACAGCAAAGTGGGAAAATACGAAAACTCCCTGGAAATCAACGGCTGGAACATTCCCCTGACAGACAAGTTCTTCATCCTGACCTACGATGGAGAGGCTCTGCTGGGATGCGATCTGGAGACCGCTGAAGTGGATGTGAACAAAGGCGCCCAGGTGATCACCGTGACGCTGGACCCTGTGAAAATCCTGTCGAACACCATCGACGAGAAGAGCATCGAAGTCTATGATGAATCGAAAAACATTTTCAATCCCATCAGCGTGAATGATTACAAGGTATTCGCACAGAAACAGAAAGAAGCGGTGGAGGATGAAATCCGAAGCAAGCCTGTGTTCGAGGAAGCCTCTGCAAATACCGTGGAAGCCGTGACCAAAATTCTCGGTCTGACGGACGGGATCCGGGATACCTACACAGTGAAAGTTGAATTCAGGGAAGGCGCCGGAGGGGACTCGTGAAGCGCCTTCTTGCGTTTCTGACCGTGGCACTTCTCACACTCAACAGCATTCCCTATCCACAGCTGATGATGAAGACCGCCATCCTGAAGGTTCCAGACCGCACAGGCACAGAGGCAGTAAACTATGATACGGTAACCAGAATGGCAATGGAGCTGAAATCCTGGCCGGTCCTGACCCAGGCCGGGCTGGAAGCCCACGGCACTGAACGGAATTCCGGCACCTATGTCATTCCCGGCATGAAATCTTCTCTGTCGGTTGACAGGGAAGGACGCCCGGATACGTGTCTGGAGATGACTCCCCAGGGGCTTGCCGTCACGGAGGATTACCTCTTCATTTCGGCCTACTGCCATGAAAAGGAACACAATTCTGTCCTGTACATGATCGACCGGCGGACCCATGATTTCATCAAGACCATCGTGCTGGAGGGCCAGCCGCATGCGGGATCTGTCTGCTGGGACCCGATATGGAAACATCTCTGGGTCTCCACGGGATACACCAACAATGCCAGTGCCAGCTATCTGCGGATCCGGGACATCGAAAAATACAGTTTTACCGAAACCGGAAAGCCGCTGCCCTGGCAGAGGACGCAGAAAATGACGCAGCTGACCCGCAATTCTTTCATGACATGTTTTGACGGACAGCTCTTCGCGGGCACATTCACTCTGGATGAGCCGACGATGCGGCTGCAGACATTCGATCTCGTTCCTCCCGGGCGCATGGCTCACAGCGGGGTGATTGCGGACAGCGCGATCATTGGCCAGCAATGTCAGGGGATCGCCATGACAGATGACTACATCTTCCTGACGTTCTCCTATGGTCCCTACATTCCAAGCAAGCTGTGTGTCTATCCAAAGACGGCAACGCGGTTTCTCAAAAGCGATGCGATCCGGTCCTGGCAGCTGCCGCCCTGTCTGGAGCAGCCCTATGCGGTGGACAATACGCTGTATCTGATGTGGGAGAGTCCCGCCCGGTGTTTCCGGAACGAACTCATGACCCATGTCGACCGGGTGATTTCCGTGGACATCCCCCGGATGATGAACTGAGTTTTCTTCCTCGTTCTTCTCCCGGATTCTGTCTCTGTGCAGGAGCCGGGAGCTTTTTCTGTCCGTTCGTGCCCGACAGAAAAAGAAAAAGGCACAGGATGACAGCCGCCTGAATCAGGCAGCCGCATCCTGTGCCGGCTGTTCCATCATATCGTCGATCAGCTGCACCACCCGTCGGGTATTGTTCCTGTCGATATGTGTAAAATACTTGTCACGAAACTTCCTGCGTCTGGTGATGTCTTCCGGTGATGTAACCTGAACCGCTTCTGCAATTTCCTCTTCCGTGACTGTGACAGGACCCGGAAAATCCTTGAGATACGGTATGTTCAGGCCAATGGTCTGTGCATACTCCTCCAGATCCGGAACATAGGCGATCATGGGTTTCATCAGGAGGGAGTAATCAAAAATCACAGAGGAGAAATCCGAAACCATGGCCGAACTCATCCACATCAGTGTATAGAGATCCTCGCCGGAGAGATCCAGACTCCGGTCGTCGATTTCGATCGAGTGCCGCAGAAGGGGATGGTACTTGGAGACCAGGATCCAGTCTTCCGGCAGGCAGTCGGTCAGCTTCTGGGCTGAAAACGGTGCAGAGTACATGCCATCCATGATGTTTCCACGAAACGTCGGGGCATACAGAAGGATTTTTCTGTCCCGGAGCTGCGGATATTTCTTCAGGAGCCGTGCCGACCGTTTCTTCATGGCAGATTCGTCCAGCAGTGTATCCAGTCTTGGACAGCCTGTGATTTTCACCTGATTTTCCGACATGGCAAATGCCTCGCTGTAGGGCTTTTTCCATACCGGTGAACAGGCCAGCACTGCGTCGTAGTTGCCGACGGAATACTGTCGGCGGATCTGGTTGCCAAACTGCTTTACAGCGCCGCAGGCATGCCACACCTGCAGGACTTTGGTATGGCGTGGCTTCATGTGGGAAATGACATAATTGTTGTCATTGAGAATCACGAGCTGGCTTCGCTTGATTTCCGGCAGCTGACGAAGGCAGTTGAGAAAATACAGAAAGTCACCCCAGAGATTCTTGCGGAACACCATGAGATCATAATTGATTTTCCATCGACCATCTTTCTTCAGCTGTTCGTCGATCAGGGCGAAATCACTGCTCAGCCGATTGTGTGTCAGAGAAATAAAGGTAATGGTGCCTGGCTCTGGCTGAATCCAGAACGTCAGAAGGTCCACGATGCGCAGGCAGAAATTCAATATCAGTTTTTTCAGTCCCATCGCGCGTGCCTCCTTTCTTTCAGCCTCGCTGTTCAGTTTCCGGCCTGTTCTGATGCCGTATGCCGGCCAAGCCGGACCGCCAGCCAGTCAAGCACACGCCGGCTGGCCTGGCCGTCTTCCCGGTTATTATACCGTTTTGTGAACGCCGGATAGCGGGAATCATCAAATTCTCCCGCCGCCAGATCCTGCAGAAGCGACTCTTCCGTCCGATAGATTTTTCCTGGAAGCTCTTGTTCTATGTCCATATAAAACCCCCGCAGATCCCCTGCGTAGGCTTCCAGGTCATACATATAAAAATATACAGGCCGCTTCAGAATTCCGTAATCAAAGAAAACCGAGGAGTAATCCGTCACCAGAGCATCAGAGACCACATACAGGTCACGGATGTCTGTATCTGCCGGAACGGAAATCAGAAAGTCCTGCAGTTCCGGATCATCCTGCTGCTGATTCACAATCAGATAATGCGGCTTGAAGAGCACCACTGTATCCTCCGGAAGCCTCTCTTTCCACTTCCTGAAATCCGCCTGAAGCCTGAAGGTGTACCCGGAGGTCTGGAAGGAGTCATCCCTCCAGGTGGGTGCATACAGTATGACTTTTTTTCCTTCCGGTATCTTCAGGTCTGCCCGGATCCGCTGGACATCCTCCTGTGTATAGGTGGACAGGAAGTCATTGCGTGGATATCCAGTCTCGATCAGTTTCTCTTTCTTTATCCCAAAGGCATGCGGGAACACCCCGGTACAGAATGCATTGGGACTGATCATGGCATCATATCTTTCAGAGTCCACATCATAGGTCCGGCACATCTGTTCGTAAGTCAGACCCGAGCGGTAAAACCGCTGCCCCGGAACCGGTTCAATGTCATGTCCCAGCCTTTTCAGCGGTGTGCCATGCCAGGTCTGGAGATAGATCTGGCTTTTCTTCTTGTACAGGTACATCGGCATCTTGCAGTTGAAAATCCAGACTTTCGCCCGAGCCACAGCGACAAAATATCCCAGGGAAAGGTAGCGGACAGTTTCAGCACCGGGAATCGTTTCCTGGCCCGGATTCCTAAGAACCCAGACAAACCGGTATCCGGAATACCGGGGATCCTGTCGCATGGCTTCATACAGCGCACGGGGATTGTCGTTGTAGCTCCGGCCATGAAAGGCGAGAAACAGAATCATTCTGTTGTCCACCGGGATCAGACGACAGAATATCCGGTACAGCCAGCCGAAGACCGGCACCAGGGCTTTCTTGATGCGCCCAAGCACTTTCATGAATTTGCCTTCTTTCTTTGAAAGGGGTACTGCACCAGCATGCGCAGGGGTCCCTGCAGCAGTCTGACGGTTGGGATCTCCGCCAGCATGACCAGGATCACGGCACCGGCTGTGATGACCCAGGATTGTGTGGTCCACATCTCCATGATCGACCGGGCAATTCCCGTGTAGTGAAATGTCGTATGGGTGAGGTAGATCAGAAGCGAATTCCTTCCCAGCCAGCAGAGCCACTTCATTTTCAGATTCAGCGTTTTGAGAACCATCAGGATGCCTGTGCATGTGGCTGTGGCCGATCCGTAGAACAGAATGGGATTTCCCAGTCTGGAGTAGTGGATGTCCGGCTGACTGTTCATCATCCCCAGAACCAGACCCGCTGCAATCAGCAGCCACCCGGTCCTGGCAAGCGGGGAAGACAGGATCTTCCTCTGTTCCAGCCACCAGCCGATTCCCGTAAAGACACACAGAACGAGCGTCCGGTTGATGAGATTGACGTAGAACATCAGACTGTCCGGCTGATATGGATCATTTGTGGCAATCACGCCGGAGCACAGGAGGGTTGTCAGACACAGCAGTCCTTCCAGTTTCAGAAGCCCGGACCGGTGCAGAACGAAAAACAGGAGAGCCGAAAGAAAGAATGCGGGCAGATACCACAGCGCACCGTCTCCGGAAAACAGAAACAAACGGCTGATGGGATCGATGAATTCTTCCGGGTCGCTCTCCACGAAAAAATTGATGACAGACTTGAGGAGGGAAAACACCACAAAGGGATAGAGCAGCACTTTCGTTTCTTTCCAGGCATATTGTCCCACTGTCTGACGGGAAGGACGCAGGAACTGAAGACAGCCGTTGACCACCAGGAACAGGGGAAGGTGAAAGGAATAAATCCATTTCTCCAGACCCGTTTCTCCGGACATCAGATGACCTGTCACGACCAGGATGATTGCGATTCCCTTGGCCTGATCAAGGACCGGATTGCGCTGTGCAGAGGCTGTCATTTCAGTATCTGATAGAATTCCTGCAGCGCCTGTTCATTGAAGGCCCTGGCCTCGAACGGCTTCAGATCCAGCTCATGATCATACGCTTTGACCATACCGTCATAGAGTCCCTGCTGACTGTCTTCCACCAGTTCACCATATCCCTGTTCCAGGAATTCCCGCGGTCCGGTGATGTTGGTGGAAACGACCGGTTTGTCCAGAATCAGGGCTTCCATGATGGACATGGGCAGACCTTCGTAGAACGAGGACAGGATGAAGCAGTCACATTTTGCCAGAATCGGGAAGGGATTGGAGAGGGACTGAATCAGGACCACGTTCTTCAGTGCATGTTCCTGACAGTACTCGCACAGTTCCCTGTGTTCACCCCCATGACCCCCTATGACAAACAGCGCAGAATCCGGGTGATTTCGGCTGAAGTCCTCGAATGCCAGAATCAGCCGTTTCAGGCCTTTTTCCGGTGAATACCGGGCGACGTCAATGAACTTGAATACAGACGCATCATCCAGGATTTCCCTGATTTCCTCCACTGTATGGGTGGATTCCGTGTTTTCGTCAAAGGCAAGGGGCAGCGCGGCATTTTCCAGGATGCGTTCTATGTTGTTTACATTGTGCACCACTTTAATTTTGTCCTGCGGAATACCCGGAACCAGGTCCATGATTTCCGGCACCATGCTCTCCCGGATGGCCACAATGTTGTCAAAGTCCCGGTAGGCACGGAGAATGGACGGAATGTGATAATTGGATCTCGTGTCCTTTTCCTTACGCATGTCATTATGAACATAGATGACACTGTGGGTATCTTTCATCTGCCCGAACAGGGCGGCAATGTTTCTCTCATATCCCGTGAAGTGAATGACATCCGAGAACTGGTTCCCGGCAAAAATTCTCTTTGCTTCTCTCTGGAACATTCTGTCTATGTGGTCCATCACAAATCCGGATGTGATGTTGAACCGGTAGTACAGAAGCTGGCAGAAGGCATCCATGATGGTGATGTCCTTCCATCCCTGGATGGAAATATAGGATATGCCTTTGGGAAAATCAGAAATGACATAGTTGTACTTCTGCACCCGCTGCTTGAAGAACATGACGAAGAAATTGTACTTCTCTGTGTCCAGGTGATTCAGGAGCCCCCGCAAAGAAGTCGTCAATCCGTTCTGGGCCAGGGAACCGCCGAAAATCAGCACATTGCGTTTTCCGTTGCGATAGCTTGTTCCATCAATCAGATGCAGTTCATTGCTTCCAAAGAAAATCTGGTCCCGGATCATGGCAGCTGTATCCTGATCGTCCCAGGGATCGAAGCGTTTCACGAACTCCGGATAGGGTCTCGTGACAGGATCATTGATTTCCCGGATCAGTTTCTGTACCGTATCCGCCCTCGGGAAGGGAAGCTCCTCATAGGGAATGTATACACCGCGCGTGGCAAAGTACTCGTCTTCGTCATAGGCGAAGAGAACGATTTTCCGTCCTGTATTGGCAAAGTCGAAGAAGACACTGGAATAATCCGTCACAAGACAATCTGCAATGGACAGAAATTCATAGGTTTCGTATTCTTTCGGGAACGGAAGGATGTGCTTGTAGCCGTCAAATTCGAGTTCGGCATTGAGGAAATTGTGGAGGTTTACGTAAAATACCTGATCATCCCGCAGGCGTTTGTCGATTTCCATCAGAAAATACCTGACTGCCAGCAGCTGTTCCTGCACAGATCTTCTGGCGACGGTTCCTCGCCACGTGGGCATATAGGCAATGACCTGTTTGTCGGTCAGCTCCAGTTTCCTGCGAAGTGCTTCCTGCTGTGACGTCTGATAAAACACATAGTTTCTCGGGTAGCCGTTCAGTGCGTATTTCCCCGGAAACAGCTCATTGAGCATATAGTCTTCCCGCATGTGTTCAAACGTGAATTCATTGGGATACAGCAGGTAATCCGCCATGAAGAAGTTTCTCTGTGTGTTTCCGATTTCATTGGGAGCAGAGATGATGGATCGACCCAGCGTTTTCAGCGGCGTGCCGTGCCAGGTGTTGAAAAACACCTGCTCCGGACGCTTGATGAAATACACCGGGAGGGTGGAATTGTTGAACAGATATTTTGCCGTGGCAATGGCCCGGCAGTATTCATGGGAATGCACTTCCACCAGTTCAAAATCGGTAAACCCGTGGAATTCCAGAAAAGACTGCACCTCCGCATGGTTTTTTCTGTTGCAGGCAATGACCTTCCGGTATTCCTTCAGACGCGGATCATCCGCAATGGCTTTATAGATATAGAACACATTTCCTGAAAAGTTGTTGGCGCTGTAGGATTCAAAAAAAATCGTCTTTTCGTCAATGGGTTCCTTTTCATAGTATCGGGTGAAGTGAAATCTGGCCCGGTAGGCTCTGTTTTTCCGGAAACTCCGGAAATTCCTGCGGATGGCTTTCCAGGTCTTTTTTATTGAACTCATTCTGCCCACATCTCCTGCGGACCGGACACCTGTCCACCTTGATCAGCATCGCCAGCAGTCCCCTGACCGGCGTTTTCCTGCCTGCTTCCCAGCTCATCCTTCAACTGCGTCGTGCTGATGCCTTCTGTGCGCGGCAGATATACCACGTCACAGTACTCCTTCAGGTCATCGAACCTGCCCTTCCAGTCGTCTCCCATGACAAATACATCCACATCATGGTCCTGGATATCCCTGACCTTCTGGTCCCAGCTGGTTTCGGGAATCACTTCATCCACATAGCGGATGGCTTTTACGATTTCCATCCGGTCCCGATCGCTGATCTGGCATTTCTTGCCTTTGATGGCATTGAAGGCGTCACTGGAAACACCCACAATCAGGTAATCCCCCAGTTCTCTTGCCCGCCTCAGCAGATTCAGATGTCCGATATGGAACAGATCGAAGGTTCCGTATGTGATCACTTTTTTCATGGTGTGTCTCTCCTTGTCATTCTTTGTGCGAGGGCTGTGTCATCGCTGAAAAATATATCCACGCCCGCTGCCTGCGCCCGGCGTATCTCTTCTTCCGTGTCCAGTGTCCAGACTGAATACAGTTTTCTGTATGAATGGATCCATTCTCCCATCTCCGAGCTGATCCATTTCCGGTTCACGGACACGATATCGATATCGGGATCAGTGAGTCCCAGCTGCACATCATTCAGATCCATGGCCAGATACAGCACCGGCATTCGGGGAAATGCGTTCCGCAGTTCGCGGATCAGGGCAGCATCTTTGCATTGTACAGTTATATTTTCCTCCATCCCGCAGGTTTTAACAATTTCAATGAATTTTACGACTTCTTCCTGGACAGGACGGACTTCCACGATATAGTGGACGGTCTTTCCATATCTTCCAAACACATCCTCCAGGGAGTGAATCTGCTCCCCATTGGCTGTGCGCAGGGTCTGTATCTGCCGGTCGGTCATGTTTCGGTATTCCTGATTCACACCTGTGATCCGGAGGGCGTTTTCGTCATGACTCACATACAGCGTCCCGTCTTTCGACAGCACCAGATCCTGCTCAATATTTCCCGATCCCTTCCGGATCGCTGCATCGTAAGATGACCAGGTATGCTCCACATGATCGATGGAGTCCCCGCGATGAGAATAATACACCGGAATGCGCCCCTCTTTCTGTTTTTGTCTTGCCTCGGCCTCAAATGCTGCAGCCTGCTGCGGACGCAGGGGTGTTTGCTCCAGGTATCGCGGGGATATGACTGACAGTCGAGGAATCTGGAAGAGTATGGCTGAAAGATAACCGAAAAACAGGGCAGCAGCCAGTGCCGCTGTCCCTCTTTTTTTCAGCCGGTTCATGAAACCAGGCGTTTCCACCAGCTTTTTTTCTCTTCCTTCGGCAGGAGTCTCTTCCTGAATTTCTCATCCAGAAACTTCCGCTTTTCCGGACCCTTCATGGCATTCATCTTTTCCACATACTCCGAATAGTGTCCCGCCACTTCATTCACGGGACCCATCTCCACCAGAGAGCCTCCTTCGATCCACATCCCTGTGGTGCAGAAGTTTTTGACCTGGTCAAGGGAATGGGAAATGAAGAATATGGTTTTTCCCTCATCATCGCGCAGCTGCATCATCCGGTCCATGCATTTTTTTGCAAATCCCCGGTCCCCGACAGACAGGGCTTCATCCACAATGAAAATATCGGGGTTGAGCGCCAGGGAAATCGCAAACCCCAGACGGGATTTCATGCCGGAAGAATATTTCTTGACGGGCTGATACAGAAAATCCCCGATTTCCGCGAAATTGATCACATCCTGCGTGATTTCCTCGATTCGCTTCTTTTTGAGTCCGAGAAGGGCACCCTTCACTTTTATGTTCTCCAGCCCCGTCAGCTGGTTGTTCAGACCTGTATTGATTGCAACCAGGCTCTGCTCACCATTGATTTCAATGGTTCCGGAATCGATATCCGAAATGCCGGACAGAAGCAGGGACAGGGTGGATTTCCCGGAGCCGTTGGTTCCCAGGATCCCCACGACATCTCCTTTCTTCACTTCGAAGGAGACGTCCTTCAGTGCATAGAAGCGGGAAGAATCCGTGCGGTGCTGATTGTCCTTGTTTCTCAGATCATAGATTTTCGACACGTTTGTGGCGCGTACTGCAATATCTGCATCCATGGCATGTCTCCTATATCAAATCGATGAATTTCTTCTTGAATTTGTACATCAGCATGCATCCGATGGCAAAGAGAACCAGGACAATGACCCAGAAACACAGAGTCTGTGCCGGATGATTCCAGAAGAATTTGTGGTAAAAAATGGATTCCCGGTAGCCGTTGACAAGATAGTATACCGGATTGAGTTTCATGATCAGATTGATGTACCGGGCAAAGGGCACATGTGCACCAAACTGGCAGTCCCAGATAATGGGAGAGAAATACATGAGCATTCGTGTGAGTGACACAACGAGTTTCCGGATATCCCGCCACAGCATGGTGAGAACAGAGAGGATCAGGGCCACTGCCTCCACAAAGCAGAAAGCCGCAAAAATATAGTACAGGATTGAAATCCACCACCACTGCGGGTAGTAGCCGCAGGCCAGCAGCGTGATCAGCGCGATCACCAGCATGCATCCATGATTGAAGAACTCCTTGCAGATCACCGTTGCCGGCAGGACAGAGACAGGGAACTTCATCTTTGTAATCACGTTGACCTTCGAGAAAATGGCATTGCATCCATTGGTGATGCATGGCTGCACAAACCACCAGCAGGCATAGCCCACCACCAGCCAGGGCAGATAGGAGACAGTGATTCCATTCACTTCCACCGGCTTGCGGTTCCAGGCAATGCCGAAAATCAGCCAGTAGGTGAGAACCTGGATGGCCGGAGACAGAAAGTTCCAGACAATCCCGAATTTGGAATCCCGCATATCTGCCAGGAGCTCATATTTGGATATACTGTAGATCCTGTAAAGGTTGCTGAAATTTTCCCTGATCACATAGCGTATGGCTGTAAACACCAGACCACACTCCTTTCCATGCCGGCTGCCCGATACAGACCGGTTTCAAACTGGGTATATATATCAGAATACACTCATAACAAGTGTTGATGGACACAACTCTGCCTGCTTTCCTTTATGATACGTCAATATGATACGTCAAAAGACAGAGAACTGCCGCGATTCCTCTCTGTCGCCTCTTCCGGAATGCTCTCAAAAAAAGACCAGTCTGCAGCCAGGCTGGTCGGTTGATTGTCTGTTCCGTCTGCATGCAGAGTGGCTTCCGAAACGATTCCCGGTGGTTATTCTTCTCCCAGGTCCTCTTTTTCGGATTCTTCCTCTTCGTCGTCTTCCACGGACAGCGAATCTGTATCCACATTGCTTTCTGCCGAAGAGTATCTGGATTTCAGATCCCAGCGGTTTCCGGCAAGACTGAAGAAGCGTCCATCCATGGACAGATCCGTATAAAACTGTGCAATCTGATTGTCAGCCTGGGACGGGGTCAGGCCCATATCCCGGACCACACTGGACCACAGTTCAATGAACGACTGGGGTCCTTCGGATTTTGACAGAATGTCATAGGCTGTCTCGGTCATTGATTTCTTCATGGAAACCTCCTTGAATGTTCACATCGTTTCCGGCGCGTTGACGCCAATAAGAGTCAGAGCCTCTGCGAGGACGATCCTGGCTGCATTCACCAGGGCAAGCCGCTTTGCCGACAGTTCGGGTGCATCGGGGTCAATGACCTTGCAGGCATTGTAGAAGCTGTGAAAATGCGAAGCCAGATTCTGTATGTAGTGTACGATTTTATGCACCTGTCTGGTTCTTGCTGCATCCTGCACCACTTTGGGGAATTCGGTCAGAACCTTCATCAGGGCAAGTTCCTTTTCGTGCTCAAGACCCGTGACATCTTCTGCAGGTTCCAGGCCCCTGGCTCCTTTGGCAATGGAACACATCCGGGCATGTGCATACTGTGCGTAGTAAACCGGGTTCTCATTGGATTTTCGGGCAGCCAGTTCCATATCGAAATCCAGATGTGAATCCAGAGCCCGCTGCACAAAAAAGTATCGCGCTGCGTCCACGCCCACACGTTCGCAGAGTTCGCGGATCGTGGTGGCATTTCCCAGACGCTTGGACATCTTCATTTCTTCCCCGTCGTTGACCAGCCGGACCATCTGAATGATATCCACATGCAGCTTTTCCGGGTCATTGCCCAGTGCCTGCATGCCAGCCTTCAGACGGGTAACATACCCATGGTGATCTGCCCCGAAGAAATCAATGATTTCATCATACTCACGCCCGTATTTGGTATCGTGATAGGCCAGATCCGGAACGAGATAGGTCAGGGATCCATCCTGTTTCCGAAGCACACGGTCCTTGTCATCCCCATAGCGGGTCGAGGCAAACCAGGTGGCTCCATCCTGTTCGTAACTCTGATCCGTTTCCTTCAGACGAGCCAGAACGTTGTCCACCAGTCCGGCATCCCGGATGGTCTGTTCACTGCTCCACACATCGAAGCCCACACGGTAATCATTCAGATCCCGGCGGATTTTATCCAGTTCAAAGGAAATTCCTTCCCTGCGGAAAAAATCCAGATTTTCCGGCGTCTCTTCTATATAAACATCCCCATAGGCATCTGCAAGCTCTTTGCCCTTGAGACGGATGTCTTCTCCCAGATACCCGTCCTCGCCAATTTCCGCTTCGAGACCCAGGGCCTGGCGATACCGCGCCTGCAGGGATCTGGCCAGGTTGGCAATCTGGTTTCCCGCATCATTGACGTAATACTCCCGGGTCACATCATATCCGGCTTTTTTCATGATCCGGCTCACGGAATCACCCCAGGCAGCGCCTCTTGCATGACCAAGGTGCAGCGAACCGGTGGGATTGGCCGATACATACTCAAGATTCACGCGGATGCCATTGGGAGCACCGTTGCCGTAATCGGATTTTTCCCGAAGGATCTGACCGACCGCTGCCGCAAACGAATCCTGTGCCATGGTGAAATTCAGAAATCCCGGTCCGGCGACCTCCACGGACTGAATCCCGTACTTCTCCCTGTCCACAGCCTGTGCCAGTGCTTCGGCAATCTGCCGCGGGTTCCTGCGCAGGACACGTGCCAGCTGCATCGCTGTATTCGCCGCAAAATCTCCGTGTTCCCTGCTTCTCGGTGTCTCAATGACAATCTCGTCTGCAGGCTTGTCCAGGTCAAATGCCTGCTTCAGGGCCTCACTGACCGCATTTCTGAGTTTTGTATCCGCTGATTCCATCCTCGTCACTCCTTTGTCCATTCCAGCCGGAACCGATGCACGTCTCCTTCCAGCTCATATACCGCTTCTGCCTGCCCGTCGGCAATCTCAAGCCTGCGGACAACAGCTGTGGTTTCCATGCAGCCCCAGGGACTGTCAATGTGCACCGGACAGTGTTCTCCGTCCCGCAGCTGCATCCGGACTGTCATTTCTGTTCTGGAAACGATTTCCAGCCGCTTCTTTCCAAGAATCCAGGTCTGACTGAAATCAGGACTCTCAAACTCTATCTGAAGACCGTCCGGGAGTTCTTCCAGATGTCCGGGTCCCTGAAACAGAAGGGTATCTCCCTTTATAAAACGAATGTCTGACATGGCGCTAGTATCGTACCATGCTCCGCTTTGATTTCAATCATTTTTCCCTCCTGCAGCTTCATTCTGCAGACAGAGGCCTGCTTCCTTTGGAAAATACAGACGTCTGGAGACAGAGGGTTTCATGGTATCCAGTGCACTGACAATGGCACTTTGATGTGACAGGTTCCGGACTTCGCCATCTGCACACAGTACCCGGATCTGTGCCCGGTCTTCATGGTAGGGAAGATAGACCTTGCTCCCGGATACATCCTCCCGGAGATAAAACAAAGTCGGCAGCCCGGCCTGTTCCAGCCGCTGACGGATCTGAAATTCCTGAGAAGGATCCGGTTCTTCGATCCAGTCAAACAGCCGTCTGTTCAGCAGCCGGTCAGCCAGATCTGCCAGGATCCGGTCATCGGACACTGACGCCTGCTGCAGCCCGGTCACCAGCCGGTAATCATCCAGTTCCAGAAAACAGGTCAGTTCCGAAAGACGGAAGACATTTTCCAGAAGGTCGATTTTCAGCTGGCTTCGAACCTCACTGTAGCGGTCAAAAAACAGCTGCAGCATCACTTCATAGGCTCTGGCGACCGGGTGAAGATACACCTGCCAGTACATATGATATCTGGCCATGATATAGTCCTCCACCGAATGCATGCCGCTTTCCTTGATGCACAGGCGTCCGTTTTTGACCCGCAGACAGCGAAGAATGCGCTCCAGATCAAATGTCCCGTAACTGGTACCCGTCTCATAGGCATCCCGCAGCAGATAATCCATCCGGTCCGCATCCAGCTGACTGGAAATCAGGTCACATAACAGCGGATTGGGGCAGGTCCCCTGAATGACCGCCGCAACCTGTGCAGGGAGAGACGGGTCCGCTTCCGCCAGCACCGTGTGTATGTCTGTATTCTCGAGAATCAGACGCATGGTCATCTGCTCATGAGAACAGTGAGACAGACGTTCAAAGGAATGGGAGTACGGCCCGTGACCGACATCATGCAGCAGTGCCGCACACAGGACAACCAGTTTCTCCTGCCGGGACAGAGATCCACCGATATCAGGCACTTCCTCCGTCATCCTGCGGACAATCTCATACACCCCCAGAGAATGGGAAAACCGGGAATGCTCCGCTGTGTGATACACCTGGAACACACCGCCCAGCTGCCGGATCCGCCGCAGTCTCTGAAATTCCGGGGTATCCAGCAGTCTCCAGATCACGGGACTGGTGATATGGATATATCCATGCACTGGATCCCGCAGAACCCGGGGCTCATTCAGGTTACTACCCGGCATCACCCTGCGGTCCTGTCTGCCGATGCAGCGCATCGCCTTCCATCCTGCGCTTCAGCGCCTCAACCAGATGACGGTCGGACTCAAAGAAATGCCAGTCATAAATATGATCGGGTGTCGTCCAGACCATGTCATCATGTACACGCAGTTCCGGGTCCTGTGTACTCGTGCAGGTATAGCACCGAAGACGGATCAGTCCATCCGGCTGCCGGTCCTCTCCGTCGGCAAGCCACTGGATATCCGTGATTTCCATCCCCAGTTCCTCCTGCCATTCCCGTTTCAGTGCCTCCGGACCGGTTTCTCCCGGCTCCACTTTCCCTCCCGGAAATTCATACCAGCCCCCGGACACATCTGAAACCCGGCGGGCAATCATCACCTTTCCGTTCCGGATCAGCGCGCCGCAGACCACATCAACTGTTTTCACCAGAGTCTCCTTCATCCCCCGGCGTCCTCCGATTTTCGATCCTGGTTTCTTCCACCACTTCAAACAGCAGAGCCGCTGCAGCTTTGGATACCTGTTTCTTCACATCCAGGATCCGTACAGTCAGACGCCTGTTTCCGAATTCCAGCACCAGCATATCTCCGGTCTCCACCTCTGTGCCCGGCTTTGCGCGGCGGCCATTCACCGTGATGCGCCCCTGCAGAGCCAGCTCCTTTGCCGCTTCCCGGCGTTTCAGGATCCGGGCCGTTTTCAGATATTTGTCCAGTCTCATATTATTCTCCTTTCGCGGTTTTTTTCAGCGAGTCCTGCATCAGGAGCTTCGAAAGCTCCAGCAGCAGGTGTACCGGCCGACGGCTCTTGCGATCCACCAGGATTTCTATCTGACCGCTTTTCATCCGCAGCTTCACCTGTCTGGACAGGGCCGAGACCTCCTCAAACAGCCTGCGCCCATCCACACTGCCAGACCAGGCGGCATCCATCGTCACGACATAGGCAGCCGGTGTTTCTTTCAGACCCGCCACGCCTGGCTGCATGACAAAGAGATCCAGCCGCCTCTGTTCGAACAGCTCCATGACATCTTTCGGGATCCGTCCAAAGAGATCCGTCACGCGGCTTTCACAGGCCTCCAGCTGCTGCGGTGTTTTTGCATCCCGGATTTCCTGATACAGAGCCAGTTTGTCCCCGTCATTGTCGGTGAATCCCGCCGGAATATATCCCCCAATGCTGATGGCCGCCGACTTCTCCGGTTCTTTTTTCACAGGCATTCTTCCCTGTTTGCGGGCAATCGCCTCGGACAGCATCTCCAGATACAGATCCAGACCGACCTGGTCGATGAACCCGGCCTGCTGCGGTCCCAACATGTCGCCAGCACCCCGGATGGTCAGATCCCGCATGGCAATCTTGTACCCCGATCCCAGCTGCGTGAATTCCCGGATGGACCGCAGCCGTTTTGCGGCCTGTTCCGTGATCTGCTTCCTGGGCTGCACCATGAGATAACAATAGGCGATCCTGTCTCTGCGCCCCACCCGTCCCCGGATCTGGTAGAGCTGGGACAGACCGAAATGATCGGCATCTTCGATG
The DNA here is from genome assembly GCF_001564455.1 of Faecalibaculum rodentium. Taxonomy (GTDB): domain Bacteria; phylum Bacillota_I; class Bacilli_A; order Erysipelotrichales; family Erysipelotrichaceae; genus Faecalibaculum; species Faecalibaculum rodentium. Next base: position 2,536,434 of record NZ_CP011391.1, read on the forward strand.
ATCATGGTATTGGCATTTTCTATATCCAGGCCCGTTTCAATGATGGTCGTGCAGACCAGGATCTTATATTTCCCCTTGGCAAAATCCAGCATCACCTGCTCAATGTCATCCCGGCTCATCCGGCCATGCGCGACGCCGACCGGTGCATCGGGAAACTGTGCCTGCAGGTGGGCAGCCACGGCGTTGATGTTCGATACATGATTGTAGAGATAGAACACCTGTCCATCCCTGGCCAGTTCCCGGGCAATGACTTCCTGCACCACCGTGCTCCGTTTCTCCATGACATATGTCTGAATGGGATGACGGTGTGCCGGCGGTGTATTGAGCTGGGAAATGGTCCGCACGCCGATCAGCGACATCTGCAGAGTTCTGGGAATGGGGGTGGCGGACAGTGACAGGACGTCAATTGAGTTTTTCATCTCCTTGATTTTTTCCTTGTGCTCCACCCCGAACCGCTGCTCCTCGTCAATGATCAGGAATCCCAGGTCTTTGTACTGAATGGTTTTCGACAGCAGTTTGTGGGTGCCCACCACGATATCCACCGTTCCATCCTTCAGTCCCTTTCGGATTTCCTTCAGCTTTTTTTCCGGGGTAAACCGGCTCACCATCTCAATTCTTGCCCCTGTGTATTCGAACCGTTTTTCCAGGGTCTTGTAATGCTGCAGTGCCAGTACGGTGGTCGGACAAAGGAACGCCACCTGTTTTCCGCTTTCGATGGCCTTGAAGGCACAGCGCATCGCCACTTCTGTTTTTCCAAATCCCACATCCCCGCACAAAAGGTGATCCATCGGCTTGGCTTTTTCCATTTCTGCCTTGATCTCCGCCGTTGCCTGGAGCTGGTCCGGGGTTGGCGTGTAGGGAAATGCCTCATCAAACTCCACCTGCAGGGCGTCATCCTTCGGAAAGGCAAAGCCGATCTCTTCATTTCTCTCGGCATACAGCTCCACCAGCCGTCCTGCGATTTCCTCGACCTTCTGACTGACTCGTTCCCGGGTTTTCTGCCACTGGCCGGATCCAAGCTGAGACAGCCTGACACCAGTCCCTTCCTTGGAGATGTACTTGCGGACGAGCTGGAACTGCGCCAGAGGAACAAACAGTTCGTCCTGTCCCCTGTAGGCAATATGCAGATAATCCTGAATGCGGCCTTTCTGCGTCCGCTGCACGGTTCCAAGATACTGCCCGATTCCATACTGACTGTGCACTACATAGTCTCCCGGCTCCAGTTCCAGGACATTGGAGAGCATCTGTCCTTCCTTGAACGTCTTCTGATACCGATGGTGACGGACAGGCTTGGAAAACAGTTCCCGGGACGTATACACATCGAAGTCTTCCGTTCTGAATCCTTCGTAATACCAGCCCTCGACCCGGCGGATTTTCCTGCCTTCGGCGCGGTCTTTCAGCAGCTTTGCCTCTGTGTCACTGACGGCAAACCAGGTCTGTTCCCGCATGTTCTTCAGAAAAATATCCAGTGGCTCCCGGACTTCATCCACAGGCCGGATTCCGGACACAATGGGATCCTTCAGGTCTTCAAACTGATGAATGACCTGGAACGGCCGCTGTTTTTCAAGAGTCACCAGATCATGAAACAGTGTATAGACCGGAAGACTACGGTTTTCTGTCACCAGTTCCTGCACAAAGGCAGTATTTTCGGTGCGAATCTTTTTCTCCGCCAGGAACACTTCTTCTTCGCTGGAGAGAATGACAGTTCCCGGGACGTAATCCAGCAGACTGGCTGCAGATGTCAGGGAAAACATCCTGTACAGACTGGCAGCAGTGTCATATGTCCGCAGCCCCCGAAGGTCTTCCTCCACCTGTTCCGTGAGGCTCCGGGCCGCTTCCTCATCCAGACGGGCCACTGCAGTTTTCAGAAGGTCCCGGGCTTTTGTTTCTATTTCAGCCAGCTGATTCTCTGTGAACAGCAGATCGGTGGCCGGAACGATTCTTACGCAGTCCGTGGTATGAATGGTACGCTGTGAATTCTCATCGAAGAAACGGATTGAGTCGATTTCTGTGTCAAAAAACTCGATCCGGACCGGATGATCGTATTCCAGCGTGAATATATCCACGATTCCTCCCCGGCTTGCGTAGGTCAGAGGACGGTCCACATAATTCACCTTTGAATATCCGGCTCTGTTGAGCGCTTTTTTCAGGGACGCCATATCCAGTTCCATTCCCGGTTTCAGGTCAAAAATCAGGGAAGCAAACAGGTCTTTGTCCGGAAGAAAGCGCAGAAAGCCGGCTGTGTTCGTGATGATCAGACGTGGTTTTTCATCAGTTGCCAGCTGCTGCAGCACATCCAGCTGTTCTTCCTTCTCCTCGGGACTGGAAGCGATTTCCTGTACCCGCAGACTTTCGTCGCTGGTAAACAGCAGCACATCCTCCACCAGCGGATTGAGTCTTGCATACAGCTGCTGTGCCGCATAGCGGTCTTTCTTTATGATGATCCGGGTTTTTCTGTCAGCAGAAAAGGCACTGGCAAGGACCAGTGCTTCTTCCATGGGAAACAGATTCCCAAGCCTGTTTTCTCCGTCCATGAGTGCATGGACAGCAGGGTTGTGTTTGAGCCAGTCTCGAATTTCCTGTGTCATGGGCAAATCATACCTTTTTTGCGTTGTAACTGTTCATGGCATGCATGGTTCCATTCAGGATGATGTCTTCAGCTGCTTTTGCGGCAGCATCCAAAGCGGTCTGAAGATCCTGCTTCTGTTCGGAAGGGAACTTGCCCAGGACCCAGCCAATCATCGGAATTTGCGGATCTTTGCCGATTCCAATGCGTATTCTGTCAAATTCATTCGTAAATATGCAGTGTATGACGCTTTTTACTCCATTATGTCCGCCAGCGCTCCCTTTCTGGCGTATTCTGATTTTTCCCACAGGCAAATCAACATCATCATAGAGAATCACCACATCCTGGGGAGAGGCCTTGTAGTAATCCAGGCACTGCCGCAGCGCGATTCCCGAGTCATTCATATAGGTCTGCGGCTTCAGCAGCACCACATCTTCGCCGTTGATTTTGCCTTTAGCAAACTGGCTCGAAAATTTCTCCTGTGAAAAAACCAGACTCAGCCGGTCTGCCAGCTCATCCACAGCCATAAATCCGGCATTGTGCCGGGTGTTTTCATATTTTGTCCCTGGATTTCCCAGTCCTGCTATGATTTTCATCTGTTATACTCCTTTGCACTATGAATCGTATAGTTCGGCTCTGGCAGGCAGCCTGAGCATTTGTCATCAACAGAAAAAACGGGAGTGTCTCCCGTTCGTGTTATTCTGTTTCCTTGCCGGGCGTATAGAGAATATGAAGCCGTCTTGCTGCTCCTTCTCCCTCGCTTTTTGTGGAGATGTCCTTCATATCAGCCAGTGCATTGTGAATGACTTTCCGTTCGTCGGCAGGCATCGGATCCAGGACTGCATCCACCTTTGTCCGTCTGACATCCCTGGCCTGTCGGATGGCCATTCTGGTCAGCTTTTCATAGCGGTCCTGTTTATAACCGTTCACATCGATCAGGAGACGGATTCTTTTTCTGAACTGTGCAGAGACAGCGGATTTGACCAGGCGGTTGAATGCCTGGAGGCTCTTGCCGGCTCTTCCGATGAGAATGGCATTGTTGGCAGTATCCACCGTGATCCGGTAGAATCCGTCTTTGTCCTGTTCGATTTCTGTTGTTCCATCCAGGCCGGCATTCTCAAAGTACGTCTGGATATAGTCGCGGATGAATGTCCGGACATCTTTCTCACACCAGACTTCCACTTCCACCGTTCGTCCTATACCGAGAAATCCGGCTTTTTCTTCCGTCACTGTATAGGCAAGTTCCTCGACAGAACACTCTTTGTCTGCGGCGGCCGCCTGCAGGGCTTCTTCCAGCGTCTTGCCTGTAAATCTGGAAAACTCCATACTGTTCCCTCTTTCGATTCGCTACGCAGCTTTCTTCTGCTGCTTCTTCATCAGAACGAAATGCATATACAGCTGCATGAGAGATCTGACACAGCTGGACACAAACCAGTAGAAAGACATGGCAATGGGCCAGGACAGGTACATGAAGGCAATCATGGCTGTGGTGAAGTACATGGTCATGTTCATGGTGCTGGCCATGGGGTTGTCGTTTTCCTTGAGATATTTCTTCCGGCGGACTCCGTTTTTCTTGTCATCGTACTTTTTCAGCCACTGCGGAAGTTTCAGGGACACGATCTGCATGACGATCATAAGCAGATAAATGATGATCGGGCCCCATTGCACACTGCCGGTTCCCAGGCTCTTGAATGCTTCGATCGGGGTTTCCGACAGAGACATTCCGAGGAAAGATCCATAGACGACTGCACTGGCCCGCATGGTGGCATAATACATGCCCATCATGATTGGCAGCTGTATGAAGGTCACCAGAATGGTCCCAAAGGGATGGATGTCGTACTTCTGGTAAATCTTCTGGGTCTCCTGCGCCATCAGCATCCGGGACCGGTCGTCTGTCTTGTCTTTGTATTTGTTCTGGATTCTGGTCAGCTCAGGCTGAATTTCCTGCATCCGCTGGGAAGCCAGCTGGGATTTATACGTGAATGCGAACACAACGAGCTGAATGAGCAGCGTCGCCAGAATGATGCCGACACCGGCATCCGTCCAGCTGGCGAATACGTTGATCAGCTGGGCGATCGGCCACACAATGAGGCCGTCGAACCAGCTCTGCGACAACGTTGCTCCAAAGCCGGTGGGTTCGATCGTGATCGTGTCACTGTCTTTGAGTTTGCCGTATTCCTTTTTCAGTGTTTCATCACCGATTTCGGTGGTATTGACCTGACTCTTCGGAATTTCAATTTTTTCACTTGCAATGATCTGGTCTACTTTGGTCTTTCCGTCTGTACCCCGGGGTGCTGAACAGCCTGCCAGCCCCATGAGGACAAATCCGCAAAGAAAGAGAATCTTCCATTTACTGCGCATAGTTGCGGTTCCCCCTTTTTTTGTTTCGGTTAGTCTGGCCGAGACGTTTTCTGGCACTCCGGAGTTCTTCCAGGTTTTCCTGATAGGAGTGCCGGGCGTAAACAGGCCGGATGATTAAAATCGTATCATAGTCCTCATCGAATTGAAATATGCAATCCACCATGGAACGTACCTGCCGCTTGACAAGATTCCGGTGGACTGCATTGCCGAGTTTCTTTCCCACTGAAATGCCGACTCTGGCCCTCTTTCCTGCCCTTGGCTGCCAGTAGAGGATGAAGGATGGCGTTTTGACGATATGCCGCTGGGAAATGATGGAGGAAAACTCCCGGTTTTTTAAAATTCTGTCTGCTTTTTTCATTCTGATTCTGCCAATCGCAAAAAAATCACCTTCCGGTGATTTCTATGCGGATAATACTTTTCTGCCTTTCGCACGTCTGCGGGAAAGTACCCGGCGACCGCCGACTGTTGCCATGCGGGCGCGGAACCCATGCGTTCTCTGATGCTTGATTTTGCTCGGCTGATATGTTCTTTTCATTCGTCTACACCCCCGGTCTGCCCTTGCTTCTAGTCACATAAGATTGCTTCATGATTATATGCACTGTCAATGTTCTCTGTCAAACAAAAAGGGAAAAAATACGCGAGTCCGGGATCACGGCTCGTCATTCACTACCTTAATATATATGCAGTATCCCCAATACTAGAATAAAATAGGACACAGTTTGCAGATTTTATTCCCTGGTTTTCCCCATCTTTTAATTGTTTTCCCCATAGTTTTCCCCTGACTGCAGTAAGCGGACTTGAACTATCGTATTATTCGGGGACTATTCCCGGTGATTATCCCCTGATTCCTGTATATGCCCTGCAAGGTTTTCCCCGATATTTTACAGATGGGGAAAAGTTGGGGGAAAACTCACTCAACCCCTGCAATTAAAAGGGATTCCGAGTGAAAATGGCTGGGATAAGTCGGGGGGAAGGGGGAAAAACTGTCAGGCACTTCTACCCGGTTATCCCCATGGGGAGAAAAAAAGCCCCATTCCCGGAAAAGTTTTCCCCGGGAAAACCTGATTACGAACTGCTTTTTTGTATAATGAATAGGAAACGCAAACCGCTGGAAAGGAACAAATGC